>NZ_JADGMQ010000016.1 GCF_016124105.1 Aquamicrobium zhengzhouense
GAACCCGTCCGGATCGGCAAGGCTTGCCGCATACCACTCAAGATACGTCTCATTGTCGATCAGCGCGTCCGTCTTCCACGCAGACTGGACAGGGTGAACCACCGGACCCGACATTTATTCGCTCCAACTTTTCAAACAAATTGCGATGTTGGCGCATCGTTGCGTCGCTGGACAACGCAACGATGCGCCTTCTGGCCTGGCTCATTGCCAGGCCCCCGCCCAACCAGGATCAGATTGCCAGATATTCGTTGCGCAACTGGGCGTCGTCGAGCAGCTGCCTGGCAGTGCCGGTAAAGACGATCTGACCGGTATCCATGATGACGGCGCGGTCGGAAAGGCGCAGCGCCGCCACTGCGTTCTGCTCGACGATGATCGTCGTGATACCACGCGCCTTGATGCTCTGGACGATACGTTCGATCTCCTGAACGATAACCGGCGCCAGACCTTCATAGGGCTCATCAAGCAGGAGAAGCTTCACCTCCCGTGCCAGAGCGCGCGCCACCGCGAGCATCTGCTGCTCGCCGCCCGACAGCGTGACCGCTTCCTGCTTCCGGCGCTCGGCAAGACGAGGGAAATGGTCGTAAAGTTCCTCGATGGTCATGCCGTGACCCGGTGCTACCTGCGCGAGGATCAGGTTTTCCTCAACGCTCATTCCCTGAATGATGCGCCGGTCTTCAGGAACGAGCTGGATGCCAGCACGCGAGGCCTGCCAGGCTTTCTGGTTGTGCAGCGGCTTGCCTTCGAGCCACACTTCGCCAGCGCGAAGCTCGGGATTGTCGAGGCGCGCAATCGCCCTGAGCGTCGAGGTCTTGCCCGCACCGTTTCGTCCCAGAAGGGCGAGAATCTCGCCCTTCCGCAGGTCCAAATTCACACCCTGGACGATATAGCTTTCGCCGTAATAGGCGTGGAGATCGCGCACAGCGAAGAACTGATCCTGTGCGTTGGCCTGGATTGGGGTGGCCGTAGCCTGCACTGATTGTTCGGTCATGACGTTCATTCCACGCTCCCGCCGAGATAGGCTTCCTGCACGCGCGGATCCTCCTTGATTTCCTGTGGCAGGCCCGACGCGATGATGCGCCCCTGAGCCAGCACCGAAATCTTGTCCGCCAGGGAGAACACAACATGCATGTCGTGTTCGATGATGACCTTTGTCATGCCCCGCGACTTGATCTTTTTGAGAAGATCAATGGTCGTGTTGGTGTCGTGGCGGCTCATGCCAGCGGTAGGCTCGTCAAGCAGTAGCAAGCGCGGCCGCTGGATGAGGCACATGGCAAGTTCAAGGCGCCGTTTGTCACCACGCGAGAGCGAGGCGGCATTGTCCTCGAGGCGGCCGGTCATGCCGATATCCTCAAGCAGGCTCAGCGCTTCGTCACGGATCTCCGTTTCGGAATCAACAGAGCGAAGCATGTTGATCTTGAAGGCGCCGTCCCGTCGCGCAAATGCCGGTGCCATCACATTTTGAAGGACCGTAAGGTCCGGGAAGATCTCGGGCGTCTGGAAGACGCGCGAGATGCCCAGCTGGTTGATTTCATGCGGCTGCTTTCCGGTGAGCACGGTGCCGTCGAAGATGACCGCCCCGCTGGTCGGCGGAAGCCGGCCGATGATCACGTTGAGCAGGGTGGACTTGCCGGCACCGTTCGGACCGATGATGGCGTGGGTCTTGCCTTCCTCGACCTGGAGATCGACGTCGGACAAGGCCCGAAGCCCACCGAACTGCTTCTGTACGTCTGCCGCATGAAGGATGATGTTAGGTTCTGATTGTGCCATGACGGATCACCCTATTCTGCTGGCTGCGGCGCAGGCGCCGGACCGGTTCGCGGCTTCTTCCTGTCGAAACGCGCCGCCACGCGCTTTGCCCCTTCCACCAGTCCGCCCGGCAGGAAGACGACGATCAGCACGAACATCAGGCCGAGCGTCAGGTGCCATCCCTCGCCAACAAACTTGGACGTGACGGTCACCATCAGGGACTGGATCCCGTCAGGCAGGAACGAGAAGAAATTGTTCAGCATGTTGCTGTTGATCGCCGAGAAGATGTTCTCGAAATATTTGATCAACCAAGCGCCGACGATCGGGCCGAACAGTGTTCCGACACCACCGAGAATGGTCATCAGGACGACGTTGCCGGATTCGGTCCAGCGCATACGTTCGGTACCGGCCAGCGGATCGGTGACGGACAGCAATGCACCCGCGAGGCCAGCGATCATTCCCGACACCACGAAGGCCGCTAGGGTGTACGGCTTGGTGTTGAAGCCGGTGTACATCATGCGGGTCTGGTTGGACTTGATGCCGCGCAGCGCCATGCCAAAAGGCGAGGCGAAGATCTTCTGCGATATGAAGAAGATCACGATCAGGACAATGGCGGTCAGGTAGAAGCCGCCATAACCGCCGAGCGTGGTACCCAGGAATGTCGGTGTCGGCAGGCCGGAACCGTAGGTGACGCCGAACATCTTGTCGATGTAGCGCGGATCATTGCCGGCAAGCAGAAGACCCGTCTCGCCGTTCGTCAGCGGCGTCAGCACCGAATAGGCCAGGCTGTAGCACATCTGGGCGAAGGCAAGGGTGAGGATCGAGAAGTAGATGCCGGTCCTGCGCAGGCAGAAATACCCGATCACCAGGGCAAAGAGGCCCGAGATGATGACGGCGAAGATCATCGCCGGCAGGATATCCATGGTCAGGAGCTTGAAGGACCAGACCGCGGTATAGGAGCCGATGCCGACGAAGGCTGCGTGGCCGAACGAGAGGTAACCCGTCAGGCCAAACAGGATGTTGAAGCCGACTGCGAAGATCGCATAAATCGCGAATTTCTGCATCAGGCCCGGATAGGCGGCGCCAAAGGGCGCCAGCCAGATCGGCATGGTCAGGACGATGGCCGCCAATACGACAAGCGAGGTAAGATCCTTGCGGGAAAGTGAGAACATGGTGGATCAGCTCTCCATGACACCGCGGCGTCCCATCAGGCCGCGCGGGAGCACGAGCAGGATGATAACAGCCACGAGATAGATGATGACCTGGTCAATGCCCGGGATCAGCGACTTGATCTCCGTCATTGAAGCGATCGACTGCAGAATTCCGAGCAGGAAGCCGGCAACGACAGCCCCAGGCAGCGAGCCCATTCCACCGACAACGACGACGACAAAGCTGAGCACAAGGAAGTCCATGCCGAGATGGTAGTTTGGCGGCAGGAGCGGCGTGTACATGACACCCGCGACACCGGCGACGACGGCGGCAAGGCCGAAGACGATCGTGAAGCGGCGGTCAATGTCGATACCCATCAGGCCCACCGTCTCACGGTCGGCCATGCCGGCGCGCACAACCATGCCGAAGGTCGTGAACTGGAGAAATGCGAAGACGCCGCCGATGACAAACAGCGAGAAGGCGAGATAGATGATGCGCCACCACGGATAGGTCAGGGTGCGCGGCTCAAGTCCGAGCAAGATACCAATGTCAGCCGCGCTGCGCAGATCGGTCGGGATCGGCTGCGGGTACGGGTTGGCACCGAAGAATGCCTTGACAACCTCCTGCAGGACGATCGCGAGGCCGAACGTGACCAGGATCTGTTCCGCATGGGTGCGCTTGTAAAAATGCTTGATGAGACCGCGCTCCATCGCGATGCCGATTGCCAGCATCGTCGGGACGGCCAGGATTAGGGAGATCGGCACGGAATAGTCGACCATGACCGCACCAAAATCACCGAACCAGTTCTGCACCAGCGGCGTTCGCACCTCGACGGGTGAGCCCCAGGGGGTCAATTTGGTGGGATCGACGGTAACCGTTTCGATCGTGATCAGATACCGGAAGGTGACGGCGCAAAAGCAGCCCAGCATGAACAGCGCCCCGTGCGCGAAGTTCACCACCCCAAGAGTACCGAAGACCAGTGTCAGGCCAAGAGCGATAAGCGCGTAAGCGCCGCCCTTATCCAGCCCGTTTAGCAACTGGGCTAACATCGCAGTCATTGATTTATCCTCGATGCGAGTTGCGACGCATAGGCGCCGGATATGCGGTTCTACCCGGCGGCCGTAGGGCCGCCGGGCGAACTCTCACATCAGCACTGGTTTGGCTCGTAAGGGCCAAGCTCCCCTTCGAAGATCGACGGATCGTACGTCGCCTCTTCCCTCGGCGTCTTGCCGATGAGGTTGAGAACGTCGAACCGGCTCGACGGGTTCTCATTGCCGCGCACCACCAGGACTTCCTTCATGCACTGGTGATCTTCGGCGCGGTAAAGGGTCGGGCCGTTACCCATTCCGTCGAACTCGAAGCCTTCAAGGGCCTTGATGACTTCCGGCGGGTAGAAGGTGCCTGCACGCTCGACAGCGTCGGCGTAGAGCAGCGCCTGGACATAGCCCGTATGTGCGGACTGTGACGGCGGCACGCCGTATTCTTCACCATAGGACTTGGTGAACGCCTGGCTGCCGGCATCGTCAAGCTGCCAGTTCCAGTTCTGGGTACCGATGATGCCCTTCACCGCATCGCCAGCACCAACTGCCATCAGCTCGGAGAACATCGGAACGATGATTTCGAACTGCTTGTCATTAGCCATGCGCTCACGCAGGCCGAACTGAACTGCCTGCGGCAGCGAGTTCACCATGTCGTGGCCATAGTGGTTGATGATGAGGATGTCGGCGCCGGAGTGCGCGACAGGCGTGAGGTACTGCGAGAAGTCGCCAAGGCCGAGCGGCGTGCGGATGGCAGCTACCGTTTCCCAGCCAAGCGCTTCGGTGGCGGCCTTCATCGAGGCTTCCTGCGACCAGCCCCAATTATAGTCCGCCGTGATGTGGTAGGCGCGGCGCTCCTTGCCATATTCACGTTCCAGGATAGGCGCGATTGCGATGCCGGTCTGGTGCGCGTTGAAGTAGTGGCGGAAACCGTAGCGGCGCTTGTCCTTGCCGGTGGTCTCGTTGCCGTGCGTCAGGCCGGACATGTAGATCACGCCCATTTCCTGGCAGAGCGACTGCTGGGCCACGGCTTCACCGGTGGTCACGCAGCCCGTCACCATGATGACGCCGTCGCGTTCGATCATGCGGCGGGCACCGTCGCGGGCGGCGTCGGTGTTGGTCTGGGTATCGCCGGTCACGTATTCGACCTTGCGGCCGAGAACGCCGTTACCCTTCAGCGTCTTGGGGCTGAAGGTGTTCAGGAGGCCGCCATCGCCTTCACCGTTCAGATGCTTGATGGCGAGCTTGTAACCGCTGAGCTGCTCCAGACCTTCTTCAGCATAGGAGCCGGTCTGCGGAACGTTGAAACCGAAGATGATCTTGCCGACCGTGTCGGGGTTATTACAGAAACTGTCAGCCCACGCGCCCTTGGTAAAGAAATACGGTGTGCTGAGCGCCGCAGCGCCCAGACCGGCCTTCTTGATCAGGGTACGCCTGTTCATATGAAACTTGGTCATACTTTCTCCTCCACGCGAGCCTCATTCTCCCACTCGCGATCAAAGTCTGACATAATTAGTTATTATCTCAACAATCATTTGACTTGACGGGATTATTTTGTAAAAAACTCGAATTCTGTAAAGTTTATTTTGTAAAAAGCTTTGACAGTTGAGCGTCAGGACACCCATAGGAACGCGCATCAGGCGCAAGCGTCTTGCCTCCGGCATGACCCAGACGGCGCTCGCCAATGCGCTGGAAATATCGCCGAGCTACCTGAACCTTATCGAGAACAATAAGCGCGCAATCGCGGGCAAGCTGCTGCTGCGCATCGCCGAGCGCCTCGACATTGAAATCGAATATCTGACCGAAGATGGCGGGCAGCAGAGCCTTGCCACGGTGAGCGAGCTTCTTGCCGACCCCATCATGCGCGGGCTGGAGGTGGAGCAAAGCGACATACGCGAGATCGTGAACCGGTTTCCGGAGTTCGCGTCGGCGCTGACGCGGTCATACCGTGCCTATACGGATGCAACCGCGAATATCGAGGCGCTGCACCATCGCCTGAAGTCGGACCCGTTCCTGTCCGAATTGCTACACGAGATCCTCAACCGCGTTGCAGGCCTCAAATCTTCGGCAGAAATCGTCGCGACAACGACAGACCTGATGAAAGAGGACCGCAGACGTTTCGCGTCCACGATCTACAATGAAGCGCAGGATCTCGTGCCGACCCTGCAAAGCCTGATCGGCTATTTCGACGAGTCGGCAAGCCTGCAGCACAAGCCCGTCTCGCCTCTGAACGAGGTCGAGGACGCCGTCATCGAGGCGAACAATTATTTCCCGCTCCTGGAAAGCGTTGCCGAAGATCTGGCAAAAGATTTGCCGACCGAGCGGCCGCTGCAGGAAAGCTGGCTGAGCCAAAGGCTCAACGAGTGGTTCAATGTGGAGGTTCGTCTTAGTTCAGATGGCCAGGCCACACCCGCACCGGCGGGCAAGATTCTGTGGTTGCCGGAAGCCGCCTCCCCCGCAACCCGCATCTTTCGAATGCTGAGGATCTATGTCGACGAGGCAGCTGGCGCCGCGATCACGCGTTCACTAAATTCGCTTCCCCTCTCCTCCGAGGAAGCCCGCTCTATTGGCAGGCGCGCTCTTGGATCCTACCTCGCTGCTGCGATCATGATGCCCTATGATCAGATCCATGCTCTGGCAGAAGAGCGGCGATACGACATCGACCTGATCGCAAATCTGCTGGGCGCGGATTTCGAACAGGTTGCGCAAAGGCTGGTTTCGCTGCGCCGGCGCGGACAGGAGGGCGTGCCCTTCGGCTTCCTGCGCGCCGATCGCGCGGGCCGCCTCACGAAGCGGCTTCCTCTGCCCGGCCTCATCCTTCCTGCATCGGGGCATGGCTGCTTGTTATGGCCGATCTATCGGGCGTTCTCGTCAACGGACATCGTCCGCCAGGTCTCGGTGTTCCCGAGCGGCTCGCGCTTCCTGCAGATCGCGCGGCGCGTCAACAAATACCCGGGCAGCTACCGGCCTGACGCGCCGGTCTACGCGATCATGCTGTCCTGCGACGTTCTCCATGCCGACCGAACCGTCTATGGCCGTGCGTTTGACGGCGTGAGCGACAATATTCTGGCGGGCCCATCCTGCCTGCTCTGCCCGCGCATGGAATGCCTGCATCGAAATGATGTGAGGGAGTAAGGCCACCATCAGGACCCGAGGACCCTGATGGTTTTTGTAGTGCAGGTGCCTAAACCACGGAAGGCTGAGCGCAATCGCCGGGCCGCTCGGCGATTGCAGCGAACAGCTCGCTGTCTTCGCCTGTGGCCGCGTTCGGCGCCGTCAGCAGAACATCGCCATAAAAGACAGAGTTCGCGCCCGCGACGAGGCAAAGGATTTGCGCCTCGCGATTGAGCGCCGAGCGCCCCGCCGACAGCCGCACGGTCGATTTCGGCATGACGAGACGGGCCGTCGCCACCATCCGCACCAGTTCCAGCGGATCTATCAGAGGTCTGCCCTCCAGCGGCGTCCCTTCGATCGGGATGAGCGCATTGATCGGCACGCTCTCCGGATGCGGGTCCATATTGGCCAGAACATGCAGCATGCCGGCTCGGTCACGGATCGTCTCGCCCATGCCGATGATCCCGCCGCAGCACAGATCGACGCCGAAGGCGCGCACATTTGCCAGCGTTTCGAGCCGGTCTTCATAGGTACGGGTGGTGATGATCTTGCCGTAGAATTCGGGGCTTGTATCAATGTTGTGGTTGTAGGCCGTCAGCCCCGCTTCGGCGAGCCGCTCGGCCTGATGCGGCTTCAGCATGCCAAGGGTGACGCACGCCTCCATCTGAAGCGCCCGCACACCTTTCACCATCTCGATAACGGCGTCGAACTCCTTGCCGTCGCGCACCTGGCGCTAGGCCGCACCCATGCAGAAACGCTCCGCTCCCGCAGCCTTGGCGGCCTTTGCCATGTCGATCACTTTGGCCGGGTCCATCAACTTGCCGGGGGTCAGATCGACCTGTCGGTGATGGGCCGATTGCGGGCAATAGGCGCAGTTTTCCGGGCAGGAGCCGGTCTTGATCGAGATCAGGCTCGCCTTTTGCACCCGGTTCGGATCGTGGTGCTGGCGATGAACCGCATTTGCCCGCCCGACCAGTTCAAGCAATGGCAGATCATGCAGTGCCACAATCTGGTCGACCGACCAGTCGTGGCGGATCATTCCGTCGGCTTGCGTCATCAGGCACGCCCCCGAAGGCGACGGATCGATGCAGGCAGCACGGCGCTTCCAAAGGCAACAACGCCAATCTTGAAAAGATCACCGAGAAGGAACGGCAAGACGCCGACCGCAAGAAGCTTTCCAGCCGGAACATAAAGCGCGAGCCATGCGAGGCCGAGCCCGTAAACAGGCACCATTCCTGCGATCATTGCGCAGAAGCGGCCAAACGTGCCCCTGCCCTTCGCCAGCACTGCCACCATCCAGGTCGCGACGAGGTATCCGAAAAGGTAGCCGCCTGTCGGGCCGGCCAGATAGGCAAGGCCAATCCCGCGCTCTGGCGATCCGGAGAAAACCGGCAGCCCCGAAGCGCCGGCAGCAAGATAGGCGAGGAAAATCGACACCGCCATGCGCGGTCCGAATGCCACCGCAAAGGCCATGACCGCCATGGTGTGGAGCGTAATCGGCACCGGCCAGAATGGAACCTGAACCTTGGCGGCAAGTGTCATCAACGCGGCACCGCCGATGATTGTCATTACAATGCGCATGTTCAGCGCGAAGCGAGCTTGGACCTGTCCGGTCGCGAAATTGTTCATCATTGCCCTTTTGCATTTTATAGATAATTTGACGAATCTATCGCTAAAGGAATCCATAGATATGGGCGCAAGGCAACCGCGGCTTTGCCGGCCTTGTCTTTGGGCTAGAAAACTGAAGGTTGAGCGCGGGTGCGCGACGCCTATCGCGGCTTCTTTTGCCCGACGGTCTGGACGTGGCGCGTCAGGACCGAGGCCGCTATTTCCGCCTGACCGGCGCGCAGGGCGTCGAGGATGGCCCGGTGATCCCGGTCGGTGGGCGCTTCCCATTCGGCGCGCCAGCCCGAGAAGAGAAAACGGGCGCTGGCAGTGTGAAGATCATCGATCGCCTTGAGCAATCTCGGCATGCCGCAGGGTGCCAGAATGATGCGGTGGAACGTGCGATTGGCCTTTTCCCAAACCTCGACACTTTCCGCCCGATCCCCGGCTTTGTTGGCTTCTTCCGCCTGATCGAGAATGGCTTTTGTCAGGTGCGGAACCGCGTTGCGCAGTGCCAGCGCCTCCAGCGCCGCCCGCATCTCAGCCACTTCGCGCACCTCCTCAAGGCTGAAGCCGGCCACACGAACACCGCGACGCGGCTCGCTGACAACGAGACCCTGCGCTTCGAGCCTCCTGAACGCCTCACGCACAGGAACATGGCTGGTGCCAAACTCCTCGGCGATGTGATCCTGTCGCAGTTTCGTGCCGGCCTCGATCTGTCCCGCCACGATGCGGCTGGCGAGTTCCTTGCTGATCCGGGTGGCGATGGTATCTGATTTGGCGGTCGACATATTTTATAGATAATTGATCTTCTGCGCGCTGACGAGCTTTAAACCAAAGCACGCAGCAGCGATAAATTCGCATCAGAACGGCAACGAACGGAAGGTGTCGGCGCTGTCGCAGCGTAAAGCGGTCTATCTGATGAGGCCGCGAAAAGATACCAATCGTGCCGGGCCCCTTTGCGGGACGCACTTGGAGTGATGAGTTACGTTGCAGAACTTTTGAACGATTGTCGCTCGATGGCAGCGTCTGATCCGAAGGCTTCCTCGATCTGCTCACCTATATCGGCCAGTCGGGGCGGCTGCATCTGACTTCCCAAAGCACGGGCGCGAGATTTGTAGGACGCATCCTGCAGCAGGGTTTGCATAGCCCGCTTCGCCTTGCCTGTGCGCAGGAACCGATGTGAAAGCCTGATCCCGACCTGATGGTGGACGATGCGGGCGGAAATGCCAGGCTGATCGAAGGCAATCGGTGTGACCAGGAGCGGGGTGCCCGCTTCAAGCGCGTCCAGCACCGTATTCTGCCCGCCATGGGTCACGCAAATGTCGGCACGTGCGAGCACTTCTCTCTGGGGTACAAAATCCGTCACCCAATCTGCGCCCACCCTCGCCGCCTGATCCGGGCGCAACCCGCCGCAATGGGCGACAAGAAGTTGCGCATCAAGTTGCTTGCAGACCCGAGCGACCGCGCGAAACAGGGAAAACCGATGTCCTTGAAGCGTTCCCAGCGACATGAAGACGAGGGGCCGGTTCGGATCGATCTCCAGCGCGAAATCCTGTTTGCCGCCCACCGCCCGGATCGGCCCCATCTGCCACAATGGCCGCCCACCATCTTCGCGTGGAAAATCGAGCGCCTTCGGCATCTGCGCGATCGTGCCCAGTGGCGAAAGGCAATCTTCCAGCGTCTCTAGATTTTCGAGGCCAAAGCGTGCGGCCCATTTCCTGATCATCCGCCGCTGCGCGCTCAGGAGGTAGCTGGCAACCATCTCGCCACCGCGGTTTCGCTTGAGGCCCGCCTCGTCTGCCGCGTAGGGCCAGCCGAGATAGGGCGGTGGAATGCGCGCATCGCGCTCCAGCGGAAGCGCACAGGCAAGCGACAAATAGGTAATCTTCCTGTGTCGGGCCGCCAGCGCGCCCGCAGGCTCCATCTGATCCGCGATCACCGCCTCTATCGCCATATTCTGCAGTATTTCAGGCAGATGCTGGCATAGCGCGTCGGTAGCGGCAGCGCTGTCCGCAACGGTTTTGAGGACGCCTAAAATACTTCCGGGGCGTGCGGCGCGCCGAAGCAGCTGCTCCGTCGTCCTTCCGGATGCAGGCGGGATCAGCACACAGCGCACCTTGCCGGCCGCGAATGCCTCAGCACCTTCCTGCAGTACGAGGACTGCTTCGTGCCCCCGTTCTTGAAGAGCCGATGCCAAGACGCTGAAAACCTGGACATGGCTTGGATATGGCGGACAGATGAGTGCAATACGCAAGTAGTTCCCCGTCGATGCATTTCTTCTGCTGAACTTATTCAGTCGCGAATAGTTCTCTTCTCATGAGTTCATCGGTCGCTCTTTCTCGCCCTGCCACTGAGGCCGCATTTACGATCTTCGCCATCATCCTTTTCAAGGTTCTGATCCTACATTGGATCGGGCGTCCGTTGATCTGCGAATGCGGGGTGCTGAAGCTGTGGCAGGGCAGGCTCGACCCGCACCACAATTCGCAGCATTTTTCAGATCATTATTCGCTGCTTCATGCCGCTTTCGGCATCGGGCTGTTTCGCATTCTGGTCTGGCTGCGACCTGACTGGAGCATGGCTCGTCTCATGGTGGCGGTTGCTGCAAGCAGCGCGATCTGGGAAGTGATGGAAAACACGCCCTTCATCATCGAGCGTTTCGCCGCCTTTGGCAGCAATCTCGACTATCAGGGTGACAGTCTCGTCAACTCCGTGGGCGACACGCTGTTTGTCTTGATCGGTGCGTTCCTGGCCGCATGGTTGCGCCAGATGCCGGCCTTGATGCTGGCGCTGTGCATCGAGCTTTCGGTCTACCTTTTGATCGGCGACAGCATCGTTCACGGCATGCTGCGGCTCGTCGCCGGGCCAACAAGCTGAGAGGCAGCACCGTCCACACGTCGCAATCGCGCTGAACGCAGAGCCGCCAGATCGCTTGAACCCGTGCAGAAACATGTGATCTTCATCTGCATGATGATCGCGCGAAAATGGTCGATAACGGCTTCGGCTGAAAGAGTTGCCGCCTCGAGCGTTGCAGCAGCCTGCCCAACCAGATCTGCACCAAGGCGAATTGCCTTTGCTGCATCAACCCCGTCGCGGATTCCCCCGGAGCCGATGATGAACGCGTCGGGACACGCTTCACGCACCTCCGCAATGGCATCCGCAGTTGGCTGGCCCCAGCCGATGAAGGCGCGGGCAATCTCCGCTTGCATCGGTGTGCGGGCTCGCCCGGCCTCGACCGCTGCCCAGCTCGTCCCGCCAGCGCCAGCCACATCAATGATCGTAACCCCGCAATCGACCAGCTGTCGTGCGAGCCGTCCAGAGATACCCGACCCCACCTCCTTGACTGCCAGCGGCACCGTCAGCGCACGCGCCAGCTGCTCAATGCGCGTGAGAAGGCCGCGCCAGTTGCGGTCACCCTCCGGCTGAACTGCCTCCTGCAACGGATTGAGGTGGATGATGAGCGCATCGGCACCGACCATTTCCACCGCGCGCATGGCCTGATCATATCCGTAACCAAGGTTCAGCTGGGCAGCGCCGAAATTCCCCATCAACGGGATTGTGGGCGCGAGCTTTCGCAATTGGCTGCTGAGGCCCGCGATCCCGTCCGCCTCGATGGCCACCCGCTGGGAGCCGACCGCAAAAGCAATTCCAAGCTCCTCACAGGCTGTCGCAAGGTTGGCATTGATGAATTCTGCACGTTCCGGGCCCCCGGTCATGGAACTCACGAGCAGCGGCGCGCTTATATGTTTTCGGAGGAACTCGGTGCCGAGTTCAATCTCATCCATATTGGTTTCAGGAAGTGCAACGTGCTCGAAGACAAACCGCTCAAAGCCAGCGCTCACTGTCGAGGTAGCCCGTCCCGAAAGGACAATGTCGAGATGGTCGTTCTTACGGCTAATCGTCAATGAGCGCGCCTTTCCGAGATTTTGAGGTGCAGCGGCCTCTTAATACGTTTCCTAACATGTCCGAGTTTCAACTAGCGGGCAATTTATGCCGTGGGAACGCGGCAAGTGGCGTTGTGCGAGGCGGTAGAAGATGATGCCAACCGAGATCGTCCGCACCCATGGCTACGCCCCCGAAGATCTCGCCTATGCACTTGAAACACGTCACGCCGTCGAAAATCGCCTGCGCCATATGCTGGAAGGCGAAGGTAGCGACATCCCCGGCAATCTGATCGCCGCTATGGAGCATGCGCTGATTGCGCCAAGCAAGCGCGTTCGCCCCGTGCTCCTTTATCTCATCGCCGAGCCTGATGCTGGCGCGCAAGAGTCGGTCCTCGACCTTTGCTGCGCGGTGGAGATGGTTCACACCGCATCCCTGATCCTTGACGACTTGCCTTGCATGGACGACGCCATGATGCGCCGCGAGCGCCCGACCACCCATGTCGCCTTCGGCCAGTCCACGGCTATTCTCAGCGCAATTGCCCTGCTAACCCGCGCATTCGGCATCATTGCGGAGATCAAGGCCCCGCCGGCGATCCGCACCCGGCTTGTCTCGGTCCTAGCCAAATCCATCGGCCACAAAGGGCTCGTCGCTGGGCAGGAAATCGATCTTAACGGCCGTGCCCACCTCACTGATGAGACGGACGTCGAACGCCTCAACTGGCTGAAAACCGGCATCTTCTTCGTTTCATGCGCCGAAATGGGCGCGATCTTTCGCGGCATGACCAGCAATCAGCTTGGCCTGATCAGGACATTTGCGAAGCATCTTGGCCTTGCTTTCCAGACCGCTGACGACCTTCTCGACGGGACCGATGATCCAAACAGGATCGGCAAAGACGTCCACAAGGACGATGGCAAGGCAACGATTGTCTCGCTCTATGGAGAACGACGCGCGCGCATGACGTGCCTGGAGCATATTGAGGCGGCCAGGCAGGCGTTGCGCAGTTCGGGCGTGCGCCATCTGCCAATCGAGGCGCTGATCGACCGCTACCTGACAAGCAAGATCGCTTTCGATGGAAAATGATGCGCGCCCGCTGAGCATTGACGGGCTGACCGTGGCTTATGGGGCGCGCAAGGTTCTTGACGGTCTTGAACTGCATATCGGCCGGGGAGAGATATTCGGGCTGCTCGGCCCGAACGCTGCCGGAAAGACCACGCTGATCCGTACCATCTGCGGACGGCTCAAGCCTGCGGACGGCTTGGTCAGGGTGTCGGGGCAAACCGGCAGGGATCGGCTGCGGCACATCGGCCTCGCTCCGCAGGAAATCGCACTTTACCCGCACCTGACTGTTCAGGAGAACCTTGAGGTCTTCGGCCGCCTGTCCGGAATTTCCCGCAGCGCTCTCAGTGAGCGTGTCGAATGGGCGAGCGCTGCATCCCAGGTAACGGAGCGCCTTGGCGAGCGCGTCTCCCTGTTGTCAGGAGGGTGGAAGCGCCGGGTCAATATCGCCGCCGCAATCCTTCATCTGCCGTCGCTGCTCATCCTCGACGAGCCCACGGCTGGCGTCGATCTCGCCGCGCGCAATCATCTTCATGAGGTAATCACCAATCTGAGCCTTGAGGGGATGGGGGTACTGCTGGCCACCCATGACCTTGACCAGGCCGAAGGGATCTGCTCGCGAGTGGGTCTGCTGCAGGCGGGAAAGCTTGCACTGCAGGGTGTGCCCCGACAGCTCATATCGGACGCCTTCGCGGACCGGAAGGAGGTGATCATCGAACTGCGCCGCGCACCACCTGCCGCGCATATCGACCTTCTCGAAGCAGCAGGATTTGCCCGCCAGGACGGCGTCACCAGTTGGGTGATGCTCAGCGGAAATGAGGCCCCGCAGCTGGAACGTCTGGCTCAGGCCCTCGTCAGATCGGGTCTGGAGCTGAAGGAGATACGCCTGCGCGAACCCGGCCTCAACAGCCTTTTCCTGCGTGTCATTCGCGACAAGGCGCCAGCTCAATGATTGGCGTCATGTTCCGAGTGATGGCGCTGACGGTGATCCGCGACCGCGGTTCGCTCGCCCTCGCATTCGTGCTTCCGCCCGTGATTTTCATGATCTTCGCTGCGATTTTCGCCAGCGTCGGTGGCGGCGATTTCCGCCTGCAGGTTGCACTGGGAGCTTCGCCCGACGCCCCGATCCCGGCCCGGCTTGAACAGGCACTGCGCGAGGACGATTCCCTGCGCATGCTGCCGGGGGTGTCCGCGAGCCGCGAGGCGATTGCCGAACTGATCCAGAAAGGGCGCGCGGATGTCGGGCTCTTCGTCAAAGCGCCCGCCGCAGCAGACGCGGAGGCTCCATTTATCGTGCTGGTCGACCCCGGAAAACTCATTGCCGGTTCGATAATGACGGGGCAGTTGCAGCGGATGATCGCAAGCGAATTGCCGGAAATTGCGCTGGCACGAACCGCAATCACGGTCGAGCAACTGGCGGGCGGCTTCACCATCGAGCAGAAGGTACGGCTGGACGCTGCCTTGGTGGCGGTAGCCGAAGGAAATGGCGCAACAAGCGATTCCGCGCCGCTGGTGACAACCGAGCAAGTCGGTCCATCACGAGGCGGCACGGCGGCGATTGCCTATTATGCAGGCGCTGTCTCAATCCTCTTCCTCCTGTTTTCGTCCCTTCAAAGCGCGGCAATGCTGATTGAAGAGCGGGACACCGGTATTTTAGATCGTATCGCCGTCGGCCCTGCGGGAACCGATGTCGTTGTCATCGGTAAATTCCTCTTCCTCACGGTTCAGGGTGTCGTTCAGGTTTCGCTGATCTTTCTTGCAGCAGTTCTGCTCCACGATCTCGAACTTGCACCCCGGTTCGGGGCATGGCTCCTCGTCACCGTGACCGCCTCGACGGCTGCTGCGGGTCTCGGCCTTGCAGTCGCATCCGCCTGCACAAGTAAATTGCAGGCGCAAACGATTTCGACATTCGTCGTGCTCGTCAGTTCAGCCCTTGGCGGCTCGATGGTGCCGCGTTTCATGATGCCGCCCTGGTTGCAGGATATTGGCTGGTTCACCCCGAACGCCTGGACTGTCGAGGCTTATTACGGGATCCTGTGGCGCGATGAGCGGCTGAGGGAACTCCTTGCAGAGCTATCGCTTCTGGGACTGGTTGCTTTGGTGGCATTAGGCGCAAGCATTGTGGTGTCGCGCTTTCGCCTGAGCATGTAGCAGGCCGAGGAGGTCGCATGGAAACATTGATGTCCTACGTGCTTCCGGTCCTGCTGGTCATCGGCTCGGTGGTGTTCATGGAATGGTTCGCCACCTGGTCGCACCGCCACATCATGCACGGATGGGGCTGGGGCTGGCACAAGTCGCACCATGAGCCGCATGACCACGCGCTGGAGAAGAACGACCTTTATGCCGTGGTGTTCGCGGGCGTTGCCATATTGCTCTTCCTCGCCGGCGAAGCATGGTGGAGGCCGCTCACCTGGATCGCGCTCGGCGTCACGATTTACGGCTTTCTCTACTTCGTCCTTCATGACGGGCTGGTGCATCAGCGCTGGCCGTTCAAGTACATTCCACGCAAGGGCTACCTCAAGCGCGTCTACCAGGCACACCGGCTGCATCATGCGGTGAAGGGCAAGGACGGCTGTGTCTCGTTCGGCTTCGTCTATGCTCCGCCCGTCGACAAGCTGGTCAGGGAATTGCAGGAATATCGGAACTCCGACGCTTCGCGGCACGGCGAAGAGCCGCCGACCACGCATTAGCTACAAGGGTCGTTGCCAAAGGTGGTTTCGGGGATGTCTCATCTTGCTGCCGCGTGTCGCGGCGACATCCCGCAGTCCGGCGGTCAGGAGAGAAATCTTCTCGCCTTTTGTTGTCGACACCCGTTGCTCCCAGGCCGATGGACCATTTGCGCGCAACTTCTGGCCGATAGCCTGATAGACCCGCCTGGCCGCCGCAATCGCCCAGGCTGAACGCGCCGGGAGCGCTGACAAGCCTGCATAGGCCGATTGGTAGTAGTCATCGGCGAAATCGAGAAGGTCGAGCGCGGCTGCGTGCAGCCTTGGCCATTGGTCACGATCTTCCGGGGCAATGCCGAAGACGCCATGGCGCGACAAAACCTCTTCGGGAACGTAGACCCGGCCCGAGCGGGCATCATCAATGACATCACGGGCAATATTGGTGAGCTGGAAAGCGATGCCGAGATCGCAGGCACGGTCGAGCACCGCCTTGTCCCGCACGCCCATGATCATCGCCATCATCACGCCGACAACACCCGCAACGTGATAGCAATAATCCAGCGTCTCCTCGATGGTGCGGTATCGCCTCGCCTCGACATCCATCTCGAAGCCGGTGAGCAACTCCTGCGGATGGCGGTGCGGGATCTGGTGGCGGCTGATGACACGGCGCAACGCTTCAAAGATGTATTCGTCTGACGGTTCACCAGCGAGCGCAGCACTTGTTTTAAGCCGCAACTCATCGAGACGCTGGCTCTGGCCTTCGCGGAAATCTGCAGCCTGGCCGTGCCCTCCGACCTGGCCGTCAATGACATCATCGCAATGGCGACACCAGGCATAGAGCATCATCGAATCGTTACGGGTTTCGCGATCAAACAAGCGTGAGGCGGCGGCAAAACTTTGCGAGCCCTTCTCGATCGACACCCGGCTCTGCTCGACGATCGGGTCCTTCATGGCTGCGCATCCGCGATCATCAATCCTGCCGTCGCCTTGGCAGATCCGATGACACCCGGAATGCCTGCGCCCGGATGTGTCCCGGCACCGATAATGTAGAGATTGCGGATGACGTCATCGCGGTTGTGCGGGCGAAACCAGGCGCTCTGCGTCAGGATCGGCTCAATCGAAAACGCCGAACCCAGATGCGCGTTGAGTTCGTCGCGAAAGTCGAACGGCGAGAAATGGCGGACGGTGACAAGGTCGTCCAGAAGTCCGGGAATATACCTGTCGTGAAGGTATTTCAGAATGCGGTCGCGGTAGCGCGGGCCCTCAATGTCCCAATCAATATCAGCCGTGCCAAGATGCGGCACCGGCGACAGGACATAATAGGCGCTGTGCCCGGGGGGAGCGAGGCTGTCATCGCTTACCGACGGCGCATGCAGATAGAGCGAAAAGTCATCGGCAAGGCCGCTCCCCTTGAATATCTCGTCGATAAGCCCGCGATAGCGCTGACCGAACAGCACCATATGATGCTTGAGCTGGGGATGCTGGCGGCGAAGCCCGAAATAGATCACGAAAAGGGACATGGAGTGCCGTTTGCCTGCAAGTCGGCGTCCATTCGCCTCGCCGCGCGCCGTGCCTCGCAGCATATGGCGATAGGTGTGCACGACATCGGCGTTTGATGCGATCTGGTCAAAGCTGGCATTGCTTCCATCTCTGAAAGCAATGCCCGTTGCACGTTCCCCTCGCATGATGATGCGGTCGATTTCCGCATTGAGGTGGATCGTGCCGCCAAGATCCTCGAACAGCCTGACCATCGCAGCAACCAGCGCGCCAGTTCCCCCCTTGGCAAACCACACACCGCCCTGTCGCTCCAGCGCATGGATCAAGGCGTAAATCGAGGAGGTATCGAACGGGTTGCCGCCGACAAGCAGCGAGTGGAAGCTGAAGGCCTGCCGCAATTGCTCGTCACGAATGAACTGGCTCACCTTGGCATAGACGCTGCGATAGCTTTCCAGGCGAACGAGTTGCGGAGCGGCCCTCAGCATCAAGCCAATGTTGAGGAACGGGACCGCTCCCAATTTCTCGTAGCCCTCGCGGTAGACGTCTGCCGAATAGGCCAGAAATCGCCTGTAGCCCTCGACATCTTGCGGCGATTTCGCAGCGATCTGGCGATCAAGATCCGCCTGATCATCGGCATAGTCGAAGCGATAGCCGTCTTCCCAGCACAGCTGATAAAACGGTGCCACCGGCAACAGCGTCACGTAATCGGCAATGTCGCGCCCGGAAAGCCGCCAAAGCTGTTCGAGGCAGTCGGGATCGGTGATGACCGTCGGACCGGCGTCAAAGGTGAAGCCTTCGTCGTGATAGACATAGGCGCGCCCTCCCGGCTTGTCGCGCTTTTCGAAAATCGTGGTCTGAATGCCCGCGCTTTGCAGGCGGATCGCCAGTGCCAGACCGCCAAACCCCGCGCCGATGATTGCTGCTGTCCTTGTGTCGCTCACGCTTTCTCCGGCTTCAGGAAGGGTGCTTCGCGCAAGCAGGCGAGAGCCCGGTGGATCGGCACCGGCGGTTTGCCGGTAAGAATGCGGATCATGTCGGCCGGCGTGCTTTCACCGGCATAGAACCGCTCGATGAGGGGCTGCCTGAGGCGATAAAATCGCTGCAGAACGAGATGGCGGTGCTGCGAACGCGCCGCGCGGAAAAGCATTCGGTTCAGGAGCCGATAAAAGCCCTGCCCCTTTTGCCGGGCAACAGCATGCGCCCTTATTTTCGAGGCAAGCGCGCCGCTGCCGGCCGGCCAGTTCCGCGCGACCAGATTGGCGACGCGCACCGCGTCGGGCAGGCTGTAACCTGTGGTCGGATGGAAGAGCGCCGCCCGCATTCCGATCTGCGCCACGTCATCTGGCGCCTCCGCCCAGAATTGTTCTGCATCATAGGCAAGGGTGATTGGCAGCACCCCGCTTTCGCGGTGAAGCACCTTGCTGACGCTCCACCCCCGCGTCTCGGCGTAGTCGTAGATCGCATCGACGATCTCGTCATGGTCAAGGTCGCCCTCGTCCGTGTAATGGGTATCTTCGATCAGGATGCGGGTGGGCGAGAAGGGAAGCAGGTAGACGAAGCGATAGCCGTCGATCTGGTCCACCGAAGCGTCCATGATGACGGGATTGAGGATGCCATGCGGCGCATTGGTCTCGACGTCCAGGCCAACAAATTTCTGGAAGCCTAGCGAAATGGCACTGCTGTTGCGAAAGCCCCGCGCATCAATCACGCAGTCGGCTTCTATCCGCTCGCCGTTTTGAAGCGTGGACGCCCCAGCGGAAAGCGCTGCGACCGGAGCGTTCGTCCTGATGCTGACATTCTCAAGGCTTTCGACGGCCGCCCTGACGGAAGAGCTCGTCAGCGCTGCATAAGGCGTTGAAAGATGCCTTTCATAGTCGGGAAAGCGTACCGTCTGCCCCGCCCATCGATGAGCGATCATCGGTGCCATCCATTGCAGATCGGCGGGCGAGACGTCGGCCAGATGGAAGGACCATGTGTGTTCTCCAAACGGAGTGTCGGAGGCTTCGAGGATCGTGATTTGAGTGTCGCCGATCGAAGACAGCCGCTGCGCTATCAGCGCGGCTGACAATCCTGCACCGGCGATGACCAGTTGCTGACCGCGCGTCTTGGAGATCGACAAACTCTACCTCGGGACCTCTGAGCCCGGCAAATACCACCCGCTCATTGGTACAACGCGCTTTAACAGTTTTTGTTTCGCTGGTTCCCCACCTTCGCACCACGTCGAAAAAGTTCGCGAAGCAGTTGATCTGGTTTTGACGTCGCGCAGACACGTGGGGGGCAGGATTCCGCCGGAAATCGATCCTCCAGGTGTCTGGCGACCGCGAATGATCTGGCGTTCCACCAGCCACCGCGGCCGCATTGTTGCCTATCGCTTGGCCCCTTCGCTACCAGTTGACGCGCAGGCCGACCGCGCCTCCAGTCGCGGAACCGCGTCCTCCGCCACTGATAGACCAGCGATGGTCCACGTGGCCGTAGAGGCTGAACGTATCGGTCAGTCGTGCAGTAAGACCTGCGCCAAGCTCGAGCGAGGTGCCGCCGAAGCGTGTGTCTAGTGTCGTTGGCCCGAGAATTGTATGATCGGTACCGCTGAAACTATGCCAGAGATTGGCCTTAACGTAAGGCTGCCAGACCGTTTCTCCGTCCTTTGAAGTGTACTGCAACCGCATCCCAAGGCGTCCGGTAACTGCGTCGTCCTCATCCCACGCTAGGGTCGTGAAGGCGTCATAGGAATCCCTGAAAGAGACGGTCTGATAGATGATCTGCGCTTGAGGCTCGAGCTGCCAGCCATCCGCGATCACGAATGGCTGACCTGCTTCAAGGGAAGCGGTGAAGCCAGTGCCACGGGTGCTCATCCGGGTGCCAAAATCCGAATGCGCATAGGCTTTCATCCAGTTCCACTGAACGACACCGTCCAGATAGCCTCCAGAGGGCGAGTAGTGCGTCCAATAGGCACCAATAGCCGGCCCAGCCAGCTCGACCTTGCCGACCTGAAGATCATGGACACCGAGCGCAAAGCCACTCAACCCGTGACCGATGGGTGGCGTAGCCGCCATAGATCCCAAAATGGTCACGGTGTCCGTTTGAATGCTCGGCCCGGTAGAGGTCCAGCCCGCCCTGAATGCCCCAAAGGCGAGCATTGCGGATCTGAACATCGGCCGACCCGGTCCACCTGTTCCGCCCGCTTTCCCCCAGGAACCTCAACCAGGCGCCATTGAAGTAGTTCTCCTGATCAGGTTGCAACCTGATGCTCATCTGATCGCCGACACGCTCATGCAGCGTGCCAAGGAATGCCAGTCCCAGCTCTCTGGCAATTGCAGGAACCGGTGCGTAGAGCGGAACCTCCGGACGATAAAGCGGGACCTCAGCATCAGGTGTCCCCGGAATTTCGGGAACCGCGGGCAATTCCGGCTCCTCGGGGACCTCTGGAACTTCAGGCTCCTCTGGGCCACCCGGAACTTCAGGCTCCTCGGGAAACCTCTGGAACTTCGGGCTCCTCCGGAACTTCCGGTGCTATAATATGAGAGCGCAGAAACCAGTCCTCGGTACTGGTGGTTCCACCGCGGAACAACAGGTATTCATATCCACCCACCGCGGTGCGCGAGGTCAGATAGAACGCGTCGGTGTCGGTCGCGGCACCGCCTTGAGTTTCCACGATACGGATGCCATCGGCCGTTGTCAGGTCACCGGCCCCGCCGGCGTTTCTAACAATCAGCCCCGTGGTTCCTGTTGCAGAGCCGCCGTCGATGATCAGCCGGTTTGTCGCAGAATCGTCAGCCCCGAGCACTGTGTTGATGGCCAGGAAACCGTTCTGAGCGTCATAGCTTCCTGCCGACAACACAGAACTGGTGTCGCCTGAAACGAAGCTGATCAAGCCCGCGTTCGAAATCGAACCCGCATTGGAGGATGCGGTTACGTTCCACTCGCTCGCATTATCGACGGCAATGCTCGTTGCGCCAGCTGAGCGCCCGGTCCACGTGGAAGCAACGAGACTTAGATCTGCGAGACCGCCTGACACGAGCAGATTGCCGGTCCAGTCGGACCTGCCGAAGCTAGCGTCAAGCGCGGTGTCCGCACCCGATACATCCACGTCGCCTGTAACACCCGAAACACTGTTGAAGGTGAGATCAAGATCCGACCCGTTGAAAACATCTGCAAGCACGGTACGACCGCCGCTGATGCCTGGCGACACGACAACCGGACCGTTCAGCGTGATCTGGCCATGGCCTGCATCGGCCCGAATGAGAGATCCGGCGACGGAACTCAGGCTGCCCCCGTTAACAGTGACTTGGCCCCGATCTGTCCCTAGCGTATTCTCCACAAGGATCGCCGATCCACCGTCTCCACTAGCCCTCGCGGCGACGTCGGTCAGTATTTGGCTGCCCCCATTGTTGACCACCACTGCGTCGGCATTCTGCCCAGACGCATTAATTGTACCTCGGTTGAATTCGACCGATGAACCCGCTCCGTCAACTGAGGTACCCGCTGCATTCGCACCACTCGTCGTGACCGAGCTTTCGACCAGAATGACCGATGAACCCCCATCAACGAGCACGCCTTCGCTCTCAGGCCCCGAAGTGTTGATGTCTAGTCGAGTGCCCGAGAAGTTGCTGCTTGAGCTGGCCCATATTCCGGCTGAGAGCCGCCCGGCGGTTGTAATGGACGAGTTTGTCAACTGTCCGGTAGCGCCATTCCAAAGCAAAACGCCATTTGCGTAGGCATCAGCGCCTTCAGCAAGCGTGATTATCTCCACGCCGGTTCCGGTGAAACTTGCGCCATTTTCCGCCTGAATACCTTCGGCAGTTTTCCCTGCCGTCTCAAGACTTGCTCCATCCAAGACCGCCGTTGAACCGGGACCACGCATCGAGATGGCATCCGAATTGTCAGCAGTTGTGGTGACCTCAAGGTCCTTGGCGATAAACGAGCCACCATCAGCAATGTTTACACCATATCCATACCCGGAACCTGTCGTAATGATCGCGCTGTCGAAAAGATGCGCGATGCTTCCGACGCCGACCACTGACAAACCGTGGCCATCATGGCCGGTGCTATTGCTGAGACTTACGCTCGTTCCTGAGTATTCTCCGCCGTTGATGACATCGATCAACGGCGCGGTGGTAGATGGGAGATCGAGAGTGCGTGTCACTCCCGTTTCAGAACAGGAACTGCCATTCAGGGTCAACTGACCTGTGGCTGGCGCACATTGTGACCAAGAACTTTCGGTCGACATCAGAAGAATGCTTGCGCTGAGAACGAACGTAAATCGAAGCGCCTGAGAATCGAATGATTCCTTCCCCCGCCTGTAGTTGCCTGACGAAATCGATTCCATGCCAACCACCTTTTCTAAGAAGAAGTGATTCCTAATTTATCTTATCAATATATATCTGCAACCGAGGGTCGATATAAATACTTGCACACACGTGGCAACGCCACGTGAACCGATCAGCATCGACCGATAGGTACTGGGGTGCGAATACTGAATCACGGCAGTAGTCCAGCTTCCGGAAGCACACAAGACTTCACTTTCACTCTTCCTGCGGGACCCGGATCGGAATAAATTCTTACGCGAAGGGCTCGACGACCACCCGCCGCCCGAGCATGAACGCATCGGCGACGTGGATGAGGGGTGAGAGGTCGGCATCAATGTCGCGCGTCGAGATCAATTCGGCAAATCGGGCGTAGATGCCGTCATATTCGGCATCGTCCTCCCGCAATGTCTCGCGCCCGTCGACGTGCATTTCGGCACCGCCTGACCGGAGCAGCAGCGTGCCGCTCTCGGTTTCGACCTCGATGTCCCAACTCTGCGGACCGGTCTGCCGCCAGTCGAAGTTCGCCTCAACCTCAAAGCCCCCATCCCCCGTAAAACGCAGCGTCGCCGCGATTGGCGCGTCGCGTCCGTCGGGAAATTCCAGTGTCGAGGAAACGAGGTGGAAGGGCTCTGGCAGGATGCGGGTGACGATCGACAGCGCGTTGATGCCGGGGTCAAATACGCCGAGCCCGCCCGGCTGCCAGATCCAGGCTTGTCCCGGATGCCAGCGGCGCACGTCTTCCTTCCAGATGACGGAAACATGCCGCACCTTCTTGTCCTGCAGCCAAAGGCGTGCGGGCTCGACGGCAGCGGCAAAGCGCGAGTGCCAGGTGGCGAACAGCGCGACGTTCTGCGCCTTCGCCATCCGCACCAGTGCCTCGACTTCGGCGATGGTGGCACCCGGCGGCTTTTCGAGCAGGACATGGCGGTCGGCGGCGATTGCCTTTGCAGCCGCTTCGTAACGCACCTGCGGCGGCATGCAGAGCGCCATCGCCTCAATGTCCGGGCGCGCGGCAAGCAGCGCGTCGAGCGTTTCGAAATTATCGATGCCGTCGAGGCCGGAATGGCTGCTGACGGTGGCCGCCAAATGAAACCGGGCGTTGCCGGAAATCGCCGGCACGTGCTGGTCACGCGCGATCTTGCCGACGCCAACAATGGCGATGTTAGTGGCTGTCACGGGGAACGTCCCTGCCGCGTCGGCCCTTGAGGAAGTCGAAGTCAGCACCGGTATCGGCCCCCTGGACATGATCGTGGAACAGGCGGGCATAGCCGCTTTCAGGCGCCTGCACCGTCGGTGACCACGCGGCCAGGCGCGCGGCGATCTCCTCATCCGACACATCGAGATGGAGCCGCCGGTTCTGCACGTCGAGTTCGATGAAATCGCCAGTGCGGACGATGGCAAGCGGGCCGCCGACCGCCGCCTCCGGCGAGGTGTGCAGGACGACGGTGCCATAGGCGGTGCCGGACATGCGCGCGTCGGAAATGCGCACCATGTCGGCAATTCCCTTGCGCAGGACCTTGGGCGGCAGGCCCATATTGCCGACCTCGGCCATGCCGGGATAGCCGCGCGGGCCGCAATTCTTCATGACCATGATGCAGGTCTCGTCAATGTCGAGCGCCTCGTCATTGATGCGGGCCTTGTAGTCGTCGATATCCTCGAACACGACGGCGCGGCCGCGATGCTGCATCAGATGGGGGCTCGCCGCCGACGGTTTGAGCACCGCGCCGTTGGGTGCAAGATTCCCCTTCAAAACCGCAATGCCGCCATGCGATGTAAGCGCCTTGTCGGTCGGCAGGATCACGTCCTCGTTCCAGTTGCGAACCTCCTTCACCTCCTCCCAGATCGATGAGCCGGAGACGGTGAGTGCGTCACGGTTGATGAGCCCCGCCTCCCCCAGCCGCTTGATGACCACCGGCAGCCCGCCTGCGTAGAAGAACTCTTCCATCAGATATTTGCCGGACGGCATCAAATTGACGATGGTCGGCACATCGCGGCCGAGCCGGTCCCAATCATCCAGCGTAAGATCGACGCCGACACGCCCGGCGAGCGCAAGCAGGTGAATGACGGCATTGGTCGAGCCGCCGATCGCGCCGTTGACGCGGATCGCGTTTTCGAACGCCGCGCGGGTCAGAATGTCGGCGGGCTTCAGGTCGTCCTTGACCATGTCGACGATGCGCCGGCCGGTAAGATGCGCCATCACCCGGCGGCGCGAGTCGACCGCCGGGATGGCGGCATTGCCGGAAAGCGCCATGCCCAACGCTTCTGCCATCGACGCCATGGTCGAGGCGGTGCCCATCGTGTTGCAGGAACCGGGGCTGCGCGACATGGCCTGCTCGGCCTCGAGGAACTCGTCGCCCGTCATGGTGCCGGCCTTGACCGCTTCGCTCATCTGCCAGAGCGCGGTGCCGGAGCCGACCCGCTCGCCGCGGAACCAGCCGTTCAGCATCGGTCCGCCGGAGATGACGATGGCCGGGATGTCGACGCTTGCCGCGCCCATCAGCAGTGCCGGTGTGGTCTTGTCACAGCCAACCATGAGGACAACGCCGTCGAGCGGATTGGCTCGCAGCGCCTCCTCGACGTCCATCGCAGCAAGGTTGCGGTACATCATGGCGGTGGGACGCAGCGCGCTCTCGCCGGTCGAGAACACCGGAAATTCGAGCGGCAGCCCGCCCGCCTCGTAGATGCCGTGCTTGACCCGCTGGGCGAGATCACGCATATGCGCGTTGCACGGCGTCAGCTCCGACCAGGTGTTGCAGATGCCGATCACCGGGCGGCCATCGAACAGGTCGGCTGGCAGTCCCTGGTTCTTCATCCAGGAGCGGTGGTAGATGTGGTCGCGGCTGGTGCCGCCGAACCATTCCGAAGAGCGCAGCTTGCGCGGCCATTCGGCCTTCCTGAAGCCCATGTCTTACGCCTTGTTCTTGTTGTAGACGTCGAAGATGACGGCGGCGAGCAGCACCAGGCCCTTGATGACCTGCTGGTAGTCGATGCCGATGCCGAGGATCGACATGCCGTTGTTCATCACGCCCATGATGAAGGCGCCGATCACTGCACCCACAATGGTGCCGACCCCGCCCGACATTGATGCGCCGCCGATGAAGACAGCCGCAATCACGTCGAGTTCGAAGCCGAGACCGGCCTTGGGCGTTGCCGTGTTGAGACGCGCGGCAAAGACGAGCCCCGCCAGCGCCGCCAGCATGCCCATATTGGCAAAGGTGAGGAACACCAGCCGTTCAGTGCGGATGCCCGAGAGCTTGGCCGCCTTCTCGTTGCCGCCAATGGCATAGATGCGCCGGCCGATCGTGGTGCGGTTGGCGATGAAAGAATAAACGGCGATCAGCAGCGCCATCACGATGAAGACGTTCGGCAAGCCGCGGAACGAGGCCATCAAATAGCTCATATAGGCGATGGCGCAGAAGATCAGCGCGTTCTTGACGGTGAAGATCGCGAATGGCTCCTCGACGAGGCCGCGCTTGTGCTCCTGCCGCCGCGTGCGGATGGCGAGATAGAGCAACAACACCGCAAAGCCGAGGCCGACCAGCAGCGAGAAAAGATTGATCTCTTCCGCGCCGAAGAGGTCCGGAACGAAGCCCGACGAGATCAGCTGGAAGGTCGGCGGGAACGGCCCGACCGATTGGCCGGCGAGCAGCCACAGGGTCAGCCCCTTGAACACCAGCATGCCTGCAAGAGTGACGATGAAGGACGGAATGCGGAAATAGGCGATCCAGTAGCCTTGCGCCGCACCGATCGCGGCCCCCACGGCCAGGCAGACGATTGCCGCCAGCACGAAATTGACCTGCCATTGCACGATCATCACCGCCGCCAGCGCCCCGATGAAGCCGAGCACCGAGCCGACCGAAAGATCGATATGGCCGGAGACGATCACCAGCAGCATGCCCACCGCCATGATGACGATATAGCTGTTCTGCAGCACCAGATTGGTCAGGTTGACCGGGCGCAGCAGGATGCCGCCGGTGGCGAACTGGAAGAAGGCCATGATCACGACGAGCGCGATCAGGATTCCGTATTCGCGCATGTTGGCGCGCAGGAAATGCCGGGTCTTCGAGCCAGAGGCCACCTCGGGCCTGCCGGATGTGAGGGTCTGATCCATGGACTACCCGCCTGCCTTGATGATCACGGACATGATCTTTTCCTGGGTCGCCTCCGAGGTCGGCAGCTCGCCGACAAAGCGCCCCTTGTTCATGACGTAGAGCCGGTCGGTGGTGCCGAGCAGCTCCGGCATCTCCGATGAGATGACGATGATCGATTTTCCGCTCGCGGCGAGGTCGCGAATGATCGTGTAGATTTCGAACTTGGCGCCGACGTCGATGCCCCGCGTCGGCTCATCAAGGATCAGGATGTCGGGATCGGAGAACAGCCATTTCGACAGCACCACTTTCTGCTGATTGCCGCCGGAAAGGTTCACCGCCGCCTGCTCGATGGTGGGCGTCTTGATGTTGATGCGCCGCCGGTATTCCTCGGCCACCTCGCCCTCGCGGTGCCTGTCGATGACACCGGAATTCGAAATGCCCTCAAGATTGGCGAGGGGCACGTTGCGGCGGATGGTCTGGTCGAGCACGAGGCCATAGGACTTGCGGTCCTCGGTCGCGTAGGCGACGCCCGCATTGATGGCGGCCGGAACGGTAGAGAGGTCGACCTTTTTATTGTCGATGAAGGCCTCGCCTCCGGCATAGCGGCCATAGGAGCGGCCAAACAGGCTCATGGCGAGTTCCGTTCGCCCTGCCCCCATCAGTCCGGCAATGCCAAGCACCTCGCCGCGGCGCAGGTGAAAGCTGACATTGTCGACGACCTTGCGGTCCTGATCGATCGGATGGAGCACGGTCCAGTTCTTCACCTCGAACACGGTGTCGCCGATGCGCGGCTCGCGCGGCGGATAGCGGTCGGTGAGCGAGCGGCCGACCATGTCGCGGATGACGCGGTCTTCCGGCACCGGCCCCGCGCTGCAATCGAGCGTCGAGACCGCGCGGCCATCGCGGAGCACGGTGATGGTGTCGGCGACCTTGGAAACCTCGTTCAGCTTGTGCGAAATCAGGATCGAGGAGATACCGCGGGCGCGGAACTCCCTGAGAAGTTCGAGCAGCGCGTCGCTGTCCTTTTCGTTGAGCGAAGAGGTCGGCTCATCAAGGATCAGCAGCCTGACCTCGCGCGACAGCGCCTTGGCGATCTCGACCAGCTGCTGCTTGCCAAGGCCCAGATGCATCACCTTGGTTTCCGGGCGCTCGCTAAGGCCGACGCGGTCGAGCAGTTCGTGCGTGCGCCGGTTGGTCTCCTGCCAGTCGATGATGCCGTGTTTGGCGCATTCCTTGCCAAGGAAGATGTTTTCGGCGATCGACAGAAGCGGCACGAGCGCCAGCTCCTGATGGATGATGATGATGCCCTCGCGCTCGGAATCCGTAATGCCGCGGAAGGCCTTCACCTTCCCTTCATAGACAATGTCCCCCTCGTACTCGCCATGGGGATAGACGCCCGACAGGATCTTCATCAGCGTCGATTTGCCGGCACCGTTTTCGCCAACCAGCGCGTGAATTTCGCCGCGGCGTACCGCAAAGGAGACGTCGTCGAGCGCCTTCACGCCCGGAAAATTCTTGGAGATGTTGCGCATCTCGAGGATGATTTCGCTCACGACCATGCTCCGGCGGGAATTATGCAGGCGGCAGGCCCCGGCATGAGCGCCAGAACCCGCCACCGCCCGGGAGGGATCACTCGATCTCGGCGGCCTGGTAGTAGCCGGTGTCAATCAGCGCCGCGCGCCAGTTCTCCTTGGTTACCGGGATGGGCTCCAGCAGGTAGGAGGGCACGACCTTGACACCATTGTCGTAGGTCTCCGTGTCGTTGATCTCCGGCTCCTTGCCGCCCAGCACCGCATCGACCATTCCGACAGTGACGCGGGCAAGCTCGCGCGTGTCCTTGAAGATCGTGGAATACTGGTCACCGCGCAGGATCGCCTTCATTGACGGGATCTCTGCGTCCTGGCCGGAGACAATCGGCATCGGCATATCGCCCGAACCATATCCGACGCCCTTGAGCGACGAGATAATGCCGATGGACAGGCCGTCATAGGGCGAGAGCACGCCGTGGACATGATCGTCGGTGTAGTTGGCCGACAGGAGGTTATCCATGCGCGACTGCGCGACCGAACCGTCCCAGCGCAGTGTGCCAACCGTCTGCATGCCGGTCTGGCCCGACTTGATGACGATATCGCCGGCATCGATCAGCGGCTGCAGGACCGACATGGCCCCGTCGTAGAAGAAGTATGCGTTGTTGTCGTCCGGAGAGCCGCCGAACACCTCGACATTCCAGGGCTTCACGTCGCCAAAGCGTTCTTTCAGGCCCGCAACAAGCGTCTCGGCCTGTTGAACGCCAACCTGGAAATTGTCGAAGGTAGCGTAATAGTCGACCGCATCGCTGTCGCGGATCAGGCGGTCATAGGCGATCACCTTGATGCCGGCGGCCTTCGCGTTGGCAAGCGCGTTCGACAGCGTCGTCCCGTCGATCGCGGCGATGACCAGCACGTTGGCGCCCTTGGTGATCATGTTCTCGATCTGAGCGAGTTGGTTGGGAATGTCGTCTTCGGCATATTGCAGGTCGGTCGAGTAACCCGCTTCCTTGAATTGTTCGACCATCGAGTGGCCGTCGGAAATCCAGCGCGAAGACGATTGCGTCGGCATGGCAATGCCAACGATGCCCTTGTCCTGCGCAAAGGCAGGGACGGCGAACATGCCTGCACTGAAAAGTGTTGCCGCCAGAGCGGCCTTCAGCAGTCTCATGGCTATTCCTCCCAGAAGCGGCCAGCTTTTCGTGCCAGCCTTGACCAACAATGTCGGTTCCTCAGCGATAGAAGGCGGTGATATGACGGTCAAATTCCTTCTCGGCTGACAGATATGTCCAATTCTGCATATCGCTACGCAGGCAGTTCCGCGCGTCGAGAGGCGGGACGGCCAGGCTCATGACCCTGCCTCGCCAAAGGCGGTAAGCCTGAGCAGACCCTTCTGCAGAAGGATGAAAACAAGCAGCAGCAGGCCGATGACGATCTTCGTCCACCAGCTCGACAACGTGCCGTCAAAAACGATGTAGGTCTGGATCAGGCCCATGGTGAGGACGCCGAACAGCGTGCCGATGACGTAACCTGCACCGCCCGTCAGGATCGTGCCGCCGATCACCACGGCAGCAATGGCAGTGAGCTCCGTGCCAACCGTCGCCAGCGGATAGCCGGAGCCGGTGTAGATGGAAAAGACGATGCCGGAGAGCCCCGCCATCAGGCCCGAAAAGGCATAGATCAGCACCGTGGTGCGGCCGACATTGACGCCCATCAGCCTAGCCGTCTGCTCGCCGCCGCCAATGGCGAACACCGACGCGCCGAAGCGGGTGCGGTGCGCGATGATCGCGCCGATGAGCACCGATATCAGCATCAAAACGCCGATCAGCGTCAGCCGCCCCTTGCCCGGCATCAGCCAGTAGGCGCTTGTCAGCATCGAATAGAAGGGATGGCTGATCGCGACAGAGTCGATCGTCATCATGTAGGCGACACCCCGCGCCAGAAACATGCCGGCAAGCGTGACGATAAAGGCTGGCATGGCGAGGAAATGGATCAGCCAGCCCATCGCAGCGCCAAAGGCCGTCGTGATGATGAGCAGCAGGGCGAAGACCGCGAGCGGATGCAGGCTCGTTTCACGCAGCATCACGGCAATGAACACGCCCGAAAAGGCGATGACCGAACCGACAGACAGGTCAATGCCGCCCGACAGAATGACGATGGTCATGCCCACCGCTACGATGCCGAGATAAGCGTTGTCAGTCAGAAGATTGCCAACCACCCGTGTCGACAGCATGGCCGGGAATTGCAGGTAGCTGATGAGATAACCGACGAGGAAGATCCCGATGGTCGCGAGCAGCGGATAAAGGCGCGGATTGAGGCTCATGGCGTCTCGCTCCGCACTTTGGCGCGCCGGGCTTTCACCAGCGACTTCACGAACAGCCAGTCGGCTGCAAGGTTGGGCGACTGCAAGACAAGGATCACCAGCACCAGCACCGCCTTGATGACGAGGTTGTATTCAGAGGGAAAGCCCGACAGCATGATGCCGGTGTTGATCGTCTGGATGATCAGCGCGCCGATCATCGTTCCGGCAATCGAGAAGCGCCCGCCAAGGAGCGAGTTGCCGCCGATGACGACCGCAAGGATCGCGTCGAGCTCAAGCCACAGCCCGGCATTGTTGGCGTCAGCGCCGCGAATATCTGCGGTCGCGACAATACCGGCAAGCGAGGCACAGAAGCCTGACGCCATGTAAACGGCGATCAGCAGCACCGTCGCGTTCACACCGGCGAGCGCGCTTGCTGCGCGGTTGATGCCCGTCGCCTCTATCAGCATGCCAAGGGCCGTGCGCCGCATCAGTAAGGCGACGATCACCGCCGTCGCAATCCAGAGTACGGTCGGAAACGGCACGCCAAGCAGTGACCCGGATCCGATGAACGCAAGGTTGGCATCGGAGAAGGTCAGGATCCGGCCTTCGGTGATGAGTTGGGCAATGCCGCGTCCGGAGGTCATCAGGATCAAAGTTGCGACGATTGGCTGGATGCCGACAATCGCAACGAGGCAGCCGTTCCACAGCCCTGCCATCAGCCCCGCGCCAATCGCAAGAGCCACCGAGGCGGGAAGCCCCATGCCGGAGGTGATGGCCCAGGCCGCTACCGCGCCCGAGATCGCCATGATCGTTCCAACCGAAAGATCAATGCCGCGCGTCGCGATCACCAGCGTCATGCCAACGCCAAGAAGCGCCACCGGCGCCGAGCGCTTGAGCACGTCAACCGCCGGGCCGACAAACCGCGTGCCATCGAAGCTGACCGCAAGGAAATTCGGAAAGATCACCGTGACCAGCGCTACCACGAGGGTCAGCGTCACCAGCTGCGGGGCTATGCGCTTCAAGGTCTGGCCCATCATGCCGCCTCGAACTGGCTGGCCGCGCCCGGCTGGGCAATGGCGTGAACGATCGCTTCGCTGGTGATCCGGTCGCCGTCGAGTTCCGCAACGTGGCGGCGGTCGCGCACCACGATCACCCGGTCGCAGGCAGCGACCAGCTCGTCGAGTTCGGACGATATGAGAAGGACAGCCATACCCTCCTTCGTGATCTCCTGGATGAGACGCAGGATCTCGGCATGTGCGCCGACATCGATGCCCCTCGTCGGCTCATCGAGGATAAGAAAGCGCGGGTTCATCGCCAGCCAGCGCGCCAGAACCACCTTTTGCTGGTTGCCGCCCGAAAGTTCGCCCACCGGCTTTTCGGCGCTGGAGGTGCGAATATCGAGAAGACCGATGTAGTGATCGGCCAGCCGCTCCTGCTCGGCGCGCGAAAGAGGCGCTGCCCAGCCACGCCTCGCCTGCAACGCGAGAATGATGTTTTCGCGCACGGAAAGTTCGGCAACTATGCCGTCGACCTTGCGATCCTCAGGCGTGAAGCCGAAGCCGGCAGCGATTGCTTCACGCGGATTGGCGTGCGCGATCCGCCCCTTATCGTCCTGCGCCGCGCCGCTCGAGGCACCGCGCACGCCGAAGATAAGTTCAGCTGTCTCCGTACGTCCGGAGCCCAGAAGGCCGGCAAGCCCGATCACTTCGCCCTTCCCGACTTCAAGGTCGAACGGCTCAATCACACCCTTGCAGCCGAGGCCCTCGAAACGCAGCATCGGCTTCTGGCCAATGCTCTTGGTGGCGGTTCGCTGGTCACGTGCAGCTTCTTCCAGCTCGCGCCCCAGCATGTAGGAGATGAGACGCAGCCGGTTGATGTCGCGGGTGCGCTCGGTGACGATCTTGCGGCCATTGCGCAGCACGGTGATCCGGTCCGTGAGCTCGAACACCTGATCGAGGAAGTGCGAGACAAAGATGATGCCGAGCCCCTGCTCGCGCAGCTTGCGCACGATCGAGAACAGCATCTTCACCTCGGCGGCATCAAGGCTCGCCGTAGGCTCATCGAGGATCAGCACCTTGCCGGAAAACTCCACCGCCCGCGCAATGGCGACGATCTGCCGGATCGCCACCGAATAGGCGCCAAGGTCGCGCTCGACATCGATGTCGATGCCGTATTGCGCCAACATTTCGCGCGCTCGTGCCGACTGGGCCCTGCGGTTCACCATGCCGAAACGGCGCGGCTCGCGCCCGAAGGTCAGGTTCTGCGCGACTGTAAGGTTCGGCAGCAGGTTCACCTCCTGATAGACCGTGCCGATGCCCAGCGCCTGCGCTTCCGCCGTCGAGGCCGGGTCGATCGCCTGACCGTCGAGCAAGATCTCGCCCGCATCGCGCCGGTAGGCACCCGTCAGGCACTTGATGAGAGTGGATTTGCCCGCGCCATTTTCCCCAAGCAGCGCATGCACCTCGCCGGCTGCGAGGTCAAAATCGACGCCCTGCAGCGCCTTGGTGCCGGGAAACTCCTTCGAGAGTGAGCGGATGGACAGGAGCATCGGCTTCCTTTCGTGCAGGAACCGGGGCCCGCGAAAACGCCCCGGTCCGGTCTGCTCTGGCCCTTGGCTTAGTAGCCGAGGTCCTTGCGCCGCTCATATTCGCCCGACGGATCATCCGCCTGCGTGTAAAGCTTCGATTCCGTCTGGATGAACTTTGACGGCTCCGTGCCATCCTTCCAGAACGCCTCAAGCGCATCGAAAGCAGGGCCCGCCATGTTCGGCGTCAGCTCGACGGTGGCATTCGCCTCGCCTGCGGCCATTGCCTGGAAGATGTCCGGCACGGCGTCGATCGAGACGATCTTGATGTCCTGGCCGGGCTTGAGGCCCGCTTCCTTGATCGCCTGGATGGCGCCGATCGCCATATCGTCATTGTGGGCATAAAGGGCGCAGATGTCCTTGCCGCCGCTTTCGGCCTGCAGGAAGCTTTCCATCACGCTCTTGCCGAGCGTGCGGGTGAAGTCACCAGTCTGGCTGCGCACGATCTCGATATTCGCCTTGCCGGCGATGCCATCGCGGAAACCTTTGGCGCGGTCGATCGCAGGCGACGACCCGGTTGTGCCCTGCAGCTCGACGACGCGGCAGTTGTTGTCGCCGACTTCGCTCGCAAGCCACTCGCCGGCGACCTTGCCCTCATGGACGAGGTCAGAACCAACGGCCGTCAGGTACAGATCGTCGGACGAGTCGACCTGACGGTCGAGCAGCACCACCGGGATCTCGGCTTCCTTCGCCTCCTGCAGCACCGCATCCCAGCCGGTCGCGACGACCGGCGCAAGCAGGATCGCGTCAACGCCCTGTGCAACGAAGGAGCGGATTGCGGCGATCTGGTTCTCCTGGCGCTGCTGCGCGTCGGAGAATTGCAATGTGTAGCCGCGTTCCTCGGCCTGTTGCCGGGTCAGCGTGGTTTCGGCAGCGCGCCAGCCCGATTCCGAGCCGATCTGCGAGAAACCGACGGTCTGCGCCGATGCACCGACCGAAAGAGCAAGGAGCGCGGCTCCTGCCAACAGAATTCTGGTCATGATGATCCTCCACTTTTGGTTCTGCCGGCCGCGGGCGACCGGCTGCCTCATTTCATCGGGCCCGTCAGCGCCGGCACCATTTGCGCGTCCGGCCCGGCGCGAACGCCCGCCCGGTCCTCCCCTTCGCGCGCGAATGCCGTTCCTCCCCGGCGGCCGCGGCATCAGAAAGCTCTCAAAGCACGTGCACCTCACACCGTTCGGTCGCCGGTGCCGCAGCCTCGACCTTCAGCGAATTGCGCAGCGGATAGCCAAATACCGGCGCCTCGATCTCGAACAAATCTCCGTCCTGCGGCGCGATCCCGTCGGCGTAGGACAATGTCGCCGTGCCAAACATGTGCACGTGAACGTCGCCCGGCTGACGAAAGATCTCGTATTTGAAGTGATGGTGTTCGAGATTGGCGATCGAGTGGGACATGTTCGCCTCGCCCGACAGAAAGGGCTTTTCGAAGATCACCTGCTGGCCGCGGCGAATGCGGCTGACGCCCTCGACGCTCGCCGGCAGCGGCCCGACCAGAAGCTCCGGGCCGACGGATGCCTGCCGCAGCTTCGAGTGGGCGAGATAAAGATAGTTCTTGCGCTCCATCACATGGTCGGAAAACTCGTTGGCGAGCGCAAAGCCGACCCGGCATGGATTGCCCTTGCTGTCGATGACATAGATGCCGGCAATCTCCGGCTCCTCGCCCGCATCATCGGCAAAGGGCGGGCGCACCAGCGGCGCGCTCGGCGAAATCAGCGAGTGGCCATTGCCCTTGTAGAACCATTCGGGCTGAACGCCGGGCCCGCCATTTGCCGGCTTGCCGCCCTCAACCCCCATGCGGAACATGCGCATGGAATCCGTCTCGTTCTGCGCTGGCCTGGAATGCATTTCAGCACGCGTTGCAGCAGAACCGAGATGGGTGAGGCCGGTGCCGGTGACATGCAGATGGGCGTGATCGGGATGAAGCACCGGTGGCAGGACCCGTCCTTCGTCGCAAAGCGCTGCAAGATCGACCGCGCTGTTGAGGCCAAGATCGATGACATGGTCCTTGAGGACGAGCCCGTTATTGGCGCAGTGCATCGCCAGATCATAAAGGCTCGCGTCGGTCGCGACCTCATAGGCTTCGGTGCCCTCACGAGCGACAACCTGAATGCGGCCGTCGTCGCGGCGGAACTGCGATAATAGCACTGACTTCCTCCCGTGATCTTCTTTCGTCGCTCCGGCCCGGCCATGCGGATGTCGCCGGTGCGCCGTGCGATCATTGGCAGAACACGTAGCACTCGCAGTTATACTATGGAAATTCCGTTATTCGATGTAGACATACCGAATAACGCATATCTCTGTCCTGCGCGCACCTTGGCACAAACCTGATTACAGTTATCATTGCCTCGCAGAGACAACTGCAGAATTCTATTATTCAAGAGAAACAACTTCTTCCGCAGCAAGATAGCAAGGCGATCATATCATGCCCAACTCTGATCCCCGGCACTTCCAGCATGTGCTCGTGCGAAAAGGGCTGAAGTTCTCGCATCTGAGGCTCCTTGCGGTGCTGCGGGAAACCGGGCAGATCGGCGCAGCGGCGCTGCAGGTCGGCATGACGCAACCGGCCGCATCGCGGCTTCTGTCGCAGCTCGAGGAGATGCTTGGGGCACCGATCTTCCGCAGGCATGCCCGGGGCGTCTCGCTCACCGAAGCTGGCATCATCATGGCCGAACAGGCGGCCCGCACCTTGCGCGAACTCGATTTGTCGCAGGAGCGGGTGCTGCAGGCCGTGCAGGGAACACGCGGCCTGGTGCGCATCGGCTCGGTCACAGGCCCGTCGCTGGAGCTGATCCTGCCGCTGGTGCGCGAGATGCGCGTTTCGGCCCCGGCGGTCGAACTTGCGGTGCAGGTCGATACCTCCAACAAACTCGCCGAGGCGCTGGTTGCAGGCGATCTCGATTTCTATGTCGGCCGTATTCCGGAAGGAGCCGATGCGCAGCCCTTCTGGGTCTACGACATCGGCTATGAGCCAATCGGCCTCGTCGTGCGCGCCGATCACCCGCTAACGCGCGTCGAAAACCTGACGCTCGAACAATGCGTCGAATATGATTGGGTGACCCAACCGGCAGGCGGTCTCCTGCGGCGCACTGCGGAGGATTATCTCCTGTCGCAAGGCTTGCAATTGCCGCGCCGCATCCTTGCGACCGCTTCGACGCTGTTCACGCTGGCGCTTTTGCAAAAGACCAACGCGATCGCGCCCCTTGCTCGCGCTGTCGCCGAGTTCTTCATCGATTCCAGCGGTCTTGGCAGCCGCCTTGCGATCCTTCCGGTGGCGCCGGATCTGATCGTCAAGACCTACAGCGTGATCCGCCGCCAGGAGCAGGACCTCTCCCCTGCCGCCCAATCCATCCTCAACGCCCTCCTGAAACGCGCCCGCACCAGCCGGTCGCTACAGGAAAAGCGAGAAGCGGCCGAGTAAGGCTGCCTCATGCATTGTAAGATGACGGGCGCTCAGCCGCACTCAATAGTCTACGGGAAATCTCGTCCGATACGCCGACGGAGGTGATGCCGATCTTTTCGAAGCGTCATCGCCTTCCACCTATCTCCCTCCCCCACGTAAAGGTGTTGTTCTTACCTTACCTACGCCGATTGGCGAACTGCCGCCGGGACACGGGGACAGCTATCGTGGCCAGCGATCTAACAGGAGACACGGCATGTTCTCCGCCTACCATGCAGTCCGCGTTTGGCACCCGATCATGCTGCTGGTCGCAGCAGGCATGTTCCTGATGGTGCCCACTCCTGCCCCGGCACAGAACGACATCTTCCGCCTGCTGGACACACTGCTGCAGCAGCCTCCGCCCCAGCAGCGGCGTGGTCCCCCTCCGGGCTACGAGCGCATCGGCCCTGCCCATCGGCCAGATCCTTCCGTCAACAGGTCATCCATCAACCGGCCGGATCCCGCACGGGTGCGACAGGTCCAGCGCTCGTTGAATGCGCTGGGCTTCGATGCCGGGCCCGAAGACGGTGTCGCGGGAAGACGTACGTTCAGCGCAATCGCTGGCTTCCGCCAGCGCTACGGGCTTCCGCATGGCGACACGATCGACGACTCCCTGATGGCCGCGCTGAGCGTCGCCATGCAGAGCGCGCCGGCGGACACGACGGGCCAGCCTGTGCAAAGCCAGCCGATGATTGCCGCGCCGGTGACGCAGCCGGAAGTTTGGTCGGCTTCAAGCGGGGCGGCTTCGGGCATGGCTCAAGCCATACGCTTTGCCAGCCAAGACATCCGCTCGATCGAACCCGTTCTGGTTGAGCAAAGGCTGCTGACCGGCTTCCCGGTCATGATGGGCGAATTGAAGGGATCGCCCATCAAGCTCGGGTACCGCGACATCCCCTCCACTGAAGTGGCTCTTGCGCTCTATCTCGACCTTGCCATGGTCAAGCAGTGGCCCGAGTTACAGGACGAGCCACTAGCCAGCTACAACCTTGCCGACCGCTACCTGATGGGAGAGCTCGCAGCGCGGTACGTCGCCGGGTGTCGGGGGGTATGCAGCCGAGACGCGCTCTTCCCCGGCTGGATCGGCGCAAACGAGTTTGAGCGGGAAGCAACCTATCGTCAGTTCCTCAGTGAAGTCCTTCCCATTCTTTTGGCGCAGGCTCCCGATTTTCCGGTTCCGATCCGGCACGTGATCGAAGTCGAGCTGGGCGCGTATGATGCGGCGCGGCAGGTCTTTCCGCTGCAGATCAAGCGGCCTGGGACGAATTGGGATCCATTGTTTGGCACCATAGGAGCGGCGCGGCGTCTGGTCATCGACAACCAGTACAAGCTGCCAAAGGAGTTTCCTGTAGCTGCGGACGAAGCACCGGCGCTGCTGCAACGGCTGGGCTCGGGCTCGCGCCTTGCCTATCTCGCACTCGACCAGCGCCTTGATGAACCGGGATGGCAGGTAGAACCAAGGGCACCCCGGACGCGCATGATCGTTGAGCAGGCGCGTCTTTATGCGGATGTGAACCTTCAGGATCAGCTGTTCAAATTCGTCGCGGAGGAAAAACCGGTGGTAGACGCCCCGGCGGTGACGGAAAGCGTGGCGGGGCCGCTGAAGGTCGAATACTGGCGAAATGCGGTATTGATCAGCGGACGGCTTGCGACAACAACCGGATTAGAAGGTGAGAACCTGCAAGATAAGCCAGAAGGCCTGAGCCTGCGTGGCAACCTGAGGTCGATTGTGCGCGACTATGCCCTCGCCGACGATCCCACCTGGCTCGAACACGACACATCAGCCCTTCGCCTTCTCTATGAGCTTGAGCCCGACATTCGCACCGAGATCCTCGAAGAGGGATTGCAGCGCCGTCTCACCGAGTCGGAAAAGATCACGCTTCTGCGTTTGGGCTACGAGAGTGCCACAGTCAGCCCGCTTTTCCAAAACCCGTTCGCAGAACGCCGCGCGGTACAGGCGATGCGCACCCGCGCCGAGCGGATCCTCCCCCGGGATTTGCCGCCGCAGCCCATTCCCCTCCGCGTCTATTGCACTGCGGACTTCAAGCCGTACGACTTTAATACGCAGTCGTTCCCGTTCTCTCAGACGAGTTGCAACGATGCCGTTGCACCCCTCAATGGTATCGTAAAGTTTGGATACGATGCGCCGGGACGCGCAACCATGCCGAAGGGCCTGTCTCTACCACCAGATGAGGCGGAAGAGCTTGACCGGCTGTTTGCCGGAAATCGGAGGTTTATCGTCTCCTACGAGACGGAATTGACCATCAAAACCGAGAAATCCGAAGCCGGCCATCGCCGGACGGGAGAGTTTTCGCCGGCCTCCAATTTCTGGGTGCATATGCCGGACCGGATGACGGAGACCCTCTACCGACTTGACGCGCCGAAGTCGTCACCGACTGGGGTAGACCCCACAACTCAATGGAACATTGGCCACGCTGACCATCGCGCCAAGCTGCTTGCGCTGGCGCAGCCGATGGGCTCGTTACCTATCGACGGCCAGCAGCTCTTGCGGAACAGCGGCACGATATACGGCACCGTTACCGCGCGTGGAACGCCATTCAATACCAACGATCGAGATTCAGGCACAGCAGGCCTTCCATTTGGCGGAGGAGGACCTCGTCTGGAGCTCGTCGCAAATGCGTTGTCGGTTCCCCGCGAGCACTTGATGATGATCGGGTATGTCGAGGATTTCGAGCCTTTAACCAACGTCGTCGCCGTGCTGCCGGCGCCCTATGACACGTACGTGCGAAGGGCCCCACCCGGCAGCTATGGCGAGAGGTTTCTCGCAGCAGAAGCGACGGTAGCGATTACGGGAATCTATCAGTTCGAGCTGCCGTTTGCGAAGCCGATGCTGGTATTGTCGCTCCTGCCGCAGACGAGCCGCTTTGTGACAGGCTCTCATCCACGAAAGGTTCTTGAAACCTTCGATCTGACGGCGCCGGGTTCGTTCGGTGACTACGAAGTTCTTCCCGTCAGCTGGCGGCTGGTGAATGTGGTACACGCCGCAGAGGCACTTGGGGCGAATGTCGAAGAATTTATCGAGAAACTGATGAGTTGGCCGGATAGTCTTCGCTCCGACGTCTTTGCCCGCAAGGAATATGTTGCGCGGCTGGTCGAGGCCGGACGCTCAGAACCCGCCAGTGACACGATCTGGCTAACTGGTCAGGTCAGCATTGGCGAGTATGATTTCGCTTCGCAATCATTTCCGATTCGATCACTGGAGCTCGGCCACATTGAGGCGTTTCGGACGCCGGAACTCCCCGCGTCTGCGATGTCGTTCAGGATGGAATCCAGCCAGCTTGCAATCAGGATGGGGCCTGATGACGCCCGCTTATGGGCACAGACCAATCCGCCCGGCGCGCAAATTGCACTGCGTGTCCATGCGCGAATGGCAGAGCCTGTTCTGGAAGCCGGCAGCGTACGCTTCAAGCTCGACTTTCTCGAAGCGGAGCTTCTCGAAAAGGGAAGCGTAGCGCGGCTGCGCGAACCGCAAAAAATCCTCTATAAGTTTGACCTTTCGCCGCCCCAAACCGACCCCTCGGCCGTAGCGGCGCAGGAGGAACCCGAGCCTGAGCCTGAACTCAACTTCGACATTCTCGGCATTGGCATCGGCGCTTCCCTTAACGAAGCGGTCGAGAGAGTGAGTGGGGAACTTGGCAACCCGACGACCTATCTGGCGACGCGCGAGGCACAGCAGGCCTTCGGTCTGACCCCATGGGACAGCTATGGAACCGCGACGCTCCTACATGATGAGAAGACGCGCATTATGGTCGCGCTGTACAGCGAGCCGCCTGCCGGCGCAGACACCATCACCGGTATTACCCGCACCCAGCATTTCCCGAAGGCGGAGCGACCGCATCCTGATGACCTCACCGAACTCCTGGTCCGGAAGTACGGACAGCCGACAGGAGACAAACGCCAAAATGGCTACTTCCTCTGGCGCTCTAGCCAGGATGCTGAGGGACGGATCCCTGATGCAGCGCGCGGTCCTAAGTGCGCGCTGGCAGGGAACGTAGCTGGCTACGCAGTGATGCTGAACTCAGCCATGCGCGAACGCGAAGGCGGGATGCAGCGCGCGACGTTCCCCGCGTGGCAAGACACTCACCAGCAGCCCTGGACGCCGCCGCATGTGGCGCCGTTTGACTTGCGCACGATCTTCGGGGAGGCAGCGCAGTGCGACGAAGAAATCCTCGTTGCTGTTCTCGTCACAGGGCAAGATGGGCTGGTCGTTGATTTCTATCTCGGCCTCGCCAAGCCCGCAGATGTTGTCCAATTGCGCACGCAGAACGAGCGCCATTTCCGTGAGGAGCAACGGCAGGGATCCGCACCTGATGTAAAGGTGAAGTTTTAACCCGGCTGACACTCGCTGCTTGGTCGTCCGCGGAGCGCACACAGATACCATTGAGTTTCAGCCACACTTGAGCCCACCAATGCAGGCAAGAAGGCTGTGCCTGCCGTCGCGACCAAGCGAAGCCTCCTCTTGGCGAGCAATGACGTAAATCCTTGCTAACCCCCAGGTTCCTCCTGGCCTCCGCGCTCTCCTGATCTGGGGCGCGGTGCGCGGTCCAATCCCGAAGTCACCGGGCAGGCTAATGCTTGTACGGAACGTTCAGAAGCCCTGCATCGAACCAACCAAAAATCTCCGACTTCTCAAGTGTCTGCTCAACCACGGCAGAACATGTTGACACATCGTTGTCGTTCGTGAATTAATTCGCTCAGAGGAACTTTATTTCGCACTGCCGAAATAAGAAAAAGACTTCAAAATGAAGCAGCGCACCGAGCGCTTGGGAGAGAGAAATGAATAACGGTACCGTTTGCGGGGGCGTCAATCGGCGCCTCGTTCTAACTGGCGTCGCATCAGCTCTGGCATTGGCATCTACTGGCCAGGCCTTTTCGCAGAGCGCTCCAACTATTCGCCGCCTTGAAGTAATCATCCCGCTATCGGCGGGCGGCGGCAGCGACATCATGGTCCGCCAGTTGATGGAGCACGTGCGCCCTCGACTGTCTTCGCAGATAGCCATTTCCAACGTTCCAGGCGATGGCTCCCTGCTGGGGCTAAGCCGCGTTGCGCGGGCAAGGCCAGATGAAGCGATGATCGGCGTGCATAACCCGCCAAACACCGTCCTGTCTCAATTGGCGCGCGGCACCTCGGCACCGGTGGACATTCGCACGCTCACGCCTCTAGGCGGTTTCGGCCGCACCTTCACGGTGCTGGCAACCTCCGCGAAGTCCGGGATCGAGACGTATCAGCAGTTGCAGGAAGCCTATGAGACCGGCGCGCAGCGCCTACTCGGAGGCACCGACCGTGCAGGCTCCTCAGAACTGACGGCAGAGCTTCTCAGAAGCGATGCGGAACTCGGCTTCGCTGAATACGTCGCCTATGACGGTAGCGGTGCGGGTAATGCGGCCATCGCTCGAAACGAAGTTCCTGCGGGATTAGCGTCGTACGATGCGGTCATCGACGGCATGGCGTCCGGTACGCTTCGCCCTCTTCTGGTACTGGGCAATGTCGAGAGGGTTGCAGGAATGCCGGACACGCCGACGGCAGCAGAGCTCGGCTATCCTTCAATGGCAGAGGTCGCCGCACCAATTCGCGTCATTGTCGGCCCACCGAACATGGAGCCGGCGCTGCGGGATCACCTAATCGCACTCTTTCGTGACGTAGTGACTGATGCCAACGTCATCACGACAATGGGTGAGGCGGGCATAAAGCTAGAATATATGGCCCCGGAAGTTGTTGGCGAGGCCATTAATGGCGCTTTCAGCAAGCTCGAGACACTCCCCGCCTTGCAACAATTGTTGGAACGCAAGTAATAATGATGTCCAAGCAGAACCTGACCCAGGTTCTCGCCGACTACGTCGCTGGGAGCAGCTATGCGCAGCTTCCAGCGGACGTTGTCGAGAGAACGAAGCTTATCATATTTGACGAGATCGCTTGTGCGATACTCGGGCGACAGCTCATTGCGGGTGAGCTAATTACAAGGTTTACCGGCTCCATGGGCGGAACCCCTGAAGCCACTGTACTTGGTACCAAACTGCGACTACCCGCAGCCGCAGCAGCACTTGCAAATGGCACGGCAGGACACGCCGATGAGTTCGACGGTGCGCATGTAACAGACGGCCACCCGGGGGCGGTCGTGGTCCATTCGACCTTGGCGATCGCCGAGGCTCGACGTGTCACCGGGCGCGATTACATCCACTCGATATCCCTTGGCTACGATGTGGGCACCCGCCTCGTCGCTTCGGTCGGAGGTGCATTCAGCCTTCGCAATGCCCACCACATCCATTCGGACCATTTGCACAGCTACGGCGCAGCTATGGCCTGCGCGAAGTTGCTCAGACTGGATAGCGACGGGATTCGGTATGCCGCCGCGCTTGCGTCTGGCTATGCCGGCGGACTCGCGGTCGTATTTGAAGAACGGCGCCACATGAGCAAGGCCCTCTCCACGGGCCAAGCAGCTTCAGGAGGCGTGACCGCCGCGCTTCTGGCTGCGTCCGGCTTCGAGGGCCATGACTATGTCTTCGACTCAAAACACGGACCTCTGGGCTGGGCTTCCGCAGACAGAGAGGTACAGCTGTCGAAGGGTCTTGGCTCCGAGTTCGCAGTCAATGGGGCGAACTTCAAGTTCTACTCGGCGGGTTATCCCATCCACGCTCCGGTAGAAGCCGCTCTGCTGATCGTCGATGAAAACAAGCTCGCGATCAACGACATCGCATCGGTCACAGTTCGCCTGACCAAGCACACCGCAGATACCGTCTCCAACCGTGAAATGCCTAGCATTTGCGTGGAAGACATGATGGCGGTCGCCATTGTGCACGGACGTCTTGGATTTACTGAAGCGCATTCGGCAACGGCGATTGCGCGACCTGAAGTGAAGGCACTGCGGCCCAAGATAAGGGCAGTTGCCGACGAGGAGATGGATCGAACCCTCCCACATGGCCGGGGAGCCATCGTCGAAATCGAGACGCTGACCGGGACTCACTTCCGCAAGCGAATTGATCACCCCCAGGGCCACGCACTGCGCGGCGGCGTGGACTGGTCGGCGCTTCACGGAAAGTGGGAAGATCTTCTTCCGAACCTGATCGGGAAGTCTAACTTCAAGGACTTTTTCATAATGTGCCAAAGCCTCGATCAGCTTGATGACATCGGCGAACTGACAAGCATCTTGAGAACCTAAGGATTGACTATGCATTTTGAACATGAAGGTCACCTGAAGACCCCGGCGCTCGAAGCAGCGATCGCAAGACATATCGTCTCCGTTAGGTTCGAAGACCTCGACGCGGAAACCATCGATGCTGCACGTCGCACGCTTCTTTGGGCCACCGCCACGGCTGTCGCCGGATCAGCGGCTGATGGCTCCGACGGCGTCATCCGCTTTGTGACGGCTTCGGGAGGACACCAACAGGCCACCCTCATCGGCACAGGGTTGAAAGCACCGGCAGCAGACGCGGCGTTCGCCAACGCCGTTTTTGCCAAGGCGCATGAGTATGAAGACAAATACTGGCTTGATAATGCGGGCGGCTTCGCGATTGGATTCGCAGTTGCCCCCGCCGTTCTTGCTGCCGCGGAGGCCAAGGGTGGCGTGAGCGGCCGGGAAGTCCTGACCGCAATCGCTGTTGGCGTTGACCTCCAGGCTCGCCTCTTGTCGGCCATCCGCGGGGAAATATCACCGGTCTGGACGCCGTGGAACTCGACCTACCTCTTCTGCAATTACGGCGCGACGGTTGCCGTCGGAAAGGTTTTGGGACTGGACGAAGAGCAAATGCTGGATGCGCTTGGTCTCATCCATGCGCAGGCTTGCGGCAACTTCCAAGGGCAGATGGAAGGTGTGCTCGGCATCCGGATGCAGGGTGGTTTTGCCGTCCGCAACGCGTTCCATGCCGTGTCGCTCGCGCAGAACGGCATTTCGGGCGCGCGGCAGTTCCTATCCGGGCGGTTCGGCTTCTACAAACTCCACTACCCGAACCACACGATCGACTACGACTCCATCCTCAATGGCCTTGGCAAGGATTTTCTCGGCAGGCATCTTGGCTTCAAAGGATATCCATGCGGGGTCGTCGCCCATCCCGTTCTTGATGCGGTCAGGCAGCTTTTGCCGCAGTTTACGCTCGAAAATCTTGATACGCTGATTGTCGAGGGAAGCCCCACCCTCTACATCATGACGGAACCGCGCGAGCGGAGGCTCAATCCACATAATGGCATTGACGCCCAGTTCAGCCTGCCGTGGGTCATCGCCTGCACCTTGCGTGACGGAACTCTGAAGCTGAACCACTTCGATGATGCGCTGGTTCACAACCCGGATTTGATTGCGCTTGCCCACAAGGTGGAGGTAGACAGGCAGGAAGGTCGTGAGAGCGTTACCGTCGAGGTGCGCCTGAAGGACGGGAACGTATTTCGTTCCGAGCCTGTGGCCTACTGCTCCGGCCACCCTAAGAACCCCGTCACAACAGAGACCATGATTCAGGTCTTTAAAGATCATCTGTCCCTGGCCGCCAAACCTATCGATGCGCAGAAAGGTGATGACCTCATCAGCCGCTTCGTCAATGTGGAGCAGGCATTGCACGTGTCCGACTTGTTCAACGGGCTTTAGGAGATTCCACGGCGGGGGTGCAAAGCGCTTCCGCCAGAATCCGGTTATCCGCACGGAGGAGGTGCAAATGACCGCTCAAACAGACAAAGCGCCAGAAATCGACCTAATTGAAGATGAGGGGCCAGCACCTGACAGCAGTACGGGTGGGATAGGTTTCGCTTCGCTCGTGTGCGTCGCCGCTATCGTCTTCTTGATCCAAGCCACAAATATTCAGACGCAGGCCGGGCTGTGGCCGAGCATGTTGGCAGGAACCCTCATCGTTCTGGCAGGTGCGCAGACAATATTCGCGATCTTGCAACGTATGCGGCACAATTCCGCAGCCCTTGAGCAGCAGGGCTCCGAGCCATTCTCACTACGGCGTATTTTCACAGCCGGTTGGCTGTTCGCCTATTGCCTTGTGGCGCAGTGGGTCGGCTTCGGTCCGGCTATGCTCGTCTTCGTGCCCGTCTACATGTTCGTGATGGGGTACCGGAAACCACTCTGGATCGTCGCAGTGACCGCAGGCTTTGCCGTCGGCCTGACCTTGATGTTCGACACCGTTGCGAACGTTCCTGTCTGGAGCTCGCGCCTTTAGGCGCAGGACCCCCAATTTAGGACATGACTATGAGCCCGATCTGGGAAGCTATAACTGTATTATTTTCGTTCAACGGCCTTTTTCTCGCCACCGTCGGCTTTCTGATCGGCTGCGTTGGAGGTGCGATGGTCGGAATTGGGGGCGCGCTTACGACGGCTCTCGTGATCCCTTTCACTTTGTCGATGACGCCTGCCGACGCGATGATTATCCTCATCGGTGTCTATAGCGGGGTCTCATATGCGGGAAGCATCCCGTCAATCCTCATCAACACACCGGGAGGACCAAGCTCTGCGGCTGTGACCCTGGACGGCTATGCAATGGCCCGACGAGGTGAAGGTGCGACTGCGATTGCTATCTCCGCCACCGCCTCCGCCTTCGGCGCACTGTTCGGCGGGCTGTGCCTCATCGTTGCGCTGCCTTTTCTGGAATATCTGGCGATGGCGTTTGGGTCTCCGGAATTCCTGATGTTCGGACTCTTCGGCCTCGCCTCTATCGTCGCAGCATCCGATACCGGTTATCTCAAGGGGTTCACTGCGGGCATCCTCGGCGCGCTACTGGCCACGATTGGCGCGAGCATGCTCGATGCGAATCCCCGTTTCACCTTCGGCATCAGCGACCTTGTCGACGGCATCGACCTCGTCGCTGTCATGATCGGTCTATTTGCGTTTTCGGAGATGGTCCGCCTGTCGCGAAATCCAAACTCCATCTCCAACTCTCTAGCCGGACTTGGGAGCATGTGGCGGGGGATAGTCTACGCAATCCGTGAATGGAAGGCGATTGTACGTGGATCTGGGATGGGCATTCTGGTCGGCTTCGTGCCCGGCGAGGGCGGCACCGTGGCGACCTTCATGTCGTACATCACTGAAAAGCAATTGAGCAAAGAGCCCGAACGTTTCGGCAGGGGACACCCCGCTGGTATCGCCGGACCTGAAGCGGCGAACAATTCGGTCATTGGCGGTTCCCTGGTCCCGACCTTATCCTTCGGCATTCCGGGCAGCGTATCAACGGCCCTGCTCCTGACCGCGCTGATGCTCCACGGTATCCGACCTGGACCGACCCTGTTTACGAACGACGTCGTCATTCTCTACACGATCATCGGTTCGATCCTGTTTGGCGCCGTGCTTACAATGATCGTCGGTTTGACAATGTCGCGACCATTGTCGTTGCTTACGATAATCCCAATCCCTATTCTCGTACCGCTGGTTTGCGTGATCTCCGTGGTCGGGATCTATGCAGCTAGCTTCAACTATAGCCATATCTTCGTGGCGCTCGCGGCCGGCGCGCTGGGTTACGCGTTCATCCGCCTCCGCTATCCCGTTGTGGCTTTCCTGCTAGGCTTCATCGTCGGCCCGCTTGCGGAAGAAAATTTCATGCGGACCTGGCAGATCACCCAGGGAAACTTGTGGGAGGTTCTGGCGCGACCGATCTGTGCGGTGCTGTTCCTTCTCACCCTGATCGTCATGCTCCGCCCGCTGTGGCGACTTCTGATCAACAAAAAATGGAAGAAAGTGTCAGCTTGACACTTTCTTCCAAAGGCCGGCGCCTAGTCGGCCTTTTTACGTCGCGTGTAACCGTGGGCATCCTGAGCGGATAAAGCATTATCCGGCGACTTAACCACGCAATCGTTCAATTGGTCTCGGTCTGCGGTAAAGCCCAATCCCGGAGCCTCTGGGATAGTCAGGACGTTTGCGACAGGATCCGGAGCGCCCTTGAAAAACCGTTTTCCAGCTTCCCACATGCCGTAGTGAAACTCGACCCGACCGCCATTCATTAATCCGGCCATTAGGTGCATATTGAAAATCGGCCACCCCCCGCCGTTGGCAACTGGCAGATTAAATGCTTGCGCCATATGCGCCACCTTGAGGGATTCCGTGTATCCACCATTGTAGCAGCAGTTGGGCTGCACGAAATCGACGGCCTGATGCAGTATCAAATCACGAAACCGCCAGCGATGACCTTCCATCTGGCCGGCAGCTAGCGGAATCCGCGTATGCATGCGCAGATCCGCCATTGCACGTGTATCGTTCTGGTGAACGGGCTCCTCGAACCAAGTTATTCCGCAATCCTCGATCTCGCGACACAGGAGCCGAGCTTCAGCGGGGTTGAAGAAGTAGTTTCCGTCGATCAGAAGTTCGACATGATCTGGAATGGCCCGGCGTACGGCTCTCACGCGGCGCGCATCTTCCTTCCAGTCGTGACCGTCGTCGCCAACAACCATTTTGATCGCATCAAAGCCCATTCCGACAAATTTGTTGGCGTACTCAGCGAGTTCCTCATGGTTGAAGTAGGCGTAGCCGAACGTGGCATAAGCCGGGCAGTGATTGGAGTAGCCACCCAGTAGTTGCGCGACGGTCCGCCCCTCCGCCTTGCCGCGCAAATCCCAGAGGGCGATGTCGATAGCGGAAAGAGCGTTTGAAACCACTCCGGTATAAGTCCGCGGGTTCAGCTTCTTCCAAACCGCGTGATGGATCTTCTCGGTTTCCCGAACATCCATCCCCTTAAGAACCGGGAATATATGATCTTGGATGCAGGGCATGACCGCCCATGGCAGGAACTGTCCAGTCACGCCGAAGCCCGTCAGCCCGCATTCGGTCTCGACTTCTACAAATACGAATTGTCGCTGCTCGAGTGCTTCGGCGATCCCCTCAATCCGGATCGCATGCCGATGTAGACTGGCCGTGATATTCGCAATCTTCAAGTTTTCCTCCCAAAACAAGTGCAAAATAACATCATCTTTGATGTTGCATTGACACTATAGTGCGCGCATTTTACTCATAACAGCGGAATTTTTTTCGCACATACGAATTTTGGGAGGATTCAATTGAGTAAAAATGAGCTTATGTTCAAGGGCGCTTTGAAGATTGTGAGGGAGTGCGCAAACCTGCGTGCGGGGGAGAACGTCCTGATCGTGACGGACCCTGAACGCTATTCGTCCGCCTTGATGGTCGCCGCCGCCGCCCGCGCTATAGGGGTAGAACCCGTCATCGCTTCCATGTCGCCCAATCAGCTTGATGGGCAGGAGCCACATCCACTTGTCGCCCAACTCATGACCTCCGGAAAGGTGGATGTCCTATTCATGATGGTCACGAGATCGATAGGACATTCGCGCGCTGCGATTGAGGCTGTGCGCAAGGGAGCTCGCTCTCTATCAATGACCAAATTCGAAGAGGAGCAATTCTACCGCGGCGGTCTTCTGGCTGATTTCGAAGCTCAGAAGCCGCAATGCGACGCAATGGCGTCCAAGCTAACCCAGGCTCGGGTCGCACGACTCACCAGCAGGGCCGGCACGGACATCACGTTCAACCTCGAAGGGCGGAATGGTAACTCCCATTCCGGGATTGTTCGGGAACCCGGCGATGTGACGGCGCTCGTCCATATCGAGGCTAATATCTCACCTGTCGAGGGCGTCAGCGAGGGTCGTATTGTTGTCGACGGCAGCATCCCAAACTTCGATATTGGAGTGATCCACCAGCCAATCGAACTCATCGTCGAGAAAGGTAACGTCGTCTCGATCAGCGGAGGGCCGCAGGCGGAGAGGCTTCGCAAGATCTTGGCTCGGAACGAAGGCGAAGGAATCTACAATATCGCGCAGCTCGCAGTCGGCTTAAATCCAGAATGCGTTGCATTCAATGGACAGTTTTCAAATGAGCACGGCGTCTATGGAAGCTGCCACATCGGAATTGGCACCAGCGAGACGATCGGCGGATCCGTGCGGGCCGATCTGCACTTCGACGTGATGTTGCAGGCACCGACGCTGACACTCGACGGGGTCGACGTTGTCAAAAATGGCGAAGTGCTGGTTTAAGAACAACGACCGGCGGCGTGCTGCCGGTCCTTCCTTCTGCCTTCCCTAAACCCGCCGGGATCGTCGTCGGAAGATCAGGGTGAACACCGCAAGCACGGGGAAGATGGCGAGCGAGGCAAACGCTGCCTCCCAGGAGCCCGTCCAGTTGATCAGGAAGGGAAACAGGAGCGGGCCGATGATGACCCCGGCACCCGTGGTTACCATCACCCCCGAGGCCGCGTCGATCAGGCTGTCGGGCTTTGCGAGACGCATCACCTCAGCAACTTGAACGCCACTCCAGCCCGCCGCGGCAATACCTGTGATCAGGGCGAGAATGCCGAGCACGAGCCCGTTCGAATAAGGCGCGATGGCGGGTAGGATGCATGTAGTCACCGCGGTTCCAATCAGTGCCCAGACCAGCACGGATCGCGGCGTGAGGATTTTGTCGGCTCCCCAACCCAGCATAAGGCGTCCGAGGAACGCACCGGTCTGCAGCACCGCGAAAATGTAGCCGGAGACGATGGGCGGAATGCCAATTTCCACCGACAGATAGGTCGGGAGGTAGACTAGCCACGCGCTGTGGACCAGCGAGAGTATGAAACCGGTCATTGCCAGGCTGCGCAATGTTGGATCTAGCATCACGGTCCGCATTGGACCGGTGACATTGCGCATGTTGAACATGCCGCCATTGCGCGTCGTTTGCGCATCGAGCGCACGCAGCTGCCCGTAGAGCGGGATCAAAGCCAGCGCGCCGATGAGAAGCGGAATGGCTGCCGTGACCAATGCCGTGTACAGCCCATAAGTAAGCGCAACGGCAGGAAGCACCAGGCCCGATAACACGCCGCCCAAGGCTGGCGCTGACAGCTTGATAGAAAAGATCAGGGAGCGATGGCCCTGCGGCGAGTGATTCTGCAGCAGGTCGTTACCGACAGGATGAGACGGTGCGTGGGAGAAGCCGATCAATATCCCGGCCAGCAAGGGCATTCCCACGGCTGGCACGGCAAGCATCGCAAGTCCTGCCACTCCGCTTCCTAAGCCGAGCAAAATACCTCTGGCGGATCCGAGATGGCGAAAGACCCCTGCCCCGATCAATACAAAACCGACCGAGCCAACATTTGCGATCGTCGAGACATGGCCAATGAGTTCGGGCGTCCAGCCATGGTTGACGATGAGGTCCGGTCCGAGAACCGGCACGACGCGCATCAGGGTCGTGGCGGCGCAATGCGCGATGCAGACGACCAGAAGTACAAGCCGCCAGTCAGGTTGCCGGCTGTCCAGTGGTGACCTCAAGATCCATCCTCGAGCCACTTGTTTTTGCGCTGCGCGAGGATGTCGCAAAGCATGTCAGTGTCCATGCCAACAAAGGCAAGTGGTGCGATGCCAAGATCGACGAGCTTCGCAAACACATCCGGAGAACCTGCGCCGCCAGCTATCACCGAGATGCCATGTTTGCCGCACACCTCGGTAACACGTCGGCAGGCGCCGACTACCTCCGCATGCCCCGGCTCCCCCGGATAGCCCATCGAGGTTGAAAGGTCATTGAGGCCAAGTGCGATCAGGTCTATGCCTTGCACGGACATGATCTCATCGATCCGATCAATGCCTTCCGGCGTTTCGATCAGCAGTTGAACGATGGCAGCGTGATCAGCACGACGCATAGTATCTGACGGCGACAAACGGGTGTACGCCAGTTGCGGCAGCAGCGCGTTTTGAGATCGACTTCCGTGAGGAGGGAATCGGCAGGCAGAAACCGCAGCATGCGCCGTCTCCGCATTATGGATGTGCGGGAATATGATGCCGCCCGCGCCCCCATCGAGCAAAGGACCAACGAGGCCGTTCATCCCCTCCGGGACACGTACCCAGCCACCAAGCCCCAGTGACGCTGCCATCGAGGCGAGCGACGCCGCCGTTTCGATGCTGATTGGAGCATGCTCCATATCAATCCAGACTAGGTCATAGCCTGAGGAGGCGGCGAGACGCACGATCTCGGGTGTTCTGGCATTGCGAAGACCAAGGGCGACGCATCTTTCTCCAGACTTCAGCCTGTCGAGAATGCGTCTGCCCCCCACCTCGAAGGGGTGGCGATCATTGAATGCTTTGGTCATCGCGATGTGCCTCCCCCTTGCGCTATCGCTCACACCGCCTTTTCGAGTTCAGGCAGGATGGTGAAGAGGTCACCGACGAGGCCGTAGTCTGCGACCTGGAAGATCGGGGCTTCCTCGTCCTTGTTGATCGCGACGATGACCTTCGAGTCCTTCATGCCAGCAAGGTGCTGGATAGCACCCGAGATGCCGACGGCGATGTAGAGTTCTGGGGCAACGACCTTGCCGGTCTGGCCGACCTGCCAGTCGTTCGGGGCGTAGCCCGCGTCGACCGCTGCACGGCTCGCGCCAATTGCAGCGCCGAGCTTGTCGGCGATCGGAACGATAACTTCCTCAAACTTTTCCGAAGAACCCAGCGCACGACCACCCGAGATGATGATCTTGGCCGAGGTCAGTTCCGGACGATCGCTTTCCGACAGCTTGTTCTCAACAAAGGTCGAGACGCCCGGGTTAGCGGCAGCTGCAACCGTTTCGATCGAGGCCGAACCACCTTCGCCAGCGGCTGAGAAGGACGCGGTGCGAACGGTGATGACCTTCTTGGCATCGGACGACTGAACCGTCTGGATCGCGTTGCCGGCATAGATCGGACGCTTGAAGGTGTCCGCAGAGACGACCTCGGTGATTTCCGAGATCTGCATGACGTCGAGAAGTGCAGCAACGCGCGGCAGGACGTTCTTGCCGGTGGTGGTGGCCGGCGCAACGATGGCATCATAGCCACCAGCCAGCGACACGATCAGCGCAGCGGTCGGCTCGGCAAGACGCTCTGCAAGCTCGTCAGCATCAGCAACGAGAACCTTGCGCACGCCAGCGAGCTTGGCAGCAGCATCGGCGACAGCCTGCGCGCCCTTGCCAGCAACGAGCACGTCGACGTCGCCGCCGATTTGCGAAGCTGCGGTCAGCGCCTTGTTGGTCTGATCCGACAGGGTTGCGTTGTCATGTTCGGCAACGAGAAGAATAGCCATTGGTAAAACTCCCTTTCCCGAAATCAGATGACGCCAGCGGACTTGAGGCTGGAGACGAGCTCCGCCACGTCCTTGACCTTGACGCCTGCCTTGCGGCCGCCCGGCTCTTCGGTCTTCAGAACCTTGAGGCGCGGCGCAACATCGACGCCGTAATCAGCAGCCGACTTTTCATCGAGCGGCTTCTTCTTGGCCTTCATGATGTTTGGCAGCGATGCATAACGCGGCTGATTGAGGCGAAGATCGGTGGTGACGATCGCCGGCAGCTTGATGTCGACGACCTGCAGGCCGCCATCAACTTCGCGGGTGACCTGGGCGGAACCGTCGGAAAGCTCGACCTTCGAAGCAAACGTGCCCTGCGACCAGCCGAGCAGCGCCGACAGCATCTGGCCGGTCTGGTTGGCGTCGTCGTCGATCGCCTGCTTGCCGAGGATGACGAGCTGCGGGCCTTCGGCCTCAACAACACCCTTCAGAAGCTTGGCGACCGTGAGCGGCTCGACCACATCGTCGACCTTGACGAGGATGCCGCGGTCAGCGCCCATGGCGAGCGCGGTGCGGATCGTTTCAGCCGCCTGCGCCGGGCCGATCGACACGACCACGATCTCCTCGACCTTGCCCGCTTCCTTCAGACGGATCGCCTCTTCGACGGCAATCTCGTCGAACGGGTTCATCGACATCTTCACATTGGCAAGCTCAACGCCCGAGCCATCCGACTTCACGCGGATCTTAACGTTGTAGTCTACGACCCGCTTGACTGGGACTAGTACTTTCATGGCTACCTAGCTCGATAAATGGAATAAGGTTCAGGTGCCGGGCCCGGGGTCCGGCACCCATTGGATTACTCAGCCCAGCGCGGCTTCCGCTTCTCGACAAATGAGGCGAGGCCTTCCTTGGCATCGCTCGTCTGCGCGGTCAGCATGATCTGGCTTTCGGCAAAAGCGATCGCTTCATGGAAGTTCATGGTCTCCATGGCGTTGATCGCCTGCTTCATACGCTTGGTGGCAACCGGCGATGCGCCTTTGACCTTTTCCAGAAGCGCATCGACCCGTGCGTCCAATTCGTCATTTGGCACGACGTAATTGACGAGACCGATCTCCCGCGCACGCTGCGCGTCGATCAGATCACCAGTGAGGATCAGTTCGAGCGCATGACGCGGATGGATCAGGTTACGGAAATAGACCTGCACCTGAACCGGGATAACGCCGACCTTGGTCTCCGGCAGGCCAAACCGAGCATGGTCTGCAGCGACAACCAGATCGCACAGCGACATCAACGCCGTGCCGCCGGCGACGCAGGCGCCATTGATACGGCCAATGATCGGAATGCCCATCTGACGGACGACGCGCGCCAGACGACCAAAATCGGTGGTCGGCTCATCAATGAGATCGCCAAAGACCGAGGTACCCTGTTGAAGGTCGCCGCCAGCGCAGAATGCCTTTTCACCTACGCCGGTGAGTACGACTGCACGAATCTGAGGATCGGCAGATGCCTGGAGCATCCCCGCCTTGATACCCTCAATGACCGACTCGTTGATCGCGTTGCGACGTTCTGGGCGATTGATCGTGATCCAGAGCGTCGTACCACGGATCTCGACAAGAACAGGAGCTTCCTGTGTCATTTCCGTTCTCCCCCTCAGGCCTTGATAAGGCCTTGTTCGACCCAGCTCTGCGGGACCGAAATCATCATTTCCAGCGTCATCTGACCGAACGCCTTGCCTTGCGGATCGATACGAAGCGAGGCCATTCCGCCACCGCCTAGCGCACCCTGCATCAGGAAGTTCACCGCGTTGAGGCCGGGAGCCTCGAAGCGTTGGGCGGGACCTTCCACAAGGCCTTCAAAATGGGCAAGCATCTTCTCCGGGGTGACCTCTCGGCGGATCACAGGCAAGAATTCAGGCCGACGCGCAATGATCGCGACGTTAGATGAATCGCCCTTGTCGCCTGAGCGCGCATACGCAACCGCCAAGAGCGGAACCTCAACCTCTGGCTCGCTCGATGGTCCGGCTACCTCCCCTTCAGGACGCGTCGGGAGCGGAATGTCGACGCCAACCGGGATAGTGATCGGCTGATCCACGCCGCCCATATTCAGCACCGGCGCAGCCATCTTTGCCTTCTCGATATAGAAGGTGAAGAGGCGGACAACTGGTGTAGCCTTTGGACGACCACCAAAGATGCCGGTTGTACCCGGCGAGAACGACAGGCCGATAGATCCCGTTTCTTTCGAGAACAGGTCGAGGGCCTGCCGGCTCGGATGCTGAACCACACAGCGCAGCAGAACTTCGCGTGTCGCACGCGCCTTGGACCCGCCGGCATAGCTTGCCTCTGCACCGAGTGCCTCGACATGCGTCGCAGTGAAGTCAGGCAGACCACGGGTAGCGAATTGCATCTGCGCGCGAGCGATCATCGCAGCGGCGGTGCGCTCAGCCTTGCGGGCTGCATCCGGGCCGACGATCGAGATCGTCGCCACGGCACGGAAACCGTCCTGATACGTTGCCGACACCTTGTAGGTCGTGCTTGGGGCGCGGCCACGCGCTCCCGTAACGAGAACCCGATCCGGACCTTCCTGCGTGCATTCAACACCGGAGAAGTCTGCGGTGACGTCCGGCAGCATGTACGCCGACGGATCACCAATCTCGTAGAGGACCTGCTCTGCCACAACTTGCGGCGCGATCAGGCCACCGGTTCCCTCAGGCTTGGATAGAATGAATGCGCCATCTCCGCGGCATTCCGCAATCGGGTAGCCGATGTTCTCCCAACCCGGGACATCTTCCCAATCGGTGTGGGTGCCACCGGTTGCCTGCGGACCACATTCGAGAACGTGACCAACGAGACTGCCAGCAGCGAGGCGATCATAATCGTCTTCCGCCCAGCCGAACTCATGCATCAGGATGCCGAGCGCAAGCGCACTGTCGGCGCAGCGCCCGGTAATGACGATATCCGCGCCCTGATCGAGCGCCGCCTTGATCGGCAACGCGCCAAGATAGGCGTTGGCGGTCAACATTTCTGCCGGAAGCCCACGCCCCGAATGCGCATCGCGAACATCGGCTGCGCGCATGTCGTCGAGAAGAGGCATGACATCGTCGCCGGTCACGACGGCGATCTTGACCGAAAGGCCCAGTTCATCAGCGACCGCCTGGAGTGCATCTCGGCAACCCGACGGGTTCACGCCACCACCGTTGGTGACGACCTTGATGCCTCGCTCGGAGATCTGCTTCAGGGTGGGGTTCATGTAATTGATGAAGTCCGGCGGGAACCCGGCTGACGGATCCTTCATCTTTGCTCTGGCCAAAAGCGACATCGTCACTTCCGCCAGATAGTCCATCATCAGGTAATCAACCTGAGCGGTCAGGAGCTGCGGGATCGCCATGGGGCTGTCGCCCCATGCGCCCGAAGCACCGCCGATGCGCACAATCTTGTCGCTCACGGTTCTCTCTTTCTGGACTTAGTAGGACTTCGGCAGCCCGAGCACGCGCTCTGCGATATGGCAGAGGATAAGTTCGCGCGATACCGGCGCCAAACGCATGCCTACAGCCTCGCGGAAGTAGCGCTCAACGTTGAACTCGGAAGCGTAACCCATGCCGCCATGCGTACGCACTGCGCGGTCGCATGCGTGGAAATTCGCGTCAGCGCTCATGTACTTGGCGGCATTTGCCTCCGGACCACACGGCTGTCCAGCGTCGTAAAGCTCTGCTGCACGCAGAACCATCAGTTCTGCAGCCATCAGTTCTGACCAGCTCTCAGCCAGCGGGTGCTGGATCGATTGGTTCATGCCGATCTGACGACCGAACACGACACGATCCTTGGCGTACTGGACAGCCTTCGACAGCGCGCGACGGCCAACGCCGATGCACTCTGCCGCGTTGAGGATGCGCTCCGGGTTGAGGCTGTCGAGGATGTAACGGAAGCCCTTGCCTTCCTCGCCGATCCGATCCTCGACCGGGATCTCGAGATTATCGATGAACAGCGCATTGGAGTCGACAGCTGCACGGCCCATCTTGTGGACCTCACGCGCTTCGATCTTGCTGCGATCAAAGTCCGTGAAGAAGATCGACAGGCCATCGGTCGGCTTCTTGCACTCCTCAATCGGGGTCGTGCGGGCGAGCAGCAGGATCTTGTCGGCAATCTGTGCCGTCGAGATCCACATCTTGCGGCCATTGACGATGTATTTGTCGCCTTGACGCACGGCCCGCGTCTTGAGCTTGGTGGTGTCGAGGCCAGCATCCGGCTCGGTCACGCCGAAGCAGGCACGGATCTCTCCCTTGATCAGCGGAACCAGCCAGCGCTCCTTCTGTTCAGGGGTGCCGTGCACGACGATCGAGTGCGGCCCAAAGATGTTGATGTGAACTGCCGAGCAAGCCGCGAAGCTGCCCGCTGATGCACCAATAACCTGCATCATGATCGCAGCTTCAGTCACACCAAGGCCCGCACCGCCATATTCTTCCGGCATGGCAATGCCGAGCCAGCCGCCCTCGGCGATAGCTGATGTGAACTCAGTCGGGAACGAACCGGTACGGTCCTTTTCCTGCCAGTACTGATCGTCGAAACGATCGCAGATGGCCTTAACGGCGTCGCGGATTTCAGCGCGGTCCGGCGTGTTGGCAAGAGCGTCAAAATTCATGGCATGATCCTCGTCGTCTGGAGTGCGCGTTATCAGTTCGCGGCTGAATCGCGGGAGGGCACGAAGCCCAGAACTTCCTCGGTGTGCTCACCAAGATTTGGTGCAAGTCGCCTTATGGAAGCCGGGCTCGAGCTGAACTTGATGGGGAACCGGGCGTAGTTGATGGTGCCTTCGCTCGGGTGCTCGGCCTGCTCGAACAAGCCAACGGCCTTGAGATGCGGATCCTCGAAAAGGTCCTCGATGCTGTTGACTCCCGCCACCGGGATATCGATCGACCGGCAGAACTCGATCCACTCGGCATTGGTCCGGCTCGGCAGATGCTCGGCCAGGTACTGGCCGGCAAGCTCCGCATTTTGCGTGCGCAGTTCCTGTGTGGCAAAACGCGGATCCCGCTCGATCATGCCCGGATCGCCCACCAGCTCGCAGAAGGCATGCCAATGCTTGTCGAGGTAGACCACCAGCGACAGGTAGCCATCCTTGGTTTTGTATGGCCCGCGCACGCGCGACAGCAGGCGCTTGTAACCCATTGCCCCGATGTTCGGCTCAAATGCGCGCCCGCCCATGTGATCGGCAACGACGAACTGGGCCATCGTCTCAAACATCGGGACTTCAATTTCCTGGCCCTTGCCGGTGACCGAACGGTTGTAGAGAGCGCTCGTCAATGCAATCGTCAGATAAAGTCCGACCACCCGGTCGCAGATATTGACGGGCGCATAGCGCGGCGCGCCGTCCACCGCCTCGAACAGGCCCGAAATGCCTGAGGCAGCCTGCATCAGATCGTCATAAACCGCCTGGCCTGAGTTTGGCCCCTCGCTGCCGTAGCCGACTGCACCGCAAAAGATGATCTTCGGATTGATTGCTGACAGCGTCTCATAATCGATGCCGAGGCGCTTCATTGCCTGCGGGCGCACATTGTAGACTAGGATGTCGGCATCAGGGACCAGCGACAGCAGAGCCTCGCGACCTTCCTTCGACTTCAAATCAAGTACGACGCTGCGCTTGTTGCGGTTCGACTGAATGAAGAGCGGCCCCATGCTCTCGTGATGAGCCGGCCCGATATATCGCATCGAGTCTCCACCCGGACTTTCGATCTTGATCACGTCCGCGCCCAGATCCCCGAGGATCTGCGTCGCCGCCGGACCCATGATGACCGTCGTCAGGTCAAGAACGCGCACGCCGGCCAATGGACCCGTCGCAATCGCCTCGCTCCCAAGCGTTGAATTCCCGCTCATGCTTCCTCTCACTCACCGCCGCCCTACCTTTTTTCGGTAGTGCGAAACTTATTTCATTAATGCGAATTGGTAATTGATGTTCCGGACCTATGTCAAGCTGCGACGATGCCGGTTTGGGACACGCAGGCCACCAATTCACCGACGTCCGGCGCCTCGCTGATACCGGCAACCAAATCGAGCATCCGACCGATGGCGGCCTGATCCACGCCGAACTCGCTTGCCAGCCCCAGTGCGAATGCCTGGACTTGAGAAACAGACGGGCGGCCGACAGCCTCCTCGAGACTTTTCTCGACCACTCGCCCGGAAGATGTCGTTATGCGTAGGAGGCAGATGCGCTCCGCAACCTCCGACGTTGGAACCACGCGGATCTTGCTTGCATGCGCAAGGACGGAGGGGTCGCTAAGCTGCTCAAGGTCAGAGAGGGCCAGGCGGCCATACGCCAAGCCGTTTCCAAGGCAGAATTGCGCACTCATTTTCGTGGCAGTGGCGCTGGAAAACGGACCGGGATTATCGATGCCGGTATAGCCAGCCTCGTACGGGTTCAAATGCAAGTCGAGGCTGGACACGTCTTCGCCGTGCAAACCTTCGCGGGCAAGCAATTCGCACAAGAGCTGCATCGGCCCTTGCAAAATTGCGCAGGCCGGGAATGGCTTGACGGTAACTTCTTCGATCTGCCAGTGGCCATAATCGGCCACGGCCTCGACAGCGGGACCGGCAACCCCTGCATAAGCGTTGTAAAAGCCACGCGGCCCTTCAAGCGCATATTTGGCGGCTGTCGCCCCTGCACCCGCGGCGCGGGCAGCTTCAATTCCGCTTCGGGCTGCAAAGCCCAACTGCAGCGGAAATTCTGCGCTTCCCTCGTGCCAGACCTGAGAAAGCCCACCGGACATATGAGTGGCAAGCCCGAGCGCGTGCCCAGCCTGAACGGGATCCAGCTTCAGAAGGCGCGCAGCAGCAGCCGTCGCCCCGAACACGCCGAAGACTGCCGCCGCACGATATCCCCGCTTCGAGATGAGCTGGTCGAAGTCGCGACCGACGCGGCACAGCACCTCGTAACCAATGATGATCGCGTCAAGAAACTCGCCCCCCGACGCGCCGGTTTCCTCCGCAATCGCCAGAGCGGCGGCCATGACAGGCGCTCCTGGGTGAGATGTGGAATCTGGATGTGTGTCATCCTGCGAGCGCGCATGAAATAGCGCTCCATTGGCGAAAGCAGCCGCATCCGTTGAGACGCGCGCTCCATTATGAAGCAAAGTCGCCTGCGCGGGAGCGGCGTGACAGGACACCGCAAGACGAAAGGCCACCTGCTCTCGACGACGGCCGGCCATGGCGACTGCAAGATTGTGGATGAGTGAAACCCGCGCCCGCTCACGTGCTGCCTCCGAAATATCGGCCGGCATCGTCGTTGTGATCACTTCTCCGAAAAACTCGGTCAGACTCTTCATCATCTCTCCTCCCGCACTCACTTGCCCTTCATCCGGATTCGGATAAGAATTCGTGGTAGCGAATATTTATACGCTGTGAGGAATTTGATAGGAGGCGCGAGCGTCGGCCGTCAAGCCGTCAGCGGGGGAGCACAGACATGAACACGACCAATACAACCGCCGACAGCGGGTTTCGCGCGGCATTGCGCAGACACAGGCTGCAAAAAGTGCACACCCCGGGTGATTTTCGTGCCGTCGCGCAAAAGCGACTGCCGAAGATGGTCTTCGACTACATTGATGGCGGCGCGGGACAGGAATTGAGCATCCGCGAAAATCGAGCCGCCATCGAAGAGATTCGGCTGGTACCGTCCGCACCGCACGATGTCAGCGCCTGCGATATGTCGGTCTCGCTGTTGGGCGAGACACTTTCTCTTCCCATCATCATCGGACCAACCGGCCTCGCATCCGCTTCATGGCCGAAGGGCGAGATCGAATTTGCGAAGGCAGCTGCGCGCCATGGCACCCGCTATGTAATGCCGAATGCCTCGAGCGTCGCACCGGACGCGGTTGCGCGCGCAGGCAGCGGCAATTCCTGGTTTCAGCTTTATCCACCACCTGACAGGGAGTTAGCGCGCAAATGGGTAGCGCAGGCACGGGACGCAGGTTTTACGGGACTTGAAGTGACGGTTGACGTAGCCGCTCCTGGCCAGCGCCATCGGGACTCGCGCAACGGCTTCGTCATGCCGTTCCGCTGGAGTCCAGGAAAAGCGCTGGATTGTGCGGCCCGCCCCGTCTGGGCCATGAAGATGCTTTATCACGGGCAGCCGACGCCGTATCTCCAGGTGGACGAGAATAAGAAGCAAAGCGAAGGTGCGGCCAACCAGTCGGAAAGTCGCAAACATCGCTTCACGCGTGCCTTGAGCTGGGATCTCCTGAAGCTGGTGCGCGATGAATGGCAGGGGCCGCTTCTGGTGAAGGGCCTCGTGGATCCCCGCCAGGCCTCCCTCGCGGTGCAAGCCGGCTACGATGGAATCGTCATATCGAACCATGGCGGGCGACAGCTCGACAGCGCGATCTCGCCGATGGAGGTGTTGCCCGAATTTCGTGCTGAGGTCTCGCGCGAATTCCCCCTTCTGGTCGATGGCGGTTTCCGCTCGGGCGTCGACGTCTGCAAAGCCATCGCATCAGGAGCCACTGCCGTGCAGCTTGGGCGCGTCGGGGTCTTCGCTCTGGCAACCGCGGGCGGCGCAGGGCTCGATCACATGTTTGCACTGTTTCGATCCGAGATCGAAAACACGATGGCACTGTGTGGCGTCACCCGTCTCGACCATCTGGGTCAGCACTCCATACGCCGCCGGCCATAGGGAAATGGGCATGATCAAAATTGCCGTACTCGACGATTATCAGCAACTTGCTCACACCTTCGCCCCGTGGGGCGATCTGGATGGGCGGGCGAAAATCGCATTTTTTCACGATACGCTTCATGACGAAGATGCGCTCGTTGAAAGACTGGCTGGTTTCGAAGTAATCTGCCTGATGCGCGAGCGTACACCTTTCGGAAAGGAGCTCTTTTCCCGGCTTCCTGATCTCAAACTGCTGACGACAACGGGAATGCACAACGCTTCCATCGATCTTGCAGCCGCCAACAAATATGGCGTGCAAGTCTGCGGAACGCGATCGGTCGGACATTCGACCGCCGAGCTTGCATTCGCCTTCCTCCTCAACCTTGCCAGAAATATCCCTGCCGAGATGAATTCGCTTGAGGCGGGAAGATGGCAATCAGGAGTTGGACGCGACCTGCACGGCGCGCGGCTTGGACTCATCGGACTTGGGCGTCTCGGTGAATTGATGGCGGGCTACGGACGCGCCTTCGGCCTGGACGTTGTCGCCTGGAGCACCAATCTGACCGCCGAAGTCGCTGAATTAAAGGGCGCGCGCAAGGTCAGCAAGGAGGAGCTCTTTGCGACCTCTGAATTCGTCAGCATCCATACGAGAATGTCGCCGCGCAGCCACAGCCTTGTCGGCCGCGCGGAGCTTGATCTGATGCGAGTAGACGCATTTCTCATCAACACGTCACGAGCGCAGATCGTCGACCAGACTGCCCTGATCGACGCGCTGAAAGGCGGACGCATCGCTGGCGCGGCACTAGATGTCTATGACATCGAGCCTTTGCCAGACGACCATCCGCTGCGCAGCGTTCCCAACCTGATGCTGACTCCGCATATCGGCTACGTGACGCGGGACACGTATCAGGTCTTCTATTCAGAGACGCTGGACGCCATCAAAGCCTGGCTTGATGGACGTCCGATCCGCGTCATCACCTGATAGTTGTTCAGGCGAAAAGCCCCTTGTCCTTCGCCCTGCGGACGACGATAGCGGCAATGGTGCGAAGCGCCGGAGTGTTCAATCCTGCGGCGCGCGCAAACTCCAGAGGTGCAAGAACGATCTCCGCGATTTCCATTGCGCGACCCTGCTCGAAGTCTTGCAGGAGAGACGGCTTGTGATCGAGCGTCTTCTTCAGCATTTCCTCCGGACGGAGTTCGTCGTTGAGGCGGTATCCATAAGCAGCGGCAATCGCCAGCCCCTCATTCACGAGGTCGAGATAGACCTCGCCAAGGGCCGGGTCTCGGCGCGCAATGGACGACTGGTTCCCCGTCGCGAGCGCAATCACCGACCCGCTCATGTTGAATAGCAGCTTCTTCCAAATCGCTTCGCGGATGTCATTGACCGGCAACGAACCGATTTCGGCAGCGCGCAACGCCTCGCGAAACGGCTCTGCGTCTCCATCGTGTTCAGGAACGATCGCCCCGATATCCATGCGGTTGGCACCTGGCGAGTTGTTGAACACCACACCCGGCTCACGCACTTCATTCGCGGAATAAATCAGGCCGCCGAGAATTTGCTCCGGACGCACCGCCTCAAGATAAGCATCCGAGAGCGCGAAGGACGGAAGCGCAGGCAAACGCTGCTCGATGTCTATCCCGAGCGGATACCACCAAGGCATCCCGTTTTGGGTGAAGAGTACGCGGGTTTCTGGTCCGACGAGCGGCTTCAGCCCTTCAGCGACAGAGGCAAGCGCGGTCGCTTTGACCGTGACGATGACCAGGTCCTGATGCCCCGGCTCTGATGAATCATCGGTCGCCGCCGGAAAGGTGACGATTTCTTCATCACCCGAGATCAGCGTGAGACCGCCAGATTTAATTGCAGCCAAATGCGGGCCTCGGGCTATCAGGGACACCTCGTGGCCCGCTTGCGCCAGACGAGCCCCGAAATGGCCGCCACCTGCCCCGGCCCCATAGATACAAACGCGCATGGCCCCTCCCTAAAATTCGCTGCAGCGCAAATAAATTCACTATCACGTAGAGGATTGCTGTCAAATCAGCTCTTCTGCATAATCCGCATATGCTCTGTCAGCCTCGCTTGACGTTTTGATCTCTGTGCAGGCATTAGTTTGGTGTCAGCCGCTCATCAGGAAAATCATGTCCAAGATCGTAAAAAGAACATTGGATTTTTTCGAATTGTTCGCAGAGCACAAGCGTCCGCTGTCTCTGTCCGAGATTTCGAAGCTTTTGGACATACCTGTTTCCAGCTGTCACGATGTACTTCAGTCTCTTCTTGAGCGGGGATACATTTATGAAATCGGCCCTCGCCTTGGGTTTTACCCGACTCTGAAGCTCGACAACCTTGCGACCCGCATCGCCGAGAACGATCCGATCTTGTTACGCGCCGACATGGCTCTACGCGAGTTGCGCGATGAATTCGACGAGTCGGTTTCGTTGGCGAAGGTTTCGGGCGCCACTGCGACCTATCTGATCGTCTTCGAACCAACACACGCACTGCGATTTCTTGTTCATATTGGCGAACAAATTCGCAGCCTCTATGCGACTTCGGCGGGCAAGGCAGTTCTTGGCACGCTCCCTTCGGACGAGCGTGAAAAGCTCTATCGAAGCCTCAAGCTCGTCCCCTTTACCGAGCACACCATCAAGACGGTCGCCGAACTTCGCGAAAACATCAATCAGGGCCTCGAGCAGGGCTGGTACATCAATCGCGAAGAAAGCGTCCCAAGTGCGACAACAGTGTCGGCCGCCTTCGAGTGGAACCGTACGCCGTTCGTGATCACGGTGGCTGGGCCAACCTTCCGGATGGAGCACAAACTCAACCTCGTGGTCGAGCGGATGCTGAAGATCTGCCGCGAGTTGGAAACGCCCGGCGCAGCTGTGAAGACGGGTCCCACCCGTCAACGTAGGACGGGCTCTTAAGCTACTCTGACGCCACCCGCTCAACTATACGGGCACTTTGACGGGCAGCTGCATTATACGAACCATTTGAGAGGATCCGGCGGTCCGGGCAACTTGCGGCGGCACGTTAGGGATCACCATCTGCTTAGTAATGCTGCTCCGGCGCCTCCCGGGGCAGTCAATCCGACTTGTCGCGCAGATGCAGCGCGAGCCTCGAGGCAATCCCCCGGCCTCGAGCCGCAGCACCTATCCCTTCAGCCCGCAAGTTCAGCTCAATCGGCTGCCGATCGCCCTCCGATGAGTCTGGAGCCGCACGTTCCGCAACGGAATATGGACGGATCATCATAAGGGGTCCGAGGCGCTTGACTTCCCTCGATCATCACATTTACATAATCGCCCGTACGCAAATGTTTTCGTACCAGCGAATTCTTGGGTACAGTTGCGCTCTGCTTTATTAGGGGTTTCGCATCATCTTAGGGAGGAAAAATTGAAGGCAGCACTCAAACTCTTATCGGCTGCGGCTATGGTGTGGGGCCTGACGGGCCTCGCGGCCGCTCAGGAATACCCGTCTCGCGAAATCACGCTGATGGCACCATACCCTCCGGGAGCGCTAACGGACGGCGTAGCCCGTCTGCTGCAGCCGAAGATTGCTGAGCACCTCGGCGGCGCGACCATCCTGATTGACAACAAGGCAGGCGCTGGCGGCGCACTGGGCGTGGGCCAAGTCGCACGTGCCAAACCCGATGGCTATACGCTCGTTATGGTCGTCAACGCACCGATCGTGATGGCACCTTCGCTTCAGGCGAGCCTGCCGTACGATCCACGGACGGATCTGAAAGGCATCGGCACTATCGCTGAAACCTATTTGACGCTCGCAGTTCACGCGGACTCGCCGATCAAATCGCTCGACGATGTCATTCGCATGGCAAAGGAACAGCCAGGAAAGCTCACCTTCGGTAGCGCAGGTATTGGTTCTGCTCACCACATTGCTGGCGAAGTGCTGAACAAGAATGCCGGCATCCAGATCACCCACATTCCGTTCCAGGGTGGCGGCCCGGCTATTCAGAACCTGGTCGGCAAGCAGCTCGACATGAGCTACGGCACGCTGCCGACGGTTCATAACTTCGTCGAAAGCGGCGATCTGCGCATCATCGCTATGGCAGAGTCGAAGCGCGTCGCTTCGCATCCGGACGTTCCACTGATCAACGAAACTGTTCCCGGCGTTGAGACCACCACCTGGCTCGGCTTCTTCGCACCGGCCGGAACACCGGACGACATCGTTGCAAAACTTAACGAGGCGCTGAACTACGGCCTTGCACAGCCCGACGTTCAGGAATCTATGGCTCGCCTTGGTCTCGTGGTGCGCCCGAGCACCCCGGCTGAGCTGGATGAGCTGGTCGCGAAGGATCTCGAATTCTGGGCCAACGCGGTTTCCACCGCTGGCATCGAGAAGCAGTAATCCAACTGCGTGCGCAAGAACTATCCGCCGTCGGGAAACACCTTCCCGGCGGCTTGTCTTACCGCGGTGCCGCGTATCTGAGGAATAGCGGCATATGCGAACAGGGAGGGAGGAGCTTATGCTCGTGAACAAAAAGGACATGGCGTCGGGCCTGTTCTTCGTGGCCGCCGGCCTGCTTTATGGTGGCATCGCCTTATCAACCCTGCCCTTCGGCAGCGCCCTGCGAATGGGTCCTGGCTACTTCCCGCTTATTCTCTCCAGCCTCATGGTGATGCTGGGAGCCATTATTTCTCTTCGCTCGCTCAAGAGCGGGCCTGGTACGGCCTTTGGCGTCATACCCTGGCGCGGCCTGTTGCTGATCCTGCTGGCTACAGTGATCTTCGCCGCCTTCATCGATGACCTTGGCATGGTTCCGGGCCTCCTGCTCACAACATTCATTGCAACGTTGGCAAGCAATGAGGTCACCTGGCAGCGCTCGCTGATCGCTACCCTCTTCATCACGATCTTCTGCACCCTCGTCTTCTCCTACGCGGTGCGCTTGCCCATCCCGGTGATCGGCCCCTTTTTTGACGGACTGAGGTAAGACGATGGAACTTCTTTCGAACCTGTTCCTCGGCTTCGGCGTCGCCTTCCAGCCCATAAATCTGCTCTATTGCTTCCTCGGTGTCCTGCTTGGCACTGTCGTTGGCGTCCTTCCCGGTCTCGGGCCTCTCGCCACCATTGCGATGCTGCTGCCGCTGACCTTTGGCCTTGACCCGACCCAATCGCTGATCATGCTCGCGGGCATCTATTACGGGTCACAGTATGGCGGCTCCACAACCGCAATCTTGGTGAACCTTCCCGGCGAAAGTGCCTCGGCCGTGACCACCATCGACGGCTACCAGATGGCACGAAAAGGTCGTGCGGGACCCGCCCTTGCAGCGGCCGCTCTCGGTTCATTCTTCGCCGGCACCGTTGCGACGATCCTCGTCGCGGTAATTGCAAAGCCATTGACGGCGATCGCTCTTTCCTTCGGGCCCGCCGAATATTTCTCGCTGATGGTGGTGGGCCTGATCTCGTCGATTGCCCTTGCCTCCGGCTCGCTGGTCAAAGCGCTCGCCATGATCTGCCTTGGCCTTCTGGTCGGCCTGACTGGCACTGACATTTACACCGGGGCTCCCCGCTTCACCTTTGGTTATTTCGAACTCCTTGACGGCATCGACTTCGTCGCGCTCGCGGTCGGCATTTACGGCATCGGCGAGATCGTTCGAAATCTGGAAGGCAGCGAAAGCAGCCGTGCGGTTATCGCTAAAGTCGGCAGCCTCTGGCCCTCGAAGGATGACCTGCGGCGCATGTTGGCACCCGCAGTACGCGGCACGGCGATCGGCTCCATATTGGGTGTCCTGCCCGGCGGCGGCGCACTCCTTTCCTCATTCGTTGCGTATAATGTCGAGAAGAAAGCGTCCCGCAATTCTGCGGAATTCGGTCACGGCGCGATTGAGGGAGTCACTGCGCCGGAAGCGGCTAACAATGCCGGTGCGCAAACCTCTTTCGTTCCGATGCTCGCTCTTGGGATTCCGTCCAACGTTGTGATGGCGCTGATGATCGGTGCCATGATCATGCAGGGCATCGTGCCAGGCCCCAACGTCGTCGTGAACAACCCAGACCTGTTCTGGGGCCTGATCGCGTCGATGTGGATCGGCAACGCCATGCTCGTGATCCTTAATCTGCCACTGATCGGCCTTTGGGTTTCTCTCCTGCGCGTCCCCTACTGGATCATGTTCCCGGCAATCATCGCCTTCTGCTGCATCGGTGTATATTCCGTCTCCAACAGCGCGTTTGCGGTCTACACGGTCACCGTCGCAGGTGCGATTGGCTACCTCTTGATCAAACTGGACTGCGAACCTGCTCCGTTCGTGCTCGGCTTCATCCTCGGACCGATGCTGGAAGAGCATCTGCGTCGCGCAATGCTCATTTCCGGCGGCGATGTCAGCATCTTCGTGACCCGTCCGATCAGCGCAGTCCTTCTGCTGGTCGCTCTCATCCTCCTCATCATCGTGAGCCGGCCGACTATCGCGAAACGGCGCGACGAAGTGTTTGTCGATGAGGAAGGCTGAGGGGACCTTTGCGTAGAAAACACTGGGTGTAATTGATGGCGGGCGAAGACGCGTCAGCGAAGACAGGACAAGCGAACGCGATTTCGCCCACCATGATCTGGCTCATGATGGGCATCGCGATGCTTGGCTCCCTTGCCACGCATCTGATCGTCCCATCACTTCCTAAGCTGCAGAAGGAATTTGGCAGCGATTACAGCACGATCCAGATGCTGGTCTCGTTCTTCGTCATCGCCTATGGCGCGACTCAGATCGTGGCCGGTTCATTGGCAGATGCCTTCGGGCGCCGGCGCATGTTGCTGGTGGGGCTCTTCATGTTTGGCTTGGCCAGCTTCGGTTGCGCTATTACAACCGATCTGCCCACCCTGATCGTTCTTCGCGCCCTCCAGGGTGCGAGCGCCTGTTTCGGGATCGTCCTCGCGCGGGCTATTATTCGCGACATTTCCGTCGACCGGAACGCCTCCGCGATGTTCGGATATCTGGCTGTCGGGACCTCGATCGGCACGACGCTCGCACCGCTCATCGGCGGCTTGATCTATGAACGCTACGGCTGGACCGGCCCGTTTTGGTTCATGACGATCTTCTCATGCGCGGCGATCGCTCTGGCTTGGCGGATGATACCGGAAACGGCGACTTCGGCGGCCGGCCTCACCACACTCCGCCGCGTCCCGCGCGACTTCGCCCAGTTGATCAGCAAGCGCCCGTTCCTGGTCCACTGCGCCAATATCTGCCTCAACACCGCACTTTTTTACTCCTTCATCGTCGGCGCGGTGCTGGTTTCAAGCCGAGACTTCGGGCTCAGTCCCTCGCATTATGGCCTGTGGTTTTCCACGACCGCAATCGGATATGCCGTCGGCAACATCATTTCCGGAAGGATCGGCAGACGCTATCCGGCAAGACCCACCATCATAACCGGCGCCGCTTTCGTCGCCATCTCGATGGTGGTCATGTTCATCCTGCATTATTTCCGTTACGCGCACCCGGCGGCCCTGTTCCTGCCAATGGCCGGCGTGACCCTTGCGAGCGGCCTCGTCATGTCAAACTCGCTGGCCGGTGGCATGTCGATCGATCCCAACCGAACCGGCTCTGCCTCCGGTCTCCTTGGTTTCCTCCAGTTCGCGTCCGCTGCAGCTTTCTCATCCCTCGCAAGCTTCCTCGCCGAAAGCTCCACCAGCGCGTTGATCACGCTGATGCTTGTCACCTCCCTGGCCGGCATGGTGACAGCCTTTATTGTACCTAAAAATTGAAAAATCGCAGCGTGTGGAGATCCGCCGTGGCAAATCGCGAGTAAGATCGGGGCTGAGGATCTGATATTTTAGCCCGGCGCAAGCTATTGCTGGCGGAGGCGTCACCTTCCCCGGGAAAATCCGGGGAAGGTTTCAGAAGTTCAGACGCAGGTTCAGCAGAAGACGGTCTGGATGTGGGTGTATTCTTTCAGACCCTCCTCGCCGAATTCGACGCCGATGCCGGAGGATTTGGCACCGCCGAACGGGGCATTCGGCTGGATGGCACCGTGCTTGTTGATCCAGACTGAACCACATTCAAGCTGTAGCGCCAGATCCTTTGCGCGCTGCACATCCTTGCTCCAGACAGAGCCGCCAAGGCCGTGCGGATTGTTATTGGCGACGTCGACGATCGCATCGACATCGCTGTAGCGGATGATCGGCAGGACCGGACCGAACTGCTCTTCGTCAACCAGCGGTGAGCCATCCTCAATGTCGGCGACCAGCGTGATCGGATAGAAGTAGCCAGGACCTTCCGGCTTGACGCCGCCGGTCAGGATACGAGCCCCGGCCTTGCGCGCGCCCTCGACATAGTTGACCACCTTGTTGAACTGCATCTCGTTCTGGATCGGGCCGAGGACGTTGGCCTCATCGAGGCCGTTGCCCATCGGCATCTTCTCGGCCAGGTCCTTCAGTACATCACAGACCTCGTCATAGAGGCTGTCATGGACATAGAGACGCTTCATCGCCCCGCAGGTCTGGCCGCCATTGATGAACGCGCCCCAGAACAACCCTTCAGCGATCTCCTTCGGGTCGGCATCCGGCAGGACGATCCCAGCATCGTTGCCGCCAAGCTCCAGCGTCAGGCGCTTCAAGGTTTCCGAAGCGGAGGCCATCACCTTCTTGCCGGTCGCGATGGAGCCGGTGAAGACCATCTTGGCGATGCCCGGATGCGCCGACATCGCCGCTCCGATCGAATCCGGCCCGGTGACGACGTTGACGACACCGGCCGGGAGAACTTCGTTCATCAGTTCGACAAGGCGGATGGTCGAGAGCGGCGTGTAGGGCGATGGCTTGATGACCACCGTATTGCCGGTGCGCACCGCCGGCACGATGTGCCAGACGGCAATCAGCATCGGCCAGTTCCACGGCGTGATAGAGCCAACGACACCGAGCGGCTTGCGGTGAATCTCGACGCGGCCCTGATCGTCGTCCTGAATGACTTCGACCGGCAGGTTGAACTCTGCCGTGGCGTGGGCCCAGCCGACGCAGCCGCCAGCTTCAAAGCGCGAGCCAAGCCCGTTAAGTGGCTTGCCTTGTTCCTGCGTGATCAGACGGGCGAGTTCTTCCGAATGTTCCTCGATCTTGGCAGCAATCGCGTGGCAGGCCGCCTTTCGCTCGTCATCCGAGGTACGGCTCCAGCTCTTGAACGCCTCGCCAGCGGCGGCGACCGCGCGGTCAAGGTCATCATTGGTCGCCATCGGCATCTGGCCGACGATCTCGCCGGTTGCCGGGTTGCGCACGTCCTGGTGTGAGGCCGTGTCCTCACTCTTGCCGTTGATCAAAATGCGATATTTTTCCATGAATTCCTCCCCGAAAACGATCAATTGCTCATCTGCGCAGGCAGGATCAGAACCAGCCATGGCACGAAGACAATCAGTGCGAGCCGCAGGACGTCGACTATGACGAACGGGATGATCCCGCGAAAAATCGTCGTCAGCGGCACGTCACGCAGCGTGGCGCGGATGACAAACAAGTTCATGCCGATTGGCGGGCAGATGAGGCCGATCTCAACCACCATGACGATGACGATGCCGAACCAGATCGGATCGAAGCCGAGCCCTATCACCAGAGGAAAGAACAACGGGACGGTGAGCAGGATCATCGCCAGTTCGTCAAACACTGCGCCGAGCACGATGTAGAAGGCGATGAGGGCAAAGATCACACCGATCGGGCTAAGGTTCAGCCAGTTGATTGCGCCGACGACAGCTGACGGCACGCCCGACACGTTGATGAAATTGGCGAAGATCAGCGCCCCAAGCAGCACCGCCATCAATGTCGCCGTGGTGCGGGCGGTGTTAGCGAGAATCTTGAAGAGCACCGGAACGCTCAAGCCGCCCTTGAACAGCGAGATGACGAACGCACCCATTGCGCCGATGCCCGCGGCTTCGGTTGCCGTGAACATGCCGACATAAATGCCGCCCATCACGATGAAGAAGAGCAGGGCAATCGCCCAGACCTTGCGCAGATAATGGAGCCGCTCGGCCCACGGCATGCGCTCGCCAGCGGGACCTGCCGCAGGATTGCGCCAGACGACATAGCGGACAGCTGCGAGATAGAACAGGACGCCCAAAATGCCGGGAATGATGCCCGCCATGAACAGCTTGGCGATGCTAGTTTCCGTCATCGTTCCGTAAATCACCATGATCACGGAAGGCGGAATGAGGATCCCGAGTGTGCCCCCTGCTGCCACGGTCGCGGATGAGAGGCCGTCATCGTACCGATAACGCCGCATCGATGGCAGCGCGATCGACGACATGGTTGCTGCGGTGGCAAGGCTCGAGCCCGACACGGCGGCAAAGCCGCCGCTGGCGAGGATCGTCGCCATGGCAAGCCCGCCCTTGCGATGGCCGATCAATGCGTTGGACGCGTTGTAGAGATCGGCAGAGAGGCCTGCATGATTGATCAGATTGCCCATCAGAACGAAGAGCGGCAATACTGACAGGCTGTAGGAAGACAGATTATCCCAGACGATCTGGGCACTCATTGCCCCGGCGGGATTGATCCCGACGGTCAGCGCAAAACCAACAAAGCCGACGATTGCCATGCCGAAGGCGAGCGGCATCCCGGTGAACAGAAGCGCAAAAAGAGCACCGAAACCTGTCAACGTTGCAGTCATGCCGAAGCCCTCATGCTGTCACGCAATGACGCGAAATAGGCGGCGACGATCATGACTGCGCTGAGCGCGAATGCGCCGACGCCAAGCCAGGCGACATAGCCGATCGGGAAACGAAGCACCGAGGTCACCTCGCCAAAGGAATCGAAGCGGCCGGCAAGGCGCGCGAGACGCACCGCGATATAGCCGCAGCAAACCGCCATGCCGCCGGAAATGAGACCGTCGCGCACGATCTTCACCCATCCAGAGAAGGCGTTTTCAAACAGGCCGACGGTGATATGCAGCCCACGTAAGGCCACGGAGGGCAGCGCGAGAAAAACCACTGTCGCCATGGCGAGCTGGGTCATTTCATAGGCGAAGCCCAATGGTGAATGGAGGAAATAGCGGCCTGCAACGTCGGCAAACGTCATCGCCATCATGCCAAGAAGAACGATGCCGGCTGCAGTCATGCAGAGCGTGTCGGCCACCTTGAGAACGGCATTTTCTGGAGGACGACCGTGGTCATCCTCCAGCGCCGGATTTTCGGTATTTCCGGTCATGATTGCATATCTACTTCTTCAGCTCGGCCACCTGAGCGCGGAAGTATTCCAGCGCAGCCCTGCCATCGATGCCGGTCTTGTCAGCTGTTTCGATCCAGCTGGCTTCCATGCTCGCCAGCTTTTCCTTGAGATCGGCAACAAAGGCATCGTCGGCTACAAGAAACTGGGTGCCGGCAGCTTCCATTTTCGCTCGGGATTCGGCGTCAGCCTGGTCCTGTGCGATGCCGGCGAGACGGGCCAGATGCTCGCCCGATACGCTCAACACCTTTTCCTGATCCTCCGGCGAGAGCTTCGCGAAAGAGTCAGGGTTCGCCGCAACGAACCAGACGGAAGAGTAGAGGCCTCCTGGAACCTTCGTTGAATATTTGATCAGCGATTCCAGCTTGAAGCTCGGCACGGCCTCATAGGGAAGCAGCGTGCCGTCGGCGATCCCTTGCGAAAGGACTTCATAGGTTTCGCCCGCTGGCACGGCGATATTCACACCACCGAGCAAGGTGTTTACCTGCTGAACCAGACCACCTCCGACGCGGAACTTCTTGCCGACGTAGTTTTCAAGGCTAGTCACCGGACCGGCAGCTTCGCCAGTCATGATATGACCGGTGCCATTGGCATAAATGCCCAGCATGACGACACCCTTGTATTCGTCAGCCGCCTCGAAATACTCCTTATGCGTGCGCCACAGAGCGACCGAAAGTTCTTCGGCTGTCTCTCCGACGAAGGGAAGCTCGGCAACGCCCGCCAGGTTGAAGCGGCCGGGCGTGTAGCCAAGAACGCCTACAGTGACGTCGGCAATGCCATCGACCGCAAGGTCATACTGGCGAGGTGGGGCGCCGAGCGACGCGTCAGTCAGTTCGATCTTGACCCGCCCTTCCGTGACCTTCTCCACCTCTTCTGCCCAGGGCAACAGGATGTTCACCAATTGCAGGTGGCCCGCCGGCAGCCAGTTGTTCATGCGCAGGATGGTCTGCGCTTCCGCAGCGCCTGCGCCAAATGCCATGCAGATGCTGGTTGTGGCAGCCAAAGCGGCTGCCTGGATCTTTCCGATAAACATGGTCTCTCCTCCCGTTGGACCTTGAAAGCTGCGACTACCTCCCAGAGGCCGCCTCTTCCCAAACCTTGAAAGCTTCGGTGTGGTCTTTCGCCCCGCCGATGGTGTCCTGTGCCCTCTCCCACCAGGCGATGGTCTGGGCGACGAGTGGCAGGTCTGCGCCGAGCGATGTGGAAATATCTGCCGCGATGCGGACATCCTTGGTCAGCAATGCGAGGCCAAAGCCCGACGCGTAGCCTCCTTCGACAACTTCCGTCTTGATCGTCTTTTCGGTGCTGAAATTGCGGCCCGTCGAAACATTCATGATTTCGAGCGCGATTGCCGGATCAAGACCCAGCATCTTGCCCATGATCAGCGCTTCCGAAGCTGCAGCGAAGCCAGCGGCTGCAACGTAATTGTTCAGCGCTTTCATCGCGTGTCCTGTCCCGACAGAACCGGTGCGGAAGATCATGTTGCCCATCGTCTTCAGGACAGGCTCGGCAAGATCAAAATCGGCATCCGAGTTTGCGCCGACCATCAACGTCAGGGTGCCGGTCGTCGCGCGGGGCACAGCGCCAGAGACCGGGGCGTCCACAAACCGGATCCCCTTCTGTGCAAGCGCTTCGGCCAAGTCACGCGAACCCGCCGGCACTGAAGAACTCATGTCGATCAGGAGCGAGCCGGGCTTCAGCGTCGTTGCAAAACCGCCCTGTCCGATCGCCGCATCCGTGACGATCTTGCCGGTTGGCAACATGGTGACGACCACGTCCACAGCCGAACCAAGCTCGGCAAGGCTTGCTGCCGGTGTCGCACCGATCGCGGCCGCATGAGCCTTCGTCCGAGCCGCGTCCACGTCATAGACCACGACGTCATAGCCCGCCTTGGCAATGTTGGCCGACATGGGAGCACCCATGTTTCCAAGGCCCGCAAATCCGATCTTCTGCGTTGTCATGAGATCACCTATTTCACGCCGAGTTCGTTGAGCGTGGCTTCACAGGCGACCATGCCGTCGACCATCAGCGGAATGCCGCAATAGGGGAATGCGTGCAGGAAAAGCTCTTTCAGTTCCTCGCGCGTTGCACCATTGGCGACGGCGCCGCGTGTATGGATCTTCACCTCATGGGTGCGACCGGTCGCGACCAGCATTGCCAAGGTGATCAGGCTGCGCGTCTTGAGGTCGAGCGCCGGACGCTGCCAGATTTCACCAAAGCAGATACGGGTGACGATGTCCTGGATCGGCTCCATCATGTCCGAAGCATTGGCGTGATGGTCGTCGGCGCCTTCCTTACCGAACATCTTGCGCCGCAGATCCAGCCCGGAATCGAAACTTGAGTTAGTCATTTAACATATTCTCCATCTGGCGAGTGACCGCCCCGCGCGAGCGCATAAAACGCTGCGATCCCACGTTCCGGATCTTTTACGGGGTTCCCTGTCGGGCGGGACTGACCTTCCCCGGGGCCACTCCGAGTCAGAAGGTATCTGCCCATGGGGAAAGAACAATGGAAAGACCTCAAATTGTGGATTTGAAAAACCCGATCAGTTAACATGTGATCGATCAACTGAGCGGCGAGGTTAATTCGATGACGCGATCCCCGTTAAAAGAGACAACAACACCGCTGCAGACGGACTTCGCGGCCCTCCACGTCCTCAAATGCGTCCACGATGCGCGATCGATCCGGGGCGCTGCCGAAGCGCTTGACAAGAACCAGTCAACGATCAGCTATACGATCGACCGGCTGCGCCAGACCTTCGATGACCCGCTATTCGTCAGGCTTGGTCGCGGCATTGTGCCGACGCCGCGCTGCACCGCGATCGTGAAGGGGGCCGAGGAACTTCTGGCGCGCTTCGAGACGCTCCTGGCGGTGGAGGAGTTTGATCCGTCGGTGTCGGGAGATCGGATTACATTGTCGTGCAATTTCTATGAACGAAGCATCTTCCTGCCGAGGCTGATGAGCCAGATCAGAAAGGACGCCCCCAACATTCGCCTCATCGTTATCCAGGCGAATTCCGAAGGTCATCGCCAGCTTGAGAACGGAGAGTGCGACGTCGTGATCGCACCTTTGACCGCAGAAGCTTCAGGCATCTACTCAAGCGAGCTCCTGCGGGAGCGCTATGCATGTTTCGTTGCACCGGGATCTCGCTTTACCCGCGAACCTCTGACGCTGACGGCATTTGAGAAGAGCAAGCATATTCTGGTGCGCCACGCGCCCCACTGGCGTCCCTATTATCGCGAGACCCTCGACCGGCTTGGCGTCTCCCTTGATATTGCACTTGAGGTCCCCTCATTCGGGATCGTCGATCACATCGTCGAAAACTGCGATCTCATCTTCACCGCTTCGGCCGGGTTCGAACGGATCTTCTCGCCAAGGCTGACAATGATCCCCGCTCCCTTCGACTGTGATTTCCCGATCCGGATGTCATGGGCAGCACGCACCCACAAATCCCCCTCTCACGTCTGGCTCCGCTCGCTGATTTCACAGATCGCAAGCGACCTTCGAAAGGAAGGAGGAAATTGATGCGTCGGCCGCGAAGGCTGTATCTGCTCGGCCGTGTGAGGCAGGCGCGATCTAAGCGTCCCCGCAAATCCGAAGCGCTGAAGGACGCCAATCCTTCAGCGCATTCTTATCTTGGCGTTGCCGTAGTTGGCGAAATCCAGACGGTGAGTGACTGCGTTAGCCGTTGGCGAAACCCGTCAGTAAGCCAACGGCGTTGATGCCGATTTCGTCGACGGCGTAACCGCCTTCCATGACGAAGAGGGTTGGGAGGCCGAGTTTAGCGATGCGGCGACCGATGGCAGGGTAATCGCTGCTTTTCAGTTTGAACTGGCTGATCGGGTCCTTCTCAAACGTATCGACACCGAGCGATACGACAACCACATCCGGTGCATAGGCTGCAAGTTTGCGGCACGCGTCTTCCAGCGCTTCGCTCCACACGTCGAAGGTCGTGCCAAAGGGCATCGGATAGTTGATGTTGAACCCGTCGCCCTCCCCTTCGCCTTTCTCGTCGGCATGGCCGAGAAAAAACGGATACTCGTTTTTCGGATCGCCGTGGAGGTTCAGGACCTGCACGTCGCTACGGCAATAGAAGATCTGCTGGGTGCCATTGCCATGGTGGTAGTCGACATCAAGAATGGAGACGCGGGCGGCGCCCTGATCGAGGAACCACTGCGCCGCGACGGCCGCATTGTTTATGTAGCAATAGCCACCCATGAATGCGTCGCCCGCATGATGGCCGGGCGGGCGACAAAGGGCAAAGGCGCTTCGTTCGCCTGCCTTCACCAGACCAGACGCGGTGAGCGCGACCTCGTAGGAAGATTTCACGGCCTCCCACGTTCCCTTCACGAAGGGCGCGCCGCCATCGAATGAATAATGGCCTAGCCGGGCTTCGATGGCTTCGGGAACAACGTCACCGCGCAGGCCGCGCGTCGGCCAGGTGAAGGGAAGCGCTGAGCCCGCCCGCCCCGATGCCTCCCAGGCCGGATAGACGGTCGGCAGGAAGTCAATGTAGTTCGGGGCGTGAACGCGCTTTGCTGCGGTCAAATCATGTGGCTGCGGCGGCAGGATCTCGCCAAGCTTTTCGGTTTCGACGCGCGCGCGAATGATCTCAGCCCGCGATGGCATTTCGAAACCGGGCACCAGGGCACCGGCCACGAGTTCCATCGTTCCTCCATGTCCGGCGTGCAGCGGCGAGTAAACGGTCTTCATGACTTTCCTCTCCCAAGTGTCCGGCGAGATAAAAGCGCGGAGGGCGAGGGCTGGCAAGCACTGAAACCAATAGGTGGCGGGATTCTGGCACAGGGAGAGCAAGTCTCTGCGTAACATGCTTCGAGTCATCGCCACTTGAATATTTGCAGATCACTTCGCCGACCCTAGTTGCCAAGCAGGGCGCGGTGTGATGACATTTCGCTGGCAACGAACTCGCCGCCAAGAGCGGGTGCCTGACACGAAGAATGGGGTAATGCGTGCCGGATCAACCGCAGAGGGATGCCATCGACGTCCGCGGCGTGCGGAAGGTCTTCGGTGCCGGTGATTATGCCGTGACAGCGCTGGACACAGTCTCGGTGTCCATTCGCGAGAACGAATTCTTCACCCTGCTCGGGCCGTCGGGCTGCGGCAAGACCACCTTGCTGCGCCTCATTGCCGGCTTCGAATATCCGAGCGAAGGGGAAATCCTTCTCTATGGCCAAGACATTGCCGGCCTTCCGCCTCACAAGCGACCGGTTAACACCGTGTTTCAGTCCTATGCGCTGTTTCCGCACATGACGGTGGCGGAGAACATTTCGTTTGGTCTCGAAATGCTGAACAGGCCGAAGGACGAGATCAAGACGCGGGTTTCCGAGATGCTCAGCCTCGTTCGCATGGAGGAGCTTGCCAACCGTCGCACCAGCCAGATCTCCGGCGGGCAGCAGCAACGGGTAGCTCTTGCGCGCGCGCTCGCACCGCAGCCGAAGGTGCTCTTGCTAGACGAGCCGCTTTCGGCGCTGGACTACAAGCTGCGCAAAGGCATGCAGATCGAGTTAAAGCGCTTGCAGCACGAAACCGGCATTACCTTCATCTTCGTCACCCATGACCAGGAAGAAGCGCTGACCATGTCCGACCGCATCGCCGTCATGTCGGCTGGAAAGATCCTGCAGGTCGGCTCCCCTCGCGACATCTATGATCGCCCGGCAGAACGTTTTGTCGCTGACTTCATCGGTGAGAGCAATTTCATCGAGGCCGATGTGGTGGGCGTGGATCATGATCGCGCAACGATGCGGCTTTCGTCCGGCGCGGAGATTTCAGCTGCGATGGCGAAGGGTTCGCCCCCATCTGCCCGGGCAACGCTGGTGGTTCGCCCCGAACATGCCCGCATCGTGCCGGAAGGCGCTGCAGCATCGCTCAATGGCACGGTCGAAAACGTCGTCTATCTGGGAACGGACACCCATTTCCACATCAAGATCGATGACGGCTCGACGTTTGTCGTGCGACAGCAAAACAGTGCGGATGCAGGCCCTAGCCTGTCGCCCGGCCTGCGCGCAGGGGTGCTGATCAGCTCCGACGCCGCACAGCTTCTCAGGAGTTGAGTATGGCGAGCGCATCGGAAACCGCCCGCGCTGCCGATGCCAAAGACCGTCGCAGCCGCTGGCTGCTTTCAGCGCCCGCGCTTCTCATCATCTTTGTCGCCGCCGTCGGCCCGCTCTTCGTTATGTTCGCCTATTCCTTCATGGAAAAGGGCGATTATGGGGACGTGAAGTTCGGGATCTTTTCGCTCGACGGCTGGAGTTCAGTTCTCTTGGCGCGCGACATCTTCGACGACACGCTCGGCTTTGCCGATGCGCATCTCACTATATTCTGGCGCTCGATCAGCCTGTCATTTTACACGACGCTGCTAACGCTCTTCTTTGGCTTTCCCACCGCGTATTTCATCGCGACGCGGCCAGCAACGTCACGCGAAATCTGGGTGTTCCTCGTCACCATCCCGTTCTGGACCAACCTTCTGATCCGCACCTTCGCGATGCAGCAGGTGATCCGCAATGAGGGGCTCGTCAATACCGCGCTGATCTCGGTTGGCATCATCGACCGGCCTTTGCAGATCATGAACACCGACGTCGCGATCCTGCTTGGCATGACCTATGTCTACCTGCCGCTGATGGTGCTGCCGCTCTATGCGAGCATCGAAAAGCTCGATTTCAAGCTGGTCGAGGCGGGATACGATCTTTACGCCTCCCGGTGGCAGGTGCTGCGGCGCATCGTGATACCTTTGGTCAAGCCCGGCATTGTCGCAGGCTCAATCCTCGTTTTTATCCCCTCGCTTGGCGCCTATGTCATTCCGCGCGTCCTTGGCGGCGGCAAGAGCATGATGCTCGGCAATCTGATCGAGCTGCAGTTTGGCGCGGGCAGGAACTGGCCGCTTGGAGCCGCGATCTCGATAACGCTGATGGCCCTGGTGATGATCGCGCTCCTGATCTACGTCCGGAACGTCTCGCGCACGGAGAGCGGGCATGGCTAGGCGTCGCAATTTCGACATTCGCGTACAACCGGGCTTCGGGTTGATCGCGCTCTTCACCTTCTTCTCGCTCTATCTGCCGATCGCCGCTCTCGTTGCCTATTCCGTCAACGCCGCCGACTCGCTGTCGCGTTGGGACGGGCTATCGCTGCGCTGGTTCATTTCCGCCTGGAACAACCAGGCGGTGCAAGATGCCTCGATACGCTCGCTGATCCTGGCCGCCTGGGCCGCGACATTTGCGACGATTGCGGCGACCATGGCAGCGCTGGCAACGACGCGTACGCCGCGCTACCCGGGCCTCACGCTCAAATACGCGTTCATCAACCAGCCACTGATGGTGCCGGAGATCGTCACCGGCGTTGCGCTGCTGATCGTCTTCTCGCGTATCAAGGTCTGGACCGGCTATTCGGGCCTGGGCTATTTGATCCTCGCGCACACGGCGTTTTGCATCCCCTTTGCCTATCTGCCCATCCGGGCGCGGCTCGAAAACATGGATCTGACGCTCGAGAGCGCCGCCGCAGACCTTTACGCTACCCCCTGGCGCACCTTTCGCCGCGTAACGCTGCCGCTGTTGCGCCCGGCAATCATTGCCGGGTTCATGCTCGCCTTCGTCATTTCGCTGGACGATGTCGTCATCACCGAATTCGTCAAATCGGGCGGTCAAGACACGCTGCCGACCTACATGCTCGGCCAGCTTCGGCGCGAGACCAGCCCGGAAATCAACGCCATCGCGACCGTTTTCCTCGCGCTCTCGGTCGCGCTCGTCACCCTGTTCTATTTCGTCAATCGGCGAAGGCCCTGAACCGCCTTGCCAACAATGGGAGAACGGCAATGAAGTGGAAGACGACATCCGTAGCCGCGGCGCTCGCGGTATTTTCTCTCGCAGGCAGCGCCTCTGCCGAGGGAGAGCTGAACATCTTCAACTGGGGCGACTACACCAGCGCAGAACTTATCAAGAAGTTCGAGGAAACTCACGACGTCAAGGTGACGATCACCGATTACGACTCGAACGACACCGCGCTTGCCAAGGTGCGGGCGGGCGGCCATGGCTTCGACATCGTCGTTCCCTCCGCCAATTATGTGCAGATCTGGGTAAAGGAAGACCTGCTGCTTGAAGCTCGGCCCGACCAGATGGAGAACTTCAAGAATGTCGACGAGCGCTGGGTCGATGTCGCATGGGACAAGGGCCGCCGTTACACAGTGCCGTGGCTGTGGGGCCTGACCGGTGTTGGGGTCAACACCAAGGTCTATGGCGGCGACATCAACACCTCCGCGATCTTCCTTGATCCTCCGCCAGAACTGGTCGGCAAGATCAATGTCGCGCCGGAAATGAACGACGTTCTCTTCGCCACCATCAAATATTTCGGCGCTGACTGGTGCACCGAAGACCGCGAAGTCTTGAAGAAGGTGCGTGACAAGCTGGTCGAGGCGAAACCGAAATGGCTGGCGATGGACTACAGCGTCACCGAAAAGCTGCCTGCTGGCGACTATTCGGCGGTCTACTACTGGAATGGCGCCATCATGCGCTCACGGGTGAAGAACCCGGACATCAAATTCGGCTATCCGAAAGAGGGTTTTCCCTACTTCATGGATAGCGTCGCCATCCTGAAGGACGCAAAGAATGTCGAGAACGCCAAGCTGTTCATGAACTTCATCATGGAGCCTGAAAACGCGGCGATGATCTCGGCCTTCGCCAAATACGCCAACGGCATCAAGGGCTCGGCCGAATTCATGCCCGACGACATGAAAGACGCCCCCGAACTGGTCGTCCCTGCCGAATTCGAAAGCGCCGGCGAATTCCTAGAAACCTGCTCTCCCGAAACCCAGCAGCTATATGCACGGATCTGGACCGACGTTCAGAAGTAAGCGCAACTGAGCAACGGCAAGAGGCTGTAACGGCCTCTTGCCGTTATCGGGACGCTGGCTCACGCGGGTCAACAAATCGAACAGATGCTTCATGTCCGCCTCGCTCCGAGACCCTACGCGCTGACTCGTCGTCATTCTCGCGTTCACGCCTCGTGATCGGCATGACCGTCCTGTACGTGGCCGTGCCCGGCCTTACCCAGTCGCGCTCTTTGTTCAAAAGCAGGTGCATTCCGACCAGCCCATGCTTGATCTGTCGCTGTTCTCACATCCGACAGTTGTCGCTGGCATCAACATGGCCGTAGTGACGAGTGCTGCTCTTGCGGGCGTCGAGCTAACCTTGGCCCAGAAACTGCAATACGTGTTTGGCAAAACGCCTCTGGAGGCAGGTCTCTTCATGATCCCCATCATGGTTGCTGCGACCTTTGGAGGACCCGTTGCCGGGCATGTTTCCAACGTGTTTGGCCGACGACTTGTCGCAACCGCATTCCTGCTGGTAGGCGCCGCCTCGCTTGCCTACCTCGCCAGCGATCGCCGGCCTCTCGCTCACTAGCGGTCTGACAGCATCGTCGATCGCCGTCATGGGATCCGTGACTCCAGGAAAAGAAAGCGCAGCTGAATCGGGTCGCGGTTGGCGATGGGTGGACATGTACCTTCGCCATCTCGCAATGGATGCTCGGTACACGATCCAGACATGCGCGATCTAAGCATTTGCTTCGATGGGCTGAGCAAAGAAATTTTTCGACGTAATTTATGTTGCAACCAAGGGTGCGCCCATCGCCGCCTTGAAACAGAACGGCGGGGTTCGCTACTAAACTTCGGTGACATTTCGAAGAAAAGATCGACGAACATGTTGGGTAGATGGGCACGCGTGGGCGAGCGTCATCGTCATCGGCCGTGCGATCGTCAAGGTCGAACAATGCGGTGCGATGTGCGCGGGCGACATGCAGTGGTGATAAGTCCACCAAGATCTTGCCCTCGTTCGAAACATTGATGTCTCGAAGGCGATCCCGCAGCGAGTGGATGTCTTTGAGGCGCAGCTTTGTTTAGCAGGTTTCGCCGATCGAGATCGTGTCGCCGTCAACGGGATTCGCTCACTGCGATAACGCAGCCGGAGCAGCGCGAGGCAAAGGGGGGCGAAGACCCGGGATAGCTACGTTCGCATGATCATTCGCCCCCGTGCCGTAACGCAACTATTGGGTCGCACGTTCTCTCGCCGGTGGCCGGCCGGACATTCACAGATTCATGTTCCATGAAGCAAACAGTCGGCGCTTCGAAAAAAGCGCCAGTGGGCAAGAGCAGGTTTACACCAAAAATCTGCGGAAAACTTTTGGCGGGAAAAATTTCATAAAAATGAAAGTTAGCCGCTTGCCGGAAAGGTCGTGATCCGGCAGCATTCATCTATCTTCAATCAGTTGAAGTAAATCGGCTCACAACCTTGACTCAGAAGGATAGGGCTATGTCGATTCATATCGCGTCTATGCACCTCGGAAAAGCTCCGTAGGCGTCGAGGCGGCTCATCTTGAGGTGAGTCCCCTCCCCCTTCCCCTTTTTCTAATTCCATTTTGTTTCGACCGGTCGCTTACAGCCGGACGATGACGCTCAATGTCAATCAGGAGTTTTCCTTTGAACAACAATTCCATCGCGCATGGTGTGTGCACCGAAACCCTGCCTGTACATGTCCTTGCAAGACTAAATGACCTAGCTTCAAGCGTTGCAGCAGCAGCATGCGCGCCAAAGTCAGAGCTGGACACCACGTTTGGCAGATACGCGCCAATTGCTTCAATTTTTCACTCAGCGTTTCTGCGCGAACCGGGAATGTAAAAGGCTGCGATCCCTTTTCTGATTGCGTCCCGGACGCATTTGCGTGTCCTGCAACTCCCTTCAGCTCTACCTGTCACTGCTCGTGCTCTCGAATGCGTGCGTCAAGGTGTGGCCGAACCTCTTTCCCATATGGCTTTACCGCAGGATGCTCGCATTGTGGACCGTTACACCCCTGATTATGTCGTGATGGATGACTCGGCAGGTGTACTTTTTCTCGTCGACCAAAGACGTAACGTCAGGACGGTACATTCATCGATTCCAAAGCTGCGAAGAACAATGTTGGCTGCCGCAATGACGGCTGCAGCCTCGCTAGGCCTCTACGGATACGGTGCATCCGGCTCGTGTGTAAGGCTCGCAATCCTCGATTGCTCGGACGGGGATTCTGAGCCTGAAAACGGCATCTGCAATCTGAGCGAGCTTGACCTTCTTTTTGGTACGAAAGGGCTTGGGAGCGCACTCGGCTATCTGAAGCAACGCTTCAGGGTCGAGTTGGAGCGCCAGGCGGGTCTTGCACTCCAGGAGGTGCTTGGCATCAAGGGAGTACCCAATCCTGTGGATGAAGCAGTGTCTTGGCCCACTGGATCTCACTTTAGTCAACACAAGGGGCAGCGTCGAGGACACCAGGAACCTCGCATCTCAAATCAGCCCTCCTCATTGTCCGACGCACTGATCGCGTTTGCGAGGTCCGCGCATAGGTAATTCAACGCTGCTCGGCCTCCCTTGGTCGCCGCCGAGGTAGCAGGCCAATGGACAGGTGCGATCGCTACAGTAGATCTTTGGAGGATGGACCAGCCTCATCCACGCGAACAATCGTGAGGCTCGAAGGTGCATCATAAGCGGAATGAGAACATTTCGCGACTGGACCTGAGCCGGCGCACGGAACTGTCCAGTTGCCAACACATTGTTCGTCTGGCTAAGAGCGTCAGCTTCAGGAGGCCCAAAATAAGATCGCTTGACCGTCGTCTCCCCTCCCCCCAGTGAGTGGGTTCTCCCAGAGTTCTGGAGCGCGCGTTCGCGTGCGGATCCCTTTGCAAGCGCGGCGGCATAAGCGCGGCTGTTCCCCTTGGAAATAGACATAGAGAAAGGATTGGGATGCTGGTGTTCAAGTTCGGAGGTAACGTTGACGCGTCATACCTAAAATCACTGCGCCGGCTTAAGCTCCTTGTCGCTGTATGGAAATGATCGCTACTGGTCATCACCCAGCCGAATTTGCGGTTCTTGATGAAACACCGATACTCTCGAACTGGTCGACGGTCGCCTGCGCGGTGACAGCTTTAGTCGGGGAACGTCGTCACACCCCATACTTACTGGTGCTGATAGGCGCATTGTAACGAGTCCGGCTTGGTTTATTTCTAGCGATCGCGAATGGGCGCGGACGACGTCGCGTTGGTACAGACTCCGTTCCTAGTCACCCGCTTGCGTGGCATTCTCAACCGGCACAGTGCCGATCGAACCGCAGTTTCGGCAAGTGGAGGAAGCGATCAGCCGGGCATGAGCGTTGCCTACGTTGCAGCCACGCAGCTGTTATGGCCGATAAAGGTGTCGTTGGAGTTTCCCAGGTCAGCGGTCTGGGAAAGCGCGTGTGCGAGGGATCCAAGCAGGGCGGCCCCAGCCGGAAGGCCCATGATTTGTAGCTCATTTAGTCGAGCTGCGTCCGATCATTGATCAGGGACCTACCATTGGCTATCGCCGCGTGACCGCTTCCCTGCAACAGGTGGCAGGGAACGGTCCGAAAGCCACTGTCAACAGTAATGGTGTCCTCAGGGTGATGAGGCAGATTGGGTAACCGCCTGTCTTCCCGATCTCTACATCGGTGATACCACATGCGTTGCTCCCGCCCCGTCAGATGTACGAGTGTAAGTTACCCCGTAGACTTCGTCGGCATCGTCTATTTTTTTCTCAAACCCGTTCGGGTTGTTGATCTATCGCAAGTGGATGGCACGATGTTCTACTACGCTCGTGCAGCAACCCGGAGGAAGCACATGTACAAACACATCCTAATTCCAACTGATGGCTCTGACGTATCGATGAAGGGCGTTGAACACGGTCTGGTGCTGGCTAAATCGCTCGGCAGCAAGGCGACCATCATCACAGCGACCGAGCCGTTCCCTATCGTCTATGGTCGGACCTGGAACCCGACACCTGAAGCGGCGCGCAGCTTCGAGGACGAGAACAAAAGAGCCGCCGCGCAGATCCTTGAGAAGGCTCTAGCTCGCGCGTCGGAACTGGGTGTCGACGTGCAGACAGTTCACGTTGCGAACTCTGCTGCCTCGACAGCGATCCTTGACAAGGCTTCGGAACTTGGCTGCGACCTGATCGCGATGGCCTCACATGGGCGTAGCGTCCTCAACAAGCTGCTCCTCGGAAGCCAGACGAACGTTGTAGTCAAGACCAGCCCGGTTCCGGTCCTCGTGGTGCGGTGACGCCCAAGGAGGCTTGATCTCTTCCGGTCAGTCGGAACTTATCTTACCGCCCGGTGGTTGGCCTTCGTGTACTCAAGAGGAGATAGACGATGGCCAATGCCAGCAAAAAGCACATGGGCCCTGGAGCGCAGGGCAAGGGCGACGGCAGCGGTGCAAACACCGAGCTGCAGCGCGACCTGGTCGGAGAGAACGATATCCTCTCTAACCGGATAAATCACGCCACTCGCAAGAGCGAGGTCTAGACGGCAAGCAGGTCCAGAATGAGCAGCGTCAGGATCATGCTGCCAATCGGACGCCAGAGTGAGCGGGTGGTTTAGATGCCTGACGATAAGAACAACCAAGGCGCACAAAACCGCGTCGCGTTTTAGCTGATCACCCCTACAAAGTCTCGTATTCTGCGCAGAAGCACGAGACCAAGCTGAACCGCTCCATGTGGTTCCCGCCAGAACGACGTATCTTCTGCCGACCTTGGTGCGTTCTGTAATTGATGACCACGCGACAGAGCGGCAAATCGTGACAATGGAAGATTTCACGACCCGACCCAACGCCTCACGCGGCAAATATTAGCCTGCACCACACCCTCAATGCTTTTCACGCTTATCAACTACGCTCACCCAAAATCCCGCTCGGCAGCTGCGAGGACATCATAAAGCTTGCCTTGCCTTAACAGATCCAGTGGTATCCCCCCGATGCTCGGTTTGGGCCTGATAAGCCACATCCAGGCGGTACGCGGATGAGGGATGAACTCCAGAACTTCCTTGATCCCGTCGATCGGTTTCCCATCGACAAACTGAGCTAGCGGGTAAAGAGAGCGTTCTTCTTTGCCTTTCAGCGCGACAACTTGTTTCTGCTCATTCCACTGAGCCAGCATTGGAAGGGGAATGCCAAGTTTTCGTTCGATTTCCGCAGCGCCCGCAAGAGGACCTGCGATTGTTTCCAGGTCAACATCAACGGAATACTCCCTTAGACGACGAAGGCCTTCTTCATAAGTTACACGTTCGCCCATTCCTTCGCCGACCCCGTCTTCGGTCGGTAGTTCGTCAAGATCAATGTCAATAAATCGGCCTGGTGCCGGTGGTGGTAGCCTTGCGATCAACTCGCAAAGGATCATTTCGAGACTGTCATGAGAAGAGTGTTTGCTGAGGGCCCCGAGGGGCTCCCTGGGAAGCATGATGATTGCTTCAATCACCGGCTTGAGCTGGCTCAGCCGGCCACGCAGATCACCAAACGGGATATTGCGGTTGTGGAGTGTGAGTGCGTTTCGGATTTCCGCCCACGCGTCTTCAGTCAAGCGTAGGGTGGAGATTTCAGGACGCTTTTTTTCCACTGCAGTAAGCCTCTAATCAGGATCATGAAGGAAAACGATCTTGAGCAACGTGCCAACGACTTGATCTAAATCGCCCGAACGTTGTTTCACCTTGCCGCCAAATCCTTTCAAGGTCCCGACAACTCATCTCAAGTCGAAATAAATTGCGCAAACCCGATTCAGAGTTCGAGATTTGCGATTCTGGATTGGTTGTAAACGATTCCGAGTTCTGGAAAGGTGCTACAAGCGCAAACGGCGTTTGTGGACAGGGAGCGGAGGAAAGCAGCTGTGGCTAAAGATAGGGCGCGACTGGAGAAGCAGCGCGTGCGGCAGAAGGAACTGCGCGAGCGCAATCGGGCTCTGAAACGGCCTTCGCGGGACGATTTTGCCCGGATGCTGCTTCACATCTCGTTTGAAGAAAATGTCCGCAGCGGGAATTTTTCCGAGCTCGAGCGCTTGCAAGACGGCCTCGTCGATAAACTCGTCAAACAGGGTTTCGACAAGGACCAATGCGATCTCGTCTTTGAGGATTTAGTCGACAAATATAAACGTGGCTGGGATTTCCTCAAAAAAGTCCATCTGAGGTCAGGTCAGGACTAGACCGACGCGGTCTGGATGACCGTCAGTTTTCCTTTAATCCTGTATCGTTCCCCCCATTACTTCCTGAAACGTCGTTTACATGTGAATCGCCTGCCTGGCTCTAGCCAGGCAGGCAGGCGAGGAGGCGCAGCCAAATGGCTGCGCCCATCGCGCATCCTGCCTATGCATAGCGTCGTGAGCTTGCTCTGGCATGGTACGCCTCCCGCAATCAGATCGACATGGTCTCGATAGCGGTCGTGACTTGCCACTGAGTTTTTCCTCCACCTGGAGTTAGAGTCCGGCTGACCTGCCACGGAACTATCATCCAGCGGCGATTAGAGCCTCGACCGTTTCTGTTACCCCGTAAGGCGCGGGTTGAGCAACCGGCGGAGACGCGAAGCCCTTATCGAGCAAAGCGTCGGAGCCAGTTGCGATGAGAGTTCCGGCGAAGGCCGCCGGGGTCTGGTATCCGAGCGAGGAATGCGGTCTCGCGGTGTTGAAGTCCCGCCGCCATTCGGCGATGGCGCTTCGGGCGTGGTCGAGACCAAAAAACAGGCTTTCGTTCAAAAGCTCGTCACGCATCCGGCCGTTGAAGGATTCGACATAGCCGTTTTGCATCGGCTTGCCAGGCGCGATGTAGTGCCACTCGACACGGTGATCCTTCGACCAGGCGAGGATCGCGTTCGATGTGAACTCCGTGCCGTGGTCGGAGACGATCATATCCGGCTTGCCGCGCTCGGCGATCAAGTCCGTTAGTTCGCGAGCGACACGACGGCCAGAGATCGACGTATCCGGGATCGCAGCAAGGCATTCGCGCGTTACGTCATCAACGATGTTCAGCACGCGGAAGCGCCGCCCGCAGGCAAACTGGTCGTGCACGAAGTCCAGGGACCCGCGTGCATTCGGTTTCGCCTCGACCAGGATTGGCGCTCTCGTGCCCACCGCGCGCCGCCTTGCCCGGCGCTTGCGAACCGTCAGCCCTTCCTCCCTGTAGAGCCGATAGATGCGGTTGATGCCGGAGCGCTCGCCTTCTCGCCGCAGCAGGACGAACAGCCGCCGATAGCCAAACCGGCGGCGTTCATTGGCAAGATCCCGTAGCCGGCCGCGCAGTTCGGTCTCCGGCGGAAGGCAGGACTGGTAGCGGATCATCTTGCGGTCGGCACCGACGAAGGTACAGGCCCGACGCTCTGACAGGCCCATGACGGCCTGCAGATGCGCGACGGCTTCGCGCTTGGCGGCGGGCCCTACCATTAATGGGATGGTCCGCCTCGTCCTCCTGCCGCATCATGAGGCGGTCAAACC
>NZ_JADGMQ010000017.1 GCF_016124105.1 Aquamicrobium zhengzhouense
CGTCAATGCCAACAAAATGCGCGTCCATCTTGTCCCATCCTTGTCTAAACGGGCTTCGTTTGCAGCGGCCCAGGCGACTGTTCGGGTTCGATGGAACGGTGGCCCAGAGGGCAGGAGGGGGCGGCTAGCGCGAACCCCTCAAATCTTCCTCTGCGTATATTTCCGCAGTTCCTGCCGTGCGATCTGGCGGCGGTGGACGGCATCAGGTCCATCAACCAGCCGCAGCGTTCTCAAATGCGTCCAGAGCCTTGCGAGCGGGGTGTCTTGCGAGATGCCGGCAGCGCCGTGCATCTGCACCGCTTCATCGGCAACCTTGAGCGCCACGCGCGGTGCGACGACCTTGATCTGGCTGATCCAAGGCGCGGCGGCCTTGCGGTCGCCCTGATCCATCATCCATGCAGCCTTGAGGCAAAGAAGCCGCGCCATTTCGATTTCCATGCGGCATTCGGCAATGAGGTCATAATTGCCGCCAAGCTCGGCGAGCGGCTTGCCAAAGGCTTCGCGCGACACCGCACGCTTGCACATGATCTCGAGCGCCATCTCGGCCTGCCCGATCGCGCGCATGCAGTGATGAATGCGGCCAGGCCCAAGACGCCCCTGCGCGACTTCAAAGCCCCTGCCCTCGCCCAAAATCATGTTTTCGGCTGGCACGCGCACATTCTCGAAGCGGATATGCATGTGGCCATGCGGCGCGTCGTCGTCGCCATAAACCATCATCGCCCGCAGCTTGGTGACCCCCGGCGTATCCGCCGGCACCAGGATCATCGAATGCTGCTCGTGCTTCGAACGGTTTTCATCCGGCGTATGCACCATGACGATGTAGATCGCGCAGCGCGGATCACCCGCACCTGACGACCACCACTTTTCGCCGTTGAGCACATAGCCATCGCCATCGCGCTCGCAGCGCATCGAAATGTTGGTCGCATCCGACGAGGCAACGTCCGGCTCGGTCATTAGATAGGCCGAGCGAATGCTTCCATCGAGCAGCGGCTCAAGCCAGAGCTTCTTGTGCGCCTCAGTGCAATAGCGCTCCAGCACTTCCATATTGCCTGTGTCCGGGGCGGAACAGTTGAAGACTTCGGCACCGAGATGCGCCTTGCCCATTTCTTCAGCGAGATAGGCATATTCAACTGTCGTCAACCCGTGGCCACGCTCCGAATCCGTCAGCCAGAAATTCCACAGACCGCGCTCGCGTGCCTTGGCCTTCAGCCCCTCAAGGATCTCCTTTTGCCTCGCCGTGTAGGACCAGCGGTCACCTTCACGGCCAATTTCGGCCAGAAACTCAGCGTCGAGCGGCATGATCTCGTCGCGCACCATACGCGCAACCTGTTCGTGGATCGGCTTCAGCCGCTCCGTCATGCCAAGCTTCATCTCAGGGTTTGTCGGCATGCATATCCTCCTCCTCATGCCCCGGAAGGCGCTTCATCGATCATACTAGGCAAAGTTTTGCCGAACGCGACGGGCAATAACGAGAAAGCTGAATGGATGACTTTGCGCGCACAACCCGATATTTGTGGCTGGCGCGGCCAGACATCGGCTGCATCGGAATTTCAAGGATCAAGCTTCGCATGAGCACTTACAATCGCGAGCCGGTGACACTCAAAGACGCGAAAAACGCGGTCGGCACCGAAATTGGCGTCTCGCCATGGCGCGTCGTTTCGCAAGAGATGATCAACCAGTTCGCCGACGCGACCGACGATCACCAGTTCATCCATGTCGACCCGGAGCGCGCTGCAACCGAGACCCCATTCGGCGGCACGATCGCCCACGGCTTTCTGACGCTGTCGCTGCTCTCCACCCTCGCCTACGAAACAATCCCGCCGATCGAAGGCGCGGGCATTGGCGTCAATTACGGTTTTGACGCGATCCGCTTCATGTCGCCGGTGAAGTCCGGTGCGCGGATCCGCGCCCGCTTTGTGCTCGCTGAATTCACCGCGCGCCCTTCGGGCTGGATGCATCTCAACTACGACGTCACAGTCGAGGTTGAGGGCTCTAAGAAGCCCGCTCTGACCGCCCGCTGGCTGACGCTGGCCGCCCTGGACAAGAAGGACGCCTCTGCTTGATCGATCCGAACGCGCTCGACACCGCCGCCCTTGCTCCGTATCTGGAAGCACATGTCGACGGTTTTCGAGCGCTTCGCACGATCGAAAAGTTTGATACGGGTCAGTCGAACCCAACCTATCTGATCGAAGCTGAAACCGGGCGCTATGTGCTGCGCGCCAAGCCGCCCGGCGAGCTTTTGAAATCGGCCCATCAAGTCGACCGCGAATATCGCCTAATGAAGGCGCTGGAACAGACCCGCGTTCCCGTGCCGAAAATGCTGCATCTGGCAGATGACGCCTCGCCCATCGGGCGCATGTTCTATGTCATGGAATTTGTCGAAGGTCGCATCTTCTGGGACCCGGCCCTGCCTGACCTTTCGAACGAGACCCGCAGCGCCGTCTATGACGCGATGAACGAGGTGCTCGCAGCACTGCACGATGTCGACTTCGCCGCCGTTGGCCTCGGCGATTTCGGCAAACCCGGCAGCTATTTCGAGCGCCAGCTCAGCCGCTGGAGCGCGCAGTATCGCGCGACCGAAACCGACACCATCCCGGAGATGGACCGGCTGATCGCCTGGCTTGAGGCGCAAGAGATCGTAGACGATGGCCGCGTTTCGCTCGTCCATGGTGATTACCGCCTCGACAACATGATCTTTGCGCCCGACGCGCCGAAGGTCTTGGCCGTGCTCGACTGGGAACTGTCGACGCTGGGCCACCCCTTCGCCGACATCGCCTATCAGTGCATGCAATGGCGCCTGCCGAATTCGTCCTCATTCAGAGGCCTCGGCGGCATAGATCGCGAAGCGCTGGGCATTCCGTCCGAGGAAGCTTATGTCGAGCGCTATTGCTCGCGGCGCGGGCTGAGCGGCATCGACAATTGGACGTTCTGCCTTGCCTTCTCCTTCTTCCGCCTGGCCGCGATCTGCCAGGGCGTCTACAAGCGCGCGCTCGACGGCAATGCGTCGAACCCGGAAAAGGCGAGACGATATGGAGAGGCTGTGCCGCTTCTGGCCAGACTCGCCACAGAGGCAATCAGCCAGAAGCATTAAGTCAGATCAGAGGATCGCGCGAAGCTTCCTGCAGAAACGTAAAGACGTAGTCGGCAAAGGACCGCCAGCACTCGACCCGGAATTCCTGGTCGCCCGTACGCTGAAGCACGATCTCGGATTTACCGAGGATCGTGCGGCAGCATGCTCTTACGGGAAACTCACGCAACGCAAGATCTTGCGGACACCCTGCGGAGATCGCCGCCTGGGCCCCCTCACCCGCTACGATGATGCCCACATTGCGGTGTGACACGTCGACCGCAGAATAAAAGGCTTCCACCCCTGCCATCTCGCCGGCGATATCGACGCCATCCGCATCTATGATCAGCCACTCATCAGGCCCCAGGCAAAGTGCCGTTCGAGTGCCTGATGTCGCTGACGCGCGGACCTTTGAAGGCAGCGTGAGGGAAAGCGAAGCTGACAATTGCGACAGGCTCTCGGCGGGCGCGCGCAATGCTATACGCGAAGCCGGGGCAGCAGGCTTCACGCTTACCCATTGCCGCTGAACGGAAAGCCCGTCGAGGACCGGCCTGCGCAGTGCGATCTGGTTAGCCATTGAGGCGCTCCCCCTTCTCGTCAAAGAAGATCGGTTCTGTCACTTCTACCTCAATCGTATTGTCCGGCATCGGCACGTAAAGAATATCGCCAATCCGATTTCGACCGCCCTCGACCATCGCCAGCGCGATCGATCTGCCGCAGTTTTCTGACCAATAGCTTGAGGTGACGTGGCCGAGCATCTTCATCGGGATTGGCTGGTTCGGATCCGCCACGAGCTGCGCGCCCTCCTCGAGCACGGTGGTCGAGTTCTTTGTTCGCAGGCCCACGAGCTGCTTGCGGCCCGGCGCGACAAGATCCTGACGCTGCAGTCCGCGGATGCCAACGAAGTCCTTCTTGGCCTTGCCGATCGCCCAGGCCAGGCCGACATCATCCGGAGTTGCGGTTCCATCGGTCTCCTGGCCAACGATGATGTAGCCCTTTTCGGCGCGCAGGACGTGCATGGTCTCTGTGCCGTACGCACACGCGCCATGCTTTTTGCCTTCCGCCCAAACAGCCTCCCAGACGGAGCGCCCATAATCGGCCGGAACGTTGATCTCGAAGCCGCGCTCGCCGGTGAACGACATGCGGAACAAACGCGTTGGAACGCCGCAGATTTTGCCCTCGCGCACCGACATATGCGGCATCGCCGCATCCGATATGTCGATGCCCTCGACCAGTGGCGCGATAATGTCACGCGACTTCGGCCCCTGAACCGCAATCACGGCCCACTGCTCGGAGATCGACGTCAGGTAAACCTTGAGATGCGGGAATTCGGTCTGAAGGTAATCCTCCATATGGTGGAGCACCCGTGCTGCACCACCTGTCGTCGTCGTCACATGGAAGCGATCCGCAGCCAGGCGTCCGACAACGCCATCGTCATAGACGTAACCGTCCTCGCGCAGCATGATCCCGTATCGGCACCGCCCCGGCTCGAGCTTTTGCCACGGGTTGGTGTAGAGAAGCTCCATGAAGGTCGCGGCGTCTGGACCCACCACCTCGATCTTGCCGAGCGTGGACGCATCGAAGATCCCGGCATTCTGCCGGACCGTGACACATTCGCGGTTGATGGCCGCCTGCATGTCTTCTCCCGCTGTCGGGAAGTACCAGGCACGCTTCCACTGGCCGACGTCTTCGAACTCCGCTCCATGCTCTTCGGCCCAGCTGTGGATCGCGGTACGGCGTGTCGGATCGAACAGGGCCCCGCGCGCATTGCCGGCAATCGCACCGAAGGTGACCGGCGTATAAGGCTGGCGGAATGTCGTAAGCCCCACCTCCGGAATAGGCTTGCCCAGCACTTCTGCCGCGATGGCAAGGCCGTGCATGTTTGAGGTCTTGCCCTGATCGGTAGCCATGCCGTTGGTGGTGAAGCGCTTCACGTGCTCGATCGAGCGCATGCCTTCACGCACCGCCTGCGCGATGTCCTTGGCGGTGACGTCGTTCTGGAAGTCGACAAACGCCTTTTTATCCTCAACGCCGGGCGCAACGCCCAGCATTCCGCCTGTCCAGACTTCGGCAGCGCTTGCCTCAGGATAAGCCCCTGCCGCGTCATGATCGACGCCAGCAGCCTGTGCCGCACCACGCCCAGCCTGAGATGCTTCGATCAGCAGGTCTTCGAGCCGATCACTCCCGTTGCAAGCGCCGACGCTGACACACGCCTGCGCGTAGGTGCCGGGAAGAAAACGCTGGGTCGCTTCATCATAGGCAACCTTGCCCCGTGATTGGGAGAACAGGTGAACAGAGGGCGTCCAGCCAGACGAGGTGAGCATGGCGTCAACTGCAATCGTCTGCTCCGCGCCTCCACCCCTTGGCTTCACGATCATCGCGGAGACGCGCAAATGTCCCTTTGATCCGCTGACGACGTGGCCGGCCTTGATCTCGATACCGAGGGCGCGTGCCTGATCGACAATTGCGCTTTTCGGATTGTCACGGACATCGATGATCGCCGCGACCGACACCCCCGCTTTTTTAAGGTCGATCGCCGCGTAATAAGCCGAGTCGTTGGACGTGTAGATCCCGACGTTGCGGCCAACAGCGACCCCAAAATGATTGAGGAAGGTGCGCCCCGCCGAAGCGAGCATGATGCCAGGCCGGTCATTGTTCGGGAACACCATGTGCCGCTCGATCGAGCCTGTCGCCAGGACGACCTGCTTCGCGCGAACCTGCCACAATCTCTCGCGCGGAAGATCCGGCAGCGGCCCCGGCAGGTGTTCGGTGACGCGCTCGATCATCGCGACCATGTTCTGCGCGTGATAGCCAAAAGCGGTGGTGCGGGTGAGAAGCCTCACATTATCCATGCCGGCAAGCCGGTGGACGGCTGACTGTGCCCAGTCCCAGCCATCCTGACCATCGATCCGCGTCTGGCTCTCGAAACGCAGCGACCCGCCAAACTCTGGCTGCTCGTCGACCAGCACCACCCGAGCGCCGCTTTCTGCCGCCGCAAGGGCTGCAGTCAGACCTGCAACGCCACCGCCGACCACGAGCAAATCGCAATGTTCGTAACGGGCAGCATAGTGGTCCGGATCAGGCTGCTCCGGCGCAACACCCAAACCAGCGGCCCGGCGAATAAAGGGCTCATACAGGTGCTTCCATGCCGCCTTCGGCCACATAAATGTCTTGTAGTAAAAGCCTGCAGAGAAGAACGGTGAGCCAAGATTGTTCACGGCCCCGACGTCGAAGCTCAGGGACGGCCACCGGTTCTGTGAGACCGCCTGCAGACCGTCATAAAGCTCCTGAACGGTCGCGCGCACATTGGGTGTCGTACGCGCCGCATCCCGCTCAACCCCGACGAGAGCGTTCGGCTCCTCCACTCCGGACGACAGAAAGCCGCGCGGACGATGATATTTGAACGAACGCCCGACTAGGTGGACCCCGTTTGCCAGCAAGGCAGATGCAAGCGTGTCACCCTCCAGACCGGCATAGGATTTCCCGTCAAAAGTGAACCGGGCGACAGGAGCAGTTCCGAGGTGGCCCTTGCCTGCAATTCGATACGGTGCGGTCATTCGCGATCCCCCAATACCGGCTTGGGCTCGCCAGCTTTGTATGTCGTCAGAAATTTGTCGCTTACCGAGTCGCGCGCTGCGTTGAAGAACCGCCCACAGCCATGCACATGCCGCCAGCGTTCAAACACAATCCCCTTTGGGTTCTGGCGAATGAAAAAATAGCCCTCGAACTCGGCGTCGCTCATCTCGGTGATGTTTGACGGGCGCACGAGATGAGCCTCGCCGGCATGCCGAAATTCGACCTCCGGCAAGTCTTTCTCGCAATAGGGGCAGCGGATGAGAAGCATGGCTCTACCTGTGTTGTCTTTCGACCGGACCCGGCAGGTCCTGAAATTCGATATTCATTCGTGGCTTAGTGAGCGACGGCTGCGGCAGCGGCTTCATCGATCAGCCGGCCGGTCCGGAAGCGCTCCAGCGTAAAGCCCGCATTGATCTTGTGAGGCTCGTCTCGCGCGATCGTATGGGCAAACACATGACCCGATCCGGGCGTCGCCTTGAAACCGCCGGTGCCCCAGCCGCAATTGACGTAAAGCCCCTGAACCGGCGTCTTCGACAAGATCGGCGAACGGTCTGGCGTCACATCAACGACGCCGCCCCATGAACGAAGCATTTTCATGCGCGTGAAGATGGGGAACATCTCACAGATGGCATCCAGCGTGTGCTGAAGGATGTGCAGCCCGCCCGTCTGTGAATAGGAGGTGTACTGGTCGGTGCCTGCACCAATGACCAATTCTCCCTTGTCCGACTGCGAAATGTAGGCGTGGACCGTGTTCGACATGACGACGCAAGGGACCACGGGCTTGATCGGTTCTGAGACGAGAGCTTGCAGCGGGTAGCTCTCCAGCGGCATGCGCACATCTGCCATCTGCATGATGACGGACGAGTGGCCGGCGGCCACGACGCCGATCTTCTTCGCCCTCATAAACCCCCGAGTGGTTTCCACACCTTCGACATGACCGGCTGCGGCCCGACGAACACCTGTTACCTCGCAGTTCTGAATGATGTCGACGCCCCGCGCCGAGGCAGCGCGGGCATAGCCCCACGCAACCGCATCATGACGTGCCGTGCCACCGCGCCGCTGCAGCGCAGCACCAAGCACCGGGTAACGCGCATCCTTTGAGATATTGAGCGGCGGGCAATATTCCTTCGCCTGCTCGGGCGTCAGCCATTCATTGTCGACGCCGTTCAGACGGTTCGCATGGATATGACGCTGAAAGACCTGCACGTCATGAATGTTGTGCGCCAGCATCATAACCCCGCGCGGGGAGAACATGACGTTGTAGTTCAGCTCCTGTGAGAGATTTTCCCACAGCTTGACTGCATGGTCATAAATTCCGGCGGACTCGTCGTAGAGATAATTCGAACGGATGATGGTGGTGTTGCGCCCCGTATTGCCTCCGCCCAGCCAGCCCTTCTCGACGACGGCAACGTTGGTGATGCCATGTTCGGCAGCCAGGTAATAGGCAGTGGCGAGACCATGCCCACCTGCGCCGATGATGACGACGTCGTATTCGGCTTTCGGCTCGGGCGATCGCCACTGCTGCTCCCATCCCTTGTGGCCGCGAAACGCCTCCCTGGCGATAGCGAAGGCGGAATATTTACGCATGGAATGCTCGGTCCCGATTCGAAGGTAGAGATTGGCCTGTCGGCGTCTGCCTAATACCTACCGAAATCAGATCACCAATTCCTATATTGTTTGCGACCAAGAGTGCCGCTTTGCGCCAAGCAGGTAACCCGGCGGCAACACGCCAAGGTGACGCACCGTAAAGGGATATTTCTTTTCCCCAGCCGTGGGGTCTCGACATCGGCAAGCGGGTCTGCTATGAGCCGCGCCAATTCGTGGTGCGATTGCTGCGGGGCCGTTATGGTGTTGCGCCGCCGTACCTAGAAAAATTATTGCGTCACAACCCAACGGAAGACAGGAACGCACGTGCAGGTACTCGTCCGCGACAACAATGTTGACCAGGCGCTTCGCGCACTCAAGAAGAAGATGCAGCGCGAGGGCATTTTCCGTGAAATGAAGATGCGCGGCCACTATGAGAAGCCGTCGGTCAAGCGTGCACGTGAAAAGGCTGAAGCTGTCCGCCGTGCGCGGAAGCTGGCTCGCAAGCGCGCACAGCGTGAAGGCCTGCTTGGCGGTCGCGCTGCCGGAGCAGTCGCCCGCTAAGACGGGCTAAGTTTTCGTCCTTTTCTGACGATACGTTAGTAAGGTGGGGGTGATGCGAATCGCCGCCACCTTTTTGTTTTCTGCAACGCTCGCTGCGGGAACCGGGGGCTACGAACAAACGTTGCTGGTGGCGAAGAAGGGGATGCTTCACATGACGATTGCGGCCGAGACTGACTGGCGTTTTCTGAAAAGCTCAACGGTCATTGCCTTTGCCATATGCTCGGCTCTTGCCTTGAGCGGATGCGAGACGACGACCTCCGCTCTTAACAGCGTTACCGCCGTCGATGTAGCTCAGAGCTCGACCGAAAACATCTCGTCGCTAACAGAGGTGATCCGCCGCAGTCCCAACAACGCGGAAGCGTACAATATTCGCGGCTCCGCCTACGGAAAAGGCGGTCGCTACAAGGAAGCACTCCAGGATTTCGACACCGCGATCCGCCTGAACCCCAACTTCCATCAGGCCTACTCCAACCGCGCGCTCATTCACCGCTATATGGGCAACCAGCAGGCCGCGCTGCAGGACTACAACCGCGCGATCCAGCTGAACCCAAGCTATGATGCTGCCTATATCGGCCGTGGTAACCTCTACCGTCTGGCAGGACGGACGTCCGAAGCCTTCCAGGATTTCGAGCGCGCGGTACAACTGGATACGACGGATCCCCGCGCCTATCACAATCGCGGCCTGCTTTATCAGGCGCGCGGGCAGCACGACTTTGCGCTGCAGGACTTCGCCTCCGCGATTTCCCTGTCGCCATCAGCCACCGAGCCTTACAACGCTCGTGGCCTCTCCTACCTTGCCCTCAACGACGACGAAAACGCTGCGTCCGACTTCAACCGTGTGATCACGCTCGACCGCAGCAATGCGGAGGCTTGGGCCTATCAAGGCGTTGTTCTTGAGAGGCAGGGCGACAAGACGCGGGCAATGCGCTCCTTTGGCGAAGCGCTCCGTCTCGATCCCAATCTCAAAGTTGCCAAGGATGGTCTGGCGCGTACCCGCACCTGACGCCCAACATCCGTTGTAGTTACGACCGCTCGTCCTTCGCCGCGGCTTGGCGGCGACGCGCGATCTCGTAGGCGATCGCACCAAGCACCGTCATGACAATCATGATGAGGGCCAAGGCATTGACTGCTGGGGTCAGCCCGGTGCGCACCTTCGTCGCGATGAAAACCGTCAACGGCGTCTCAAATCCCCGGACGAAAAGGGTGGTGTTGTAATTCTCGACAGACTGGAGGATCGCGAGGAATGCTGCCGCTATCAGTGATGGCTTCAGGTAAGGCAACATTATCCGCCTGAACACCATGACCCTGGATGCGCCCAAGCCCAGTGCCGCCTCCTCCTGCGTCCTGTCGAACCGCTGCAATCGGGCGACAACCATCAACATGACGTAGCAGATGATGAAGGTGGATTGCGCAACAACGATCAGGAAGGTGCCCCCGCCAACATTAAGCTGACGCCACAGCACCAGGGTGGAAATGCCAACCACCACCCCTGGCGTGAGAAGCGGCGAGACCATCAAGGCATAGAAAAACCCGCGCGCTCGCGCGTGCAGACTGGTCAAAAGCAGTGCGGCAGCGGTTCCCACCGGCAGCGACACCAGTACCACGAAGAAAGCGACCACAACTGACGTCCAGACGGCGCGCCACATGGCAGCATCAGCCCATAGCTCGGCGAACCATTTGAGTGTCGTGCCCTGCCAAGGGGTTACGGTCGGGAAACGGCTTGTGTTGAACGTTGCAGCCGACATCACCAACAGGGGCATGAAAAGATAGGCAAAGAACACCACCATATAGGCGGTGAACATCCAACGGGCGATACGATCTGCGGTGCTCATTTGGCTACATCCGTCAGATTGACGCGGGCAATCTTCAACGTCGCGAGAACGACGAAGAGACACAGCACCAACAGGACCAGCGCATATGCAGCGCCTCGGTTCCAGTCGCCACCTTCGAAGAACCAGTTATAGATGATCTCGGTGAACCAACGGCTGCCCGGCGCGCCAAGCAATGCAGGTGCGACGTAGGAGCCTGCTGCCAGCATAAAAGTGAAAACGCAGCCGGTGGCGATGCCCGCCTTGGCATGCGGCATCACAACTCGCCAATGGATGCGCCAGGTCGAGGCCCCCAGATCCCGGGCAGCTTCAATCTGCGACTTCTCAAGGCTTTCGATTGAATTGTAGATCGGGAACAGCATGAAGAGAATGTAGGCGTAGACCATACCTGCCAGAACTCCGCCGTCGCCGTTCCAGCGCACGGGCGCATCAATCACGCCGATATTGAGCAGCAGCGCGTTCAGCGGGCCGCGGAAAGCGAGGATGATGTACCAGGCAAGCGTGCGCAGCACCTCGTTGATCCAGAACGGGATCGTCAGTGCCAGGATAGCGACCGCGGCCTGCCCCATCGTTGCGCGCTGCGCGAGCCAAAAGGCGATTGGGTAGCACACAAGGAAGGTGATAAAGGCAACGAGCGCGCTTGCCCAGATCGTCTTGAAGAAGATCGAGCGGTGTACGCTCTCATTTGCCAGATAGAGAATATTATCCAGCGAGTAGACATCATTCGGCCCGCCGATCTGGGCCGGCGGAAGGTTGGGCCGCAACGCGTAGTCGACCATCATCAGGTTTGGCGCAAGCACCATGCCCGCAAGCCAGAGAACAACAAGCGCGATGAAGATCGTCGCCAGCCCTCCCCCAAATCGCTGATAGAGACTAGCCATCCGGCAGCACCACTGCGTGACGGGTCTCAAAGCCGAAGGACGTTGCTGCGCCGATCGCCGGAGCATTGGCAAGATCCGTGGACGGGATCGACGCAACCAGTGCGGCACCATCTGACAGGCGGCCATGCGCCAGCCCGAAGGCACCCTCAAAATCGATCCGGTCGATCGTTGCAGAGACCCTGTTCTCGCCAATTGAGCCAGACAGTGCCTCGGGCCGAACGTAAAGCTTGACCTGGTCGCCAGCTTTGACTGACCGTGCCATGCGACCGCGAAGAAGTCCCAGGACTGTATCCACCGAAGCGACCCCATCGGCAACGTCAGTCACCTTCCCGGCAATCGCATTTGTTTCCCCGACAAAGGTGGCGACGAAAGGCGTGGCGGGATTGTCGTAAAGTTCTCGCGGTGTTCCGACTTGCTGCAGCACGCCTGCGCTCATGACCGCGATGCGATCGGACATTGCCAGCGCTTCGGACTGATCATGTGTGATGTAGATGAACGTGACGCCAGTGCGTCGCTGAAGCGAGCGCAGTTCAGCGCGCATATGCTGACGCAGTTTCAGGTCCAGAGCCGAGAGAGGCTCATCTAGCAACAGAACCTGCGGCTCCACCGCAAGAGCCCGCGCAATGGCCACACGCTGGCGCTGGCCGCCGGAAAGTTCTCCCGGCATACGGTCGCCATAGCCTTCAAGCGCAATGAGGGACAAGAGCTCATCGGCCTTCTTGCGGCGCTCCGCCTTTGAGGCTCCTCGCGCTTCAAGGCCGAATGCGATGTTTTCCCAGACAGTCATCAGAGGAAACAGGGCCAGCGACTGAAAGATCATCGCAGTGGGACGCTGGTTCGGCCCCAGCCCCTGCATGTCCTTGCCACCAATAAGGATGCGGCCTTCCGTGGGCTGCAAGAAGCCGGCGATCATGCGCAGGATCGTGGTCTTGCCGCAGCCTGATGGACCGAGGATTGAGAAAAACTCGCCGCCATTGACTGTGAAGCTTACATCGCCCACGGCCCGCGTTGCGCCAAAGCGCATGCCAACGCCTTGCAGCTCGACGGAATGACTCATTTGAAACCTCTATCGGGAGGGTGAAGGGGCCCATCGAGCCCCTTCCTGTCTTACATCAGGCCGAGAGGAAACGGTCCTGATATTCATTGCGCTTGGCGATGTACCAGTTTTCCTGGATCGGCCACCACCACAGCTTGTCGAGTGCGTCGCCCGGGTAAGCAGCTGCGAAGAACGCCTTGGCATCGTCGGAAAGCAGATCCGCAGCGCCCACCGCCGTCGAGTTGATCGAGGTGGCGTTGGTGTACATTGCGCCCGCTTCCGGGGTCAGGAACCAATTGATGAAGGCGTAGGCCTGGTCGACATTTGTCGCACCCACCGGGATCGACACGCCTTCCATCCACGCCAGCGCACCTTCCTTCGGCGCGATGAAACCGACAGGCAGTCCTTCCTTGGCAAGAGCTGCTCCCGTGGAATCCCAGGTCTGGCCGATCGCGGCACCATTGACGCGGAACGCGCCCTGAGCCTCGTTCTCGTTGGTCCAGAACTGCATGATGTTGCCTTTGCGAGCGACCGCTTCGGCGAGGATTACATCGAAGATCTCAACCTGGGCTTCTTCGCTTGCAAATGCATCAAGCAGCGGACGCGGCAGCTTGCCTTCTGCCTCCAGCCACAGGCCGAGACCAACAAGGCTGGAATGGCCGCGCACAGTTGCCTTGCTCGCCATCTCCGGCTTCCAGATGTCACCGTAGGATGCCGTACCATATTCGAGCGGAGCCTGTTCCTTGTCGAAGGCGATCGCTTCCGTGCCCCAGTCGGTCGGCACCTGGTAACGCTTGCCCGCAACCACGGCACCGAATTTAGAGGAATTCTCCCACGCGCTCGGCAGGCACTTCGAAACCTCAATCTTTGCCTCATCGAGCGGCTGGATCAGGCCGAATTCGACGTAGTTCGGTACACGGTCGACAGTCGGCCAGATGAGGTCGAAACCGCCACCATTGTTGGCGCGAAGCTGGTTGAGCAACTCGTCATTGGTGCCGTAGGGGGTGAAATTGGCCTTGATGCCGGTCGACTTTTCGAAGGCTGCGAGGATATCGTCATTCAGGTAGCCGGCCCATGCGAAAATATTGACCGAACCCGAGGAGCCCTGCGCGTAGCTGCGCGAAATGAACGGCGTTGCAAGCGAAACGCCCGCTGCTGCCGCTGCGCCCCGCAAAAAGGTGCGTCTCTGGATTGTCGTCATGAAAGTCTCTCCCCTGTACGGTTGCGTATGACCCGCGTTTATTTTCGCAATGATACAGTTCGATGACAATTTCGCAATCGGATCATTAATCGGCTCAGCATGTCGTCGACATCCACATCTTCCAGGAAAGGTTTATGAACCGGAGCTTGGGGCAAGCCTGTCCCCGGCCAGAAGACCGCCCGCCAGATACGAAAACGCCCGGCGTCGAACCGGGCGTTTTCATCATTGGAAGCGTGCAGAGGATCAGTGATCCATCGCCTTGACGATCTCTTCCGTCATCTTCTTGGCATCGCCGAGCAGCATCATGGTGCCGTCCTTGTAGAACAGCGTGTTGTCGATGCCGGCATAGCCCGAGCCAAGTGAGCGCTTGACGAAGAGGCAGGTGCGCGCCTTGTCCACGTCGAGGATCGGCATGCCGTAGATCGGGCTGGACTTGTCATCACGTGCCGACGGATTGGTGACGTCATTGGCACCGATGACATAGGCAACGTCCGCCTGAGCAAACTCGGAATTGATGTCCTCAAGCTCGAACACTTCGTCATAAGGCACATTCGCTTCTGCAAGCAGAACGTTCATGTGCCCCGGCATGCGGCCTGCGACCGGGTGAATGGCGTACTTCACCTCGACGCCGTTGGCCTTCAGCTTGTCGGCCATTTCCCGCAGCGCGTGCTGTGCCTGGGCAACAGCCATACCGTAGCCCGGCACGATGATGACCTTTTGCGCGTTCATCATCAGATACGCAGCATCGTCGGCCGCACCCGTCTTTACGGTGCGCTGAATGCCATCATCTGCTCCACCGGCTGCAGTTTCGCCACCGAACCCACCGAGAATGACCGACAGGAACGAACGGTTCATGCCCTTACACATGATGTAGGACAGGATCGCACCCGAGGAGCCAACCAGCGCGCCGGTGATGATCAGAGCAAGATTACCCAGCGTGAAGCCGATGCCAGCTGCGGCCCAACCGGAATAGGAGTTGAGCATGGACACGACGACCGGCATGTCCGCGCCGCCGATCGGGATGATGATCAGAACGCCAAGCAGCAGCGACAAGAGAACGATCAGCCAGAACACGGTGTTCGACTGCGTCGCGATCAGGACTCCTACGAGTACAACGAGGGCAATCGCAAGGCCTGCATTCACGACATGGCGCATCGGCAGCATGATTGGCTTGCCGGACATGCGGCCATCGAGCTTGAGGAACGCGATGATCGAGCCGGTAAAGGTGATCGAACCAATCGCTACGCCAAGGCTCATCTCGATGATCGCCTGGGTGTGAATGTTCCCGATCGTGCCTACCCCGAAGCTTTCCGGAGCGTACATGGCCGCCGCAGCAACCAGAACCGCCGCAAGGCCGACCAGCGAGTGGAACGCAGCAACAAGCTGCGGCATCGATGTCATCGGGATGCGCTTGGCGATTACTGCGCCTGCAACACCGCCAATGGCCAGACCGAGCACGATCAGCAAGAAGCCGCCGAAGGACGGAACGGCCAACAGCAGCGTGGTGCCGATGGCGATCCCCATGCCGACCATGCCGTAGAGGTTGCCCTTGCGGCTGGTGGTCGGGTGCGAGAGGCCTCGAAGCGCCATGATGAACAGGACGCCGGAGACCAGATAGAGGAAGGAAGCCAGATTTTCACTCATAGCCCGGCCTCACTTTTCTTTCTTCTTGTACATCGCCAGCATGCGCTGGGTGACGAGGAAACCGCCGAAAATGTTAACGGAGGCAAGGATCAGCGCAACGAAGCCAAAGCCCGTGGCAAGGCCCGACGCCGAAATGCCAACGGCCAAGAGTGCGCCCACCACGATCACCGAGGAGATCGCGTTGGTCACGGCCATCAAGGGCGTGTGCAGAGCTGGCGTCACCGACCAGACAACATAATAGCCAACGAAGATCGCCAGCACGAAGATCGCGAACCGGAACACGAACGGATCGATGCCCGTCGCAGCAGCAGCGCCGGAAGCAACAGTTTCAGCCGCCTGCTGGTCTTCGAATGCCATACGGATCGCGGCAGTAGCCTGCTCGAGCTGGCCAATGGCTCTCTCAAGGGCGGTATTGTTTTCCATCACGCGTCTCCCTTAGCCTTTGAGGTGGAACGCTTCTTCGGTTTCGCCTCAGCAGCCTGTTCAGCCGGTGCCTCTTCTTCGACTTCAACCGAGGCAAATGCCGGATGAACGATCTTGCCGCCATGGGTGAGCAAGGTCGCCTTCACCAACTCCTCTTCAGGGTTAAGGACGACAGTCTTCGCTTCCTTGTCGACCATGGTCTCGAGGAAGGCGTAGAGGTTTTTCGCATAGAGCAGGGACGCCGACGCCGAGACGCGCCCAGGGACGTTCAGGTGCCCGACAATCTTGACGCCATTCTCGCTGGAGACCACCTGTCCCGGGACTGCTCCCTCGACGTTGCCGCCGCGCTCGACCGCAAGGTCGACAATGACGGAGCCAGCCTTCATCGCCGCGACCATGGCGGACGACACCAACCGTGGAGCCGGACGTCCCGGAATCAAAGCGGTGGTGATGACGATGTCTTGCTTGGCGATGTGTTCGGCGATGAGCGCCGCCTGCTTCGCCTGATACTCCTTGGACATTTCCTTGGCGTATCCGCCGGCAGTCTCTGCCGCCTTGAATTCCTCGTCTTCGACCGCAATGAACTTTGCACCGAGCGAAGCAACCTGCTCTTTCGCGGCGGGACGCACGTCGGTCGCAGTCACGATCGCTCCCAGACGACGAGCCGTTGCAATGGCCTGAAGACCCGCAACACCCGCACCCATGACGAAGACCTTGGCCGCCGGGACGGTGCCCGCCGCCGTCATCATCATCGGCAATGCGCGATCATATTCAGCTGCTGCATCGATGACTGCCTGATAGCCGGCCAGATTTGCCTGCGAAGACAGGATGTCCATCGACTGAGCGCGCGTGATGCGCGGCATGAACTCCATGCAAAAGGCGGAGACGCCGGCCCGCGCCATTGCGGCAACCGAGCTTTCATGGCCGTAGGGGTCCATTGCGGCGAGCACAATTGTGCCCGGCTTATAGGTTTTGAGTTCCGACTCGCTGGGGCGGCGCACTTTAAGCACCACATCCGCTTTGGCGGCATCGCCCGCTTTGCCAATGGTTGCGCCAGCCCCGACATAATCGCCATCGAGAATACGGGATGCTGCACCAGCATCCTTTTCCACGACAACCGAAAAGCCGAGACCAACGAGCCGCTTCACCGTTTCCGGTGACGCGGCGACACGAGGTTCCGTTGCGTCAACCTCGCGTGGCACGAATATATTCTGTCCCACAGCAAGTTCCTTTCGGATTACAAATATTAAAAGCCGCCGCGAGACGAGCTCGCGTCGGCATTCAGATCTCGCCGCGGCGACAGAGGCCTTAGCGTAGCAGGTAGCTTCCTGCAGCGACGAGCAGAATGAAGAGAATGGTAGCGGAGAAGAAGCCCGCCGCGGTGAAGAACCCGAATGCCATCGCTGCCAGCAATGCAACGAGGCTCACCGTGCCATATTTCACAATGTTGCCGAAGAGGGCGTATGTTTTCTCGTGTTCCTGGTAGTCCATCTGACCGCCCAGTTCGACGGGGCCGGTTGGTGTGTTGTCAGCCATTGCGGGTATCCCCTCCAGAATAACTTCCGGTCGCTGATAGCGAAAACACGGCTTGAGAGCAATGGGACTAATGTCGCGGAAGGTGCTCGCATCCCGGGGAAAGACATCAGGCAAGCCAACGTTTCCGGCGCTTGTAATGCTTCACGTTGCGGAATGATCTGCGCCCTTCCCCTCCGACTCCCAGATAAAACTCCTTCACATCTTCATTTTCACGGAGCGATTGCGCGTCTCCATCCAGAACAATGCGACCTGATTCGAGGATGTAGCCGTATTTCGCGTAGCGAAGCGCAATGTTCGTGTTTTGCTCCGCCAGCAGGAAGGAAACGCCCTGCTCCTCGTTGAGCTTCTTGACGATTTCGAAGATCTCTTCGACCAGCTGCGGCGCAAGGCCCATGGAGGGCTCATCAAGTAAGATCATCTTCGGCCGGCTCATCAGGGCGCGGCCGATCGCAGTCATCTGCTGCTCACCTCCGGATGTGTAACCCGCCTGGCTGGTGCGACGAACCTTCAGCCGCGGGAAATACTCGTAGACCATCTCGAGATCATCGCGGATTGCAGCTTTTCCGTCGCGCCGAGTGAAAGCGCCGGTCATCAGATTGTCTTCGACTGACAGGTGACCGAAGCAATGACGCCCTTCCATCACCTGGATGCAGCCGCGGCGGACCAGTTCGTTCGGCGACAAGGCCTGCACTTGCTCGCCTTCGAAGACGATGCTGCCTTTGGTGACGTCGCCACGCTCCGCCCGAAGCAGGTTCGAGATCGCCTTGAGCGTCGTCGTCTTGCCCGCGCCGTTCGCACCAAGAAGTGCTGTGATACCGCCGCGAGGGACGGCGAGCGACACGCCTTTGAGAACGAGGATCACGTGATCGTAGATTACCTCAATATTGTTGACCGAAAGGACCAACTCGTCCTGCGCGCTGACCGATTCCGTACTGGCTGTCGTCATTTGAAAATCCCGCAATCAGTGGCCCGGCCGAAGCCGGGCCTGATTTCAGTGATTACTGCGTACAGTCGTCGTTCATCGGCCAAGGCTGATTGGCGGCGGCGTATTCTGCGGAAGCTTTTTCCACCATCGGATCGATAACGGAGCGATCAGCAGTCAAAAGGTCCGACACCTTCACAAACTTCGTGCCATCCCACTCAATCATCCAGGCGCTGGCATGGCCCGTGTGGTTGCTGCAGCTCATCGCAAAGGGGGCCATCATGTTCTCGGCACCCAGCTCGGCCAGCCGAGCCTCATCGATGTTGACGTTTTCGAGGCCGACGCGAAGCTGCTCGCGATTGATGTTCGGCGTATCAGCCTTGTCTTGAGCGGCTTTCACCGCCTCCGCAAGGATCACCGACATCAAGATACCGCGTTGATAGGAGGTCGAGTCGAACTCGCCGCCCTGCTGGTTGATCTGGGATTTTCCTGCATCAACGACGTACTTCTTGACGTCCTGCATCAGCTTGGAATCGGAGTCCGCGAAATTCCACGACAGCGCGCGATATCCCTTGCCCTGCTCTCCGACGAGTTTGAGGTCCGGCTCATGTGCGCCCCACCAGACGCTAACGAACTGGTTTATCGGGTAGCGGGTTTTCACGGCTTCAGCGATCGCTCCACCGTTCATCGCACCCCATCCCCACATGATGACGAAGTCGGGCTTTTCGCGACGGATCTGCAGCCATTGCGCCGACTGGTTCTGCATCTCGGTCAGGCCAACGGGGATAGGCAGAAGAGTGAAGCCGTGCGTCGATGCAAGCGTTTCGAAGAGCGGGATCGGCTCCTTGCCGTAAGGATGATCCAGATGCAGGAATGCGATCTTCTTGTCCTTCAGACTATCCAGGTTTCCATCGGAAATCCCCTGCAGGATCATCGATGCACCGTCCCAATATGACGTTGGCGGATTGAAGGCCCATTTGAACGTCTCTCCGTCCTGCATGGCCGAAAAGCCGTAACCAGGAGCATACATCGGGATCTCGTCGACCCCTGTCCGAGGCAGGACCTGCAAGGTAATTCCGGTGGACCATGGCTGTGTGACCAAGGCCCCCTCGGCCTTGGTCTTTTCATAGCACTCGACGCCCTTTTCGGTGTTGTAACCGGTCTCGCATTCGTCGAACTCGATCTTCATGCCATTGATGCCACCGTCGCGCTCGTTGAGCATGGTCATGTAGTCAAGCTGGCCGTTCATGTGAGGTGTGCCGGTCGCGGCGAACGGACCGGTGCGATAGGACATATTTGGAAGCTTGAGGGCGTCCTGCGCCGCAGCTGGTGCCGCGAGGCCCAGCGCAAACACGGTTGCAAGAAGCGATGCTGTAATCTGTGCTTTCATGCCTGTTCCTCCACTATGGCCCGTTCCAGGCCTTCCTCAGTTCCTTGCCGGCCCAGCAGGTCAGTGCGGGAACGGCCAGATGATCAGCTTCTCCCGAATGATGCCCCACAACCGCGCGAGTCCGTGTGGCTCCAGTATCAAAAATCCGATGATCAACATGCCAATAATCATGACGTTGAGATGTTCGATCATGGATGAGCTGAGTGGCAGCCCGAACGCGCTCGGGACCCATCCTATGAGGACCGGCAAAGCAACAATCAGCATCGCTCCAAGGAAATTCCCGAGCACCGAACCGAGCCCGCCGATGATGGCGATGAACAGCACTCGGAAGGAGAGCTGAATGTCGAACAGCTCCGCCTCCGCAGCTCCGCGCCAGAAAAACACGAACAATGCTCCCGCAATGCCGACAATGTAAGACGAAACGAAGAACGCCAGCAGCTTCGCCTTCATCAGATTGATGCCGACGAGTTCAGCCGCGATATCCATGTCACGCACCGATTTCCAGATGCGTCCGATCCGCCCGCGCGTGATGTTGATCGTGAAAAATGTGATGGCCACAACGACGCACAGGACGAAGTAATATTGCGTCATCGCAGAAGCCCGAGCACCGGCGACAGTGATCCCGAACATCTGAATATTGGGAACCTGGATCGCACCGGATGCCGAGTAATTGTAAAGCCATGCCCATTTCTGGAACAGCCACACCAGAAAGAATTGGGCTGCCAGCGTGGCGATGGCGAGATAGAATCCTTTGATGCGCAGGGATGGCAATCCGAAAGCCATTCCGACGCTGGCCGAAAAGAAGCCCGACAGCGCGAGCGCGACCACGATATTCAGGTCCGGGAAAATGGTCGTGAGCTTATAGCAGGCATAGGCTCCGACCCCCATGAAGGCACCGGTGCCCAGCGAAAGCTGCCCCGCATATCCGTCAGGATATTTAGGCCCAGCGCCGCCAACGAGTAGATAAGCACCGGGATCAACAGAGCCCTGAAGGCGAATTCGTTGGCCATCAAGGGCAGGATCACGAAGCAGACGAGTAGGATAATCCCGAGCAGCCACGCATCCTGCTTCACCGGGAAGAGTGCATAATCGGCCTTGTAGCTGGTTTTGTACTGCCCTGCGACGCGATACAGCATTCGCTCTTCCTTCAAACGCGCTCGATGATGCGCTCGCCGAACAAACCTTGGGGTCTGAACAGGAGCACAACCAGTGCAAGCATGTATGCAAACCAGGATTCGGTGTTCCCGCCGAGCAGTGGCTGCCCCCAATAGATCTCGAATAGTTTCTCAAGAATCCCGATCATCAGCCCACCAATGATCGCGCCGCTGACGGATTCGAGACCGCCAAGCATCAGAACCGGCAGCGCCTTGAGCGCGATGACCTCGAGTGCGAATGAAACGCCTGCTCGTGCACCCCAGACAATGCCCGTTGCAAGTGCAATCATCCCGGCGATGAACCAGACCAGAACCCAGATGGTCGACAGCGAAATGCCAACCGACAGCGCGGCTTGGTGGTCATCACCAAGCGCACGGATCGCTCGCCCCATCTTCGACTTGTTGAGAAAGAGAAGGAGGCAGGCGACCAGCACCACAGCACCCACGACCGCCGTGATATCGCGCTGCTCGATCATCACCAGCCCGCCAAACGGCTCAAAGATGTAGCTGCCCGTCGGGATCCCGAGCTCTTCAGTGATCATGCGCTTGTTCTCGCCGCCGAAGATCGTCTCGCCGAGACCGATCAGGAACAGCGTGATGCCGATCGTTGCCATGAAAAGTATGATGTCGGGCTGGTTGACCAACGGGCGCAACACGATCCGCTCAATTCCCACCGCGAGCAAAAACATCACGCCAAGCGTCAGAGGCAGCGCGAGCCAGGCCGGCACCCCCTTCTGGTGCAACCCAACCAGCGTCAGCGCCGCAAACACCACCATGATGCCTTGCGCAAAATTGAAGATGCGGGACGATTTGAAGATGAGAACGAAGCCCAGCGCGATCAGCGCATAAAGAACGCCCGACACGATCCCCTCCCACAACACCTGCAAGAGAAAATCAGGGGCTTCGACCATATCCTGAAACGGCTTGATGAGGATGGGGTGGATGAAGTCCATCAATGTGCCACTCCCAGATAGGCGTCGATCACGGCCTGGTTATTTTTGACCTCATCGGGCACGCCATCGGCGATCTTCTTGCCGTAATCGAGCACAACCACACGGTCGGACAGGTCCATCACCACGCCCATATCGTGTTCGATCAAGGCGATGGTAGTGCCCCTTTGCTGGTTCACGTCGATGATGAACCGGCTCATGTCTTCCTTTTCTTCCAGATTCATACCCGCCATGGGCTCGTCGAGGAGGAGAAGCGACGGCTCCATGGCGAGCGCTCGCCCAAGCTCGACCCGCTTTTGTAGCCCGTAGGGCAGTTTGCCCACCGGCGTCCGCCGGATATGCTCAATCTCGAGAAAGTCGATGATTTCCTCGACCTTCTTTCGATGTTCGATTTCTTCGCGCAATGCGGGCCCGTGCCAAAGCATCTGCCAAAGGATGTTGCGCTTCATCAGCACCGAACGTCCGGCCATGATGTTTTCCAGCGTTGTCATTCCCTTGAACAGCGCGACGTTCTGGAAGGTGCGGGCAATACCCTGCTTCACCGCGTGATGGGGCTTCATCGCCCGGCGCCGCTGACCGCGAAACGTGATCACCCCCACCTGCGGCGTATAAAAGCCGTTGATCACGTTGAGCATGGACGTCTTGCCCGCGCCGTTCGGGCCGATGATCGCCCTGATTTCCCCTTTGCGAATGTCGAAGGAGATATCGGTAATGGCCTTCACGCCGCCAAACGATAGCGAGACATTATCCGCCATGAGGAGGACGTCCCCCTTGGCGATGCCATCGTCGGCACCCGAAAACTCAGCCGACGACGGATGTGGGTTCATTCTGCTGCCTCTCTCACTGGCTTGCTCGGTGCACTGCCAAAAGTGTTCGCCTCAGCGATCCGCACCGTGGCACTGATGCGCCCCTTGCGCCCGTCTTCGAATGTCACTTCGGTGGAAACGAACTTTTCGCTCGAGCCATCGTACAAAGCTTCGATCAACTCACCGTAGCGCTCAGCGATAAATGACCGTCGTACCTTCTGGGTGCGTGTCAGCTCGCCGTCATCAGCATCGAGTTCCTTGTGCAGGATAAGGAAGCGCTTGATTTGCGCACCCGCCATCGCAGCTTCTTGCGACAGGCGCCTGTTTGTCTCATCGACATTCTTGGCGATCATCTCGTAGACGCGAGGATGCCCGGCCAGCTCTTGATAGGACGCGTAAGCGATATTGTTACGCTCGGCCCAGTTTCCCACAGCAGTCAGGTCGACGTTGATGAATACGGCCGCATGGTCTCGCCCATCGCCGAAAGCCACCGCTTCCTTGATGTTGGGGAAGAATTTCAGCATGTTCTCGATGTATTTCGGCGCAAACAAAGAGCCGTCCCGCAGCTTGCCGACATCCTTCGCCCGGTCGATGATCTTGAGCTGCCCATCAGCGTCGAAGAACCCGGCGTCTCTGGTCTTCACATAACCGTCCGCGGTCATCGCTTCGGTCGTCTTGTCATCTTCCTTGTAATAGCCCGCGAACATGCCCGGCGAGCGGAACAAGACTTCGCCATTGTCGCTGATGCGAATATCGACGTTGGGAGCGGGCGGGCCGACCGTATCCGATCTGACCTGACCGTCCTTCTGGCAGGTCACATAAAGAAACGCTTCTGTCTGACCATAAAGCTGCTTGAGATTGATGCCGAGGGATCGGAAGAAGGAGAACAGATCCGCGCCAATCGCCTCCCCCGCAGTGTAGGCAACGCGGATTTTCGACATTCCCAGAACGTTCTTGAGCGGACCGTAGAGAAGCACCTCCCCGAGGGCGTAGGCAACACGCCCCGAAAGCGGAACGGGGCGCTTTTCGAGGATCGCCTCGCCGTGCTTTCGAGCCACATCGATGAAAGTGCGGAACAGCCATTTTTTGAAGCGCCCGGCATCCTCCATTCGGATTGTCACGCTGGTCAGCAGGCTCTCGAAGACCCGCGGAGGAGCGAAATAATAGGTCGGGCCAATCTCACGTAAATCTTGGGGGACCGTCTGCTGGCTTTCAGGGCAATTCATGCAGAAGCCTGCAACATAGCCCTGCGCGTAGTTCAGATAGTGGTCTCCCACCCAGGCAAGCGGCAGATAGGCAAGGACGCTATCGTTTTCCGTGAGTTTGTCGAACCGGGCAGTGTCGATAGCAGCATTCACAGCCGCCGCGGCCTTGATCATCACCCCCTTCGAACGACCGGTCGTGCCGGAGGTGTAGAGCATGATCGAGACGTCCTCACCGCTGCCGGTTCGGACCATTTTCTCCCATGCTGAGGCTGCCGAGGCATCCTTGTCGATCAGGGTCCGTCCCCGCGCCTGTATCCGCAAAGTCATGAAGCGCTTCCGAGCGATAGCCCTCTAACCCGCGTTTTTCATCATAAATGATGTCGGTCAGCGCGGGCATACGCTCAGCGAAGGAAAGCAGCTTGTCGACCTGCTCCTGATCCTGCACGACTGCAAAACGAACGCCCGCGTGATCAAGGACATAGGACATCTCCTCGGCCACCGCGTCTGCGTAAAAGGGAACCGGGATGCCGCCGAGGGACTGAACAGCCGTGAACGTCCAATAAAGGCGCGGTCGGTTGGCGCCAACAACTGCCACCTTGTCTCCGTGCTCGAACCCCAGATTGAGCAACCCAAGGGCGAAGGCGCGAATTTCTTCCAGTTGTTGTTGCCAGGTCCAGCTTTGCCAGATGCCATAGTCCTTATGGCGCATGGCAGGCCGACTGCCAAAATGCTCCGCATTGCGGAGCAGGTATTTCGGAAACGTATCGAGTGCGCTCGCGGATTGCGCCAACTCGTTCCTCCTCCAGACAGACGCTCAACTGCGTCCCGATTCCTTCCAAGCCCTCCCGCCTGACTGGAACCTGTCATCTCATGCAGAATTCCACGAAATAACTTGCCGACGCAACACCCCGCTTGACAGACGTGTTCCCAAATTGTCTGTTCAATGGGCGCACTTGTAGGTGCGTTGCTCTCCAGAGTTCTACGAATATTTGCGGCGTGCGCTTGCGATCACGCGCCGTAGCTGACGAGAGCTTTGATGTTGAGCGGCGTAATCCGCCCATGCTCAACCCTCACCAGCCCCTCCTCTTCAAGTTCCTGCAGGCTGCGGTTCACCACCTGCCGCGACACCCCTACAAGCAGCCCGAGTTCTTCCTGGCTGATCTCGAGCGCCGGTCCCGCATTTGGGTACAAAACCTTGTTGAAGAACCACGAAAGGTTCCGTGCCACCCGCGCTTTCGGTACAAGGATGCGGTCGTATTCAATTGTGGCAATGAACTGGCCCATGCGCTCGTTCAGCTGGCGCACGAGAAACCGGTTAAAGCCGGTGGAGTTTTCGTAGAGCCACATGAAGGTCGAGCGTTGCATCATCGCAAGGCGCGTGTCGCGGATGGCAACGAGATCGTACTTGCGCGGCTCGTCCTTCAAGACAGACCCCTTGCCAACCCAGGCACCGTCGGCGGCACCGGCAAAGGTCATCGCCTTGCCCTCCCGGGAAATGGCGCTGATCTTCACGAGGCCGCTCAGGACGCCGGTCCAGTAGTCCAGCCGGTCGTCCTTGTGGCAGATATAGGCGCCCTTCGCGTATCTGCGCTCAATGAGCCCGCGAGCGGCGCGCTCCAGCTCTTCATCTGTGAGCTCTACGGACCAGATGCATGATCTGGCGATTTCTTCGCGAGCCTTCATCTGACCTCGGAACGGCAGCCTCGTCCATACCCGGACAGGTTAGGACGCGTTGTGTGCTTGTGACAAGAAGTCAGGCGGCGTACTGAGCCGTCGGAAGAATGGTCAGCGGGCGTGGCTCTCCCGGCATCGTCTCGCCAAACATCAGCCTCTGCTCCATCGGCGTCGAGCGGAAAAACGGGAACCGGGCAAAAGATCGGGTGCGGATCGCGTTGACGTCTGCCTGATAGAGCACAACCTGATAGTTGAGCCCCGGATAGTCGCGTAGGGCACCAATCTGTTCGGAGTGGTAGATCCGTCGGTAGAACCCTCCGTGGTCGGGCCGGATGGTCGAGAGGCAGTACGGCGTGGCAAAATGCATGCACGCCATGCCAGCCAGCCGCAGCGTGATGTAAGGTATCTGCGGGAACGCCTTCGTCCAATCCGGATCCGCCGCAAAACGGCTAGGATCGATGAACGTTTCGCCAGCGTCGACCCGTGGCATCAGAATGTCCGGATAGACGATGGTGGATGGGGACCTCGCCGCCTCCGCGCTCACGTGATGCAGGCGCAACGTGCTCACGAGCACGCCATCAATGTAAACGCCGAAACGGTGGCAATTCTGCTGATCGTCGAGGTCGTCGTAGATCTGGCTGTGTTGGTTATCGCCAACCATTTCAGTACGACGGTAAGCTTTGTAGCGAAGGCGATAAATATCCTCGAGATCCTCGCCACTTTCACATCTTCTGTATTCTGTACGCTCCAGCGCAGAGAAGATGTTTGCGACGAAAGCAGACCTACCGGCTGTCGCTGGCCGCTCACTTGCTACTGCTCCTCGCAGCGCCGTCACGTTACTCGACATGACTTCCCCCGCATCCATATCCCACCGCAGCGGAAGTTAATGGAACCCTGACGTGAGTAAACACGAAAATACCGATGACGCCGTTAACCCTCCATTAAGGTTAACAATTCGTTAACGCAGGAGGTGCCGCCAGCTCACGGCAGGATCGTTCTTAGCTGGTACAGCTGGCGACCGAAGCGCGTATCTGGTGGGCGAAGGGCCAAGTCGTATTGTACATCGTGGCAATGCCAGATGCCGTCAGTGCAGACCCAAAAAGGAAGCCTTGTACAAGGTCCGGCTTTACCTCAAGCGCAAGCAGCTTCAGCTGCTCGAAGGTCTCGACGCCCTCAATAGCAACTTCAAGACCAAGGGGACGTGAGAGGTTGACGATCCCGCGCAGCAGATCGAGCGACCTGCGGTTTCGGGTCACGTCCTGAACGAAGGAGCGGTCGATCTTCACCTTGTCCAACGGAAGCGTGTGGAGATAGCTGAGGCTCGAGTAGCCGGTTCCAAAGTCATCGAGGGCGACCCGAACCCCAAGCCGCTTCATTTCTTCGATGTATTTGCGTGTACTGGATTTGTCATCCAGCAGGGCCGTTTCCGTGACCTCGACCTCCAAGCGGCATGGCTCGAGACCTGAAACCGCCAACGCGCGGGAAACCGTCGCAATGATGGCTTCCGATCGGAAATCCTTGGCCGAGAGGTTGACCGACACTCCGACGGGCTTCGGCCAGTTCATGCACTCTGCTGTCGCGCTTTCCAGCATGAAGATGCTGATCTCGGAAATGATGCCCATCTCTTCGGCGAGCGGAATGAAAACCGCCGGCGAGATGGGGCCTAGCTCCGGATGATCCCAGCGGCACAGGGCTTCGCAATTGGAAATCCGCATCGTTCTCATCGACACGATCGGCTGATAGACTACACGTAGCCGCCTTGCCTCAACGGCCTCGCGCAGGTCTGCCTTGAGCAATTGTTTGTTGCGGAAGGCCTGATCCATCACGGTCTCGAAAAGCTGCCAGCCATTCTTGCCGGTCTCTTTGGCCTTGTAGAGCGCGAGATCTGCCTTGACGATCATCGCATCTACATCCGCGCCCTTTACCAGGGTGAGCAGCGCACCGGCGCTCGCCTGGACACGCAACAAATGACCTGCGACGTCAACATCGCCCTTCAGATCAATAAATAACTGGTCGAGCATCTCGCGGAAGCTCTCCGCACTGTCGACCTGATCGAAGTAGATCATGAATTCGTCGCCGCCGAAGCGGCTGATGATGACGTCCTGACTTGCAAAAGGCGCAAGCCGCTCACCGACCGCATAGATCAGGCCGTCTCCGACAGGGTGCCCCAGCGTGTCGTTGACGCTCTTGAAATCATCGAGGTCGAACACGACGAGCGCAACCCGACGCGCGGGATCGCCAGATGTAATGCGCTCGCTGACCAGCTCATGAAAATATGCGCGATTTGGAAGGCCGGTAAGGCTGTCAAACCGGGCCATGTGGCGAATTCGCTCTTCTGCGGCGATGCGCGCGGTCACTTCCTCGAAGGTAAGGACACGCAGTTCGTCCTGCGCCTCGCGGGCAGAGAACTCGAAATATCGGCCATCCTTGAGCTGGAGGAGTACCTTGCGGTCCTTGCCCTCCCGCAGCGCCCGTGTGAGCTGAGCCTCGGCAAAACGAGCGTCATTGCGGCTTAGCATTCCACCGGCCACGCCCCGCATCAGAAGGCCGCGCAAGGTGCGTCCCAAAATTAGGTTCTGGTCACCGGAGCCCATCAGCGCAGCAGCTTCGGCGTTCGCGACCACCACTTTTCCATCAGGGCTCAGCATGATCAGGCCTGACGTCATCGTGTTCAGCGCCTTGTCGAAACGCTGCGCCAACCGGTTTGCTGTTTTCTCCGCCTGAACTGCCGAGAACAGCACCTCGCGCACATTGTCAGCGAAAGTCCGTATCGCGAAAAAGAACGGGATCGAAAGAAGGCCAAGGATGAAATGGTAGATATCGCCGCGAAAAAGAAACGCGAGTGAAATCGGCCAGGTCATCGTCGTTAGGAAGATCATCACCATTCTCGGCGACCCGTAATTGCGTCCTGCAATGGAGGTCGCCGAAGCAAGCGTCACGCAAAGAGCAGCGATTTCACCGAACGTGTCCGGTGCCCAATAGATCGTAAGAAAGCAGAAAAGACCCAGCAGGAAGCCGTGAAGCGCCCCGTAGACAATATAGGTCCGCTCCCACTCATTCGCTTCTTCCAGCGTCGTCGGCGCCGGCTTTTGAGAGTATTCCCGGACACTCCGAAGTCTTACCGCAGCGACGACCGCAAGAGAGATCGCTAAGAGGAGATAGATATTGTTGCCGGAATCCACATAGACGAGGCCGACGAGAAGCAATTGTGCGGCGAATCCAATCGCCAGCGTAACGCAGTCTCGAAACAGCGTCTGCACAAACGGTATGTATATGTCGAGCGGAAGCTCGTCGTTCTTCTTGCTTGGCATACCGGGAAACCATATGAACTATCAGGATGCCAGCGCCGCCTTAAAAAAGGCTTATGAAAGAATGGCGTGCATCATTCTGCTGCTACCAGTACCGGATCAGCTTGCAGCTTTTTCAGACGCGCAAGCAAACGATGACGTTCAGCCGCGGCCTTGCTGGCATTGCTCTCCTTTACATGGCCGTACCCCCTGATCATCATCGGGACGCTTGCCAACGCAGTTGCTGCGTCGAGATTTGCAACCGAGAGCCTTGCTGCGATAAGGGACAGGTCAGCCTCGAATTCACGGAGCAATCTTCGCTCCATTCTGCGCTCGGCTGTATAGGCAAAAAGGTCTAATGGGGTTCCCCGCAGCCGACGCATCGCTGCCAGAACCGAGAATGCTTTCATCATCCATGGCCCGAAACGGGATTTGCGCGGCCGCCCGTCCGTGTGCCTGCGGCCGAGGATCGGCGGGGCGAGGTGAAACTCAAGCCGGGACCAATCTTCGAATTGCTCCGCCAGCTTCCTTTGGAAGGTTCCGTCGGTGTAAAGACGGGCAACCTCGTATTCATCCTTGATCGCCATGAGCTTGAACAGGCTCTTGGCAACCGCCTCACTCACAACGCTCGAGCCAGGGCATGCACGCTCCTCGGCGATCCGAATCGCCGCTACCTTCTCCCGATATCTGTCCGCGTAAGCTTCGTTCTGGTAAGCGGCCAGAAAATGCGCGCGCCGCTCGATCAGCTGCTCCAACGTCTCGGCCTGCGGCTCGTCCGGCCGCTCCTTGCCCTGATCGCCGATCATCTTCTGCACGAAGGCGGGATCATGTGCGGCCCGGCGACCCCAGCGGAACGCGTTGATGTTCATTTTCACCGCCTGGCCGTTCAGCTCGATCGCGTGCTCAATTGCCGCTGCGTTCAACGGCAGACCGCCATGCTGAAATGCGAAGCCGAGCATCATCATGTTCGCAGCCATGGAATTGCCGAACAGGACCGACGCCGCCTTGCTTGCATCGAAGAAATGCGCACGCTCCTCCCCCACTGCTTCCTTGATCGCCTTCTTCAGGCGCTCACTCGGGAGGGAAAAGTCCGCGTTCCTGGTGAACTCGCCCGGCATGATCTCCGCCGTGTTGGCCACAAAAAGCGTCTCCCCCTGGCGCGCTGCCGTGAGGATTTTCTTGTTGCCGGAAACAACGAGGTCACAGCCCAATATGAGGTCGGCCTTTCCTGCTGAAACTCGGATCGCATGGATGTGCTCGGGTGTCTGTCCGATGCGGATGTGACTGAAGACAGCGCCGCCTTTTTGGGCCAGACCGGCCATGTCAATGATGCCGCAGCCCTTGCCTTCCAGATGAGCGGCCATGCCAATAATGGCTCCAATGGTCACGACGCCGGTGCCGCCGATACCATCAACAATGCCGGCCCACCCGTGCCCCTTGACCCGACCGCCTGTCGGCTCTGGAACGCCGTCGAGCGGATTGATCTGGCCTGCAAGGCCGGTGCTGCGTCGAAGCTTGGCACCGTGGACCGTCACAAAGGATGGGCAAAAACCGTTCACACAGGAAAAATCTTTGTTGCAGGAGGATTGGTCGATGCGTCGCTTGCGCCCGAATTCCGTTTCAACCGGCTGAACTGAGACGCAGTTGGAAGCGACGCTGCAATCGCCGCACCCTTCGCAGACGAGCTCGTTGATGAACACCCGCTTGTCCGGATCAGGGAAGGTGCCGATTTTGCGCCTTCGGCGTTTTTCGGCAGCGCATGTCTGATCGTACAGCAAGACCGAGACACCCTTCACGTCACGCAATTCGCGCTGGACAGCGTCAAGATCATCCCGATGGTGGATGGTCGTCCCGCTCGGGAAGCTTACCTCGCCAGAATATTTGTCAGGTTCATCACTGACCACCGCGATCCGTTCAACGCCTTCGGCGCGGATCTGCGCCGCCATCATCTCCAGCGTAAGATTGCCTTCGTGAGGCTGCCCGCCGGTCATGGCCACCGCGTCGTTGTAGAGCAGTTTGTAGGTGATGTTCGCGCCGCTCGCGAGCGCAAAACGAAGAGCCAGCGAGCCGGAATGATTGTAGGTGCCATCCCCAAGATTCTGGAAAATGTGATCGCGCGTAGAGAAAGGTGCCTGGCCAACCCACTGTGCGCCCTCCCCACCCATCGCGGTAAAGCCATAGGTTGAACGGTCCATCCACAAGGCCATGAAGTGGCAACCGATCCCGGCATTTGCGATGGATCCGTCAGGGACCTTGGTCGAAGAATTATGCGGACAGCCTGAGCAGAAATGCGGAATACGCGCAGCCACATCCGTGGTTCCGGCCAGCATGGCCTGAAATTGCTTCAACCGCGACACCCGCGCGGCCACCTCTTCCGAGTGGCCGAGAACCCTCAGCACGCGTTCACCAATCGCGATGGCGATGTCGTTGGGGTCCAGCGCGCCCGCAGCCTGAAACAAGGTCGAGCCCCGCTCGTCGTTCTTGCCAATGATCTGCGGCTGGCTCGGCTTGCCGTAAAGCGCCTCGCGAAGCTGCGCTTCGATCAGCGATCGTTTCTCCTCGACGACCACGATCATATCAAGGCCCTGCGCGAATTCGGCGATGTGCTCGTAATCCAGCGGCCATGGGCAAGCCACCTTGAACAGCCTCAGGCCGATCTTGTCCGCAACGATCTCGTCAATCCCGATATCATCAAGCGCCTGGCGCACGTCCAAATAGCTCTTTCCAACCGTGATGATGCCAAGCTTCGGATTGCTGCCGCCTGAATAAATGGTACGGTTGAGACCATTCGCCTGGATGAACGCGCTGACCGCAGCCCTCTTGTAGTTATGAAGGCGAGCTTCCTGACCGATCTGGTCAAGCTCGTTGCGAATGTTCAACCCGCCGGGCGGCAAGTCGATCTCTGGGTAGACGATGTCCAACCGATCAAGTGAAACATCGACTGATGCGGTCGATTCGATGTTGTCCTTGACGCACTTGATGGCCGACCAGGTGCCGGAGAAACGCGAGAGCGCGTAACCGTAAAGTCCGTAGTCGATCAGCTCCTGCACGCCGGCCGGGTGAAAAACCGGCATCATCACGTCGACAAAGGCGTATTCGGTGGCATGGGCATTGGTGGAGGATTCGGCTGTATGGTCGTCCCCCATCAAGACGAGCACGCCGCCACGGGGCGATGAACCCGCCAGGTTGCCATGCCGGAACACGTCCCCCGAGCGATCAACGCCAGGCCCCTTGCCATACCAAAGGGCGAAGACGCCGTCGTACTTGCCCTCGCCCAGCAATTCGGCCTGCTGGGTGCCCCAACAGGCTGTGGCGGCGAGTTCCTCGTTCAAGCCCGGCTGGAAGACGATATCGGATTCTTCAAGCTGCCGCTTGGCCTTCCATAATTGCTGGTCGAGCCCGCCCAGCGGGGATCCGCGATAACCTGAAACGAACCCCGCAGTTGAGAGGCCCGCAGCCCGGTCGCGCTCCCGCTGCATCATCAGCATGCGAACAACCGCCTGCGCACCTGATATGAAGATGCGCGTCTTCGACAGATCATATTTGTCGTTGAGCGACACATCGTGCAGCGTCATCAGCAGCCTCCTGAGGGGCGATCGTCCCACGTGACAGACCGCCTTTGGTCAGTCTTCCCGACAGGCATGGTTCCGTCAAACTAATTTGTGGTTGCGCTTTTCAATCCTGCAGGTTGAATGATATCCGCAATTTGTCGGATCTTCTGAATCAAAACAGAAACGTGGAAGATTTGACTGATGCTCTTTTAGGGGAGCGTCGGAGGAGGAGCGCCGCGCTGCGGCTTATTAAAGAAGTGGTTCGAAGGATGAACCCATGAATATACTTGCTGCTGTCATTCGCGGGATAGGCGCGGTGAACAAGCTGATCGGGAACGTATTTGCCTGGCTGGCGCCGCTCATGGTGATTATCTGCTTCATCGTCGTCGTTCAGCGCTACGTGCTGGGGACCACCACTTTGTGGATGCAGGACCTCTACGTCTGGCTGAACGGCGCAATGTTCACCGCCGTTGCCGGCTTTGCGCTTTTTCGAGACGACCACGTACGGGTCGATATCTTCTATCGTCCGGCGAACGTTCGTACGAAGGCGATCATCGACCTGATCGGTGTCATCTTCTTCCTTTTGCCCTTCTGCTGGATCGTCACCCGCTACAGCTGGAACTACATTGCCCGCTCATGGAAGTTGTTTGAGGCGTCCAGCAATGTGGGGGGGATGCCAGGGCTTTTCATTCTCAAGAGCTTCATTCTTGTTTTCGTCGCCTTGATTGCTTTGCAGGGGATCGCCTGGGCGCTCCGCTCGATCCTGGTGCTCAAGGGGCAGGAGGGACTTCTGCCCAAAGAATACCGCTATCCGGCGCATCAGGAGTAACTGCAGATGGATACTGTGCTTATCGGCGAGATACTCGCCGGCCTGATGTTCTTTGGCATCATCGGCTTCCTCTTGCTCGGCTTTCCGGTGGCATTCTCGCTTGCTGGCGTGTCACTCGGCTTCGGTCTCGTCGGAATGTATTTCGGCGTCTTCGACCCTTCCAATTTCGGCTCGCTCGCAAACCGCTATATCGGTTTCATGACCAATGAGGTGCTGGTCGCAGTCCCGCTCTTCATCTTCATGGGAGTTGTGCTGGAGCGATCAAGGATCGCCGAACAATTGCTCGTCACCATGGGCAAGCTTTTCGGCAACATGAGCGGTGGCCTTGGAATTTCGGTGATCATCGTCGGCGCATTGCTGGCCGCGTCCACAGGAGTGGTCGGCGCAACCGTCGTTACCATGGGCTTGATTTCTTTGCCGGCGATGCTGCGTTCGGGCTACGATCCACGCCTCGCCTGTGGCGTTATTTGCGCATCAGGCACGCTTGGGCAGATCGTTCCACCTTCGACCGTGCTCATCTTCATGGGCGACATGCTGACGGGCATCAACGCCCAGGTGCAGATGGCCAAAGGCAACTTTGCGCCCGTACCCGTATCGGTTGGCGACCTCTTTGCAGGCGCTCTGATCCCGTCCATCCTTCTGGTGCTGCTTTACCTGTCCTGGGTGATCTTCAAGGCGATCTTCGACCCGAAATCGTGCCCCGCCACTCCGATCCCGCCGGAGGAGAAGCAAGGCCTGATGCGCGAGATCGTCACCGCACTCATTCCGCCGCTGCTCCTGATCGTTGCTGTGCTGGGCTCAATCCTTGGCGGCATTGCAACGCCGACTGAGGCATCGTCAGTAGGCGCCGTCGGCGCGATGGTGCTGGCTGCATTCCGCGGACGCCTTAATTTTTCAGTCTTGCGTGAGGCCACGCTGTCCACGGCATCGATTACATCGATGGTCTTCATCATTCTCTTTGGCGCATCGGTGTTTTCCATTGTTTTCCGGCTGACGGGTGGCGAGAACCTGGTCCATGAGTTCCTGACGAACCTTCCTGGCGGCGTTGGCGCTGCCATCCTGGTCGTCATGCTCCTGATGTTCCTGCTGGGGTTCATTCTCGACACTTTCGAGATCATCTTCATCGTGGTGCCCATTACTGCACCCGTCTTGCTGAACCTTGGAGTGGACCCGGTCTGGCTCGGCGTGATGATCAGCGTGAACCTGCAGACATCATTCATGACGCCGCCGTTCGGCTTTGCGCTCTTCTATCTGCGCGGCGTCGCGCCGAACAGCGTGTCGACGGGGATGATCTATCGCGGCATCATCCCGTTTGTCGTGCTTCAGGTGCTTGCTGTGTTCCTGATCTATTCGTTCCCCTCGCTGGCCACCTGGCTGCCGCGATGGATTTATAGCTGATCACAGCCGGATTCGATGATAAGGGTCCCGGCAGCGCCACGCTGCCGGTATCTGCTTAGAAGGAACAGAATAGTGAGCCTTGCGTACGAGGGACGGGCCGACACCATGCAAGACGCGCTGAGGCGCGCAGCAAACATGCCCGGCCCCCACATTACTCTGCGCGAGATTCTGGCCACCATCGGCGACCATGGGCCGCTTATCTTGTGCGCTGTGCTGTCGGTGCCTTTCCTGTTGCCTGTCTCAATCCCCGGCGTCAGCACGGTGTTCGGACTGGCAATCCTGCTGCTCGGACTTGGCATCACGCTCAACCGGATGCCTTGGCTGCCCCGGCAAATCATGGACCGGAAGATCAATGCGGCCAAGCTCAGCGGTGTTCTGGCGCGCGGCATCGATATTGTCGCTCGAATTGAAACGGCGATCCGGCCGCGGCTGGGGCTTCTTACCCAGGGTACCGTCGCCGGCCGCGTCAACGGTCTCGCTATTGTAGCGGGTGCAGTTTTGTTGATGCTGCCGCTCGGCCTTGTGCCGTTTTCCAATACGCTGCCAGCCTGCGCGATCATGCTTTTGTGCATAGGAATGACGCAGCGTGACGGAGCGCTGGTACTGGGTGGCTACGCGATGCTGATCGCGACAGTCGCATATTTCTCAGTTCTCGCCTATGCGGCGATGGCGGCTGGGCGCGGGTTAGCCACTTTGCTGGGATCTGGCTGACAAGAAAAGGCCCGGAAAATTCCGGGCCTTTGCAATTGATGTTGCCTTAGAGGCTGAAATACTTTTCACGCGCCTGCAGGAATGGGATGTCGGTGTTCTTTGTGCGTTCACGCAGGAGATTGAAGCCGGCGATATAGCTCTCGACCATTTCCTTAGTTAGCGCATCTCCGCCTTCCCGCAGTTCAGTGAGGATCTCCTTTGCTGCGTTGGCACCCGCCTCCAGAATTTCTTCCGGGAACTGCAGAGCCTTGACCCCATGGTCGTTCACGAGCGTGCGGAGCGCCCGGGGATCGTTCGCGTAAAAGTCGGAAGCCATCTCGTCATATTCCGCCTGACAGACCATTTTGATGATTTCCTGCAGGTCTGACGGTAGCTCATCATACAAGTCTTGCCTGACAACCAGTTCCGTCGCTGCACCAGATTCAACAAAACTCGAAACGTAGTAGTTCTTGGTGATCTGGTAATAGCCAAGTGCGAGATCGTTGTAGGGTCCGACGAATTCGACGGCATCGAGTGTACCGGACTGCAGAGCCTGGAACGTATCGCCGGCAGCCATGTTGGTGACGCTCGCTCCAAGCTTTTGCCAGACCTGTCCGCCGAGGCCGGGCGTACGGAAGCGCAGACCCTGGAGGTCGGACAGGCCCGTCAATTCATTGCGGAACCAGCCGCCTGTCTGGGTTCCGGTATCACCCGACAGGAATGCACGAACGCCGAACTGATCATAGATCTTGTCCCAGACCTCCTGACCGCCGAGATAGCGGATCCAGGTGGAGAGCTCGCGCGAGCTCATCCCGAACGGGACGCCGGTGATAAAATTCAGGCCCTGGCTCTTGTTCTGCCAGTAATAAGGCGTCGCATGGCACATTTCGGCATTGCCATCGATGACCGCATCGAGGGCCTGGAGTGCCGGGACGAGTTCCCCTGCCGAATAGACCTGAATGGTAAGACGCCCGTCGGATGCCGCCGTGATACGGTCCGCGAGGCGCTGCGCTCCGACGCCCAGCCCTGGAAAGTTCTTGGGCCAGGACGTAACCATGCGCCAGGTCCTCTTATCCTGTGCGATGGCAGGTGCCGCAAGAGTTGTAGCTGCAGCCACGCCGGCACCGGCTACACTGGCCTTCTTCAAGAACGAGCGACGATCCATTGATTCCTCCCGAAAGATTGTCGGTATTCGATTTCTGATAGGAGTTGCGAGGGTGGATTCTGGTGGATTGTCCCCCTCCCCAAGCTATCCGAGCGTATCAATACACGCCGCAGATCATGTGTCCAGCGCTCGCATTCTTGCATTCTCAAGCACAAAGGACGAGAGTTACTGAGAAGATCTTACGAGCCTCCCGCCCCTACAAGCGCTTGGAAAGGTTCACGATCCGCATTAGATGTATCGTCCTGTCAGGAATGTCCGGAACCCATCATGCGCCAACCTCTCGTCGCCGTATCGACCGACCTAAGGCATTTTGAGAATTACACGTGGCATGCCGCGCCACATCAATATCTCGATGCAGCAATATCGGTCGCAGGCGTGTTTCCCGTCCTCGTTCCCTCGTTCGGTGATCAACTGGACTTCGACACTCTGCTTGAGGGTGTCGATGGCGTCCTGCTCACGGGCTCAAAGTCCAACGTCCATCCCTCACTCTATGGTGGCGCCGCCTCCGAGGAGAATGGTCCATACGATGAAGCGCGCGACGCCACGTCGATCCCTCTCATCCGCAAGGCGATCGAGCGTGGGGTGCCGCTTCTCGCCATCTGCCGGGGCATCCAGGAAATGAACGTCGCCCTCGGCGGTACCCTCGCTTGCGAGATTCAGGAAAAAGAGGGCAATTGGGACCACCGGGCACCTGTCAGTGATGATCAGGACGTCCGTTTTTCAATTCGCCAACGTGTCGAGATCAAGCCGGGAAGCTGCCTGGCAGGCGTGTTCGGTGAGGGCGAAATTTTGATCAACTCGGTCCACCGACAAGCGGTCGATGTGTTGGGCGAGCGTCTTCAGGTCGAGGCGGTCGCACCTGATGGCACCGTCGAGGCGGTGTCGGTGATCGGGAGCCGCGCCTTCGCTGTCGGCGTTCAATGGCACCCCGAATATTGGGTAAAGAGCGACGATGCGTCTGCACGCCTGTTCCGGGCGTTCGGAGATGCGGTGCGAGAGCATTCTCAGGCTCGAATGCACCGCATTGCAGCGGAGTAATTAGAGCGCAAAAAGCGCCAGCATTGGATCACGCGGCGCGAAAGACTCAAGAGCGGCACCGTCACCGGCCGTAAATTCGGCAAGTATGGTACCGCTCGCATTTAGGAACGCCACCGAACCGTCATCGCGATCAACCCACCACTTCACCTTGCCGAGCGCGGGCATCTGCCGTTCGCAGGCAGGGGTCAGGGTGAGATCCTTCCTCGGACCATCCCCGTTCGCGGTTACGACACAACCGTTGTTCACACCACCTGCAAGAACTTGGAAGCGCTCACTGGCAGTGGCATCGGCGCTGATCGACGAGACCGTCACAGGATCAACGCCCGGTGTCGGATTAAGAAAACCTTGCTGATACACAAAGGCGGCAGTGATAGCCGCTGCGAAAGCGTAGACGACCTTCATGGTAGTCCCTCGATTGGCCCATACGAGCGAACCAGATTACCGCTCGTATGGTTAATCAATGCCTAATATCAGCGCGGCCTAATACACTCAACCTTTCGGGTTGAGATGTTCGGTCTCAGGGGTAGGCGTGATTGCGCTGCCCTTCCCGAACCACGCCAGCAGGTTGTCGGCAACAAGGTCCGCCATTGCCTGTCGCGTATGAATGGTTCCGGAGCCGACATGCGGCAGGAGCGATGCGTTCTCCAGTTTGAGAAGGCTCTCCGGAACATTCGGCTCGTCAGCGAAGACGTCGAGGCCGGCCGCCATGATCGTCCCCTCCTCGAGTGCCTTTGCAAGAGCTTGCTCATCAACCGTTGAGCCACGGCCGATATTGACGAAGACACCGTCCGATCCTAGTGCCGCGAGCACCTCCGCGTTGACTGCCTTGTCCGTGGAAGCCCCGCCCGGAGCAATTGAAACCAGCGTATCGACAGCAGCCGCGAGTTCGACCAGGCTCGGATAGTAGGTGTAGTTCACGCCCTCGACAGGACGGCGATTGTAGTAGCTGATCGGAAGACCGAACGCTTCAAGACGGCGGGCAATCGCCTGGCCGATGCGTCCAAGTCCGAAGATGCCGACCTTGCGGCCGCGCAGTGTGCCGCGGGTCAGCGGATAATCGCCAACCGATTTCCACTTGCCCTCGCGCAGCCAGGCCTCCGCCTTGGGAAGTTCGCGGACGGTATTGAGGAGCAGCCCCAGCGCAGTATCGGCGACCTCTTCGGTCAGAACGTCTGGGGTGTTGGTGACCACAACGCCCTTCTTTCCAGCGTGAACTGCGTCGACATGGTTATAGCCGACACCGAAGCTGGAGATGATCTCGAGGTTCGGAAACGCGTCGATGTAAGCGGCGTCAATCGGATAGCTCGCTACCGTTGAGACGGCGAGTGCCCGCACCTGCGCCCTCTCTTCCTCGGTCAGCAAGGAAGCGTCCGGACGTTCGCAGGTAAGAACCTTGAATGAGCCGTTGATGCGCTCCTGAGCATGCGGATGCAGCTTCACGGGGATCAGGACGGTGATGTCTTGTGTATCGGCCAAGTTGCCGGCTCCTTGCTAATAGGTCGGGATGGTGTCTGAGCCTACGCAGCAGGGAGCTGGCGAGCAACCCTGCCGCACGGCCAAGGTGTTATCGCTCTACCGGTTTCCCGGTCGACTGTCGTATGTGCAACTCTGGCCTGATCAACTCCTGACCGCCATGCACTTCAACACCGTTGAGACGGTCGAGGAGCGTTCGCGCCGCGCGCCGTCCGACCTCCCTTTGTCCATTCCATACGGTGGTGAGAGCCGGAGTGGCGATTGCCGCCTCCTCAAGGTCATCGTAGCCAGTCACCGAGATATCAACGCCTGGAGTGAGGCCAGCGCGGAAGATGCCGTTCATAAGTCCGATCGCGACAAGGTCGTTCCAGCAGACAGCGGCGGTCGGCTTGTCTTTATGTGCCAGAAATTGCTGCGAGGCCTCAAAACCCGCCTGCTTGGTGCGAGGGCCCGGAATCCGCCAGTCCGGTCGCACTTCCAGTCCCGCGTTTTCCATGGCGTTGAGATAGCCCTGATATCGGTCACGCCCTGTCGAGGTCTGGTCGGTACCGCCGATCATCACGATCCGCCGATGCCCAAGCGAGATAAGATGGTTGGTCGCCAGTGCCGTCCCGAACGTGTCATCTCCGCGGAAAACAGGCACGTCAGCTCCCGGCACCGAACGCGCAATGAGCACCGCCGGCAGCCCGTTTTCCTCCAGCATCCTGATGTCATCGCTTGGAGTTCCGATGGCCGGCGACATGATGACACCGTCAGCTCCCAGCTGCAGCAAGGTGTCGAGGAAGGTGCGTTGTTTGTCGACCTTGTCGTAGTGATTGGACAAGAGAAAAGTTTGCCGGCTCCGGTCGAGCTCGCTTTCGATCGAACGCAGGATTTCAGCGAAGAACGGGTTCATGATGTCGTGCACGACGACGCCGACGATCCCCGAACGGGACGTCCGCAAGGACGCAGCACGGCGATTGTAGATGTAGCCGATCTCCCGCGCGTACTCCTTGATACGGTCGCGCGTGGAATCGGCCACCAACGGACTGTCGCGCAGCGCCAGGGAAACGGTCGCCGTCGAAACGCCGAGCGCTTCAGCGATCGTCGACAGCTTGATCTTCTGTGCCAGGAAACCCCTCCGAGAGACAGTCATGATGCTTTAAACTGTTTAGGCTTGGTTATGCCATTCCCGGCCGCCAGATCAAAGCCTTTTCGCCAGATCATCCGCCTCGCAACCGGGACTTGTACGACCGCGCACCCGCAGACGATGTTCCCGGTGGATGATGTAGAGGCCTGAGCAGACAATGATCGCGGCTCCACCGAGCGTCCATAGATCTGGCAGGTCCGCGAAAACCACCCAGCCCAGCGCGATCATCCACAGCATCTGAGAATACGGGTAAGGCGCGAGCGCCGAGGTCGACGCAAGCTTGTAGGCTTTGATCAACAGCCAGTGGCCATATCCGCCCAACGCACCGACCATAAACAGGAGTATCCACTGCATGGCATCAGCCGGCATGGAACCGTACAGGGGAACGGCCGGGAAAATCAGGATTGTTGGGGCTAGCGCTGAATAAAAAATCAGGCTTTCCGTGGTTTCGGTTGCGCCCATCTTGCGCGTCATCAGCACATAGAAGCTGTAACTCAGCATCGATCCGATCGAGAACAGATGGCCGACGCCAAATGTCCCGAAACCCGGTCGCGTGATCACCAAAACGCCGACGAAACCAACCAACACGGCCACCCAGCGCCGCCATCCGACGGTCTCGCCAAGAAGAGGCCCGGCCAGCGCGGTGATGATCATAGGCGCGAAAAAATAGATGGAGATGGTCTCAGCCAATTGCAGTGTCTGCAGGGCCAGAAAGTTGAAAATCGTCGACCCGAACAGGAAAATCCCGCGCAGGACGTGCGCCGGTTTATTGACGGCCCTGTAGAGCGCCGGGTTGGCCCAGCCGCGAAATAGGATCAGGACGAGCACCAGGTGGACGGCAAATCGCATCCACGCCACGAATGGCGCGGCCATCCCGTTCATCACCAGATATTTGGCGCTTGCGTCCAGAAACGAAAAAAGAAAACACGCCGAAAGAACAATCAGGATTGCAGAGGCGGGCGTTGCCGTCTCGATTTCGGAATGTTTGGGATTCAATTTGCTCGGCCGCGGTCAATGATCGTGTTCACGACCATTCGGACAAGCGCACACACGACGCAAGGGAAATCTTCAAGCGTCCTCGGTGAGCTCCTCATCCTGATCTTCTGTGAGCTCAGGCAATTCGGTATCCGAAAGATTCGCCTCAATCCGGGTCAGGAATTTCCAGAGCGTCTTCAACTCTTTCTTCTCAAATCCTTTAAGAGCGAGTTTTTCGCTTTTCCGAACAGCCTTCTCGATCGCATCGATGGTAGCGCGGCCGTCATCAGTCAGAAACACATTGGACTGGCGCGCATCGACATCAGACGCCCGTTTCTCGACATAGCCCTGCGTTTGCAGACGGTTGATCGTCTTGGTCACGGTCGGCGGGCGCACACCAAGGCGAGCGGCAAGCTGGCCGGGTGTCAGCCCATCCTCGCGGTTGAGGACGATCATGACCTTGTCTTGACCGGCATAGAACCCATGCCCCAGGAGGCGAGCTGCCAGCGCCGTTCTCGACAGGCGCGCTGCCGAATTGAGCTTGGCCATCACCGCCGATTTGTCTGCCTTCGCCATAAGTGCCTCTTTCACTTCGTGGGGATTGCCCATTTGCTGCGCCAGGCGCTAGCTTGCCCCTCACATCCCCATCGCAGAGCCAAATAACAGAAACATGACAGCCAACGAAGTAAGTGGCAGCTATCCGGAAATAGCGGTTCTGCCTCTCGGCGCAACTGAGCAGCACGGCCCTCACCTGCCTTTCGAGACGGACACGATCATCGCCGAGGGTATGGTCGCTCGCGTTCAAGCACTGTTGCGGACAGATCTGAACGTGATTTTTCTGCCAGTGGAACCGGTCGGATACTCTCCAGAGCACATGGATGTTGCCGGTTCGAGAACCCTTGCCTTTGATGAGGCTATCAACCGGTGGATCGGCATTGGCGCGGATCTCGCTACGCGCGGCATCCGGCGATTGGTCTTTTTGAACGCGCATGGCGGCAATTCTCCGCTGATGACCATTGTTGCGACGGAACTTCGCGTACAGCACGCCATGCTTGCCGTCGCCTCAAGCTGGACCCGCTTCGGTTATCCGGCCAAGTGGGTGTCGCCCCACGAAAAGGCCCTTGGCATTCATGGCGGCTTCATCGAAACGAGCGTCATGCTAGCGCTGCGGCCGGACCTCGTTGACATGGGCAAGGCTCGCGACTTTCCATCCGCCCAGACCGGCTTCGAAGCTGACTTCAAGCACCTAGGTGCCTATGGCCCGCACGCCTTTGGCTGGAAGATGAGCGACCTTTCACCGCAAGGCGTTGTCGGCAATGCCGCCGCAGCCAGCGCCGAGGCAGGAAATGAACTTTTGGACCATGCCGCCAAAGGGTTCGTTGAGCTATTGCTGGACGTGTCCCGCTTTGATGTGGGGACGCTTCGCTAGGCAGGTGCAAACCCAAACCGAGCATCCTATATGCACAGCAACACCAAATTCAGCCCAGAGGCCAGGACATGACGCAGGCGCAAATTCCGGTGACGGTGCTCACCGGCTATCTAGGCTCCGGCAAGACCACCCTTTTGAACCGCATCCTCACCGAGGACCATGGCAAGCGCTATGCCGTCATCGTCAATGAGTTTGGTGAAATCGGCATCGACAATGATCTGATCGTAGAATCCGACGAGGAAATCTACGAGATGAACAATGGCTGCATCTGCTGCACGGTGCGCGGTGACCTGATCCGAACCGTTGAGGGCCTGATGCGCCGTCCGGGCCGTTTCGATGCGATCCTCGTCGAGACGACCGGCCTTGCCGATCCTGCACCGGTGGCGCAAACCTTCTTCATGGACGAGGATGTGCGCTCGAAGACGAAGCTTGATGCGGTCGTTGCGCTGGTCGACGCCAAGCACCTTCCCCTGCGCCTGAAGGACTCCAAGGAAGCTGAGGATCAGATCGCATTCGCGGACGTGGTCATTCTCAACAAGACTGACCTCGTCAGTGAGGAAGAGCTTCGTGACGTCGAAGCTGCAGTGCGCGCCATCAACCCGGCGGCACGGATCCACAAGACCCAGCGCTCCGCGGTTCCGTTGACCGAGGTGCTCGACCGTGGTGCGTTCGACCTCTCACGCGCTCTGGAGAACGACCCACATTTCCTTGATGCGGACGACCACGATCATGATCATGTCTGCGGTCCTGATTGCGATCATGATCATCATCACCACCACGATCATGGACATCACCATCATCACGGCGTTTCACCCATCCACGACGTCGGCGTGACCTCGATCTCGCTGCGCGGCGGTGATGTGGATCCGAAGAAATTCTTCCCCTGGCTTGAGAAGACCACGCAGATGGACGGTCCCAACATCCTGCGTCTGAAGGGGATCATCGCAATTAAGGATGACCCGGATCGCTACGTTGTCCAGGGCGTTCACATGATCCTTGAGGGCGATCATCAGCGCCCGTGGAAAGCGGAAGAGAAGCGTGAAACGCGTCTGGTATTCATCGGCCGCGAACTCGACGCCGAGCGTTTAAAGCGCACATTTGAGGCCTGCCAGGCCTCCTGAAGCTGACAAATGCTGCGATACCGGGCTCTTGAGCGCGCCCGGTATCTTTACCTGCCGCGCTTGCGCACGTATTTCGTGCCCACGATGAGTGCGCTCACTGCGCTGCAATCTAAGGAATACTGATCCGTGCCAACTGTCGCCCCTCTCGATCTCGACGGACACTGCATTTCTGCCTGCTGGCTGGATGGCCTGCCCTTCTTCGCTCTTGCAGATGGCCAGGTGCACCGGCTCGACAACGGCCACAAGACGATCGAGGCGCATGACGGTCTTCTTTGCGCAGCAGTTGCGCTGGATGAAAAGTCCATGCTCACCGGCGGCGAGGACGGTCGCGTCTGCTCGATAGCTGCGGATGGAAGTGTCACCGAAATTGCAAATCTCGGCCGCAAATGGGTGAATACCGTGGCGACAGGGCCGCGTGGTGCAATCGCTTTTGGTGCAGGCCGGGCTGCGCATGTGCGCCTTCCTGACGGCACGATCAACGATTTCCAGCATCAGCGATCCGTCGAGGGCATTGCTTTTGCCCCCAAGGGCCTGCGCATCGCCGTAGCGCGTTATAACGGCGCGACGCTTCATTTCCCGGCAGCTGCCGGCAAGCCGGTCGAGCTTGAATGGGCCGGCGCGCACGCGGCGGCAACCTTCTCGCCGGACGGAAATTTCCTGGTGACCACCATGCAGGAAAACGCACTGCATGGCTGGAAGCTTTCCGATGGCAAGCACATGCGCATGGCTGGCTATCCGGCCAAGGTGAAAAGCCTGTCATGGAGTGCAAAAGGCCGCTGGCTCGCCAGTTCCGGAGCCCCTGCAGCCATCGTGTGGCCCTTCCAGACGAAAGACGGGCCGATCGGCAAGGCACCGCTGGAACTGGGTACACGCGCCGACACCATGGTGACTGCCGTTGCTTTCCACACAACGGACGAGATCCTCGCCATCGGTTATGCCGACGGAATGGTGATGGCAGCTCGTGTCGCCGACCAGAAGGAAATTCTCCTGCGTCGGCCGGGCAAAGGCGCGATCACCTCGATGAGCTGGGATGGCGAGGGCCGCCGCATCGCTTTCGGCACCGAAGCAGGCGATTGCGGTGTCATCGACGTTGCTGGCTAGACTATTCCGCCAGGCAAGTGATGTGGCCACTGTATGAGGCAATTTCTGCCTCACCTTCGCTGGGGTTCGTCATGTCATAGATCTCGACGCGGTAAGACCCCTGGGTTTCACCGTCGGTCGGGCTTGTTACCGTCACCTCGACAAAGCCGTGCGGCAAATCTCCATCGCGCTCACGGTAGAGCTTGAGCTTCAGGCCGTCTTCATCCAGCCAATACTGCGCGACATGCGATCGATCGAATGTCGTCGCCTGCAGATCCTTCGCAATATCCGCATCTTTTATATTGGCTTCGCCGGCGAAGCTGAACAGCGCGCCGCCCATCCCGCGCGTAACTCCCCCATTGATACTGATCTGGGCTTTTTCATCTTCGAAGTCACATGTGACACCGCCAGATGCCATGGCCGTTCCGCCAGACAGTGCGGCAATCATTGCTGCGAGGATTAGGCGCATTCCAAACTATTCCCTTTTCCCATCAACCTTGTTTGTGGCTGGCGGTTGCGGCCCGATTGCGGCGGCGCTAGGAACTGAGATGCATCTGGAGGACGGGCTGTGAACGACATGAGCATGACCATTGGCGGTATCAGCCGCTCACGCATCGCCGCTGTACGTGAGCGAGAGGAACTGGTTTATTCCGCCGCACGCCCAATATCCCAGGCGATGATTGGGGACGGCGCACCTGGTTATCTCGGCGGCGTGCCGATGCACTGGATGCGGGACTGGCCGATGCCGTTTCCATTCGTCGTCAAAAAAGCGAACGACGCCAAGATCGTTGACGTCGACGGCATCAAGCTGGCTGATTTCTGCCTCGGCGACACCGGCTCGATGTTCGGCCACTCCCCTGCCCCGGTTGTTGAAGCAATTCGCCGGCAAGGGAAACACGGCCTTACCTATATGCTGCCCTGCGACGACGCCCTGATTGTCGGCGAACTTCTGGTCGAACGTTTTGGGTTGCCCTACTGGCAGATCGCGACGACGGCGACGGATGCCAACCGCTTTGCGCTGCGCGTCGCCCGCGCCGTCACCAACCGCCCGAAGATCCTCGTCTTCAACGGTTGTTACCATGGCTCGGTGGACGAAACCTTCGTCCAGATCCGGCGCGGCTGGCAGGTCAACAAGGCGGGTCTGGCCGGGGAATTCCGGGATCTCACGCGCGGTGCAGTTGTTGTCGAGTTCAACGACATTCAAGCAGTCGAGAAGGCGCTGGCAGAAGGCGACATTGCCTGCGTCATTACCGAACCCGTGATGACCAATTCCTGCATGGTTCTGCCGGAGCCCGGCTTTCATGAAGCGCTGCGCGACGTGACGCGCAAGCACGGCACGCTGCTTCTGATCGACGAAACCCACACCATCTCGACAGGTCCGGGTGGCTATACCCGTGCGTACGGGCTTGAGCCGGACCTTTTCGTCCTCGGCAAGCCGATTGCAGGCGGTGTGCCCGCGAGCATCTGGGGCATGTCGGAAGATATTGCCGCGCGTTGGCAAGCTTATGAAGCCGCGAAGGAGCCCGGTTACTCAGGGATGGGGACCACCCTCTCCGGCAACCCCCTTCAATTCGCTGCCATGCGCGCTGTGCTGGAAGAGGTCATGACGCCAAACGCCTATGCGCGGATGGAGGATCTGGCTGACCGGTTACAGCAAGGGCTTGCCAAGGTAATCGACGACAACGGCCTTGCCTGGCACGTCGTGCGCGTCGGTGCACGTGTGGAATTCGTTTGTGCGCAGGGTCCGCTCGGAAACGGCACCGAGGCTGCAGCAGCCCATGCGCCAGAGCTTGAAGCGGTGATCCATCTGGGCCTTGTGAATCGCGGCTGCCTGATCGCACCGTTCCACAACATGATGTTGGTGTCGCCTGTGACCAAGAAGAAGCACGTCGACCGACTCATCATGGCATTCGAGGATGTTATTTCGGAGCTCGCAGAGTGACGGCATCCCCATCCGGTTCGCTGCTGAGTGAAGCGCTTGAATTTCTCGACCAGCACCCTGAAATCGAGGCCGTCGACATTGTCCTGACCGACGCCAATGGCATCGGCCGTGGCAAGATCATCCGTCGCCACGAACTTGCAGGCCTGTATGAGAACGGCCGCCATCTGCCGATCTCTATCCTTGGGCTCGACATCGTCGGCGAGGATGTTCACGAGACCGGCCTTATCTGGGATGCCGGCGATGGCGATTTGCGCGCCTGGCCGATCCCTGGGACGCTGGTTCCCCTTTACGGCACCAATCCGCCCCGCGGACAGGTTCTCCTGTCCATGTACGACCTTGACGGCAACCCCATGACCAGCGATCCGCGCCATGCGCTGAAGCGCCAGGTCGAGGCTTTCGCCGCACGCGGCTTATATCCGGCAGGGGCGTTCGAGCTTGAGTTTTTCCTGCTCGCAAACGAGCGCGACTCAGAAGGCCGCGTTCAGCCTGCGCGCGCGGTACTTGATGGCCGCGCCAGCGGGAAGACCGAGGTCTATTCGGTCGATCACCTGCACGGCATGGAGCCGCTCTTCTCCGACATCTACAAGGCGGCAGAAGCGCAGCGCATTCCAGCCGAGACCGTCATCTCGGAATATGCGCCCGGCCAGTACGAGCTGACGCTCAACTACCGCAAGGATATCCTTCGCGCCGCCGATGACCTTCTGATGCTGAAGCGTCTGGTGCGCATGCAGGCCCGCCGCCACGGCGTCACCGCCTGCTTCATGGCGAAGCCGATCGAGGCCTATGCCGGCTCCGGCATGCACCTGCACGTCTCAATGCAGGACGGCGACGGCAACAACGTCTTCACCGAAGCCACCGACGGCGAGTGGAACCCGCTCCTTCTCAATTCGCTCGGCGGCCTTGCCGAAACGATAGCCGAGTCGATGCTGGTCTTTGCCCCGCATGCCAATTCTTGGCGTCGGTTCGTTTCGCAGTCTTATGCACCGGTCGCGCCGACCTGGGGCGTCAACAATCGCTCGGTCGCGCTACGTGTCCCGGCTGGTTCCAAGAACGCCCGCCGCATCGAACACCGCCCGTCCGGCGTCGACGCCAACCCTTATCTCGTTGCCGCAACGGTTCTTGCCGGCATCGCCAAGGGCATCGACGAGAAGTGCGATCCGGGCCCTGAGACGACTGGCAACGGCTATGAATGCGAGCGCGCCAGCGGGGCAGAAATGCCGGCCGACTGGTTCTCGGCGATCAAGGCGGCGGAAACATCAACCTTCCTTCGCGATGCGCTCGGCGAAGACATGCACCGCACCTTCACCGCGATCAAACGCGCTGAATATCTGCGCGTTGCCCGCACCGTCAGCGAACTCGACTATCACCTCTACCTCCACGAGGTCTGACGTTTCGCGCGCGACATTTTTGTGATTGGACGAGGGACAGACCAGAACATATATAGAACATATGTCTGGTTTGCCCCTCCGCGAAAAGCTGGCCATTTTGGCCGATGCTGCAAAATACGATGCGTCCTGCGCCTCATCTGGGGCCAAGGGGCGCAATTCCTTGAAGTCGAAAGGCATCGGCTCGACCGAGGGAAGTGGCATCTGCCACTCCTACGCGCCGGACGGGCGATGCATTTCGCTGCTCAAGATCCTGATGACGAATTTCTGCATTTACGATTGCTCGTATTGCATCAATCGCTCGTCATCGAATGTCCGCCGCGCCCGCTTTTCGATCGACGAAGTCGTCAAGCTGACGCTCGATTTCTACAAGCGCAATTACATTGAAGGCCTGTTCCTGTCGTCCGGCGTCATCCGCTCGCCGGATGAGACGATGAGCGAGATGGTCGAGATCGCGCGACGACTTCGCATCGACCATTCGTTTCAGGGCTACATCCATCTCAAGACGATCCCGGAGGCGAGCGATGAGCTGATCGAACAGGCTGGCATCTATGCCGACCGTTTATCGATCAATGTCGAGCTTCCGACCGACGAAGGCGTCAAGCAGCTGGCACCGCAGAAGAAGCCTGAAACAATCCGCGTTTCGATGGCGAATTTGCGCCTCAAGATCGAGGAAAAGTCGGAGCCGACGCTGCAGACCAAGCGCAAGCAGCGCTTTGCGCCGGGCGGGCAGTCGACACAAATGATCGTTGGCGCAGATGCAACGACGGACTCGCAAATCCTGACGACATCGTCGCGGCTCTATTCGGGCTACAAGCTGCGCCGCGTCTATTATTCGGCGTTCAGCCCGATCCCAGATTCGTCTTCCGCCCTGCCCCTCATCCGCCCGCCGCTGATGCGCGAGCACCGGCTGTATCAGGCCGATTGGCTGATGCGGTTCTATGGCTTTGAGAAGGATGAGATCGTTGCGGCCCAGCCCAATGGCATGCTCGATCTTGAGATCGACCCGAAGCTTGCCTGGGCGCTAGCCAACCGCCACGCCTTCCCGGTCGACGTGAATAGCGCCCCGCGCGAGATGCTTTTGCGCATCCCAGGCATTGGCTCGAAGGTCGTTAAGCGCCTTCTCGAAGTGCGCCGCTATCGCCGCCTGCGGCTTGAAGATGTCGGTCGCCTCTGCGTCTCGATTTCCAAGGTTCGTCCCTTCATCATCGCCGATGGCTGGAGCCCCGGCGGCTCGACTGACGCACTCAACTTGCGCGAGCGCCTTGCGCCCCAGCCAAAGCAGCTGTCCCTGTTCTGATGTCGCGCTACTCGGTGACGCTTGCGGGAGAGACGGACTTTGCCGGCTGGCGCGATGCCGCCCGCCGGCTGGTTCTGAACGACGTGCCGCCGCACGATGTGGTCTGGCAAACGGAAGCCTCGACCGATCTCTTCGGCGCATCCGGCGCGCCCTTGCCGCCAGCGCCAGAAGGCAAGACGCTCAACGTCTCTCGCGAATTCATCGACAGCGCGGAGGGCGTGATCTGCCACAGCGACCCTGCCCGTTTTGCCCTTCTCTATCGTCTGCTCTATCGCCAACGCAGCGAGCCAAACCTGCTGAAAATCGCCTCCGATCTTGATGTCACCGCTTTGCGCGACATGGCAAAATCGGTCCGTCGCGACATTCACAAGATGCGCGCCTTCGTCCGCTTCGTGCGCATCGGCGAAGGCGATGAGGAGCGCTACGTGTCGTGGTTCGAACCCGACCATTACATCGTTGTGCGCAACGCGCCCTTCTTCATCCGCCGTTTCACTGGCATGCGCTGGACGATCTTTACCCCGCACGCCTCCGCCGACTGGGACGGCGAAAAGCTGGCGATCGGCCCCGGCGCGATGCGCAATGACGTGCCACGTGAGGACACGTCGAACACGCTCTGGCGCACCTATTTCTCCAGCATCTTCAACCCTGCCCGCCTCAAGGTGAAGGCGATGCAGGCGGAGATGCCGAAGAAGTACTGGAAGAACCTTCCGGAAGCCTCGCTGATCCCCGAACTCATCAAAGGGGCAGATGCCGCCGCGCGCAAAATGCTGGAAACGATGCCGACCTTGCCGGCCCCGCATCACGCCAAAATTCAGGAGCGCATCTGGAACAAGCCAGAAGAGCAGTTGCCGGAAATCGCGTCGAACCTCTCAGAACTGCGTGCCCAAGCTTCCGCTTGCCAGCGCTGCCCGCTCCACCGCGACGCCACGCAGACTGTCTTTGGCGAAGGCCCGGCTGATGCACGCGTCGTTTTTGTCGGTGAGCAGCCCGGCGATCACGAGGATCTTGCCGGTCGCCCCTTTGTGGGTCCAGCGGGCCGTGTCTTTGATGAGGTCATCGAGGAAGCAGGCATCGAGCGCGAAAAGCTCTACGTCACCAATGCCGTCAAACACTTCAAGTTCACGCCGCGAGGTAAGCGTCGTTTGCACCAGCGCCCGAATGTCGGCGAGATCAGCGCCTGCCGCTGGTGGGTCGAGCAGGAACTTTCGATGGTCAAGCCAAACCTCGTCGTCGCCATGGGCGCGACGGCAGCGCATTCGCTGCTCGGCCAAGCGATCCCGGTGACACAGATGCGCGGGCAAGTGGTGACGCGGGACGATGGTTTGCGGGTGTTTCTGACGATCCACCCGTCCTTCATCCTGCGCATTCAGGATCAGGACGAAGCAAAAGCCGAGCGCGCCCGTTTTCTCACCGACATGTGCGCAGTGGCAGAGCTCGCTGCTGTAGCCTAAAGGATCAGGATCGCGCGAAGGTCGTTGACGTTGGTCCCGGTTGGGCCCGGTACAAACAGATCACTCGCCGCCGAAAACGCCGTCCAGGCATCATTACGCATCAAAGCAGCCTTCGGGTCTTCGGAAGCAGCGCGCATGCGCGAGGCCGAGGTGAAATCGGCGAAGGCACCGGCATTGTCCTGCGAGCCATCGATGCCGTCGGTATCCGCTGCGAAAGCATAAATGCCATCGACGCCTTCAATGCCAAGCGCAAACGCCAGCAGGAACTCGGCATTGCGCCCGCCCTTGCCGCCCTTGGCGCGGATGGTCACGGTCGTCTCACCGCCAGACAGAAGCACGATCGGCTTGTCGAACGGGCGACCACGCGTCGCAATCTCGCGCGCGATGGCGGCATGCACGCCGGCCACTTCACGAGCCTCGCCTTCAATCGAGTCCGACAGTATCACCGCCTTGATGCCGCGCTTTTCAGCTTCCGCAGCCGCGGCCTCGAGCGAACGGGCCGCCGAGGCGATGACGCGGATTTCGTTGCCGGCAAAACGTGCGTCATCCGGAAGCGGTGCGCTGGCAGCTTCGCTCTGCAGATGCTTGAGCGCTGCTTCCGGCAGGTCGAGCCGATAGGCATCAACGATCGCCAGCGCATCGTCGCGCGAGGCAGTATCCGGAACAGTCGGGCCAGATGCGACGAAAGCTGGATTATCACCCGGAATGTCGGAGACGAGCAGCGACACGACGCGCGCAGGATGTGCTGCGAGCGCAAGGCGACCGCCCTTTATGGCCGAGAGATGCTTGCGCACAGTATTCATCGCCGAGATCGGTGCGCCTGAGGCAAGCAGTGCCTCGTTGACCGCGATCTCGTCGGCGAGGGTCATGCCTTCCGGCGGCGACGGCAACAGAGCCGAGCCACCACCAGAAATCAGCGCGACGACAAGATCGTCGCTCGTCAGACCATGAAGCTTTTCAAACAAACGCTTCGACGCGACGAGACCAGCCTCATCCGGCACCGGATGCGCGGCTTCGATGATCTCGATCCGCTCGCAATCACAGCCATAGCCGTAACGCGTCACCACCAGACCGTCGATCGGACCATCCCACGCCTTCTCAAACGCTGCCGCCATTTGCGCCGAGCCCTTGCCCGCGCCGATCACGATGGTGCGGCCCTTGGGCTTTTGCGGCAGGAAATGGCGGATCGCCTGTTCAGGGTCCGCCGCAGCTACAGCCGCGCCGAACAGCGCGGTGAAGAATTCGCGTTTGTCTGTAATCACTCTCAGGCCGTCAGTTCGCGCTTTACCGGGCGACCGGCGACATAGGTTTCCCTAACGGCACGATCGTCACCCAGCGTTTGCAGCACGAACAGTTCCTCGGCAAGCGATTTCACCGTCTCCATGCGCAGCGCCATCGCTGGCGTCGCCTTGGCATCGAGAACGACGAGATCCGCATCGGTGCCAACGTCGAGCGTGCCTATACGCGCATCGAGCGACAGCGCCTTGGCGTTGCCGAGCGTCATCTGCCAGAAGGCGGCAAACGGGTTCATCTTCTCGCCCTGCAGCGCGACGACCTTGTATGCCTCGTCCATCGTGCGAAGCATCGAATAGGACGTACCGCCGCCGACATCAGTCGCTGCCGCAACCCGTACCGGCTTGGCGCGCTTGGCATGGCCCTGCCAGTCAAAAAGGCCGGAACCAAGGAAAAGGTTCGAGGTCGGGCAGAACACCGCGACCGAGCCGCTCTCCGACAGCGCATCGGCCTCGCGATCCGACAGGTGGATGCAGTGGCCAAACAGCGCCTTCGGCCCAAGCAGGCCGTAACGGGCATAAACGTCGGTATAGTCTTTCGAGGCCGGATAAAGCTCCTGCGTAAACGCGATCTCGGCCTTGTTCTCCGACAGGTGCGTTTGCATGTGGAGGTCAGGATGTTCGCGCATCAGCGCGCCCGCCATCTCCATCTGCTCGGGCGTCGAGGTAATCGCAAAGCGCGGCGTCACCGCATAATGGATGCGGCCTTTGCCGTGCCATTCGGCAATCAGCGCCTTGGTGTCGTCATAGCCAGACTGCGCCGTGTCGCGCAGGCCATCTGGCGCATTGCGATCCATCATCACCTTGCCGGCTATCACCAGCATGTCGCGCGACAGGGCTTCGGTGAAGAAGGCATCCACGCTCTGGCGATGCACCGAGCAATAGGCGGCAACGGTCGTCGTGCCGTTGCGAATGATCTCGTCACAGAACAGGCGCGCGATGCGGCGGCCATGCTGCGCGTCGATGAATTTGGTCTCTTCCGGGAAGGTGTAGGTGTTGAGCCAGTCGAGAAGCTCGGCGCCATAAGACGCGATCACCTGCATCTGCGGCACATGCACGTGCGCATCGATGAAGCCCGGCAGGATCAGGTTGGGCCGATGATCCTCGACCGGCGCATCACCAGCCTTTGCCGAGACAGCTGCAAAATCACCAATCGCGACGATCTTCCCGTCGCGAACCAGCACACCACCGTCTTCCTCATAAAAATAAGAAGCGCGGTCATCCACCGCCTCAGGCTTGGAGCGAAACGAAAGAATACGTCCGCGAAGCAGGCGTTCGGTCATAGATGGGGTCCTTTTCTCAAGACGTGATGTTGCCCCTCACCTGCCTGCCGGCATCCTCTCCCCGTAAACGGGGAGAAGACCGCTCCTCTTCCTTCGCCCCGCTTCCGGGGAGAAGGTGCCCGAAGGGCGGATGAGGGGCGGCTCCGACGCCGGCCAATTCTGTTCACTTGCTCGCCTCTTCGAACCACGCGACGATCAGGGCGCGCTCTTCCTTCGTCATTCCGGAGACGTTGGATGGCGGCATGGCGTGGCTGCGTCCAGACTGCAGGTAAATTTCGCGGGCGTGCTCCGCCACCTGAATTTCGGTTTCCAGCTTTACCGATTTCGGGGTGAAGTGAATGCCATCCCATGCAGGCTCTGCGGCGTGGCACATGGAGCAGCGGCCCATTACGGTGTCACGCACTGCCGCAAAATGCGTGGACTGCATGTAGCGCTCAGCAGAGGCAGATGGCTTCTCCTCACCCGTCAGGGCAGCGGGAACCGTCGACAACCACATGATGATGATGAAGAGAACGGTAGCGGCACCCCACGTCCAATGTGGATTGCCTTTCCGGGCGTGAACCGTGTTGAAATAGTGCCGGATCAGGACGCCGATCAGGAAAATCAGCGCTGCGATCACCCAGTTGAACTCGGTCGCGAAGGCGAGCGGATAGTGGTTCGACAGCATCAGGAAAATGACCGGCAACGTCAGGTAGTTGTTATGCAGCGATCTGGTCTTGGCAATCTTGCCGTATTTCGGGTCAGGCTTACGGCCTGCAATCAGGTCCGCCACCACGATCTTCTGGTTAGGAATGATGATCAGGAACACGTTCGCCGACATGATCGTCGCGGTGAACGCGCCGAGATGCAGGAACGCTGCACGACCCGAAAACAGCTGCGTGTAGCCCCAGGCGATAACGACAAGGATCGGGAACAGAACCAGCATCAAGAGCGTGTCGTTATCAGCCAGCTTGGACCTGCACAGCTGGTCATAGAGCACCCAGCCCAGCGCGAGTGAACCGATCGAGATGAGGATTGCGACCGGCTGCGACACGTCGAGCACGTTGCGATCAATCAGGTAAAGATCAGCCCCTGCGTAATAGACAATCGCAAGCAGGAAAAAGCCCGACATCCATGTCGCGTAGGATTCCCATTTGAACCAGATCAGCTGTTCCGGCATCCGGGCAGGCGCAACGAGATATTTCTGGATATGGTAGAAGCCTCCGCCGTGAACCTGCCACTCTTCACCATGCGCACCTTCCGGCATGCCCTCGCGTTTCACGAGCCCCAGATCAAGCGCGATGAAATAGAAGGATGAGCCGATCCAGGCGATCGCGGTGATGACGTGAAGCCATCGCACCCCAAATGACAGCCATTCCCAGAAAACCGCGTAGTTGTTCATCTTCGTCCCCGAATGCCAGGTTCCCCGGCCTAGATGCTTTTTCGCCAGCCAAGCTTACGGACAATCGTTCAAACTGAAAGAGGGAACAGCCGCGATGACTTTCAAAAAAAACGCGAAAATGGTAGGGGAGCGCGAGAGGGAGTGGGGTAACGATGGCTTATCTGGAAAACATTGCCGTATTCGTTCGCGTGGTCGAACTGGGCAATTTATCCGCGGCGGGACGTGACCTTCGCATCTCGCCGGCAGTCGCTTCCAATCGCATCAAGGAGCTCGAGAAACATCTCGGCGTCCGGCTTTTCAATCGCACAACACGACAATTATCCCCGACAGAGCATGGCCGCGTGTTTTATGAAGGTGCGCGCAAGGTCCTTGAAGCTGTTGCGCAGGCTGATGCCGCGGTCAGCGCACTTTCCGGCCAGCCGCGAGGGACGATACGGGTTACCGCGCCCCTCGGGATTGGCCGGCGTCTGATTGCATCCGGAATTCCAGATTTTCACGATCGGTACCCCGATATCGAGGTGCGCCTGCGTCTTTCCGATCGGCAGGTGGACATCATGAAGGAAGGGATCGACGTGGCCTTTCGGCTTGGACATCTGGAAGATTCCAGCCTCCGGATGCGTGGTATCATGGATTGCGAGCGCGTTCTGGCTGCTGCTCCCGCATATCTGGAAAACCGCGGCGAGCCCAAAACGCCTCAGGACCTTTTGAGCGACAAGCACGACTGCCTCATGCTCCGCTATCCCGGGGCTCAGGAGTTTGTCTGGACGCTTAGGACGCCCGAAGGCCCACGCAAGTTTGAAGTACGTGGGCCTTTCGATTCCGACGACGGAGATGTGGTAACTGGCTGGGCCCTGGCCGGGCGTGGCATCATCTGCAAGCCGCGCTTCGATATTGAGCGCTACCTGGCAGACGGCCAACTGAAGATCGTCCTTCCGGAAAATCCTCCGTTACCGGTGCAATTAGCAGCCGTATATCCCCACAAGAACTTTCAGGATCCGAAAGTCCGGCTTTTGCTCGACTTCATGTCGGAGCGCTGTCAGCGGATCATTCGCGATATCCTGTCGGGCAGATCTTAGCCGATGCCGAGAAATGAAAGGATGGCGACGACGATGACGACAAGGCCTACGATGTAAATGATGCTGTTCATGACATAACCCTCAGTTAGTTCGTCATAGAAACAATCTGAGGGGCTTTGGGTTCCGCCTGGTTAGATTTGGCGCTCTCCAGGCAGGAAATGCAGCAACTCGGCAGAGACCAGTGCTGCAATAACTGAAGGCCGCTTGTCTTTGACGCTAGAGCCGCCAATCGGACAAACCAACTTGTCGAAGGCCTCTTCACCCCCGCCTGCCTCGCGCAAATACCAACTCTTGAACGTCGCCTTCTTCGTCTTGGAGCCGATCATCCCGACATAGGCGGCATCATTCCTGCCCAGAGCTTCCGAAACGATCAAGAAGTCGAGCGCGTGATCATGGGTGAGAATGACGAACGCAGATCCGGCAGGTGCACCGCGCACAATCTCCTCCGGGACAGCCGTTGCAATCGTCCTGACGCCCTCAGGCGCACCCAGAAGTTCCTCCGGGCGTGTCTCCACCATCGCCACGGTCAGCGGCAGGAGCGCCAGAGCCTGCGCCAGCGCGTGGCCAACATGTCCGCCGCCGAACAGATAGACATGCGGCTGGATTTCTTCTTCGAAACTGATGCGCTGCGGTATCGCTTCGCGCAGTTCTTCGTCCAGCAGCACAAGGTAAAGTTTGACGTGACCACCGCAGCACTGGCCGATTTCCGGGCCGAGCGGAACGTCAAGCCTGGTCGTCTCGACATTCTGCTCGATCATTTCACGGGCACGGGCAATGGCCATGAATTCAAGCTGCCCGCCGCCAATAGTCCCGAAGATCGCATCACGAGACACCAGCATCCACGTCGCGACTTCACGCGGCGTCGACCCCTTGGCTTCAATGACCTCAACCAGAGCGATATTCCGCGAAGCGGCGAGAAAATCGCGAAGTCTTCGCGCCTTGGGCTTCATGCCGGAACTTTCCGCCACGCTCTATGCCTTTCCGAGTGGCCGATCTTCACCGGCCAGCTTCTGCCTTGAGCCGCTCGATGGTCATCAACACCCTTTCGGGCGTAGCCGGCGCATCAAGCCGTGGGCAGACCTTGTGGTCACAGACGCTTGCCACCGCATCCGAAAGAGCGTGCAGAACAGAAATGCCGAGCGGCAAAGGCGGCTCGCCGACAGCCTTGGACCGGTGGATGGTCGGCTCATAGGCCTGTGACCAGTCGGTCAATGCAACGTTGAAGATTTTCGGCCGGTCCGAGGCAAGCGGGATCTTGTAGGTGGAAGGCCCGTGCGTGCGCAGGCGGCCCTTGTCGTCCCACACCAGTTCCTCGGTCGTCAGCCACCCGGCGCCTTGGATGAACCCGCCCTCGATCTGGCCAAGGTCAATCGCCGGGTTCAGCGAACGTCCGACATCGTGCAGAATGTCCGTGCGCTCCAACACATATTCGCCCGTAAGCGTATCCACGGATACCTCGGAGCACGCCGCGCCATAGGCGAAGTAGTAGAACGCATGTCCCTTGCCAGCAGACCGGTCCCAGTGGATCTTTGGTGTCTTGTAGAAGCCCGCAGCAGAAAGCTGCACCCGCGACATGTAAGCCAGGCGGACGATCTCATTGAACGGAATTTCCTGGTTTCCCACCCGCACACGGTTCGGAAGGAAAACCACCTGTTCATGGGGAACACCGAACTTGTCCGCCGCAAAGTCGATCAGACGCTTCTTGATCTGCCGCGCCGCGTTCTGCGCCGCCATGCCGTTAAGGTCTGCGCCAGATGACGCGGCTGTCGGCGACGTATTCGGAACCTTTCCGGTCGTCGTGGCGGTAATGCGAACCCTGTCGAGGTCAATCTGGAATTCTTCGGCGACGACCTGCGCCACCTTGAGGTGGAGCCCCTGCCCCATCTCGGTGCCGCCATGGTTCATATGGACAGAACCATCAGCGTAGACGTGGACCAGCGCACCGGCCTGATTGGATTCGGTCTTGGTGAACGAAATGCCGAACTTGACGGGCGTCAGGGCCAGACCACGCTTGATGTAGCGGCTATTGGCGTTGAAGGCCGCGATTTCGCGACGACGGCCAGCATAGTCAGCCTTCTCTTCGAGCTCCGCAACGATCTGCTGAATGATGCAGTCCTCGACCTTCTGGTGGTAGGGAGTGACGTTTCGTTCCCCTTCGCTGCCCATCGGATCGTAAAAATTCAGCTTTCGGATCTCGAGCGGATCCTTGCCGACAGCAAAAGCCACCTCTTCGATGACCCTTTCGGCGCCCACCATCCCCTGCGGGCCGCCAAAGCCGCGAAATGCAGTATTGGAGACGGTGTTCGTCTTCAGCAAGGCTGACTTCGCGACCACGTGCGGGAAGAAGTACGTGTTGTCGCAGTGGAAGAGCGCGCGGTCACCTACCGGACCAGAGAGATCTGCGGAAAAACCGGCGCGGAGCGCAAATGTGTAGTCAACGCCGAGGATGCGCCCCTCATCGTCAAAGCCAATATCGTAGTCAATGGCGAAATCATGCCGCTTGCCGGTCGCCATCATGTCTTCATCGCGATCCAGACGAAGCTTGACAGGACGGCCAAGTTTCTTGGCTGCGATCGCAGCAAGAACTGCGGTCTGGTTCGCCTGGGTCTCCTTGCCGCCAAAGCCGCCGCCCATGCGACGGATCTCGACGGTCACAGCGTGCGACGCTACGCCCAGCGCTTGCGCGATCATGTGCTGGGTCTCGCTCGGTCCCTGTGTCGAGCAGTAGACCGTCACCTCATCATCTTCCCCCGGCACCGCCAGAGAAATCTGTCCCTCAAGGTAGAAATGATCCTGCCCCCCAAGGCGCATGCGTCCCTTCACGCGACGGGGCGCCTTCGCGATGGCTTCCGGCGCATCGCCCCGCTTCAGCGTTAGCGGCGTGAACACCTGTTTGTGGCTTTCGGCATCAAGATCCCAGATGTCTATGACACCAGGCAGTTCTTCATACTCGACCCTGGCCAACCGGGCCGCACGGCGTGCCTGATGGCGCGTTTCTGCGATGACACAAAATATCGGCTGTCCATGAAACTCGACCTTGCCGTCGGCAAGGATCGGATCATCATTCATTCCTGACGGCGAGATGTCATTGACGCCGGGAACGTCCTGGGCGGTAAGCACCGTGACGACGCCAGGTGCGCGACGCACCTCCGACAGATCCATCGACTTGATGACCCCGTGCGCGACGGTAGAAAAGCCGAGGCCCGCGTGCAACGTTCCGGCTGGCTCGGCAATGTCGTCAATGTAAATTGCCGCGCCGCTGACGTGCTTGTGAGCTGAATCATGGCGCTCTGACGTGTGAACGCCACCCTTGATGCGAGCCGCCTTCAGATCCTGAACCGGATGATTGCCCATCTCACGCCTCCTCGTAGCGCTTGATCTTGAACGGCTGCGAAGTGCCCGTCGTCTCCAGATAGAAACGAAGGAGCAGGTTCTTCGAAGCCAGCAGGCGATATTGCGCACTTGCACGCATGTCGGTCAGCGGCTGATAATCGATTGCATAGACCTCCTGAGCCGCTGCCACGGTCTCCTCCGACCATGGCTTGCCGATAAGCGCCTCTTCGACAGCTTTGGCGCGCTTCGGAGTTGCCGCCATGCCGCCATAAGCGATGCGCGCGGATGCGACTACGCCGTCACGGATCTGAACATTAAAGGCGCCCAGCGCCGCCGTAATATCCTCGTCACGGCGCTTCGAGATCTTGTAGACGGCGAAATGCCCATCTTCTGCCGGATAAGGTACGTGCACCGATTCCACGAACTCGCCCGGCTGGCGGTCCTGCTTCCCATAGGCGAGGAAGTAATCCTCAAGCGGAATGCAGCGCCGGTCATTGCCGCGCCTCAACGTCAGGGATGCACCGAGTGCAATCAACGGCGGCGGGGTGTCGCCGATCGGTGAACCGTTGGCGATATTGCCGCCAATCGTTCCCATGTTGCGAACCTGCTCGCCACCAATTCGATCCACCAGCGGACCGAGTGCCGGTATGCGCTGCGCAAGAAACTCGCGGGCTTGGCTGTAGCTGACGCCGGCACCGATCCGGATGCCGTTTTCATGATCGGTGATGGTCTGCAACTCGGCAAGACCACCGATAAAGATGACGGGAGAAATGTCCCGCATCTGCTTCGTGACCCAAAGGCCCACATCCGTGGAGCCTGCAACCACGGTCGCTTGCGGTTCAGCCACAAGAGCATCGGCGAAGTCTTCGACCGACGCCGGAACGATCAACCGGTCCTTGCCCGAACCGATCTCAACACGGGCACCGTCTTTCAGATCGATGAGCCGCGCTTTTAAATCCGCGCGCTCCAGTGCCAGCGGGTCGCGCCCTGCATCGCCGTAAGACGAGATAGCCCGCGCGGCGCGCATGATCGGCTCATAGCCTGTGCAGCGGCAAAGATTACCCTGAAGCGCCTTCTCAATGCGTGCATCCGAAGGGTTCGGCTCGCGCATCCACAACGCATACAGCGACAGCACGAAACCCGGCGTGCAAAATCCACATTGCGAACCGTGGGAATCGACGAGCGCCTGCTGCACCGGATGCAGACCACCATTTTCACCGCGCAAATGCTCGATCGTTACGACATGGCAGGCGTCGAGGGAACCGACGAAACGGATGCAGGCGTTGACTGTCTCGTAGACCAACTCACCATCAAGCAGGCGCCCGACAAGCACAGTGCAGGCGCCGCAGTCGCCCTCGGCACAGCCCTCTTTGGTGCCGCGCAATGACCGGCGCAGCCTCAGAAAATCAAGCAGCAGATCGTCTGGCCTAACATCAGAGAGCGTGACCGTCTCGCCATTTAGAAGGAAGCGAATTTCGCGGCGGATCGGTGCAGCCATTTCAGCTACCCCTGTAGGTCGAGTAGCCATAGGGCGAGATCAGCAGCGGCACGTGGTAGTGCGCTGCTTCCGCCATTCCGAAGCGGATTGGAATCTGGTCAAGGAAAAGCGGGTCCGGCAGCACTGCTCCGCTGGAGCGAAGATAATCGCCCGCGTGGAACACCAATTCGTAGATGCCCGTCTCGAAGGCCTCTCCCTCCAGAACCGGTGCGTCGCAGCGACCGTCATGGTTCGTCACCACATCCTTGATCTTCGCCCTCTCTTCACCGTTGATCCGGTAGAGCGTGATCTTAAGACCGGCCGCCGGCCTGCCTGAAGCCGTGTCCAGAACGTGGGTTGTAAGCCTTCCGGCTTCTGCCTTCGCCATGATGATCTCCTGCCCCGCATCTCACGGCTTCCTCGTGCCGCTGATCTTGGCAACCTATTGCATTCAATGCAAATCGCTGAGACGAATCCAACAAAAAGACTTTCAAATTTTCCAATGGGAATGCGCGCGCATTTATTCAATTATCCTGACGACAAATGAGGGAAGGTGTGATGCGATACCCCAGAGACATGCGCGGCTATGGCCGGAATGCGCCGGACCCGAAATGGCCCGGCGGCGCACATGTGGCAGTCCAGTTCGTCGTCAATTACGAAGAAGGCGGGGAGAACAACATTCTCCATGGCGATGCCGCTTCTGAAGCCTTCCTGTCGGAAGTGGTCGGCGCTGCGCCGTGGCCCGGCAAGCGCCATTGGAACATGGAATCGATCTACGAATATGGCGCGCGCGCCGGTTTCTGGCGGCTCCATCGCATGTTCACCGAAGCTCAGATTCCGGTCACCGTCTATGGAGTGGCGACAGCGCTCGCCCGCTCCCCCGATCAGGTAGCGGCCATGAAGCAAGCTGGCTGGGAGATCGCCAGCCACGGCCTGCGCTGGATCGACTATCGGGATCACGACGAGGAGACCGAGCGGGCCGACCTTCTTGAGGCGGTCCGTCTGCACACCGAGGTGGTCGGCGAGCGTCCGCGCGGCATGTATCTTGGCCGCACTTCCGTCTGGTCAGTGCGCCTGTCGGCTAGCGAAGGCGGCTTCGACTGGATTTCCGATACCTACGATGATGACCTGCCCTATTGGCTGGATCATGATGGCCACGGCAATCAGATTTCGCCGCAGCTTGTCATCCCGTACACGCTCGATGCGAACGACATGCGCTTTGCGACGGCCCAGGGCTTCAACTCCGGCGACCAGTTCTTCACCTACCTGAAGGATTCCTTCGACACGCTCTATGAAGAAGGCAAGCAGGGACGCGGCGGGATGATGAGCGTTGGCTTGCATTGCCGGCTGATCGGCCGCCCGGGTCGCGCCGCCGCTCTCAAGCGCTTCATCGACTACGTCAAAAGCCATGACAAGGTCTGGCTGCCGACGCGAGGCCAGATCGCGGAACATTGGCGCGCGGAACATTCATACCGACCGGCCGCTCTACGGCCAAGCCGCATGAACCGCGAGGAATTCGTCTCCAGGTTTTGCGGTATTTTCGAGCACTCAGCCTGGATCGCGGAACGTGCTTTCGAGCTAGAGCTAGGGCCGGCACATGATTCCGCAGGCGGCCTTCACAACGCGCTGGCCCGGATCTTCCGCTCTGCGAGCGAAGATGAGCGTCTGGGCGTCCTTCGCGCGCATCCGGATCTTGCTGGAAAACTTGCCCTGGCAAAGCGGCTCACCCCGGAATCGACCAACGAGCAGGCATCAGCCGGTCTCGACGCGCTGACCGACGAGGAGCGCAGCACCTTCACCGAGTTGAACACGGCCTATGTCGAGAAATTCGGCTTCCCGTTCATTATTGCGGTGAAGGACAACACCAAGGCGAGCATTCTTGCCGCCTTCCAAACCCGTATCAACAACAGCCGCGAAACCGAGTTCGCAACCGCCTGCAAGCAGGTGGAGCGCATTGCAGAAATTCGGCTTAGGGATGTCTTGCCAGCCTGAGGGACAAGAAAATGACTGACAGAAGCTATTACGCCCCTCACGGCGGCCTTCCTGCACAAACGGAACTGCACACCGGGCGCGCCGTCTTCACCGAGGCTTATGCCGTCATCCCCAAGGGGGTGATGAGTGACATCGTCTCCAGCTATCTGCCGTTCTGGGACAAGACGCGCCTTTGGATCATATCACGGCCACTCTCCGGTTTTGCAGAGACCTTCTCGCAGTACATCATGGAGGTGGCGCCCGGCGGTGGCAGCGATCAGCCTGAACCGGACGCGGATGCGCAGGGCGTTCTGTTCGTCGTCGAGGGCGAGGTCACCGTGACGCTGGACGGCGACAAGCACGTCCTGACCCCGGGTGGATATGCTTACCTGCCTCCTGCAAGCGGCTGGACGTTGCGCAATGAAAGCACAGCAACAACGCGCTTTCACTGGATCCGCAAGGCCTACGAATTCGTCGAAGGTATCGACGTGCCGGACCCGCTCTTCCTCAACGAGAAAGATATCGCCCCCTCGGTGATGCCCGACACCAACGGCGCCTGGGCTACGACCCGTTTTGTCGACCCTGAGGACCTTCGCCACGACATGCACGTCACTGTGGTCACGTTCGAACCAGGTGGGGTCATCCCCTTCGAAGAGACCCACGTGATGGAGCATGGCCTCTACGTCCTCGAAGGCAAGGCAGTCTACAAGCTTAATCGCGACTGGGTGGAAGTGGAGGCTGGCGACTTCATGTGGCTGCGCGCGTTCTGCCCTCAGGCCTGCTACGCTGGCGGCCCCGGCAAGTTCCGCTACCTCCTCTACAAGGACGTTAACCGCCACGCCAAGCTGAGCTTCAGATGAGAACATTTTGCGGTAGTACGAGCTCTATCTGCAGGTTGCACGCATGAGCAATCGCATCATCACCGCACAACCTCTGACGCGCGAGGCATTCGCGAGGTTTGGCGATGTCATCGACACCGACTGCGACACGCACTACCCGATTAACGCTGGCAAGTGCGAGCGCTACCATGATTTGTGCAAAGTCGAGATCAAAGGTGAAAACCCGCGGGTCCTGGTGTCGATCTTCAAGGGAACTCCCTACGAGTTCCCACTGAAGCTTACCATGGTCGAGCGCCACCCGCTGGGCAGTCAGGCGTTCATGCCTTTATCGCCTCAGCCATTTCTGGTGGTCGTCTGCGAAGACGAGGACGGAGAGCCCGGTACACCGCACGCATTTCTGACCGCGCCGGGACAAGGCGTGAATTATCCGCCCAATCTATGGCACGGGGTTCTCACTCCAGTCGGCTCCGCGCAGGACTTTGTCGTCATCGATCGCGGCGGCGATGGGAACAATCTGGAAGAGCATTTTTTCCAGGAACCGTGGGAAATCAGACTTCCCGAATAGGGGTACGTCGCTTTCCGGAGGGTAAAATATGCCATCTGGAAAGCGCGTTTCATGACGCATATTGATGCAACCAAAGCGTTGCATCCGACAATCCACCGAAAATCTGGCTCCTGAAACCGGGCGATCTCAAGACGAGATCCGCTTGGACGGCCAACCCCGTTCTTCCTTAGTTCTTAGGCGTTTAGCGGCGTATCGTGTCCGACTGATACGGCGTGCATTATCCGGTCATCACGGCACGCATTCGCAGTATCCTCCAAGAATATATCGCCAAATGGTTGAATCCCTCTCCGTATAGGGGGTAGTTTTTTGACCAATAGAGTGCCGACAAAAACGCCAAACCATGTCGCAGCGCGCCTTGTGGCGCAGGCTATTTTGCCGTCAATATGACGGAAACGAGGCGCGCCTAACGCAGCCCACAAAAATGGGTCCGACAAAACAATCGGGTGAGGAGCAATACATGTCCAAAGAACTAGATTTTCTAAGCCGTCATGTGGCCAAAGGCAGCCTCAGTCGGCGCGATTTTCTCGGACGCGCGGCAGCTTTGGGTGTCTCGGCGACCATGGCAAATTCGCTTCTCGCCAATGCAGCGCGCGCGCAGGCCCCACAAAAAGGCGGCGACCTGCGCATGGGTCTGATCGGTGGCGAATCCACCAACAGCCTCGACCCAGCCAAATGGCTGACGCAGGTACCACAGAACTTCGGCTCCACCTGGGGCGAGCTTCTTGTCCTGCAATCGCCGGAAGACGGCTCGCCGCAGCCGGTTCTGGCTGAATCGTGGGAAGCCTCCGACGACGCCAAGGAATGGCGCTTCAAGATCCGCAAGGGCATCACCTTCCACAACGGCAAGGATATGACCGCGGAAGACGTCGCCCAGACGTTCCGCCGCCACTCGGATGAAAAAACCGAATCCGCGGCACTTGGCGTCCTGCGTGGTCTCGGCGAGATCGCCGTCGACGGTGACAACGTCGTGTTCAAGCTGGAGCACGGCAACGCCGACCTTCCGCTGCTTCTCACCGACTACCACCTCGTGATCCAGCCAAATGGCGGCTACGACAAGCCGGACGAGGGCATCGGCACCGGCCCCTACAAGGTGGAGGTCAACGAGCCGGGCGTTCGCCATGTCGGCACGAAATATGATGGCTACTGGCGTGACGACGTCGGCCACGTCGCCTCGGTCGAAGTCATCGTGATGAACGACGCGACCGCGCGCATGGCCGCTCTGCAGTCAGGCCAGGTCCACATCATCAACCGTGTTGAGCCGCGCACTGTTGCCCTGCTGGCACGTGCGCCGGGTGTGCATATTGAAAGCACCCCGTCCAAGGGCCACTACGTGTTCATCATGCACTGCAATACCGCGCCGTTCGACAATTACGACCTGCGCATGGCGCTGAAATATGCGATCGATCGCGAGCAGATGGTCAATCAAATCCTGATGGGCCATGCCACGATCGGCAACGACTTCCCGATCAACGAGTCATACGCGCTCTACCCGTCAGGGATCGAGCAGCGCGCCTATGACCCCGACAAGGCCAAGTTCCACTTCCAGAAGTCGGGCCACAATGGCTCCATCCTTCTTCGTACCGCTGACGTAGCCTTCCCTGGCGCAGTCGACGCCGCGCAATTGTTCCAGCAACAGGCTGCGCAGTGCGGCATCGAAATACAGGTCCAGCGTGAGCCTGGCGATGGCTATTGGACCGAGGTCTGGAACAAGCAGCCATTCTGCGCCTCCTATTGGGGCGGCCGGCCGACACAGGATTCCATGTATTCGACCGCCTATACATCGGGCGCGGACTGGAACGACACCCGCTTCTTTGATGAGGGCTTCGACAAGATCATCCTCGAGGCCCGCGCGGAGCTCGACCAGACCAGGCGCGCCGAGCTTTACCAAGACGCGGCGCTGAAGGTTCGCGACGATGGTGGGCTGATCCTGCCGATGTTCAACGACTTCCTCGACGCACGGCGCGAAGAGGTCCAGGGCTGGGTCCGTGACCCGAACCATGAAACCTCCAACTTGAGGGCGGCCACCCGCGTCTGGCTGCAACAGGGCTGAGCGGCCAATGCAAATCCTTAAACTAATAGCCCAGCGCGTTGCGCTGGGCATCATGCTGCTGTTCGCTGTATCTGTGCTTATCTTTGCTGGCACCGAGATCCTCCCCGGAGACGTCGCAGCGTCAATCCTCGGCCAGTCGGCCACTCCCCAGGCACTTGAGAACCTACGGCGTGAGCTCGGGCTCAACGAGCCGGCCATCACACGCTATTTCACCTGGCTTGGCGGCGTTCTTACTGGCGATCTCGGAACCGCTCTTTCCAACCGCATGGACATCGCCACTTCGATCTGGCCGCGGCTGAAGAACACGCTCTTTCTCGCCTTTTGGGCGGCCGTCGTTTCGGTCCCGTTAGCTCTCATTCTCGGCATGCTGGCTGTGCGTTACCGCAACGGCTGGATCGACAAGACGATCTCTGGCTTCGCCCTTGCGTCCACCTCCCTGCCTGAATTTTTCATCGGCTATGTGCTGATCTTCTTCTTCGCCGTGAAGCTCAATTGGTTCCCAAGCTTTTCGACCGTTCACGATGCCATGCCTTTCCTCGATCGCATGAAGGCGATTGCGCTGCCGGCTACGGCACTCACCCTGGTGGTGCTGGCGCATATGATGCGTATGACCAGAGCTGCGATCCTCAATGTGATGCAGTCTGCCTACATCGAGACCGCCGAGCTTAAAGGCCTGTCGCAGCTTGATATCATCCGTCGACACGCATTTCCGAACGCCATCGCCCCAATCGTCAATGTCATCATGCTGAACCTTGCCTTCCTGGTCGTCGGCGTGGTCGTGATCGAGGTGATCTTCGTCTATCCCGGCATGGGGCAATATCTGGTCGACCACGTGACCAAACGCGATGTTCCCGTTGTACAGGCGGTGGGTCTGATCTTCGCCGCGGTTTACATCACGCTCAATATGATCGCGGACATTGCAGCGATCGTCTCAAACCCGCGCCTGCGGCATCCACGATAGGGGGCGGCGCGATGTTCGATCTCAAAACACTCACCGTCAGCGCCTGGATAGGCCTGTTCTTCACTTCGATCTTCCTGTTCGCGGCGATCTTCGCGCCATGGATCGCTCCTTACGGCAAAGCACAGATCGTCGGAGGCGTGTGGGAGCCTATGTCGGCGCAGTTCTGGCTCGGCACCGACAATCTTGGGCGCGATCTTCTTTCGCGCATGATTTACGGCGCACGAACCACAGTGTTCATTGCGGCGGCAGCAACGGCCCTCTCCTTCTCGCTTGGCGCGATCCTCGGGTTCACAGCTGCGGTTGTCGGCGGCTGGTTCGACACATTGCTGTCCCGCTTCGTGGATCTGTTGATGTCGATCCCGACGCTGATCTTTGGCCTCGTCGTGTTGTCAGTCCTGCCATCGACGATCCTCACGCTGATCCTCGTCATGGGTTTCCTGGATTCCACCCGCGTCTATCGCCTGTCACGTGCCGTGGCTGCCGACATCAACGTGATGGATTTCGTTGAGGCGGCAAAACTGCGCGGCGAAGGAACTCGCTGGATCATCTTTCGTGAGATCCTGCCCAACGCGCTGTCACCTCTGGTCTCTGAACTTGGCCTCCGCTTCATCTATGCGGTTCTTTTCCTTTCCGCACTTTCCTTCCTTGGGCTCGGAGTTCAGCCGCCTGAGGCAGACTGGGGCGGTATGGTGAAGGAAAACAAGGAGGGCATCGTCTTCGGCATCCCTGCAGCGCTCATTCCGGCAGCTGCCATCGCGGCGCTCGCCATATCAGTCAATCTGGTGGCCGACTGGGTGCTGAACCGAACCAGCAGCCTCAAGGGAGGACGAGGATGATGGCGACACCTACTCCATCAAACAGCGACAATCTCCTCGAGATCCGAAACCTGAAGATCGAGGCCACCAGCTATCCGCCTGGCGAACCTCCGCGCGACATCACCATCGTCCACGGCGTTTCGCTGTCGCTCAAGCGCGGCAGGGTGCTCGGACTGATCGGAGAATCCGGAGCTGGCAAGTCAACGATCGGCCTGTCTTCGATGGCCTACGGACGCGGCGGTGTGCGCATCACCGGCGGCGAGGTGCTGCTGAATGGCCGCGACATTCTGAAATCCGGCAGAGGTGGCATCCGCAAGATCCGCGGTCGCGAAGTCTGCTATGTCGCGCAATCAGCTGCCGCAGCCTTCAACCCGGCTCACAAATTGATGGACCAGGTCGTGGAAGCTGCGCTTCAGCATGGGGTCGTCAATCGCGCCGAGGCTGAGGGCAGAGCGAAGGCGCTGTTTCAAAAACTCAGCCTTCCCGATCCCGAAAATATCGGCAATCGCTACCCGCATCAGGTTTCCGGTGGCCAGCTGCAGCGCGTGATGACCGCGATGGCGCTGTGCTCCGAGCCGGACCTCATCGTTTTCGACGAACCCACCACCGCGCTCGACGTCACCACCCAGATCGACGTTCTCGCCGCGATCAAGGATGCGATCCGCGACACGGGCGTTGCTGCCCTGTACATAACACATGACCTCGCCGTCGTTGCGCAGATCGCAGACGAGATCATGGTCCTGCGACATGGAGAGCTCGTCGAATGGGGCGAGACCCAGCAGATCATCAATGAGCCGAAGCAGGATTACACACGGGATCTGGTGGCCGTCCATCAGATTGACCATAGCGAAAAAACCGCCACCTCCGCTCCGCTGCTTTCGGTCAAAAACGTGACGGCGGCCTACGCCGGGGGTGTGGTCCAGGTTCTCAAGAACGTCTCCGTCGACATACATCCCGGTCAAACGCTTGCAGTGGTCGGAGAATCCGGTTCGGGGAAGTCCACGCTCGCCCGCGCCATCACCGGGCTTCTGCCGCCAATGGAAGGCTCGATCGAGTTCGAGGGACGCACGCTGGCGAAACGCCTTTCTGATCGCAAGCGCGAGGATTTGCGCGAACTGCAAATGATCTACCAGATGGCGGACGTTGCAATGAACCCGCGCCAGACTGTGGCGGACATCATCGGTCGCCCGTTAGAGTTCTATTTCGGAATGCGCGGCAAAGAACGCGATGCACGCGTCGCCGAACTTCTTGACAAGATCGAGATGGGCAAGGGCTTTGCCGACCGCTATCCGGCCGAACTGTCAGGTGGCCAAAAGCAGCGCGTCTGCATTGCCCGCGCGCTCGCCGCCAAGCCAAAGCTGATTATCTGCGATGAAGTCACGTCCGCGCTTGATCCCCTGGTGGCAAATGGCATCCTGCGTCTCCTCCTTGACCTCCAAGCCGAAGAAGACGTTGCCTACCTCTTCATCACGCATGACCTTGCAACGGTGAAGTCGATCGCTGACTCCATCGCGGTCATGTATCGCGGCGAAGTGGTGCGCTACGGGCCGAAGTCCAAGGTCCTGACGCCGCCCTTTGATGACTACACCGACCTGCTGCTTTCCTCGGTGCCACAGATGGAAGTTGGCTGGCTCGAGAAGGCCATATCAGGCCGGCGCATGGCGAGCGCCGGCAACTAGAAATCAGCCTGCGCCCCGTCAGGAAGCGCAGGCTTTTTTCATCCTACTCCTGGAGCCAGCACTTGAAGGGCGCGCGCCCGTACATGAGCTCTCCCGCCGGGTGTGGGGTGAAGCCACCTACCTTGTTTGAGACCGCGTCCACCCAATCGTTGAACACCGGGATGATCGCGCCGCCCTCATCTCGCACCATCATCGCCATGTCGCGATAGATCGCCTTCCGCTTGACATCGTCCAATTCCGCGCGCGCAGCGATGACCTTCGCGTCAAATTCTGGACGCCGAAAACGCGTCTCATTCCAATCTGCGCTCGAGACATAGGCAGTCGAATATTGCTGGTCTTGCGTTGGCCTGCCGATCCAGTAGGACGCGGAGAAAGGCGACGTATTCCACACTTCCGCCCAGTAGCCATCGCCTGGCATCCGCTGAACGTCCAGCTTGATCCCCGCCTGCTCAGCGCTCTGTTGAAAAAGAAGCGCCGCATCGACCGCGCCGGGGAAGGCGACGTCGGAAGTCTGCAAGGCAATCGGCCCGTCATGGCCTGACTTCTTGAAGTGGAAGGCAGCCTTGTCAGGGTCATATACCCGCTGCTCGATATCCTCCGAGAAATACGCATAGGCCGAGTTTACCGGGATGTCATTGCCGACAGTTCCGTAGCCACCCAGGATCTTTTCCAGGATCGCCTCGCGGTCGATCGCGTATTTCAGCGCCAGCCGCAGATCATTATCGTCGAACGGCGGTGTGATGCACTGCATGGCAAACGTGTAATGCGCACTGCCGGTGATGTTCTGGATCGACACGTTGGGCAGGCGCTTGATGAAGTCCACAACCTTCGGCTCGACCCGGTTCATCAGGTGAACCTGACCAGACTGGATCGCAGCAAACCTTGCGGCAGTGTCGTTGATGACGATGATCTCGACTTGCTCGGCATGGCCGCGCTCGTCGGACGCCCAGTAATTTTCGTAGCGTGCGGCGATCTCACGGACACCAGGCTCGTGTGACCCGATATTGTAGGGTCCTGTCCCGATCCCCGCTTCGGGGTTATCCATGCCGCCATTGGGCTGGATGATGAGGTGATAGTCGGTCAGCAAATATGGAAGGTCGGCGTTGGGCTCCTTCAGCGTGACGATGAATTCATCGCCACTGGCTTCCAGACGGTCGATGCCGCCGAGAATGCCAAGCGCACCGGAACGGCTGCTCTCACCTGCATGCCGCTCGATCGTCGCGCGCACGTCTTCAGCTTCAAGTTCCTTGCCGTTGTGGAATGTGACGCCTTTGCGGATCTTGAATGTCCAGACTTTCGCGTCGGGCGATGCGCCATATTCGGTGGCAAGGTAGGGGACGAGCGTGCCATCCTCTGCCACATCCAGCAGTTTCTCACCCCAACAGCGGGCAAATACGCCCTTGACCTGATTGTTGATCGCAGCCGGATCAAGACCATCGCTGGATTCGCCGCCAACCATGCCGATGCGCAAGGTGCCACCCTTAATCGGGCCAGCGGCTCTGGCTGCGTTTGAAAGGAGCATCGAAGCGCTCGATGCAGCCACGCCGAGCGCAGCGGCCCGGCCGAGGAATGCGCGTCGGCTCAAACGCTGCCGAGCAGCAAGTTGGGCGAGGTAGTTCAGTTCGTCCTGCATGACTCATTTCCTCCCATTAATACGGCCACTCGCCCCGGCCCAAATCACGGATCGCCCCCACAATTCGCGAAAAACTTTGGCTGGCGCGCTCCGACGAATGACGTGCACGCAGATAGCCGTGCACAAGACCCGCTTCGTTGAACCAGCGCGCCTTTCCACCAGCGGCGGAAACCCTCTCACAGTAGATCTGTCCGTCATCGGCCAGCGGATCGCATTCGGCTGTAATCACGACGGTCGGCGGCAACCGGGCAAATTCCTCGTCCACCAAGGGCGCAAAGGTGGGATCCGTGTCGACGTTAAGCCCACCCGCCCGCATCTCCCGGTAGTAGTCCATGTCGCGCACGCTCAGGAGCGGTGCATCGGCATGCTCCAGATAGGAGCCCCGACCAAGCTGGCCGCAAAGCCCGGGGTAGATGAGGACCTGCCCAATCGGAGGGTGTTCTGCCTGCCGGGTGGCATGGGAGACGCATGCGGCAAGATTTCCGCCAGCCGAGTCGCCCGCCAACAAGACGGGTCGACCATAAGTTGCGACGGCCCATTCGAATGCGGCTAGGGCGTCCTCGTACGCTGCCGGATGCGTGAACTCCGGCACAAGACGGTAGTCGACCGAGACCACTTCGAAGCCCGTCCCCTTGCATATTTCGGCACAGACATCGTCGTGGCTTTCCAGGCCACCAAGGATGAAGCCACCTCCATGGGTATAGAGGACAACTGCGTCGTCGCTTGGTTCTTCGCTGCGGTAGATGCGGATTGGGATTTTATGGGTCGAAGTCTCAATCGACGTGTCCTGCGCAGAGACACCAGCAGGATAGCCTGCGTGAAACGCCTTGCACATCTCGTCATAGGTGCGGCGCTGTTCTTCTATTGTCCGGTCAACCGCATCGACCGGATAGAAACTATTGGTGCGGTCAATGAACGCCCAGATTTCTGCGTCGATCAGCTTCCTGTAATCAGGCATTTCACCTCCCCTTCCAGACCGGATCGCGCTTCTCGGCAAAGGCCTTGAAGCCTTCCAGATTGTCTTCCGAAGCGTAGAGTTCATCGACTGTCCGGAATTGGCGCTTGGTGACCCAGTTCATCGCCTCCTGAAATTCCATTGCCTCTGCACGCCGTGCGACTTCCTTGATGGCGGCGAAAACCAGCGGCGGTCCGCTCGCGAGGAGCCGCGCCACATCCCAAACGCGTTCTTCGAGCTGGCTTGCCGGATGGACTTCGTTGACGAGGCCCCATCGCTGCGCCTCCAGGGCGTCCATCCAACGGCCTGTCAGAAGCAGGTCCATCGCGACATGGTAGGGAATGCGTTTAGGCAGCTTGATCGTTGCCGCGTCAGCGAGCGTTCCTGCCTTGATCTCAGGAAGTGCGAAGGACGAGGTTTCGGACGCGTAGATCAGGTCGCAAGAGAGCGCGAGTTCAAAGCCGCCCCCAACCGCCATTCCGTGAACACAGGCTATCACGGGCTTGTTGAGGTCCCGCAACTCCTGCAGGCCACCAAAACCGCCGACGCCGTAATCCCCATCCACAGCATCGCCATTTGCCGCCGCCTTGAGGTCCCAGCCAGCGGAAAAGAACTTGTCGCCCGCTGTTTTGACGATCGCCACCCGCAGACTGGCGTCATCCCGGAACGCCTTGAATGTCTCGCCCATCAGCCGGCTAGTCGCCAGGTCAATGGCGTTGGCCTTTGGCCGGTCAAGGGTGACTTCAAGGATCGCACCGTCCCGGTGCGTCTTCACAACGTCGTTCATCTAATCCTCCCTGGTCACCAGCAGTGCATCTGCAATCCAGGCACCCTTGCCCGTTTCGCAGACGATCAGCGGGTTGATGTCGAGTTCCTCGAGTTGATCCGCATGTTCGAGGGCAAAGTCGGCAATGCCTTTCACGACAGCGACAGCAGCTTCGAGATCGGCTTTAGGCCGACCACGATACCCATCGAGCAGCGCGAACATGCGCAGGCCTTTGAGGGCTTGTTCGATGTCGTCGGTGTTGGCAGGAAGCAGGATTGTGGCGCTGTCTTGCAAAAGCTCGACAAGCACGCCGCCGATGCCGACGGTCATGACCGGACCAAACAGTGGATCGCGCGTGACACCAACAATCAGTTCGGCCACACCACCGGACACCATCTTCTCAACGTAAAGGTCAGTGCCCAGATGGCTGAGGGCGGTGACGGCGCTCGCCAACGCATGTGCGTCGGCAAGGTTCAGCTTCACCGCGCCAACTTCGGATTTGTGAGCAATGCCCAGCGCTTTTAGCGCAACCGGGTAGCCGATCTGTTCGGCGGCCTCTACGGCAGAGGATGCATCCGCAACGCCCCCCATTGGGACTGGCAGTCCAGCCTCCCGCAGCATCGACTTCGCAACCGCTTCATCTTGCATCGCGATGGTTCTTGCGCACCCATCTACGAGCTTGGGCGTGGTGGCGAAGTCCCGCTGATCATTCTTCTGCCAATTCGTTCCGATGAAGGCAGCCGCTTCGGCGGCGTCCAGCGCTTCGGCAATACCAGCCAGCGGTACTATCCCGGCGTCGAGTAGCCGGTCCGAATAGTCCTCCGGCAGGTTTTCCGGCATCGAGGCAACCACCGCACCTTTCGCGCGATTGGTCTTGAGCGCCTCGCCAAATGCAGCGATTGCCGGCCACCAATCTTCATCCGAGCAACGGTCATTACGCGGAAAATCTAGGATCAGAAGATTGAGGTCGAACCCGCCTGACACCATTGCGGTGAAGCTTGCCGTCATCGATGGCTGATCGTTCCAGATGAAGGTGTGATAGTCGAGCGGATTGGCGATGGCGACCAGCGGCCCGAGAGTCTGACGGACGCGGTCAATATGATCGGGGCAGAGCGGCGGAAAACCGATGCTGCGCCTACCTTCAGCAGCGTCTGCCATCACCGAGGCCTCGCCCCCCGAACAGCTCATCGATGACAATCGGCCACCCCTGAGTGGCCCGATCGCGTGCAGAAGCTTGAGCGTTTCGAGAAAAGACGGGATGGAGTTCACCCGCGCAATACCAAGCCGGCGCAAGAATGCATCCGAAGCTGCATCCGAACCCGCCAGCGACGCCGTATGCGAGATTGTCGCCTTGCGAGCCGCTTCAGAGCGACCGACCTTCATGGCGACGATTGGCTTGCCTAGTTCGCGGGCGCGCCTCGCCAGACGCGCAAAGCCTTCGACGCTGTCGAAACCCTCGATATGGAGCCCGAGCGCGGTTACCCGTTCATCTTCGATGAGCCCCAGCGCCATTTCCGAAAGACCGGTCTGCGCCTGATTGCCGCCGGTCATCACATAGGCGACTGGCAAGCCACGTCGCTGCATCGTCAGATTGATGGCGATGTTGGACGATTGGGTCAGGATTGCAGCGCCCTTGCCGCCCTGCGGAAGACGCTGGCCTCCATGTTGATCCGGCCAGAGCAACGCCCCGTCGGCGTAATTTATCAGCCCATAGCAATTCGGGCCGATGACCGGCATGTTCCCCGCAGCCGCGATCAGCTCCCGCTGCAGACGTTCACCGTCAGCATCTTCTGCGCCAGATTCCAGAAAGCCCGCAGCAAAGCAGATTGCGCCGCCTGCGCCCATCGCCCCAAGACCACGAACAATGTCGATTGTCAGGTAGCGATTGACGCCGATGAAAGTCGCATCCGGCGGCGCCGGCAGATCGGCAATACTGCCAAACGCTTTGACGCCAGAGATTTCTGAACGCGTCGGATGAACGGGCCAGATCTGCCCGTCAAAACCCATCTTGAGGCATTCGCGCACCACATTCGGCGCAAAGCCGCCGCCACCGATGACAGCTATAGTCTTCGGCCGCAGCAACCGCTCCAGCCGGTGCGTGCCCGCAAAAGGTGCCGCAGTTACGGATTGTGCTTCTGACAGACGGTCTCCCCCCCGAACCGCCATGTCAGCCTCCGACTTCGCGCAGCAGCGCCCGCGAAATGATGTGCCGCTGGATCTCGCTGGTGCCTTCCCAGATCCGCTCGACACGCGCGTCGCGCCAGATCCGCTCCAGGGGCAGTTCGTCCATAAGGCCCATTCCGCCATGGATCTGAATGGCTTCATCAGCCACGAAGGCCAGCATCTCCGTGGCCTTGAGCTTGGCCATTGCCATGTCCTGATCGGTGACGGTCCCGGCGTCATATTTCCAGCCAGCCTCGAGAACCATCAATTCGGCTGCCTTCAGCTCGGTCGCCATATCGGCCAGCTTGAACGAGACGCCCTGAAATTTGCCGATCTGCTGGCCGAACTGTTCCCGGCTTGCCGAATAGTCGATGGCATGGCCCAGCGCACGTTCAGCACGCCCAAGGCACGTCGCCGCTACCTGCAATCGTGTTGCACCAAGCCACGAATTTGCGACCTCGAAGCCCTTGTCTACCTCGCCAAGGACCTGCTCCTTCGGCAGCCGGCAATCATCGAACTCAAGGACAGAGTTCGTATATCCCCGGTGCGAGACGTTTCGGTACCCGTCACGAACCGTGAAACCAGGCGTTCCTTTGTCGACGAAGAAGGCCGTGATTTTCTTGCGCTTGCCCCGTGGCGTATCCTCCTCGCCAGTTGCCATGAACACGATGGCGAAGTCGGCAATGTCCGCGTGGCTTATGAAGTGCTTGGTGCCATTCAGGACGAAGTCATCGCCATCCTGTCGCGCTGTCGCCTTCATCCCACGCAGATCAGAACCGGCACCCGGCTCGGTCATTGCCAGGCAATCCCAGGTCTCCCCGCGAATGCACCGATAAAGGTATTTCTCCCGCTGCTCAGGGCTGCCGGCGAGAAGGATGTTGGATGGCCGCGCAACGCATGTCCAATGCAAGGCATAATTCGCCCGACCAAGCTCTTTTTCGTAAAGAAGCCAGGTCAGCGTATCGAGGCCCGCACCTCCGACGTCGACGGGCATGTTCGCCGCGTAAAGCCCGGCTTCGATTGCCTTCGCCTGAAGCTCTTTAATCAGGTCGGGCCGCAATATTCCGGTGCGTTCCACCTCGGCTTCATGCGGATAAAGTTCGTTTTCGACGAATGCTCTGGTCGTCTCGACGATGAGTCTTTGTTCCTCGGTAAGCCCAAAATCCATCTTCAGGCCTCGTCTGGTTTTGCGCGTTGAGAAAGCTGCTCGACATAGGCGTTGTGCAGTTCGCCTGCGCCCCAGCCTCTGCCATCGTTCTGTCGGCCCAGCGCTTCCATGATCGCCACGAGATTGTCGTCGCGGATCTTCTCAAGCTCACGGATCGACCAGCGGCCGGACTGCTCGTCCGATTGCGTCGCAATCAGCTCGACCAGTTCTTCATTGAACTCCGGCACGTCCATCAGCTTGGTCCAGGGCCAAGAGAGGCAGGGCCCGAATTGTGCCATGAAATGCCGCATGCCCGATTCGCCGCCCGCAATGCGATAGACCTGGAACATCCCCATCTGGGCCCAGCGCAGACCGAACGAATAGCGCATGATATCGTCCAGCTCTTCAACGGAGCAGATGCCGTCCTTGATCAGCCAAAGCGCTTCACGCCACATCGCCTCAAGGAGGCGATCACCGACAAAGGCTTCGATCTCCTTGCGGATCACGACGGGCTTCATGCCGATCGACGCATAAAGCTGCTTCGCCTTCTCAATCGCATCCGCGGACGTCTTCTCGCCGCCAACTATTTCGACCAGCGGCAGGAGATAGACGGGGTTGAAGGGATGCGCGACGACCAGCCGCTCAGGATTTTTCGCTAATGCGGGCTGCATATCGCTTGGCTTGATACCGGACGTCGACGAGCCGATAATCGCATCAGGGCGAGCATTTCTGTCGATCTCCGACAGCACCTTGTGCTTGAGCTCCAGCCGCTCGGGGACGCTTTCCTGGATCAGATCTGCATCCGCTACAGCTTCTGCAATTGTCTTCACATAGGAAATCGTGCCTTCCTTCGGCAGGCCGTCGGGAACCATGTTCTTGTAGGCCCGGCGTGCGCCCTCAATGACCTCCGATACCTTCCTCTCCGCCTCCGGGTCGGGATCGAACAAGGCAACGTCAATTCCATTAAGAGCCAGCCGGGCAACCCATCCGGCTCCGATCACGCCACCACCGATGCAGGCTGCTTTCTTGATCATCATGATCCCTCACGCAGCCAGCGGAGTGCGTTTGGTGAGGCCTAGCTTCGCGCGCACTTCATCGGGGCCGATGACGCGGGCTCCCATGTTTTCGATGATGGTCACGGCGCGTTCGACGAGTTGGGCGTTGGTCGCGAGCACGCCCTTGTCGAGCCAAAGATTGTCTTCCAGTCCGACGCGGACATTGCCGCCGGCCAGCACCGCCGCTGCCGCGTAGGCCATCTGGTTGCGCCCGAGCGCAAAGGCGGAAAACGTCCATTCCTTCGGAACGTTATTGACCATCGCCATGAAGGTGTTGAGGTCATCCGGTGCGCCCCATGGAACGCCCATGCAGAGCTGGACCAGCGCATCAGGCTTCAGAACGCCCTCCGTGACGAGCTGTTTCGCAAACCACAGATGGCCAGTGTCGAAGGCCTCGATCTCCGGCTTGACACCCATCTCCGTCATCATGCCGCCCATCGCCCGCAACATGCCGGGCGTGTTGGTCATCACGTAGTCGGCTTCGGCGAAGTTCATGGTGCCGCAATCAAGCGTACAGATTTCCGGTAGGCACTGGCGGACATGCTCGACGCGCTCGCTGGCGCCCGCCATATCGGTACCCTTCTCGCGAAGCGGAAGAGGGTTCTCGACATCTCCGAAAACCATGTCGCCGCCCATTCCGGCGGTCAGGTTCAAGACAACGTCGACCTCGGCATCGCGGATCCGCTCCGTCACCTCACGATAAAGCGCGACGTCGCGGCGCGGTGTGCCCGTCTCGGGGTCACGGACATGGCAGTGAACGATCGCAGCGCCGGCCTTCGCCGCGTCAATCGCCGCTTCCGCGATCTGCTTAGGAGAACGCGGAACGTGTGGGCTGCGGTCTTGAGTGCTACCTGAACCTGTAACAGCGCAGGTGATGAACACCTCGCGATTCATTGCCAATGGCATGGCGGTCCTCCCTCATTACGTATGGGAAGGATGATGCCTCACTTGCAGGCTTACGCTTTGCATTCTACGAATTGTTCTTGATGAATAGCGAACCGCGATCGATTTTCATTCCCGATCAGTCCCCGTTACGGCTGACCTTTGTCATCTTCACGGGCACCTCGATCATGTGCGTTGCATCAGCAATCGATCCCCTGCGCGCCGCCAACCGAATAACGGGCGAGAAGAAATTCCACTGGAAGATCGTCTCCCAAGACGGGCAAGATCCGCTGACCACCTCGGGAATCCCGGTCGCCGTAAGTGGCAAGTTCGACCTGCAGGACGAATCCGATGTTCTCATTATCGTCGGTGGGTTTGGCACCCGCCACGTAAGGGCAAGGCCATTCCTTCGAGATCTGCGCCTGTCTGCCAGACGCAAGCGGGCAATTGGCGGAGTAGAAGCTGGAAGCTGGGTTCTCGGCCATGCGGGGCTGCTTGAGGGACGGGCTGCCACCACGCATTGGGAAGATCTGGAAGATTTTTCGGTCAGCTTTCCTGGGTGTGATGTGCGCCCCGATCGCTACGTGATCGATGGACCTTTGTTCACCTCGGGCGGAGCCTCTCCCACCTTCGACCTCATGCTCCACCTGATCCGGTCAAGGCTTGGCATGACCGTCGCGCTCGATGTGGCGAGTGTCTTCATCTACGATCAGGCGCGCGACGCCACCGATGCGCAGCCTTTGGTTTCTCTCGGCAGGCTGGACGGTTACGACCCGCGATTGGTCAATGCAATCCGGCTGATGGAAAACCACATAGACAGCCCTCTTACAACAGCCGCGATTTCAAAACGACTTGGGCTTTCCCCCCGCACGCTTGAGAAGATTTTCGCAGCTTCAGTTGGAGAGACGCCAGGGGCATACAACCTGCGTCTGAGATTGCTTGCGGCAAGGCGCCTCGTGCTCGACACCTCTGAACCGATGGCAAACATCGCGGCACGCACCGGCTTTTCGGGAGCGGCCACATTCTCGCGCGCCTTTCGCAGCGCGTTTGGGATGCCGCCAACCCAACTGAGAAATGGCTGATAGCTTACCGAGATTTCGGCATGAAACGGTTGGCAAGGATCCCGCAGAGAAGCCCGATCGGCACCACACCCAGAAGCTTGAAGACCGGCACGACCAGGAGGCTCAACGCTTCTGTCGAAGAGGTCGGAGCCACGAAAGCACCGTACAGCGCGTAAAAATCAAGCAAAAGACACGCCACTGCAATGACCAAAGCCGCAAGCCAGAGGCTGGTGCGCAGAGCGAGCGACAGGCTGATCAGATAGGAAAGGCTCGCCGCGCCGAACAGCCCGATATGGAAGCTGCCGATCGGCCCTTCGGCGATCATGAAGCAGACGATAGCCTGGACGCCGATACCGATGACCGAAAGCAGCGCTGCTGCATTTTTCGCAATTGACTGCATTGATTTCCCCTCTACGTCGTTGTGGCCTACTCCCTCCGTGCCGTTGCGGCAAGCTGCACCATGCGGTTCATACAAAAATGGCGGGGACTTGCCCCGCCATTCGTAATCCGCAATCGTCTCCTGTCAGACGCGCTCGAGTGCCACGGCGATGCCCTGGCCAACGCCGATGCACATCGTAGCCAGCGCCAGCTTTGCACCGCGCTCGCGCAGTTCCAGAGCCGCCGTACCGGCGATACGCGCCCCCGACATTCCCAGCGGGTGGCCCAGAGCGATCGCGCCGCCATTCGGGTTCACGTGCTCAGCGTCCTCGGCAATGCCGAGATCACGAAGCACGGCAATTCCCTGCGAAGCGAACGCTTCGTTGAGTTCGACAATGTCGAAGTCGGTCGGCTTGATGCCAAGACGAGCGCACAGCTTGTGCGATGCCGGAGCCGGACCAATACCCATGATGCGTGGCTCAACGCCGGCAACGGCACCACCGACAAAGCGAGCGATCGGGGTCAGGCCGTACTTCTTGACCGCAGCTTCCGAGGCAACGATCAACGCGGCTGCGCCGTCATTGACACCGGACGCGTTGCCAGCCGTAACCGTGCCGCCTTCCTTCTTGAAAGGCGTGCCAAGCTTGGCAAGCGTTTCGATCGTGGTGCCAGCGCGGGGATGCTCGTCCTTGCTGACGACGACCGGATCGCCCTTGCGCTGCGGGATCGTCACCGAGACGATTTCCTTGGCGAGACGTCCATTCTCCTGCGCTGCGACGGCCTTAGCCTGGCTGCGAACGGCGAACGCGTCCTGATCCGCACGCGAAACGTTGAACTGCTCAGCAACGTTCTCGCCGGTCTCCGGCATCGAATCGACGCCGTACTGCTTCTTCATCAACGGGTTGACGAAGCGCCAGCCAATCGTGGTGTCGTAGATCTCGGCGTTTCGCGAGAACGCCGTCTCCGCCTTCGGCATCACGAAAGGCGCACGGCTCATCGACTCGACACCGCCAGCGATCATGATTTCGAACTCGCCCGACTTGATGGCGCGTGCTGCAATCGTCAGCGCGTCCATGCCCGAACCGCAGAGACGGTTTACGGTCGACCCCGGGATCGAAACCGGCATGCCAGCGAGAAGCAGCGACATGCGCGCAACGTTGCGGTTGTCTTCGCCTGCCTGGTTGGCGCAGCCGAAGACGACGTCATCGATGGCTTCCCAGTCAACATTCGGGTTGCGCTCCATCAGCGCCTTGAGCGGCACCGCACCCAGATCGTCTGCGCGAACGGAAGAGAGCGAACCGCCGAAGCGGCCGATGGGAGTGCGAACATAGTCGCAAATATACGCTTCGGTCATTCTCAAACCTCCGGAACGATCAGATCGACAACCGGACCGTCAATGACAAGTTCCGCGCCGGTCACGGCCTGCAGTTCTTCAATGCTTACGGTCGGCAGCTTTTCACGCAGAACAAAGCGTCCGTCGACGATGTCGATCACGGCAAGGCTGGTATAGACCGTCGTGACGCAGCCAACGCCGGTCAGCGGCAGGCTGCACTTCTTGACGAGCTTCGGCGTGCCCTTCTTGGTGACGTGATCGGTGATGACGCAAACGCGTTTTGCGCCGTGGACCAGATCCATCGCGCCGCCGACAGCCGGAACCGACCCCGGACCCGTGCTCCAATTGGCAAGATCACCGTTCTCGGCAACTTCGTAAGCGCCGAGAATTGCAACATCAAGGTGACCGCCGCGAACCATCGCAAACGAATCCGCATGGTGGAAGAACGATGCGCCCGGGTTCAACGTCACGGCCTTCTTGCCGGCGTTGATCAGATCCCAGTCTTCCTCACCCTCGGCCGGAGCCTCACCGAAATCCAGCACCCCGTTCTCGGTGTGATAGATAACCTCACGGCCGTCCGGCTTGAACTTGGCGACCATTTCCGGAAAGCCGATACCGAGATTTACATAGGCACCGTCCGGAATGTCCTGTGCTGCACGCCATGCGATCTGTGCGTTGGAAAGCTTCGTAGTCATGCCTTAACTCCTTCGCGCAGCAGTACTTCTTCCTGCTTCGGATCAGAAACCTCGACAACGCGATCAACGAAGATGCCCGGCGTAACGACATGCTCCGGGTCGATCCCGCTCGCAGGGACGACCTTGCGCGCCTGAACAATCGTCAGCTTCGCAGCCATTGCCATCAGCGGCGAGAAGTTGCGCGCTGCCTTGTTGAAGGTCAAATTGCCCTTGGTGTCAGCGATGTCAGCCTTGATGATGGCGACGTCAGCCTTCAGCCAGCGTTCCTGAACATATTTGCGGCCGTCGAATTCGGCGATCGGCTTACCTTCGGCGACCAGCGTGCCGTAGCTCGTCGGGGTGTAGAATGCCGGAATACCAGCGCCGCCGGCGCGGATGCGCTCAGCCAGCGTGCCTTGCGGCACGAGCTCAAGCTCGATCTCGCCAGCGAGATACTTGTCGGTGAAGGCCTTCGGATCGCTCGAACGCGGGAACGAGCAGACCATCTTCTTGACCATGCCGGCATAGATCATCGCGGCAATGCCGATCGCACCGTTACCTGCATTGTTGTTGATGACAGTGAGGTTCCCGGGCGAGCCGGTCTCGCGATAGCGGTTAACCAGCGAGTGGATCAGCTCGATCGGGGCGCCTGAGCCACCGAAACCACCGATCATTACCGACATTCCATCCTGGACGTCGGCCAGAGCATCTTCGATGCCTGGGTAGACTTTCTTCATTGTCGATCTCCCCGAACTGAGCTCAAGGCAAAAGTTCGTATTGCGAACAATTGTTTGATATGCGATACATTATTAGATGACACCTAAAGTCGAGTCAAACGAAACGGCTGCCGATCGAGACCTGGTCGGATCGCTCGCGCGCGGTCTGCAGGTCATGGAAATCCTCGCTGCGAATCCCGCCGGGATGACGCTCACGGAGATGGCGGAGCATGCTGGCTTAACCCGTGCAGGTGCGAGACGGTTCCTTCTGACCCTCGTGTCCACCGGCTACGCATCTCAGGACGGGCGCAAATTCATGTTGTCGCCGCGTCTGCTGTCGTTGTCGCGGACGTGGATCTCGAACACATCCTTGTGGAGCTTCGCTGAGCCTTTCATGCGCACCCTCTCGCAAAAGCTCAACGAAAGCTGTTCTGCCGCAATCCTTGCTGACGAAGACGTCGTCTATGTGGCGCGTGTCGCCGGGCACCGGATACTGTCCGTCGCACTCCACGTGGGAACGAGGCTGCCCGCGCTTTCGACGGCTATGGGGCGGATGTTACTGTCCAAACTGCCGGATCATGAACTGCGCGCATTTCTTGCGCGGGCAAAAATCCACGCACACACACCCAAGACGATCACTGACCCGGCAAAGCTCGAGCGCATCATTATCGACGCAGGCAAACGTGGCTACGCGACTATGGACGAAGAGTTGGAGATCGGGCTGCGGTCAATAGCCGTTCCGATCCGAAATCGTGACGGCGAGATCGTTGCGGCTATCAACATATCCGCCCAATCCGTGCGGTTCTCGATCGCGGAGATGGAGGAGAAAATTCTCCCTCACCTCCGGGAAACCGCTGGCATGATTGAAAATTACTACGTCGTGCACTGACGTCCGTCAGGCCGCGCTTTTTGCCTCGGCCTCGATCGCAGCGCGCATGCTCTTCGAGAGCATGATTTCCAGCCGCTGTGCGACCGCCCGCTTCCATTCGGATGACGTTGAAAGTTCATCCGGAAACAGGCCCGGCAAGGACATCAGCCGATCAACGATCGAGCCGGCATCGCTCTCCGTTCCGGCGAGAAGTGCCTCAATTTCCGCCTCGCGCGGATCACGCAGATCATATTTTGCGCCGTTCTCGTTCATGCCGAGACAATATCGCATCCATGCCGCCACAGCGAAGGCATAGCTGTCTAGGGGATCGCCTTTTGCCAGTGCGAATATTGCCGGTTCCAAAAGCCGCTGAGGCAGCTTTTGCGTCCCGTCCATAGCGATCTGATAAGTCTGGTGTGCAATGGACGGATTGCTGAACCGCGTGAGAAGCTGGCCAGCGTAATCGTCAAAAGAAATACCGGCCACAGGATCAAGCGTCTGAGCGATCGCATTCATATGGTTGCGGATCACAGCAACAAGCGCCGCATCCTGCATAACATCACGCACATAGACATGTCCGGCAATGAAGCCCGAATAGGCAAGCAGCGAATGCGAGCCGTTCAGCATGCGCAGCTTCATCTTCTCATAGGGAAGGACGTCATCTGCGAAGATAGCTCCGCCCGCTTCCCAGTCCGGACGGCCGGCAACGAACTTGTCTTCAATGACCCACTGGCTGAACGGCTCCGTCTCAACCGCAGCCCGATCATCGCGCCCGGTCAAGCGTTTCACATCGGCAAAGGTCTGTTCAGTGCTGGCCGGTGTGATGCGATCAACCATCGTCGACGGGAACGTGACATACTCGTCGATAAATTCTTGCAACTCCGGACGAACCCGCTGGACAAAATCGCGGACCAACCGCTGCACAACATGCCCGTTCGAGGGAAGGTTGTCGCAGCACAGGACCGTGAAGCCCCCTACGTCGCGTTCCTTTCTCAGCCGCAGCGCTTCGACAATGAACCCGATGGCGCTCTGGGGCTCGGCGGGGTTCGATAGGTCCGCTGCAATCGAAGGGTGTCCTTCATCCAGGCCCCCCGATGCAGCGTCGATCCCATACCCTTTTTCCGTGATGGTAAGGCTGACGATCTTCGTTTCCTCAGCCGTCATGGCATCAAGGACGGCCTGTCGCTCTCGCGGCGCGACGAGCACATGCCGGATCGAACCGATAATGCGAGCCGAAACGCCATCTTCGCCGCGGGTCAGCAAAGTGTAGAGGCCTTCTTGCGGGTTGAGCGCATCGGCGACATCTGGTGATCGCAAGCTGACGCCCGTGATCATCCAGTCACCGCCGGAAGCGCCGATCGCATCATCGGTGTAGACCGCCTGATGTGCCTTGTGAAACGCGCCCACGCCCAGATGAACTATCCCGGACTTTCGCCCAGCCTCTCTCCAGGAGGGTTCCTGGTTGCCATCCCCAACGGACGTCTGCGCGTCAAACATACCTATTCACCAGATTCTCGAGATATTCCTGTCGCCCGGATCGGGGCTTGGGCTCGATATCATTCGAAAGCACATGCGTCGAGATTTCATCCAGTGACATCTGGCCTGAAAGCATTGCCTGCGCATGCCGATCGTTCCAGCCGGCATAACGCTCTTCCAGCGGCTTGATCAGGGCCTGATCCCCCAGCATTCCAGCGGCAGCCTTCAAGCCCCGTGCGCAGCAATCCATCGCGCCTATATGCGCAATCAGCAGATCTTCCGGGTCGAGCGATTGGCGACGGAGTTTGGCATCGAAATTGGTGCCTCCGGTCGTGAAGCCACCTGCCTTGAGAACCTCATAATAGGCCAGAGCCATTTCGGGCACGTTGTTTGGAAACTGGTCCGTATCCCAACCCGACTGATAGTCGTTTCGATTCATGTCGATTGAACCGAAGATCCCCAGCGATGCCGCGAGGGCTAACTCGTGCTCGAATGAATGGCCCGCCAGAATCGCATGCCCCTGCTCGATATTGACCTTCACTTCTTTCTCAAGGCCGAAATCCTTGAGGAAGCCGTAGACCGTCGCGACATCATAATCATATTGATGCTTTGTCGGCTCCTGAGGCTTAGGCTCGATGAGGATGGTCCCGCCGAAGCCAATCTTCTTGGCATAGTCGACGACGAGCGCAAGGAACCGACCTGCCTGCTCCCGTTCGCGCTTGAGATCGGTATTGAGCAGGGTTTCATAGCCCTCACGGCCGCCCCAGAGCACATAGTTCTGGCCGCCAAGCCGCTTCGTAACGTCCATACAGGCTTTGACGGTCGCGGCTGCGTACGCGAACACATCAGGATCCGGGTTGGTCGCAGCTCCCGCCATATAACGACGATGCGAGAAAAGGTTTGCGGTGCCCCATAGCAGCTTCACCCCGGTCTTCGCCTGCTTTGCGGCAAAGACGTCACCAATCTCATCCAGCCGTGAAATACTCTGCGCAAGCGTCGAGCCTTCCGGGCGCACATCCGCATCGTGGAAACAGTAGAATGGCACGCCGAGCGCCTGGAACATTTCGAAGGCAACGTCAGCCTTGAGCCTCGCCCCCTCCATCGTCTCATCGAACCAGGGACGCTCGAAGGTCTGCCCGCCGAAGGGATCCCCCCCCTGCCACGCAAATGAATGCCAATAGGCCACGGAGAAGCGCAGATGGTCCTCCATCCGCTTGCCCATGATCATCTCAGCTGGATTGTAATATCTGTAGGCGAGCGGATTGTCCGAATCCGGCCCTTCGTAGCGGATCGGCGAAACGTCACCGAAGAAACCGGTCGTCATGACAAATCTCCTTGTCGATCAGGAATGAATGGAGCGGATGGCCGGATAAAGGTCGCGGTAGCGCTGATACGCATCCTCGAAGGCTGCGTGCAGTGAGGTATCCGGCTCTATGGTCTCGCGCATTGCCGGGCGGGAACAGACCTGAACCGGATCCGCTCCCTCGGCCGCGATAAGACCGAGACGCGCTGCCCCGAGCGCCGCGCCAAAATCTCCCTCAGCCGGGAGATCGATCGGAATTTCGAGAGCCGTCGCAACCGCCTTCAGCCAATAGTGCGAACGCGACCCGCCACCAACCGCAGTTACCCGATCAATCGTCGTGCCGGAAGATTTCAACGCTTCGAGGCAATCGCGATACGAGAACGCAACCCCTTCCATGACGGCCTGCGTCAAGGCTTCCCGATCGCTCTGATGCGAAAGCCCCGTCAGCGCTCCACGAATAGACGCATCATTGTGAGGGGTACGCTCGCCCGAAAGGTAAGGCAGAAACGTCACCCCGGTTGGGGCCCGAAGTTGATCGCCCAGCTCGTCAGCCAATCTGCTGGCGGGTGAACCGACAATAGCCGATAGCCAGCTCAGCGAATCTGCCGCCGAAAGTGTCACCCCCATTTGATGCCACACCTCGGGCAGGGCGTGACAAAATGTATGCACCGCACTTGCAGCAATTGGGGAGTATCGATCATTGGCTGCAAAGAGAACGCCGGATGTTCCAATCGAAAGAAAGGCCTCCCCGGATCGTACAGCGCCGACACCGCAGGCCGAAGCGGCATTGTCCCCTGCCCCGCCCGCGACAACGACCTTATTTTTCATCCCCCATCTGGAGGCTAATTCCGGCCTCAACACGCCCGACACTTCCGTCCCTTCGATGAGCGACGGCATCTGCGCCAGTTCAAGACCGCATTTGTCCAGAAGCTGCATGGACCATTGCCGCCCCCCGACATCCAGCCAAGACGTGCCGGATGCGTCCGACATTTCGGCCACGAACTCGCCGGTCAGCCAGAAGCGGAGATAGTCCTTCGGCAACAGAACCTTGGCCACGCGATCAAATATCTGCGGCTCATGCCGCCTAAGCCAGACCAGTTTCGGCGCGGTAAATCCGGGAAAGACGATGTTTCCCGTAACCTCGCGAAAAATCGGATCACGATCAAGCGCTTCAGCTTCTTCGAAACTGCGGGTGTCGTTCCACAATATCGAAGGCCGCATCACCCCCCCGGCGCTGTCGATAAGGGTCGCTCCATGCATCTGGCCCGATAGACCAATGCCACGCACCGCTGCGATTTCAATCGCATGGGAATGACGCAACGCACCGACCACATCTTCGGCAGCCCGGACCCAATCCGCAGGCTCTTGCTCCGACCACCCCTCATGGGGACGCGACACCGTGATATCGCTCGACGCGGACGCGACAGGCTCCTGCTCCTCATCCATCAGCAGCGCCTTGACCCCCGACGTGCCGAGGTCCAGCCCAAGATACATCCAAATTCCTCCCATGCCGGCCAGAAGCCTGCCCGAAGGAGCATAGCCGAGTTCTTATTTATTTCGCAATCCGCAAAAAATAAGAAAAGCCCCTGCCCCAGCACTCGGCCGAGGAATGGGAAGGACGACGACGCAGATTTGCGTTAGTGCAGCAGGGGGACAAGCCAATCATCCACCGCTCGGAGAAACTAGTCTTTTATTGGGAAGATGTTTGCCCGCGCACGTTGGATTTGAACCAACGACCTTCAGCTTATGGTCCGCAGGACGAGGAGCTACCTCGGCCAGGGACGCATGCGTCCCGCCAGCCGACCCTGAAGTGCGCGGCGTTGAATGTTGATTGCTGAGAAGCTGGTGCTTGGTTGCGGGGGTTGGATTTGAACCAACGACCTTCAGCTTATGGTCCGCAGGACGAGGAGCTACCTCGGCCAGGGACGCATGCGTCCCGCCAGCCGACACTGAAGTGCGCGGCGTTGAATGTTGATTGCTGAGAAGTTTGAAGTTGGTTGCGGGGGTTGGATTTGAACCAACGACCTTCAGCTTATGGTCCGCAGGACGAGGAGCTACCTCGGCCAGGGACGCATGCGTCCCGCCAGCCGAC
>NZ_JADGMQ010000018.1 GCF_016124105.1 Aquamicrobium zhengzhouense
TCGCGATCGGCTGGTCGCCGCCGGCAAGCCCAAACTCGTCGCGCTGGTAGCTGCCATGCGCAAACTCGTCACCATCCTCAACGCCATGCTCCGGGACAGTAAACCATGGAAAACAGCTTGACCCCCAACACAGTCGCTCCCCCATGGATGGGGGAGGATCCCTGAAAAGTAGCGCTCGACGCTCGGATCCTCCCCTGCTTGCGGGGGAGGTGCCGCGAAGCGGCGGAGGGGGAGCCGGATCGTTGCTCCAGGGAGACCATTCATCCCCAAACCGAGCCTAAGCTGCCCTTACAGCCCGCATCTTAAACATTTGAAATTGGTTTAAACCGATTCGACTGCGGGGCCTCCATTCCGTTCCAACGCCGCGTCTGGTAAGGGCCAGCCATTGTCAAGCACAGGAGGCAAGTGAATGAGCGAACGTTCCCACGATATCGCGGCAATGGCCGAGCAGGCCGCTAACAAAGATGGGTTCATTGCGGCACTTGACCAGTCGGGCGGATCGACCCCCAAGGCGCTGAAGCTTTACGGCATCGAAGAAGGTGCCTGGTCCAACGAAGCCGAGATGTTCGACCTCATCCACCAGATGCGCGCACGCATCATCAAGTCGCCTGCCTTTACCGGCGACAAGGTGATGGGGGCCATTCTGTTCGAGCAGACGATGGATCGCGACATCGATGGCACGGCGACGGCGGAATATCTTTGGAAGCAGCGCGGCGTGGTCCCGTTTCTCAAGGTCGACAAGGGCCTTGCTGACGCACAGGACGGCGTCAAGCTGATGAAGCCGATGCCAGAACTTGACGCGCTTCTGGACCGCGCTGTCACCAAGGGCATCTATGGCACGAAGATGCGTTCGGTCATCGATGCGGCAAACCAGAAGGGCATCGAGGCAGTCGTTGCGCAGCAGTTTGAGGTTGGCAAGGAGATCCTCGCCAAGGGCCTGATGCCGATCATCGAGCCGGAAGTCACGATCTCCATCGCCGACAAAGCGGAAGCTGAGGAGATCATGCTCGCCGAGATCTTGAAGCAGCTCGATGCGCTGCCGGAAGGCCAGAAGGTGATGCTGAAGCTGACGCTGCCGACCAAGGCCAATCTGTTCAAGCCGCTGGTCGATCATCCGCGCGTCGTGCGCGTCGTGGCGCTCTCGGGTGGCTATACCCGCGACGAAGCCAACGCGAAGCTGCGTGAAAACGACGGCGTCATCGCCAGCTTCTCGCGTGCGCTGACCGAAGGTCTGTCTGCCCAGCAGACCGAGGAAGAGTTCGACGCGCTGCTCGCATCTTCGATCGACAGCATCTTCGAGGCCTCGCGCGCGCGCTAAGTTGCAGCGGCGATCGTCGCTACGCGTTCATTAAAAACCCGGTCCAGAAATGGGCCGGGTTTTTTATTTGCCGTGGCTGAAGCCGGCAGTGATGACGATCAAGCCCAGAGCAAAGACTGCCAGTTTCCAGAAGTCGGCACGGCGCTTCAGCCCCGGAAGGCCAAGCGGCTTGATTATCTGAACAACCATGAGGCCGATGATGATGATGGACAGAATCTTTGTCATGCTGTTCCTCTTTGAGCAGCATAGTTGATCCCTGTCAAAGCTATTGGCTTTTCCAGATAGTTCAGTGGACTTGGAGGAATTTCGCCGCATAAAATGTGGCGTTGGAGACTGGGAGGAAGATGTGAATTCAAGATATGCCGAGGTCTATGCTGGCTGGAAGTCAAACCCGGAGGAATTCTGGGCGGAAGCGGCAAAGTCGATAGACTGGATCAAGGCACCGACAAAGATATTCGACGCAGACAGCGGTGTTTTCGGGCACTGGTTTCCGGATGCTGTCTGCAATTGTTGCTACAATGCGATTGATCGCCACGTGGAGCGTGGCCGCGGCAATCAGGTCGCGATCATCTATGACAGCCCCATCACTGGCGCCAAGCGCAGCTATACCTATGGCGAGCTGCTGCAGGAGGTCGAGGCGCTGGCGGCAGTCCTTCGTGCTCAAGGGGTAGAGAAGGGCGACCGCGTCATCATCTATATGCCGATGATCCCGCAGGCGATGTTCGCAATGCTCGCTTGCGCCCGACTTGGTGCCGTGCACTCTGTCGTGTTCGGCGGCTTTGCCGCACGCGAACTGGCCACGCGGATCAATGATTGTGCGCCGAAGGTCATCGTTTCGGCATCGTGCGGCGTGGAGCCGGGGCGGATTGTTGCCTACAAGCCATTGCTGGATGAAGCCATCGAGCTTGCATCCCACAAGGTGGAGCGGTGCATCGTCTTCCAGCGTGACGAGCTTCGTTGCGATCTTCTGTCAGGCCGCGACATCGACATGGCCGAAGCAGTAGCCAAGGCAATTGCGGACGGCGAGAAGGTTGAGTGCGTCCCGGTGGCCGCAACCGATCCGCTCTACATTCTCTACACGTCCGGCACGACCGGCCAGCCCAAGGGCGTCGTCCGCGACACGGGCGGCTATATTGTTGCTCTGCACTGGACCATGGAGAACGAGTACGGGATTAAGCCCGGCGAGGTCTTCTGGACCGCATCCGACGTCGGCTGGGTCGTCGGGCATTCCTACATTGTCTACGCGCCGCTGCTGGCCGGGTGCACTACGGTTCTATTCGAAGGCAAACCGATCGGTACGCCCGACGCGGGCACATTCTGGCGGGTGATCTCGGAGCACAACGTCGTGGCGCTGTTCACGGCTCCGACCGCCTTTCGCGCCATCAAGGGTCAGGATCCAACCGGCGAGTTCATCAGGAAATACGATTTGTCGAGCCTGCGAACCTTGTTCCTGGCCGGTGAGCGTGCGGATCCTGGCACCGTGAAATGGGCAGAAGAGCAGCTGGGCGTTCCGGTGATCGATCATTGGTGGCAAACGGAGTCGGGTCATCCGATCAGTCACAATCCGGTCGGTCTCGGGCAGTTGCCGGTCAAATATGGCTCGCCTGCAGTTCCGATGCCGGGATTTGACGTTCGGGTTGTGGACGATGGCGGCGAGCTTGTTCCTGCAGGAACGCTCGGCAATGTCGTCATCAAGCTTCCTCTGCCACCTGGAGCGCTGCCGACCCTGTGGAACGCAGAGCCGCGCTTCCGGAGCTCATATCTCGATGAGTTCCCCGGCTACTATAAGACCGCTGACGCAGGCTATATCGATGAAGACGGATATCTCTTCATCATGGCGCGGACCGACGACATCATCAATGTTGCGGGACATCGTCTTTCAACCGGTGGCATGGAGGAGGTGGTTGCCGAGCATCCGGATGTCGCCGAATGCGCGGTCGTGGGGGTCCACGATGAGATGAAGGGTCAGATACCTTGCGCTTTTGTCGTTCTCAATGCTGGTGCCGACCGCGATCCGGCCGAGGTTGAGCGGGAAGTGATCGCGCTGGTTCGTTCCAAGATCGGGCCGGTGGCGGCACTCAAATCGGTGGTGACGGTGAAGCGCCTGCCGAAGACACGATCGGGCAAGATCTTGCGCAGCACGATGCAAAAGATTGCCGACAAGGAAAGCTGGAACATGCCGGCGACGATCGATGATCCGGCAATCCTTGACGAAATCAGCGATGCGCTCAAGGGCAAGGGGATAGGCATCTAAGCCAAAAGCATTTCCTCGTTGACGCCTGGAACTGGTCAGGCCGGCGGAGAAAGCTGAAGCGCGACCGAACATAGCGGAACTTTGCACCCCCTCGCTCCGCCTTTGGGGTGCAGGTTTCGGCTGCGCATATGCGCAGAGCTGACCGGCGAACCTTGGGGGAGGAAGCGCAACGCGGTTGATGGACGCGCAGAAGGGCTTTTAGGTTTCCATCTTCTGATGGATGAGGTAGATGGGCGTCCCTTTCCCAATCCTTCTTCGCTGTCGCGCCCTGGTGTCGATGGCGAAGCCATTCGAGCAGTCATCCCATGTCCGTTCTTCACTGTGGCGTCGACTTCGGCACCACCAATTCCACGGTCGGCCTTTGCGCTGCCGGTGGTGCGCCATATCTCGTTCCGGTTGAAGGCAACGAGGTAACGATCCCGTCGGCGCTGTTCTTCAGTCTTGAGGACGGGAGTGTGCACTACGGCCGCTCGGCGGTGCACGAATATATGGATGGAGCGGAAGGTCGCTTCATGCGGGCGTTGAAGTCGATCCTCGGCACCAGCCTGATGAAAGAGACCACGCAGGTCGGACGCGACCGGATGACGTTTCAGGGGCTGATTGGCCGCTTCCTGCGTAACCTCCGAACCCAGCTCGAGGCGCATCACGGGAGTGTGCCCGAACATGTCGTCTTGGGGCGCCCTGTGTTCTTCATTGACGGGGACCCGGCGGCCGACCGCACCGCGCAGGACCAGTTGGAGGCCGCAGCGCGGGACGAGGGCTTTAAACATATCGAATTCCAGTTCGAGCCGGTTGCTGCCGCGCTGAATTTCGAGCGCGAGCTCAATGACGAGGCGCTGGCACTGATCGTCGATATTGGCGGCGGCACCTCGGACTTTTCGGTCCTGCGTCTGTCGCCGGAGCGCAGCAAGGCAACCGACCGTCGCTCGGATATCCTCTCGACTTCGGGTGTCCATGTCGGCGGCACCGATTTCGACCGGCAATTGAACATTGCCCGCGTGATGCCGGAGTTTGGGCTTGGCAGCAGCACAAAGGATGGAAAGCGCCAGCTGCCGGTCTGGTACTTCAACGACATGGCAACCTGGCACAAGATCAATCTGCTCTATACGCCGAAGACCATGCGCGATATCCATTCCTTGCAGCGCGAGGCCGCCGAGCCTGCAAAGCTCGATCGCTATCTGCATCTTCTGGAAAATCGCTCGGGTCACCGTCTTGCGGCGCAGGTCGAAGCGGCGAAGATCCAGCTGACCGACGCCGCCGATGCGGCGGTTCGGCTTAAAGAGCCGGGCCTTGACCTTTCAGTGCCCGTCGCACGCTCCGAGTTTGAAACCGCGAGCAACGAGCTTGTGCGCAAGATCGAGACCGCCATCGATGAAGCGCTGACGGCGGCGGGTGTTCTGGCTGGTGAAATCGAGACAGTTGTTCTGACTGGAGGCGGTGCGCAGGTGCCTCTGGTGCGCAAGACCGCTACCGAGCGGTTCCCGCATGCGCGTATCGTCAATACCGATCGCTATGGCGCTGTGGGCCTCGGCCTCGCGCTCGATGCAGCGCGCCGCTTCGGCTGATACTATCGCTCCTGACATCCTCCTGACAGGATGGTGTCAGGAGGACCATGTCATAGTGTCCTCTCATCCTTCTTGAGGACCCTTTGCCATGCGCCGCGCCGACCGCCTGTTTCAAATCGTCCAGCACCTTCGCGGGGGCCGTCTTGTGACGGCACGGATGCTGGGCGAACGGCTGGAAGTCTCCGAGCGCACCATCTATCGCGACATAGCCGACCTTCAGTCCACAGGTGTACCGATCGATGGCGAGGCAGGGGTGGGCTATCTGATGCGGGAGGGCTTTGAACTGCCACCGCTGATGTTCACGCGCGATGAGATCGTCGCACTGGTCGCTGGCGCGAGGATGGTGAGGGCCTTTGGCGGCGCGCAGATGGCACGGGCCGCTGAGGAGGCATTGGTCAAGATCGGCTCGGTGCTCCCAGAGCCTGAGAAGGCCCGCATTGCCCGGACGGAAATTCATATGCCGGACTGGGTGGTGAGCGAAGCGGAGCGCAAGCTTGTCGACGTTCTCGAGCGTGCTGTTGAAGCCCGTGACGTGCTGACGCTCGACTATAGGGACGAGACCGGAGCCTCATCGATGCGCGACGTGCGCCCGCTTGGGCTGTGGTTCTGGGGGAAGGTATGGACCCTCGTTGCCTGGTGCGAATTGCGCAACAACTTTCGCGCGTTCAGGCTCGACCGTATTCTGGAGGCCAAATCTGCGGGCCGGATTTTCCGGCCCGAGAGGGGCAAGCAACTTGCCGATTTCTACCGCTGCTGGGAAGCGCGCGGAAACGCCTGAGGATTACTCCTCGTCCTCGTCCTGGGGAGCGGTCGAGCGCAGCGACGAAAGCTTCGCGAAGACGGCATCTGCGTCGAGCTCTTGCTCCTCGTCCTGATTGTCGTTGACGTCGAGACCTTCAGTCATCGAGGCCGGCAGCAGGGTGTCGCCCGTCGGTGCTGCCGGAGGCAGGCCGCGCGATGCGCGCTGGATTTCGAGGTCAAGGTCGATCTGCGAGCACAGGCCGAGGGTGACCGGATCCATCGGGACGAGATTTGCGGAATTCCAGTGGGTGCGGTTACGGATCTGCTCGATCGTGGACTTGGTGGTACCAACGAGGCGCGAGATCTGTGCGTCCTTGAGCTCCGGGTGGTTCTTGACCAGCCAAAGGATGGCGTTCGGGCGGTCCTGACGCTTCGACAGCGGGGTGTAGCGAGGGGTGCGGCGCTTGGATTCTGGTACGCGAACCTTCGGTTCGGACAGCTTGATGCGGTAGTTGACATCTGCTTCGCCACGCTCGATCTCATCGCGCGAAAGCTGGCCGGTGATGACCGGGTCCAGACCCTTGATGCCCTGAGAAGCTTCGCCATCGGCGATTGCCTTCACCTCAAGCGGATGCAGCTTGCAAAAGCTGGCGATCTGGTCGAACGACAGTGCAGTATTGTCAACGAGCCAGACGGCGGTCGCCTTCGGCATCAGCAGTGTGTTGGCCATAGGATAAATCCTCTCGTTCGCCCGCGTCCCTGTCGCGGGCGGTGGCAAGCCACCAATTTATGGGAAATCTCTGACGCATATAACGTCATTTTGTTCCCCCCGCAACGAAAAGCGGCAATTGAGCAGCGCTACTCCTCATTACGCACATAATGCAGCGTCCCGGCGATACGAGGTCCTTTGCGGTTCTCGTCATCCGACGGGTGGTTGATGCCGTCAATAACCAGCACCTTTTCAAAGTCGAACGGGCTGATTCCCTCAAGACATGCAGCGTTTATGCCGTATTCATTCTGGTTCGAACGGCGCAGGTGATGAGTGTAGATGCCGCAACGCGAGCAGAAATAGTGTTGCGCCGTGTCGGTATTGAAAGTGTAAGTCGTCAGCGCGTCGGCACCTTCGAGAAGCTCGAAGTCTTCACGATCTGCTCCAACGGCGACTGCGCCACGCATACGGCAAAATGAGCAGGTGCAGCGGCGCGCACTGTCGAGGCCGTTCTTAAGACGGACGCGGAAGCGGACCGAGCTGCAATGACAGGCGCCGTTGTATGTATTCATCTACGCTATTCCTTTCATATATCAAGCACGATCTTGCCGATGTGGTCGCCCTCTTCCATGCGCTCATGCGCGCGCCAGGCTTCCTTCAACGGAAAGATCATGTCCATAACGGGTGCTATCTTGCGGGTGGCGAGCAGCGGCCACACCTTGGCCTCCAGTTCGGCCGCGATCTTTGCCTTGAACTCGATCGTGCGCGGCCGAAGTGTCGAGCCTGTATGCGTCAGACGTTTGACCATCAGCCGTGAGATGTCGGCATTGGCCTGGACCCCGCCCAGCGTGGCAATCTGCACAATCCGGCCTTCAATGGCTGCTGCCTGGTAATTGCGGTCGACATAATCGCCGCCGACCATGTCGAGGGTGAGTTCAACACCCTTGCGATTAGTCTCGTCCTTGACGACGCGGACAAAGTCTTCCTCGCGGTAGTTGATAGCCCGTTTGGCGCCAAGGCTTACGCAGGCCGCGCACTTGTCTGCCGTTCCGGCGGTGGCGAAAACAGTGGCGCCGAATGCGGATGCAAGCTGGATCGCAACCGTGCCGATGCCCGACGATCCGCCGTGAACGAGGAAATCCTCGCCTGCCTGCAGGCCGCCCCTTTGGAAGACATTGTGCCAGACGGTGAAGAAGGTCTCCGGGATCGCTGCTGCTTCGGTGAATGTAAATCCGTGCGGGATAGGCAGAGCGTTGGTTTCGTGCACGACGACATATTCTGCGTACGCGCCTCCGGCAGTCAGCGCGGTGACGCCATCACCGATCCGCCAGCGGGCGACGTTTCCACCTACCGCCACCACCTCGCCTGCAGCTTCGAGCCCGGGAAGGTCGGAAGCGCCTGGCGGTGGTGGATATGCGCCTTTGCGCTGAAGGACATCAGGCCGATTGACGCCGGCAGCGCGCACCCGGATCAGGATTTCTCCCAGCCCTGGGCTCGGGACTGGACGCCGGTCAGGTTTCAGAACCAGCGGCCCCCCTGGCTCGCTGATGGCTATTGCGGTCATCGCGTCGGCAACCATTTGCGCCAGTCCTCCCTCGTTTGCGTCCTCTCGTTCCTTATGTAGACTTGTACCTGCAAGGGCAAATGAAGGAGTTCAATATGGCGCTGTTCGATGATGAACCCCTGAGGCCGAAGAAAGTCCACGAAATCGGTCAGGACCTGTCGTTGCTCTCCGTCCACGAACTGGAGGAACGCATTCTCCAGCTGAAATCGGAGATTGCCCGCCTCGAGAACGAGCTGTCCTCGAAAAGCAGCAGCCGAATCGCCGCGGAATCGCTTTTCCGCCGCTGATGCCTTCCGGACGGTGCGTCTATGATTGCGCGGCGCTTAGTTAAGTGGTTGTAGAGCGCCGTCCGGTCTCTTGAGGGACTATTTTTTGGCGCGTCATTGTTATGTCGCGGTCAGTGGACAAAAGGGCGCTGCCGATTCACCCTGACGCCCGAATCTCAGGAAAGATTGGCGTACGGAGCCTGCCAATGTTCATCACCTATCGCCCGATCTTTTCGCTCTTGAGCGGGACTGCATTTTTGCTGGCCGCATCCGGTCTGCACGGCATCCTGCTGCCGCTACGCGGCCAGGCGGAGGAGTTTTCGACGGCCGCCCTTGGCCTTCTGGGAACCGCCTGGGCCGGTGGCTTCGTCGCTGGATGCTACTTCATTCCAAGACTGGTGCGGAAGGTGGGGCATGTGCGCGCCTTCGGAGCGCTGGCTGCTTCGGCCGCGATCATCGCTCTCTTGTCGGGCCTCATGATCGGCGAAGTCGTCTGGATCCTGCTGCGCGCCGGCACCGGCTTTGCGATGGCAGGCGCATTCATGGTGATCGAGAGCTGGCTGAACGAGAAGGCGACCAACGAAAATCGCGGCACAGTCTTCGGCCTGTACATGATGGTGACCTATGCCTCGATCATGGCGGGCCAGATGCTGGTCGCGGTGTTCGATGTCACTGCGGCGGATTTGTTCCTGATTGTCGGCATCCTGTTTTGCGCCTCGGTTATCCCCACGGCGGTTTCTTCAGCCGCAAGTCCGCAACCGCTTGCTGACGTCAAGCTCGATATACGAGGTCTTTACAAGAACTCGCCCGTTGCCGCCGTCGGCTGTCTGCTCATTGGGGTCGCCAATGGTGCCTGGGGGACACTGGGCGCTGTCTATGGCGCGCGTGCAGATCTGTCGTCCGGCACTGTCGCCCTGATGATGAGCCTTGTGGTTCTGGCCGGCGCTTTGGCACAGGTGCCGGTCGGGCGTGCATCCGACAGGACTGACCGCCGCTATGTTCTGGCAGCTGCTTCCTTTGGGGCCGGCCTCTTCGGGTTCCTGATGTTCCTCCTGACCCCGCGCGATCTTGGTGCCGTTCTCGGGATCACGGCGCTTTACGGCGCGATGGCCTACACGCTCTATTCGATCGCCGTTGCCCATGCGAATGACCACGCCTCGCCTGAGGATTTCGTCAAGGTGTCGGGAGGTCTTCTCTTCCTTTACGGCTTTGGCACGATGATCGGCCCGGTCATCGGCGCGGCGCTCATGGCCGGGATGCGGCCCGAGAGTCTCTTTCTGGCGACGGCGGCTCCGCATGTGGCGTTGGGCATCTACGCACTTATGCGTGTTCGTGTCCGTGCTCCGGTGCCGATCGAAGATCGCGAGGCATTCAAGACGCTGCCGGCCGAACGTGCTGTCACGACCCAATCCAGTTTGCTTGATCCAAGAAGCGAAGGTGACGCAGCACATGATGAAGAGAGTGTCGAGCTGACCCCTGCGGAGGCTTGAGCCGGTCCTCTGCACAAGGCCGCGTCACAAAAATACAACGGCCGATGGCGCGTACGCCATCGGCCGTTGATCTTGGGAAAATGATGGTGCGCTGAATTAGTGGCGCGTCGGAACCTGAAGTTTCCTGATCTCGTCCTTGAGAGCCAGCTTCCGGCGCTTGAGCTTAGTAAGCTCGATTGTATCGAACGAGGGCTGATTAAGTGCCTCGTCGATTTGTCGTTTGAGGTCGCCGTGTCTACGTTCCAGCTCGGCAAGGTGGGATGCAAGAGACATATTAGCTCTCCCTTTGGGTTCCTCGTATGTGTCGTATCCGGGCCTTCAGTGACCGCGGTTGAGACGGCACGATGATAGTTTGCCACCTAAAATCTGTTCTGTCGAATGCCGGTTCATGTCATTTCGTCGCGAATGAGAGTGTGCTATTTCTGAAAAAGTTCGATGCAGTGCGTCGATTTTTCCTTTCATTGGGACCACCGTTTAACCAGCCATCGGATCGGTATGTCGGAACAGGAACAGGCCTCTCTTCGTCTCGAGTTCGCCAAACTCAAACAGGAACATTCTGATTTCGACGCCGCGATCAATGCGATGCTCGCTACCGGATGTGACGCGCTGCAAATCCAGCGCATGAAAAAGAAGAAGCTTGCCCTGAAGGACAAGCTGCAGAAGCTGGAAGACTCGATCATCCCAGACATTATCGCCTGAGCCGCGCAACTTGCGGCAGGGGACCGATTGCGTTAATCCGCGGCGGTCTCGAATGGAGTACCGACATGGCCAGCACCCCCGTCGACGTTGCAATCATCATGGGGAGCCAGTCCGACTGGACCACGATGCGCCATGCGTCGGAAACACTCACCGCGCTCGCCATTTCGCATGAAAGCCGGATTGTCTCCGCTCACCGGACGCCGCAGCGTCTCTATGATTTTGCGACGAGTGCGAAGGCGAATGGGTTCAAGGTGATCATTGCCGGTGCCGGGGGTGCCGCTCACCTGCCCGGAATGACGGCCGCGATGACGCCCTTGCCTGTCTTCGGCGTGCCGGTGGAATCCAAGGCGCTGTCAGGCCAGGATTCGCTTTTGTCGATCGTGCAGATGCCGGGAGGCGTTCCGGTGGGAACCCTTGCCATCGGCAAGGCGGGTGCGATCAACGCGGCGCTAATGGCGGCCTCTGTGCTGGCACTTTACGACGAGGAGCTTGCCGCGCGGCTTGATGCCTGGCGGGCATCCCAGACAAATAATGTTGCAGAATTTCCGGTAGACGAGGCATGAGCGGCGCACTTCCACTCGGTTCGACGATCGGCATCGTCGGCGGCGGTCAGCTCGGTCGCATGCTTTCGATGGCTGCGGCAAGGCTTGGCTATCGCACGATCGTGCTGGAGCCGCAGGAGAATTGTCCGGCTGCCCAGACCGCGAACGAGCTCCTTGTTGCACCGTATGATGACCCGGCTGCGCTGGCTGCCCTCGCCAGCGAATGCGCGGTGGTGACCTACGAGTTCGAGAACGTTCCGGTAGCTGCCGCAAGCGCCCTCAACGAAAAAGTTCAAGTCTCCCCGCCTCCGCGCGCACTTGAGGCAGCACAGGACCGCGTGACGGAGAAGACGGGCCTAAACGATATGGGCATCGCGACGGCGCGCTTCGTCCAGGTCGATAGCGACGAAGATCTGATCGCAGGTCTTGCCAAATTCGACGGAAGTGGCGTCCTCAAGACCCGCCGCCTTGGCTATGACGGGAAGGGCCAGCGGGTCTTCCGCAACGCCGTCGCCGACGATGCGCGGGGTGTCTATGAGGCGATGGGATCGGTGCCGCTGATCCTCGAAGCTCTCGTCCCGTTCGAGCGCGAGATTTCCGTGATCGCGGCGCGAGGCAAAGATGGCGAGGTCGTCTGCTACGATCCGGCAGAGAACGTCCATCGCAACGGCATTTTGCATATTTCAACCGTACCTGCATCGATCAGCGACAGCACAGCAGAGGCGGCCCGCCGGATGGCAAGCTCGATCCTCGAAGGTCTCGACTATGTCGGCGTCATCGGTGTCGAGCTTTTTGTTCTCGCCGACGGCACCGTGCTCGTGAATGAAATTGCGCCACGGGTTCATAATTCGGGCCACTGGACCGAAGCTGCGTGCGCCATCTCGCAGTTCGAGCAGCATATTCGCGCTGTCGCCGGCTTGCGTCTGGGGGATCCACGCCGTCACAGCGACTGTGTGATGGAAAATCTGATCGGCGACGATATCCTTCGCACCGCCGAGCTGTTGGCCGAGCCTGACCTCATTCTTCATCTCTATGGGAAGGCGGAGGCGCGTCCGGGACGCAAGATGGGCCACTTCACGCGCATCGTTGCCAAAAAGGGCTGATCGCGCATCTTTCTTGCGCGGCAGGACGAATTATGGATTGCTGCAGGCCCATTCCTGAGAGGGCCTGCAGATGTCATTTGAAACCTGGGCCGCATTCGCCGTCGCGTCAGCCATCATGCTGGCAATTCCGGGCCCGACGATCCTTCTTGTTGTCTCCTACGCGCTGAGCCATGGCCGGCGTGTCGCCTTTGCGACCGTTGCAGGCGTGGCACTTGGAGACTTTACCGCGCTGACTGCGTCCATGCTGGGCCTCGGGGCGCTGCTAGCGACTTCGGCTACGCTCTTTACCGTTCTGAAGTGGGTGGGGGCGGCATATCTCGTCTATCTGGGCATCAAGCTCTGGCGCGCGCCGATGTCGCAGCAGGCGCTGCCGGAGGCCACACAGGAGGCGGGCGTCCGCCGCATCTTCCTCCACGCCTACGTCATCACGGCGCTTAATCCGAAGAGCATTATCTTCTTCATCGCTTTCCTGCCGCAGTTCTATAACCCGTCCGCGCCTGGCCTGACGCAGTTTGTCGTGCTTGAAGTGACGTTCGTTGTCCTTGCGACCCTGAATGCAGCAGTCTATGCCGTGCTCGCATCCAGGGCGCGCGGGATGATTCGCAAGCCGTCCGTGCAGCGCATCGTCAACCGCACGGGAGGTTCCTTGCTCATGGCCGCGGGATTGCTCGCTGTCAGCTGGCGCAGTGCCTCTGCATAGGGCCGGAATGCGTGGAAACTATTGACATGTTCACCGCTCCCGGTTTATGAGCAACCCGATTTCGCGGCGTGCCTCGCGGCACGCCTTCATGTTGGCCCGTATGGGCATATCAGAACACGGGCTAGACCGATGAAGATCAAGAATTCGCTTAAGGCGCTCAAGGGCCGTCACCGCGACAATCGTTTGGTTCGCCGCAAGGGCCGCGTCTACATCATCAACAAGACCGATCCGCGCTACAAGGCACGTCAGGGCTAATCCCCTTTCGCACTTCACGCGATATTCAGTTTGACGTTCTGCATCACGCGGGTAGTTTCCTGCAGATGCGGAACGTTTTCGTTTTTGGACTTGGTTTTCTGGCTCTTTTCCCTGCCGTTGATGCTGTTGCTCAACAGACAGGCCGGCAGGCTGCGGTCCTGACGCTCGAGGACCCGGAGACCCGGCTTGATGCGCTGTTTGCCGAATTGAAGCGCGCGCAGAACGAGAACGCCGCCAAGCGCATCTCAAGTCGCATCGTCAAGCAATGGTCGCTGTCGGGAAGCGCCAATATCGACCTTCTGATGCAATGGGCACAGAAGGCGATGGAGGCCGACAAGACGGATGTCGCGCTTGATCTGCTGGATCAGGTTGTCACGCTCGCGCCGGACTATGCCGAGGGCTGGAATCGGCGCGCCACACTGCATTTCATGAAACAAGATTATGCGAAGGCAATGGCTGATATCGGCCACGTGCTCGAGCTTGAACCGCGCCATTTTGGTGCGCTCGCTGGCATGGCTGAAATCCTGCGTGAAGATGACCGCAAGGAAGCGGCGCTGCGCGCCTACCAGCGTCTTCTCGACATTTATCCGATGATGCGCGAGGCGCAAACCGAACTCGGCAAGCTCGCTGACGAGCTTGCCGGGCAGGGCATATAGATTTTCCGATTAAAGGCGCTGCTTAGCCTTCGTCGCCGATATTTGCGATCCGCAGCATATTGGTAGCGCCCGGTGTTCCGAGCGGCACACCCGCCATGATGATGATGCGATCCTCATCCTTGGCAAAACCCTCTTCCTGGGCAATGCGGCAGGCGCGGTCGACCATATCGTCAAGATCGCGGGCGTCATCCGTCACAACACAGTGCACGCCCCAGACGAGCGAGAGCCTGCGTGTGGTCTCGGTAACCGGGGACAGTGCAATGATCGGCAGGCGCGGCCGCTCTCGAGCCGCGCGAAGCCCGGTTGCGCCTGAGCCGGTATAGCAGACGATGGCGGAGACATTGAGCGTTTCGCCGATTTCGCGGGCCGCCATCGAGATCGCGTCTGCACCGGTTGGTTCCGGGACCGAGCGCTGGGCGTTGATGATGCCCGGGTAAAGCGGATCGCGCTCGACCTGGACGGCGATCGCATTCATCGTTGCGACAGCTTCAACCGGGTATTGGCCAGCCGCCGACTCCGCCGACAGCATCACTGCATCCGCACCTTCGAAAACCGCGATCGAGACGTCGGAGACTTCGGCGCGGGTCGGGACCGGTGCGGTGATCATCGATTCCAGCATCTGTGTCGCGACCACAACCGGCTTGCCTGCCTTGCGGGCTGCGCGGGTGATCTGCTTCTGGATGCCCGGGACGGCTTCGAGAGGCATTTCGACACCGAGGTCGCCGCGTGCCACCATGAGGGCGTCGGACAGCTCGATGATCTCGGCCAGACGGCTGACAGCCTGTGGCTTTTCGATCTTGGACAGAAGCAGCGCGCGTCCGGCTGCGATCTGACGTGCTTCGACCAGATCTTCAGGGCGCTGAATGAAGGAGAGTGCGATCCAGTCCACGCCAGCTTCAAGTGCGGCGTCGAGGTCTTCCCGGTCCTTGCGCGTCAGGGCACCGACAGGAAGATCCGTATCCGGAAGGCTTACGCCCTTGCGATCCGAGATCTTGGTACCGGAAACGACGGTGCAGACGATCTTGCGACCATCAGTCTCGGTCGCGCGCAACCTCAGCCTGCCATCATCAATGAGCAGCTGATGTCCGGCCTGGACAGCCTTCAAGATTTCGGGGTGGGGGAGATGAACGCGGGTTGCGTCTCCAGGCGTCGGATCATCATCAAGGGTGAAGGTTTGTCCCGGGACAAGCTCTTCGGCGCCGTTGACGAACTTTCCGACGCGCAGTTTTGGACCCTGCAGATCAGCCAGAATACCGATTGGCCTGCGAACTTCGCTTTCCACTTTGCGAATGCGGGCAACGAGCGTGCGCATCAGATCGTGGTCGGCATGGCTCATATTGATGCGGAAGACATCCGCGCCGGCCTCGAAAAGCCGCTTGATCATATGCTCTTCAGAGGAAGCCGGACCGAGTGTGGCGAGTATCTTGACCTTGCGGCTGCGTCTCATGGAGTACCTGTTCCTGTGACGGATGGACCGTCATTGACCGGGTCGTCTGTCAGCTGGACCATCCAGCTCGACTGTTCCCGGGTGTCATATTCCTGAAAGCCTGCGCGCTGGAAGCCGCGCGCAAAACAGTCGCCTGCTCCGGCGATCTTGAACTCACGTTCGGCGACGCACATGTTGATCGGGCCATCCCATCGGCCGCCGCGATCTGCGTCTTCTGCGTAGAGATAGTAATAGCGCGAGGACAGCGGACCCTCGATCAGTGTCTTGCAACTGGATGCATCGATGTGCCACCAGCCCTCCGTTACCCAGCCCGCGCTCGCCCGATAGCCAATGGCGACCCCGACGAGGCTCTGCGTCGCGTTGCAGACGCGAAAATCGGCAAATGCAATATTAGGCGATGCCAGCAATGCTCCCGCGCCAAGCGTCAGAGAGACAGTGCAAGCCGCCAGGCGCGATCTTGCTGCATTCGCCAAAGCTGACCTCATCATTGATGCCAAAGGAATCGCCATGCTGAGCCTCTTTTCGAAGAAGTGCCGCGACATGTCAACGCGTGTAACGGTGGAATCGAACCGATTAGAGTGGGCGGAATCGGCCGGATATCGGCACATTTCAGGGCATCCTTCTTGAGGTCGGGGGTTGTGCATTGCGTCGCTTGAGCCTTCATGAAAGAGATGAATATCTCGGCAAATGGAATGTTTTCTCATGACACGTGACGCGCTTTTCGCTCCCTTCGAATTGATCGAGGGGGACAGGACCAAGGGGATGGTTCTTGTAGCAGATCACGCGGGCCGGGAACTCCCTGATGAGTATCGCGATCTTGGCCTGCCTCGAAGCGAATTCGACCGCCACATTGCCTATGATATCGGTGTGGAAGGTGTGACGCGTGCCCTCGCGCATAAACTTGGCGTGCCTGCGGTGATGGCGCGGTTTTCGCGACTTCTCATTGATCCAAACCGCGGCGAGGATGATCCGACACTGATCCGCCAGCTTTATGACGGAACGATTATTCCCGCCAACTACCCTCTTGGTATTGAAGAACGGGAGCGGCGGCTGGAGCGTTATTATCGTCCCTACCATGAGGCAGTGGGCTCAGTCATCGCATCGGTCGCAGCCATGACCGGTGCTGCGCCTTTCATCTTTTCGGTTCACTCGTTCACCCCATCAATGCAGGGGCGGGCAAGACCATGGCATGCCGGCGTGCTTTGGGACAATGACCCGCGCGTTGTTCGACCACTGATTGATCTGCTCGAAGCCGAACCGGGCATAATTGTCGGCGACAACGAGCCTTACGACGGGGCTTTGCGTGGAGATACGTTGTACAGCCATGCAACCGTCAACGGATATGCTCATGCGCTGCTTGAAATCCGCCAGGATCTGATTGCGGATGCGTCCGGGCAAGAAGCCTGGGCAGACAGGCTTGCCCCCATGCTTGAAACAATAAATGCCATGGCCGATATCCATGATGTGCGCCAATACGGCTCACGCACGGGGCCGCTGACACGGGAGATGAATCGATGATCGACCTTACCGAAGATCAAAAACGTGAACTCGAGGCAGCTGCGTTTCGACGCCTGGTCTCGCATTTGCGCGAGCGGACCGATGTTCAGAACATCGATCTGATGAACCTGGCCGGTTTTTGCCGGAACTGCCTCTCCAACTGGTATCGGGAGGCAGCTGAGACATCGGGGATCGCGCTCGACAAGGAAGCGTCGCGAGAAATCGTCTACGGCATGCCATACGATGAATGGCGTTCGCGCTATCAGACAGAGGCTTCGCCTGACAAGCAGGCGACGTTCGAAAAGAGCCGCCCAAAAGACCATTGATTCTTCGGGCCGCGTCGGGCAACCAACCCGCATCCCCATTGCGGCGCGACTCGCGAATTGTGTCGCTCGTCTTGCCTGAACGAACATCACGCTTGGAGTTATGATGTCAGACGAAATCACCGAGAGCAGCCAGACCGTCGCAGCAGGCCAGCTGCGCGCCTTCATCGAGCGCATCGAGCGTCTGGAGGAAGAGAAGAAGACGATCTCCGACGACATCAAGGAAGTCTTCGCCGAGGCCAAGGGCAACGGCTTCGACACCAAGGCGATGCGGACCATCATTCGCCTGCGCAAGAAGGACCAGGCCGAACGTGAAGAAGAAGAAGCGATGCTTGATCTTTACCTCTCGGCTCTGGGAATGATCTGAGCCCGTTCAAGAGGCTGAATTGAAAAGAGCGCCAGGGTTACCGGCGCTCTTTTTTTGTTTTCTCAGGTCTGATCTCAGGCCGATGCGCTTTCACCAGCCTCGCGGACGAATGCACCCTGCTTGCGCAGCGTTGCCTGAAGTTCCGCGATGTCGACATTGCGCGGCTGGACGCCGCGGTTTGCGGCGATCCCAGCGGCAGCACCTGCGGCGTGGCCAGTGAGCCAGCACTGCGGAATCTCACGCATGAAGCCGTGGCTGTTGGCGTCGCACGAGACATGGCGGCCAGCGGCGAGCAGGCCGTCGAGACGTGTCGGCACCAATGCGCCATATGGCACGGAAACGACCGGGAATTTTGGCGACACCGAGGGGCTGACGCCGATCTCGTCAGCGAGCGCGACGCCCGCGCCCCACTGCGAACGCTCGATACGGCCAGCGCCTGCCAGGCGGCGAGTATGGCGCACGCCGAGCTGCGGCGCGCTCAACAGCATGTAGGCGTTTTCGAAGCCCGGCGCGTTTTTGCGGAAGAAATCGCAATGCGCCTGCATAAAGCGGTGCGAGCGGATTTCGACCTCGGTGATGTCATCCACATTGAGCGCCGACAGGCCCGACTGTCTTGGCCCGAGGAAGAGCGCAATATCGTTGCGCCATGAGACGTACGGCGTCTGGAAAAAGCCAAGCTGATCGCGGCCCATGGTGTTGAGCTCGGCAAAGGCGGCTTCCTGCTGGCCGCGGAAGGCGAGCCAGGTTTCCATGTCGACGCCGCCGAGCATGAAGCCGGTGTTCATTGAGTGGTGAACGTCGCCCTCCTCGATGTCGGTGTCAAAACCAGCGCCTGCGCGGGCAAAGACGTCACCGTCGCCGGTGCAGTCGACGACGACCTTGGCCATCAGCGCTTGACGGCCTTCTTTGCTCTCAAAGATGACGCCCTTGACCGCGCCTTCCTCTACGATCGGCACAGCCGCCCACGAATGGAAGACGATACGGCAGCCAGCGTCGATCAGCATTTCTTGCGAGGTCAGCTTGAGGCGTTCCGGATCAATGGTCGGGGCCCAGGTGACGATGCCGTGGAAGGCCGAGGTGCGCAGACGCCAGTGTTTTGCCAGCGCCTCGTCCTTGACGCCCCAGATCGCGCGATCGGGGCCGGCCTTGCCTTCCGGCGGCAGACGGTCGAGCACTTCTTCGGCAAAGCCGCGGATGACCAGATTGCCGTGCCAGTCGGTCATGCGGTCGATCCAGATGACGACGCCGCCGGTCGAGAGGCCGCCAAGGTGGTTGTAGCGCTCCATGACGACGACTTCCGCGCCGGTGCGGGCTGCGGCGAGCGCAGCGGCGGTGCCGGCAGGGCCACCGCCGACCACGAGCACGTCACACTTGTGATAGATCGGCACGTCGCGGGTCTGCTCGGTGACAAAGCCTTCGCCATTGCGCTTGGGGAAGATGTAGCGGCCGGATTCGAAGATGTCCGAGGACAGGAAGCGGTCCTCGTTCTGGCGGATCTCGCGCACGGCTGGCGTGTCGGTCATGAAATTCTCTCTCCCATCAAGCCCCGCAACCGCAGGGCATTCGTGCGGCGGACAATATTCATGATTGGCTGCCTGCGGAACGATGTATTTGACAGCCAAAGCTTTCGCGTTTTGCGAAAGGTGGAGGGGAGAGGGAGAGGAGTAGGGTTGTGGGGGAGTAGGATGCTAGGCCGCCCCCCTTCGTCGCTTCGCGACACTTCCCCCGCGGGCGGGGGAAGATCCCGGAGATCGTAGTGCGCGACGTTCGGATCCTCCCCCGTTCACGGGGGAGGGGGACCACCGAAGGTGGTGGAGGGGGCGGTGCAAAGCGGGACAGTTGCAAGTGTGACTCGGTAGGCCGCCCCCTTCGTCGCCTCGCGACACTTCCCCCGCAGGCGGGGGAAGAACCCCGGAGATATGGTGCTCGACGTTCAGATCCTCCCCTGCGAAGCGGGGGAGGGGGACCATCGAAGATGGTGGAGGGGGCGGTTCGCGTTGACCTCAACCACAAAAAAGGGGCACCGGTTTCCCGGCACCCCTAAGACCATCGCTTGGGAGGATAATCAGTCCTTGACGCTGAGGCGCACGATGCGGTCGCTGGCTTCGTCTTCGCCGCGGCCCTTGTTGACCACGAAGACATTGCCCTTGCCGTCTTCATGCAGGTGGTTCGGCTGCGGGGCGTTTTCGAGGTTGGCGACGATGTTACCATCGACGTCGAGAACGGTGACCGTGCCCGCACCGCGGTTGGCGACATAGGCAAGACGCTTCACCGGCTCGAAGGCGACGTTGAGCGCGCCCGCGCCGACCAGCACGTTCTTGATGGTTTCGCCCGAAGCTGCATCGATGATCGAGAGGTTGTCGCTACCCTGCGCGGCAACGAAGATGCGGTTGGTTTCGCCGTCATAGGCGATGCCGATCGCGCCTTTGGCACCCGCGACCGGGATGACTTTCTCGACTTCGCCCTTGGCGGTGTCGATGATCGCAACTTCTGCGGTCGACAGAGAGATGACGAAGAGCTTGCCGCTCCTGGCATCGTATTCAAGGCTCAGCGGCGAGAATTCCTGGCCACGCTTGCCCGACTTGATCTCGATCTCGCCTGCAACTTCAACGCTCTTGGCGTCGAAGACCATGACGGCCGGGTGGCCGACCGGCGAGACGTAGACCTTGCCACCGGCGACGACGAGGTCACGCGAGTGGGTCGCTGCGCCTTCTTCGAACTGCTTCACCAGCGACAGGTCATCCTGCTTGTAGACCGCGACGGTGTTCTGGCGGGTGTTGCTGACCCAGACATTGCCGTTCTCGTCGTCGACGGCAACGCCGTAGAGCGCGTAGACGCCGCCTTCACGATCGCCACGACCAGGCGCTTCGCCCGGCGTAATCTGCGCGATGATTTCGAGCGTTTCCGGGTTTACCTTGAGCAGCGCCGACTGCTTGACCGGCGGACGACCAACAGCTGCGGTGACGAACAGAACGTCGTTCTTGGCGCTGTAGGCGGTCTGGTAGAGGCCTGGGACGAGCTTGGCGTCCTGCGTGTTGAACAGGTCCGTGCCCGAGATGGCGATGTCCGGCGAGACCTTCAGCTCGACGATGGCGGCGTTGTAGGGCGCCTGCGCGGCGAGAACCAGCGGGTGTGTGCCGACTGCGGCATCGGTCGGGAGCGTGAAGCTCGTCTCGAACTTGCCTTCGTCGTCAGCCTTGATGCCGTCTGCGAGCGGGGTGAGGCCGCGCGACAGGGTGATCTCCTGGCCCGGCTTGAACTTGTCGCCGACGATCTTGACTTCGCTGCCAGCCAGAACCGGTGCGCCCGGCTTGGCGGCCTGTGCACGGACCTGACCGGCATAGGCTGCATCCGGCGCATCGAATGCGACTTGCGCCAATGCTGCGCTCATACCAACGGCGAGCGAGCCGGCGAGAATGGCCGCGCGGGCTGCAAGGCGGAAGCCGTTGAGCCGGCGATGCGATGCGAAGTTTGTCATAGGCAATGTCCCAAAATGGTTTGAAGCCATGCACGGTCCGGAGGGCCACGAACCGTTGCGTGAAGCATTGCTACAAAAGGTGACCTAAAAACTCAAGTTAAATTTCGGTCATCACGCGCGCATCGTCGCGCCGCCGTCGACATAGAGATCGGCCATGGTGATGTGGCTGGCGCGGTCGGACAGGAGGAACACGACAGCGTCGGCAATATCGTCAGGCGTCGCGAGCTTGCCGAGCGGAATGCCGGCCTTGAACGTTTCGAGCGAGCCGGCGATGACGTTCTTTGCGCCGTTCTCGTCGGCCCACATGCCGGTCTGCATCGGCGTCAGCGTCGAGCCGGGGGCAACGATGTTGCAGCGGATGCCATGCGGCGCGAGTTCGATGCCAAGGCAGCGCGTGAACATGGTCGAAGCGGCCTTCGACGCCGCATAGGCCGCCATGGCGTGGCGCGGAATCCCGGCAGCATTCGACGAGACGGTGACGATCGCGCCCTTATTGCGCGGGGTCATGACGCGGGCGAGCGCACGCGAGACATGGAAGACGCCATCGGTGTTGACGGCAAAGACATTGCGCCAGGTGGCATCGTCCGTTTCGGTGACGATGTCGGTGGCAAGAATTCCGGCGACGTTGCAGCCATAGTCGATGGGCCCGAGCGTTGCTTCGACCTCGGCGATGACGGCGTCGACGGCGGCACTGTCACGCACGTCCAGCGCGCGGGTTTCGCAGCCAAGGTCAGCGATCTGCGAGATATCGAGGTCGGTCGCGACAACGCGGGTGCCTTCGGCAAGAAGCTGGGCGACGAGCGCGCGGCCAATGCCACCCGATGCGCCGGTGACGAAAGCGAGCTTTCCTTCAAGGCCGGTCGGTTTCATCGGCTAGTCTCCGTGTCGAGAAGGTCGCGAAGCTGCGGCGCGATCTGCGCCGTCGCCTCGGTCGAGGTCAGTTGCGAGTGCTTGAACGGAACCTCGATGACACGCAGCGAAGCTGCATGCGCGCTCCAGAGGTCGGAGGTGAGGTTCGTGCCATGATGGTCATTGCCAGCGCGGACATGGACCAGTTTGCCATCAAAGCGCTGGTGATAGTGGCCGCGCACCAGACGGTTGGTGTCGAGCACCGAGCGCACGACGCCGTCGAGCGCTGCCGTCGGCAGATTGCCGATTGGGCTATCGCCAGCGCGAAGGAAAGCGAGAATGTCGTCGCGGGTTTCGAGATCTGGATGGGCTTCCGGGTCATAGCCCGCGATGGCGAGAAGCGCACGCAGTGCGGCGCGCTCATCCGGCTCGGCTTCGGCACGCCAGCATTCGGCCGGATAGGCGTCGAGGAGGGCAAGAAGGCCGACCTTGTCGCCTGCGGCCTGAAGCTTGGTCGCCATCGCGTGCGCAATGATGCCACCGACCGACCAGCCAAGCAGGTTGTAGGGGCCTTGCGGCTGCACAGTGCGGATGGCGTCGGCGTAGGCAGAGGCCAGTTTGTCGAGGCTTTCCGGCAGTGACTTTTTCGGATCGAGCGCTGGCGACTGCAGGCCGTAGACCGGACGGTCGAGTTCGCGCGCCAAGCCGCGATAGCACCACGAAATGCCGCCTGCCGGGTGGATGACGAAGAGCGGGCTCTTGTCTGCATTGTCGCCCGAGAGCTTGATGAGGTTGCCGAGACCATCGTCGCTTGTCGCATCCGCATCGAGGAAGGAAGCGAGCGAGGACAGCGTCGGATGCTCGAAGATCGCGCCGAGGCCGGCATCGCGGCCAAGCACTTCCTGAATGCGGAGCGTGAGATTCACCGCCAGAAGCGAATCGCCGCCGAGTGCGAAGAAGTCGGCATCTGCGCTGGCGGGCTCAGAAAGACCGAGCACTTCGGCAAAAAGGGCGGCCAGCATGATCTCGGTCGGGCCGCTCGCCTCTCTGAGACCGGTGTCTTCAAAGCTTGGTGCGGGGAGCGCTGCGCGGTTGAGCTTGCCGTTCGAGGTGACCGGCAATTCGTCGATCACGACGAAGGCCGCCGGGATCATGTAGTCGGGGATGGTGGCTGCGAGATGGCGCTGTATCGCATCGTCGCAATAGGTCTCGCTCGGCACGATATAGGCAACGATGCGCTTGTCGCCGGGGCGATCTTCGCGCGCCATGACGCCGGTTTCGCGGGCAAGGCCAGACGACATGATCGCGGCTTCGATCTCGCCAAGCTCGATGCGCAGGCCGCGGATTTTCACCTGATGGTCGGAGCGGCCAAGGAAGACGACGGCACCGTCGGCGCGGAAACGCGCAACGTCGCCGGTGCGATAGATGCGCTCGCCGGGGCGGAATGGATCGGGCAGGAACCGATCGTCGGTAAGGTCAGAACGGCCAAGATAGCCGCGCGCCAACTGGACGCCGCCAAGCCAGAGTTCGCCGACGACCTCAGCCGGAACCGGCTTCATATTGGCGTCGAGCACGTAAAGACGCGTGTTCCAGACCGGGAAGCCGATGGGGACGGGCAGCGACGTGTCATCCTTGGCGGCTGGCCAGTAACTGACATCGACGGCAGCTTCGGTCGGGCCGTAGAGATTGTGCAACTCGCCGTCGATCGCCTTGTGGAAGCGGTCGCGGTGGTCGGCGGTCAGTTCTTCGCCGGAGCAGAAGACACGGGAAACTTTCAGGCCGTCAACGCCCGGCCAGGCAAGGAAGGCCGATAGCATTGACGGCACGAAGTGCAGCGTCGTGATCGCTTCGTCGCGAATGATTTGCGCAATCGCAGCCGGGTCGCGATGGGCGCCGGGCGCGGCAACGACCAGCGTTGCGCCGCACATCAGCGGCAGGAAAAATTCCCAGACCGAGACGTCGAAGGTCGCTGGCGTCTTTTGCAGGATGCGGTCATGCGCGCCGAAATCGTAATGCGTGCGCATCCATTCGAGGCGGTTGACGATGGCGCGGTGCTCGATGACCACGCCCTTGGGCTCGCCTGTCGAGCCCGACGTATAGATGACATAGGCCATGTCGCCGGGGGCGGGCAGGGCAAGCTCCTGCGACGAAGGCGCACTCGGCCAGTCGCTCGGAAGAACCAGCGGAATGTCACCGTCGAACAGCGGCGCGGTCTCGTCATTGGCGAGAACGCAGATCGGCTGAGCCGAGGTGAGGATCCGGGCGATACGATCGCGCGGATGTTCGGTGTCGAGCGGCAGATAGGCTGCGCCCGCACGTAAGGTGGCGACGAGCGCGATGACGAGTTCGAACGATCGCGGCAGGGCGACGGCAACGATCTTGTCTGCGCTGGCACCGAGAGCGATCAGCTTTTCCGCGAGCGCTGCGGTACGGGCATCCAGCTCGCGATAGGTCATCGTTTCGCCGGCGAAGCGCAGTGCCGGTGCGTCCGATGCCTTGCGCATGCCCTCAACGATCAGCTGCGTTAGCGAGACATCGCGAACGTCGTGGTCGGTCGCGTTGAGATCGAAGATGAAGCGCTGGGCTTCGTCGGTTGAGGCGGTCGGGACTTCCGACAGCGTTTCCGCCTTGAGCGCGTTGGTGAGGAACGCAGCGAGGCGTTCGCCATGCTGGCGCGTCACCTCTTCCGAATAGAGGTTTGGATTGGTGTCGGTCTCGAACAGCAGCTCTTCGTTGGCATCGCCACGGAAGGTGAAGGTGATATCATCGACAGCGCCGGCACCCAGAATGTGGAGCGTGACATCAAGGCCGGCCATCTTCGGCGCGACGTCGAAGGGCTGGACGTTGACCATCGCGCCAAACAGACGACGGGCACCACCGATGAGGCCAAGGTCGCGGCGCATCTGCTCAGAGCGATAGCGGCCATGACGGCGGGCCTTGATCAGATCCTTGGCGACGGCGGACAGGAACGCCGGCATCGGCTGCTTATCGTCGATGGCAACACGCAGCGGCAGAACGTTCATCAAGGTGCATGGCACGCGTGCGGCCTTGCTGCCAAGACGGCCCATATGCGGCACGCCGACGACGACTTCGGCCGTGCCGGTAAAGCGCTGGCAATAGGCAGAGACGAGCGCGGTCAGCACATCTGGCCAGGTGACTTTGGCGGCCTGCGCTACGCTGCGCAGATTATTGAGCACTTCGCCACGCAGATGCATGGTGTGGCGACGGAACGAATGCGCGGAGACCGGGCGCCCCTGTGCCATCGAGCCGGGCTCGGGCAGGTTGGCGAGATAATCGTGCCAATAGGCGCGGTCGGTCTCGCGGCGCTCGGCGGTGAGATAGTCAGCGTTTTCGGTAATCGCCTGTTCAAGCGGCGGGAAGGCCGGGGCTGGCGTTGTGCCATTGACGGTGGCCGAATAGAGCTCAGCAACGCGATTGGTGATCAGCACCCAGCCATAGCCGTCGATGGCAAGATGATGGACGCGCTCGTACCAGAAGAAGCGCTGGTCGCTGATTTGGAACAGCGTGAAGGCAGCGATTGCATCGCGCGTCAGATCAAGCGGGGTGTCGGTGTCCTTGCGCATCGCGGCATGCGCAACGCTCTCGGCAGCAACTTCGCCGCGAAGATCAACGAAGCCGAGCGTCGGGCGCGTTGACGGATCGAGAAATTGCACCGGGCCTTCGGCGCTTTCGGCAAACCGCAGCGTCAGCGCCTCGGTCTCGCCGACCATCTGATCAAAGGCGGCGCGGAAGATGTCGACGTCGAGTTTGCCGACGATCTCCAGATACTGGCCGGTGTTGAGGATCGGGTTTTCCGGCTCCAACTTCTGGAAGTACCAAAGGCCGGACTGTGCTTCAGTCAGTGGAAACCGCGTCATATCAGTGCCCCCCGGATTTGGCATGTCCGCATGGTGCGGCGTCTGGGTCAGACGCGCTAAGAGCGCTGCTGCCCGATCATGGTGTCACGCGAGATGCGTGAAAAAGCTGTGTTGCCTGTTGAGGGTCAGCTTGCGGACTGGCGCTTTTCGACGGCGTTCCACCACGCGCCAAGCGTGAAGTGTTCGGCGAATTCGCCAAACTCGAGATCAACGCCGGCCTCCTGCCAGAGCAGGATCAGGTTCATCAGCCGCATGGAATCGAGGCCGAGATCCATCAGATTGTCGTCAACGCCGATGGCTTCCGGCTCTTCGCCGATCATCTCGGCAATGTCGGCGCGCATCTTTTCGAGCGTCACAGCCATGTCAAACTCCTTTCAGACGAGCGCGGCGATAAGCTGCGCCGTTGTCATCGGCACGCCGCAGCGGCCCGCAACCCAATCGAGAGCAAGGTTATGCTTCTCGCGCGAAAAATCTGCCAGCGCATCGGCGGCAAAGAAGGGCTCGATATCGAGCTGGAAGGCTTCGCCCGCCGTCATCATGCAGCCGATATGGGCATAGATGCCGGTGATGATCAGTTGGTCGCGCTTGCGCGCGCGCATCAAGGTTTCGAGGTTCGAGCGCTGGAACGCGCTGTAGCGATGCTTGACGAGAACGAAGTCGGACGCCTCAGGCGTGAGTTCATCAATGATCGCCTGATGCTCGGGCGCAGTCGACATGCCGGGCCCCCACAGATCAGCCTGAAGGCCGCGATCGCGGCGGTCCTGATTGCCGTTCTGCGCGGTGTAGAACACCGGAATGCCTTGCGCGCGGCAATGGGCGGCAAGCTTGGCGATATTGGCAGCCGCCGGCGCGATGGGCGAAGCATCACGCTCGAATGCGCCAACGAAATAGTTCTGCATGTCGTGGATGAGGAGCGCAGCACGGCTCGTCTCCACCTTCCACGGACCACGCGCGGCAGGAATCTCGTCCTCGCGCGGCAGGTCGTAGCTGGCGATCTTGGGAAGTCCGGCCATCGGATCAGGCTTTCTTTTCGAGGAAGTCCGCACGCAGCTTGGCGCGCAGTTCCTTGCGGCTGATCTTGCCGACTGCTGTGGTCTGGAATTCGCTGACGAAGACGATCTGATCCGGCACCTTAAAGTCGGCGACCTTGCGCGTGCGCATGAAAGCCTTGAGTTCGGAGGCCTTGGGCTGTTCGCCTTGCGGGATCACGAAGGCGCAGCTCTTTTCGCCAAGGAACGGATCCGGCAGCGACACAACGGCAGCGTCGAACACGCTCGGATGCGCGAGGAGGTGATCTTCGATCTCCTCAGCCGAGATCTTTTCGCCAGCGCGGTTGATGTGGTCGGTGGCCCGGCCCTGAACGACGAGGTAGCCCTCGGGCGTGCGCTTGACGACATCGCCGGTGCGGTAAAAACCGTCCTCTGTGAAGGAGCGCGAATTTGCGCCCGGATCATTGTGATAGCCGCGAATGGTGTAGGGTCCGCGGGTCAGAAGATTGCCCGGCTCGCCTTCTGGTACCGGATTGCCCTGATCGTCGACGATGAGGACTTCATCATCGGCGCTGATCGGACGGCCCTGCGTCTCAACGATGATCTCATATGGATCATCAAGGCGCGTGTAGTTGACGAGGCCTTCGGCCATGCCGAACACCTGCTGCAAGGTGCAGCCAAGGCTACCTTTCACCCGGCGGGCAGCTTCCGGCATGAACTTTGCACCACCAACCTGCAAAATCTGAAGGCTCGACAGATCGTAGCTCGTCTTCGGCGCGGCCTGCATCCAGAGGAGCGCCAGCGGCGGAACAAGACCGGTGATCGTCACCTTTTCGCGCTCGATCAGCGCAAAGGCCGTTTCCGGTGATGGCGATGGGCACATGACGACCCGCGATCCGGCATAGAGCGCGCCAAAGACGCCTGGCGACGACATCGGGAAATTATGCGCGACGGGAAGCGCCGACATGTAGACGCTGTCGGCATCAAGACCGCAGATCTCGGCGCTGGCTCGGAACGAATAGATATAGTCGTCATGCGTGCGCGGGATCAGTTTGGACAGGCCCGTGCTACCACCCGAAATCTGCAGGAACGCAACCGACGACGGGGACGGATCAGCAGGTAGAAGCGCGGCGTTGGCCTTGAAGCTCGACAGGGCGACGAACTCTTCGGCTTCGCCAACAACGATGACGTTCTTGATCGCAGGAACAGCTGCAACGACTTCACGCGCCAGCGTACGGTAGTCGAAATTGTCGTAGCGCTCGGCGATCACATAGGCGGCAGCTTCCGACTTCTGCGCGAAGTGGACGATCTCGGTCAGACGATGGGCCGGCAGGGCGTAGACGGGAATGAGACCGGCGACGAACAAGCCGCAAACGACCGAGAGGAATTCCGGGATATTGCCAAGCTGGACAACAACGCGGTCGCCCGGCTGAAGGCCAAGCGCGAGGAAGCCGGCAGCATTGGTTTCGGCCTTGGAGAAAAGCTCGCCATAGGTCCAGCTGGTGCCATCGCCGCCGGTGACGGCGACGCGGTCGGGATGCTCGGCAGCACGCTCGCGCAGGAAGCCCGGAAAGGTCTCACCGCGCCAGTAGCCGCGTTCGCGATAAAGCCGTGCCAGTTCGTCCGGCCAAACCTGTTGTAGCGGAATCATGCCGCGATCTCCTTGAGCGGATAACCGCCTTCATCAATGCCAAGAGCCGACAGCATGGCGAGAAACTTGGCGGACGTTTCGTCGATCTCCGCTTCCGGCTCAGAACCTGGAACGATGCCTGCGCCTGAATAGACGCGAACATTGCATCCGTTGACTTCTGCGCATCTCAAGGCGACGTACCACTCGCCGTCGCCGGAGCGATCGACCCAACCGACCGCACCGGCATAAAAGCCGCGGTCATATTCTTCGAGTTCCCTGATCGCAGCTGCCGAAGCAACTCGAGGCATGCCGCAGACCGCAGGGGTAGGATGCAGAAGGGCAGCGAGTTCAGCTGCACTCGTATCATCACTTTTGAGCGTAGCGGTGATGCGCGTTCCGAGGTGCCACATGGTCGCGGTCGCGCGAAGGGTGGTGCCGTCGGGGATGAATATGTCCGTGCAGTAGGGAGCGAGGAGGTCGGTAATGGCCTCGATCACCTCGCGATGTTCACGCTGGTTCTTGTTCGAGTTCTCGAGCCATCTGGCGGATTCGCGATCACGAACCGGGTCGATATAACGACGGGCGGAGCCGGCCAGCGGGTGCGAAACCACTTGGCGGCCTTCGCGTGAAACAAGAAGTTCCGGCGTCGCTCCCATCAAAGCGGCAGTGCCCCCGGGAAGCGGCGTCTGGAACGCGGTTACCGACGTATCCTGTGACAGATGCTGCATCAGTGCCTCGCGATCGATCGGCTGAGGAGCCGTGATGGCCAGACTGCGCGACAAGACGATCTTGCGCAGCTCCTCTGCCGAGGACTTTGAAGCCTCCATCATCGCAAGGGCGCGCGTGACAGCGGCGCCGTAATTCTCCGCAGGCGGCTCGGCAGAGACGATCCATGGCTGCGAGCCTAGGTCACCGGCACGCGTCGCACGTCGTGGCTGGAACTTTGCAAAGGAGAGCTCGGCAGGCTGATAAAGGTAGTCGCGGGCCTCGCGGTCAAATGGCATTGCGCCGACAAGGCGATCTGCTCCGTCAGCATGTTGCGCGAAGAATGACGCGACGCGCGCACCTAATGTCGAGGCAGGTCCAGGCTCGAGTTCACGCTTCAGGCCGCTCGCAGTGAGATTCCCGGCCGGTGTCAGCAACCTGAAAACATTCGGTGCGTGTTGATGAAAATCAGAACTCATTTGCCTCGCGTCTCCTGCCGCTTCGTCAGCGAACGCTGCGTCGGAATCGACCGTTTCACGCAGAACGTTTCCCTTGTTCTATGAAGATTGGGTACGTTCGTCCCGCCAGATCACGGCATGTTCAGATGCCGTATTCCCGGGAGGAATATAAATGCGAGTGAAAAAGTCAACTTACATTCTCGCAATGTGGTCCGCTTTGGGATAGGCCACGGTCCGGGAAAGGACTTTAGGGCGCAGGATGACGCAACCGACTTACGATAGGGTATCGATCTGGCTTCACTGGCTGATTGCGGCGGCTATGGCGATACAGTTCGCGACCGGCTGGCTATGGGGCATCTACGAAAGAGGCAGCGAGCCGCGTTTCATTCTGTTTCGCATTCACATTGTGGTTGGGAGTGTGATTTTCGCGCTCGCCCTTATCCGGATCAGCTGGCGGCTGACGCACAAGGCGCCACCTCCGCCAGCTGGAATGTCGCGCGCGACATTCATCGCTTCAAAGGCGGCGCACGGGCTGCTTTACCTTGCGATCATCGTTCAGCCCCTGCTTGGGCTGCTCACGATTACGGCCTTTGGCAAGAGCATCGGCCGCTGGCCGCGCGACCTCCATATGATTCTCGTGAACGTCATTGCGGCGATCATTCTAATCCACGTCGCGGCGGCGATCTGGCACCAGTTTGTCCGTCTCGACAATCTCATGCGGCGCATGCTGCCATCGCGTATCTGAGGAGCGGATCAATGTCTTTCATTTCGAAGATATATCGCGGGATTTGCGCTGTTGCCCTTCTCGCGCTTGGGGCTGTCGGAGCAGCGGGAACCGCAGCCGCGCAGATCGTGGTAACGGACGTCAGTGGACGTGAAATCCGCCTTGAGGAGCCAGCGAAGCGCATCCTGATCGATGACGGACGCTATCTTGTCGCTCTGTCGCTGATCCACCCTGATCCGGTCAGTATCCTGTCTGCATGGCCCAAGGACATTCACCGGATCGGCGAGGCCTATTATCGGGATTTCGCCGCCAAGTTCCCGGCAATCGAGAGTCTGAACCAGACGTCGAGCTCCGCCGGGAGTTTTTCGGTCGAGCAGGTGCTGGCCTCCGAGCCGGATCTGGCGATCTTCTCGCTGCAGTCGCGCCCTTCCGAGATCGAGATCAGCCAGCTGGAGCGCGCGGGCATCCCGGTGGTGGTTATCGACTTTTTCAACCACCCGCTGGAGAATTCGGAGCCAAGCTTTCGTCTCCTTGGGGCCGTCACCGGGCGGGAGCAGCAGGCCGAAGCGTTCATAAAGCTGCGGCGCGAGCGGATCGACATGATCAGGTCGCGGCTGGAGGCGGACAGTTCCGCTCGGCCAAATGTGATGCTTGAGCCACATGCCGCGCGCACAGAAGAATGCTGCCCTTCACCCGGCAAGGGGAATATTGGCGATTACATCGAACTTGCCGGAGGCACCAATATCGGTGCCGATGTCATCAAGGGCATCACCGGCGTTCTAAATCTGGAATATGTGATCGAGGCCGATCCGGATGTCTACATCGCAACCGGTGGCCCTCACATGCAGGGCACGCAAGGGCTGCTGATCGGTCCCGGCTATGACGAAGCTACGGTTCGCACAACGCTGGATCGTGTGCTCGCTCGTCCAGGAATATCGGGCCTGAAAGCGGTGCGCGAGGGGCGTGCCTATGGTCTGGCGCACCAGCTTCTCAACTCCCCCCTCGACATCCTGACGATAGAGACGCTGGCGTCCTGGATACGCCCGGATCTTTTCGCCGATATTGATCCGGAAGAGACGATGAAGCGGCTCAACGAGGATTTTCTGGCTGTACCCCTTCAGGGCATCCACTGGATCGCGGTCGGGAAATAGTGCTCGAACTCCCGCGCTCTGCGGGAGTTGCCGGTTCTGCGCAGGTTTTGACTTAGTCGTCGACGTGGTCGTGGCCGCCGACGCGGTCTGGACGCCAATAGCCTTCCGAGGAGATCTGCTCACGGGTCAGGCCGCGAGCGATGAGGGCATGTCGCTGACGCCGTACGTTGCTGGTCTCGCCGATGATGAGCGCGCGGCCGATGCCCTGCGGCAGTTCAAATGCCTCCACGGCATCAAACATCAAGTTGTTCGGGCCAGCTGGTGCCCCGTTGCGGTGCAGCCAGCGAATGTCGGCATCGGCCTTGGTTTCGATCGCAATTTCGCCGGCTGGCCCGTCCGTTTCGAGGAACACATAAGCCCGCTTGCCTTCGGGCATGGTCTCCAGGATGTGTGCGAAGGCGGGAATGCAGGTTTCGTCGCCCGTCATCAGGTGCCAGTCAGCAGAGCTGTCGTAGGTGGTTTTTCCACGCGGTCCGCGCGCGACAATCGTGTCACCAGCCTTGGCGGATTTTGCCCAGTCCGTGGCCGGTGAAGCGCCGTGCTTGAGGAAATCGACGTCGAATGTTCCTGCGGCGCGGTCCATGGAGCGGATCGTGTAGTGCCTGCGACCCGTTTCGCCGTTCGGCAGCGTCATGAAAAAGACGATGGCCTGCCCTGGCAGGTAGTCAAACTCAGCGATGTCATCGCAGGTGAATGTGACCCGGTGCATGTTGGGTTCTGCATCAGCGCTGGAAATGACCCGTAGGGTCCAGTCTCGCAGGTTGGCCTTCCCGGTGGGTGCAGGTGCCGTGCTCATGGACATTCCTTTCGAGTTAAAAGTCCCTGTCACAGACGATGCCGTCTACCATGACCTGGACGAAACCGCGGCTGCAACGTTCGACGCGGGCTTCGATGCCGTAGACGCTGGCCAGGGTTTCAGGGGTGATCGCCTTGGAAGGCGCTGCATCTGCGGCAAGGCCGCGTGGGGATAGAACGAGGATACGCTCGCACCAGCGGCAGGCAAGTGCGATGTCATGAAGCACCACGATGGTGATGGTGCCGCGTTCGACACCAAGCTCCTGAACAGCGCTCATCACTCGGTGCTGATGAGCAAGGTCCAGTGCGCTCGTTGGCTCGTCAAGAAGAAGGACAGCGGGCTTTCGCGCAATCGCCTGGGCAAGGCTGGCAAGCTGGCGCTGACCGCCAGACAGTTCGTCAAGACCGCGCATGGCCAGATCAGCAATGCCTAGCCGCTCCAGCGTCGTCATGGCAATCTGGCGAGCTTCAGTTGAGGAGGTCAGGCCCTGCGATGTGCGCAACGCGCTCAGCATCGCTTCATATACGGTCAGGGCAACGCGCTGCGGCAATGATTGCGGCATATAGCCGACATGCCTGGAATATTCGGGAAGCGACAGGCGCAGCAGGTTGGTATCGCCCAGATGGATCTCGCCGCTTGCCCGCTGCAGTCCCGCAAGCCCGCGCAGAAGAGTCGACTTGCCCGCCGCGTTGGGGCCAACAAGCGCGGTCAACGTCCCCGGTTTAAAAGGAGCCAGCGTCAGATCCTTGATAACGGGGCGCCTGGCGTACCCGATCGAGAGACCGCTGACCTTCAACTGCGTGTTTTTAGGGCCGTTACTCACGTGCGCTCCCTGCGAAAGAAGATGAGCGCAACAAAGAAGGGAACGCCGATCAGGGCGGTGACAATGCCGACCGGAAGGATTGCTCCGGGGACGATTGACTTGGCGACCACGGATGACAAGGACATCACGAGCGCGCCAGAGAGCATGGAGGTCGGCAGGAAGAAACGGTGATCTTCGCCGACCAGCAAGCGTGCAATATGCGGTCCGACAAGGCCGATAAAGCCGATGGTTCCGACGAAGGCGACCGCGACACCGGCAAAGATGGCAACCCGCAGAAGCGCCATGAAGCGCAGGCGTGGCACGTTGATGCCAAAGCTGCGGGCGCGGTCTTCGCCAAGGCGCAGCGCTGTCATGGGCCAGGAAGCGCGCAGCGAAAAGGGCCCGATCAACACAAGAATGAGAGCCAGGATGCCGATCTTGTCCCATGTGGCGCGCGATAGGCTGCCCATGCTCCAGAAGACGAGTTGCTGCAATGCTTCTTGCGAAGCGATGAACTGGATCACCGCCACCAAGGCGTTGAAGGTAAACACCATCGCTATGCCGAAAAGAACCAGCGTTTCGGGGCCGGTTCCACGCAGGCGCGCAAGTGCCTGCAAAAGCAGGACGGAGCCAAACGCGAAAATGAATGCGTTGGCGGAGATTAGATAGGTGATGTCCATCCCGGGCCAGCCAAGGCCGAGAACGATCGCCAGCGCCGCGCCGAGCGAGGCTGCAGACGAAACGCCGAGCGTGAACGGGCTTGCCAGCGGATTGTTGAGGATGGTCTGCATTTCAGCGCCGGCCAGAGACAAGGCTGCGCCAACCAGAAGAGCGATAACGGCTTGTGGCAGACGTACGTCCCACACGATGATCTGCTTTGGACCGGACAATTCTGACGGGAAGAAGATGCCGCGCACCGCTTCTATTGCCGACAGGCTGGATGGTCCGGTGGCAACGTCCGCAAGAAATGCAAGCACTGCGGCAGTTGCGAGCACGGCCATAATGGCCATGCGGCGCCGTACGAGCCGGTCATACTCCGCAAGGTGCGGAAATTCTGCACTTCTGTCTGCCACGCGGGTTTCCCGATTGTCGGCCTTCAGCGCCGTTGCGCCGCCCTTGGCCGCATATGGACCGGGCGCCCGCTTATGAGATACATGAAACTGATCGTCAAGTTTGAGCGCATCAATATGCCAGTTACTTCTCCCGCCGGGCTGTCGCCTGCAAAGCTCCCACCTGAAGAAGCGGCCCTCGCCATCTTCAATGGTGAACCATGTTCCCATCGGCTTACACGCCAGGCGGTCCAGACACGCGATGGCAGCCGATATCAATTGTTTGTCGCAACGCCGATGGAGGTGATCGCTGGGTCCGCGCGGCCTGTCCTTTATATGCTCGACGGGAATGCGGCTTTCGATGCGTTGACGCCGGGCCTACTCGCTGCGGTGCCGAACCTTTCAATTGTCGGTGTCGGCTACGACACAAATCTGCGCTTTGATCGGCCAAGCCGCTCGCGCGACTACACGCCGCCGCGCGATGCCAGTGATCCGAAGCCTGATCCCCAGCGCCCGGAGCGACTCGTCGGCGGGGCTTCGCTTTTCGTCGCTCGCCTGATCAATGAGTTGGTTCCTTATGCCGAGGCGGAGCTTTCGTTCCATGCGACCACGCGCTCGATCTGGGGACATTCGCTTGCCGGCATGTGTGTCCTGCATACGCTCTTCACCAGGCCTGGAGTCTTCAATCGCTATATTGCCGTCAGCCCGTCACTTTGGTGGGAGGACAGGCTATTGCTGCGACGCGAGGAAGAGATTGCGGCGGACCAGCTCGGTACCGCTGACCTCCTCATCATGCTCGGCGATAGTGAGCGTCGTTCAAGCCCCGAGGGCCCGCATTGGGATGGGCCCGCGCCGCATACGCTAGAAATGATCGAACGGTTGAGCCAGCGCCCGGGGATCAGCGTATCGCATGAAATCTTTGCCGGAGCAGGACATGCAGCGACGCTTCCAGCTTCGCTGGCACCTGCGCTTGCCTTCGCTGCGAGGTAAATTTCACACAGTTTCCAGGAAGCTTCGGACTACCTTGAAAAGTGGCAACAAAAAGGTTGACTCAATTAGTCATGTTTTATAGCCCATGAGCCAGAAGTCAGGGGGACACCACTGACAGGACCTGAGCTGCGCCATGCGCCAACGCACGGCAAACATCGGAGACTACGTGACCATGGGATTTGACGAAGAGACATCCGGAGCCGGGACAAGCGTCAAGACAACGCTGGGCTTGCTGCCGGTAATTGCGATTTCCGCAGCGCTGACAAGCCCGGTCCTTGCGCAAGAGCAAGGCGTGACCGAACTCGACGTGATCACGGTCGAAGGTGGCACCGGCAGTGATCCGCGTACAAGCCTCAAGGTCGAACGCGCTTCTTCGAACAAGGTCACGGCACCTCTTCTTGATACGCCGCGCACGGTTCAGGTCATCACCCAGCGCCAGATGGAAGAGCGCGGTGCATCCTCGCTTGCGGACGTTTTGCGCACGACGCCTGGCGTTACGCTCGGTACCGGCGAGGGTGGAAACCCGATGGGCGATCGTCCGTTCATTCGCGGCTATGAAGCTTCGACCGACACCTTCGTTGACGGCATCCGCAGCTTGGGTCGGACCTCCTATGAGGCGTTCAACCTTGAATCGATTGAGATCATCAAGGGCCCGGGTGGTGCATATGCGGGGCGTGGCTCAACCGGCGGCTCGCTCAACATGGTCACCAAGAAGGCACGGCTGGGCGAAGACTTCCATGAATTCTCCGGCCTGATCGGCACGGACAGCCAGTATCGCGGCTCGTATGACGGCAATTTCAGCGTCGGCGACAATTTCGCAGCCCGTCTCAATCTGAACTGGCAGGATTCGGAAGTGCCGGGACGCGGCGGCATCGAAGATGACAAGTTCGGCGCGGCAGGATCCTTTGTCGGTCAGATCAGCGAGGCGACCAAGCTGACGCTGGGGCTCTATCACAACAAATCCGAGAGCACGCCCGATTTCGGCATCCCGATGGCAAACGCTGCCTTCAACAGCCGGTTCAGCACGACCCAGTTCGGCACCGGTACGAAGCAGGATCCTTGGCGTCCGGTCGGTATTGCTGACCATGGACAGTTTTACGGCTCGTTCCTGCGCGACTTCCGCGAGGTGACCAATCAGGCCGTCAACCTCTCGATCGATCATGAATTTTCCGACACGCTGCGCCTCAATTCCACGCTCGCCTATCTCGGTAACGAGCAAAAGTACGTCGTGACGCGGCCGACTATCCAGGCCACCGGCCCGGAGACTGGATGGCTCGATCGTTCAAGCCGTCAAGGCTACCGAGACACGCGCACCCTGGCCTGGGCAACCAGCCTTTCGGGCGAGGCAAACACGGGCGCAATCGAGCACAGCTACGTCGTCGGCTTCGAGATGAGCGATGAGCGTCAGCGCACCGGCGCTGTCAGCAATGTGCCGTCAGTGGGGCGCGATCCCAACGTCCTCAATCCGAACCCGTGGGCACCGATCAGCGGTGGGCCAGTGACCTTCGGTCCGCTGCAGGAATCGGTTCGTACCAAGACCAAGTCGGTCTTCGTCTTCGATACGCTGAAGTTCAACGAGCAGTGGTCGCTCAATCTTGGCGCGCGCTACGAGAATTTCGACGTTGAGCAGGGCACTCGTACACGCGACGACAACATCTTCTCCTATCAGGCGGGCATTGTTTACAAGCCTCTGCCGAACGGCAGCATCTACGCCTCGTTCGGCACCTCGGCCAACCCGTCGGGCCAGTGCGCCGGCCAGGCTGGCGGATCGGAAGGTGCGAGCGCCTGTACCCTTACCGCTGCCAATGAAGATCTGAAGCCGGAGAAGAACCGCAGCTACGAGATCGGCACCAAATGGGACCTGTTTGACGATCGCCTTTCGGTGACCGCGGCCCTGTTCCGGACCGAAAAGACCAACCAGCGCGTCAACGATGCGTTCGGCAATGTCGAACTTCTGGGCAGCAGCCGCGCACAGGGCATCGAGCTTGGTGTTGCAGGCAACATCACCGACCAGTGGTCGATCAGTGCCGGCTACACCTACACCGATGCCAAGCTGACGGATGCAGGCTTTGACAATATCGGCACGAGCGCCGCACCGGTCTGGGTGCCAAGCGCAGATGCGGGCAACAAGCTGCACTACATCGCGCCGCACAGCTTCGCGGTCTGGACGACCTATGACGTGACCGAGAAGTGGCGCGTCGGCGGTGGCGCGACCTATACCAGCAAGCGCTTCATGAACTCGGCCAACACCGCAGTGCTGCCTTCGCAGTGGCGTGTCGACCTGATGACGGCCTACCAGTTCAACGACAAGGCGGGCATCCAGCTCAACGTCAACAATGTGTTTGATGAAAAGCTCTACGACGCCTCGCATGTCGGCTTGTTCGCCAACGTTCAGGCAGGCCGCAATGCAACCGTGAAGTTCAACTACAAGTTCTGATCTCACGACCCGAAGAGGGCGCCGTCATCGCGGCGCCCTTTTGTCATGGAAATGCCGGTCAGCCGGCACTTCGAACTGCTTGTCCATTGATCGCCGAACAGGACCACGGTCATGCTTGTCACCATTCCTGACGTCATCACCCCCGCCGAACTGGCCTATATCCGCCAGATCCTTGAGGGCACCGACTGGGTCGATGGACGCACCACGGCTGGCGATCAGGCGGCGCTGGTGAAAAAGAACCTTCAGGTTCCGGTCGAATCGGAAGCTGCGCGCGAGCTGAGCCAGATCGTGATGCGCGCTCTTGGGCGCAATCCGACATTTTCCTCGGCCGTGCTGCCGCTTCATGTGCTGCCGCCCATGTTCAATCGTTACGACGAAGGGATGACCTTTGGCGCGCATGTCGATGGCTCGATCCGGGTGGTGCCTGGAACTGGCACGCGGATCCGCACCGACGTCTCCTCGACCTTGTTCCTGACGCCGCCGGAAGATTATGACGGTGGCGAGCTGGTCATCCATGACACCTATGGCACTCATACGGTCAAGCTGCCCGCGGGGCACATGGTGGTCTATCCGGCTACCAGCATGCACTCGGTGAACCCGGTCACGCGGGGCAGTCGCTGGGGCTCGTTCTTCTGGAGCCAGTCGCTCGTCAAGGACGACTGGCGCCGCAACATGCTTTATGATCTCGACATGTCGATCATCCGCATTCGCCAGCAATTGCCTGACGATGACCCGGCAGTGGTCGGTCTCACCGCGCACTATCACAATCTCATCCGCCACTGGTCGGAGACCTGATGGCAGGCGCAGCCGAAAGCCCGATCCCGGCCGATATCCTCTCGGCCTTCGACTATGAGCGGCACGCAAGGGCGCGCCTGCCCACCGATGTGTGGGCCTATATCGATGGGGCCGGGGCAGACGGCATCACCAAGCGCTGGAACCGCGAGGCGTTCGACCGCATCCCGCTTGCGGGGCGCGTTCTCGCCGATATGAGCGAGGCCAGCACCGCGATCAATTTGTTCGGCATGGAAATGAACATGCCGATCATCCTTGCTCCGACCGCGTTTCACATGCTGGTGCACCCCGAAGGCGAGCGCGCGACGGTGGTGGGCGCAAGTGCCGCGAAGGCATGGATGAGCGTCAGCTGTCAGGCGAGCGTCAGCCTTGAGGAGATTGCAGCTGTCTCCGAAACAACGCTGCTTTTCCAGCTTTACATGCAGCAGAGCCGCGACGACACGCTGAGGCTGGTGCGCCGGGCAGAAGCTGCCAATTATCGCGCGCTGTTGGTGACTGTCGATGCACCGGTCAATGGCGTGCGCAATGATGAACAGCGCGCGGGCTTTCGCCTGCCGCCGCATGTACGGGCGGTCAATCTGGACGGGATGCCATCTCCGGTCTCACGCGCCGGGCCGGGTGAAAGCCCGGTGTTCAAGGGGCTGCTCGATCGCGTGCCGACCTTTGCTGACATTGAGTGGCTACGCAGGCAGACGTCTCTGCCGCTGCTTTTGAAGGGCATTGCTCATCCCGACGATGCCGAGCGGGCGATTGGCTGCGGGGTCGACGGGATCGTTGTCTCGAACCATGGCGGGCGCACGCTCGATACGCTGCCCGCAAGCCTCGACATGCTGAAAGATGTGGCTGCGCGCGTTGACGGACGGGTGCCGCTGATCGTCGATGGTGGCATCCGCCGTGGCACGGATGTCTTGAAGGCTCTGGCGCTCGGCGCCAACGCCGTGATGATTGGCGCACCAATCCTCCACGCCCTCGCCGTCGGCGGCGCCGTCGGCGTCCTGCACCTCCTCACAATCCTCCGCGCCGAGCTGGAAGTCGCAATGGCGCTGACGGGATGTAGGGGAGTGGGGGAGGTGGAAGAGGGGGTACTCGCAGAGCGGCGTCTATCAGGAAGATAGTATTGCCGCGACAGACGCCGTTTCCGCGTCTGCTTGCGAAACGCTGACACCAACTTAGGCAAAAAAAGAAAAGTCCCGGCCTTTGGAGCCGGGACCTGAAACGTTTTGTTGGTCAGTTTGGATCAGGCGATGTCAACCACCTGGTTGTGCGCGTTTTCAAGCTGGCCGATCAAGGTGACGATGCTTCCGGTGTATTCGGTGTTGATGTCATCGAAGGCGGAGGCAAGATCGGCCCAGTAGGTGCCGTCATTCTCACCAAGTGTGTCGGCGTGACTGACGATCTGGTCGAGGACGACGGTATAGGTGTCTGCCTTCAGTTCATCCGCGCGTGCGGTTGCTTCCGGATCGCCGGCATTAGACCAGAAGTCGATGATGGCGTCGCGGTCGAGATCAAGATCGCGGATCAGTGCTTCAAAATTCTCCGCAACGTCTTCTGTCTGCGTTGCCTGAGCGTCCGCAATGAAGGCCGCCTTGTTCTTCTCCATCTCGATGTGCTGATCAACAACCTGTCTCAGCGCATCTGCGTCGGAGAAGACGCCAAGCTTCTCGATGGTCTCGATGACGCCAAGCGCAACCGCCTTTTCGCGTCCGCCATTGTCCGGGAAGGCAGTGCCTTCCAGGAGTGCGGCGAAGTCAGGGTCGGCCTTGATGGCTGCAAGGACTGCTGCTTCATCATCGGCAGTATTGACCGGACGCAGGAAGGCGACCTCTTCGTCAACCACAGCGTGGGCCTGGTAGAGCTTGTTGACTAAGGTGACGATGCTGCCGCTGTAATCGCCGCGGACGTCCTGGAACGCCGCAAATATTTCTGCTGCTTCGCCCTGATCCTCAAGCGCCTTTGCAAGCTGCGTCAGCGCGACGGTGTAGAGCTCTTCCTGGAGAGCATCGACCCGCAGGTGACCGGCTTCGGAGTCGGTTTGCGTTGCCAGCGTGCTGTAGTAGTCGATAATGCCCGCGCGGTCGTTCGCCAGGTTAGTTACGAGTTCTACAAAAGTCTCGAGGCCTTCGGTCGTGTAAAGGTTCTGCAGCGCAGCCTGCTTGTTCAGCTCGGTTTCGATATGCTTCGAGGCAGCTGCCTTGATGCCATCGACGGAGGTGAAGTCGCCGAAGAGGTCGAGCACTTCCTTGACGCCCAGGCCGACGGCGTCGATGCGCCCGCCGGATTGAGGGAGCTTCGCCAGATCTTCAGCAACGCCGAGGCTTTCCGCATGCTCGCGGATCAGGGCAATCAGATCCGCAGGCGTCTCCGCATTGTTGAACGCGGCTCCGATCTCGTAATCTTCAGCGAAGTTGATCGCCAGATTGTGAGCTTCCTTCAGCTGGTTGATCAAGGTGACAACGCTGCCGGTGTAGGCCCCGTTGACGTCATCGAACGCGCCAGCGAGGTTCTCCCAATAGGCGGAAGCATCATCACCGAGCGAGTCGGCATGTGCCATGATCTCGTTCAGGACGATCGTGTAGGGGTCCTGTTCCAGTTCGGTCGCCCGCGCTTCCCCTTCCGGGTCATTGCTGTTTGCCCAAAATTCGATGATCTCGGCACGATCATCGGCGAGGTTGCGGACCAATCCTGCGAAGGTGTCGGCAAAGCCTTCAGTCTGAACCGCTTGGGCACCCGCGATGAAGTCTGCCTTGTGCTGCTCCATGGAAATATGGAGCCCGATGACACTCTTCATCTCGGCGACGTCCGTGAACACGCCAAGCTTCTCGATGGTCTCGATGACGCCAAGCGCAACCGCCTTTTCGCGTCCGCCATTGTCCGGGAAGGCAGTGCCTTCCAGGAGTGCGGCGAAGTCAGGGTCGGCCTTGATGGCTGCAAGGACTGCTGCTTCATCATCGGCAATATTGACCGAACGCAGGAAGGCGACATCGTCGTCGGCTGCAGCGTGCGCCTCGTAGAGCTTGTTGACCAAGGTGACGATGCTGCCGCTGTAATCGCCGCGTACATCCTGGAATTCTTCAAAGATCTTCGCGGCCTCGGTCGGATCGCCAAATGCTTCCGCGAGTTTGGTCATCGCAACGGTATAGAGCTCTTCCTGGAGAGCATCGACCCGCAGGTGACCGGCTTCGGAGTCGGTCTGCGTTGCCAGCGTGCTGTAGTAGTCGATAATGTCCGCGCGGTCGTTTGCTAGGTTAGTTACGAGTTCGACAAAAGTATCTAGGTCTTCGGTCGAGTAAAGATCGTTCAGCGCTGCCTGCTTGCTTAGTTCGGTCTGGATATGCTTGGTGACGGCAGTTTTGACTTCAGCTCCAGATTTGAAATCGCCGAACAGATCCCGCACTTCCTGCACGCCCTTTCCGACGGCGTCGATGCGCCCGCCGGATTGAGGGAGCTTAGCCAGATCTTCAGCAACGCCAAGCGCGTCCTCGTGCTCGCGGATCAGGGCGATGAAGTCGGTGTAGGACGCCGCTTCGCTGAACTCGACCGCAAGCGGCGTGCCGAATGAAGGCGGAAGCTCGTCCGGTACGTTCACATTCTCAGGAATGACCAGCTTTTCGCCGGCGACAGGGGTGAAGTCCTGTGGGATCGGGATGTCTGCCGGTATCGAATAGCCTTCCGGCTTGTCATAGGTCGGCAGGAAGGGCGCGATCTCTGCAACGCGGGCCATCAGCGCGCCGCTGTCGCCGTTTTGGATCGCGTCCTGTGCAGCCTGGTCTTCCGCGAATTGAGCAAGGCTGATGCCGTTGCCAAGGGGGCGGCCTTCCTTGAAGCCGTAAGTAATAAAGTGGTCGAATGCTGACGTGATGCCGTTCTGAGCTGCTTCGGCAACGTCCGGATTAGCATCCAGATAGCCCTTCATGTCGAAGAAGGGAGACGTGTTGCGCGGCTCGTTCTGGCCGTGTCGCAGGAAATGCTCCAGCGGCGATGAAAACGCCCCTGCGTCAACCGCCGCCGCCACGTCCGGATTTTCAGCAAGGTACACGACTGGATCAAAGAACAATGAAGGGCTGCGCGGCTCATTCTGGCCGTGCTGAAGAAAGTGCTCCAATGCTGAAGTAAAGACACCATCTGTTACAGCAGCAGCTACATCGGGATTCTGGTTCAGATAGAGAACCGGATCAAAAAAGGACGACGGTGCCCGGTTTTCAAATCTTCCATAAAGCTCGAAGTGCTGCTCAGCGGTGAACAGCCCGCGCGCGACAGCAGCCGCGACATCAGGGTTGTTACGCAGATACCATTCCGAATTGAAAATATTCATAAGACTTCTCCCCGTAACCCGGCCAGAGGGCCAACCGTTGCCTAGGTCGCACAGGGAAAAAGCAATGTCCAGTGTCTACTAGAATGAAAAATAAGTCGAAAATCGCTAACTATTGATTTGTAAGAGAATTTTCCGAATCAACAGTGAAGTTAATAATTGTTGTGACTGGCGTCCGGGATCAAGGTTCGGCACGTTCCTTGTAGTGTCTTGCAAGGTGCCCCCGAACACCATGATGAGGCCGCGCGCTCGCGCAGGCTTACTTGATGAGGCGTCGGGCAGGTTCAAATGGAGAGATGTAATTCGGATAAAATATCACGTAAGCTTGGGTGATATTTCCAGGAATGATGGCTTTGCTGGCGAGGAAATACTACCCGCCAGCAAATGCTCAGCACTCGCTGCTTGCTGCGGGAGAGGGAGCCATCGGGGGAGGGGGCGCTTGCGGGCCTTCTACCGCCGTCTCACCTGAGATCGGATCCAGGCCTTTCGCAAGTGCCGGGTGGTCTTGTTGCGGCGACGTTTCGACAGGTTCTGCCTGGCTGGTGCCAATATCAGAGCCTCCTAGTCCGCCGGTCCAGCCGCTCGAACCAGCGCCGCCGGGAGAAGTGCCCGAATCAGCACCCTCGACGGGCGGCGTTTCGGACGCAGATGGGCCGTCGGCCGCGCTAACTTCGCCCATTCCGGAGTTGTTATCAGTGGCCTGGGCGGAATTATCAAGTGACGCGGCGAGGTCTTCCGTTTCTCCCGCTGGCTTCGTGCCGAGATCGACGCAATCGGTTCGGGCAGCTGCGTCAGGTGACGGCGCCACCGCTGATGGTGCCTCTGTCTGGCCGGACGGTGCCGCCGGCGTTTCCTGCTGAACCGGGGTCGCTGTGTTGGTCTGCGCAAAAGCAACTGCGGGGCTCATTATTGCGCCGGCAAGGGGTATCGCAAGCAGCATGTGCTTCATGTCGTCCTCCATCAGGGATTCGATAATGAACACATGAGAAGAAGATTCGTTGCGTTATCGGTATTTCAGCGCTTCTCTACTATGACCCGAGGGGTGCCTGTTTCAACGCGTCCAACAATTGCTGCGAGCGGATAGCCAGCTGATCTGACCTTTTGCAGCACTTCTCCAGCGCCATCGCTGGCCACAGCGATGAGGAGCCCCCCCGAGGTCTGCGGGTCCGTGAGGATGTGCTTTTTCCAGTCTTCCAGGTCGGCCGGCAGATCAATGCTGTCGCCATAGCTCTTCCAGTTGCGGTGAGATGCGCCGGTGACGCACCCTTGCTGTGCGAGCGTGTCGGCTTCCCGAAGAATAGGAAGGGCGTTAAAATCGAGATGAATGGAGTGGCTGGCGCCCCGCGCCATTTCCAATGAGTGCCCAAGTATCCCGAACCCGGTGACGTCGGTCATTGCGCTCACGGAAGGATGTGTCGCGATCTCCGTGCCAATGCTGTTAAGAAGCGTCGTTGAGGCGACCATCTCTTCATAGGCTGAGGGGGGGAGCAGCTGCTTCTTGATGGCGGAAGAGTAGATACCGATGCCAAGGCCTTTGGTGAGGATCAATGTGTCACCGGCTTTAGCCTTCGAATTGCGCTTGATGTGTGCAGTCGGACAGGTGCCGATGACTGCCAGCCCGTAGACTGGTTCGGGGCAGTCGATGGAGTGGCCGCCCGCGACAGGTATCCCCGCCTCAGCGCAAATCGAAGCGCCGCCCGCCAGGATCTGGCGGATGTCGGCAGGATCCATCTTGTCGATCGGCATGCCGACGATTGCCAGGGCAAAAATCGGCCTTCCCCCCATCGCGTAGATGTCGGAAATCGCGTTGGTCGCGGCAATGCGCCCGAATGTGTGGGGATCATCGACCATCGGCATGAAAAAATCCGTCGTCGCGATGATCGATGTCGTGCCGTCGAGATCCCAGACGGCCGCGTCATCTGCCGTCTCCGTCCCGACGAGCAAACTGGCGAAGGGGCCAGTCTTCGGCATTTCGCTTAGAAGATCCTGCAGTACCCCTGGTGCAAGTTTGCATCCGCAGCCGCCACCATGAGCGAGGCTGGTCAAGCGCTGCCGTTCCGTTGTCTGGTCCATGATCTGCCCTGCCATAATCGTGTTGAGGGGAGCCTATACTGAAAAGGAACAAGGTGTCAGGGCTTCATTATACATGAATAAAAAGATCAGGTTTTATAGTGTAAGATGATCCTTGCGGCGTCTTTGACAGGTTCTAATTGTGTGTGTAGCATCATCTCAATGCCCGCTCTGTATTCGGGCTTAACCCCATGCAGGGAGGTTCTGATGAATATGGAAATCTCTCGGCGAAACTTTCTTAAAGGCGCGGGCGCTGGCGTTGCTGCAACAACGATCGGCGCTTTTGGCTTTGGGGAGGCGGAAGCCGCTTTCGTTGAGGGCCTGAGGGCCTACAAACTAGCCGGAACGACTGAGACCAGAAACACCTGCCCGTATTGCTCGGTCGCGTGTGGTGTCATCATTTATTCCAAGGGCGACATCACTCAGGGAACGGCGAAGGCTGTCCATCTCGAGGGCGACGTCGACCATCCAACCAACCGCGGAACGCTTTGCCCGAAGGGCGCGGCTCTTCTCGACTTCATCAAGTCTGAGACCCGCCTGACAAAGCCGAAGGTTCGTCGCGCAGGCTCGGACAAGTTCGAGGAAATTTCCTGGACCCAGGCACTTGATGAAATCGCACGTCACATGAAGGACGACCGCGACGCCAACTTCATCGAGCGCAACATGGATGGCGTCCCGGTCAATCGCTGGACGTCCACCGGTTTCCTCGCTGCGTCGGCAACGACCAACGAGACCGCATTTCTGACATACAAGGTCGTTCGTTCGGCCGGCATAGTGGCTTTCGACAACCAAGCGAGAGTCTGACACGGCCCCACGGTGTCCAGTCTGGGCCCAACATTTGGTCGTGGTGCAATGACGAATTCGTGGACGGATATCCGTAACACGGATTTGGTGGTTATCATGGGCGGCAACGCCGCCGAAGCACATCCCTGTGGTTTCAAATGGGTCACGGAAGCGAAAGCTAATCGTGGCGCTAAGCTTATTGTCGTCGATCCGCGCTTTACCCGCTCGGCGGCTGTCGCTGACTATTACGCGCCGATCCGCCAGGGTTCGGACATCGCGTTCCTGCTCGGTGTCATCAAGTACTGCATCGACAACGACAAGGTGCAGTGGGACTACGTCAAAGCGTTCACCAACGCTGCCTATATCGTCAAGGACGGCTTCGCCTATAGCGATGGCCTGTTCACCGGTTATGACGCCGAAAAGCGTGAGTATGACCGGTCGACCTGGGATTACGAGATCGGCGATGACGGCTACGTCCTGACGGACGAGACGCTGCAAAACCCGCGTTGCGTATGGAATCTGCTCAAGGAGCACATTGCGCAGTACACGCCTGAAATGGTCGAGCGCATCTGCGGCACGCCGAAGGAAAAATTCCTGAAGGTTGCCGAGATGATCTCGGAATGCTCGGCGCGCGACAAGACGATGACTTCCATGTACGCGTTGGGCTGGACACAGCATTCCAAGGGTTCGCAGAACATCCGCTCGATGGCGATGCTTCAGCTGATCCTCGGTAATATTGGTGTCCGTGGCGGTGGCATGAACGCACTTCGCGGCCACTCCAACATCCAGGGTCTTACCGATGTCGGCCTGATGTCGAACCTGATTCCTGGCTACCTCAACATTCCGACCGAACGGGAAGTCGATTACGCGACCTATATCAGTTCGCGTGGTTTCAAGCCGCTTCGGCCGAACCAGATGAGCTATTGGCAGAACTACTCGAAGTTCTTCGTCTCCTTCCAGAAGGCGATGTGGGGCTCGGCGGCAACGCCGGAGAATGACTTCGCCTATCACTACCTGCCGAAGCTCGATCTCCCAGCGTACGACATCTTGCGTGCCTTCGAGATGATGGATCAGGGCCAGATGCATGGCTATTTCTGCCAGGGCTTCAACCCACTTCTGTCATTCCCGGATCGTGGAAAGATTACCCGCTCGCTGGCGAAGCTGAAATATCTCGTCGTGATCGATCCTCTGGAGACAGAGACCTCGCGCTTCTGGGAGAACCACGGCACGTTCAACGACGTCGACTCGGCATCGATCCAGACTGAAGTTTATCAGCTTCCGTCCACGTGCTTTGCCGAAGACGAAGGTGCCCTGGTCAATTCCGGGCGGTGGCTGCAGTGGCACTGGGCGGCGCAGAACCCTCCTGGTGAAGCCAAGCATGATACCTGGGTGATGGCACAGCTCTTCAATCGCCTGAAGAAGCTGTATCAGGAAGAGGGGGGCAAGTTCGCAGAGCCGATCCTCAACCTGCACTGGCCATATGCTGATCCGGAAGATCCGAAGCCCGATGAGATCGCACGCGAACTCAACGGCTATACGGTGACGGAACTGCGTGACCCGAACGATCCGACCAAGGTTCTGGTCGAAGCGGGCAAGCAGGTATCGGGTTTCGGTGTCCTGCGTGACGACGGTTCCACCGCGTGCGGCTGCTGGATCTATTCCGGCTGCTTCACCGAGGCCGGCAACATGATGGCCCGCCGCGACAATGCCGACCCGGATGCGACCGGCGCCTATTCGAACTGGACGTTCTCCTGGCCGGCCAACCGCCGCATTCTCTATAACCGCGCATCTGCCGATCTTGATGGCAAGGCGTGGGATCCGTCCCGCAAGCTCATTGAGTGGAACGGTGAAAAATGGGAAGGCTACGACGTGCCGGATATCGCGGTAACGGCAAAGCCACGCGAGGTTGGCCCGTTCATCATGAACCCGGAGGGGCAGTCTCGACTGTTCACCCGTGGCATGATGCGCGATGGGCCGTTCCCGGCCCACTACGAACCCTTCGAGTCACCGGTCGTCAACGTTGTCGCTCCGGCAATACGTGGTAATCCGGTGGCGCGCGTGTTCGAAAGCGATCGCGAGACTTTTGGCGATGCGGATGAGTTCCCCTATGCGGCGACTTCCTACCGTCTCACCGAGCACTTCCACTACTGGACGAAGCACGTTTGGGTGAACGCAGTTCTCCAGCCAGAATTCTTCGTCGAGATTTCGGAAGAACTCGCCGCGGAGAAGGGCATCGACAAGGGGGGCTGGTGCCGGGTCTGGAACAAGCGCGGCTCGGTCCACGCCAAGGCAGTCGTGACCAAGCGTATCCAGCCTCTGGTCTGTGACGGCAAGCCGGTTCACATCGTCGGTATCCCGCTTCATTGGGGTTTCACCGGTGCGGCCAAGAACGGCATGGGCCCGAACTCGCTGACGCCATTCGTCGGCGATGCCAACATCGAAACGCCGGAATTCAAGGCGTTCCTTGTCAATATCGAGCGGTCCGACGGACCGGCGTCGGCTTAGGGGAGGATTGAAAAATGACCATCAACGTCAATCCCCCCGTCGCTGCCGACACCCAGCAACAGATGGGGCCGCAGGATTATATTCGGCGGTCCGCGTCGACGGTGCCGGAGCCCGCTCGCAAGCTCGAAGCCGTAGCCAAGCTCATCGACGTGTCGAAGTGCATTGGCTGCAAGGCCTGCCAGTCGGCATGTCTCGAGTGGAACGATCTGCGCGAAGAGGTCGGCGTCAACGTGGGCGTCTACGACAACCCTCACGATCTGACGCCGAACACCCTCACGCTGATGCGCTTCACCGAGTGGGTCAACGACGAGAACGGCAACCTCGAATGGCTCATCCGCAAGGATGGCTGCATGCACTGCTCCGATCCGGGCTGTCTCAAGGCATGCCCGGCTCCCGGTGCGATCGTGCAGTATTCGAACGGGGTCGTCGACTTCGTCAAGGAGAACTGCATCGGTTGCGGTTATTGCGTACAGGGATGTCCGTTCAACATCCCGCGCATCTCCAAGGTCGATAATCGCGCATATAAGTGCACCTTGTGCTCCGACCGCATCGCGGTGGGGCAGGGTCCAGCATGCGCGAAGGCGTGCCCGACCAAGGCAATCGTCTTCGGTACCAAGGAGGAGATGAAGGCTCACGCTGCAAATCGCATCGAGGACCTGAAGTCTCGCGGCTTTGCAAATGCGGGCCTGTATGACCCGCCGGGTGTGGGCGGCACGCACGTCATGTATGTTCTGCATCATGCCGACAAGCCGACCATCTACGCCGGACTGCCGGACAATCCGCGCATCTCGCCGGTAGTTGAAGCATGGAAGGGTGTGACCAAATATGCGGGTCTCGCACTGATGGGCGTTGCTGCTGCGGCTGGTGTCGTTCACATGGCTATTTCCGGTCGCAACCGCGTGACGGTCGAAGACGATGACGAGGCAAGGCGACTTACCGCCCAGGCCCCCGGGGCTCAGCCTCTTGATCCGGACAAGGAGCCGATGGCATGAGCGAAGCGGCTATTCACGACAGCCGGCGGCCTGTGCCGCCGGTTAGCAAGAAAGATCTCGATCGCGGCGACCGGCTCCTTCTCGGTCGCGAGGTCGTGGTCAATCGCTACACGCGTTGGGCTCGGATCAACCACTGGATCACCGCAATCAGCCTCATCCTGCTGGCCCTTACCGGCCTCGCGCTGTTCCATCCCTCGCTGTACTGGCTCACCGGTCTTTTCGGCGGTGGACAATTTACCCGCATGATCCACCCATGGATCGGAGTGGTGCTTTTCTTCTCTTTTGCGGGCCTGTTTGTCCGGTTCTTCCGCCTGAACCTGCCAGCACGTGAGGACGCGCAGTGGACTGCGCGGATCGGCGACGTGCTCAAGGGAAATGAAGAGAAGCTTCCGGAAATCGGCAAGTACAATGCGGGTCAGAAGTTCGTCTTCTGGGCCATGTCGATCCTGATCGTCACCCTGATCATTTCAGGCCTGGGTGTATGGGAAGAGTACTTCTCTGATCTTCTGACCATACCTCAGCGTCGCGTCGCTGTTCTGGTGCATTCGATGGCGGCGGTGGCGATCATCTGCGTCTGGATCGTCCATGTCTATGCAGCTTTCTGGGTTCAGGGTACGCTGAGTGCCATGACCCGCGGAAAGGTGACTGGCGGCTGGGCTTGGCGTCATCATCGGAAGTGGTTGCGTGCTCTTGCTGCCTATGGTCAGCGCGATGACGTGACGCCAGGCGACAAACGCTGACAACCAACCTGATCCGGCGAATTGTTCGCCGGATCATTCATCCGAGAATGCCGCGTGGCCCGTGCGGCTCGTGGAGGAATTAATGCCCCGTAAGATCCCCGTTGAGGGTGACGTCACACAGATCGGCGAGGTTCGCACGCCGCCAGTTGCCAGGGTCCCCGACCCTGTTCGGCTATTCGAGCGGCGCGCCCAGCGCTTCGAATTTCTCGCGGGGCCGGATGGAATCGGCCCGTATCTCGGCTTCCTGGGCAGGGTCGCACAGGCACAGCACGCGGTTGCCATGGAGCTGCCTGAGCCGGTTGCGCCTGATGAAGCTAATGTCAGCCGCTCGCTCGAGTTCGGGATGCCGCCGCTCGATCGCAACGCCTTTTCACCAGATGCCGAGTTCATGTCGCTTAGCGAGAAGCTGTTTGGCGCGCTTGAGCCCGTTGAAAAGCCAGCCGCAGCGCAAACAGCGCTCGAGACAATCCGCAATTCCAGCGAAGCGGAGATAGCTGCGATTGTGGCAGATCTGATGGCCGATGCCGTCCCGGTCGAGAGGATGGCCGAGTACGGCTATGTGGCCGCAGCTCTCCAGCTTCACTTCGCGCGTCTTGCATCGACATTGCCTGAAAAGCAGCTCAAGTCGGTGGGCGACGGTGCCTGCCCTTCTTGCGGGGGGCCTCCGGTGAGTTCGCTCATCGTCAACTGGCCACGCGCCAACGGCTCACGTTTTTGCTCTTGCGCGCTGTGCGGGACACTCTGGCACCATGTCCGGATAAAATGCGCGATCTGCTCATCGACGAAGGGCATCCGCTATCAGGAGATTGACGAGGGGCCTGGCACCATCAAGGCTGAGACCTGCGATGAGTGCGGCTGCTACGTGAAGATCTTCAACCAGCAAAAAGACGCTTCGCTCGATGCTTTCGCTGATGATGTCGGCAGCCTTGGCATCGATCTTTTGATGAAGGACACCCAGTTCCGGCGCGGTGCGTTCAATCCGTTTTTGCTCGGCTATTGAGGCAGGCGGAATGAATACGGCGTTTCGCGCGATCCCGTCGGTAGATGTTGTTCTTCGCTCCGGTACGGGTTCCGTTCTGGTCGAGAGGTTTGGTCGCGCGGAGGCAGCGAGTGCCATCCGTTCCCAACTCGACGACCAGCGCGAGATCGCGCGAGCGGGAGGGCAGTTGCTCGACGCAGAAGGCGTAGCGGAAGCAGCGCTCGCGAGACTTGAGGCTGCAAGCCTGAGTTCTCTTCGCCCAGTCTTCAACCTCACCGGTACGGTGCTGCACACCAATCTTGGCCGCGCCGCTCTTGCAGAAGCCGCTATCGAAGCCGCATCCGAAGCGATGCGCCACGCTGTCGCGCTCGAATTCGACCTCGACAGTGGCAAGCGCGGCGAGCGTGACGAGCATTTGCGTGCGCTCATCTGCGAAATGACGGGAGCGGAGGATGCGACGCTCGTCAACAACAATGCCGCCGCTGTGCTTCTGGTGCTCAACACGCTGGCTGGACAGGGTGGCGGGGCTGTCGTCTCCCGCGGGGAGCTGATCGAGATCGGCGGTGCATTTCGGATGCCGGATATTATGGCGCGTGCTGGCGCCAGATTGATTGAAGTTGGCACGACGAATCGCACGCATGAAAAGGACTACAAGGCCGCGCTCGCCGAAGACGGCGTCGCTCTGGTTTTGAAAGTCCACACCTCCAACTATCGCATCGAGGGCTTCACCAAGGAGGTGGAGGCGCCAGCCCTGTCGCAGCTTGCCCGTGCGGCGAACGTCCCGCTCGTCAACGATCTCGGGTCAGGCACTCTGGTCGATCTTGCGAAATGGGGCCTTCGCCGTGAGCCAACCGTCCGCGAGGCGGTCGCGGAAGGGGCCGACATCGTCACCTTCTCCGGCGACAAGCTTTTGGGCGGTCCGCAAGCCGGGTTCATCGTCGGGCGCAGCGACCTGATCGCGGCGATCAACAAGAACCCGATGAAGCGCGCGCTTCGCGTCGACAAGCTGCGTCTCGCCGCTCTGGAAGCGACATTGAAGCTTTACCGCGATCCAGACAGGCTGGTTGAGCGGCTTCCCACCCTGCGCCTCCTTGCTCGTCAGCACGATGAGATCGCTACGCTGTCTTCCGGCCTGCTGCCGCAAGTTCAATCGGTTGTGGGTGCTGACTATTCTGTCCAGGTGGTGGAATGCGCGAGCCAGATTGGCTCTGGCGCACTTCCCCTTGATACGTTGCGCTCGTCTGGTCTCGGCTTTCGCCCGCAATCAGGTGGGGGCGGGGCGCTTGACCGGTTGACAGCTGTCCTGCGGAGCCTGCCGATCCCGGTGATTGGCCGGATCGCCGACGGGATGTTGATCCTCGACCTTCGCTGCCTGGAAGATCCCGAAGCGTTTCTCGCCAATCTGAGCAGGTTGAAACATGGGATGGGTTGATCGCCTGCTGCCAAGGAGGGCTCAGCCAGACGAGATGGCCCAGGCGCTCGTCGCGGCGAAGTCGGGTGACTATGCCACGGCATTGGCGATCTGGGAGAAGCTCGCGCGGGCGGGAAATCCACGTGCGCAGAACAACATCGCTGCCTGCTTTTCCGGCGGATATGGGGTGGAAGAAAATCCGGAGCTTGCCGCAAAATGGCTGAAGCTCTCAGCCGCGTCTGGCGATCCGGTTGGCCAGCGCAATCTGGCTACGCTTCACTTTCGCGGTGAGGGCGTGACCCAGGATGATGGGGAAGCCATGAGGCTTTACCTGCTTGCCGCCGAGCAAGGTGACGCAATCGCGCAGGACATGCTGTCCTGGATGCACGCGGAGCAGGGCGACTTTGCCGCCGCACGCGACTTTGCCGAAAAGGCTGCTGCTCAAGGAGTGGCAGCTTCCATGACACGGCTTGGCAATCTCTATCATGATGCGCTCGGCGTTCCGCGTGACCCGGAAGCGGCAATCAGCTGGTGGCAAAAAGCCGCCGCGCTTGGCGATGCCGACGCTCAGGCCATGCTGGGCGCCGCTCGGCTCACTGGGTCGGGCATAGAGCGCGATCCTGTCGATGCGCTGGCATGGCTGCTTCGCGCACGCGATGGCGGTTCAAAGCTTGCAGCCAATTTCATTCCAGCGACCCATGAGGCGCTGTCGCCGCAAGAGCGCGAAGAGGCCGCACGGCGCGCCGCGCAACCGCTTCCAGGTCCCGACCAGCCATGATTGTTGGAACGGCCGGCCATATCGACCATGGCAAGAGCTCGCTGGTAAGGGCTCTGACCGGCGTCGAACCGGACCGGCTGAAGGAAGAGAAAGCCCGGGGCATCTCGATCGATCTCGGTTTTGCCTATCGAACGTTCCCGAATGGGCAGCGCATCGGCTTCATCGACGTGCCGGGGCATGAGCGCCTCATTCATACGATGCTTGCGGGGGCTGGCGGCATCGATTTTGCGCTCCTTGTCGTTGCTGCCGATGACGGTGTGATGCCGCAGACGAGGGAACATCTTTCCATCCTCAACCTGCTCGGTGTGAGACGCGGCATTGTCGCCCTTACCAAGGCGGACCTCGTCAATGAAGACCGGCTTCTCAGTGTTGAAATCGAGATAGAAGCGCTCCTTTCGGGTGCGGCTCTTGAGGGCGCAGAGGTCATCGCGGTCTCCAGCGCTACGGGCCTTGGAATAGATGTTCTCGAAAGGCGACTGTCCGATGCCGCAGTCGAAATCGGCGAGCGCAGCTCTGCGGGACGTTTTCGTCTTGCTGTGGACCGCGCTTTTGCGCTCCAGGGGGCAGGTACAATCGTTACCGGCACAGTGCTGGGTGGCGAGGTCCGCATCGGCGACAACGTTGTTTTGAGTCCCTCAGGTATTGCTGCACGCGTCCGCTCAATCCACGCGCAAAACGAGAAGGCGGAGATCGGCAGGGTAGGCGACAGATGCGCGTTGAACCTTGCGGGCGAGCGGATTGGGCGGGATGCGATCTCGCGCGGCGATATGGTGGTTGATGAAGCGCTCCACGCGCCAACGTCGCGAATTGATGCGCAGCTGTCAGTTCTGCCCGGAGAGCCTAGACCGATCAGCCAGTGGTTCCCGGTGCACCTCCATCACGCGGCAACGGAAGTTCCAGCACGTATCGTCTTGCTTGAGGATGACACCATTGCGCCGGGGGGCCAGGCCATCGTGCAATTGGTGTTGGAGCGCCCCATCGCCGCCGCTGCCACGGACCGCTTCGTCATCCGAGACACCTCTGCCCAGCGAACAATTGGCGGCGGAAGGTTCATCGATCTGCGTCCCCCCGCGCGCAAACGTCGCTCTCCAGAGCGGCGCGCCCAGCTTGGTGCCTTGTCGGGTGATGCGCCGGGCATGATTGTCGCCGAGTTGCTCGACACTGCGCCTTACTTTCTCGACCTCGATCGTTTCGCCCGGGACAGGGCGCTGGGCGATGTGGAGGCGGCGCGGCTGTTTGCGGACGTTATCCGCATTCCGCCGGAGAGCGGCAACATCGTGATGTCTCCCGCACGCTGGTTGCGTATGCGGCAAAAGCTGCTGGGTGACCTTGAAACGTTTCATGCAGACAATCCCGATCAGCCGGGAATCGGGATGGAGCGCTTGCGGCTTCAGGGCGAAATCCGCCCGCCTGCCCCTCTTTTCCGGATGATCCTTCAGGGGCTGCAGCGGCAGAACCTCGTGTCTCTCGACGGGGCCTGGGTGAGGCTTGCCCGGCATGTGGTTCGCTTCTCGCCGGACGATGACGCCTTATGGCAGAAGATAGAGCCGCACCTTTGGGGAGCAGAAAAGTTTCGCCCGCCGCGCACGCGCGACCTTTCCAACATGTTCGGCGTCAACGAGCCGCATATGCGCGCGCTTCTCAAACGGGCGAGCCGGATGGGGCTGGTCCACGAAGTCGCACATGACAGCTTTTTTGCCCGCTCGGTCGTTGCCACCATCGTTGCAATCTTGCAGGATGTTGCTGTGGGGAAGGAAAAGGGCGAGTTCACTGCTGCCGACCTTCGCGACCGGCTGGACAACGGCCGCAAGGTCTCGATCGAGATCCTTGAATTTCTGGACCGTCACGGCGTCACGATCCGCCGCGGCGATCTTCGACGCCTCAATCCGCACAGGCTCGACCTGTTCGGCACGTCAGGCGCAGAAGGAGGAGAAGCGTCCCCGGTGGGGCGTCCGGACTTCAAATCCGGGTGGGGCCGTGAGACGGTCCCAGGTGGGTTCGACCCCCACTCTCCTCCGCCAACTTCCCGGAGCGAAGATTGACCAAAGAGCATCCCTTTATTGCCGGGCTGGAGAATGAGGCCAAGGGCTGCGAAGCGGCGGAAGCCGAATTTCGCAACACCATGAACGCGAAAGTTGCAGAACTGGCGCAGGCGCGCGCTTTCGCGTTTCGCCGCATGAACGTGATGCGCTCCTTGTTCGACACGGTCGCTTCAGCCGAGGATGAGGAAATTGCCATCACCAAGGCCGTGAAAGGTTTGCGAGACCGTCTCGGCTGGATTGAAGACAGCGAGGCACGCGAAGAGGTTCTCGCGCACTATGCCATTGTCGCACGCGCTGCGTTTCATGCCACGCATCCGGATGATCGTCGCGATGAGGCCGACGATGTCCCAGCTGAGCCTGCAACTGCGCTTTCACAGTTTGAAGCTTGGTATGCTTCTTCGCGGGAAAAGCCGTTCTGGGTGCTGTTCGAGCACTACATGCCGGAGACTCAGCTTGTCGATTTTTGAGTCACGTCCGGCACTGTTCGACAAATGGCTGATGGCTGAATATCGACGCCGGGACGATTTCACCGCGCTGGTGGTCCTGGTTTCCATCGAAGGCACCGCGATCGATCTGTTGCGCTCGACTTTCATGAACGTGATCGGCGATGACATGCGCTGGCGCGAAATGCGCGATCTGCTTGATGGTTCAGGCGTCAAATGGAATGGCGTCGCCTTCTTCCCGGTCGACAGCATCACAGGCCCGGTCAACAACGACCTGGCGCGTTCGAAGCTGCGGGAACTGGAGACGGCGCTGCGCGAGGACCGTCGTCTCCTCAACAAGGGCCACTTCTTCGACCGCAAGGGGCGGAGAATGAAGGTGGAAGAAGTGATGCACTAACGCGTGTCGACCGTCAGGTGGTCTTTGGCGATGACCTGACGATGGGCGTGATCTTACGGATACGGCCATTAGCGAAGTCGAGCGCAAAGCAATCTGAACGGGCTTGCCCTACTTCGCGAATTGCCAGTTTCAGGCGGCGACCACGCAGTTCAGTGCGGCGAAGTTGCGCCTTCTCTCCATTGATCCAGGCGGCTCCGCCGACATCCTGATACGACTGCTCCAGATCGACGCGATAGGATTTTCCGCCGCGTTCCCACTTCCAGATACCATCGACATTGGCCGGGACCACCCATTTGTAGATGTTGACGCTGCCAACCTTGCGGGTTTCGTCCGGACGCCAGTCTCCCATGTCGAACGCATGAGACACGACGCGGGTGCCAGGGCGCAGTTCACTCAGGAGCCTTGGTTTCAGCTGCTCGTTAATGGACTGCAGGAGGTAAAGCGTGACCGCTGACGCCTCGGAGAAGTTAGCCGTAAAGATATCTTCCTCGACGAAATCAACCAGATCCTCAACCTGGGACATCTCGGCATATTCGAACGCCTCGGCAATGCGCACGGGATCGACCTCGATGCCGATCGCGCGGGCGGACGATTTTCTTGCAGCAGCAACGACGATGCGTCCATCGCCGGATCCAAGATCGTAGAGCACGTCCTTTGGCCCGACATTGGCCAGCTCCAGCATCGCTTCAACCACGTCATCTTCAGACGGCACGAAGGGCACGTCGAGATAGGTGCCCTCGGCGGAAGAGTAATTGTCGATGTCGTCGAGATAGCGGCTGAACAAAGCGGTTCCTGTCAAATGTGGATGTGGGGCGAGCAACAGTGATGCATATTAGTGCGGCGAACGAGTTCTGACCACCGTCGCAGTTGTGGGAGGCAACCGAGCGATCAGGCACGGCAACCTTTATCCGGCTTTTTGCTGTCAACCGAGCCGCATCTGCATGCTATTCTTTTGTCAAGGCAGGAAGTTGTTGAACCTTCATGATTAGAAGCCTAGCGTTCCGATAAAACAGGAGGCGCTAATGAGCGATCCCGACCAGACCGGAATTCCGTTGCCTGAAGGCCCAACCGACGTCATCCAGACCGAGTATGAGGTCGGCCAGGACAACATCCAGAAGGATCTCGGCGCGCTTTCCTTCGACATACACAATCCGGTGTTCACGATCTCCGGCCTGGTGATCGTTCTCTTCGTCATCCTGACACTGGCACTTCAAAACGAGGCTGACGCCTTCTTCAACGGGCTGAGAGGCTGGTTAACCTCCAACCTCGACTGGTTCTTCCTGCTGTCAGGCAACATCTTCGTGCTGGTATGCCTGTCTGTGATCATCTTGCCCTGGGGCTCGATCCGTATTGGCGGCCGGGATGCGACGCCCGACTTCAGCTATCTGAGCTGGCTTGCCATGCTGTTTGCCGCCGGTATGGGCATCGGCCTGATGTTCTACGGGGTCGCAGAACCGCTTGGCCATTACGATGCGGCACTTGCGGGTGTGATCGTCGAAAATGGCGCCCGTGCCGATTGGGCACCTCTTTCAGGTGCAGTAGGAAATCCGGAGGAGGCAAGGCGCCTCGCAATGGCGGCGGCAATCTTCCACTGGGGGCTGCATCCCTGGGCCATCTACGGCGTCGTCGCCCTTGGGCTTGCGCTCTTTTCCTACAATAAGGGGCTGCCGCTGACGATGCGGTCGATCTTCTACCCGATATTCGGGGAGCGCGTCTGGGGCTGGCCCGGGCATGTAATCGATATTCTCGCGGTCTTTGCGATCTTGTTCGGATTGGCAACCTCGTTGGGGCTGGGCGCTCAGCAGGCGAATGCCGGTCTGAGCTTCCTGTTCGACATACCCGACAACAACTCGTCCAAGGTCGTCCTGATCATTGTCATCACGGCCATCGCGACACTTTCGGTCGTCGCGGGCCTCGATGCGGGCGTCAAACGGCTGTCGGAGCTCAACATGGTGCTGGCGGGCCTGCTTTTGCTCTTCGTCGTACTTGCTGGACCGACGCTGACCATCATCAACGCATTTGTCCTCAACCTTGGGGCCTATTTCGAGCATCTGCCTGCCCTGTCTAATCCGTTCGGACGCGATGACGATAATTTCCGGCAAGGCTGGACCGCGTTCTATTGGGCATGGTGGATTTCCTGGTCGCCTTTTGTCGGGATGTTCATCGCACGCGTCAGCCGTGGACGGACCGTGCGCGAATTCATGATCGCGGTGCTGGTCATCCCGCCGCTGGTATCGGTGCTGTGGATGACCGGCTTTGGCGGAACGGCGATCAGTCTGGTCGGCGCCGGCTTTAGCGACATCAGCAATGCAGGAGTTGAACTTCAGCTGTTTGCAATGCTGTCCCACCTGCCAATCCCGACCATCACGTCGATTGTCGGCATCATTCTGGTGGTGGTCTTCTTCTGTACGTCGTCGGATTCCGGCTCGCTGGTGATTGACGCGGTCACGGCAGGCGGAAAGACCGACGCCCCGCTGGCCCAGCGCATCTTTTGGGCAACGTTTGAAGGCCTGGTTGCGATTGCCCTTCTGCTTGGCGGTGGTCTGGTTGCACTGCAGGCTGCAGCAGTCTCGACCGGCTTCCCGTTCACCATCATCCTTCTGGTAAGCTGCTACGCTCTCATCCGAGGCCTCATGTCCGAACCCCGCGCGCAAAAGGAAACGACGGCGACGTAGGTGCCGTTCTAAGCGCGTGCCTGAAAAGACAGCTATTCGGACATTGGCGCAATTCCCCGCCATTGGTTAAACCGGCGGCTTCCAGCCAAACACCGGACGTTCGGAAGGGCAGCATGCGGCGGCGATTGACACACCGGAACGCTGTTCGCAAACCTGCTTACCTGGGGGGAAGGGCGATGATGGGGACAAAAATACATCTACGCGCTGGCGACGTTGAGCTCTCGCTTGAGACGGAAAGCCCGCTAGCGGTTTCTGATATCAAAGAATTCATCTCACGGTTCAGGAGCTTGCCCAATCACTAGCGCCCGAACCCGCCGACACGTTGCTACTTGCACCGCCTAATGCGTCAAATGGTACGGTCAGCAGCAGCACTACCGCGCCTCTTATGTTGGAGCACACAAACCCACAGCTTCACGTTAACAGCATTTCTGACCGCCTTTCGGTTAAGAGTGGCCCTGATCTCGTGATAGCGGCAGCCGCCTATTTGCAAATAGTAGAGGGCAAGCAAAGCTTCACTCGCAGAGAGCTACTTGACGCTATGAAGTCAGCAACGAGCTACTACAATCAAAACATTGGGTCTAATCTGAGCGCGGCTCTGAAAACACTATGCGCGAGCAGGCTGAACCAGCTCAACAACGGCACATACGCGCTCAAGTCACATGAACTTTCGGCACTGATGGTGCAAATTGCTGAGCGAGGCTGATCTTAAGCAATGGCTTCACAAGGAACTCAAGCAGCTTGATAAACTTCTATTGATCCTCGCTACGTTTGATGCTCCTGCGAAGCGCGCCGGTATACGGGAACGCGCCGCCAACGCTGGTTTGACCATCGGCAAGACTTGGAACCCTTCTGCCTCGCTGAGAAAAAGTAAGGGGCTCGCTATTCGTGTGCCAGAGGGGTGGGAACTTACGGACTCACGCAAGGCATGCCTCCGTAGCCTGGGCGTCACGTCGCTTAGTTCAGCAGCAATGCAAGTCGCGACAGACCTTCGAGCTCACCTAGACAAGATAATCAACCCGAATACACGCGCGTTTGTTGAAGAAGCGATCAAGTGTCACCAGAGTGCCTTGTATCGATCGGCCATTGTGATGTCGTGGCTCGCCGCTGTCGATATCCTGCATAGAGTCGTCGTCGCCAAGCACCTTGCGGTCTTCAACGCTTCCGCGAAGTCCGTTGACGCGAAGTGGAAAGACGCTGTCAACGAGGATGGTGTGGGCCGGATGGGCGAGGAGAAGTTCCTTGAGCGATGTGCCGCAATCGGTGTTCTAGGCAAGAATCAAAAGGATGAGTTGCTAAAGGGCCTCAAGCTCCGGAATGGCTGCGGCCACCCGAATAGCCTGAAGGTCGGCCCGAATGCGGTAGCAAATCACATTGAGATACTTCTACTCAACGTTTTCGAGCCATTTCAGGTGTGAAAAGGGCGAGCGAGCTAGGCTTGGCAACCAGGCCACCGAAGATGGAACCTGTTGACTCATCCAACTCCACACGGCCAAGATTATAGGCTCTTTCCTGTCACAACTATCCTGCGTCCCCTCGATAAACGGGTTTCACTGCTGCTATGCCGGGTGTCAAACTGAGCTCAGCAAAGTATGAGCGACTGTACCGTGTGATCGAGATGCCGGATGTGCCGCGCCTGACCATACTTGACAGCTGCCGAGACCGGCACACCTCCAACTACAGTGAACCGGACTATCTGAGGTAGAGGGAGCAGCCGCTGAGTTCGAAGACGGCGACGATAGGCGCGTAGCCGACCCGGCAGCTATCAAACTTGCGAAGGACCTGTTCCGGCACAAGCCGACCTACGCTTGCCCATGGCGAAACAGTGTGAGTCGGCCGAAAGCTGCCTCCGGATATTCAAGGTTTATCGGGCCATAGCGTAGAGTAGGCGGCTCACTACTCATCCGGTCGACTGAGGTGATCGGCAGCAATATCGCATGGTAGAGGGCAATCAGTAGAAATGGCGGAGAGGGAGTCCGCGCCTTGGCGTAAGTTATTGATATTGTGCGCCTAAATCCTTGCTATTTGCCGTATTTTCCATAGTTTCATTGCTACGGTTATGGCAACGGGAATCGGCATGGCACGCAACAAGCTTTCCGAGAGTCGGATTCGAACCCTGACGAAGGCCGGCATCTATTCTGATGGTGATGGCCTTTACCTTCGAGTGCGCGCCGGCGGCAGCAAGCAGTGGTTCTTCATTTTTCGGCGCGGAACGGTCCGCAAGGAGATCGGGCTTGGCGGCTATGGACAGGGAACCGCGCCTGTGTCGCTCGCGCTGGCGCGGGAGAAGGCCGAAGCTATCCGTCAGCGGCTGGCGCGTGGGGAGGACCTTATCCAGCACAAGACCTTTGCGGACGTGATGGACGACGTGATCGCGGTCAAGGAGGCCAGCTTCCGCAATGAGAAGCATCGGGCGCAGTGGCGCATGACTTTGGACCGCTATGCCGAACCCCTGCACAAAAAGCCCATTGCGGAAATCACGCGCGACGATGTGGTCGAGACCCTGAAACCGATCTGGACGACCATCCCTGAAACCGCTGACAGGACCCGCATGCGGATCGCCGCAGTGATCGACCATGCCAAGGCCCGCGGCCTGTTTGTCGGTGATAATCCCGCCGATTGGCGCGGCGGCCTAAAAGAGCTACTGCCTGCCCGCCAGAAGCTCACGCGCGGGCATCACGCCGCGGTGCCGTATAAAGACATGCCCGGAGTTATCGCCCGCCTGCGGGCCGCTACGGGCGTCTCTGCACGTGCCGTCGAGTTCGCCGCGCTGACTGCCGGCCGATCCGGCGAGGTTCGCGGGGCTGTCCGGGCCGAGTTCGACCTGGATGCGGCCTTGTGGACGATCCCTCCCGAGCGGATGAAGGCCGGACGCGAACACATTGTCCCGCTCCCCGATCGAGCAGTCGACATTGTGCGCGCTGCGATGCAGCAATCAACGTCCGATCTGGTGTTTGAGGGTGGACGAGCCGGCAAGGGCATCAGCGACACGGCGATGGTGAAGGCCCTGCGCGCAGCCGGTGCTGGCGATGCCACCCTGCATGGACTTCGATCCAGCTTCCGGGATTGGGCGGGCGATCACACCAACTATCCCCGCGATGTTGCCGAGGCCGCGCTGGCGCACGTTCTGACCGACAAAACAGAAGCCGCATATCGGCGCGGAACCGCTTTGGAAAAGCGCAGAGAGATGATGGAGGAATGGGCAGATTACTTGGAGAAACCTTCCGCGATGGCCTCGCCGACGTAGCCGAGCGTGATTTGACTGAATTCGGCAGTTCTACGCAGATCTCGGACGATCTTGTCCGTTCCTTTTCGACGCTCGAACGGGCGCTCATACTGGAAGGTATGGCTCCTTTGGTCTTTCACTAGATGGATTTCAGCAGATTCGCCGAGCCATTCCCGGTACATCTTAACCGTGAAGCTCATGTGTTCCGGCTTATCATCGTCAAGGCTGAATTCTCTTTTATGACGTGGAACCGCTTCAATCGCGGCAGCTAGCGCATCTCCAAAGGTCGGGCCAAGCGCATCGCCGGCAACCGAAACGTTTTCCTTAACTCGATAAGCAGGGAGCGAAGCAAAGGCCTCTACAAGACTAACAGCATCTTTCGGGTTTGCCTCCCACGCCGTCGCTATGATGAGGTTGGCGGCATCCTGATAGGTCATAGGCGTATTGCCTCGCCCGCGTGCTGCTCGCGTCCGCAACCCCGCCTCCGCGAGATAGCGGTCGATAACTGTCACCGTCTCAATGGGGATGCCCATTTGATCGGCAACCACCGCGACCAGTTCTTTTTGTGTAGCCATAATAAAATGCCCTTTCAGGCGACGATGTAACAAAAATCAATAATGTGCGCAATACGCCTATTGACTTCAGGGCCATTAATGCGTATCTCGCACCTATTGGCAATTCCGCCCACTATGAAAGGAGGACGCATGCACGCAGATAATGACAATATGCCGCGCTTGATGGCGCCGAAGGATGCCGCAGCAGCAACGTCACTATCGCGGACCTTGCTCGCCCTGATGGCCGCTGAAGGGCAGTTTCCGCAGCCAGTCCAGCTTGGTGAGCGCCGCATCGCCTATGTCCGCGCAGAAGTTGATGCATGGATTGACCAGCGCATTGCCGCCCGCCGCATCGAGCCGGCCAATGACAATGGGCAGAAAGGGAGGAACGCGGCATGAGCGAAGAAGAAGAAAGCCCTGAGATGATCGCTATCCGCGAGCGGTGGAAGGACGCGACCGATGAGGAGGTGCTGGCCGCCTTTGACGCCGGCGAGTTAATGGACGCCGACACGATCAAGCGAGCTCATCGCGCCGCCCGAAGGCAGGCCGAGGAAGCCGAGGGCGAGATAGCATTTCCTGCTGGACGAAAGAAGGAGCGAAACCGCCTCCAGCGCATCTTTATCGACAGTATCTATATCGCCCCGGCTCGCCGCCCTGTCATCGAGAATGCCGTCATTGCCTTGATGGAAGGGATACGCGACGTAGGGCTTCTGCATCCTCCTGTCGTTATCTTTCGCAGCGGCATCATGATTGACGGCGAGGAATACGACAGCGTGCCGGTGCTTGTTGCCGGGCGGCATCGCGTCGAGGCATGGCGCAGACTCGGCCACAGGCATATCGACTGCATCGTTGCCGATATCGCAGACATCGATGCCGAACTGATGGAGATATCTGAAAACCTGCATCGCGCCGAACTGTCCGCGCTCCAGCGCGATGAGCAGATCGCCCGCTGGATAGACCTGACAAAGACGAAGCGCGGGGTCGGAACACAACCCGATCATGAGCCATCCGTCCCCGCCCTAGTTTCGCGTCAGGTTGACGCAAAACCCGGTCGCCCGGAGGGGGGTGTTAGGGCTGCGGCTCGCGAGCTCGGACTTTCGGAGCCGGATGCCCGCCGAGCCGTCAAGGTTGCATCCCTATCGCCCGAGGCGAAGGTCGCGGCGGTTGCGACGGGGCTGGACGACAACCGAACCGCGCTGCTTGCTGCGGCCAAGGAGACCGAGCCAGAGAAACAGGTCGAGATTATCCACGCTCGCGTTGCAAGCTCGCCGACACAGGCCGCAGACCCCGACCTGGATGCCAGAATAAAGGCGCGAGAGGATAGGGAGAAAGTCGAGTTGGCCAAGTTTCTGACGACTGTTGATGCAGTCGAGCCTTTGCTGGCCGAACTCAAATGCGAGGAAGAAGTCAGCATATACGACAAGCTGACCTATTTGCAGATCGCTGAACGATACAAGCCTATCTTGGCCCTGTGGCCATACCGCTGGCGGATGGGGTATGGCCGAATAGCTGGTGATGCTTCGCGGCGCATTGAATCTGCGCGCGAGGATATCCTCCATATCCTGACAGGCACCGCCGAAGACGAGATTGAGGCGACGTCTGCCATGACAGCGCCCACCCCCGACACCTTCGACGGCGCTCCGATCCCGCGCACGCCGGAAGTCGATCTCGAAGCAGCCTAGCGCCGCGGCGCCAACAAGACCGCTTAAGCGGCCAGCCCGGCCATCAGGCCACATCCACCTCTGAACGGAGGAACATCTTGAAAATTCTATCAATTCGCTCGGCATTGCCGGGCGGGGGAAACGTGCGCGCGCGCGTTGACGTCGAGACAACTGCGGGCATTCGCCTGTTCAACATCGCCATCAAAGAAACGCCGCAGGGCTGGCGAGCCTATGCGCCGTCTGCCTTCGGCGGTGCCACCGCTACTTTCACGCCTGAAGTTGCCGCGCAGATTGTCGCTGCGGCCCGTTCTGCAATGGGAGAGATTCGCCAACATGACAACCGCGCAGCTTAATCCTACCCCAGATCCCGTCCGCCAGCACGTCGAAATGCTGCACCGCCTAGCCGATGGCGTCGACGGCTTACTCGTCGCTTCCGCGTTCAACGCCAATCTACATTCCGACAAGGGCACCATCACGCATCATCACGTCGGTGATGTCGACGGCATGGTCGCGGCCATAGACGCGCATCGCGACACTCCCGGTGCCAACGTATATTGCGGCCTTCAGGTCATGCGCCGAAGTCTCGCACGCGGGCAGCGTGGGGGCGAAAAGGACATCGTTGCTGTACTGGGTCTGGTCGCCGACTTGGACGCCGACACTGGCAAGGCGGCCGGTGAGTACCCCCTCGCACCAAACTACGTCATCGAGACGTCGCCCGGCAATCTACAGCCATTCTGGTTGTTCGACACGCCATTGACGCCCGACGTCGCCAAGGAGATCGCGCGCGGCCTGAAGATGGCCACAGGGTCCGACCACGGCACCGCCGATATCGCGCATGTCTGGCGCGTGCCCGGTACCTTGAACTGGCCGAACGCGAAGAAGCTGGCGCGGGGCCGTTCGCCGGAGCCAGTACCCGTGACGGTGACCGCGCCGTGGGATGGCACGGTTACCAGTGCCGCCGATCTGCACCGCGCTGTCGGCGCCTACGCTGTGTCAGCAGCGGAACCCGTCATGCTCGGCGACCTGCCCGAGGTCGACGGCGTCGAGGTCTCGACGGAAGCCGCTGCATTGCTCGGCGCCAATGGTGTCGACGACCGCTCCGCCCATGCGGCCCGCGTCGTCGAGAAACTTGCGTTCGATGGTCATCCTGCTGAGGTAGCGGCGGCGCTGTTCCTTTCGGCCACGGGTGATTGGCTTGAGCGCTATCCTACCGAGGAACGCGCCACCGCTGATTTCCAGCGACTGTGGGGCCGGTTCGGTGCTCCGCATGTCGAGAGCCGTGCCAACGCGGAAGCCTTTGCCGCTCGTGTCGTGGCTCGGGTTTCGGGTACAGCGCCGGCTCCGGCGAATGATAACAGGAATGAAAAGAAGGACGGCCCGACCTTTCCGGGCATCCTGACCAGCGCCGAGTTCGTGCGCGGGTTCACGCCGCCCGATTACCTTATTGACGGAATAATCCAGTCGGGATTCCTGTATTCGATTACAGGTCAGACAGGTTCAGGAAAGACGGCGGTGGCGTTGCTGGTTGCATCCTGCCTCGCCCTCGGCGAACCCCTCGCTGATCAGGAAGTGAAGCAGGGACGCATCCTTTATTTCGCCGGTGAGAATCCCGACGACGTGCGCATGCGCTGGATCGGCCTTTGTCATGAACTGGCGATCGATCCAGCCGATATCGACGCGCATTTCGTAGAGGGCGTCTTTTCGATCAGCGAGTTCGCCGAGCGAATCGAGCGCGACGTCGCGGCGCTGGGAGGCTGCGCGGCAATTTTCGTCGACACGACGGCGGCGTACTTCCCTGGCATGGACGAAAACAGCAATGTCGAGATGGGCCACTACGCCCGGCTGCTTCGATCGCTGACCCGTATTCCTTGCCGTCCGGCTGTCATCGCCGCCAGCCACCCGGTGAAGAACGCCGCTGCCGACAATCTGTTGCCTCGTGGCGGCGGCGCCTTTTTGAATGAGGTTGACGGCAATCTCTCTCTGGCCAAGAAGGGAGATCGCACTTCCGAGCTACACTGGCAGGGCAAGTTTCGTGGGCCGGACTTCAAGCCCATCACATTCGACTTGCCGGAAATCAAGGTTCCAACGCTCGTAGATAGCCGTGGCCGGGAGATACCCACCGTTCGCGCCGTCGTGGTCGAGGAGTCCGAAATCGCTGCTCGGGCACAGGCCAGTAGTCGCGAGGATTCGGATGTTCTCCTGGCCGTCCGAAACAATGGTAACCGATCCTTGCGTGAACTGGCCGAATGCCTAGGGTGGAACAATACCAACGGCGAGCCGGACAAGAGGAAGGTCCAGCGCGTCACGGAACGTCTGAAGCGCAGCGGGCACGTCGTGTATGAGTTGAGCGCCTGGAAACTGACAAAGAAGGGTGACGCCGCGGCCACTGAGGCAGCCACGCAACGCCATAAGGCTGAATCGTCGAAAAGAATGGTCGAGGGGCTGGTCGCAAAGTCCCGCAGTCGCCGTACCAATCGAAATCGCAAAGGTACGGAGGCGGCATAATGTATAAAGAAATCAAATATATAAGCGGCGTACCGGCCCATTTTTGTCTAATTACAAAACCAAATGCTATGGCGGGGTGTGTGTTTTACACACCCCCGCCAATGGTCGAACTTTATCCGTACCGTACTTACCCTTTTCCTAGGGGGCGCGCGGTACGGTACGGCGCGGGGGACGCGGCATGCTGACCGCATCCGCAGCTACCCAGACTGAAACGATCTTCGACCTGGCCTACCAGGCCGACAACGACAATCTCTATGTCCGGCTCATCCACGATGACCCGGAAGACCGTCCGCGCCCGCAACGCCATAAGGCATTTCGCGGCGATGAGCTTCCCATCACTATCCCTGGCGGGAAGACCGAAGCCCGCCTCGTGCTCGCGACGTTCGGAGTCGGTGGCGATTGTTCGATCAGCCGCGCTTGTGCCAATGCGAACCTGCCGCTGGATCGTGGCTGGTGCGGAGAGTTGAAAGAGCCGCCAGCACCTCGTGCTTGGAAACCACGTAAGCACAAGAAACCAGTCCGGGATGATCTCGACAACTGGCCGCTGGCGGAAGCCCTTCGCCGCGATGGTCGGGAGTCCGACTTGCCGGCAGTGGTGCGGTATCGTGACCTCTTCGATGCTGTGTTTGCGTGTCCATTCAGTCTCGACGTCTCAATCGGCGCCGATGGCGAATCTGGCATCGGGCGCGCCTATCGCGACGTCCTGAAGGGCGCCGAGGAGGTGGACAAAGCTGCGAAAGCCGGATGGCCTTCGGACAAGATTCCGGGCGCCGAGATTTCGTATCGGGAGCGTCGGCGCACAGTTAAGCAGTCCGCCCACATGGGCTGGTGGGCCGGCATGTCGGACGAAGGCGCGGCGCCATCATCGTCGCTGCTGGATTTCGGCTACCGCGAGGGAGATCGGCACGACAGGATCGACGGCGTGCCGGTGCTTGTGGCACTGAAGGAGGCAATTGACGTTAATCCGTTCGGTGACTGCGCCGATGGGATGGACATCCGCTATGGGACTTGCTCAACCTCGCCGCGCTCGGCAATTCATCGCTGACGGACATCGGCGGCTTTCTGGGCTTCAAGCACAAAGCCCGCAGTCGCGAAGCCAAGATTCGCGTGTATGCCGCCGTGGACATCCTGCGAGATGAGTGGCGTCGAATCGAAGATCGGCAGGCGGAAGACGCCGAGCAGTGTCGCCAGCGCGTCCTCGCCCGTCGTGCCGAATTGGCGGCGCAGCGAGCAACGTATTTCGGACGTGCTACATAGTTGAACCCCAAAACTATTCCCACGGTATGGAGTGGGAAGGTGTTGCGGATGGCTTCCTCCTCGGCGACTTGGGCGGCTTTCGGGCCGCCCGTTTTTCCCAGATAGGTGAGTGGAGGGCGAGTAAGGTTTGTGACGCCCTACCTAGAAATCGAAAGCCAACTGTCTGGGATGCGAGCGCCAGTGGGCTCGGACCCTTTCAATACGGCGGAACCGGGTGCGAACATAAGCGCGCACCGCGACCAACTTAGGTTTCAGCAAAGCAGATACCCCAGGACTCGACTGGCGGATTAAGCCGCCGCTCAGCCACTCGCAGTAATGCGAGTGCTTGCCGCACTTGAGAACAGCCGAAGCTGCCGTCCTGTCTATTTGCTGCCCTCCACTCAACAATACTTTCGCCGTAGTATCGGCGATTGTCCAGAGCATTGCGCCCTGAAGCGCGGCACGACCGCGGATGTACCGGCGTGCCACCTATCCACCCGATCTGCACGGCTCGGGTGTCTGATCGCGCGGTCTCGCTTTTTCTTCGGGGCGAGACCGCAGCGGTCTATTTTTTGCCCCTCGATCTTCTCTCTTTGGAAATCGCAAATGAACAAACAAACCCGCGCCGCCTCAATGAGGCCGGCGTCCTACGACCCTGCGACAAATACGATCGAAGTAATCTGGACCACTGGCGCGGCCGTCCGACGATATGACCATCGCCGCAGCGTTTCTTACGACGAAATCCTGTCCCTCCAGCCCGGCCACGTCAGGCTCGACCGTCTCAACGCCGGCGCCCCGCTTCTCGACACTCATGACGATCGGCACCTTGCCGCGGTCATCGGCTCTGTGGTTCCCGGTTCGGCCCGGATCGAAGGCGGACTCGGCGTCGCCCGCATCAAGCTGTCGAGCGCCGACGCCGATGCCGACGTGATCGGCAAAATCCGCGACGGCATCATTCGCAACATCTCGGTAGGCTACGCCATTCACCGCGTCGAAAAGACCGAGCACGAAGGCGAAGACGATGAATGGCGAGTAATTGACTGGGAGCCGCTGGAAATATCCGCGGTGCCCGTGCCCGCCGATGCCGGTGCGCATTTCCGCGACCTTCGCGACGACAGCCCCGAAGCCGCCCGCGAGCGTATGCGGGCTAGGCAGGACGCGGTAGCA
>NZ_JADGMQ010000019.1 GCF_016124105.1 Aquamicrobium zhengzhouense
GATCTGTTCTTCCGTGAACCGCTTCCGCTTCATCTGTCCGTCCTTCAATCGAGGCCGGACTCTAACTCCAGGTGGAGGAAAAACTCAGTGGCACGTCACTTGAATATGCATGCTAACTCAAGCAGAGCAAGCTAATTTCCGATCCCGCTCCCAGAAGAAAACGAATTTGGGAGCGGGATCCCGCAGCAGGGGTTGGGCGGACCACCCACCACAACAAATCTATATCATGAATATCTTCAGAACTCCTAATTTTCCGATCTAACGGCAAGACCCGTGGATCGGATAAGACGAGTGACCTGAGACCCGGCACGCTCTGCAGATTTTGGATAAAGTCCGTCGATCAGGGGGACAATACGACCATCACGGCTCGCGGAAAACTAGATGATCCGAATTCTGGAGGGGCAGGAGGCGGGTGCGAAGAGGGCTGATTTAAGCCGCGAGCACGGCATCTCGGCAGCGACCTCCTAAACGTTCTAATGCGAAGGGAGGCGAGATGGAGGTTTCTGGCGCCTATCGCCCAATGCTCTTGGGGAGACCTTTTGGGATGGCGTTCAGAACACTTGGATTTCAGGGTCGCACCACAGAAGGAACAGAAATTGAACTCTGCCAGCGGTTCGCACTCCTCAACCGTCAGCCTGAGATGGTCCGGCCGAGACGTCCAACACGCCATCTTGCTTCCAGTCTTCGGCGTCTAGATTCCGCACACGAGCAAGGAAAACCCTGTGGAAGTTGTTGATCTTAGAGGTCAGCCACTGATGCTGGAGGGGCTAGTCTCGCTCGTCTTCCGGATCGACATTAGTCATTTAGACCGAGATACGGCAATCGCGCCGCGTGGGGAGTTCCTCCCACTCGAGGGGGTAGCCGAACTCTTGCTCGAAGGCTTGCCGTTGTTCTTGGAGTAAGAGAAATAAGGCCTTCGCTTGGTCGCCAGCGATGTATAGTTCCGTCCTGACCTGTCGCTTCGGCGGATCATTACGCTTCAAGGTTGAAGCCGGTCCGACCAATAGAATAGCCCATCCACGACTGCGGCTGAGGTTTGAGGCCACCGGAAAAAGCACCTGCAGCTTGGTCAAGCGCCTGATGAAACGGGCCCCAATAGGCTCGCTGTTTCACCCGCGTGTCAGACAGTTCCGCTTCGTCGATGGCTCTCGCGGCCTGCGCTAGCGAGCGAGACCAGTCGTTCGGCTTGGAAACGATGTTGAATTTGGGTGCAGCGGGCGAGTCCCCGATCCTCCACAGCTCAACCTCCAATCCGAAGAACCGGAAGCGTGTCGCACCAATCGGGCAAAACTTCCCTATACGCGTGCGCGCGCACTGGAAATGTTAGGGGTCAACTGCGTCACGCGAGCACAATCAATAACTTCGCTGTCATTCATGCGTCATCAGTGCGTCACCCCGCGTTACGCGCCAATGCCGTTCGATCTCCCTGATCTTAGAGCCTGCACATGAGATGGACACCCAGAGGCTATGGCGTCGAGCGTCGCACCAGCGGTCGATGACGAGCGGCTGACCTGGCCCGAGCGCGAGATGGTTCGCCAACTCAGCGAAAAGCTCTACGGCCGGCTCCACGAAAGACCCAACCATGAGCGATTTGGTCTGGACGTCGAAGCTGGTCGAAAGGCGCTGGCTGAAGCGGTTGCGGTGCTGCGGCGGCTGCCGGAGCCCCGGCGACAGGGCTTCTTCCACAGCTGGCCCCGGTACAGCTACGAGTTCGCCGACCTTGTCGAGCAAGAGCCGCGGCAAACGTCGCTACCGCCGCCATCGCCAATAGCGATAAGCCAGATGGAGGAGACACTCAGCAGGACGGTGGGTCTCGACCCGGTCGACGGCAAGATCGTCTGGTTGCGCGCCTAAACGCGCCGTGGAAGGCGATCTGTTGGAAGGTCGGGCTGCAGCGCTCGGCTGCCAATGAACGCTGGCTCTATGCGCTCTGCGTCATCCCCATGAAGCTCAATCGCCAGCAGGTACCGAAGAACCGCTCGCGGCGCTATGTCATCGCGCGGGTGCGAGATCATGCACACATCCGTTCCGATGGCATCACGACAACGTCTTGTTAACTATCTTGCCTCACCTTGAAGTTGTCGATTAGTTGCTCGTTCGACCCAATACGGTGGCGCATGCCCATCATCCAATCCTTGCGCCGCCGTTTCTTCCACGCAGTATCAGTTCCAACGCACGGCCAAACGTACCTCAAGCGGGTCGAACCTAACCGCGCGTACTCCGCAGGCGGACGTTTTGCTAAGCTTTGAATCAAAGCCGATCATATGTATTTGCGATCTGTTCAGCGTCGGTGCCGCATAGTTTTTCCAGGGGCGATGGAGAAAACATGCAAAGCGATTATGTGGCTGCCCGCATCCATCTCGAAAGAGCCCTCAAACAACTGCAAGGTGAAGACAAAGTTAGCGTCCGGGCCCGCGAGGCCTTGGATCTGTTGATTGAGGCGGTTGTCGTTGCGCAGCACCGCCGAAAGCCGGCGAACGTTGTATGGCTCCCGACAAGCAGGAAAACCAGACGCTGATGTTGGCTTTATATGCAACTGCGTAGCATAGCGAAGAATGTCCGCCGGACACTTTTCGAACGGACAAAACCGGCTCGTTTGGGGTAGATTCTGGCTACGCTCAGGAACGGTCTGGGCATTAATGACTGGCGACGAGCACTACAGGGAGCCGACCGTCGCTTAGAACAAGACAAAGCGCGAAGTCGCCGACGAGGTTGAAAAGGCCGGACAGGAGATAATGCACAAAGCCGGTTGATACCGTCGGATCAGGAGAACCCACTGGGGCCGTGCACTTCGAGTGCGAGCTTTCGATCGGGACCTGAGACGCGCGAATGGCATTATGGCCAGCGGCATATGAAAAGCCGCACCTACAGGTTGGATACATGGCCTCACCAACCAGCAGAAGCAAAAGGCTCAAAGAATCCCCAGCCAACGGAGAGCCGTCCATACACGGCCCCGAAGCGGCCGCGCAAATTCGCAGCGGGGCTGGGTTGCCCAGCATCGCGTTGCCTGAACTAGGACAGCCTGTTCGGCGCCCGGTTTACCGTCTCATTTTGCGCAAGCGGAACGGCAAGCGGGATCGTATCACCATGCCTGCGCCAGCCCTTGCCTCACCCGACGTTCGTCTATCCCTAGACTGTGCCCCTGGGGATTTTCCTTCGGTAAGCTTCCCTTCGGACCGACGGCGTTTGTCGACCTGGCTGGTGAGGCCGTTTGCTGGCACCCGTCGCGGGCTTGTCGTTGGACCCAGCAAGCAAGCGCAGGCCGTTGAGAACGACCAGAACCGTACCACCCTCGTGGCCGATAACAGCGAGGGGCAATGGCAAGTCAAAGAACAGACCGCCCGTCACGAGGACGGCCATGGCGATGAGTGCGAAGGTCAGGTTCTGCTTGATGATACGGGCGGTGCGCTTTGCAAGTCGCTGGGCTTCCGCGAGTTTGGTCATATCTTCGGAAAGGAGCGCAACGTCTGCTGCCTGCAAGGCCACATCGGAACCTGCCGCACCCATGGCAATGCCGACATCGGCCCGCGCGAGGGCAGCCGCATCGTTCACGCCGTCCCCGACGAAGGCCACTTTGCCCGTCTCAGCAAGTTTGCCGACCATGCGCACCTTGTCTTCCGGCAGCATGTCGGCGTGGATTTCCTCACTACGCAGGCCGAGTTCCTCGCCGATCCGCAGAGCGACGGGACGACGATCACCGGTCATCATGACGATCCGAGACACACCTCCAGCGCGCAACGACGCAAGTGCTTCTGGAGATGTGGCACGAGCCTGATCCGCAACGGTGATCGCCCCGAGGACGCTTGTGCCTTTGCCGAGGTAGATAACGGTCTTCGTTTCCGCAGCAAGCGCTGCGAGCGCGGGATGGTCGATCGAGGCTGACATTTGCGCGGCAAGACGCGGGTTGCCCGCCCAAACCTGTCCGCCCTGATATTCGCCAACAATCCCGGCGCTCGGACGGGTGACGACATTGGCGACAGTGACAGGTGGGATGGAACGATCAGCAGCCTCCCGCCGGATAGCTGCCGCGCTGTGGTGCTCGGAATGCGCCTCGAGACCCGCAAGCAGCGCCAGGAATGCCTCCTCGTTTCCGTCAATCGCTACCACTTGATTGACTGCGGCCTTGCCCGTCGTCAGCGTTCCCGTCTTGTCGAAGGCAAATGTGTCGACGGTAGCGAGGGTCTCTAGTGCGGCACCACCTTTGAACAGCACACCGCGCCGGGCAGCAGCCGACAGCGCCGAAAGGATTGCGGCGGGAACGGAGATCACAACGGCGCAAGGGCTGGCGGCAACGAGCAGGGTCGCGGATTTGTAAAGCGCTGACTCCCAGTCGCGCCCGAGCCAGTAGAAGACCGCGAACGCGAGCGCGGCGGCGATCAAGACGCCGACCGTGTAACGCTGGCCGAACCACGCGCTGAAACGCTCGGACGGGGCCTTTGCCGCCTGCGCTTCCGTCACCAGCTGGATCATGCGGGCGACGGTGCTCTCTTCGACACGCTTGGTGATCTCAACTTCGAGCACGCCGTCAAGGTTTACCGTCGCTTCGAATACCTGCGCGCCGGGGTCCTTGCTGACAGGAATGGACTCGCCGGTGATGCTGGCTTCATCGAGTGATCCCCTTCCGCCGACAATGATGCCATCGGCAGGGACGCGCGCGCCGGGTCGTAAGACAACCACGTCATTGACACGCAAGCTGCTTGCCGGAACCTCTTCGACCTCCCCGTTCGGGCGCTTGAGCAGCGCGGTTTCGGGGCGCAACGCCATCAGCGACTCCACCGCGCGCCTCGCGCGGCCAAGAGCCTGTGCTTCGAGCGTCGTGGATACGCTGAAGAGGGTGAGGAGGACCGCACCTTCAAACGGCGCGCCGACGGCAGCAGCAGCGACCGCCGCCACGACCATCAGAAGGTCAATGTCGAGCACCTGCTCGCGCCATAAGGTTTCAAGCGCCCGCCAGGCGGCAGGGAGACCGCCGGCAAGATAGACGACGGCAAGTCCAACGGAAGACATCAGCGCAGCGACATCGCCCTCGAGTGGCCAGATTCCCGCGATGGCGAGCATCATGCCCGCGACCGCTATCCCGGTGAGAATGGTGGATAAGTCGAATGTGAATCTCGTCCGCATGCCCTGCTCCCTGCATGTTCAGCATGCCTAGCGCATTAAATGCAGTTTTAATATTGCATTTTTTTGCAATCGTTTTTATCTGTTCGCCATCCAAGACGCAGGAGCGATGGGGCGAGCGATGAAACAGGTTTCAAACAAGCTATTCGTGTCGCCACAGGTGACGCGTAGCGAGTTGGTTTCCGCGAAGGCGACAGGGATTGCTGCCATCATCTGGCCTGACCCCATAGGGTGGTCCAGTTTTAGTCTTAATGCATGATCGGCTTTTGGGCCATCGCCTGTGCCGATGATGGAGCCGATCCGCGCCCTGGCGCAGGCCAGATGATGGCCTCCGGTGCCGGCGGCTTGTAGCCGAGCGATGAGTGAGGCCGCTCGGTATTGTAGTAGTGCCGCCATGCCTCGGCGAGGCTGTAGAAGATCTCACCGTTGCGCGTTCTTAACGGCCTTGCCAGCTCCAATGTGACGGGGCGCCGCGTCAATTATCCCCTCGCTCGCAAAAAAGTCACGGTGAGCGACGTTCATCGTTTCTGGGCGGCGCAACCGTTCGATCTCCAGTTGGAGCCGTGGCAAGGAAACTGTGACCTCTGTTTCCTTAAGGGACCAAAAATCCGTCAGCGCATCATCCGTGAAAAGCCAGAGATTGCTCACTGGTGGGCGTCGAATGAAACCCCGGAAAAGGGAAAGAACCTGCGGGGATGATGGAGTGGCTGCACATCTGCAGGAAGCGGCGATTGTAGCGCCGATCCTTGCCGATGAAGATCGTCTCGACCGCTGTCTTCATGTTATGGGATGGACGCCTCCCACCGAACCTTCAGAATGAAAGGCCAACTAAAGGAGGAAGTCACGCTATTCGAACTGCTAGCAATCGATCTGGGAAAGGCGTCATTCCATCTGCACAGTATCTCTCCGGATGGCACTATTCTTTCGCGCAAGGTCAGCCGATCGAAGTTGGCTGAGACAGTGGGAGCCATCGCTCCAAAGACTGTTGCGATGGAAGCTTGTGCCAGCGCTCATCATTGGAGGCGCCAATTCAAGGACGATGGGCGAGAAGTCCTCCTGATTAATCCTCGCTTCGTGAAGCCCTTTGTGCGCGGTTCCAAGAACGATGCGGTTGACGCAGCGGCGATCTACGAAGCCGCAACGCGCCCGACTATGCGGTTTGTACCGGTCAAGTCGACCGCGCAGCAGGATCTCCAGTCGCTCCATAGAATACGAGAACGTCTGATCGTTCAGCGTACCTCGCTGATCAATCACGCAAGAGGCCTGCTCGCTGAATATGGGGTCGTTTTACCGCAGGGACCATGGCGTTTTGCCGCCCAAGCTCCCTTGGCCGTCCAGAATGCGGCTCTTTCCGATCTCGGGCGCGAGTTATTCCTCGAACTCCTTGACCAGCTCACTGATGTAAATGGGAGGGTCGCCAAACTCGCCAGAAAGATCAGCGAGATTTGCCGTGAACGAGAAGATTGCCGCCGTCTGTCCGAACTGCCAGGCGTCGGTCCGATCATCGCAACGGCACTCGTCGCTAGCGTTGAGGACGGAAGTCACTTCAAATCAGGGCGAGAACTGGCAGCTTGGATAGGGCTGGTCCCGCGACAATACACGACTGGCGGCAAACCACGCCTTGGCGGAATTGGCCGTCGAGCTAACCATTATTTACGTCGCCAGATGATCCACGGAGCACGTGCAGTTATCAGCCGACTTGCCAGTCACGACGATCGCCGATCTCAATGGCTGAAAGAGCTCGTCGCTCGCCGGGGATTTAATAAAGCGATCGTTGCGCTTGCCAACAAGACTGCACGGATAGCATGGGCATTACTAACGCGACAGGAGCGCTATTCCGCACAATAGACATTTGCCAATCGTTGTCTATGAGGCAATGATGAATGCGAGGTAAGAACTGATGGCGTAACGGCACGGACCGCAGCTTCAGATCCTGATCTATGACAAGGCCACAGAGGTCGATCATGTTATGAGGACAGAGGTAGCGGACTCCATCAAGGCCAGGAGCGTGATCGCTCCAGCGATAGGCCGGATAGATTCACGCATCCAATGCCGAGTGCCGCCAAATGTTCGTCTCGCCCGGGAGGCGTCCATAGATTGTCGTAGATGCCGCGCGTGCAGGTTCCACGAAAGAAAGCGAAGGCCCGGTCGTGGGCGTCGAACACCATCTCTTGCGTCTCGCGTGGATAGACCCGCGCGAACATCATGCGGCTGTGGCAGAGCCTGACATGCGCGACCTTCACGGTCACCGTCACCCCGTCCAGCACCACGATCTCGTGGCTCCAGTCGAATTGGTAGGCCTCGCCCGGCGCGAAGAATAGCGGCACATAGGCATCGTTCGTTACCGACCCCTGTGCCTTCGCCCAACTCCTGGCGTAGCGCCGCACCGCGTCGTAGCTGCCCTCATAGCCAAGGCCACGCAGTTCCTCGAAGATGCGGATCAGCGTCAGCCGTTCGCGCTCCGGCTTCACCCGGTTGTCACTCAGGAACCCGTCGATTTGCTCGCGCCAGGGATCTATCCGCGGCTTCGGTTGCCGTGCCCGCTCATAGCCAAAGGCCGTTTCATCCGAGCGAAGGATCTTGCGCACCGTGTTGCGCGACACATGCAACTCGCGGCTGATGCGCTTTACCGACCATCCCTGAACATGAGAGGCCCGCCTTACCCTGGCTATCGTATCCACTGACTTCATCCCCTGGCCATCCGTTCAAAAGCTGAACGATGGGCCCATCTCAATTAAAATTGGGGGGTCAAAATTGGATGCCGATTACCCCAAATACGGGGTCAAATTTGCACGCCGAAACACACAACCGCACATGTGATCGTGGATGGCGAATGGGACGACGATCTGATGACGCAGGTCGAGGCGCCAGGGCCGATCGCCACACACTGACCGCTTTATCTGACAGCAGACGCAACGGCCCGCTTTCACCCGAAGGCGGGCCATTATTTTGGAGAGAGATATGAAACTCCAGATCCTCCTCATGCTGGCCGCAGGTGCCGCCGTCGGTGCTTTGTTCGCCATTCCCCCTGCCGACACCACGACAGATCGTGCGGACCGCCACGGCGTGGTCGCACCCATCGACACCGTCATCGTTCAGGCCGGGCGCTTCGCCTATCGCGTGCCAGGCGAATTCCTGAATGCCGGCAAGCCGGTGGACGGCCCTGTCGTCGAGAGGCGCATGCGCCGGCCGTTCGAAATCATGGCCTATCAGGTCAGCGTCGCGGAATATGACGCCTGCGTGGCGGACGGTGGATGCAGGCGCCAGGACGGCTCCGCGCCTGCCTCTGCCGACCTGCCCGTGACCGGCATCAACTACGCGGATGCGATGGCCTATGCCGCATGGCTGTCAAAGCAGACAGACGATGACTGGCGGTTGCCCAGTGACGAGGAATGGTCCTTCGCCGCTGCCGAACGCTTCGGCGATGATGCGCTCGGGCTGGAGGACGATGACGGTTCGAACCCGGCGACACGGTGGCTTGCCGCGTATCGCAGCCGCAACGCACCCGACAACAGCGTTGCGGTCAGGCCGCGCGGTCATTTCGGGCAGAACAGCAAGGGGCTTCACGACGTAGCTGGAAGCGTGTGGGAGTGGACCACCACCTGCTACGCCAGAAACAGGACAGACGCGGCGGGACGGCTCGCCGAGGCAACCGAGAACTGCGGCGTGCGTGTCGTGGGCGGGAGGCACCGCAGCTACATGAGCTTTTTCATCAGCGATGGCAAAAGCGGGGGTTGTGCCGCCGGCATGGCCCCCGACAATCTCGGCTTCCGTCTGGTACGCGAGGCAAAGCCCGGCCGCGCCGTGGCTTTCGTGAGGCGTCTGCTGAACAGATCGACGGCCGGGTGATCCCGGCCGCAGTCACTTGGGCGCGCTTTTGCACTCAGACGGGTGCGCGGCCGGGTAGGCGCTTCGCGACGCGTTCTCGCGTCAGCGCCCCGGCATAACACAGGACGAACCCCGCAAACGCCAGAACCCAAAGCGTGGCGGAAGCGTGCAACAGCCATGTCGATTCAGGCATCAGGGCAGCAGCGAAACGAAGCGGCGCCGCCAGCACAATGGCGCAGAAGACCATCACAGTTCCGGCGCCGGCATGAAGTTCACGCCCCGTATGGCCGAACGTCGCCCGCGCCATCACCGCCAGCGTCATGGCACCGATGGCGCCGATGCCAAAGATGTGGATGCCCGCGACCGATGGCATGAACGCGCTGTCGAGTGCGGTCAGCCCGGATATCAGCAACCCCGCCGGAACGAACACATAGGCGATGTGGAGGATCAGCAACAGCGGCTCCGACACTGTGCGCCAGCCCGCCCACCGGCTCAGCCGCACGGCATTGAGGATCGCCGCGACGACCAGCAGTGCACCACTGACCCATGCTTCGGGGCCGATGGTCCAGCCAAGCAGCGCGATGGTGGACACGACGATGACGGCGCCGTCGAAACGGTTGAACGGAACCGGCAGACGACCTGGATTTTCCCGAACGAGCCAGTTGCGGGTGAAGCTTGGAATGATGCGCCCGCCGATGACCATGATGAGCACGAGGCCGGCGGCGATGGCGAGATTGCGCGATGTTTCCGTGAACCCAAAGAACCGCGCCTCGACATGAAAGAAAACATTGGCCGCAAACAGCGCCGTCACCGGCACGAGAACCAGCAGATTGCGCCAGTTGCGGCCGACAACAATCTCAATCAGCGCCGACACCGCCACAGCCAGTAAAAACGCACTGTCGAGCACCATGGCGGCCACCCACCCAAGGTCTGCCGAGAACCAGATGGCAATCCGGCCTGCGAGCCATAACGCCACAAGCCCCGCCAAAGGCGCGCCACGCACGGGCAGGCGGCCGGTCCAGTTCGGAATTGCGGTGAGCAGGAACCCGGTCACGACGGCGGCCAGATAACCGAACAGCAATTCATGGGCATGCCAGTCCACGGGGGAAAGCAGGCTGCTCGTCTCCAGGCGGCCTGCGAGCATCGGGAGCCAGAGGATGATCGCAAGCGCTGCCCAGATGCTCCCGAAAAGAAAGAATGGCCTGAAGCCGTAGGACAGCAATGCGGGATAAGCCTCCCGCCGCGGCTCGGAAGATGCCATATCGATTGGTCCTGTCTCAAAGAAAACCGGGCGGGAGAATTCTGCCGGCCCGGTCAAATCGCCGTCCCGCCGTCAGTTCGCAGCCACAGCCGCGAGAAGCTCATCGAAATGGGTCTTCGCCTTGCCCGGATGCTTCACCGCTTTGGCTTCATCGAGATTGTCCGGTGCGCCGACCGCGATCAGCATCACCATGCCCATGCCGTAGTGTGGCGCGCATTTGACGCCGTAGACGCCCTGCGCAGTCACCTCGTAGACGATCTCCTCATTGACCTTGCCCTTGAAGGCGACAGCCCCGTCGGGAAGCATGCCGTTAATGGTCTCGGCATTATGGGACTTGTGCGTCGGCACGAAGCGAATGGTGTCACCGGGCTCGGCCTGTACGAAGTCCGGCTCGAACACCATTGCGCCCTTCGCGCCCTTGTTGAGCATCAAGACTTCATGCTCGGCCCCGTAAGCCGTTCCCGTGAAGGCCATCGCCGCCGCGAGCGCAATCATTGCAAAGGTCCTGTTCATCATGCTGTCCTTTCCTGTGACAGTCTGATTTGTCTTCGAGACCGATTCTACGCCCTGTGCGAATCCGCTTCATTGCGTTATCGCAAATACTGAACATCGAAATCCTCGGGAGGCCGCACGTGAACAAACTTGACCGGTCGCTGATTGTCGGGCTTCCCGCATTCGAGGGCCTGACGGCGGAAACACTTGATGTCGTGCTGGCAAGCGCGCGCTCGCAGCGGATAGAAAAGGACACCGCCGTCTTCGAACAGGATGCAGAGGCGAACTCATTCTTCATCCTGCTCGATGGCCGGGTTCGCGTCGTTAAACTGACACCGGACGGTCAGCAGGTCATCGTTCGCTATATCGTCCCCGGCGAACTGCTTGGCATCGCGCAGGCGATCGGTCGCTCGACCTATCCCGCCAGCGCGATCGCAGTGACGGATTGCGTGGTGTTGGCGTGGCCGGGCAAGCTTTGGGCGGAGTTCGCGACCGCCCATCCGGGATTTGGCATGAACACCTACAAAACGGTTGGCACCCGGCTTCAGGATGTCCAGACACAGGTGGTGGAAATGGCGACCGAACAGGTCGAGCGGCGCGTGGCGCACGCCCTCCTCCGCCTCGTCCAGCAGTCGGGACGCAAGACCGATGAAGGGCTGTTGATCGATTTTCCGATCTCGCGGCAGGACATCGCGGAAATGACCGGGACAACGTTGCACACCGTCAGCCGCCTGCTCTCCGCATGGGAGGAAAAGGGGCTTGTCATAAGCGGCCGGCAGCAGGTCACCGTAACCCAGCCGCACCGCCTGATGCTGTTGGCAGAGGGTCGCGTCGAGCGCGATTGAGCGGCGGCCTAGAGCGCGGAAAGCGACCCGGGGAGATCGCGGCGCCTGTTGGTGCCTGCACTGCGCGCGATCGCAGCGCGCAAATCCGCGCGAAAATCGACGTGTCCGACGATGCCATGCTCGCGTACCGCATCGTCCACTGTATGAAACGGCGCTATCGGACAACCGACGCACAGCAGCCCATGGTCGAGGATCGTGCGGATGGTTTCGGGCCAGCGCCGCATGATCTCGTCCATGCTCAAGTCGTCGTGGTATCGTCCGGGCATGCCGTAGGCTCCTTCGTCATCGGAGCGGAAGAATGCACGACGGCGACGGCCCGCTTCTTTGCGCCGGGGCAAACAACAATAAGTTTTCAGTCAGGCGGGGTGGTGAGTGAAGGCAACCTCATGCTCGATCATGACACCCTCCTGCGTGACCACTGCGCGCCAGAGCCTGTTGCCGCACCTTAGTGACAGCCGCCAGCGGCCTTCGTCTTCCCCCTCACCGCGTTCGACACGACTGATGACGTGACCCCGCCGCATATGGGTCTGCAATTCGTGTTGCGACCAGCCGAGACCCTGCGCGACAACGGCGGCTTCGAGCGTGAAGTCGCCTGAAGCGTCCGAAAGAACGAGTTCGCCCCACGTCACAGGCTTGCCTCCAGGATCGACTCTATCCGCATCGTGTCTTCCTTGCGGTTGAAGGCGATCGCCAGTCGGAAGGAGTGCGACACCCGCAAGGCGCGATCCATGAACAGCGCAGCCACCTCCGGCGGACAGACACTCCTGACCGTGGCACGAAACAGCTTGAGCCAGCGCCTGAAATGGTGCTCGCCAAGTTCGGGGATGGCGAGATGCGGCGGAAGGGGACGGCCATCGTAGCGGCCGGTGCGCAGCAGAGTCGAGGACCAGAAATCGCACATCTTGGCGAGGTGATGCGGCCAGTCCCCGTCCGCGATGGCGTTGTTGAAGATAGGGCCGAGCAGATCGTCGCTGCGGATCTGGTCATAGAAACCATGGACAACCGCGTGGATCATCGTTTCGTCGAGCACTTCCGGCAGGAGCTTTCCGTCGATGACGGGCGTTCGAACTGGGACGGGGCGACCCTTCATATGACTGGTTCCATCGTTCAAAGGTTGGATTGCATGCGTCACGCAGCTATCGGTGTGACGCCCAGGAGGGTTGCTAACGCCGTCCGGTTTCGCACGGCGTCCGCCAGTGTGTATTTGTCCAGCACAGACAGATATGCCGTCAGAGCCTCGGAAAACATGCTCTTCAGCATGCAGGCCGGTGAAATCACGCATGCTCCGCCCGACTGTTGCAGACATTCGACCAGCGAGAAATCTTCCTCGACGGCGCGGACAAGAGCGCCGACGTTGATCTGTGCAGGTGATCTCGCAAGTCGTATACCGCCCGTACGGCCACGTACCGTCATGATATAGCCGAGCTTGTTCAATGTTTGCGCCACCTTGAGCAGATGGTTGCGCGACAATCCGTATGTCTCGGCAACATCATGTACAGTGCAGCAACCGTCAGGACGCATGGCAACATAAATCAGCATGCGTAACGCATAGTCGGTGTGGAGTGTCATCCGCATGATTGGTTCTCCGGCCGGGGTGCACGCTCACGACGCGACGCGTCTTCATAAAGTGGTATTAAGAATACTATTAATATCGTCTCTGATCGCGGAAAAGCGCGAAAACGTCGCAGGGAGGTATCCTCCGTTTCAACTGCGCCGAGAAAGTGGCATTAGAGATACCACAAATATGCCTGATGCTATAGCTTGGGGTGGGAACACGCCGAACGGGCGATAGTTGTATGAAGAGTTCAAAGTGGAAGGAATTGTGATGAGAAGTCTGTTGAGTGCAACCCTGACCCTGCTCCTGGTGTCGACGTCATTTACATTTGCCGCCGACCATCAGGTGCAGATGCTCAACAAGGGAGAAAAAGGCGCCATGGTGTTCGAGCCTGATTTCATTCAGGTCGAAGTTGGAGACACGGTGACCTTCATCCCGACTGACAAGAGCCATGACGCCGAGAGCATCAAGGGCATGATCCCAGACGGGGCTGAGCCGTTCAAAGGCAAGATCAATCAGGAGATCACCGTCACGATCGAGAAAGGAGGCGTCTATGGCGTCAAGTGCACGCCGCACTACGGCATGGGCATGGTCGCGCTGATCGTGGCCGGCGAGCCGCTCAACGTCGAGGAAGCGAAAGCCGTGAAGCATCCCGGCAAGGCGAAGAAGGTGTTCGACGAACTCTTCGCGCTGGCTGAAGCCGAGTGAAACGAGGACAGACGAACATGACAAAGAACATGGATGCCGTTCCTCCGGCCGATGTATCTGCCGATGAAACCGGAAAGGTCTCCCGACGCAGTCTTCTGATGGGTTCTGCGGGTGTCGCCCTTGCGTCGGCAGCGCTTTCCGCGACGCCGGCACTTGCCAATCACGATCATCCTGTGGCGCATTCCAGCGGTGTTTCTCCGTCTGGAAGCCTGAGCAGCCGCATTTATGCGGTGGTAGACGGGGTCGCGGACATCGCACGCATGCCGACTGATATCCCCCCGCCGATCGCGCGACGGGAGCCGGAAACGGTGTCTGTGGAACTCGAGACCATCGAACTCGAAGCACGGCTCGATGGTCGCACGACCTTCCGGTACTGGACCTTCAACGGCACTGTACCGGGACCATTCGTCCGCGTCCGCGTCGGCGATACGGTCGAGGTATCGCTGAAGAATGCTGACGACAGCAGCATGATGCACAATGTCGACTTCCATGCGGTGACGGGACCGGGCGGTGGCGCGGAGGCGACGTCTGCTGCACCGGGAGAAACGAAAGGTTTCACCTTCAAGGCCCTAAATCCTGGCCTCTACGTCTACCACTGTGCCGTACCTCCCGTGGCGATGCACATCGCGAACGGCATGTATGGCCTGATATTGGTCGAGCCCGAGGATGGACTGCCACCGGTGGATCGCGAGTTTTATGTGATGCAGGGCGAAATCTATACGGAGGAGGAGTTCGGGTCGTCCGGCCTGCTCACCGAGAGCTATGAAAAGCTTCTCAACGAACGCCCGGAATATTTCGTCCTCAACGGCCACGTAGGTGCGCTGACCGACCATTACCCGTTGAAAGCGAACGTCGGCGAAACCGTCCGCATCTATTTCGGCGTGGGCGGTCCCAACTTCACGTCGTCGTTCCACGTTATCGGCGAGATTTTCGATAAGGTCTACCAACTTGGTTCGGTAACCTCTCCGCCGTTGACCGATGTCCAGACGGTGAGTGTCCCCGCAGGCGGCGCAACAATCGTTGAGTTCAAAGTCGAGGTTCCCGGTCGCTACGTTCTTGTCGATCACGCGCTGTCGCGCGTGGAGCGCGGCCTTGCAGGTTTCCTCATCGTCGAAGGTGATGAGAATCCTGAGATATTCAACGCCCACGACCACTAGCCCTTGCTGAAATGCCAGTGTGATCCGGCGCGGGCCCTTGAAAGCGCGCGCCGGATGTCGCTGATAGATTCGGAGCTGTGGAAGGCAAACGTATTGTTAAGCGTTTAAAATTTGACGGGTTGAACACGAGCGTATTCCGGGAGAGTTTAGTGCCCGCAAGCTGCAGTTGGAGGAGATAGCATGGTCGCCAAACTGACCACATCGGAAAGGCAATCTGCGGCCGTCATTCTGCTGCTGGTAGCGCTAGCCGGCATCGCGATGGCCGCCGCCGGTCGCAACGAGGCGATGGGCGTGCATGGTCTTATCGTCATTCTGTTTGCCGGCGCGCTGCTATATCCCGTGCTGTCCGCCTTCTATGCGCCGGAGCCCACGGAAGACCGTCAGGCATCTTACTACGATGAACCGATCAAGGTGGGTATCGCTCTGGCAATGGGCTGGGCGATCTTCGGCATGTTTATGGGCGTTTGGGTCGCCGCACAGCTCGCCTGGCCGAATCTCCATTTCGATGGCGCATGGTCGACCTTTGGGCGCCTGCGCCCGACACATACCACCGGCGTTATATTCGGCTTCGGCGGCAACGCCTTGATCGCCACCTCTTTCCATGTGGTCCAGCGCACATCGCGCGCGCGGCTGGCCGGCCAGGTCAGCCCCTGGTTCGTGCTCTTCGGCTATAATCTCTTCTGTGTGCTTGCGGTTACCGGCTACATCCTCGGCGTCACGCAGTCGAAGGAATATGCCGAGCCAGAGTGGTATGCCGACCTGTGGCTGGTGGTGGTGTGGGTGACGTATTTCCTCCTCTATATCGCGACCATCGCGCGACGGAAGGAACCGCATATCTACGTCGCCAACTGGTACTTCATGGCCTTCATTCTAGTCGTGGCGATCCTGCATATCGTGAACAATCTCGCTTTGCCCATCTCGTGGGGTAGCGCCAAGAGCTACACGATCTGGCCCGGCGTGCAGGATGCGATGGTCCAGTGGTGGTATGGCCACAATGCCGTGGCATTCTTCCTGACCGCCGGCTTCCTCGGCATGCTCTATTACTATCTCCCCATTCGCGCGGGGCGACCGATCTTCTCCTACCGTCTGTCGATTCTCAGCTTCTGGGGCATCACCTTCTTCTACATGTGGGCGGGCTCGCACCATCTGCACTATACGGCGCTACCGCACTGGGTGCAGACGCTCGGAATGACGTTTTCGGTCATGCTGCTGGTGCCGTCATGGGCATCGGCCGGCAATGCGCTGCTGACCCTCAACGGCGCCTGGCACCAGGTTCGCGACGACGCGACGCTGCGGTTCATGATGGCCGCAGCCGTGTTCTACGGCATTTCCACCTTTGAGGGTTCGTTCCTCGCTATCCGGCCGGTCAACGCCTTGTCGCATTACACTGACTGGACCGTAGGGCACGTGCATGCAGGCGCCCTCGGCTGGGTGGCTCTCATCAGTTTTGGATCGATCTACACACTGGTGCCGGCACTGTGGAAGCGCGAGCGAATGTACTCTCCTGCGCTGATCGAGTGGCATTTCTGGCTCGCGATAGCGGGAACGCTCGTCTACATCTTTGCCATGTGGAATTCGGGCATCCTGCAGGGCCTGATGTGGCGCACATACACGGAAGAAGGCACGCTTGCCTACTCCTTCCTCGATAGTCTTGTCGCGATGTATCCCTATTACATTGCCCGGACCATCGGCGGGGCGATGTTCCTGCTGGGCACCGCGATCGGTTGCTGCAACATCTGGATGACCATCCGGCTGGTTCCCGCGACCGTTCCCGAGGAAGCCGATTTGCCGGTCAAAGACGCAGTCGTGGCGGGGGAGTAAGCGGATGCCGGAGTTCTTTCATCGCAAAATCGAACGGTCCGCCATCGGCTTCGTGCTTGCCATCATCGCAGCCGCGAGTGTCGGCGGCATCGTCGAAATCGCGCCGCTCTTTACCATCGATGAGACGGTAGAAGAGGCACCCGACATGCGCGTCTACACCCCACTGGAGCTGGCGGGGCGCGATATCTACGTGCGTGAGGGCTGCTATGCCTGCCACAGCCAGATGATCCGCACTCTTCGCGACGAAGTCGAGCGTTATGGGCCATACTCGCTCGCGGTCGAATCCAAATACGACCGGCCCATGTTATGGGGATCGAAGCGCACGGGACCCGACCTTGCCCGTGTCGGTGGCAAATATTCGGATGCGTGGCATGTTGCGCATCTGATTAACCCGCGCGACGTTGTGCCAGAATCGAATATGCCGGCCTACGCATTCCTTGCGCGCACAGCCCTGCGCACCGACGATTTGTCCGATCATCTGCGTGCCCAGCGCAGGCTGGGCGTACCCTATAGTGACGAGATGATTGCGAACGCGGTGGCCGATGCCTACGGACAGGCAGCTCCCGACAGCGACTTTGCAGCAGGCGTCAGCGAGAGGTACGGTGAGGCTACGGAAGTCAGTGCATTCGATGGCGTTGCATCCCGCCTGACGGAAATGGACGCGCTGGTCGCTTACCTGCAGGTGCTGGGCCGACTGACGAGTGCGGCTTACGAGAATACCGCCGTGTCGCAGGAAGCGCCCAACCCGGATAACTGAGGAGACGCGCCGATGGATTTCGATCACGATACGCTGGTGGCCTTCTCCAAGAGTTGGGGCCTGTTCTACCTCATGGGGTTCTTCATCTGCGTGATCATTTATGCCTTCTGGCCTTCAAACCGGAAGCGCTTCACACGTGCGAAAACCAGCATATTGTCGGGGGAGGATAAGCCGTGGCGGTAGAAGAGCGCGATCCGGTGACCGGCCGCGAGACGACCGGTCACGAATGGAACGGCATCAAGGAACTCGACACCCCCGTTCCACGCGGCGTGCTGATATTCCTCGTCGTCACTCATATCTGGGCAGTGGCCTGGTGGTTCTTCGCGCCCACATGGCCGCTGGGAAGCACCTACACGAAGGGGTTGCTCGGCATCGATCAGCGCACCACGGTGGAAGAGAACCTTGTCAGGGCGCAGCAGGCGCGGTCCGTCTGGACGACCCGTCTGGAGACGGAACCTTACGAAACCATCCTCGCCGACCAGCAACTGATGGGGATCGTGCGGAGTACCGGCCACCAACTGTTTGGGGACAACTGCGCCGCATGCCACGGCGTGGACGGAAGCGGACGTGCAGGGTACCCCGATCTGACTGACGACGACTGGATCTGGGGTGGAGAACCGGAAGCGATCGAGCAGACCATGCGTGTCGGTATCAACACGCGCCATCCCGACAGCCGTATCGGACAGATGCCCGCATTCGGACGCGACGGCATACTGGAACGCGAGCATGTCAGCAATGTCGCATCCTATGTCTATTCGCTGAGCAATCCCGAATACTCGACGCCGGAAAACCGAGAGCGCATTGAGGCCGGCAGAACCGTCTTCGCTGACAATTGTGCAGCCTGCCACGGCGACGACGCCACTGGCAACCGCGAGGTAGGCGCTCCCAATCTGGCCGATAATCGCTGGGTCTACGGCGGAGATCTGCAGACTATCATCAACTCGGTTCACGGCGGCCGCGAAGGCCATATGCCGACGTGGGACGAGCGGCTCAGCAATCTCGATATCCGGACGCTGTCGCTCTACGTCTATGATCTCGGGATCGTCGGACGATGAATGCTCAGGCACCTCATCGCCAGCGGAAGTCCTGGATCATCTGGTCGCTGGTGACGATGGGGCTGGCGCTTTTCGTCGGCGCAAATGCGCATTTGGCCTATGTCGCATTCGCCTCCCAGCCCGACTGCGTCTCCCACTCGAAAGGCTCGGGAGAGGCCCATGATTATCGCGCCGCAAAGTCTGCCTGCTAGGAGGAGGACGAGATGACCGTGACTGCGAAGTCGTACGGATTGTTCAGCGAGACCTCCGGCATCGGCGAGACGCGCGATCCGAGGCTGCAACGGAACCTGCCGCTTTTCGTCGGCCTCAGTTGGCTTGCAGCTGGCTGGCGCGACCTGTGGCATCGCCCAAGTGCCAGCCTAGCCTATGGCTTCGGCATCTTCGTGCTGTCGTGGGTTCTCGTGTGGGTACTGGCTGCCTTCGGCAGCGACTACATTCTCTTCCCCGCCCTTGCCGGGTTCATGATCGTCGGTCCTTTCTTCGCAATCGGGCTTTATGAGAAAAGCCGTGCCATCGAGGAGAACCGCGAGGTGGGCCTTGCCCAGATGCTTGCGATTCACCCACGCGCGGGACGGCAGGTTTTCTTCACCGGATTGATGCTTTGTGCGCTGATGCTTCTGTGGATGCGTGCCGCCGTCTTCGTTTACGCGATATTTTTCGGCGTTACGCCATTTCCCGGGATTGAGCATATCGCAAACATGCTGTTCCGCACGGCCTATGGGCTGTTGATGGTGGCAGTAGGGAGCGCTATCGGGGGACTGTTTGCGGCGTTCTCCTTCGCCGTCAGCGTATTCGCCGTGCCCATGCAGCTTGATCGCAGGGTCGATGCGATGACTGCAATGGCCACGAGCATGCAGATGGTTTGGAACAATCTCGGTCCGATGATCGTGTGGGGCGCAATCGTGCTCGCCCTGTTCGGACTTTCGGTTGTGACCGGGCTCGTCGGTCTGATCATCGTCTTCCCGCTTCTCGGCCACGCGACGTGGTACGCTTATCGCGCGATGCAGATCCCGGAGACCACGTTATGAGTTGCTGCGCGCCGGGTAGCGAAGCTGCCTTGGCGCTCGGTCCCGGCCGCGCTATTCCGCCGGATGAAATCCGTCTGTCGAGCAGAGAGCTGGGCGACGGGCTGATGCAGACTGACTTGTCCGTGCCGCAGGCACATTGCGGCGCATGCATTGCTGGTGTCGAGGTTGCGCTCGTGCAGCTGCCGGGGGTGCTCGCTGCTCGGTTGAACCTCTCTGCAAAGCGGGTCTCCGTGAAATGGCAGGCCGATCAGCCTGTGCCGGATATGATAGGGGCGCTGCGTGGCGCTGGCTATGAGGCCACGTTGAGCGGCACCCAGGATCACGATCATGATCCGGAAATGGCGAGGCTTTTGCGGGCCACAGCCGTCGCGGGCTTTTCGGCCATGAACATCATGATGCTGTCCATTTCGATCTGGTCGGGCTCAGATGCCGAAACCCGCAATGCGTTCCACGTCATCTCTGCGATCCTCGCCGTGCCCGCCATTACCTATTCCGGGCAGGTCTTCTTCGGATCGGCGTGGTCCGCCCTCAGGGCTGGCAGATCTAATATGGACGTGCCGATCTCTGTCGGCATCCTGCTCACGCTCGCCCTGAGCCTTTATGATACGGCGACCGGCGCACCGCACGCTTACTTCGATGCGGTGACGTCGCTCATATTCTTCCTACTCGCCGGACGCACGCTCGATCATGCGATGCGTGTGCGCGCGCGGACGGCTGTCACAGGTCTTGCCCGTATGATGCCGCGCGGCGCCATGGTGATCGCAGCAGACGGAAGTCGCGTCTATCGCGATCTCGCTACGATCTCTCCCGGCGATCTGCTGCATGTCGCGCCGGGCGAACGGATACCGACCAACGGCACAGTCATGTCGGGAACAGGTGCGCTCGATATGTCGGTCGTCAATGGAGAGGCGCGTCCGGAGCGTTGCAGTCCGGGAGATGCAGTACTCTCAGGTGCGCTGAGCCTCGATGGCGCACTGACGATCCGCGTCGACAAACGGCCTCAGGATTCGTTTCTAGCCGACATGGTCCGGATGATGGAGGCTGCGGAAGACGGACGCGCGCGCTACCGTCGGCTTGCCGACCGGGCTGCGGCCCTCTACTCGCCCGTCATCCACACGCTGGCGCTGGCGACTGGACTTGGATGGCTGGCGGCAACGGGTGACGTCCATCGCTCGCTCACCATCGCCATCGCGGTGCTGATAATCACGTGCCCCTGCGCGCTCGGGCTTGCCGTGCCGATGGTGCAGGTCGTGGCGGCGCGACGCCTATTCGGCCTCGGCGTCGCTATCAAGGACGGGAGCGCGCTGGAGCGCCTCAGCGAGGTCGACCGCGTCGTCTTCGACAAGACCGCTACACTCACGCTGGGCACTCCGACGGTGACGAAACACAACGTGCCTGCCGCGGATCTCGCCGCGGCAGCAACACTGGCTCAAGCCTCGCGGCATCCTATTTCACGCGCGGTGGCAACCCTCCTTCCGATCAGCGACAGCAAGGTCTCCGAGATACGCGAAGTCCCGGGGAAAGGCGTAGAGGGGACTATTTGCGGCCACGTCTACCGGCTTGGCAGCGGAGACTGGATTTTCGGAGAGGCGTTGGCACCGGACGACGAAGCTGCCGCGTGGCTTTCGAAGGATGGCAATCCCGTTGGCTCGTTTTCGATGGTCGATCGCCTGCGGCCCCGTGCTGAGGATTCTGTCCGCCAATTGTCATCCCTAGGCATTAGCGCGGAGATCCTGTCTGGGGACCGGGAAGCTGAGGTGCAGCGCATCGCCGCTCAGTTGGGTATCGATGAAACAATATCCAGCGCGATGCCGGATGAGAAAGTCGGCCGGCTCGAAATTCTCGCAGCACAGGGACGCACGGTGCTGATGATAGGCGATGGCTTGAACGACGCACCTGCGCTGGCGACGGCCCATGTCTCAATGGCGCCATCGAGCGCTGCCGATGTCGGTCGCAACGCCTCCGACTTGGTGTTCCTCGGCGACAGTCTCGACGTCGTCCCGCACACGATCACGGTGGCGCGAGCTGCGGACCGTCTGGTTCGCCAGAATCTCGGCCTCGCGGTCGCCTACAACGTTGTGGTCGTTCCGATTGCAATGGCCGGATACGTAACCCCGCTGATAGCGGCCATCGCCATGTCGGCATCGTCGATACTGGTGGTCGCCAATGCGTTGCGACTGTCGCGTGAAGACATCGCAAAGCCGGCACTGCAAAAACAGTCGGCTGCATGGCCGCTCGCAGAGCAGACATGAGTTACGCTATCTGGCTCGTTCCTGTCGGTCTCGTCATGGGGCTCGTAGGTCTGATCGCCTTTCTCTGGTCGATGAAAAGCGGCCAACTCGAAGACCTCGACGGAGCCGCCGAGCGAGTGCTGATCGGAGACAAGGCCGATCGACCCCTACCATCGCATATCGACAATGATGCCCCTGAGTTCTCCACTGTCAAAGGATACAAGCCATGACACGTTTCGTCGACCGGCCATTCGACTGGGTCGCGGCCTTGGCCCTCGCTTCGGGCGCGGCGGTGATAGTGCCAAGTATGATTGTATTGGTCCTTACGCTGCTAGCGGTCGCCGACTCGTTTGTTTGGTGATCTCCTAGGATCTCCTTTTCCTGGCAGACAGGCTGGTTCTGTCGGAAATTTTCTTGGCAACCAATTTCGGAGCACAAGAATCGCTCACATTTGGAGCCGTTTCTTGTACAAACGCCGCCACTACGATCGTTCAGTGATCCTACTGAGAGTAAGATGGTATCTGGCCTACAATCTGAGCATACCTGGTCTGGAAGCGGGTGGAGCCGGCGTGCACCAAGACCGCGTCTCTCACGCTTAAGACACAGGGCATCGGCCAGTTCGGGTGCGCGGATGGGATCGACCGGTTCGCAGACAACACCGAGCGCCTGATCGAGGCGACGACCGATCTCGGGACAGAAGCGCAGGGTAAGCGGAGCGCGAGGCTGATCCAACAGATCGCCGACGGTCTCGAGGCAAGCCCAGCCCTCAGGCCGACACCGCACCATACGCCGACGCAGACGTGGCGATTGCCGGCGAAGACGCCATGAAGAAGCGCCTGGTGGAAGATGGCGCCGAGGTCCTGGGTGGGGAGTTTTTCCTAGCGGACGATAGCCTGATCTATCGAACCTGGGCTGCGGGCAACAACGCCGGCAGGGCCGCGCAGGAACAGTACATCTCGAAGACCAAACCGCTGACGAAGGCTTTTGTTTGAACGTCGGCTTCTTGGATACTGCGAGCTACTAGACAGTACCGCTTGCAGACGGCCCCGTACTGGCCGTGGAAAATCACTTCCGAGATCCGGCGATTGCGGGTGCGCCAACCGCCACATTGGGGCGGTTGACCAAGTGTCGGCTTTCCCAGTTCCTCAGCCAGGACCGGACCGTCAGCTTCCGGCCCCCTAGCTGTCACTTTTCATGCCTTGGCAGTGTCACCCTTTGCTTTTCTTCGGGCGGCGCCCGCGTTTGTCACCAAAGCGGTCACCGTTCTTGCGACCAGCCCACGGAGGCGGCAACTTCTGCTCAACCCACGGCAGCAAACGGATCGGACGAGGCTCGAGATGATCTGTGATCGTCGGGTACTTCAGGAGTATATTCTGCAGGAGCGGAAGACCTGCGGGATTGGTGTATCTTGTTGCCGTCTCGGTGTTGCCTAGGCGCCCGGCGAGGTCCTCGATGACGCCTTCGGAAACATCTTCCTGTTTTAACTGGTTCGCGAAGCCGTGTCGGAGTGCGTGGATGGGGCGCTGCCACAGCTCATCTGACATGCACTTCTTCGCGATGGGGACGAAGTCCTTGTAGAAGCGATCGCCAAGGTCCTGTGTTTTCCGGAAGGGTGAATATAGCTCCGGGAATAGCAGTTCGTGACCCAATTCCTTAAGGCGGGTGACGTAGTCGAGGAAGTTCAGGCGCAGTAGTTCTGTCGGGACGGGCAGCATGCGCTCTGACTGGGTGTTTTTGACCGTGCGGTACTTGTTCGGTTTGATGTTGATCGCCCAGTGCCCGTTTTCCTGGACGATTTCGTGAAGCATCAGGCCCGCGAACTCGTTTCGTCGCGATCCAAGGTAGGTGAATAGCATCGGCAGGAAGTAATTAGCCGAGTGAAACACCAGATCGCCATGTGCCTCCGGTTTGTCCGCGCTCAACTGTCCGGTGAAAATCGGTAAATCGAAGAGCGGGCGAACCTGGTCAGGGCCTGGCTTGACCTGTTGGTGGCGAACGTCGCCTCGTTTTGGTTTTCGCGGGCGCAGACTTTTTAGCGTCCAGTCTGCGATCGTGTAGTTGGACGCCTGGAGATGTGTCTGGAAATGAGTAAGGTTCCCAAGATGGCGCCGGATGGTTGCGCCCGCCAAGCCAATTTTACCGGGCTTACCCTTCGCCTTTTCCTCCGCAACGATCCGGGCTGATTCTTCGCGCATGGCTTGCGTCGACAGGGTACGTAGGCGTGGACTTCTGCCCCAAGATGGGATCACTTGATTGAAGTGCTGTCTTAGCGCGGCCACGTGCGTCTGTGTTATCTGGCCGGAATGCGTGACGCCGTGTTCCTTAAGGATGCCGCGGAAGAGATTGACAAGCACACGCGCGTCAGCGGCGGTTTCGGCGGTCCACTCCTTTCCCTTGTTGGCGATCATCTTGTCGACTTCCTCGTCAAACCTCGAAAGAGGAAGGTCAGTTCTACCTAGAGCCGCCGTGTCATGAACAGAGGCCAAGACATCGACAATTGGCTGAGCGGGAAGCGTCTGGATCTCAGGGTTTTGCTCTGGGATTGATGATGCCTGTAATGGCGCGTCGGCTTTCCACGTGACCTGTGGCTGCGGAGGTGGTGCAACCGCGAGTGCTTCGATGGGCGAGGGCGCTTGTGGGCGCGACAGCTTGTGCAGGCTCGGCTTTCTTGGATCATCTGGAGAGGCGAGAAAGGCGTCGGCGCGTGCGCGGAAGATTTCCTCTGACGCAGCATCGCGGTTCAGCCCTGTGTCGTCCAGCCCGACCTGCGCCATCCGCTGAAGAACGTCTCTCAGAAAACGGCCGCGCGATGGTCCGCGCAGGTCGGTGCGCACGCCTTCGCTTTCGGATCGGAATGTCTCGGCGATCGCGGGGATGTCGTCCTCGCTCGCCCCTGCCTCGATGAGTGCCTCGCGGACGTCTGATCCAGGTTCAAAATTCAGCGTGCCAGTTGGGCCGTAGGCTTCGAGTAGCCGATATGCATATCCAACGTGGCGATCTGCGTCCCGTTGTTCGGGATCGCGCAGCGACCCAAGGCGCTTGGCGCCGCGATCAAGGTTGTCGATCTCGGCGCGTACGGCCTCGCTTTCGAGCGCGAATATCTTTGCCAGCTGTTCCCTCGTCGCCATCCTCGCCCCCGGCAACAGTTCGATCTCCACAAGCAGAGCGTTAAGCCGCCGTGCCACGACGCTGGCGATCTTGCGGTCCGATAACCTAAGGCTCAGTGAAAGGCGGGTGTTCTTGCCAGCAGCCTCAAAACTGACGGGGATCCAAGCCCGCCAATGAAAGTTCGGACCTCTTCGGATGAGGTTTTCGACCTGGTGTCGACGCAGTCCCATTCGCCGTGCTCCCGCTTGGCCCGAGGCGAATGGGCATCACCTATGGGCATCAGTTAATGGGCACCACTTGCCATTCGGAGGGTTTGATGAGTTTGTGGTGGGCGATGCGGATGGAGTGGAGGGGGCCTTCGATGGTTTGGGTCCAGAAATCCAGAAAGCTACGGAGTTCGGGGAATTTGGGGGCGAGGTCGTATTCTTGCCAGATGTAGGTCTGTAACAGGCTGGGATGGTCGGGCAGGTGGTAGTGGATCTCGGCGGTCGTCAGACCGTAGCCCTCCATCTGCAGGCGGAAATCGCGGGATACTGTTGCCATCCGTCTCTCTCCTTTCCAGTCACCTCATGACCATTCGGGCGATGGTGGGTGGTTGGGGTAGCAGAGCGATTATCGCGCGCGTCGCGTGTGATGCCGTACTGATAGTTGTCCGCGATAGTCTGCTGCCGCATTGCCTTCCTGATCATTCACGAGTTTGGCAAAGGGCGGAAATTTTTCAAGATCGTTGGTACGCTTGATACCGATTTTCATGAGCCTTTTCATGGCACTAGCAGCCGCCGAGTGCGAGTGCTAAAAAATTTTGGCGTACCTCTTGAAAGGCGAAATCGGAACAACCAGATCGTTGCCTGCGCGATGCCAGCAAGGGTCGCGCGCCCCGCTCCGGTTCGTTCGGATCGGAGTGAAGGGACCTCTCAAAATCTGTTTGTCCTTAAGGAGAACGATATGAAGTTCCGTCCACTGCACGACCGTATTCTGGTTCGTCGTCTTGAAGCGGAAGAAAAAACCGCCGGCGGCATCATCATTCCCGATACCGCCAAGGAAAAGCCCAGTGAAGGCGAGGTCGTCGCTGTCGGGTCTGGCCGGCGTGATGATACCGGCAAACTGGTGGAGCTCGACGTCAAGGCTGGCGACCGCATCCTCTTTGGCAAGTGGTCTGGCACCGAGATCAAGCTCAACGGTCAGGATTACCTGATCATGAAGGAAAGCGACGTGATGGGTGTCATCGACACGCCAAGCGAAGCCAAGAAGGCCGCCTGACGGCTTCTTTCCCAAACAACGTGCCAAACTGCCTATAAAGGAGTGATGAAATGGCTGCCAAGGACGTCAAGTTCAACATGGATGCACGCGAGCGCATGCTGCGCGGCGTCGACATTCTTGCAAACGCAGTCAAGGTGACGCTCGGCCCGAAGGGGCGCAACGTCGTGATCGATAAGTCGTTCGGTGCTCCGCGCATCACCAAGGATGGTGTATCGGTCGCCAAGGAAATCGAGCTTGAAGACAAGTTCGAGAATATGGGCGCACAGATGGTGCGCGAGGTTGCTTCCAGGACCAATGATCTGGCCGGTGACGGTACCACCACCGCAACCGTTCTGGCGCAAGCGATCGTCAAGGAAGGCGCCAAGGCCGTTGCGTCGGGCATGAACCCGATGGACCTCAAGCGCGGTATCGACAAGGCCGTCGAGGCAGTCGTTGCCGAACTCAAGTCGAATGCCCGCAAGATCTCGAAGAACGACGAGATCGCGCAGGTCGGCACGATTTCGGCCAATGGCGATACCGAGATCGGCCGCTTCCTGGCTGAAGCCATGGAGAAGGTCGGCAATGAAGGTGTGATCACGGTCGAAGAGGCCAAGACCGCCGACACCGAACTCGAAGTCGTCGAGGGCATGCAGTTCGACCGCGGCTACCTGTCGCCCTATTTCGTGACCAATCAGGACAAGATGCGTGTCGAGTTCGACGACCCGTATGTTCTGATCCACGAGAAGAAGCTGTCGAACCTCCAGTCGATGCTTCCGGTTCTGGAAGCAGTCGTCCAGTCAGGCAAGCCGCTGGTCATCATTGCCGAAGACGTCGAAGGCGAAGCGTTGGCAACGCTGGTGGTCAACAAGCTGCGCGGCGGCCTGAAGGTGGCTGCGGTCAAGGCTCCGGGCTTCGGCGATCGTCGCAAGGCGATGCTGGAAGATATCGCCATTCTCACTGGCGGCACGGCCATCTCGGAAGACCTTGGCATCAGGCTCGAAAATGTCACCCTCGACATGCTCGGCCGCGCCAAGAAGGTCGTCATCGAGAAGGAAAACACCACCATCGTTGATGGCGCTGGTGCGAAGGAGCAGATCGACGGCCGCGTCACCCAGATCAAGGCCCAGATCGAGGAGACCACGTCCGACTACGATCGCGAAAAGCTGCAGGAGCGTCTGGCAAAGCTCGCCGGTGGCGTCGCAGTGATCCGTGTTGGCGGCGCAACCGAGATCGAGGTCAAGGAGAAGAAGGACCGCGTCGACGACGCGCTGCACGCAACGCGCGCGGCAGTCGAAGAAGGCATCCTGCCGGGCGGTGGCGTCGCGCTCCTGCGTGCTGCCAAGGCGCTCGACGACGTTGCGACCGACAATGATGATCAGAAGCACGGCATCGATATTGTGCGCCGCGCGATCGAAGCTCCGGTTCGCCAGATCGCGGCGAACGCAGGTGCTGAAGGTTCAATCATCGTCGGCAAGCTGCGCGAAAAGACCGACTTCGCTTATGGCTGGAACGCGCAGACGGGCGAATATGGTGACATGTTCTCGCAGGGCGTGATCGATCCGGCGAAGGTTGTTCGCACCGCGCTGCAGGACGCAGCATCTGTTGCCGGCCTGCTCGTCACCACCGAGGCCATGATTGCCGAGAAGCCGAAGAAGGAAGCGGCTCCGGCAATGCCAGGTGGCATGGACTTCTAAGCACCCTTACAGCTCAACACTTAATCCCCCGCGCTCTCGATCGGGCGCGGGGCCAAAATGACTGATCGGAGGCTGACATGACCCACATGGCAGACTTTGATGCCATGCCCGCTCCAACTCATCCCTCGGCTGAACTTTTGGACCACGATGCGGAAGCGCGCGAGGTAGTCGCGCCGCTGGTGGATACGCTGCTCGAGCGTATGACCGCAGTCGGCTGGGATCGCCGCACCGCCGCGTCTGCGCTGATGTTCAGCGCGGCAGCGCAAGTCTCGGCGCTGACGGACCGCAAGTGGGCAGCCTAGGCCTCAGACTGCGCGAAGGATGGGGCAAGCACATGAAGAATATTCATCGCCAGCCTTGGCCGCCCTTTGTTGAGAGCCTGCGCAGATGCGTCGAGCTGATGACCACGTTTGGTCTTCGTAAAGGGCAGATGGAGAGCAAGAAAGGGTCTTCGCACAAATGACCAAGCAGCGCCTTCCGGGCGCGTGAAAAATGAGATGCGGGGGTGCGTGCCTCCTGCCGGTCAACGCGAGCGCGCGCCTCCGGATTGTTACCTGTCATGGAACATCGGGAGAAGATGATGAGAACAATCCAACACCTATTGGCAGCAGCGCTTGGCGCGTCCCTGATAGTGCCTTCGCCACTTTTGGCGCAGGAGACGGACGCTCGGGCGCAGTCCGAACTCCAGGGGCTTTGGCTGACGACGTCCTGGCCGGAACTGAAGATCAAGCCGGGTGAAACGCACTCGGTCTCGCTGTCCCTGCGCAACGAAAAGCTGCCGCCCCAGCGCGCCAGCATTGAGATCTCGGGCGTTCCGGAAGGCTGGGAATGGGCCCTCAAGGGGGGAGGGCGTGACGTCTCGGCTGCAATCGTCTCCCCGGATTCCACCGAACGCCTGACGCTGGAGCTGACCCCACCGCAAGATGCTGGCACCGATGACGCGCATGCGATCGAAGTTCGCGCGCAAACGGCGCGCGAGACGATTACATTGCCGCTGCTGGTTTCGCTGTCGCAAGCCGAGGAAGATGTAACGGGTCTTTCGCTTGAACCAGAACTGCCAGCACTGCGCGGTACAGCGCGTTCTACCTTTTCATTCAAGGTGAAGGTCAAGAACGAGGGCGCTGAGGATGGGCTGTTCAACCTTGCCGCTAGCGTTCCGAACGGGTTCCAGACCCGCTTCAAGAAAGGCTATGGCTCGGAGGAAATCACGGGTCTTCCGATCGCGGCCGGTGCGACCGAAACCGTGACGATGGAAGTCGTTCCGTCTCGCGGTGTTGCGGCCGGACGCTATGAGGCAGGGCTTGAAGTGTCGGGCGAGGGCATGAGCAGTACTGTTCAGCTCAGCCTTGAAGTCACCGGTGAGCCGCAAATCCGTATCGTTGGCCCACAGGAGCGCCTGTCTGGCGAGGCAGTGGCCGGCAAGGAGGCGAGCTTTACCTTCACGCTCGTGAACACGGGCACCGCGCCCGCATCGGATGTCGAACTGAACGCCACGCCGCCAGCAGGCTGGAAGGTCGAGTTCGAGCCTAAGGATATCGCGCAGATCGCCCCCAACGAAGCGCGTGAATTCAACGTCCGGATGACGCCATCCGAGCAGGCTATTGCGGGCGATTATATGGTCGGCATCCGCACCTCGAACGATGTCGTTTCAGAAAACGTTCAGTTCCGCGTCACCGTCAAGACGTCGACCCTCTGGGGCGCGGCGGGTCTTGGTGTGATCGCCGCTGCAGCGCTCGTGATGGGCGGTGCCGTGATGAGGTATGGCCGGCGATGAGCGCGATCGTTCTTGAAGCAAAGGGGCTGGTCAAACGCTACGGCGAGGCAGTGGCTGTCGCCGGCGTCGACATGACCGTCCACCAGGGTGAGGTTATCGGTCTGCTTGGTCCCAATGGTGCCGGAAAGACCACAACGATCCTTATGCTCCTTGGCCTGACGGAGGCCAGTGAAGGCGAGGTCAGCGTCCTTGGCAAGGATCCGCTGCGACAGCCGTTGGAGGTCAAGCGCGAGGTTGGCTATCTGCCGGATGCTGTCGGCTTCTACGACACGATGACCGGACGCGAAAACCTTGTCTACACGGGAAAGCTGGCCGGCTTGTCGCGAAAGGCGATTGATCATCGGATCGATGCCGCGCTGGAGCGGGTGCGCTTGGGCGATGCTGGCCGCCGGCGTGTCTCGACCTATTCGCGTGGTATGCGCCAGCGCCTCGGGATAGCTGAGCTCCTGATGCGCGATTGCAAGGTAATGATCCTCGATGAGCCAACTTCAGGGCTCGATCCACAATCGACGCACGAGTTGCTGGAGCTCATTCAGCAGTTGGCAAGCGAGGGCATCACGATCCTTCTGTCCTCGCATCAGTTGGATGTGGTGCAGGCGATCTGCAGTCGAGTTGCCCTGTTCAACAAGGGGCGGATCGGCTTCTTCGGCACAGTCGACGAGCTTGCCCAGCAAATCGGTCGCGGCGCTTTCATCGTTGATGTTGAGGCAGGTGGTATCGATCTCACCAGCTTGGCGCAAAAGGCTGATGGCGTTGCATCGGTGGCAAAGGTGTCTGACGGCGTCTGGCAGGTCGAAGCCACGCGAGACGTTCGGCCTGAGCTTGCAAAGATCGTGGTCGATGCGGGTGGTTCGTTGCGCAATCTGGACCTGCGCCGTGCGCGGTTGGATGAGGCTTACAACCGCTATTTCACGGAGGTAGCCAATGCGGCGTAGTGGCTCTCCATTCACTGGGGTTGGTGCGATCGCGCTGAAGGAGGCGGCCGATCACATGACCAGCGCCCGCATGCACATGATCATGCTACTGGTCATCTTGACAGCACTTGGTGCGGTCTATGGCTCGATCGGTCGCTTGCGCGATACCACCGCTGAGGACGCCTACCTTTTTCTAAAGCTGTTTACGGTCGCGCAGGACCCCCTGCCATCGTTCGCGGCGTTCCTCGGGTTTCTGCTGCCGCTGGTGTCGATTGCACTCGGCTTTGACGCAATCAATGGCGAGTTCAACAGGCGCACGATGAGCCGGGTGCTTGCACAGCCGATCTACCGCGATGCGATGCTCTTCGGAAAATTCTTGGGTGGGCTGATCGTTCTCGCCGTGTCTCTGCTGACACTTTGGCTATTGATGGTCGGGCTCGGCATGCTGTTCTTGGGTCTGCCGCCCTCCGGGGGCGATATTGTGCGCAGCGTCGCCTGGCTTGTCGTCACGCTTGCCTATGCAGGCGTATGGCTGGCGCTGGCGATCGCACTGTCGACGCTGATCCGCACCCCGGCCACATCCGCGCTCGCAGCCCTGTCTGTCTGGCTGATCCTGGCTGTCTTCTGGGGCATGGTCGCACCGCTTGTGGCCGGCGTGGTGGCTCCCGTCGACCCGCTCGAACCCGCCAGCATCCTGAACAGCTTCGAGTGGCGTCAGGCGATTTCTCGCCTTTCTCCGCAGACGCTTTACGGTGAGGTGACGGGCATCCTGCTCGATCCCGCGGCACGCTCCGTCGGCCCGCTGTTCATGCACCAGCTGCACGGCGCAGTCATCGGCTCGCCCTTGCCAACCGGGCAAAGCCTCCTGATCGTCTGGCCCCAAATCTCCGCCCTCATCGCCGCCATGCTCGCTCTGTTCACCGCGGCCTACGTGGTGTTCCAAAGGCAAGAGATCAGGGCGTAGTTGCTGGTATCGTGGAGGCATCTGCGCGCTGCGGAGGCGGCGCGCAGATGTGAGTGGCGAGAGCATTCAGGTGGTCTCGCAACAATTCATGCATCGTCCGTGCAGCACCGCTATGCAATGTCCCGAGGATTCGGCGGCCATTTACATGCCCACACGGTCAATCCTTCCAGATCGTATGGCTCTGTTCCCTCATGAACTGCGGTAGGTAGAAGGGCCCAAGGCCGCCTTTGCCCGATAGGCCTGAGCCTTTCCAGCCACAGAATGTCTGGATGCCTGGCCAGGCACCTGTGGTCGCGCCGCTTGCGCGGTTGACGTAGAGGGCGCCTGCTTGAGCACGGTCTAGGAAAAGGTCGATCTCGGCTTGATCGCTCGCATAGCAGCCGGCGGTGAGGCCATAGGCGATGGCATTGCCGTCGGCGATTGCGGCTTCAAGGTCGTCGAAGACCTGAACCGTCAGGAACGGCAGGAAGAGTTCGTCGCGATTGAGCGGATGGTCGGCGGGCAGGCTGTCGACGATGGTCGGTTCGATATAAAAGCCGTGGTCGTAGATCCCGCCCGTAAGTCGGTTCCCGCCTGCAAGGATGCGTCCATCGCGCGCCGCGTCGACGCTTGCCTGCTCGAAACGGCGGAAGGCGGTCTCATTGATGATCGGTCCCATGAAGATGTCGCGGCCACTCGGATCTCCAATGCGGATCGATTTCGTCAGTGCGACCAGTCTCTCAACAAAGGCCTCCCGGATGCTGGTATGGACGTAGACCTTGGATCCGGCCGAGCATTTCTGGCCCTGCAGGCCGAAGGCTGAACGCATCATGCCCTGTGCTGCGCGCTCGACATCGGCAGAAGCTGCGACATAGGTCGGGTTCTTGCCGCCCATCTCGGCGATGACCGGACGGTTGAAGACACCGCTCGCGACCTTGCGCAGCATATCGGAACCAACCTTGTGGCTGCCGGTAAAGGCAAAGCCGTCGAAGCCCTGATGATCGATCATCGCCTGTCCTGCGCTGCCATCGCCACAGATCATGTTGAGAACGCCAGCTGGAAGTCCGGCTGCATCGGCTGCGCGCATGATGAGGGCGCCGGTCAGTCCAGCAAATTCACTCGGCTTGTAGACCACTGTGTTGCCAGCGATCAGCGCGCTCGACAGCATGCCGACCGACAATGCCAGCGGGAAGTTGAACGGCGCGATGACGCCGAAGACGCCATAGGGGCGCAGCCGATCGCTGGTCTCCTCATTGTCGAAGGCGCGCTGCAGCGGGCGGACGAAGCCGTTGTTCTCCTCCATCTGCGATGCGTAGTAGCGCACCAAGTCGATCGCCTCTTCGGCCTCACCCATCGCCTCAAGGCGGGACTTGCCGACCTCAATTAGGCAGGCAGCGGCGAGCTGGAATTTCTCGTTTTCCAACTGGTCGGCAAAGTGGCGTATCGCTACGAGGCGGTCCTGCCATGGCATAGCGCCCCACGACTTTTGCGCCGCACGTGCGGCGGCGACGGCGCGGTCGACGACTGCTGCATCGGCGCGGTGGAAGCGACCCAGCAGGATCCGGTTGTCTATCGGCGAGACAGCGTCGTAGATATCGCCGGCGGCTACATCCTCGCCACCGATGCGGTGCGGCCAAGCCTTGCCGAGCACCTCGGCACGTACCTTTGCGATCACGGTATCGAGGAGGTCATGGACGCCGGAAAAATCGGCCTGGATGTTGGAATATGTGACGCGCGGTAATGCGTTCTGGGACATGCGAAAATCCTCGGTCGAGCTACTTGGCGGCGGTTAGGCGTTGACGCGCGCTGGGGCCTGAGTGGTACGGTCGAACGTGTCGGGCGTAACACCAGCAGAGCGAAGGATATGCTTCTGCACCTTGCCGGATGCGGTCTTTGGAAGTTCGTCGAGGATACGGATGTAGCGCGGCACCATGAATTGCGGCAGCGTCTTGGTCAGTTCCTCGGTAACCGCTACCGGGTCGATGGTCGCCCCTTCAACCGGCGTCACGACAATAAGCACCTCGTCTTCACTGAACTCGGAGGGCACCGCGACTGCAGCGCACTCGCGGATGGCCGCAATGTTCAGAACCTCGTTTTCCAGGGCGAAGGACGAAATATTCTCCCCCCGGCGACGGATCACGTCCTTGAGGCGGTCGACGAAGAAGTAGGTTCCGTCCTTCTCGCGACGAAATCCGTCTCCGGTATGGAACCAGCCGTTTCGCATCGCTTCAACCGTGGCTTTCGGATTGTTGTAGTAACCGCGCATCAGCGCCCATGGACGGTGGGTACGCACAATGAGCTCGCCAACCTGACCGTCCGGAACCTCGATGTCGTTTTCGTCGACGATGCGCATCTCATACCAGGGCCGCGGCTTGCCGGCGATGCCCTTGGCCGTGATGCCAGGGCCCGCGACCATCGGTGACGAAATTTCGGTCATGTTGTAGATGGTCCACGCGTCGACGCCAAAACGCTCGGCAAACAGCGGGCCGTCTTCGCCGAATGGCGTGATGAATGCGCGGCGCAGCGGATGGTTCTTGTCGTCAGATGACGGCGGTTGCTTCAGCAGGAAGCTCGCCATCACGCCAAGCAGCAGGCAGTAGGTCGAACCGGTCTCGCGCACGGCCTGCCAGAAGGTGCCTGTCTTGAACTCGCGCGTCATGCCGATGGAAAGGCCACGCGCGAGCATCGCATAGACGTAGAGCGTCGAGCCGCAGTGGAAGATCGGGCCGCAGATCATGCAACGATCGTCTTCCTCGACGCAGTCAAACGCATCCGGGCCCATCGTATAAAGCTGCGTGTAGCTGCTCATCACGCCCTTTGCATTCCCGGTCGTGCCGGAGGTGTACATGATCGCGTAGAGATCCCACGGCTCGATCGGGCTGGAGAGTTCGAGAAGGCTCGCCTCTTCCTCGACCGGGTCTTCCAGCATGCGTACATCGAGGCCCGCAACCGCCTGCGCTTCGCCTTCCACGACCAGCACGGTCTTCACTTTGCCCGGAGAGACCTCGCCCAAACGCTCGACCAGCGAGGCAGCAGCAACGAGAAGAGGCGCGTCGGCGTCATCAAGAATGTGCTCGAGGACACGGCCGCGCGCAGCCGTATTGATCGGTACGTAAACGGCACCGAGATAGTTGATGGCGAACCAGGTGCAGAGCAGGTCAGGCCCGTTGCCCATCATGCAAAGGACGTGATCGCCGCGCTTCACGCCAGCGCGGGCAAGCGTGGTTGCGCGAAGGCGTACGCGCCGTAGCGTCTCGCCGTAGCTCCACTCGTCGCCCGGCCAGAACTGAACAAACGGATCCTCGGGCCGCTCGGCCGCATAGGTCTCCAAGATGTAGCGGAGCACCGCACGGTTGCGGTCGAGTGCCGGATCCGATGCGCAGACTGTACCGGTCGTCATGTCCTCTCCTTCCGAAGGCCTCAGAGCATTTTCACAGCTGCTGGGCTCCTCCCCAGTGGCTATCTGCCCGACGAAAATATGCCTTGCAATCCTGAAAATAGATATGCAACATACTCGGTAGTATGTCAAAGCGGTTTGTTAGGAACCGCGCGTTGGGAGGGGCAGGGAGGCCATATGTCGGCAGTATCGACGTCCGTTGAGGGCAAGGTGGCGACCGTTCGTTTCGACCGAGGCGGAAAGGCGAACGCTCTGAATTCTGAGCTCATTGCGGGCTTGGAGTCGGCCGCTATTGCTGTGGGGCAACGGGTCGACGTTGACGCTGTTGTCCTTACGGGTGCCGCTGCGATATTCGCTGCCGGGGTGGACCTTAAGGACGAGGAGCTTTGGAAGACGGGTGCTGGCGATGTAGAACGCGCGCAGGCAATGAATGCCGGCGGGCGTATGACTGATGCCTGGCGGCAGGTGCCACAGGCCGTGATCGCAGCAATCGAGGGGCCGGCGATCGGTGGCGGAGCCATCTTGGCGCTGACGGCAGATTTTCGCGTGATGGGTTCATCATCTTACCTGAGCTTTCCCGAAGTGCGGCTCGGCATGACGCTCGGGTGGGGAGGCTTGCCGCTCCTCGTCGAGCGTCTGGGGTCGTCGCGCGCCAAGCGTGTCCTTTTCTGTGACGAGAAGATCGGCCCAGAGGAGGCTCTGTCGCTTGGTCTTTGCGATCGCATTGTGGATGACGGCGCCGCGGTCAACGCTGCTTGGGCATGGGCGGCGGAACTTGCCGAAGTTCCTGCGCTTGCCCTGCGCATGACCAAGTCCGCCATTGACGGGCATGCCCGCCAGAACTGGGCGGGATGGAGCGAAGCCGATCAGTTCTACCTATCGCGACGTCTTCTAGAAGAAGCCGGCCGCAAATAATCACTGGGGGTCGGGCGCGAGCGCGGCAGCCGGGGACTACGCACGTCTGTGCATCAAGGAGGAGCATTAGAATGAAGAATCTGAAGACCATTATTCTGTCGAGCGTGTTTACGCTGACCGCCGCCGCCGCTTTCGCGGAGCCTTACCGAATTGGCGTTCTGACGGACATGTCCGGCATGAACTACGACCTTTCTGGTCAGGGCTCGGTTGTGGCCGCGCAGATGGCCGTCGAGGATTTTGGTGGCAAGCTGCTGGGAGAGGGCATCGAGGTCATCGTCGGCGACCACCAGAACAAGCCGGATATCGGCTCGACGCTGGCACGCACCTGGATCGATGAGCAGAATGTTGTCGCCGTTGTCGACGTGCCGACCTCGTCGGTTGCTATGGCTGTGCAGGAAATCACCCGCCAGAAGGACACCGCTTTCCTGATCTCGACCGCTGGCTCGTCCGCTCTGACCGCCGAAGCCTGTTCGGCGTCGACGGCGCAGTGGACCTGGGATACCTACGCGCTGGCTAACGGGACCGGCAGAGCGCTGACGCAGGGTGGCGCAAAGAAGTGGTACTTCATCACCGTCGACTACACCTTCGGCCATGCGCTTGAGGCTGACACCACGCAGGCTGTCACCGCTGCAGGCGGTGAAGTCATCGGTTCCGTCCGCCATCCGCGCGAAACCACCGACTTCTCATCCTACATCCTGCAGGCACAGGCGTCTGGCGCAGACGTGATCGCGCTCGCCAACTCGTCGGGCGACACGATGACTGCGCTCAAGCAGATGCAGGAATTCGGCATCACCGAGGCTGGCCAGAAGGTCGCGGGCATGCTGCTGTTCCTGACCGACGTCCAAGGCGTAGGTCTCGACATCGCGCAGGACCTGACGCTCACCACCGCCTTCTACTGGGACATGGACGATGCGACCCGCGAATGGTCCGCGCGCTATAGCGAGCGCATGGGAGGCAAGAAGCCGACCATGGTTCACGCCGGCGTCTACTCGTCCGTCATGAACTATCTGAAGGCTGCAGAAGCTGCCGGTCAGGCCAAGAGCGGCTCGAAGGTGATGGAAGCCATGCGCGGCATGGACATCAACGACTTCTTCAACCGCAACGCATACCTGCGTGAAGATGGCCGCGTGGTCCATGACATGTTCCTCGTGCGTGTGAAGAAGCCGTCCGAGTCCACCTCTGAAGGCGATCTCTACGAGGTTCTCGCCACGATCCCGGGCAAAGAAGCATTCGCTTCGCTCGAAAACAGCACTTGCCCGCTCGTCAAGAAGTGATCCCAGCGACCATGACCAATAATCCAGCTGCGGCTCCTGCCGATGCTGGCGCACCCCGTGCCGTACTTTCGGCACGGGGGCTGACCAAGCGCTTCGGACCGTTTACTGCCGTCAACAACGTCGACTTGGACGTGTGCCACGGCCGGATCCATGCGCTGATCGGCCCCAACGGCGCCGGCAAGAGTACCGTGTTCAACCTGTTGACCAAGTTCCTCAAGCCAACTGAGGGTCGCATCGTGCTCGATGGGACCGACATCACGGCGATGGATCCGGCCAGCGTGGCGCGGATGGGCATGGTCAGGTCGTTCCAGATCTCTGCCACGTTTGGCGACATGACGTTGCTGGACAACGTCCGCGTTGCCCTGCAGCGGCCCAACAACATGTCCCGCCAATTCTGGCGCTCGCTGATCAGCCTCGACCGGCTCAACCGGCAGGCGATGGAGTTGCTGGACCGCGTTGGGCTTGCCGACATGGCACAGTTGCGCGCCAACAACCTTTCCTACGGGCGCAAGCGCGCGCTCGAAATCGCGACGACTCTGGCTCTCGAGCCACGCGTCCTTCTCCTCGACGAACCACTGGCCGGTATGGGCCAGGAGGACGTCGAACACATGGCAAAGCTCATCAAAACTGTCTCCCGCGACTGCGCTCTCGTGATGGTCGAGCACAATCTCAAGGTCGTCGGAGACATTGGCGACGACATCACCGTGCTGCAGCGGGGCGAGATTCTGGCGCGCGGCGACTACGCGACCGTCAGCGCCGATCCGCGCGTGCGCGAAGCATACATGGGTTCCGAAGATGACAGCCACTGATACGCTGACTGCGCCTGCAACGGTTGCGCGCGGTGGCGGCGCGGCACCGCAGCTTAAAGTGCGCAAGCTCGAAGCCTGGTACGGCGAGAGCCATGCGCTGCACGGTGTCGACCTCGACGTTTACCCCGGCGAGACCGTCACGCTGCTTGGCCGCAACGGCGTCGGCAAGACGACGACGCTGCGCGCCATAATGGGCATTATCCGCAAGCGAAAGGGCGAGGTCGAGTTCGAGCAGAAGTCGATCATGCGCGTGCCATTGCACCGCATCGCGCATGCTGGTCTTGGTTTCGTGCCCGAAGAGCGCGGCATCTTCGCCAGCCTCACGGTGGAGGAAAACCTGACCCTGCCGCCGGTCGTTGCCAAGGGCGGCATGAGCATTGAGAAGATCTACGAGATCTTCCCGAACCTCTTCGAGCGTCGCGGCAGCCCTGGCACAAAGCTTTCCGGTGGCGAGCAGCAGATGCTTGCGATTGCCCGCATCCTGCGCACCGGCGTGCGCCTGATCTTGCTGGACGAGCCGACCGAGGGCCTTGCTCCGGTGATCGTCGAGCGGATCGGCGAAGTGCTGAAGGTGCTCAAGACCCACGGCGTCAGTGTGTTGCTCGTCGAGCAGAACTTCCGCTTTGCGTCGCGTATCGCCGACCATTTCTACGTGATGGACCACGGTCAGGTGATCGACAGTTTCACGGTCTCGGAACTGCCTGCACGCACCGAGGCACTCAATACGGCCCTGGGGGTGTGAGACCATGACCACAATTTTCGGAGTGGCTCTGCCCGTCCTGACGGGCCAGCTTCTGATCGGCCTGATCAACGGTTCTTTCTATGCGCTGCTGTCACTTGGCCTTGCAGTGATCTTTGGCTTGTTGCGCATTGTCAATTTCGCCCACGGCGCGTTCTACATGCTGGGCGCCTTCGCGGCCTGGATGCTGCTCAACTTTGCCGGCATCGGCTACTGGGGCGCTTTGTTTCTCGCGCCGCTGATCGTCGCGGTGGTCGGGATGGTGATCGAACGCACGATGCTGCGCGCGCTCTACGGCCTCGACCATCTTTACGGTCTGCTTTTCACCTTCGGCCTGGCCCTGCTTCTTGAAGGCGGCTTCCGTCACTACTTCGGCACATCTGGCCAGCCCTTCGCAGCGCCTGAGGCGCTGCGCGGTGCCACCAACATCGGCTTTATGATGCTACCGAACTATCGCGGTTGGGTCGTCGTCGCCTCGCTGGTCGTGTGCCTCGGCACATGGGCAATCATCGAGAAGACCAAGATCGGCGCTTACCTGCGCGCAGCAACCGAGAATTCGACGTTGGTGCAAGCCTTCGGCGTCAATGTGCCCTTACTGCTGACGCTAACCTACGGCTTCGGCTGTGCGCTGGCTGGCGTAGCCGGCGTGCTTGCTGCGCCGCTGTTCCAGGTTAGCCCGCTGATGGGCTCGAACCTCATCATCATCGTTTTCGCGGTCGTCGTTATCGGCGGCATGGGCTCAATCCTCGGCGCGATCGTCACCGGCTATATGCTCGGCATCGTCGAAGGCCTGTGCAAGGTTTTCTACCCCGAGGCCGCCAACATCGTTGTCTTCGTCATCATGGCCATCGTGCTCCTGCTGCGCCCGGCCGGTCTTTTCGGAAAGGACAGCTGACATGTCCGCGAAACACGCCGACACCATCGTCATGCCGACCCGCAAGAGCCCGGTTCCTGCGCTCACCTTCGCGGCTCTGATCCTGGTCCTCGCGATCCTGCCAGCCTTCTTCTACCCAATCTTCGTGATGAAGCTGCTTTGCTTCGTCCTGTTCGCAGCAGCGTTCAACCTCCTTCTCGGCTACACGGGTCTGCTCTCCTTCGGCCATGCCGCCTTCTTCGGCGGTGCTGCCTATGTGACCGCACACGCCCTGAAGGTTTGGCAAGTGACGCCCGAATTCGCGATTCTCGCGGGCGTTGCCGCCGCAATCGTGCTTGGCCTCATCATTGGCGCGGTCGCAATTCGACGTCAGGGCATCTACTTCGCGATGATCACGCTCGCGATGGCGCAGATGTTCTACTTCTTCTGCCTGCAGGCGCCGTTCACCAACGGCGAGGACGGCATTCAGGGCTTTTCGCGCGGCCACCTGTTCGGGATCATCGATCTCAACGAGACGATGAACCTCTACTATTTCATCGCAGCGGTTACTGTGCTTTCCCTTGTCCTCATCTGGCGCATCGTCAATTCGCCGTTCGGACAGATCCTGCGCGCCATCCGCGAGAACGAGCCTCGTACCATCTCTCTCGGCTACTCGGTCCAGCGTTTCAAGCTGGCAGCGTTCGTCATGTCGGCGGGGCTCACTGGCCTTGCCGGCGCACTGAAGGCGCTGCTGTTCCAGTTCGCCACGCTCGCAGACGTTGCCTGGCAAATGTCCGGTGAGGTCATTTTGATGACGCTGATCGGCGGTATCGGCACGTTGGCTGGTCCTGTCGTGGGGGCGGGTATCCTCATCGGAATGCAGAACTTCCTCGCCACTTCCGGCCTGCCGGTGACGATGGTGCTTGGCGGCACGTTCATGGTCTGCGTGCTTCTGTTCCGTCGCGGAGTCGTCGGCGAGATTCTGAATTTGCTGGAGCGTCGCAGGGGATGACGGACCTTCGCGCTGCCGCAACCTTTAGCCGGGCGGATGTCGTCCGTCCGGAATGGGTCGACTACAATGGTCACATGGGCGACTTCGCCTATGCGATCGCCTTTTCGCAGACCGTAACGGCGTTCATGGACGTAATCGGCATCGACCGGGCGTACCGGGATGAGACGTCTGCCACGCTGTACACGCTCGACATGCGCATCGGCTACCAGCGCGAATGCCACCAAGGCATGGCGCTGGAGTTCACCCTCCATGTTCTGGCTGCAGACACCAAGCGCATGCATCTTTACATCGAAATCCATGACAGCGACGGCAACCTGCTGGCCTGGAACGAACAGGTGCAATTGCACGTCTCCCGCGCGTCCGGACAGCCAAAGGCCGCTGCATTCCCGGACGATATAGCAATTCGCATCGTGAAGGCCGCTGAAGCTGGAGCCACAATCCTGCCGCTCGCCCATATCGACAAGCGGATCGGCCTTGGGCGATAATCCGCATAAGGCGAACTGACAAAGAGAAGGCCGGTGGATCGCTCAACCGGCCTTCTTTCATGTCTGTTGCACAAACGGTGTCAGAGCACTTCAAACAGTCCCGCGGCGCCCATGCCGCCACCAACGCACATCGTGACGACAACGTAGCGAGCGCCACGGCGCTTACCCTCGATCAGCGCATGGCCGACCATGCGTGCACCCGACATGCCGTAGGGATGACCGATTGAGATGGCACCACCGTCGACGTTGAGCAGTTCGTTCGGGATGCCCAGCTGATCTCGGGAAGGTATGACTTGCGCCGAAAAGGCCTCGTTCAGTTCCCAAAGGCCGATGTCCTCGACCTTAAGGTTGTGCTGGGCGAGGAGCTTGCGAACGGCGGGAATTGGCCCGATGCCCATTTCCTCCGGGCCAACGCCCGCGACGGAGATCCCGCGATAGAGGCCGAGTGGCGCAAGGCCGCGCTTTTCAGCTTCACTGCGCTCCATCAGCACCGAGGCCGACGCACCGTCGGATAGCTGCGAGGCATTGCCGGCCGTGATGAAGCGGCCTTCGGCAATGCGCTGGCCGTCGCGGAAAACAGGTTTGAGGTTGGTGAGGCTTTCGAGCGTTGTCTCCGGACGGTTACCCTCGTCCTTGGCAAGGGTGATTTCCTTCTCTGACACCTCACCGGTTGACTTGTCGGTCACCTGCATGATCGTCGTCAGCGGCACAATTTCGTCATCGAAGCGGCCGGCTGCCTGTGCGGCGGCGGTGCGCTTTTGCGACTGCAGGGCGTATTCGTCCTGCGCGTCGCGGCTGACGCCGTAGCGGTCTGCCACGATCTCCGCCGTTTCCAGCATCGACATGTAAGTCTGAGGGAGCTTGGCGTCGATCCAGGGATCGCGCCAGTTGCTGATGTTCATCTGCGCATTCTGCACCAGCGAGATCTGCTCAACGCCGCCACCGATCGTGATCTGCATACCGTCGGAAATGATCTGCTTGGCGGCAATCGCGATCGCCATCAGGCCAGAGGCGCACTGGCGGTCAACGCTCTGACCTGGCACCGTGACCGGCAGTCCGGCACGCAGCAGGCCGGTGCGGGCGATGTTCATGTGCGTCGTGCCTTGCTGCAGAGCTGCACCGACGACAACATCCTCGATTTCGGTCGGGTCGACGTCAGCCCGTTTGACCGCGTGCTCGATCGCATGACCGATCAGGCGCGGCGCGGTCGTCGCGTTGAACGCGCCGCGATACGCCTTGCCGATCGGCGTGCGCGCGGTGGAGACAATTACTGCTTCTCTCATCTGCTTCTCCCAAAATCAGTTGTCGTCAGGCGCCGCCAGCGCCTTGGCGCAGGCAAGAAGCTTGTCGGTCAGTTCGATTGGCCGGCGCGTTTGCCGGTCCACATAGACATGCACATAAGTACCGCGCGCAGCGCAGAGTTCCTCTCCGGCAGAGAAGAGGCCAAAACCCCACGTGAGGCTGGTACGTCCAACCTTCTCCACCCGCGCTCCGACCCAAAGCCGGGTCGGGAAGTTGATCTCGCTGAAGAACTCGGCGCCGTTCTTGACCACTAGGCCGATCGGGTCGGTCGCTTCCTGTGAAAGATCCAGAGCCCCGTAATCGATCAGCGCCATGTTCAGGGCAGTGTCGAAGTATTTCAGGTAGGCCACGTTGTTGACGTGACCGTAGATGTCACAGTCCTCCCACTGCAGCACGGTTTCCTGGTTCCAAGAATAGGCGCTGCGGGGAAGGGGATAGAGGCGTTCGTTCATCTGTCAGGCCTGGCCGAGGGCTTTCCGGGCGTTCTCGATAATGCGATCGACGTGGCGCAAGCCTTCCGCCGACTCGATCGGCGACGAGATGTCGGCGATCCGGTCGAAGTTTGCGGCGACATCATCCGGCGTCAGCGACTTGCCGGCAAAGCAGATGCCCTCACTTTCGACGACGGCGAGGCGCGCAACCGTGCCAGCACCTGCCAAAAGCGCGGTGCGCGATGGCGCTTCCCGGCTCACGAGCCACACCGCAGCCGGCGAGACAAGTTCAGGAGCAAGCATCTGCAGCATCTCCTCACTCATCATATCGCCGGTCATGCGGGTGGCTGCCGTCGGGAGGATGGCATTCACATGAATTCCATACTTCGCACCCTCAAGGTGCAACGTGTTCATCAGGCCGATCAGCGCCATCTTGGCCGCGCCGTAGTTGGACTGACCGAAATTGCCGTAGGCGCCGGAAGTAGACGACGTCACCAGGATGCGGCCGTAGTTTTGCTCGCGCATCACGCCCCACACCGCCTTGGACGCGATTGCCGTGCCCATCAGGTGCACGTCGACCACGGCGCGGAAATCCTCGATCGTCACTTTCGCGAAGGTCCTATCGCGCAAGATGCCTGCATTGTTCATGAGGACATCGACGCGGCCGAATTCCTTCAGCGTGCGCTCCACCATCGCCTGCATGTCGGCTTCAGAGGTGACGTTGCCGCCATCGGCAATGGCGCGACCGCCCGCTTCCTTGATCTCGCGCACAACCGCATCGGCGGCTGCGGTTGATCCTCCGGTGCCGTCACGCGCTCCGCCAAAGTCGTTCACAACGACTGCCGCACCGTGCGCGGCGAGCATCAACGCATGCGAGCGGCCGAGCCCGCCGCCAGCGCCGGTGACGATTGCAACCTGATCCTTGAAGCTGACGGCCATTAGTTTTCTCCTTCCACAACCAGAACCAGCCATTCCGCGATGACGGCCGGCTTCTGCATCCCTTCGACTTCGACTTCCACGGCGAAACGACGGAGCTTGCCGCCGCCCTTCGGCTCTTCAGCGACGAGCGTAAACCTGCCACGCAGGCGCGATCCGACAGGAACCGGCGCGAGGAAACGGATCTTGTCGAAGCCGTAGTTCACCTCGACGACCCCGGCGGCTGGCAGGGGCAGGGCGCTGTGCGTGAAATGGGTCAGCAGCGACAGCGACAGAAAGCCATGGGCGATCGTCCCGCCATAGGGGCCTTCGGCCTTAGCGCGCTCTGGCTCCACGTGAATGAACTGATGATCCAGGATCGCATCGGCGAATCTGTCCACGAACGGCTGATCGACGGTGATCCATTCAGAGATCAACGGTTCGCTCTGGCGGGTCAGTTCATTCATCTGGATTTTCCACTCCTTCAACGCCTGCCGCGGAATCGACAATTGCAACATACCCAGTAGTATGTTTAATGGCGGGCGTCTAGCGTTTCGCGCAGCAACTGTTCGGCGCTGGGCAATTGCGTCCCTCATGCAAATCCGCTGATATGCACGAGAAAAAGTCTTTGGAGGAATTGATGGCCAACGCGCGGCTTGAAGCGGGTGATAAGCGCGAACTGAGCGAAGCTGAAGCTCTCGTGGAGGCCGGCCGACCGCGCCGCCCGACCCGCGCGCGGCGGAACAAGGCCGATGGGGAGACTGTCGATAACAACATCGACATTCTCGATGTTGCCGCTCAGTGCTTCATGGAAATGGGCTTCCAGGGCGCGAGCATCGATGACGTCGCGCGTCGCCTCGGAGCTACCAAGGGACGCATCTATCACTATTACCGTTCCAAGACCGATCTGTTCTTCGACGTCCACCGCGAAGGTATGCGCCGCCTCAACGAAGCAGTTCACGCAGCTATGCAGACCGGAAGTACTGGCCGCGCGACGTTGAACGCGATGCTGGAGGCGCATGCCCTGACGATGCTGCAGAACATCGCCTACCTCGCGGTCGTTGTGCAGGGCGTTCACATGCATCGTCTGGGCGCCACCACCCTCGCGCAGCGCCAGGTGCTGGACGAGATCATGGCGATCCGCGGCGACTTCGAGCGCTTGTTCATCGACGTGTTCCACCGCGGCCAGGAGGACGGCAGCATTCGCGCCGAGAACGCCTCCATCGCCGTCAAGGGCATGCTGGGCGCGGTCAACTGGACCGCCATCTGGTACCGCCCGCGCGCCGGTGAAACGCTGGAACACAAGCAGGAGATCGCTCGCGAGCTGGCGAAACGCCAGGTCGAGGGCATCGTCTGACGCCACAATCTTCTTCAGAAACTTTTGTCCGGCAGCAGCCGGGATATCCAGGGAATGCAGCCATGACTTCGATGCCGTTTTCCTTCACCACGGTTGGGCAGATTCACGTCGAGTGGGGCGGCGCCGCAAAACAAGGCGAACTCCTCAGCAGCTGGTTTCCTGCTCGCAACCTATTGATCGTAACCGATGGCGGCCTGCATAAGGCGGGCGTTCTGGAACCCGCCAAGTCGTCGCTTGCCTCGGCCGGCTTCAAGGTCACCGTGTTCGACGCGGTGGTCGCGGATCCGCCCGAGCAGGTGCTTCTTGACTGCGTCGCCCAAGGGCGCGCAGCCGGCGCGGACATCGTCATTGGCATCGGCGGTGGCTCGTCCATGGACGTCGCCAAGCTCGCCGCCGTCATGTTGGTCAGCGAGCAGCAGCTCTCTGAGCTCTACGGCATCGGCAACGTGCAGGGCGCGCGCCTGCCGCTCGTGCAGGTGCCAACGACTGCCGGAACTGGCTCTGAAGTCACAAACATCACCATCCTGACCCGCCCGGACCATTCGAAGATGGGTGTCGTTTCCGACCAGCTCTATGCTGACCGGGTGCTGCTCGATGCAGAACTCACGGTTGGTCTGCCCGCGCTGCACACCGCTGCGACGGGTATCGACGCAATGGTGCATGCGATCGAAGCCTACACCAGCAAGCACAAGAAGAACCCGTTGTCGGATGCGGCTGCTCGCGAGGCGCTGCGGCTCCTGTCGTCGAACCTCGTCGCTGCCTGCAAGAACGGCGCAGACCGCGCGGCGCGCGAGGCAATGCTGATCGGCGCGCTGCTCGCTGGCCAGGCCTTCGCCAATGCTCCGGTCGCGGCGGTGCATGCGCTCGCCTATCCGCTCGGCGGCCGCTATCACATCCCGCACGGGCTTTCGAACGCGCTGATGCTGCAGCCGGTGCTAGAGTTCAACATGAAGGCGGCGGCACCGCTTTATGCGGAACTTGCAAGCCCTGTCGGCGCAGATGTCGCGCAGGACGCCGGTTGCAAGGCCAAGGCGAACGCTTTCGTGAAGCGATTGATCGAACTGATGGATGCGTCGGGTGCACCGCGCCGCCTGCGCGACGCGGGCGTTGCCGAGGAAATGCTGCCGCAGCTTGCAGCCGACGCAATGCTGCAAACGCGCCTACTCGGCAACAATCCGGTGGAAGTGACAGAAGCGGACGCGCTCGCGCTTTATCGCGCGGCCTTCTGATAGCCAAAAAACGGGCAGCAGTTCCGGCTGAGGATGCGAACGAGGACAGCGCCTCGTTCGCACGGACCCTATCAGTCCGTGGGGAGGAATTCATGAGCACTTTCGGGACGCCAAAGTCGGTGGCTCTCTATGAACGTGCCAAGCACGTCATGCCGGCCGGCAACACGCGACACACGGTCTTTCGTACGCCCCATCAGATCTATGCTGAACGCGGCGAGGGCTGCCGGATCATCGACATCGACGGCAACAGCCGCATCGACGCCGTCGGCAACTTCACCTCGTTGCTCCACGGCTACGGCTCCGAGGCGATCAAGGCGGCTGCGCGGGAACAACTGGAGAAAGGCTTCAGCTTCGGCATGGCGACGCCGGGCGAGGTAAGGCTCTCTGAAATCTTGGTCGAACGCCTGCCGTCGGTTGAGCATGTCCGCTACTGCAACTCCGGCACCGAAGCGGTCATGAATGCCGTGAAGGTCGCACGTGCGTTTACGGGCCGCGCCAAGATCGCCAAGTGCGAAGGCGCTTATCACGGCGCGTATGATGTCGTGGAGACCAGCCAGGAGGCGCGGCCGGAGAGCTGGGGAGACGTGGACGCCCCGAACCCTGTTCCGACCGCCGCCGGAACCCCGCAGGGCGTGCTCGACGACGTCGTCATCATTCCGTTCAACAATGTTGAGCTAGGCGAGAAGATCCTGGGCGCCAAGGGCAACGACCTTGCAGGCGTGCTGATCGACGTTATGCCGAACCGCGCCGGTCTGGTTCCGGCAACGCCGGAATTTCTCGAGATGCTGCGCCGCGTGACCAAAGAGATCGGCGCTCTCCTCATCTTCGACGAGGTGATCACCTTCCGCCTCGGCTATAGCGGCGCGCAGGGGCGCTATGGAATCAATCCTGATGTCACTGCGCTCGGCAAAATCATTGGCGGTGGTTTCCCGATCGGCGCAGTTGCCGGCCGCAAGGACGTGATGGCCGTCTACGACCCGTCGAACGGCGCACCGAAAGTGCAGCATGGCGGCACCTTCAGCGCCAACCCTATGTCGATGATGGCTGGCATTGCCGCGATGGAAGCCCTGACGTCGGAGGCTTTTGCTCATCTCGAGGCGCTCGGCGACCGCTTCGAAACGAAAATCACCGCCCTCTTCGAGGAACTCGTTACCGAGGCACAGGTAACGGGTATGGCCTCGCTGCGCCGCATTCACTTGAACAAGGCAGAGCTTTCCGACTTCCGCTCCACGGTACTGGCAGGCGCCGACGGTGCGAAGAAGGTTGCAGCCCTGGCTCGCCTGTTGTTCGACGAGGGCGTCATTATCGCTGCCAACGGCCTCGTCTGTTTCTCGACGCCAATGACCTTTGGTGACATCGACGAGATCATCGCAGCATTCGCCCGTGCACTGCCGAAGCTTTCGGAAGTTTGAATCCGAGATCTCCCCGCGGTCGCCGAAAAGCTTTGCCCTTCCTTCCCTGATTGCGAGATCGTCATGCTACCTTTGAAAGATCCTAGCCTTCTGATCGACAAGTGCCTCGTCAACGGCAAATGGGTCGGGGCGCAATCAGGCAAGACGGTCGACGTAACCAATCCGGCAACCGGTGACGTTATTGCCCGCATTCCGTCGATGTCGGCACAGGAAGTTGAAGACGTCATCGGCCACGCCAACGCAGCCTTCCGCCCGTGGGCGCGTCGCTCTGCCAAGGAACGCTCGGCGATCCTGCGCAAGTGGTTCGATCTGATGACCGAGAACGCCGACGATCTGGCTGTCATCCTCACCAGCGAGCAGGGCAAGCCGCTCGCTGAAGCGCGTGGCGAGATCGTCTACGCTGCATCCTTCGTCGAGTGGTTCGCGGAAGAAGCCAAGCGCGTCTATGGCGACACGATCCCGGCCCCGCAGGCCGACAAGCGCATCACCGTCATCCGCCAGCCCGTCGGCGTGACCGCTGCGATCACCCCGTGGAATTTCCCGGCGGCGATGATTACGCGCAAGGCAGCGCCCGCACTTGCTGCTGGTTGCACCATGATCGTGCGCCCGGCCGACCTGACGCCGCTGACCGCGCTTGCACTCGGCGTCCTCGCTGAACGCGCAGGCGTTCCGGCAGGCGTGCTTCAGTTCGTCACCGGCTCCAGCCGCGTTATCGGCAAGGTGCTCACCGATTCCGACGTAGTGCGCAAACTCTCCTTCACCGGCTCGACCGAAGTCGGGCGCGTCCTGATGGAGCAGAGCGCTGCCACCATCAAGCGCCTGTCGCTGGAACTCGGCGGCAATGCGCCGTTCATCGTCTTTGATGACGCCGACCTCGACGCCGCGGTCGAGGGCGCGATGATCGCCAAGTTCCGCAACGCCGGCCAGACCTGCGTCTGCGCCAACCGCATCTTCGTCCAGCGAGGCGTCTATGACGCGTTTGCGGACAAGCTTGCCGCCCGCGTTTCAGCCCTGAAGGTCGGCAATGGCATGGAGCTTGGCACCGAAATCGGCCCGATGATCGAGGAAAAGGGCATCGAGAAGGTTCTCGCCCACATCGACGACGCCATCTCGAAGGGTGCGGAACTGAAGGTCGGCGGCAAGCGTCTCGACGGTCTGATGCTGCAGCCGGCAGTTCTGACCGGTGTGACCACCGATATGACGGTGACGCAGGAAGAAACCTTCGGCCCGCTCGCCCCGCTCTATGCCTTCGACACGGAAGAAGAAGCGGTTGCGATGGCCAACGACACCATCTTCGGCCTCGCCGCCTATTTCTACACCAAAGACCACGCCCGCGCGGTGCGTGTTTCAGAAGACCTCGAATACGGCATGGTCGGCCACAACACCGGCCTCATCTCCAACGAAATGTCCCCCTTCGGCGGCGTCAAGCAATCCGGCCTCGGCCGCGAAGGCTCGAAGTACGGCATCGAGGAGTATCTGGAGATGAAGTATATTTGTTCGGCCGTGTGACGAGGCAACTTAGGAAGAGCCGTGGCTGACGTCTGTATGGGCTGCCGCACGTTCTGAGCGCCGAGACCCGCCAGACAGTTTTGGCTTTCGTGGATCGTCGGCCGACGCCAACAATACATCTGCGCGTGCTCGGAAGATTTCCTCGTTCGCTGCGTCTCGGTTCAAAGCGGTATCATCTAGGCCCACCTGTGCCATGCGATGGAGGACGTCTCGCAGGAAAGGGCTTTTCGTTCGACCGTTTCGGTCGGCGAGCACGCCTTCTCGCTCTGACCTGAAGGTCTCAGTGATAAAAGGCATATCACCTTCCGTCGTGCCGACCTCAAGCAGCGCTTCGTGTACCTCGGACCCGGTCTCAAATCTGAGGTCCTCGGCAGGGCCATAAGCTTCTAGCAGACGGTAGGCGTACCCGACTTGGCGGTCAGCTTCCCGATGCACCGAATCGCGAAGGGAGCCGCTGCGCTTGGCTGCTCGGTCGAGCTTCTCGATCTCGTCTCGCATCGACTCGATTTCGAGCGCGAAGATCTTCGCAAGCTGCTCTTTCGTCGCCATCCTCGCCCTCGGCAACAACTCGATCTCTAGCAGTAGGGCATTGAGCCGCCGTGCTACCACGGAAGCCTTTTTACGGTCGGATAGTCTAAGGCTAAGTGAAAGGCGGGTGGGGCTACACCCCGGCACCGCTTCTCGGAATATCTACTACTGGGCCGATGGCCATAAGGAGATGCGTGGTGGTTTTGGTCTAGTCAGAGTTGACGTTGCTCGTGAGGACCGACGCCGGCGGCTTCTGTCGCTCAATCCCAAAGGTCGCGTCCTGATCAAGCAAATTGTCGAAGTGTCCGTCAGCAAATGATTTGAGACAGCTCGGCGTTTGAAGGATTGGAGTTTCTGGTCCGTCTATTTGTTGATTTAAGCGGCTTGCTGCCGATGTTGCAATCGACGCAGTTTGATGGTGCCTCGTTTGATCCTTTCTCGTTCTAGCAGGATGGTTTGGCCCCGCCCGAAGTAGACGTCGGCTGGTGTCAGGTTGTGGATGCTTTCGTGATATCGTCGATGATTGTAATGTTCGACGAATGCGGCGATCTGAGCCTCGAGGTCTTCTGAGAAGAAGTAGTTCTCGAGCAGGATGCGGTTCTTGAGCGTCTGGTGCCAGCGCTCGATCTTGCCTTGGGTCTGTGGATGACAGGGTGCACCGTGGACCTGTTCGATGGAGCGCTGTTTGAGCCATTCTCCGAGGTCCGAGGCGATGTAGCATGGGCCATTGTCCGATAGCAGACGCGGCTTGTGCTCAACCCTTGCCGTATCGCAACCGGATGCCGTGAGCGCCAGCTTCAGCGTGTCGGTGACGTCCTCTACCTTCATTGTCGTGCACAGTTTCCAGGCGACAATGTATCGCGAGAAGTCGTCGAGCACCGTGGACAGGTAGAACCAACCCCAGCCGATGACCTTCAGATAGGTGAAGTCAGTTTGCCAGAGCTGGTTGGGCCTCGTCGTCTTGTCCTTGAACTCGTTGCCAGCCTTGATGACGATGAAGGCAGGCGACGTGATGAGATCATGGGCCTTGAGCAGGCGATAGACCGAAGCCTCTGACACAAAATAGCTTTCAGTGTCGGTGAAGCGAACGGCTAGCTCGCGCGGCGACAATTCGGTCTGATCCAAAGCCATGTCGATGATGCGGCTGCGGACATCGTCGGGAATGCGGTTCCACACCCGCGACGGGGCTGAATGCCGATCCTCAAGTCCCTCAACGCCGTGGGTCAGGAACCGATCATACCACCGATAGAAAGTCGGCCTTGGAATACCTAGCCTGTCAAGCGTCTGCTTCACCGGCAGGTGTGACTGCTCGACGATCCGGATGATTTCCAGTTTCTCGGCAGCGGGATATCTCATTCCTCGTCGCCCCCATGCCCGATCATGCTTTTTTTAAGCAGCCGCAGTTCAAGCGCCTGTTCGGCGACGACCTCTTTCAGATCGCGTGTCTCGCGGCGCAGAACCTTTACTTCGTCGGAGGTTGCGGCACGCGCCGTATCCCCGGCCAGCCGCTTCTTGCCCGCTTCGAGGAACTCCTTCGACCAACTGTAATACAGGCTTTCTGCAATACCCTCGCGGCGGCAGAGAGCAGCTATGCTCTCCTCACGACGCAACCCGTCCAGCACAATGCGGATTTTGTCCTCGGCTGAGTGATGCTTGCGCGTCGCACGGCGGATATCCTTGATGACCTGTTCGGCGCTGGCCTCTCGCGGCCCGGCTTTCTGTTTCATCTTCGCTTCCTTTGATCGAGCTACGATGAACCAGAAATCCTCTCCTCTCAGTTACACCCAATCTGTCTCAAGGGCGCTGATCCTGGACAGTTCATCGGCTAACCCGTTGGCAGACACTCAGATGCAGATGCAGCGCTGGTTCGGTTACCGCGGGGCGTATATTGAACTTTGCCGCGTCTTCGCCTCCAGCGACCAACTCTCCCTCTTCGGTGACTATCACGATGTAGATGAAGCGGTTCGAAATTCCATAACTGAGTGCATGATGAGCAACGCCCCTAAACCTACCGTCTTGCAGGGGCTGAATTTCGCAGCCACAGGCAAAATAGCAGGCGTGGGCACCCTTCCGATATCCCCTGGTGCAAGGCCCTTTATTACAGTCATCAATGATAGCGCACAGCAGGATCCCAACGTAGAAATCGTGGCAGGACTCTTCGACCGACCGTCAAGCGACGTCATCGTCGCCAATGTGTTGCGGGGCCGAATCCTAGATGTTCCACTCGAACTTACCGACGCCGCTGAACTCTTAGATCGTCTCACTTACTCGGATTACCGACCTGGCAACGAGGGGCGGCACGCGGACATCTGGCGTGGTATAGAAGCCCGCGCAAACGCGCTCGCCATACTAGCCGATGCACCATTCTATCGCCCTCCGGAGAGGAGTGGTAGGGGAGACCATCCGAGGCACGCCTGTCCCTATGCCATTGCCGCCTATCTTCGGCTCTGGTCCGCTAGCCTCACTCGGCCGATCACGGGCCTATTCGTGACCGGTCAGCCCGGAAATCGATGGTCCTACGCTAACCTCTCGCGCAAGTACGCTGAGCGGCCAAGGTTCTGGATCGGCATGCGTTACGGAGATGGTGCCACCGTATCCAAAGGTCCGTTGGCACAGCTGCCGTTCAAAATACGCGCCACCACAAAGCGGGTGTCCACAGGCGAACTCAAGACCACTTGGGGTGCAAGTGACCCGAATGCAGGGCCGACCCAGTATCGCGGCGACGTCTATTTTGACTACTATCACCGTGGCGCTGAAGTGCCGACTAACAGTCCCACCGGGTGGTGTCCTAGCGGCTCCGATGGTCAAATTCTTTTCTACATCAATCAACTTCCGGACGATGATTACCCCACGGTCGCCGTTGGACTCTGCTTCCCTGCGGGAGGTCCGGAGCAGTTTTCAGCCACCCGTGCTGGGGCAGCTATCTCTTAGAGGAAATTTGCATGACCAGCTACGAAGCAGTTCTGGAACAGATAACTGCCGTTCCAGCAGGCGCCACTGGAAATGATCGGGCCATAAAATGGTTGACTGATGCGAAGGTGGTAGGGGTCGCTCGAAATAGTGACGGTCGCTTGGAACTCTTCCTCGCAGGTGGCGAGTTGAGCCCCCGAACCCGTATAGTACAGTTTGCGATGCGCTACCACACCTGGCACCGTGACGCTTTACCTCCGCTGAGAGCAAACCGTATTTGCTTGCCCGCTTTGGGGCACTTCGATCAGGTCGGTGCATTTATTGCTGCGGAACTACTGCGCGAGAAGGCCGATGCCAATCTAGTGCGTGCCTTTGCCGTCACAGAACCGCTGATCGAGCTCGCCATTAAGCGCATGGAGATATCCGAGAATGCGATCATCGGGCTTGTCGGGGAACTACTCCTGCTCAATGCACTCTGTCGCCGCGCCGCCGACACCCAAGTTGGGCAACTCGTTCAGGCTTGGGATGGCTGGCGCCGCTCGGAAAGGGATTTAACATGGCAGGGCACAGGCGTAGAGGTAAAGACCACGACCAGACCCAGTTCTAGTCACGGCATCAGTGGCCTCCATCAAGTTGAGCCTACCCCGGCATGTGATGACGCCATAGGGGAAGCGCGCCTACTGCTCGTAAGCATCGGGTTGTGCCAAGCAGAAGACAATGCGACTTCTGTGTCAATCCCCACCTTGGTGAACAGCATTATAGAGCGTCTCAATGCCACCGGGGCGAGCGGTGTGGTCGACGAGTTCCTTACGCGCGTTTCTGTGTACGGAGCAGAGTCAGGTATTGGATACCATCATGCCACGATGATCAATGATGCACCGTTCGCGACTAAATTTAACGTGACCTTCTTTCGTGGGTACGACATGGCGGACCCGGCCGTTGAAGTCCTGCGGCGCGATGACGTGATCTCTCATCAGCATGTGGATGCTCATTCGGTCACCTTCCGGTTAGAACTTCCCGCGACGATCAGTTTGAACAACCCCATTGTAGGTGCCCGACGCGTCGCGGAGGCGATCATTAGTTCGTACAGTTAGGTTCGATGATTTCCCGCGGAAGGCTATCCGCTTTTTTAGTAAGTCGTGGGATAGGGGAGACCTTGGCCCGATCATTGCTTGTCTGCATGTTTGCGGTCAGATTGTCCGCGGATCGAAATTGGTCAAGGATAGGCTCGCGTACTCTACCATACTGGCACCGTTCCTCCCGCACTTCTCGTCCCCAATCCGCGCGTTAACCATACGATCGCGTGACGGGCTCTCGAGTGTTCGAGATCCTGCGATGATGCCTCTGCTTTGGATGGTCTGAAGCAAAACGGCCCCCGACGGTGCTCTAACACCAGACGAGGGCCTGACCCGCAACCTACACGGAGGCATCGGGCTATGAACAGAGATACCCTTTTCTTCGATTACCTGGAAGTTCCTCAGCTGCTTGTCGACAGTGGAAGAGCTGTCGATCTCATCGGTGTGAGCTGACGCGTTCTCGTTGAGAACGAGGGGCGAGCCTTCGCCTTTAGTTGAGCTGTCGGACTTGAGAGCAAATCTGCAGCTGGCGCGAAGCCGCAGCTGAGGCCCTCGCACGAGTAGCCCGCCATAAACCACGCATCTGTTCGTCCAACCTTCGGCGTCTTCGTCGGCGGAACGGCAGCGTGCGTCTCCCGTTTTGAGGAAACTTTCCATGATCATAGATAATTCCACTGCCGGAGAGGCGGGCTTGACCGCTATCGCGGACTTAGCTGCGCTTCGTCCTGATCTTGAACGCCTCGTTGAACAGGCGATCGACGCCATTTCCGGTTGCTCGGCAAAATCAGACGCTACATTCGGCGTTTGGGCCGAGATCGTTGCTGCGATCCGATCGACCGCATTTCACGAAGGCAAGCTGCTTGAGCGTGCGATCGCACGCCTGGTCTCCTGTAACCCCGACCTGAGCATTGTGACGCTGGAGCGACCGATGCCAGTCGTGCCAGCAGCACGTGAAGTGCTGCGGCGCAATGAAGGTGTGTTGAGAGGCTTGCGCCTGAGCCCTGAGGTCCACTCGCGGGAGACCTATGCACCAGATCTCGTGATCGTTGATCGCAGACGCCACGCGGCGTTGATCCTCGACGTCAAGCGATCGCTGCTTTCTTACGAGATGCCGCGGCTTAATGAACTGCGCTCCAAGATGTTGGCTGTCGCGATGATTGCAAGTGATTGGCTGACGCTTGAATGCCGCACGCCACCGATCGTCGACGTCTCGGTCGCCATTATTGATGGCTCCGATGAGATGATCGACCATGAGCGCGGCATCTGGGGGCTTTCGGAAATTGACGTCCTGCTCGAGGTTGAAGGCGCGGGCGCGGCCATGGGCGTCCTCCGTGATCTGTTCGGTCAGCGGGTGCGCGCATTGCTGGCTGAGCGTTGCAGGAAGGAAGTCCAGCAAAGCTTTGACGGCTGGTCGTCCGCTAGCACGTCGGGTGGAGAGGCTTTCGCGGAATCCAGCAGCGCGGCTCTTCCGGATAGCCTCAACTCTGGCGAGCGTCTGAGGGACGCGGACGAGGCTGTTCTGGCCCTGAGGCGGGGCCAAGACGTTGGCGCGCGTGTGGGCTTTGCCCGCGGGAGGGTCCTGCAATGAGCGATCAAAAGAAGAGTCATCCGCGCTTCACGGTCGTTGCTGGAGACAAGCAGAGCCTGACGCCTTTAGCTCGGACCGCCCCCCGAACTGACAGTCCTCCGCTATCGCAGAGTATGACCTTCGAGGCTGGCGGCAGCCGTGATGTCATGCTGAAGGTCATGGGGCACGATGAGGCTTGCCGTGCGCGCTCGCGTCAGGGGATCCTGACCAGGTGCCAGTGCAAAACGCGCAGACCCGCGGATGATCCAGCCGCGATCATCGCGCTGACGATGCACTACGCGCGCATTCGGATCGAGCGCGGTCTTCCCATGCCGCTTAGCATCATCAAGCACCTCAAGCGCTACGTCGAAGCGGGTGATCTGGCCTCGATGACTGTCTGGGACTGGCTTGCCCGGCGCGGCATCGTGTCGGCGCGGCCACCCAATGCCAAACGCCAGGGCTTTGCGCTCCGGTTGGTCTCACAAAAGGAGAAGCAGCCATGAGCCATATGCTTCAAAGGGCCGTCGTGGCCGAACGCCTAGCCAACCATTTTGTCAAAAGGCTCAGCCACGCTGCTCGTGCGGATGCGATCGAATTCGCAATCGCGCAGGAACTGCTTGTCGAAGTTGATCGTGATGAGAAGCGTCGAGGGGGTGGTCGTGACAACGAAAGACGTTGGACGACCTCTGTGCTTGGCAGCGATGATGACGATGACTTTGCCTGGGCATCACCTCCGCGAGGCGCCCTTGAGCTCGGACCTCGTCTGGTTGGTATGTCACGCGCTCGGATTACGACGGTGCTCAAACGCCACGGCGTCGAATTGGTGACTTCGACTCAGGTGAAGCCAAGGACATTTCAAAAGAAGACTGCGCCCCATCATAACGTACCTGATCAGCGGAAGGCGCTGATCGCGGATATCGTTCGGGCTTTCAAGAATGCGGCGCCGCCTCCATGCGCAAGCCGTGTTGCAACGCTCTTGCTCGTTGCGGAAGCCTTTCGGCTTCGCAGTCTTAAGGCACGCGTCAATCTAAAGGCTCTGGGGCATCAGCAACCGATCGTGAGCCTGGTCTCTCCCGTCAAAGGTTTCGAAGCGTTGTTTCTGACGCTGCTCAAGGAGGGGTTAGTCCTTCCGGGGACCGTTTCCGTCTGTGACGGACATGATTTGCGGGGATCCCATGACATTCGTTTTTCCAGCGGCGATGCCACGCGGTGGAAGACGATCATCTTTCGAGGCTCGCGATACGATAAAGGTGAAGCGGAAGCCGAGCCTGGGCGACGGCAGGTTGGGATCGCTGCTCAATCCAGCTTACCGATCCTCGGTATCTCGGAAAATCCAAAGACAATTCCTCCAGCCCTGAAAGCGGCTGCAAGTCTTGATCTGCAGACTGGATCTTTGACCGCGGATATCGTGTTGCGGACGATGGAGGTTGTTCTCGGCGAAGAACCTGCCGATCTCGGTCGCGTGGCAGATCATTGTGAGCAGCTGTCACTCTATGATCTGGCTCTTGCCATCAGGCCCGGTGTCAGTGGGGAGGCTGCCGCCGATGTCCTCGCCGAGCTCGCGATCTCACGACAGGCAGACGATGGCGCACATCCTCCGTCTCAGTCTGACGCGAAGGATGAAAGTCGTAGTTCATGGTCAGGGGGCTCTCGCCGGGCAGCGGACCAGGGCACGGGAAGCGAGATCGTTCAGCCCGCATCTCGCACCCACGGCAATGACAACCGTTTTGTCGCGACGATCGAGACGCTAAGCGGCTATGGCGAGGCTCGTGACTGGGCGCTTGCGCTCAAGGACGATCTGGTTCTTTGGCGAGAGGGCACTCTCGGTTGGGATGATCTTTCCTCGAAACTTCTTCTCTCAGGCCCACCTGGTACAGGAAAGACAACTTTCGCGAGGGCACTTTGCAATACGCTGCAAGTCCCTCTCATAGCGACGTCGGTCGCGACATGGCTCGAGCTAGGCTATCTCGGCGATGTAATCAAGCGGATGCGAAGAGCGTTTGCGGAGGCTGCCGCGAATGCCCCTGCGATCCTGTTCATTGACGAGATCGATGGCATCTCCAAGCGCAGCAGCAACGGCCGATCGCACGAAGATTACTGGAACAGCGTCGTCAATCGGCTGCTGGAGCTTCTGGACGGCACGTTGAATTCGACGGGCGTCATCGTCGTCGGCGCCGCCAACAATCCAAGTGCAATTGATCCCGCGCTCCTGCGATCAGGCCGACTTGAAAAGCACATCGTCATCCCAAGACCTGACATTGATGCGCTTGTCGGCATCTTTCGGCATCACCTGCGCGATGATCTCGACCATGTCATCGCGACCCGGCGAGACGCCAGCCCTCAGGGTCTACCTGACCACAAGGGGATATTGGATTGCGCCATGTCCTCACACGAGCGCGCTACGGCGATGCCTGATAACAGCGTGGGACGTCTGTGATGGGACGAACGCATATAGACTTGGACCCTAACCTTCTTCGTCCGCTCGCCCGCAAGGCCTACGGCATGAGCGGTGCCGACATTGAGAGGCTAATCCGGGAAGCGCGTGGAAAGGCACGCCGCGAGCAGCGCCAGCTTTGCTGGGACGACATTGAGAGGCTCCTGGATGCTAAACGTCCAAACATCTCAAAGGAGCTTCGCTGGCGCATGGCTGTCCATGAAGCTGGCCACGCGATAGCGCATTTGATCCTGCGTGCCAGCGAGATTGTCCTCATCACTATCGATCACCCGCAAGGTGGTCTTGTTCAGGTGGCGGATGAGCCTCTCCATGCCCGGACGGAAACTGCCATGCTTCACGACATCGGAGTTTGTCTCGCCGGGCGCACTGCCGAAATTGAATTCCTTGGCGTCGTGTCCTCTGGCGCTGGAGGGAGCGAAGACAGTGATCTTGCTCAGGCCACCAAGATTGCCGTCTCGATGGAGACAGAGGCTGGTTTTGGAAAGGTCTTCCCGTTGCTCTACAGAAAGGCGAACGAAAGCACCTCGCTCATGTTCCACCTTGGCCTTGCGGAACAAGTCCACGCCCGGCTGCAGGAGGGGGAGCAGCTGGCAACGCAAGTGATCCGCGAAAATCGAGAGGCGGTCGAAGTGCTTGCGGGTGAGCTAGTCCAGAATCTGACGCTCGAAGGCAGCCATCTGACAGAGACGGTCGCCGAGCTTCGCAAGCTAGTCGTCGTCAGACCCGGAGCTTGAAAACTTGGATCAGGTTGCGGGCAACCCAATCTGAGTTGCTGGCAACTTGAAATCAATTGCCAGCAACCTGAAACGAGTTACGCAAAATCGATTCTGAAAACTGAGATTGCGATTCAGTATCTGAAGCAAAGGATTCAGTTTCGAAGATTATCGTTACGGCGGCAAACGGCGTTGCGGAACAGGGTGGCGGCACGTCTCGGTCACGTTGGAGGAGGGGACATGGCAGAGACGATGACAGCCAGGCGCAAGAAGCAGCGCGAGCGCCAGCGGCAATACCGGGAGCGGTTGAAGGAGCAAAAGCGGCCGTCCCGGGATGATGTGGCGCGGGCGCTGCTTCACTTTGCGATCACGGAAAACCTCAAGAATGGCCGCATCGAAGAGGTCAATCTGCTACTTGATCGCCTCGTTGATGATCTGACGCAGCAGGGCTTTGACGCGCGGGCAACCCATGAGGTTCTCGATGCCCTTGTCGAAAAGTATCGCCGCGGCTGGGATTTCCAGCGCAAGCGGCATCTGGAAATCACCGGACAAGGTGACCAAGGCGATCAAGATAGCGACCGTTGACCTGTCAGCTTAGGCATCGAGATGTGTGTTGTTCGGGAAACCGTCGGACAAACGGCGTTTTCAATTAATCTGCCTGTTCTCCCCGTTACTTCATGTAACGGCGTTTGCAGTTGAATCGCTTGATTGGACTCCACAGAGACGGAGGCAGAGTCACGCTGAGGCAAGGAAATCCGGTGCTTTCCGGTGGCGTTGTAAAGTTGGGAAAAGTTTCCCAACTGGTTTTGACCCCCATGTCGCGCTTCGACGGGCTGACAGATCATTCCTTGTCCCGCTGTCGCCTGATGGCGCAGACGAATAGATCTAAGGTCAGGTAAGTCGTACAAAAGGATTTTATGCTTGCAATATTTCATCGGGAATCGCTTGCGGATATTTCGGCATAGGCCACTCTTTGAAAGAGTTACTTTTATGAATTGCTGGTCATCTCCGGCAGCGGGGTAGCAATAAATTAATTCGTCCGTGCTGATCTCTTCGGGACGTTGGTCTGGGGAGGGGCTGATGAGTCAAAGACGGCGATCGGCGACAAAGCCAGCCAGCATCCGATTGATACGTCCTGCACTCGTCTCGTTTAGCGGCGGCAGAACGTCAGGCTACATGCTCTATCTGTTGCTCCAGGCACATGATGGCAAGCTTCCGTCCAATGCCCATGTTGTCTTTGCCAACACGGGCAAGGAGCGAACTGAAACTCTCGATTTCGTATGCGAATGCGGGAAGCGCTGGGGCGTACATATTCACTGGCTCGAACGAAGCGAAACGACGGCTGGATTCACTGAAGTCACTTACGAGACTGCGTCGCGCAGCGGCGAGCCATTCCAAGCCCTCATCGATCGCAAGAAGCGGCTTCCGAACTGGCGAGAACGCTGGTGCACGCAGCTTCTCAAGGTCCAGCCCATGATCGATTTCATGGCTGCGAAGGGATATGCCGTCGGTGAATATGATGACGTCATCGGTCTTCGTTATGACGAAGGAATGCGCATCATCAAGGGCTTCGACAATGCGTATGCAACGGGACGGCGCGTTAACTACCCCCTAGCTCAAAAGAAGATCACGGTGAGCGACGTTCACCGTTTCTGGACGGCTCAACCGTTCGATCTCCAGTTGGCGCCGTGGCAAGGGAACTGCGATCTCTGCTTCCTCAAAGGTCCGAAGATCCGTCAGCGTATCATCCAAGAGAAGCCGCAGATTGCGGAGTGGTGGGCCGCAAATGAGACGCCTGAAAAGGGGAGGAACCTTCGGGGATGGTGGAGCAATAAGTCGAGTGTTCGCCAGCTCAGTGCACTTGCCAGCGCATCTGCTGAAAATTCGGCCGCTCCCGGTGATGAGCACGACGTCGAGTGTGGTCTACACTGCGGCTACGAGATTGAAGAGAATGAAGCCGCCTGAGCATTGGCGTCTTTTCGAGGATCGACGCAATCCACACGACTGAAGTTGGAGCTAAGTTGAGGGGAACTGAAATGCCTAAAGCGGATAATACAGCGGATGTCGCGGTGGCCGTTAAGCGACGCCAGAGTGGTACGACCGCGTCGTCTGGTCCAGCTCAACCCCTTCAATCCGAGGGGCTCGCATTCGACTACGATGAATTTAATGTTACTGTGGCAGATCGCGAGGTCCTCGAGGAGGTGCGCACATTTTTCGTATCCGTCGGACGAAAGCGAACCGATGAGATCTTCGAGTGTGGACAGGCCTTGGCCAAGGTGGAAGCTCGTCTCCCAGACCAGAAGGCTTTCGATGCGTGGGCACGCAAGGCTTGCCGGATCACCCGACGCGGCGCTGCGAATTACATAGGCGTCTACCGAAATCTCACACCCTTTAGAGATCGCTTCGTGTCACAGAGCGTGCCCGGCAGCGCAATGTACAAGCTGATATCGGCCGAGCCTTCTGTGATCGACACTGTACTTTCGTCGTATGAAAGCGGGAAACCTCTAACGGTGAATGACATAGGCCGCATGGTGTTCGGCGGCGGCGATATAACGGTAAAAAATGATGGCGATCTCGGCGGCCGGGAAGGCTTGCGCCGACTAATCGCTTATAAGACCGCTGTCGGCGTGCCTGAAGTTATGGATACAGCAGTCGATATTTTGTCCGTTATTATTGAAGCCTTGGAGCGACATCGTGGCGGCAAGAAGATTGTGAAAGATGCTCTTTCCAAAGAGATAGTCGGTCCGTCGCGTGTCCTGCGTCAGCAGATCGAATGGCTGACGTGGATTGGAACGGTAAGTGGTCCTATCGAAAAAGGTGCCGCCTCTCTTAAGCCTCGTTCGGAGGGTGGCCGCTGGGCCGCTCTAAGGTTTACCCTATACAAGATGGGAGGAATTGAAGGGTGGCCGAAGGCTTCTGAATTGGCGGATTGGCTATCGCAAGAAGTGCTTCCCCTGCTTGAGTGGCTGCTCGGCAGCGAGGCCGAGCGAGCACGTAGCAAGGCAGAGATCTCAGCGAAACGCCGCGGGGCCAAGCCGAAAGGGGAAAATCTGACGCCAAAGGTGCTAGGAGTTACAACTCAAGCTAATCTAGAACCTACAACGCAGGCGGCGTGGTAGGGTTCGGACGATACGTATCCGTCTTTGCAGGTTTCTAGAGGCGACCGCTTTGCGCCCCCATGCACGAACCCGCTTCGCGGGAGGGGTGCCACGGCCTGAGATGGCATAGTATTCTCAGCCTTTGAGCGGTAGCGGCGGTCGAGCCGACCGTGGAGT
>NZ_JADGMQ010000002.1 GCF_016124105.1 Aquamicrobium zhengzhouense
ACTTGCCAGCCTCGATGACGAGATGGACGGCCACATCCGCAAATCACCGATCTGGCTGGTGCGCCGACAGTTGCTCACCTCCATGCCGGGCGTGGGCACCGTGACCGCACGCACGCTCCTGGCCGAGCTTCCAGAACTTGGGCAGCTTGACCGGCGTCAGATCACGGCGCTGGTCGGACTTGCGCCGTTCACGCGCCAGTCAGGCAAATGGCGCGGCAAAAGCTTCATTGGCGGCGGGCGAAGCGGGGTGCGAGCGAGCCTCTTCATGGCCGCCCTCAGCGCCGTCCGACACAACCCTCAACTCAAGGAATTTCGCGATCGGCTGGTCGCTGCCGGCAAGCCCAAACTCGTCGCGCTGGTAGCTGCCATGCGCAAACTCGTCACCATCCTCAACGCCATGCTCCGGGACAGCAAACCATGGAAAACAGCTTGACCCCCAACACAGTCGCTCCCCCCCACAGGCGGGGGAGGATCGGAGCGCCGAGCGCTACGTTCCCTTATCCTCCCCGCCTGCGGGGGAGGTGTCGCAAAGCGACGGAGGGGGCTGTTGACCCTTTACTCCGCCGGTTGCGCTGCGATGCGGTGAGCTTCTTCCAGTTCGCGCACGAGGCGCTTTTCTTCTTCGACTTTCGGGGTGACGAAGCGGCCGAGCAGAAGATAGACCACGGGTGTCAGGTAAAGGGTCGAGATGGTCGAGAGGCCAAGGCCGCCGACGATGACCCAGCCGAGCGAAACGCGTGCTTCTGCACCCGCTCCACTTGCCAGGACCAGCGGCAGGCCGCCGACGATCGTGCAGAGCATCGTCATCACGACCGGACGCAAGCGAATGTTCGACGCTTCCTCGATCGCATCGCGCACATTCATGCCGCGATCTCGCAGCTGATTGGCGAACTCGACGATGAGGATACCGTTCTTCGCCATGATGCCAACGAGAAGGACAAGACCGATCTGGCTGTAGACGTTGAGGCTGGTGCCCGTCAGGAGTAGCGCGAAGACGGCGCATGCGAGGCCAAGCGGTACGGTTGCCATGATGATGGCCGCCGACACGAAGCTCTCAAACTGCGCGGCGAGGACCAGAAGGATGATGACGATCGCAAAGCCGAACACGGTCGTCATGCTGCCCTGTGTCTCGCCCAGCGTCGCAGCCTCTGCCAGCGGAATGATACGGCTCCCGTCCGGGAGATGGGGTTCTGCGATGTCCAGAACCGCGTCATAGGCGGTGCCCAGGGCAACTTCCGGCGCAAGCGCGGTCGTGACGGCGACCGAGCGCATCTGCTGCTCGCGGGCGAGCGACGGGGCGACGGCTTGTTCGGTCAACGTTGCGATCGTCGACATCGGCACGAAACGACCATCTTGGGCGCGCAGGAAGATGTTTTCGAGATCAGTTGGATCGTTGATCGGGTTCGTTGTCGACAGGAGCTTCACGTCATAGGAGCGATCATCGATGAAGACCGAGCCGATTTCCCGCCCGTCGAGCATGGCCTGGATCGCGGCGTCGAGACCGTTGATCGGGATACCCATATCCGAAGCGCGTTCGCGGTTGATCTGAACAGAAAGCTGCGGCTGTGTCGTTTCCTGCGTCAGGCGAGGCTGCCGGAAGCGCGCATCATCTCTCAGATCTTCAACGATGTTTTGCGCAGCGCGTGTCAGGTCCGCATAATTATTGCCGACGATTGCAAATTGCAGGCCGCTCCCGGCTCCGCGAATGCCAAGGCTATTGGGCTGGAATGCAAAGGCGCGCACGGCCGGAAGGTTTTCCACGCGCTTGCTGATATCTGCGAGAATTTGCTGCTGGCTGCGCGTGCGCTCCTCCCAAGGAGCCAGGGTCATGACCATGAAGCCGGAATTCTGTCCGCCACTGCCGGCGATCGCAAAGGTCGAGGCAATCTCGCCAGAATCCCGCAATGGCTGGATAAGCGCTTCAATCTCCCGCATCTGCTGGGCAAAGTAGTCGAGCGAGACGCCCTGCGGTGCGCTGACGCGCAAGAAAGCGGACGAGCGATCTTCCTCTGGCGTCAATTCCGAACGGATGGTGGGGAACAGCGCAATTGCAAGGGCAGAGAACAGCACCGCGACGAGGATCACGATGGACGGTGCGTTCAGGGAAGCGCGCAGCGTCTTGCGGTAGAACGAGCCAAGCGCCCCGCCGATCTTCCCAATGATGCCGGTGTGAGAATGTTCGACATTCGCGCCGAGCATGCGGGAGGCCAGCATCGGGCACAGCGAGAGCGCGACCACGGCCGACAAGATCACCGAAACTGCAAGAACAAAGCCGAACTCGCGGAACAGGCCGCCAGTCTGCCCGGGCAGGAAGGAGAGCGGAACAAAGACCGCGACAAGAGTTGCGGTGGTCGCGACCACCGCGAAGAACACTTCTTGCGTGCCCAGAACCGCCGCTGCCCGTGGCCCAAGTCCTTCGTTGCGACGGCGCACGATGTTCTCGAGAACGACGATGGCGTCATCGACCACCAGACCAGCCGCCAGCACGAAGGCAAGCAGCGTCAGGATGTTCATCGAAAAGCCCGCCATCCAGACGAAGGCCACCGACCCGATCAGCGCGATGGGAAGCGCGAAGCTTGGGATCAGGGTCGCCCTTATATCCAGAAGGAAGAGGAAAATGATCAGCAGGACGACCGTGACCGAGATGCCAAGCGCAATCTCCACCTCGTGGATCGCGCCGTTGATGAAAACGGCTTCGTCGCCGGTGATGAAGATGTCGACGCCCTCGGGCAGGGTCGGCCGGATGCGTTCGACGGTTTCGTGAACGTCCGCCGATATCTGGAGCGTGTTTGACTGAGCCTGGCGGATGATGCCCATGCCAATGCCGGTGCGGCCGTTGGCACGCAGCTGCGATTCACCGATGTCCCCGCCAAGAGTCACCGTTGCGACGTCCCGCAGGCGCGTCTTGCCGTTGATGATGATATTCTCGAAATCATCCGGTGTGGTAACCGGTGCTGTCGCGCGAACGATCAGATCCTGGGTATTGCTCGTCAGCGACCCCGCTGGCGTGTCGAAGGAGATCGTGGCGAGCGCGTTGCGGATATCCGCGACCGTCAAACCAAGGCTTGCAAGGCGGGACTGGTCGATATCTACGCGAAAAATCTTGTCTCGACCGCCATAGACCTGCACGTCGGCGACGCCGTCAATCGACGAGAAGGAATCGACAATCTGGTCCTCGACGAGGATCGTCATGTCGTGGACGCTCATCGAGTTGGAGGTGATCGCAAGGCGGACGACGGCTTGGGAATCTGCGTCGGCTTTCACGACCCGCGGAATTTCGGCATCGTCAGGCAGGCGGTTCTGGACCTGGCTGACAGCGTCGCGCATGTCGGATGCAGCGGTGTCGAGATCGACGCCATCTTTGAATTCGACAGTGATCCGGCTGCGCCCGAAAGACGATGAAGAAGAGATCGCCTTAACGCCGGAAACCCGGGCAACCGCGCCTTCAATTTCCGCAGTGATCTCGCGGTCGATCGATTCAGCGGAAGCGCCGGTGTAGGTCGTGTTGACGGTGATGACTGGGCGGTCGACATCCGGCAGCTCGCGCACTTCAACAGCGTAAAGCGCGGCAAGTCCGGCAACTGCTATCAGCGTATTGAGGACGAACGCCAGAACAGGGCGGCGAACGAAAAGTGCGGTCATGCCGCCTTCAGCGGAGGTGATACGGTTCATATCCTGACCTCCAGCTTACGAATTGGTTGTAGAAAGTGCGGCCTGCGGCCGACTTTCCTGCGGGTCTCCAACGATGCGCACGGTCGCTCCCTCGCGAACCGAGTGTATTCCCTGCGTGACGACGCGCTCCGCCTCGCCAATATCGCCGGTGATCAGAACGTTTTCGGTGTTTCGCTGGACGATCTTGACGTTGACCCGCTTTGCCTTTCGCTCATCATCAAGAACCCAGATGAATGCTCCCTCGGTTCCCCACTGGATCGCAAGAGGGTCAACGGACGGGTAAGTATCGCCGGGAAAGCGCATGGAGACTTCGAAGGACATGCCTGCGGACAGCCTGTCCTCCTCGTTAGGCAGCCGCGCCTGAACGTGAAGCGTGCGGCTTTGCGGATCAACCTGATTGTCGAGTGCGGAAATGGTGCCCTCATAAGCCTCGCCAGCACGCGCCAGTGACGAGGCTGTCACCGACTGGCCGATAGAGATCATTCCGGCAAAACGCTCTGGCACCCAGAAGTCGACCACAAGCTGCGAGCGATCTTCAATGGTTGCGATGACGGTCTGTGTTGCGACGTAATTGCCAGCCGAGACCGGTAGAATTCCGACGGTGCCGGAAATCGGCGCGGTGATCGAGCGGCGGCGAAGTGTCACTTCTGCATCCTGCAGGGCGAGACGCGCATTGTTCACGTCCCGCTCGGCATCGGTAACCTGAACCGCCGTTGCTGTGTTTGATGATCGCAGCGAGCGCACCCGGTTAAGCCGTGCCTCGGCATCGTCAAGAGCGAGGCGAGCCCGCTCAACGGCAATTTCCTCAACCTCGCTGTCGAGCCTCGCGATCACGTCGCCAGCTTCTACCTGTGATCCGGACTGGACCAGAAATTCAGTGAGGCGGCCCGAAGAAAATGGCGTGACCGAAACTGAGTTCAGCGCCTTGCCGGTGCCAATGGCAACAAGACGGTCATTGATTGTCGAGGTTTCAATTTGCGATGCGATCACCAATGCTGGCTGGCCGAAGCCGCCTGCGGGACCGGGCGTGCCCGAGGGGGCGCTGGTTGCAACGGCTGGGTCAGGCACTATCCAGTCCAGCCCCCAACGCGCCAAAACTTCGTTTGAGCCCGGGAAAAACTTTACCCACAATCCTGCTGCAACGGCGAGAATGATCAGCGCTGATGCCAGTTGCTTCCAGAACGACATGCAATACTCCGGGCTTGGCTTGGTCCCAAACTGAAATTGGCGACCATCCGACGAGCGAATTTGGGCAACGCGGTGCGCCTTTTGCGTGCAGCGCATTACCCGCACGGAATGTTATGCCAACACTTCGACGCCAATGCATCCGAAAGTTCATTAAATATCGGTAAGTTGACCTCGCGCGGGATCAGCTGCCCCGAAGCTTTTCCATCTCGCGGATCCGGTGCGCACTCTCATCATCAAGCGCGCGCGTTAGTTCTGCAATCAACATCTCTGCAACGACAAACAGGGAGGCGCTAGAATCCCAGGCAGAAGGGACCGCAGTGCGGCCCGCAATCACATGCCTGGAAAAGCGGGTGATCGGCGAGAGCCACTGGTCCGTGAACAGGACGACCTGCGAGCCACGCTTGTGAGCGGCTTCGGCGAGGCGAAGGAGGCTATCCTGATATCTGCGAATATCGAAAATGATGACGACGTCGCTTTTGCCCATGTCGAGCAGGCGGTCGCGCCAATTGCTCTCCTGACCGGAAAGACGAAGCACCCCGGGTCTGATTATGGCCATATGCGCCGCCATGTAGGCGGCGATCGGATCGGTAAACCTTCCTCCGATTAGAAACACTTTCCCCTTCGTGTTGCTGAGGGTGCGCACAATTGCCGTGAGCTGCGCTTCGGAGAGATGGCGGTAGGTCTCGTGCAAGTTCTGGATCGCAGCCGAGAGGAAAGGCGGAGCCTTGGCGCCAAGGTTCGGCTGGGTTGCGCGCGACAAAGGCGATTGCAGCTGAGCTGCCAATTCATCCTGAAGCCTTGCCTGAAAGTCGGCATAGTTGTGAAATCCGAGCCGTGCTACGAAACGAAGAATAGTTGGGGGAGATACACCTGCCTGGGCAGAGAATTCGGCGACTGTCTTCAGGCCCGTGACGGGGTAATTGGCAATCAGAACCTGGGCAGCGCGGCGTTCACCAGCTGGCAGGCTGTCGATACGTTCGGCAATCAGTTCGGCGACGCCGATATTCATTGGAAAGGCTTTCGATAACCGGTTTGACAAAGTTGTTGGAAGTGTATGAAATCATCCAGAACAGCGCAATCTAGTCGATCTCGTAATATTCATTACAGATTTTCGAAGATGGCTGACGGTCGAAAAGTAGCCGGGCAGGCTCGGGCCGGAAAGGGAACACGCGGAGTAGATGATGACAGGCAATATTTCGTTCGACCAGTTGAAGCAGCTTGTTGGGGAAGATCGGGTCGATACGGTGCTGGTCGCCGGGGTGGACATGCAGGGCCGCCTCATCGGCAAGAGATTCTTGGCGAGGTTCTTCGTCGAGTCAGCATATGACGAGACGCACGCTTGTAGCTATCTGCTCGCCGACGACATCGATATGGAGCCTGTCCCGGGCTACAAGGCAGCAAGTTGGTCGAAGGGCTACGGCGATTTCGTGCTGAAGCCGGATCTGGGCACCATCCGCGTATTGCCATGGCTTGAAAAGACCGCGCTGATCCTCTGCGATATTCAGGACCACGAAAATCACGAGGATCTACCGCATTCGCCGCGTGGCATCCTGCGCCGGCAGATCGCTCGATTGCAGGAGCGCGGATACCTCGCTTATTTCGCGTCGGAGCTGGAATTTTACCTTCTGGACGAGAGCTTTGACTCTGCCCGTGCCAAGGGTTTCCGAAATCTCGCGACGGCATCTCCTTACATTGAGGATTACCTGATCGGCCTGACGACCAAGGAAGAGTATTTCATGCGCCGCCTGCGCAATGAAATGGACGCAGCGGGTATCCCGATCGAGAACTCCAAGGGTGAATGGGGTCCCGGCCAGGAAGAAATTAACGTTCGCTACGCCGAAGCGCTCGAGATGGCTGATCGCCACGTCGTTCTGAAAAACGGTGCCAAGGAAATTGCGCATGCCGAAGGCAAGGCGATCACCTTCATGGCCAAGTACAGCTACGATCTTGCGGGAAGCTCCAGCCACATCCACAACTCACTATGGAGCGCGGATGGCAAGACCCCCCTCTTCTTCGACAAGAACGCAAAGTGGACGCTGAGTGAGCTGGGCCAGCAATGGGCCGCAGGTCAGTTGAAGTATGCCAAGGACTACACCTGGTTCCTGGCGCCTTACATCAACTCGTACAAGCGCTTCCAGGCAGGAACTTTCGCGCCCACCAAGATCATGTGGAGCGAAGACAATCGTACCGCCGGGTTCCGCCTCTGCGGCATGGGGACAAAGGGTATTCGCATGGAGTGCCGCATCGGCGGGGCTGACATCAATCCCTATCTGGCATTCGCGGCGTTGATCGCCGCCGGCCTTGCTGGCATCGACGAGAAGCTGACGCTGGAGGAGCCTTTTGTGGGGGACGCCTATTCAGCAAGCGAATTGCCGGATGTGCCGCGAACCTTGCGCGATGCCATCGTCGCGTTGGATAATTCGAAGATGCTGCGCGAGACTTTTGGCGATGATGTGGTCGAGCACTATGTGCACACGGCGCGCTGGGAGCAGATGGAATACGATCGTCGCGTGACCGATTGGGAACTGCATCGCGGCTTCGAACGATACTAGAACTCCGACTTACTCACGAGGTATCCCATGACCGAGATGGTCAAACTCAAATCTCCGGTGGACGGCTCGATTTATATTGAGCGTGCGGTTGCCGAGGATGCGGCGATTGAATCGGCGGTCTCGCGCGCACGCGCTGCACAGGCTGAGTGGTCGCAGGTATCGATCGCCGAGCGCGGAAAATATTTGCTTTCGTTCCTTGAGGCTTTGCTGGCGATGAACGATGACATCGTTCCGGAAATCGCCTGGCAGATGGGCCGACCCGTCCGGTATGGCGGCGAAAAGGGCGGCGTCGAGGAACGAACGCGTTACATGGTGGAAATCGCCGAGAAGGCGCTGGCACCCTACATCCCCGACGATCGTCCCGGCTTCCGCCGCTATCTCAAGCGCGCTCCGCTCGGCATCGTCTTCACGATTGCCCCGTGGAACTACCCTTACCTGACGACCGTGAACTCGGTTGTGCCCGCGCTGATGGCGGGAAATGCAGTCATCCTGAAGCATGCAGCGCAGACGCTGCTGGTCGGCGAGCGTTTCCAGCAGGCCTTTGACAAGGCGGGGCTTCCGAAGGGTCTCTTCCAAAACCTCGTGATGAGCCACGGTCAGACGGAGAAGCTTCTCGCTTCAGGCAGGGTCGACCATTGCAACTTCACCGGATCGGTAGCTGGCGGCCGCGCGATTGAAAGGGCTGCGGCGGGGACGTTCACGTCACTCGGCCTCGAACTAGGCGGCAAGGATCCGGCCTATGTTCTGCCCGATGCGAAGCTTGATCATGCGATCGCCAATCTCGTTGACGGCGCCTTCTACAACACCGGCCAGTGCTGCTGCGGCATTGAGCGCGTCTATGTGCACGAGAAGGTTTATGACGAATTCGTTGAAGGGTTCGTCGCGGAAACGAAGAACTACGTTGTCGGCAATCCGCTCGACCCGTCGACCACGATGGGCCCGATGGCGCAGGCGCGCTTTGCCGATTTCATCCGCGAGCAAAAAGCTGAGGCGCTGCGCAAGGGTGCAACCGCGCATATCAATATGAAGGTCGAGAACGATGTCGCTGGCTCGCCCTACATTGCGCCGGAGGTCCTGACCAACGTTGATCACCAGATGAGCGTCATGCGCGAAGAATCCTTCGGCCCGATCGTCGGCATCATGAAGGTGCGAAACGATGAAGAAGCTCTCGCGCTGATGAATGACAGCCCCTACGGCCTGACCGCGTCTGTCTGGACGACGGATACCGACCACGCTGCCGCGCTGGGCGATCGCATCGAGACCGGCACCGTCTTCATGAACCGCTGTGACTACGTCGATCCGGGCCTCGTCTGGACGGGCGTCAAGGACACCGGCAAGGGCGGTGCAATGGGCGTTGTCGGTTACCAGAACCTGACGCGACCGAAGAGCTATCACTTGCGTGAAGCGATCTGAATTCAAATCTACAACGCAATTCCTGATGCGCCAGTCTCCGCCCGTCTCAGGAATTGCTCTGGAAAGGCTGACATGAGCAATCTCGTTTCCAAGTGGAATTATCCGACCACGGTTCGTTTCGGTGCAGGCCGCATCAAGGAACTGCCCGAAGTCTTGAAGGAAGTCGGCATCTCCAACCCGCTCTTCGTCACCGACCCTGGCCTGGCGAAACTTCCCGTCGTTTCTTCGACCCTGAAGCTTCTGGTTGAAGCCGGCGTGCCACATGGCGTGTTTTCGGATGTTAAGCCGAACCCGGTTGAGTCAAACCTTTACGACGGCATCGAGGTCTTCAAGAGCGGTCATCATGATGGCGTTATCGCCTTTGGTGGTGGCTCGGCGCTTGATCTTGGCAAACTAATTGCCTTCCAGGCGCATCAAAGCCGTCCGGTTTGGGATTTCGAAGATATCGGTGATTGGTACACCCGCGCTGACGCGTCGAAGATTGCGCCGATCATTGCCGTACCGACAACAGCGGGAACCGGGTCGGAAGTTGGCCGCGCCGGCGTCCTGACACATGAAGAGAGCCACACCAAGAAGGTGATCTTCCATCCGAAGATGCTGCCGGCAATCGTCATTGCTGATCCGGAGCTGACGGCCGGCATGCCGCCGTTCATCACCATCGGCACAGGTATGGATGCGCTGGCGCACTGTCTCGAAGCCTATTGCGCTCCCGGCTATCACCCGATGGCAGATGGGATTGCGCTTGAAGGCATCCGCCTTGTGTTCGAGAACCTTCCGAAGGCTGCAGCCAATGGCAACGACTTGGAAGCACGCGCGCACATGATGTCTGCGGCGGCAATGGGCGCCACTGCTTTCCAGAAGGGGCTTGGTGCGATCCATTCGCTCTCGCACCCGATTGGCGCGCTTTATGACACCCATCACGGCATGACGAATGCTGTCTTCATGCCCTACGTGCTGGCTTTCAATCGCTCGGCAATTGAAGACCGCATCAACCGTCTCGCCGCCTATCTAGGCATTGAGAACGGCTTTGACGGCTTTGCTGCTGCGATCCTGAAAATGCGCAAGGACCTGAATGTTCCGCACACGCTGCCGGAGTTCATCAAGGATTTCGCGCCGGATGATGCTCGCTTCGACCTGATGGCGGAGATGGCGATCGTTGATCCGACCGCAGGCGGAAATCCGGTGAAGCTGACGAAGGAAGCAGCGCTGGCACTATACAGGCAAGCCATGACTGGCGAGCTCTGAGAAGTTCTTCCATTCCGTGAAAAAAGGCGGGCGTACCTTTAGTGGTACGCCCGCCTTTTCTTTTGTTTCTGGATCAAGCTATCGAGGCCGAGGCCTGACTTGCGTTTTTCTTGGCGCGCTGGGTTAGCAGCCAGGAAATGCCGAACCCCACCGCAATGACGATGAGCGAAGTCAGCGGTCGGTACCAGAACCATGCGACGGCTATCGTCAATGTGCCGGTCATGATTCCGAAGATTATGGCGACGATGCCGCTCCCGAACCGCACGATGGAACCGAGTATGGGCACGATATCGGCGATAACGCCGAGCGGCCCCATTATCATTGCGAATCCGATGACCAGCATGAACACTGCGACCGCGCGAAGGATCCAGGTGAGCATCGCGTTTGACTGGGCTGCATCAGCGAACATGTCTGATGCGGATGCAATGCCATGGGTGACGAGCAGCAGTCGGTCGCCAGCGTTGGTCTGATAGTTGACGATGCCGGCGCCAGCCTGTTGGCCAATGACGCTCGCGGCACCGATCGGCACGATTTTGTAGCTGATGCGGTAGTCGCCTACCTGCGGATTGTGTGGATCGTCTCCGAGATAGATGTTGCCGTCGATGATGTGCACGCGGTGGGATCTGCCCACTACGTCCTGAATGGCCTCCGCGTTTTCGCGGCCCAGCCGAAGCGGTTCCTGATTGTCGATCATAGCGATCACGGTGCTGCTCAGCTGGAATTCACCAATCGACGCGTCTTCTACCGGGAAGTAGCCTCTCCTAAGTTCCATCGGAGGATTTTCGCGTCCGTCAGGATGCCTGAACTCGGATGATTCATGCTCCTGCTCCGACCAGCGCCTGGAGTAGGTGTAGGTTGTAACGGTGTCTTCGCTGCCGCCGAGGTTCTTCGTCGTCTCGCTTCTGCTTTCCTCTACCCATTGGTACATCTCGACCTGTCGCAGAAGTTGCAATGCGTTGACCATGATTCCGAAATCGGGGTCTGACGGCATGTCGTTCGTGGTCACCATTCCGGTCACATGGACAAGCGCATCCTCGTTCGCCGGATCGATCTGGCCAGCGCTGACGGAAACGACGATCCCCGCGCCTTCTTCCAGCGACCGGGCCGTGGTGACGGCCCTGCCTTCATTCCAGAACAACAGGATGATCATTGCGAGGATCAGGACGATGCCAACCAGCACGCCCACCACCGAGTTCTTGATGCGTCCGAACCACGATACGGACGTTACTTCCTGATAAGTCATAGCTCCCCCGACTGGTCGCAATGCGACCCGGCAATCTATAGACGAAGTTTCACGGGGAAGAAGGTCGTCGCAATAGGGGTCATTGAATTGTATACACCTCTGGCTATTCGCCGCTATCGTTGGATAGAGTGGCGAGAGTCAGCGGCAAGGCTGTACGCATCATAATGTAGGGGAAGGAGACTGTACTTGTCAGATACAATTTCGGCGGAATCAAAGGTTCGAGACCACCGCCTCATAGAGGGCAAGGCTGTTCAGGCGCGCATTCTCGCGGAAGTGGCAGAAGAAGTAGCGACCGCAAGCCCGCCTGTAGGTAAACTCGTATCGGTTTGCATCGGGCCAACGCCGGAAGTTGCGGTCTACGTGCGAAATCAGGCGAGGGCCGCCGCGAAGGTCGGCATCCCGTTCGATCAGCAGGTATGGCCAGCCGAGATCACGCAGGAGGAGTGCAAGAAGAGGATTCAGGCACTGAACGACAGCAAGGATGTTCTTGGCATAATCCTGCAGCGACCGGTTCCGGCTCACATCAATGTGCGTTCGCTCCAGTCAGCCATTCATCCTCTCAAGGACGTTGAGGGAATGAACCCGGCGTCGATCGGCAACATCGTCTATAGCGATATCGCCCTGGCGCCGTGCACGGCAGCCGCCTCGGTCGAGATGCTGCGCTCCACCGGGCTGGACCTGAAGGGTCTTGAGGTCGTGATGATTGGCCACTCCGAGATCGTCGGAAAGCCGGCGGCGCTGATGCTGACCGCGGAAGGCGCGACTGTTACGGTTTGTCATCACATGACGCGCTCGGTCGCTATGCATTCACGTCGTGCCGATGCAGTCGTCGTAGCGGTCGGCAAGGCGCATCTGATCGGCCCGGATATGATCAAGCCGGGTGCCGCTGTCATCGATATCGGTATCAACCAGATCACGGATGAGGATGGAACCGTGCGGATCGTCGGCGATGTCGACACCGATGCCGTTAAAGAGGTGGCAGGCTGGATAACGCCCGTCCCGGGAGGCGTTGGGCCGGTAACCGTTGCCATGTTGATGCGGAACTCGATGGTCGCCTACAGGCGCCAAAAAGACGCCGGCTGGATTTCCTGAATTCGAGAGATGCGGGCGACACGTCGTCGGACGAGTCGCTCTGCATCACGGTCTCTTTATTCTTCGTCGCGGCGGATCAGTTCGTAAAAGCTGTCGCGACGTCCAGGGACGTCTTCATTAACAAGAAGCGCCAGCTTGCCCTCGTCGAAGATCTTCATCCAGTCATCCCATTCCACGTGTTCATAGCCGCCAGCATTTTGCGGACGCTCTGCCATGTCCTGGTCCTGATAGGCGGCTTGATCGAAGACGATTCTCAGCATCGGCTGAATGCCTGATTCGACCGACGTGTCGACAACGACCGGGAAGCCCATGCGAGCCGCCGCCCAGTCACGGATCGATTCTTTGTCGGTGAGGATTGTCGTGGCCATGGCGTGCCCTCCATTGCAAGAGTGAACTCTGCGGCAAACGCGCCATGTGCAAGCATGTTCCTGCAATCGGCCGGTTAAGCGTATGCAGTTCAATTCAAGATGATTGAAAGATCTGGGTAGGGACGCATTCCGGGGTGGAATGGTGGGCGTGACAGGGATTGAACCTGTGACCCCTACGATGTCAACGTAGTGCTCTCCCGCTGAGCTACACGCCCATCCGTTCGCTGTCGTTCTCAAAAGTCAGAGATATCAACTGCTTGGGCGTCATCTAGTTCATTCGGTTCGGAAGCGCAAGCGCTAAGTTTGCTTTTCTCGCGGTAATCCAGTGTGACCCAGCTGTGACCAGAGTGTGACCAGCGTTGTGACCTAACGTCTTGTGCGGTGCCGAGTTTTCGGTTGCCTCAAAGCGATCACGCGCCGAGCTATCTCGGGGGATCGATCGGCCTCCAACCCAAGTGGCCAAGAGGGGGCGACATCGGCTTTACAAGGCTTGAGTTGCGTCGGTATCAGGACGCCGTGCTCGAGCTGAGCAAAGCCTTCGCGCTCGCGTCTGCCAGCGATGAAGCGAGAGCGATCATCGATGAGGTTGGTTTCTTCCAGACAGTGCGTGCTGCGCTGAGCAAGACAAGCGGCACGGGCAAGCTCTCGGACAGGGCGAAGTCGTTCGCCGTGGAGCAACTGCTGAACCGAGCGGTAGCGAATACCGAGATCGTCGACATCCTCAAGGCTGCCGGGATCCAGTCGCCGGACCTATCGATCCTGTCGGACGAGTTTTTGGCCGAAGTCCAGCAGATGGAACGCAAGAACCTTGCTCTGGAGGCCCTCAGGAAGCTGCTGAACGGCGAGATAGCCAGCCGGTCAAAGTCCAACGTCGTTGAGACGAAAGCCTTCTCAAAGAGGCTGGAAGAGGCTGTGGCGCGATATCATGCCAACGCCATTTCAACGGTCGAGATGATCCACGAGCTGATCCGTATGGCGCAGGACCTCAAGGCCTCGGTCGCTCGCGGCGACGAACTTGGGCTCTCCCAAGAAGAGCTCGCCTTCTATGACGCGTTGGCCGACAACCAAAGTGCAGTCGAAGCGATGGGCAGCGAGCAGCTCCGCGTGATTGCGCACGAGCTGGTTGAGCAGATGCGAGGCTCCGCGACTGTGGATTGGCACCATAAGGCCAGCGCACGAGCGAAGATGCGGGTCGTCGTCAAACGTATCCTCAAGCGCTACGGCTACCCACCAGATCTGGAGCAGGAAGCCGTGCAGACGGTCCTCGCTCAGGCCGAAGTGCTGCTTCGTGAGGTCGTAGGGAGCGACCACGGTGCGTAACCTGTACGTCGTAGGCGCTGCGTCTCACATCCTGACCACTACCTTGTGATCGTAACCCGTTTGCTCAGCACATCAGCTGCGAACTCTAGGTCTCGCGGTGCAACGTAAACGTATCGCATGGTCACCTGGATCGATCGATGTCCCATCCATTTCATTACTTGAGGTAGGGGAACACCGCCAGCGACCAAGCGTGTCGCGCAGGTGTGGCGCAGCATGTGGGGCACGAAGGCACGGTCGCGCTGGGCGCTGAAGTGTTCTCGCAGCTGTTCCCAGTGATAGCGTAACCGATTGATGGGAACCACTGCCAGCGGATGCTCCAGATCGCTCATACTACAGAGCTTCTCCCAAGCCTCTCGCGCTTGCGGGACCAGTGGGATTTGTCGGGATTTTCCATTTTTTGTGGTGTCGCCTTCAAAGTTGATCCAACCGTCGACCACCGATGACCTCTTGAGAAGGTAAGCCTCGCCTTTCCTGGCTCCGGTGTACAAGAGAAACCGGAGGACCTCTCGAGACGCAATAAATCCGGACTGCTCGAGAAATTCAAAAGCCTGTCGTTCATCGCTTTCAGACCAGACGCGCTCAAGCTGATTGTTAACCCTGCGGCGCTGGATGTGCGGTAGATCGCGGATTGTACCCTTGCGTTTGGCGTACTTGAGAAGTTTCGAGAGTACGGCCAGCCGATTGTTGATTGTACTGGGCGCGAGGCCTTCGCTGAGCCATTGTTCAATGGCGTAATCGACCGCGCGTGTGTCGATTAGCTTTACGCTGGTGGTCGCGCCGAACATACGGAAAATGACAGCCAGTCGCCCACGGATGAATTTCGTGTCCCTGTTCTCCCCCCAGATCGCATCGAAATGACGTTGAGCGATGTACTCCAGCGATACGGAGTATTTTGTGCGCTGTGGCCTCGCTCGTGAGCCGAGACGGCGGGACATTATAAAATCGCCGAGTAGCGGGAATTTCTCGAACTCGACGGCTTCATCCTCGGTCTTAAACGATCGTCGGACACGCTTTCCGTTAATGGTTACGTCTGCTTGCCAACGGTCACCCCGTCGTCTTGCCATGAGCTGTCTCCTGCACAGATGCCGGTGCGAGGGTTCAGGATATCAAGATTTCCCAGAAATAAATATTAAATATCAATGCGTTACTGGAGATTCTCCGATACCGGCGACATTTTTTGCAAAACCTCTGGATGCGGTTCCTTCGATGTGAGTGTTCTAAAACCCCCCCTGTGCCCCCTAGGCGGTTCGTCAGCGCTTCTCCTACACCGTGGACTTATCCGCGCGTCTCAATAGACCCTGCCCATGTGACTCTCGCTGGCTTCCGGGAAAATAGTGCCACACGAATGGTATTGACATTCTGGCACTCGGTGTCTCACTAAGTCTTAGATCTATGTGAGTTGGAGAGTGCAGTTGCCTAGCGCGGTGGTTGGATATGCCCGGACGTCGACTGTGGAGCAGGTTGCCGGACTGGAGAAGCAGTTGAGGGACTTGACGGCGGCTGGCTGTCAAAAGGTCTTCAGCGAGCAGGTCTCGTCTGTTGCTACTCGTCGTAGAGAATTGGAACGCGCCCTGGAGTACGTCAGGGAGGGAGACACTCTCGTTGTTACACGCCTGGACCGGCTTGCCCGATCCATGACGCATCTGCTGCAGATCACCGGAACCCTCTCGCAGAAAGGGGTAGCACTACGCGTCCTTGCACTGAACTTGGATACTGCGACGCCCACTGGCAAACTGATGCTCAACCTAATGGGCTCGATCGCTGAATTCGAACGCGAACTGATGTTGGAGCGGCAGCGCGAAGGTATCGCTAAAGCGAAGGCAGATGGAAAGTACAAGGGTAGAGCACCCACGGCGCGACGGAGGGCAGCTGAAGTCCGACGCTTGAGGTCAGAAGGTGGCACCGCTGACGCGATAGCAGCCCAGTTGGGCATAAGCAGATCCAGTGTCTTTAGGATCCTGAAAGAATCGAATTAGCTCGTCACCGAGCAGACGCGAAAGCTCGCGTGTGCTGGATATTGCACCGTGCCCGACTGATTACACTCGCTGAGGCGAAGTCGCTCATAGCGGACATCTCCCGCTCGCAGATGCTAAGTGTGGTTGAGGCACTCTCAAATCGGGGCGTGAAGCGTAGCTTTGACAAGTTCTGCACCGTTCGGAAGAACTCTCGGTGCCTACCCGCTACCTAGGCTTTGACCAGCGTGACCTGCGGCGTGATGTAATTTCTGCCTCATACAGAGATATCGCTTAGCTCGTACGCCTTCGATCAGGCCACGATGCGGTATCGCGCAGCCGGTCTTCAAGTCGGCTTTCCAGAACTCAATCTCAGTGAGGAAATATGGTCACGCGTAATATCGTGGAGCCAAACGACTTCGTGCGCGAAATGGATGCGCATTGGTCAGTCAATCTCGGCAATGCAACAAGTCCGGCGCTTCGTGAGCTGTGGCGCATCGTTGCCAACACCTTCAACAAAGCGATCCTTAACCAGGATAACAAGTGGCGAGTACTCGAACCAGCTACGGGGACAGGGAAAACACAAAGCATCGTCGTCTATTCCGCACAGATGGCTACGCTAAACGCTAGCAGCGACAGGCTGGCTCGAACCGGCATTCTGGTGGTTGTGCGAACGATCAAGCAAGCGGATGAACTGGTCGCTGCGATCAACGCGCGTGTCGGGAAATCTGTGTCCGTCGCACGGCACAGCGAAAATCGCACCAATACGAATGACTGCCAGCTGGCGGATGTCCTCGTCATCACTCACTCGGCGTATCAGTCGGCAATTAGCGGCGTCTACCGAGGTTCGAGCGAGCGATGGTTTGAGTATGTCGATTGGTTGGGTGGCAAGCGTTGCCTGACGATCATCGATGAGGCTTTGGGCAACATCGTCGAGCATCACGAGGTGAATGCCCAGGACATTCGTAAGGTTTTGGCTGTTTGCGACAAGGAGCTTCGTCAACGCCATATGACGCAAATCAATGCGCTCGAGCGACTGGTGACGACGCTCGATTACATGGAGTTCGCCGGTCGGGCAAAGGAAGGAATGCTCTGGAAGGAGCGTCCCGCGGATGAAGAGATATATTGGCCGCGTAGTATGTCGATGGGGAGTTTGATCGAGGAGATCCGACGTCTGCCACTCGACCTCGACATCTTGCATAGGTCAGATCCACGCGAGCGGCTGTGCTTGTGTGAGCAGTTCGTTAACACACTGCAGTCCTGCGACCGCATCCTTTGTGGTTGGGCATATTACAGACGGTCTGGTGACTGGCGGACGCTGAATCACGCAGAACTGTTGATCCCCGTGGATCTCCCCGGGCCAGTGGTGCTGGATGCAACCGCTTCGCAGAACATGCTTTGGGAGCTACTTGGTGACCTTGTCGAACGTCCAGTCTTCCCGTCAAGGGCAAGGTCGTACAGAAATGTCCGACTACACGTGGCCTACGCCCGTGGACTAGGTAAGGAGAGTATGGAGAAGAAGGGTAAGGAGCGATTGCCGCGGCTCTTCGCCCATCTCGAGCGTTCCTGTACCTCCTTGTCAGTGCTCCTTTGCGCTCATAAGCATCTCGAGCCGTTCGCGAGGACGTTAGCACCTTCATTTCACCGGTACGACGTGGCGCATTGGGGGGCGATAGACGGGAAGAACGACTGGCAGGATTACGACACTGTTGTCATCTTCGGCCTCCCTTACCACGGTGACGTGTGGGCCTTCCGAACGTTCATGGCGCTCCAAGGACCACCGGAGGATGACTCGTGGTTCGAGTCTCCGACTTGGCGACAGTATCAGCACATCCAAAAGTCGTTGGATCGAAAGCAGGTGACGGTGTCGTTGATCCAAGCGGTCAATCGAATTCGCTGCCGGAGGGTGTTGAACCAAGAAGGAGACTGCCCAACTTCGGACATCTATCTTCTCTTGCCGGAAGGACGGGAAGGCTTGGATATGCTTGAGGATATCAGGCTTGAGATGCCCGATATCTCGGTCGTCGGCTGGGACTTCGTACTTGATGGAGCGGAGGGGGTCGTTCGTCGCCATGAAGGTTATGAGCCGCTGATACGCTTCATGCAGGACCAGCAGCCCGGCTCTTACGCTATGTCTCAAATTCGGGACGCCCTAGGGTGGACAAGCAACAAGATGAAGGAGGTTGGGCGTGTACTGCGTGATTGCGACCACCATGTTACGCGTAAGCTGGCAGCCCTCGGAGTGGTTGTGAGCACCAATCACGGACGTGGACGAGGCGCTCAGACCTGTCTGGTCAAGGTCTAGAGATCGCGAATGGTGGGTAACTCCTATACCAGAGAGGAGACGCCCACCAAACAATCAGGGATCGGCGACTGTGGGAGAACTGGGGCGTGCCTCAGCTCCCACATTTGTCGGTCATCTGGTTTGCGACAGCTTCTCAGCCAGTCTCGCTTGGCTGGCATGTGCGTATCTGAAGAGCATCCTCATGTCTCTATGGCCACTGATCGACGCTACTTCGGGGGTGGTCAGACCCAGTTCGAAGAACCGAGAAATCGCTTCGTGTCTTAGATCATGGAAGTTGAGGTCATCGATGCCAGCTCTCGTCGTCAGGCGGTCCCACGCTAGCCGAAGCGCGATGGGAGACATCGGGAACACCTGCTGTCGTACCCCTCCGTCTACCAAGAGGCGGACCTCGTCGAGAACCGCGATGGCCCTGGTGGTCAATGGGATAGTCCTCGAATAGCCGTTTTTCGACTCGTGGATGGTCAGGGCGGATCTGGGGAGATCGATGTCTTGCCAGCGCAGCGCCAAGATTTCTCCGCGTCTCATTGCTGTTTCCAGCGCGAAGACGATGCAGGGCATGACGAGAGGGTTACGGGTACGCGCTGCTGCACTCTGGAGAGCCTCCAGTTCCCCGTCGCGAAGCCGACGCGTTCGCTTGTTATCTCGGACTTTGAGGCTGAGGGTCGTCAAGGGGTTTGAAGGTAGCGGAAGACCCCACTCGTTCCTCGCGACCTCGAACATGTTGCTAACGGGAGATAGCTGTCGCTTCAGTGATTTCGCCGAGATCGTCTTGAGGCGCTCGTCGCGATACTCCGCAAAGTCGGTTGTGTTGATCTCTGCAAGGCTCTTTCGGCAAATGCGGTGTCGGCGGAACGCTCGCAGTATGATGCGCTCGATATCGGCTCCCTTCTTACGCGGAAGTACCTCTGCGATGTAGCGATCGATGACGGAGCCTAGGGATACACTAGCGAGTTCCTTCCGCGACGGAGCGAGTTCCTGTCGGTCGGCCTTCGTTTCCATCAGGCGAGCCCACTCTTTCGCGTCGGCGAGTTTGTGGAACGTTCGCGAGACGGAGGGGAAGCCCTGACGTCTGATCTGAACTTGATATTTGTCTCGGTGTTTTCGGATTGTCGCCATGAGAAAATCTTCGCTGTGACCAGTGTGTGACCAGCAGCTGAATCTCTCGATTTTTCCGGCGAACTCTCAAGCGATAAAACGATTTCGTTTCAAAGGCTTGAAGGATGGTGGGCGTGACAGGGATTGAACCTGTGACCCCTACGATGTCAACGTAGTGCTCTCCCGCTGAGCTACACGCCCATCCGACGAGGCGCATACACCACAGGTGGACGCCGTCGTCAATAGTGGAAATCGCTTGAAGTGCTCTCCTCGAACTCAGGCCGCGTGCAGCATCTTGTCCACCTCGGTGACAAGCTCACGCAGGTGGAAAGGCTTCGAGAGAACCTTCGCGTCGCGCGGAGCCTTCGAATCCGGGTTCAGCGCAACCGCCGCGAAGCCGGTGATGAACATCACCTTCAGATCAGGGTCGATTTCCGTCGCGCGGCGGGCAAGTTCAATCCCGTCCATCTCAGGCATCACGATGTCGGTCAGCAGCAGCGAGAATGGCTCCTCGCGCAGTCGCTCATACGCGCTCGCGCCATTGTCGAAGTCGATGACATCGTGGCCCGCTCGTTCCAGTGCCTTCACCAGGAAGCGCCGCATATCCTCGTCGTCTTCCGCGAGCAAAATTCTTGCCATGTAGCCCGTCCGAATCAGTCAGTCCCCGTTCAGCGTCTGCCGAACACCAGATCAAAGGCGTATATGAGGCCGCTTCTGTAAAGATCAAGTGAATGTCCAGGCTGGGGTGCGACGCGTCGGAATCTGGACAAAAACGGTTGCGAATGGCACGGTTTAGGCTCGTTTCAGAACCAGGTTATTCTCGGCAACATGAACGCGACGACCGATTTCGGCATGATCCCCCCCTTTGAGGTGTTGGCACCTGCCGAACAGCGTGTTCCGTTCGTGTTCAACTCCCCCCACAGCGGACGATATTATCCGCCGCGCTTTCTCGCCATGAGCAAATTGGATCCCATGGCGATACGGCGTTCAGAAGATTGCTTCGTTGACCAGCTTTTCGCGGGTGTTGTGAGCCTTGGGGCGCCGCTGCTGGCAGCGAACTTTCCGCGTGCCTGGCTCGACGCCAATCGGGAGCCCTGGGAACTCGACCCCCGGATGTTCCATGAGACACTGCCAGGTCACGCCAATACACGCTCGGCAAGGGTGGTCGGTGGGCTTGGCACGATCCCCCGGCTGGTAGGGGAGGGGCAGGACATTTATTCGGGGAAGATGCCGCTCGCGGAGGCAATCGGACGCATCGAGAGCGTCTACAAGCCCTACCATACCCAGCTGAAGCAGTTGCTGGCTTCCACGCATGCGCGGTTCGGCTTCGCCGTGCTCATCGATTGCCATTCGATGCCTGCCAGTGTGCGCGTGCCTGATGGGGGTATCCGGCCAGACTTTATCGTTGGGGACAGGTTTGGGGTTGCCTGTGCCCCGGCACTCACCCATGCGGCAATCGAGATTTTGTCAGGCATGGGCTACCGCGTTGCGCATAACAAGCCATATGCGGGCGGGTTCATCACCGAGCATTACGGACGCCCGGCCAAGGGCCTTCATGCGCTTCAGATTGAGATCAATCGCGGCCTCTACATGAACGAGATCGCCTTCGAGCGCACGGCCGGCTTTGACCAGTTGGTGAGGAACCTCAACCGCTTCAGCGCGGATATCATGTCCGTTCCGGATCATGAACTTTACGGATTGCCACTCGCGGCCGAATAGTTCCGCCACCAGCTGCCCAGCTTCTAAAAAAAGGACCGCATTGCTTTTGCAACGCGGCCTAAGTCTAGGGAGGAAACGCCCATAAAGGGCATAAACAGGTCGCCCTGTTCCTCTTCAGGATCATGCTGCGCGGCACAAAAGTCAAGCGAAGTTGGCCAGAGACTGAAATTTATGCGACAGGCTCACGGCGCCTTTCAGGGAGATCGAAATGAGAATCGAAGCGGAATTCATGCAGCAGATCGCGGCTGCAGCCGCAGAACAGACACTGCCGCGTTTCCGCCAGGCAGGTCTTGTTTCAGCTAACAAGCTGGCGAGTGGCTTTGACCCGGTAACCGAGGCCGACCGAGAAGCCGAGCAGGCTATCCGGGCGCTGATTCGCGACGCATTTCCCGACCATGGCATTATCGGTGAAGAATTTGGACGCGAAAACGAGGATGCGCGCTTCCAGTGGGTGATCGATCCCATTGATGGCACGAGGGCGTTCATCTCGGGCATTCCCCTTTGGGGAACGCTGGTCGGCTTGACCGACAATGGCGATGCGGTTGCGGGGATGATGTCGCAGCCCTTCACGGGCGAGCTCTTTTGGGCCGATGAATCATCGAGCCAGTACACGGGTCCCGATGGAAGCCGGACACTTTCGACACGTCAGACCACCGATCTCGCCGAGGCGACGCTTTGCACGACGACCCCTGCAATGTTCACCGGCTGGCGAGGCGACGTGTACGGAGCGCTTGAGCAGTCAGTCAGGCTCGCGCGCTACGGTACCGATTGCTACGCCTATGCCATGCTTGCCTCGGGATCTGTCGACCTCGTGGTGGAGACGGGGCTGCAAAGCTATGACATCACCGCGATGATCCCGATCATCGAGAAGGCTGGCGGCGTCATCACGACCTGGGATGGCAAGCCTGCGGAAGCGGCCGGCGATATTGTGGCCGCCGCGACGCCTGCGCTTCACGAAGCAGCCATGAAGATCCTGAACGCCCGCTGATCAATTGCTTCCGGGGATGAATGCGTCAAATGCCGCGAGCACTTGCTCGCGGTAGAAGTCTGCTTCCTGGAGAAGCTCGTGGCGCGCGCCATCGATCATGATCAGAGCGCCGGTACGCAGTTTGCGCGCATACTCCTCGATTGCCGAAGTGCTGACGACACTGTCCTGTCCAGCGCCGATCAGGAGCATCGGGATGCGGATCTCTGTTAAAAAGTCCGGGCTGTTGACTGCGGCCATCGCCTTGGACGCGGCACGCGCCCAACTCGCTGTCACCCCACCGATGCACAGGTCTGGATAAGCTGTGGCGATGCCGCAGTTCCGGTCGTAGCGCCGTCGATCGCTGGTGAGTGGGTTCCCTTGAAAGGCCTGTACGCCGCCAGGCTTCCCGCCGTGAACATACATCGTTCCCAAGCCTGCAGCATGCAGGAAGCTTGAAATTGGAGCTGCCTTTCGCATCGCAAATGAGCGTCCGGGGAAGCCAAGCAGCGGTGCCAGCAGCACCATCCGTTCGATGCGGTTGTAAAGGTGGCGGCAGGCAAGCAGTGAAACCAGCGCACCTGTTGAATGCGCCAGAAGATAGTAGGGACCTCGGCAGTCGGGCAAAACGATCTGTTCGAAGAATGGTCCTATGTCGCCTGCATAATGCGCGAAATCGGCAATGTAGCCGCGATATGGATCCCGCAACAGACGGTCAGACCCGCCCTGTCCGCGCAGATCGAACGTCGCGACACCAAATCCGCGGTCGCTCAGGTCCTGGACCGTTTCGAAAAATCGCTCGATGCAGTCATTTCTGCCTGGAATGATGACGACGGTACCCTGTAGGGGACGCGCTGCAGCCGGGAAACGGGCGTAACGAAGCCGCTTGCCCTCCGGCATTTCGATCATGCCGCTCACCGCGCCGGCGGGTATGGGATTGTCCGGCGTCTCGAACAGGCTTCCATCCATGTTTTGCGATTCCGTCCCGTGCGAGAAATGCATGCTTCGTGATAGGAACCGGGCGGGCGAATTGCAAAGAGATTTCGCGCGCTCGTACCCACCAGGGAAAGGGTAGGCCGGAAGCGCTGTTTGCAACTTCCGGCCTTCTGACGATCCGGGCGGAAGGGACGGGACACCCGGCTCGCTTCGATGACGGCGACTGGAGGAGGCCGTCTGTTCGATGTTGGGACCAAGCATATCTGCAGGCAGCTGAACGTCAGCCGACACGACGGTTCATCCCGCGTTCATCAAGATTGCGAGGACTTGAAACGCGGGTTTGCAATTACCAGATGTTGTGTGCGGTCGCTGATGACGGGGCCGCTGGCCACAGCGAAATGCCAAGACGGATTTCAGGCTGGCCATACGCGAAACTTGTTGCTCAACCGGAGAACAGAACTATGCGTCACGTTGATTTTTCGCCGCTCTATCGCTCGACTGTTGGTTTCGATCGCCTTTTCACAATGCTCGACTCGCTCGGACAGCCGGACAGCGGCCAGAGCTATCCGCCCTACAATATTGAGCGCACCGCTGAAGATGCTTACCGCATCTCGATGGCAGTCGCGGGCTTCTCGGAAGAGGATCTTTCGATCGAGGCACACCGCAACGTGCTCACCATTAAGGGCGAGAAGACTGACGACCAGTCGGAAGGCACCGAATTCCTGCATCGCGGCATCGCTGCGCGCGCCTTCGAGCGTCGCTTCCAGCTCGCCGACCATGTGGAGGTGAATGGGGCGGAACTTAAGAATGGCCTTCTGCACATCTCCCTGAAGCGGAATATTCCAGAGGAGATGAAGCCGCGCCGTATTGATATTGCAGCCGCGCGGTCGACCACCCCGCAGATCGAGGCGAAAGCAGCCTAATTCGCCTCTGTTTCAAGCTTGACTGCGGCGCCCTCGGGCGCCGCTTTTGTTTGCTCAGCCGAGCAGGTCTGCAAACTGATCTATTTCTTGCTCTGACGTTGCAAAGCTCGTGACCAGTCGCGTGAGAGTCTCATCAGGCCCGATCCTGTCGATGAGCTCCAATGGCGTTGGCCAAGGGTAAAATGCTGCTCCTTCGCGCTGGAGTCGTTCGACAGCCTCGCGACGGACAATCGGGAACAACTCGTTCGCATCCACCGGCCAGGCGAGGCGGGCGTTCTTTGAGACGTTAATCCTTTCGGCGAGCCGGCTTGCCATGGTGTTCGCATGCCGGGCACTTGTGAGCCATAAATCATCCTTGAAGTAGGCTTCAAACTGCGCGGCGATGAACCGTGACTTTGAGAAAAGCTGTGCCGAGCGCTTGCGGATGTAGGGAAAATCCTTTGTCTGCTCCGGGTTCATGAAAATCACGGCCTCAGCGCACCAGCAGCCGTTCTTGGTCCCGCCAAACGAAAGCACATTGATCCCACGCTTCCACGTCATCTCAGCTGGTGTTGTCGCCAGCTTCACCAGTGCGTTGGCGAAGCGCGCGCCGTCCATGTGAACGGGCAGGGCGTGCTGTTTGGCAAGATCACAGATCGCGTCGATCTCTTTAAGCGTATAGACTGATCCGATCTCGGTGGCCTGTGTAAGCGAGATACCGGCGAGCTGACCGGAATGGACCGCGCCTTCGGGGTAGCAATTGATAGCGGAGGCAAGTTCCGCGACATCTATCTTGCCACCGCTGCCGCCCACGCCTGCCATACGCAAACCGCCGGTGAGAAATTCCGGAGCGCCGCCCTCATCGGTAATCATGTGCGCGTCGCGGTGGGAGAGCATGATCCCGCCGGGTCGCGCCAGAGCGGCTGCCGACAGCGAATTGGCGGCGGTACCGGTTGCGACGAAGAAGACAGCGACCTCACGCTCGAATATCTCGCAAAAAGTTCGCTCGACAGCCTGGTCAAGATCGCTGGTGCCATAGGCGCTCGCAAAGCCTGGGGCATGGCGGGTGAGGTTTTCGGCAATGGCGGGGTGAGCACCCGCCCAATTGTCTGAAGCGAAGAACATTTTACGTCGCATTCCGTTTACAGGTTGGGGCGGGACTTTGGCTTCGACGTGTTCGTGCCGCAAGCGAAATCAGAAAAGTTCAAGCTGCCCTGCAGGCAAGCAACAAAGTTGCCAAAAAATGCGCGTTTGGCTTTCTTTCCGTCTTGTGCGTGTTTTTCGCTTGTGTCATAGGAATTTAGGACAGCACTGCTGTCTTATTAATCATGCAGCGAAGCATCCGGTGTCGCGTATAATGGTTCCAGAGATCTCGCGCTCAGCTCGTCGATAATTTCTGACCTTCGTGACCGGCTGTGCTCGCACAGATCGATACAACGAAAGCCCCCCAATTTTCAGGGGACTAGGGAGAATGAGGCAAATGCCCCAGACCATTCCATATGTGACGCCAGCACGATCGCTAGCCGCGCAGTCCAACCCGGCGATCCGAAAGGAAGCTGAACTGCGCGGCCTCTACAATTCGAGAAAAGAACACGATGCCTGCGGCGTAGGCTTCATTGCGAACATAAAGGGTGCGAAGTCGCACCAGATCGTCAGGGACGGGCTTGCAATGCTCGAAAACCTGACACACCGAGGCGCAGTTGGCGCGGACCCGTTGATGGGTGACGGAGCCGGCGTACTCGTCCAGATTCCAGATCGCTTCTTCCGTGAAGAAATGGCCAGGCAGGGCGTCACCCTGCCAGAGGTTGGCTACTACGCCATCGGCCACATCTTCATGCCGCGCGACGATGCTGCGCGTGCCCGTGTGGAAGAGATCATTGCCGAAGTCGTTGCTCAGGAAGGCCAGACACTGCTTGGCTTCCGCGACGTTCCGGTCGACAACGCTTCTCTGTCAAAAGCCCCCGACATCGCAGCCAGCGAGCCGGTGCACCGTCAGGTGTTCATCGAGCGCAGCGCGAGCGTTGCAACGCAGGAAGAGTTCGAACGCCGTCTTTTCATTCTGCGTAAGGTGGTTTCGGCACGTCTGTTTGCCGAAGCTGGCGGGCGTGATGAAGGTGCCTACACGGTGTCGTTGTCGTCGCGCACCATCGTCTACAAGGGCATGTTCCTCGCCTATCAGGTCGGCGCCTACTACCAGGACCTTTCAGATCCGCGCTTTGAAAGCGCGCTGATCCTGGTTCACCAGCGCTTCTCGACCAACACCTTCCCGTCGTGGAAGCTGGCGCACCCGTACCGCATGGTCGCGCATAACGGCGAGATCAACACGCTGCGCGGCAACGTCAACTGGATGGCTGCACGTCAGGCGTCGGTCGATTCCGAGCTGTTCGGCAACGACATCGCCAAGCTCTGGCCAATTTCGTACGAAGGCCAGTCCGATACGGCTTGCTTCGACAACGCGCTCGAATTCCTGTGGCAGGGCGGCTACTCGCTCGCGCATGCGATGATGATGCTGATCCCGGAAGCCTGGGCCGGCAACAAGACCATGCCTGCCGACCGCAAGGCATTTTACGAATATCACGCTGCCCTGATGGAGCCGTGGGACGGTCCTGCCGCTGTCGCGTTCACCGACGGCCGCCAGATCGGTGCAACGCTGGATCGTAATGGTCTGCGTCCGGCGCGCTACGTCGTCACCGACGACGACCGCGTCATCATGGCGTCGGAAGCTGGTGCCTTCTCGGTTCCAGAAGAGCGCATCGTCAAGAAGTGGCGTCTGCAGCCGGGCCGCATGCTTTTGATCGATCTTGAACAGGGCCGCATCGTTTCCGACGATGAGATCAAGTCCGAGATCGCTGGCAAGCACCCGTATTCGCAGTGGCTCAAGAACACCCAGCTGATCCTCGAGGATCAGAAGCCGGTTGCGCCGCGCGAACTGCGCCGTGACGTGTCGCTGCTCGATCGCCAGCAGGCGTTTGGCTACACCCAGGAAGACCTCAAGCTCCTGATGTCGCCGATGGCGACGACTGCGCAGGAAGCTGTCGGTTCGATGGGCACCGATACGCCGATTGCAGCGATGTCGGACAAGCCGAAGCTGCTTTACGATTATTTCAAGCAGAACTTCGCGCAGGTTACCAACCCGCCGATCGATCCGATCCGTGAAGAGCTGGTGATGAGCCTTGTCTCGTTCATCGGCCCGCGTCCTAACATCTTCGATCTCGTTGGCTCCTCACGCCGCAAGCGCCTGGAAGTTCGCCAGCCGATCCTGACCAACGCGGATCTCGAAAAGATCCGTTCGATCGGTCATACCGAAGACCGTTTTGACACGAAGACGATCGACATCACCTATTCGGCGTCGGAAGGCTCGGAAGGCATGCCGGCAGCAATCGAGCGTCTGTGCGAACGCGCAGAAGCAGCAGTTGCCGGTGGCTACAACATCATCATCCTGTCGGATCGCCAGATCGGGCCGGATCGCATCGACATCCCGACGCTAATCGCAACGGCAGCCGTGCATCACCATTTGATCCGCAAGGGTCTACGCACGTCGGTTGGTCTGGTCGTTGAATCGGGCGAGCCGCGTGAAGTGCATCACTTCTGCTGCCTTGCAGGTTTTGGCGCCGAGGCGATCAATCCGTATCTCGCGTTCGACACTCTGCAGGACATGTACGCCAAGGGGCAGTTCCCGCCGGAAGTCGACAAGGACGAGGTTGTTACCCGCTACATCAAGTCGATCGGCAAGGGCATCCTCAAGGTCATGTCCAAGATGGGCATCTCGACCTACCAGTCCTATTGCGGCGCGCAGATCTTTGACGCCGTTGGCCTGTCGCAGGAGTTCGTCGACAAGTTCTTCACCGGCACGGCGACGACCATCGAAGGCATTGGCCTCGAGCAGATGTGCGCTGAAACCGTTCGTCGTCACCGCGACGCCTTTGGCGACGATCCGGTGCTGAAGAACGCGCTCGAAGTCGGTGGCGAATATTCCTACCGCATGCGTGGCGAAGCCCACATGTGGACGCCGGATGCAGTCGCAAGCCTGCAGCACGCTGTGCGCAAGGGCTCGTGGGAGACTTTCAAGGAGTTCTCCGCGCAGATCGACGGCGAGAATGCTCGTGCCAAGCAGATCCGTGGCTTGTTCCACATCAAGCTGGCCGAAGAGACGGGTCGCAAGCCTGTTCCGCTGGAAGAGGTCGAGCCGGTTGCCGAGATCGTCAAGCGCTTCTCGACGGGTGCAATGTCGTTCGGCTCGATCAGCCGCGAAGCGCACTCGACGCTCGCCATCGCGATGAACCGCATTGGCGGCAAGTCGAACACGGGTGAGGGTGGCGAAGAGGCGGATCGTTACATGCCGCTGCCGGATGGCTCGGCAAATCCGGAACGTTCGGCGATCAAGCAGGTCGCGTCGGGACGCTTCGGTGTCACGGCCGAGTACCTCGTCAACTCCGACATGATGCAAATCAAGGTCGCGCAGGGTGCAAAGCCCGGCGAAGGCGGTCAGCTTCCCGGTCACAAGGTCGATGCGACGATCGCAAAGACCCGTCACTCGACGCAGGGCGTTGGCCTCATCTCGCCGCCGCCCCACCATGACATCTACTCGATCGAAGATCTGGCTCAGCTGATCTACGACCTGAAGAACGTCAATCCGGCTGCAGATGTGTCGGTCAAGCTGGTGTCGGAAGTAGGCGTTGGTACGGTTGCTGCTGGCGTTGCCAAGGCACGTGCAGACCACATCACCGTCTCCGGTTACGACGGTGGCACCGGCGCTTCGCCGATGACCTCGCTGAAGCATGCTGGCAGCCCGTGGGAAATCGGTCTTGCCGAAACGCACCAGACGCTGGTTCTCAACGGCCTTCGTTCGCGTATCGCGCTTCAGGTCGATGGTGGTCTGCGTACCGGTCGCGACGTGATTGTTGGCGCGCTTCTGGGTGCTGACGAGTTCGGTTTCTCGACGGCTCCGCTGATCGCGGCTGGCTGCATCATGATGCGCAAGTGCCACCTGAACACCTGCCCGGTGGGCGTCGCAACGCAGGACCCGGTTCTGCGCCAGCGCTTCAAGGGTACGCCCGAGCACGTCATCAACTACTTCTTCTACGTTGCAGAAGAAGTGCGCGCGCTGCTCGCAGCCATGGGTTACCGCAACCTCGACGAGATCATCGGCGAAAGCGATCTACTCGAAAAGAGCGAGATGGTCGACCATTGGAAGGCACGCGGCCTCGACTTCGACCGCCTGTTCCACAAGCCGCAGGCTGCCAAGGAAGAGATCTACTGGACTGAGCGTCAGGTGCACCCGATCGACGACGTGCTCGATCGCAAGCTGATCGCTCAGGCCGAGGCCGCTCTGACAGCGCGCCAGAAGGTCGAGATCGAAGTTCCGATTGTGAACGTCGATCGCTCCGCCGGTGCGATGCTGTCGGGTGAAGTTGCCAAGCGCTTTGGCCACAAGGGCCTGCGCGACGACACCATTTCGGTCAAGCTGACCGGTACAGCTGGCCAGTCGTTCGGCGCCTTCCTCGCACGCGGCATTTCCTTGACCCTCATAGGTGATGGCAATGACTATGTCGGCAAGGGGCTGTCGGGTGGCCGCATCGTGGTTCGTCCGCCGGAAAACACAAGGATCGTTCCGGAAGAGTCCATCATCGTCGGCAACACCGTTCTTTACGGTGCGACCGAAGGCGAGTGCTACTTCCGCGGCGTTGCTGGTGAGCGCTTTGCGGTCCGTAACTCGGGCGCGGTTGCAGTCGTCGAAGGCGTTGGCGATCACGGTTGCGAATACATGACCGGCGGTGTTGTCGTGGTTCTGGGTCCGACCGGCCGCAACTTCGCAGCAGGCATGTCGGGCGGTGTTGCCTATGTCCTCGATGAGGCAGGCGACTTCGCAAGCCGTTGCAACATGGCGATGGTTGAGCTCGAGCCGGTTCCGGAAGAGGATGACATCCTCGAAAAGCTGCACCACCATGGTGGCGACATCGCCTACATGGGCCGCGTCGACGTGTCGGGCGATATGACCCGTCATGACGAAGAGCGTCTGGTTCAGTTGATCTCGAACCACCTGCACCACACAGGCTCGACACGTGCCAAGGCGATCCTCGACGATTGGGCAATTTACCGTCCGATGTTCAGGAAGGTCATGCCGGTCGAATACCGCCGGGCGCTGCTCGAAATGGAACGTCTGCGCAGTGGAGCGGCTGCGGCATGATCCAGCTCGCTATCTTTCCTACGGGCGTTCCACCCGCACTCAAACCTGGGGCGCGTCCGCGCTGATCGACGGGGCCGCGCTTCAGCGGCCCTCCACACCGGAGACGTCTCCGGCTTCGATTGACATTTACGCACGACCTTTGGCGCAAAATTTCCCAGGGTCGAACGCAAGTCCGAGGTGACTAAATGGGTAAGGTAACGGGTTTTCTCGAAATCGACCGGCAGGTTCACAAGTACCAGCCGGCATCGGATCGCATTCGCCACTATCGTGAGTTCACGCTCCCGATGTCGCAGCCTGAAGTCGAAAAGCAGGCGGCACGCTGCATGGATTGCGGCATTCCGTTCTGCCATGGGCCGACCGGCTGCCCGATCCACAACCAGATCCCCGACTGGAACGATCTCGTCTACAACGGCGATTGGGACGGTGCGATCCGCAACCTCCACTCGACCAACAACTTCCCCGAATGGACCGGTCGCGTCTGCCCGGCGCCGTGCGAGGAAGCGTGCACGCTGAACCTTGAAGACATTCCGGTTGCGATCAAGACCGTCGAGCAGGCAATCGCCGACAAGGCTTACGACACCGGCCATCTGGCTCCTCAGCCAGCTGCGACCAAGACCGACAAGAAGATCGCGATCATCGGATCGGGTCCGTCGGGCATGGCGGCTGCGCAGCAGCTTGGCCGCGTTGGTCACGGCGTGCACGTCTATGAGCGCGAAACGAAACCGGGCGGTCTCCTTCGCTACGGCATTCCCGACTTCAAGATGGAGAAGAAGTACATCGATGCGCGCGTGACGCAGATGCAGGGCGAAGGCGTGACCTTCCACTGCGGCGTCAATGTCGGTGTCGACAAGACCGTCGAAGAGCTGCTCGCCGAATATGATGCAGTCCTCTACTGCGGTGGTTCGGAAACGCCGCGCCCGGCTGGTATCCCGGGTGCTGAGTTCAACGGCGTGCACGATGCGATGCCGTATCTGGTTCAGCAGAACCGCCGCGTTGGCAACGAAGACATCCAGTCGGTCGCTTGGCCGGCAGATGCCATCCTCGCGGGTGGCAAGCACGTCGTCGTCGTTGGTGGTGGTGATACGGCATCGGACTGCGTCGGCACGGCATTCCGTCAGGGTGCAGTGCGCGTCACGCAGCTCGACATCCGTCCGCAGCCGCCGGAAAAGGAAGACAAGCTCGCGGTCTGGCCGTACTGGGCAACCAAGATGCGCACCTCGTCCTCGCAGGCGGAAGGCGCAAAGCGCGAGTTCCAGGTCGCGACGCTCGAGTTCACCGGCGACGAAGACGGCAACCTGACTGGCGTGAAGTGCTGCGAAGTCGACGAGAAGCGCAAGCCGATCGAAGGCTCGGAGTTCGTCATCAAGGCTGATCTTGCCTTCATCGCGATAGGCTTTGCCGGTCCGATCGCAGGCGGCGTCGTCAAGGAACTCGATGGCAAGCTCGAACTGACGACCGATGCACGTCGCTCGACCAACGTCGTTGCCAATGATCGCGACTACAAGACGAACATTGAGGGCCTCTACGTCGCTGGCGACGTGCGTCGTGGGCAGTCGCTTGTCGTCTGGGCCATTCGCGAAGGCCGTCAGGCCGCGCACGCGATCGACCTTGCCCTGATGGGCGAGACGGTTCTGCCTCGCTGATGATTAAGGAAGTGCCGATGTCGTCTCGCGCGACATCGGCAAATTGCGGGGCAGGAGGAAATCGTCGGCGCGTCCCTTTTGTGGTGCCGGGCCAATCCCCTCAAGTCTCAGACGTTCTGCATCGGTCGTTGCTTCCCGTGCATCGCGTTTGAACGATGCGCCCAAAAGAACATCGCCGTCGCCTGAAAGATCAATGATAGGCATTGGTGCAGTGCGATCAATTACGGCAGGTGTCGTCTCTTGAGGTTCCGTCGATAGTTCGCCATCGGAAAGTGGCAATCCGGCTTCTGGTTGCGCGTCTCCGAGCCCAAGCAGCCGCGCAAGCGGCTTTTCGAGATAGAAAGCGATCTTGCGGCGGCCTTGTCGGGTCACGTTAATGCCATCGCTAGCGCGCAACTGCGCGGGCTGCCCATTCATGTCGGGACCAGCGGCAGCAAAGCTCCCTGTTTCGTCAACAAATCCATCCCATACATCAACATACTCACCACCAGCTTCCGTCACGATCCGGCGGTATATATCGTTGAAGACGACCATGTCCGAGGACATGGAGGGTGACTTGAAGGGCAGGTTACCAACCCAGAACAGCGGCAGGTTCTTGTCCCGAATGGCCTTTGTAAGAGCGGCAACGCGGCGCTCGTATTCTGCAGTCCATTCGTCTGAGCGCAGATCCAGTCGCTTCCCGCCGCTGGCGATCTGCTGACGGTCATTTGCTCCGATCATCACGACGACCGCTACCGGGCGGTTTTCATCGATGACAGCCGCTACATTCCCGGGCCAGTCATAATGGTCGTCGCGCACCAGACCAGATGAGCCGTTGGCGCGATCAATCACCACGACATCGGGGTTTTGCGCGTAGGCTGTCGTCAGGCCGTCTGCCAGTCCCGACGCGATGAAATCGCCGATTACAAGGATACGCTTGGCATTCTCGGCCTTCTCTATGGCGGGGGGCGGAGGGGGCGCTGCAGGCACACGGCTTTTTGCCGGGCTTGTCGCCCGCCGTTGCTGCTTTTTCTGCTGCGGCGCTACGCGTTCCTGACGCGGCGGCTCCCGCTTCGGGAACAAGAAGCGCAGCAAGCCGACACCTTGTCGTTGTTCCTGGGCGTGCGCATGGGCAACGAGAGAAAAATCGCCCGCTGGCAGAAGCGAAAGTGCCAGCAGAATGCAGAGGAGACGCAGAGGAAGCAGCAATTTGGAGACGGGCAGTTTCATGCAGACTTCCTTGTGAACGCCGCCGGCAGAGCCTTTTACCTGCCTGCGGCATTAAGGTTCTACTGCCTCCGGAGCCGCGTCAACAGTTCCTTGCTCGGATGACCGTCCTGCGGCATGCCAAGACGCGCCTGCATCGCCCTGATCGCCTCGCGTGACCCGGATCCGATCCGGCCATCGATCTCGCCATTGTAGAAACCGTGAGCGGACAGGCGCTTCTGCAATTCCTGCGTCTCGGCAAAGGTCAGACGTGTAAATGGCCGGTTCCAGTCTCGGCGGGGTGGATTGTGTCCGGCAATTTGATCGGCGAGCAGTCCAACCGCAATCGCGTATCGGTCCGAGCTGTTGTAGCGTTTCAAGACGTTGAAATTATGCAGGACCAGGAAGGCGGGACCTTCCCGGCCGTCGAGAACTTTCAATTCGGCCTGGTCGTTGGGGCGTGGGTAAGCCTGACCATTCGCGCGGACCACGCCGATTGCCTGCCATTGCGCCAAGGTCATTCGGCCTGCGGGGAACTTGCGGCCGGCGGGCAACACGACCTCGTAACCCCAGGCATGGCCGGTGCGCCAGCCATTCTGCTTCAACAAATTCGCGGCTGATCCGAGCGCGTCTGGGATCGAGTTCCAGATATCGCGTTTGCCGTTGCCGTCGAGGTCGACAGCCCAGGTCTGGTAGCTGGTGGGGATGAATTGCGTATGCCCCATTGCGCCAGCCCAAGAGCCAGTCAGCTGCTTGACCGACACATCGCCATTTTGAACGATCTTCAAGGCAGCGATCAATTGCTGGCGCGCGAATTTTTGCCGGCGCTTGTCGGCATAGGCAAGCGTTGAGAGTGAGGTCACGATGTTGCGTACGACGCTCGGGTTGGACAGTGCCTCGCCGTATCGAGACTCTATCGACCAGATGCCGAGGATGATGTTGCGGTCGACGCCGAACCGCTTTTCGACCACATCCAGGGTTCGGCGGTGTTGCTTGGCCATCTGACGGCCATTTGTAATGGATTGTTCATTGACCTGATTGTCAAAATATTGCCAGACGGGCGCGGTGAACTCGGGCTGGTTCGTCGCAAGACGCAACACTTCAGGGTCTGGGGCAGTGACACCGGCAAAGGCGCGGTCGAAGATCTGGGCGGAAACGCCACTGTTAAGTGCGGTCGCCCGAAACTGGCTGACCCAACGCTGGAACTGGGCATCGGCAAAGGCAGCGGAGGTGGGGAGTGTGAGGGACAATGCGAGACACAGCGCGCGGCTGGTAGTAACTAAGCGACTTGCCCTCATGCGTGCGAACATATGTGCCTCCTTTTGACTTGGCTGCCCCATTCTTCGAACATCAGAGTTAGTAAAGTGTTTACCCTATCAGTTATGCTGCGGAAGCAACCGGACATGGCCCATTTGCGTTACGGGGGGAGGTAACGCATCACTGCTGTCTCCGGCACAGATTCAATGAATTTCAATCCTGGCATGAAAATGTCATCTCGGATCGCCTGATTGGCGCAACAATGGGTATGAACGTTGATGAGAAAAGTTCGTAAGGCTGTATTCCCTGTGGCAGGGCTTGGAACCCGCTTCCTCCCCGCGACCAAGGCCACTCCAAAGGAGATGCTCACAGTCGTCGATCGTCCGGTCATCCAGTATGTCGTTGATGAGGCCCGTGAGGCGGGCATTGAGCATTTCATTTTTGTCACCGGCCGCAACAAGGCGGTGATCGAAGACCATTTCGACGTGCAGTTCGAGCTTTATGATACGTTGGAGCAGCGCGGGAAGCTCGATCAGTTGGAGCGCCTGCGCTCGATGCAGCCAGCAGCGGGACAAACCAGCTTTACCCGCCAACAGGAGCCACTTGGCCTCGGCCATGCGGTGTGGTGCGCCCGTGATCTGGTCGGGGATGAGCCGTTCGCGCTGTTGCTGCCCGATATGATCATGCGCTCCGAGGAAAGCTGCACCAAGGGCATGGTTGAGCTGTTCCAGAAGACCGGCAACAACGTCATTGGTGTGCAGGAGTGCGCGCCGGACGAAACGCACAAATACGGCATCGTTGCCAAGGGCGCGTCCATTCACACCGGGTTTGAGATCACGGCGATGGTCGAGAAGCCGAAGCCGGGGACAGCTCCGTCCAATCTTTACATCAACGGCCGGTACATCCTGCAGCCGGAGATCTTCCGTATTCTGGAGAGCCAGGAGCGCGGTGCAGGTGGCGAGATTCAGTTGACCGACGCGATGCTCAAGCTTGGAAAGGAGCAGACGCTATTTGGCTACCACTATCGCGGCGAGACCTATGACTGTGGATCGCCGGAAGGGTTCGTCGAGGCCAATATCGCCTTCGCCCTCCAGCGTGATGATCTGCGAGAGGTCGTGTTCAACACCATCGATCGTATCCGCGGAAAAAGCGACGCGCTGGCGGAGGTCGAGGAAAAAGCGGACGCCTGATTGTTCCAGAGCGCGCGGACGAACGGTTCGCGCGCTCTGCGTCGTTTACTGGTTTAGATCGTCTTCGATGTAGGCGCGGATGATCTCGTCGAAGCTCTCTTCGGCCTTGAAATCCAGCGCGCGAGCGCGCCGTGCTTCGAAACGCGTCGGCCAGTTCTGGACCATTGCCCAGATCGTATCGTCGTGCTCTTCGCGGATCAGTTTCACCACGTCATTTCCGGCGACGCGAGCAAGCGCCTCGATCTGCTCGCCAACCGTAACTGCCGCTCCCGGCAAGGCGAGATTTCGGTGAGGGCCCACTGCGGCACCGTCTATGGCGGCTGCATGGATCAAGAAGCCGACGGCAGCACGCGGGCTTGCATGCGTGCAGACAACCGAGCGCGGCACCGGAAGCACGGCTGGCAGACCGGAAAGCGGTTCGCGGATGATGTTTGAGAAGAAGCCCGAGGCCGCCTTGTTCGGCTTGCCTGGACGGACCGTGATGCCGGGAAGACGAAGCCCTACGCCGTCCATGAAACCACGGCGGGTATAATCCTGCAGCAGGGCCTCACCCATCACCTTTTGCGCGCCGTACGAGGAGAGCGGCGAAGTGTGAAAATCGTCCGGAATGACGTCCGGAAATGGTCCGCCATAGACCGCAATCGAAGAGGTGTAGACGACGCGCGGTGCGTGACCTGCCGACCGGACAGCCTCGAAAAGGGACCTGGTGCCGTCGAGATTTACGCTGTAGCCGAGATCGAACTCGGCCTCTGCCTGGCCGGAAACAATGCCCGCGAGATGGAAAACGATGTCGGGGCGGCCTTCGATAAGGGAAGCCGCGCTTCCGGGAACCGACAGGTCGCTCGCGTGCGTCGCAATTGCGATGTCACCAGCATCTGGGGCATCGAATGGCACCACGTCGTGCAAGTCGATGGAAGTAATCGCGCGGCCTGCAATGGCGCGTTCTTTCAGTAAGCGTGCGGTTAGCTTGCGACCGATCATGCCGGCCGCTCCAGTTACGAGGATCCGCAATTTAGTAGCCTCAATCACGGCGACTGCGTCCACGCAGCCAGAAAATGCCGAAGAACCCCACGACAAACAGGAATGCTGCCGCTCCGCCGAGGTAGGGGGAAATATTTCCGAGCCACAAAACGATGCTAGGAAGAATGAAAGCTATGAAGCACAGGCTCGCCATGACGAGCGCCGCTGAGATAGCGGTTTTCTTGGTTGAAGGATCCATCAGGCGCTCAGACCTCCATCAACCGGGATTGCGGTGCCGGTGGTGAACGCCGATTCATCACTCGCCAGATATACGGCCAATGCTGCAATTTCCCACGCTTCGCCAACACGGCCCATAGGCTGGCGGGCTATGAACATTTCCATCGCCTTGTCCTTGCCTCCGACTTCGCGACCGAGTTCTTCAACCCGCTCCTCCCAGGAAGGAGAGCGCACAGTGCCAGGGCAGATGGCGTTGCAGCGGATACCGCGTCGGACAAAGTCGATCGCGACTGCCTTGGTCAGGCCGATGACGGCAGCCTTTGAAGCGCCGTATGCGTAGCGATTGGCAATGCCCTTGATCGATGATGCACCGGAGGAAAGATTGATGATCGAGCCCGAGGTGCCATTCTGCTGCGATCGCGCCAGCATCCCGGGAAGGAATGCCTTGATGGTTCGGTGCATGCCCTTGACGTTAATGTCGAACGAAAGGTCCCAGTCGCTGTCGGAGCATTCCAGTACTGAGCCGTGATGAACGTACCCGGCTACGTTCGCCAGGATGTCGATCTGGCCCAGTTCCGCCGCGAGGGCGTCGACAGCCGTGGTCGATGTCACATCAAGCGCCGAAATGTGCGGAGTGGCACTGCCGGCAAGCTTTGAAATGTCGACATCGGTCGCGTAGACGGTTGCGCCTTCCTTGACGAATGCTTCGACAATTGCGCGTCCAATACCCTGGCCGGCAGCAGTCACCACCGCGACTTTGCCGTTGAGTCTTCCTGTCATGTAGCTCTCCCTGTCGAGGCTCGCAGACCGGCGATGCATCCCTCTCAGGAAAAACAGCGTCGGTCAGGATCCTGCAGCCCGAATCTCCTCCAGGCGCTTCCTCTGTCGTCCCTCACTATCGAAGTTTTCGGGTTCTAGCCACACTTCGAGCGCGTTCCGCAAGCTTGGCCATTCTGTATCAATCATAGAAAACCAGGCCGTGTCCCGGCTCTTGCCTTTAACGACCATGTGGTTCCGGAAGGTCCCCTCGTAGATAAATCCAAAGCGCAGTGCGGCGCGTTTTGATGGCTCATTCTCGGCATTGCATTTCCACTCGAACCGCCGGTAGCCAAGATCGTCAAAGACATGACGAGCAAAGAGATAAAGCGCCTCGGTCGCAGCAGGTGCCCGCGCAACCGGAGGGTTCCAGAGTATTGCGCCGATTTCGATGACCCCATGAGCGGGGTCGATGCGCATGAAAGACTGGCGTCCTGAGACGCTGCCGGATGCCTTGTCGATCACGGCATAGAACATGGGATCGTCAGAAATCGAGGCGTTTTCCAGCCATCCCTGAAACTCCTCGCGACTGTCAGGAGGATATTCCCCCAGCCAGCGGAACCTATCCTCGGCGTCGATAGTGTTTGAAGCGGCATAGAGCGGATCGCCGTGCGACGCTGGCACCAGCCTTTCAAGGCGCACATAACGCCCCTCCAAAGTGGAGACGGCGGGCCGCTGCCTCGGGGTCCAATCAGTAAGGTCTGTATACATTCTGAGGGCTCGGCGATTGACAAACGGCGGACAAGGATCACAAAGGCGCATTACGCAGCGTAGAACCAGGGAGGATGGCCTGTATGCTCCAAACGATAGAGTCTTTTGACCGGATTGGCGAAGAGAACGCCTTTGCAGTGCTCGCTCGGGCGACGGCACTTGCGCAGGAGGGCCGGGACATCATCAATCTCGGCATCGGCCAGCCAGACTTCCGCACTCCAGAGCATATTGTTGAGGCCGCAATCAAAGCGCTGAAGGACGGTCACCACGGTTACACGCCGGCGACGGGACTTCTTGCCGCGCGTGAGGCGGTTGTCCGTCGCACGATCACGACCACCGGCATCGAAGTCTCGCCGGAAAACGTCATGATCCTGCCGGGCGGCAAGCCGACCATGTTTGCGGCGATCATGATGTTTGGTCAGCCAGGCACCGAAATACTTTATCCGGACCCAGGCTTCCCGATCTATCGCTCGATGATCGAGTTCACGGGTGCCAAGCCGATCCCGGTTCCCATGCGCGAAGAAAATGGCTTTGCCTTCTCCGCTGAAGAGACGCTGTCGCTGATCACGCCGCAGACGCGTCTGCTGATTCTCAACTCGCCAGCTAACCCGACTGGTGGCGTGACGCCGCGCGCTGAGATCGAGAAGCTCGTGAAGGGCCTCGAAGCTCACCCGCATGTGGCGATCATGTCGGACGAGATCTACGATGTCATGACGTATGATGGGGAACAGCACGTCTCGTTGTTGCAGTTCCCGGAAATTCGCGACCGCCTTATCGTTCTCAATGGCTGGTCCAAGACCTGGGCGATGACCGGCTGGCGCATGGGCTGGTCGATCTGGCCGGATCAACTCTACGACAAGGTTCGCAAGCTTGCGGTCAACTGCTGGTCATGCGTGAACGCACCGGCGCAGTTTGCTGGTATCGCCGCGATTGATGGCCCGCAGGATGAAGTCGAGAAGATGATGCGGGCATTCGACAATCGCCGGAAGATTGTCGTGGAAGGACTGAACAGTCTGCCCGGCATATCGTGCATCACGCCGAAGGGTGCATTCTATGCGTTCCCGAACATCTCGAAGACCGGATGGCATGCGAAGAAGCTCGCAAATGCGCTTCTCGATGAAGCTGGTGTTGCGCTGATCGGCGGGCCTGACTTCGGGGTGCTCGGTGAAGGATATATCCGCCTGTCCTACGCCAATTCTGAAGAGAACATCTTGCGGGCAATCGAGCGCATCGGTGCGTTCTTGCAGAAGTAAGTGAAGCTGCATCTCCCCGGCCTGTCCGGGGAGATGCATTTAGGCCCCTGTTAGCCGCGTCCGACGAAGGGCATCTTCGTCGCCATTACGTTCATGAACAGCACGTTGGCCTCGAACGGCAAGCTTGCCATGTGCAGGACAGCATCAGCTACATGTTTGACGTCCATCACGGCTTCTGCGCGCATGGAGCCGTCCGCCTGCGGCACGCCAGTAGCCATCGGTGCGGCAAGATCCGTCAGTGCGTTACCAATATCAATCTGACCGCACGCGATATCGAAGGGACGGCCGTCGAGAGCGAGTGTCTTGGTCAGGCCGGTGATTGCATGCTTGGTCGCCGTGTACGGCACGGTGCCGGGGCGGGGTGCATAGGCTGAAATCGAGCCATTGTTGATGATGCGGCCCCCCTGAGGTTTCTGATGGCGCATCATGCGAAACGCCCCACGAGCGCACAGGAACGAGCCGGTGACGTTGACGTTGACGACGTCGTTCCAGACCTCTACCGGGATTTCGTCGATCGTCGCGCCTTTCGCGCCCATGCCGGCATTGTTGAACAGCAGGTCAAGACGCCCGAACTCCTGTTCTATTCGTGCAAAGAGCGCGTCAACCTGGTCTGCCTTGGTGACATCGCAAGCCACGGCGACGGCCTTGCCTCCACCTGCGGCCGTGGCTTCGTTCGCAGCTTCCTCCAGCTTGTCGAGGCGGCGGCCGGTGAAGACGGTGTTCCAGCCTGCGGCAACGAGAGTCTTGGCCACGGCCTTGCCGATGCCGGAACCAGCTCCTGTGACGAGGGCGACTTTACCTTCAGACATGTATGCATTCTCCCAGTCTCTATAGACTGTGCTTTGCAGATGACGAAGGGGAAGACAAGCGGATTGCCGCAAAGAAAGGGCGGTCGTAGGGACCGCCCTAGTTCGATTGCGCTTGGGAGGAGGAGAGCGAAATCGTCTGTGTTTCAGGTTGAACCCGAACAGTTAACCAAGTCTTAACAGCCGAAAAATATCTGCGGAAGCAGCTACCAAACGGAAGGTGTCGCTTCTGTTTTGGCGCTGGAGACGGTAGCCTCGATGTGATCCACCAATGTATCGGGAAGGGCCAGACGACCTGCGAGCATGTCGAGATACCCACGCTCCGCTCGCGTCTCTGGTTCAATGGCAATCCGCGACGCGGTGTAGAGCTCGACTTTTTGAGCGTCGGTCTTCGCTGCGGAGACGATCGAATCGAGATCCAGAGGTTTCTCAAGTTCGGAAAGCAGAAATGCCTCAGCCTCATCACCAATGCCCGACAGGTGAAGCCGGTCTGCGATGCGCGAGCGCTCCTCAGCGTCGATATGGCCATCCGCGCGGGCGGCAGCGATCATTGCGCGTATGATAGTCAGCGCAAATTCGTTCTCGCCCTGCGGAGCCTGAGCCGGGTTAAACGGAGTGTCAGCCGGGGGCGGGAGAAGTTCAGGCTCCGACGCCGTTTCCTGGCCCGGCTTCTGACCGTTTGAATAATTCTGGTATGCCTTGTAGGCGAGACCGGCGACCGCCGCGAGGCCACCGATCTTCAGCGCGGAGCCTGACATGCTTCGACCTGCCTTCGTCCCCATCAGAACGGCAGCCAGCGCGCCAGTTGCAAGAGGATTGTCCTTGGCCAACTGAGCGGCCTTGCCAGCATTGTCGCGCAGGGTTCCACCGGTGCCAGGCACGTTAGAGCCGAGCAAATCGTCCAGCAGCCTTTTAGGGTCGAGCATTCTTGCCTCCTTGTTGCGGCATTTCGTGCGGCCGCTCCAAGCAGCGACCTGCCAAAAGGTAGGCAGCGCGATGTGGCATTACAATGATGCCGTTTCGAAGGAGTTCGCTTTGGACTTAGTTGCCGATATGCGGGCCCTTGCCGCGCTTGGCTGCCAGCATCACCTGCTTGTGGCGTTCCGCATATCTCGCGCGGTCTTCCTCGGTGCGGGTGTGGTAGCAATGATGGCAGGAAACGCCTTCCTGATAGAGAGGGGACTCGCGGTCCTCTGGCATCAGGGGGTGGCGGCAGGCGCGGCATAGCTCGGCGTCGCCTTCCTCAAGACCGTGCTTGACCGAGACGCGCTCGTCAAAGACGAAGCATTCGCCTTCCCACAGGCTCTCTTCGGGCTTGACCTCTTCAAGATATTTAAGGATGCCGCCCTTGAGGTGATAGACGTCGTCGATGCCGATCGAACGCATATAGGCGGTGGCCTTTTCGCAGCGAATGCCACCGGTGCAGAACATTGCCACCTTACGGCCCTTCAGCTCGTTGTGACGCGCCTGCGCCCAGCGCGGAAATTCGGTGAAACTGGTCGTTTCAGGGTCGATCGCCCCCTTGAAAGTCCCGATCGCGGTTTCATAGGCGTTGCGGGTGTCGATGATGATCGTATCTGGATCAGAAACCAGCTGGTTCCACTCCGCTGGCTCGACATAGGTGCCAGCGTCTCCGATGGGATCGATGGTGTCGACGCCCATCGTAACAATCTCACGCTTCAGCCGCACCTTCATACGGTGGAAGGGCATTTCGCCTGCGTGCGAATATTTAAGCTCCAGACCATCCAGTTCCTTGATCGTACCAAGGAAGTCGATGAGTTCCGCAATCGCTTCATAGCTTCCGGCAACGGTGCCATTGATGCCTTCATGTGCAAGAAGCAGCGTGCCTTTGATGCCTCGCGCCTCGCAAAATTCGGTCAAAGGAGCCTGAAGCTCCTTCCACTGCGGGAGCGAAGTGAAACGATAAAGCGCAGCGACGCGAAAAGAGCCGTTATTTTCCATGCAGGGCGCTCTAATCCTCTGATCGCCACTATTCAAGACGTTTCGGTGACGCACTTATCCAACTGCACTCAAGCCGGACGAGACTGGGCCTCCAATCACGGAGGCAGGATCATGATGCAAGATGAGGCGATGAGGCAGGCGATTGCCGAGGTGGCGCGGACGCTGAAGGTGCCGCCGGCAGCTTTTGCCGCGGTTGTAAAAGTCGAGTGCGGCGGTCGTGCTCACGCGCTAGTACGCGGCAGGAAAGAGCCGATGATACGATTCGAAGGGCATTATTTCGATCGCCGCTTGTCCGGCGTGAAGCGGGAACGGGCGCGCAGCGAAGGGCTTTCTTCCCCGCAGGTTGGTGGGGTGCCGAACCCCGCGTCCCAGACTGCACGCTGGAACCTGCTGGCGCGCGCCGCCCAGATAGATCGCAAGGCCGCATATGAAGCGACCTCCTGGGGCGTTGGGCAGGTGATGGGCGCGCATTGGGCATGGCTCGGATACGGCTCCGTAGACTCCTTTGTCGACGAGGCTCGAAACGGGCTTTCTGGCCAATTGCGAGTAATGGCGAAATACATATCCCAGGCCGGATTGGCGCCCGCGCTACAGAAACAGGAGTGGGCGGACTTTGCCCGCGGCTATAACGGTCCGGGCTATCGTCGCAATCGCTACGATGCCAGGCTTGCGGCAGCTTACGAAAAATATGCGGATACCGACTTCGACTTTCAGGTTCCAACCGTACCGGAGTTGGTAAGGCAGCAGTTGCCTGGAACAACCACTTCGATGTTCAACATCCCGATCAGGTTTTTCGCCGCATTGTTTTCGCGGCGTCGCTAAGTTGATGAGCGGATAATGGACAGTGGGGGCTGACCTCTGGTAGAGCCCTCGCTAATCGATTGAAAATGATCTGGAGCAGGACGCATGCCAACCGGTGCACAGAAGACCGAGCCGCTTCTAAAAGTAATGGAGGGCCAGCCGGTCATTCCGGTCCTGAAAATCGACCGAGCGGAAGATGCTGTCCCTCTGGCTAGGGCGCTTGCCAAGGGCGGTCTTCCGGCCATTGAAATCACCATGCGCACGCCCGCTGCGCTGGATGCAATTCGGCTGGCGGCCGCGGAAGTGCCGGAAGCTATTGTCGGCGCTGGGACCATTCTCGACGCAGAACATTTTGCGCAGGCAGCTGAAGCCGGTTCCAAATTCATTGTCAGCCCCGGGCTGACGCCGCAGCTGATTGAGGCTGCAGCTGCCAGCGATGTGCCGCTTCTTCCAGGTGCGATTACGCCGAGCGAAGTCATGGCGGCGCGCCAGGCTGGCTACTCGCTGCTCAAATTCTTCCCGGCTGAACAGGCAGGCGGCGCGGATTTCCTGAAAGCTCTATCTTCTCCTCTGGCAGGTATCCGCTTCTGCCCCACCGGCGGTGTCAGCGCGAAGAATGCACCCGATTATCTGGCGCTGCCCAACGTCGTCTGTGTCGGCGGGTCATGGATTGCTCCCGACGCGCTGGTCAAGGCCGGCAAATGGGATGAGATCGAAGCCCTTGCACGCGAAGCTGCAGCGCTGAAGCGCTAAGTCAGCCCCGCATTGCGCCGCGCATTAGGTGCGGCGCTGAGGCTGCCAGTCCTTCTGAACTTTCGAGATCGGCGAGGATCGGGCAGTCGGGACGATTGTCGCCGGAGCAGCACGAAGCGAGCTGCTCCAGCGTTGCAGCCATCTGTTCCATCTCCGTGATTTTCCGGCGCAGGTCGGCAATGTGATCCATCGCGATCCGCTTGACGTCGGCGCTCTTGCGATTTCGATCGCGCCAGAGCCCAAGCAATCCCTCGATTTCCGCTACCGAGAAGCCAAGGTCGCGGGCACGCCGGACAAAACGCAGAACGTGCACGTCCTTTTCCGAGTAGTCGCGATAGCCTGAAGGCGTTCGGTCGGCAGGGGGGATCAGCCCGGTCTGCTCATAGTAGCGGATCATCTTCGCGCTAACGCCCGATGCCTTGGCCGCTTCACCAATATTCATCGTCAGACCCCCGGTTTGAACGCGCGCAGGCGCAGTGCGTTGCCAAGAACAAACACGCTCGACAGCGCCATGGCGCCAGCCGCGAGCGCCGGCGAGAGCAAAATACCCGCGCTAGGATAAAGAGCACCTGCCGCGACGGGGATCAGGGCTACGTTATATGCGAAAGCCCAGAACAGATTCTGCCGAATATTCGCGATTGTTGCTTTAGAAATCTCCACCGCGCGCGAAACGCCTGTAAGCTGGCCGGACATCAGCACCACATCGGCGGCTTCGATTGCAACGTCGGTTCCGGTGCCGACGGCGATGCCGACATCGGCTTCTGCGAGTGCCGGTGCATCGTTGATGCCGTCGCCGACGAAGGCGATGGCGCCATGCTGGCTGCGCAGCTGACGCAGCATCTCGACTTTCCCCGCTGGCAACACTTCAGCAATGACTTCATCGATCCCGAGTGTTTTTGCGATTGCCTCGGCGGTGCGCCTGTTGTCGCCGCTGATCATGGCGACCTTCACGCCGGCTCTATGCAGCGCATCAATCGCCGCTTGTGTCGTCTCCTTGATACGGTCTGCGACTGCGATGATGGCTGCCGCTTTGCCATCAATCGCCGCATAGAGCGGGCTCTTGCCCTCTTCGCCCAAGCGCTGGGCCTCGCGCATGAAGGAACTCACGTCGACGCCAAGCTTTTCCATATACCGGTCCGCGCCGACGTCGATGCGTTGCCCGTCGATCATGGCATGTACGCCGTAGCCGGTCAGGCTCTCGAAGCTGGAGATGGCCGGAACTCGCAGCCCCTCCGCCTCCGCCGCGTCAACGATAGCTCGGGCGATCGGATGCTCCGAGCGCTTTTCGACCGCGGCAACGAGGGCAAGTACGCTAGACCTGTCATCACCATCTGTGATTACGAGGTCAGTCAGACGCGGCTTTCCTTCAGTCAACGTGCCGGTCTTGTCGAAGGCGATTATCGTCGCATCCTTCAGGCGTTGCAAAGCTTCGCCCTTGCGAAAGAGGACGCCCATTTCCGCTGCCCGTCCGGTTCCGACCATGATCGAAGTTGGGGTGGCAAGGCCCATCGCGCAGGGACATGCGATGATCAGCACAGCGACCGCGTTGACGAGGGCAAGGGTGAGGGCAGGCTCAGGGCCGAAAACCAGCCAGATGACGAAGGTCAGCAAAGCCGCCGCCATGACCGCGGGCACGAACCACAAGGTCACCTTGTCAACGAGTCCCTGAATCGGAAGCTTCGATCCCTGAGCTTCTTCAACGAGACGGATAATCTGGGCGAGAACGGTGTCGCTGCCAACTGCCGTTGCGCGGAAGGTCAGTGCTCCGGTCTGGTTGACCGTTCCGCCGGTAACGGGGCTCCCTGGCTGCTTCTCGACAGGAACCGGCTCGCCGGAAATCATGGATTCATCGATGAAGCTTGCCCCTTCGACGACTTCCCCATCCACTGCGACCTGCTCGCCAGGGCGCAGGTCGAGGACATCGCCTGGCACCACATCGGCGACATCGATTTCAACCGGCTGGCCGTTTCTGACAACCCTCGCGGTCCTCGGGCGCAAGTTGATCAGACGGCGAATTGCCTGCGACGTGCGCCCCTTGGCACGTGCTTCGAGCAAGCGGCCGAGAAGGACAAGCGTAACGATGACCGCTGCCGCCTCATAATAGACGTTCACCGTGCCTGCCGGCAGGAGGGAGGGGAAGAAGGTCGCAACCAGCGAGTAGAGATATGCGGCAAGCGTTCCCACGGCCACCAATGAGTTCATGTCCGGTGCCAACCGTGCCAGCGCCGGAAGACCCTTGGCATAGAAGCGTCGGCCCGGCAGCAGCAGAACGATCGTTGTCAGCGCAAACTGCAAATACCAGCTTGCCTGCATGCCAATCGTTCGCATGACGAGATCATGGACGAACGCAAAGGTGTGTGAGCCCATTTCGATGATGAAGAGGGGGAGCGTAAGCGCAGCCGCGATTGCGAAGTCGCGCCTTAACGACGACGCCTCCGCGTCCTTTCGCTCTGCGCGGTGTTCCTCCTCGTCGCGGCTGCGATCGATGACCCGCGCGTCGAAACCCGCTTTCTCAACCGCCGCGATCAGCGCCTCCGGACCTGCAGCGCCTTGAACGAAGGCCCGCTCGGTAGCGAGATTGACAGCGGCCTTTTCCACGCCCGGCACTTTGAAAAGGGCGTTTTCGACACGGCCCACACATGACGCGCAAGTCATGCCCACGATCGCGAGCTCAACGGATCGCCTTTGGGGCACGTCAAAGCCGGCCTTTTGAACTGCATCAACCAACGCGGTGTAGTTTGCCGGAGCGGAGAAGCTGATGTCAGCGCGTTCCGTCGCCAGATTTACGCTGGCGTTTTCAACACCTGTGACAGCCCTCAACGACTTTTCGACGCGGCCGACACAGGATGCACATGTCATCCCCTCAATCGACAGGGACAGAGTTTTTCTTTCTGAAGGTGCAGTTGGAACAGGCGCGTTCATGGTGTCATCTCGCAATGCGCTGGCGTCCGTCCTTAGATAAGGGTTCCCACCATTGGAAGGTCAAGAAAGTTTTCGGTTGACCTTCCAATGGTGGAAAGGTGCATGCTCCAACGGATCTCAGAAGCTGGAGTTTATGATGCAATTCCAAATTGAAGACATGAGCTGTGAGGGCTGCGTCAAGGGCATCACCAGGGCTATCGCGCGTGTGGACCCTCAGGCTGAGGTGAGCGCCGACCTGTCCGCAAAGACTGTCGACATCATCTCCCAGATGCCGCGTGAGGCGTTCTTGCCGGCAATCGAGGATGCAGGGTTTACAGTCTCTGGTTGAGACATCCCATCGGACACCGAACAAAAAAGGCAGCACGTGGCTGCCTTTTTTTATCAATGTGACTGGTGGTCAGTTCTGCTTTGCGGGAAAGCGCGCGACGGAAATGAAGTTGACCGCCTTGCCGGTAAACCGGTTCGGATCTGCATCCGACGCACTCGGCTGGAAGCCGTGGGTATAGACGGTTTCCGGGGCAGACCAGACCACATTGTAAGCTTTACCGTTGGTGGTGCCGCCCGCGTTGTTAACGTCGAGATCGCGGCGGAAGGCCCAGCTCGTCACGTCCCTGTCGATCGGAACGGTCCTTGCTTTCGGCTCGGTCCTGGAACTTCCGGCCTGAGGGCGAGCAGCCTTCCCGCTGGTGCGAACACCTGAGTCAAGTTCACGACCAATAGGTGCGACGCGCGGTTTTTCGCTAAGGGCGGCGATCCGTTCGTCCTGCTGTGGAGCAGGGGGGATTTCGACCGCAGCCTGATTGATGCCAAGCGCTGCGGGGCGTGTTTCCGGCAGGGCCGCGAGAGCGAAGACATCGCCGCCGGAAGATACTGCGGCCACCTGCCTGGCGAGCGCGCTGTCATCTCCGTCAAGCGACGGGCGCATCGTCGGTATAGGCACATTGTTGATTACAACGCCCGCACGGGCGTCCGCAGCCGACAGGGCCAGCATCTCCGCGATCGCTTCCGAGCCGCCGGTCGGCGTCCGGTCTGCGGCAATCGCGGTGATCGGCAAGTCTTCAGCTGCAACCGCGACTTCTGCAGCAGGTGCATATTCAGGCCGACGCGTCGGGAGCGGCACCTGCGCAAGCACCGGTGCGGCATCAGCTTGCAAAGGCTCTTCGGGTGTAGCGCCAACGGCGATGCCCGGAATGATCGGCTGTGCTGGCTTCGCACCAACGTCAAGCAACGGCCTCGGAGCCGCACCTGGGACTGGCGGATTGCGTTCGGGCAAAGCGGCGATGATCGTTTCCGCCTGCGGAGCAGGTGTCGCGACCGGTGCGGGGGCAGTCTGACGAACTGGCGCGGCAGGAGCTGGCGTCGGGCGGGCTGGAGCAGCGGCTGGCCGCTCATCGTTGCGGTTGCCACCGAAGAGAGCTGTCAGCAGACCACCGCCTGAACCGCTCGAGGCGCGGGATGAACCGCTGTCGAGGCTGGCAAGCTGGGTGGTGCCGGATTTCTGACGAGCCTTATAAGCAGCCATGGCCTGCTGGTAGCCGGGCAGAGGCTTGCCATCGGATGGCAGGTGAATGGTTCGGCCGTCCGGGAAAAGAGCCATCAGCTCTTTGCGGCTCATCCGTGGCCACGAGCGGACGTTGCCCGTGTCCAGGTGAATGAAGGGCGCACCCGACTTCGGGTAATAGCCGACACCGCCGGTTTCAGCCTTGAAGCCGGCAGCGCGCAGCGTGGAGAGCTTCACGCCGGGGATATAGAAATCGATCGCCTTGCCCTTCATGTGCTGGCTGTTCTCGGCCACGCCGGACGAACGGCTGCGAAGGGACGAATTGGTCTTAGGGGAACGGTAAGCGGAGACGACGTGGATGTAATCGCGAGCGCCAACCGAGCGGTAGACCTCCCACATCAGATCCAGCAGCTTCGGATCCATATTCGCCGGCTCATTGCGACGCCAGTCGCGCAGAAACCGGTTGATCTGCTCGATACCCTTCTTGTCGTAGCGCCCATTGCGCTTGTAGGTGATCTCGGCCCTCTCCTTCGTATGGATGAAGTAGAGTTTCAAGCTGCGGGTTTCAGCGGCGGCGCTGGAGGCAGCACCAAGGGAAATCATCATGGCAAGCGCCAATCCGCCCAGCATCTTGAGCTGGAATTTCCCCTTGCTTGAACGCATCACGTCGGGTCGGTTCAGAATGGTCAAAACGCATCGCCTATCGGCTATTGACAGGTCCCCGGAAAATTCGCGGACTTAAAGACAAGTCCGACTATTATCCTTAATGGTTAATCACTGCTTAGTGTAGCATGATTGCGGAGAGACCGTGGCGATATCGTGGCAGCGCTCCACAGGTGAGTTTATGGTATACAAACGGTAAATGGTGCCTAAGTCCTTTTGAACGCTGCGTCGCGTGCAAGGCTAAGACGCCAAGCGTTCGCTGCGCTCCTCCTCGGGTGTAATGCCCATTTCTTTCAACTTCCGATAGAGCGTTGACCGGCCTATGCCGAGCCGCCGGGCGACTTCACTCATCTGTCCCTTGTAGTGATCGATCGCGCGCCGGATCACTTCATGCTCGATTTCTGCCAGCGTCCGCATGTTTCCGCGTGCGTCCAATACCTGCAGAAAACCGAATGGCGCATCGGACGTGTCGGGCTCGGCTGCTTCGCGTTGCTCTGCCGGCTGAACCACAGCCTCCTCTACACGCTGAAGCGATGTGTCCGCTGCCGCTGTCGCAGGTGAGGGGGGTGGAGCCGGGGCAGTATCAGCTGCCGTAATGTCGATCCCATCAACCTGTGCCCTGATCTGCGGAAACTCGTTTTCGGTGAGAAGGCTACCTTCGGCCAGCACGACCGCGCGGAAAATCGCGTTTTCCAACTGCCGGATGTTGCCGGGCCAGTCATAGGATTGCAGCATGGCGAGCGCAGTAGGTGAAATACCGTTCACGCGGCCGCGCGTTTCTGCTGGCCCCACTCGCGAAATGAAATGCTGGACCAGCCTCGGGATGTCCTCGCGGCGATCACGCAGAGGCGGAACATAGATTGGGAAGACATTCAGGCGATAGAAAAGGTCTTCGCGGAATTTCCCATCCTCGACACGCTGAAGGAGGTCCCGGTGCGTCGCCGAAATCAGGCGAATGTCGACCTTTACCGTCTGTCGTGCCCCGACGGGGTCAACCTCACCTTCCTGAACAGCACGCAGCAGCTTGACCTGGACGTCGAGCGGAAGGTCGCCGATTTCGTCAAGGAACAGCGTTCCACCATTGGCTTCAACGAATTTGCCGACGTGCTTTTCGGTCGCGCCGGTGAACGAACCCTTTTCGTGACCGAACAGAATGCTTTCGACCAGATTGTCCGGGATGGCGCCGCAATTGACGGTGACGAATGCCTTGGAACGGCGAGTGCTCTCCGCTTGAATTGCCCTCGCGATCACTTCCTTACCGGAACCGGATTCGCCTTCGATCAGGATCGGAATGCTGGATCCGGCGGCTTTGCGTGCAAGTGTAATCACACGCTGCATGGAGGGGCTGCCGGTAACGATATCCGCGAAGGTCAGGCTTCCCGCAGTGCCCTTCTTGGCCCGCTTTGCTTCCCCGCCGAAGCTCTCCACCTTCATCGCGTTGGCGACTGCGACCTGTAGCCGCTCAGGTGACGCTGGTTTGACGACGAAGTCGAACGCCCCCGCGCGCATGGCCGACACTGCCGTGTCGATGCTTCCTTTGGAGGTTTGCACAATGACGGGGATTTCGATCTCGCGCTCGCGCATGCGCTCAAGGACTTGCAGTCCATCCATTCCGGGCATGACGAGATCAAGGATGACGACGCCAATGTCGCTGCGCTCGAGTGCAGACAATCCGGCCTCGCCGCTATCTGCCGTAATGACAGCGTGCCCAGCCTTCGACACCGCAGCTTCAAGCAGGCGGCGCTGAACGGGATCGTCATCAACTATCAAAACAGAACGGGCCATGGCACTTTCGGAGAATATCGGTAGGCTGAAACAAACGAGTTGGCTCAACATGGCACAGACGTCTGAACACCGGCTCAAGAAACCCGGTGAACGGCCTCTTGCCGGATTGACTAAAATGCAAATCATGCGAGCGGATTGAATGCTGCATATCAACAAGCACCCACTGAACCGCGGCTTTGCTGCTCCCTCGACCTCTTCCGCAGCTGCGGCCGCGCCGGCGGAGCAGCTTCCGGAGTGGAACCTTGCGGACCTCTATTCGGGCATTGACGCGCCAGAGCTGGCGCGAGACTTCAAGCAGGGAGCCGAGGACGCGGCTGCCTTCGAGCACCGCTGGAAGGGAAAGCTTCTTGATGCGGCAAAAAATCCGACGTCGGGGGATCTCGGACAGGCGCTCCGCGATTTTGAGGCGCTGGAGGAATTGCTCGGCCGCATCGCTTCCTATGCCGGGCTTCTTTACACCGGAGATACTTCAGACCCGGTTCGGGCGAAGTTCTATGGGGATGTCCAGGAAAAGCTGACGGATGCGAGCGCCAAACTCCTTTTCTTCACGCTCGAACTTAATGAGATCGATGATGCACTGATCGACGCAGCCTTCGAGGCCGATCCCGGTTTCGCCTATTACCGTCCGTGGGTGGTCGACCTGCGCAAGGACAAGCCATACCAGCTGGAGAACCGCGTCGAGCAGCTTTTCCACGAAAAATCGATCACCGGCCGTGCCGCGTTTAATCGTCTGTTCGATGAGACGATGACCAGCCTTCGCTTCGAGGTCGGGGGAGAGAAGCTTGCGCTGGAGCTGACGCTCAATCGGCTGCAGGATCCCGATGGGGAGGTGCGGCGCGAGGCTGCGGAAGCTCTCGCGAAGACGTTCCAGGAGAACATCCGCCTGTTCACCCTGATCACCAACACCCTCGCCAAGGACAAGGAAATCTCCGACCGCTGGCGTGGCTTTGAGGACATTGCAGACTCCCGCCACCTGGCGAACCGGGTTGAGCGTGAAGTCGTCGACGCGCTGGCTGCAGCGGTCAAATCCGCGTATCCGAGGCTTTCGCATCGCTACTATGCCATGAAGGCCAAATGGCTCGGCATGGAGCAGATGAACCATTGGGATCGGAACGCGCCGCTTCCTGAAACGCCGAACGCAACCATCAGCTGGCCAGAGGCGCGAGAGACTGTCTTGTCCGCCTACGGCAAGTTCGATCCACGCATGTCAGAGATCGCTCAGCGCTTCTTTGATGAGAACTGGATTGACGCGCCGGTGCGACCGGGCAAGTCGCCGGGTGCCTTTGCGCACCCTACTGTGCCATCTGCGCACCCCTATGTGATGCTGAATTACCAGGGCAAGCCGCGCGATGTGATGACGCTTGCACATGAGCTTGGACACGGCGTCCATCAGGTTCTGGCTGCTTCCCAGGGCGCGCTCATGGCGTCGACTCCGCTGACACTGGCCGAGACGGCTTCAGTGTTCGGAGAGATGCTGACCTTCCGTTCGATGCTGGACCGCACAAGCGACAAGCGCGAGCGCAAGGCCATGCTGGCCCAGAAGGTGGAGGACATGATCAACACGGTCGTGCGCCAGATTGCCTTCTACGAGTTTGAGCGTCTCGTGCATTCCGAACGCCGCGAGGGCGAGCTGACCAGCGAACGGATTGGTGAATTGTGGCTCCAGGTCCAGGCTGAAAGTCTCGGGCCGGCGATTGCGCTGCGTGAGGGTTATGAGACCTTCTGGACCTATATCCCGCACTTCATCCACTCACCGTTCTACGTCTATGCCTACGCCTTCGGCGATTGTCTTGTGAACTCGTTGTTTGCTGTATACATGCAAGCTGACCAAGGCTTTCAGGACCGATATTTCGACATGCTGAAGGCTGGTGGCACCAAGCACCATTCCGAGCTGCTCGCTCCCTTCGGTCTTGATGCGTCGGACCCGGAATTCTGGGGCAGGGGCCTTTCCATGATCGAAGGTCTGATCGACGAATTAGAGGCAATGGATCAGCAGCCGGCGTAAAATTCGGACTGCGCCCATGAACTCACGACGATCAATCGCCTGCTTCCGGAACGATCTGGATGGTACGGAACTGCTGTTTGCCAAGCCACAGCAACTGATTGTCGCGTGGGAGCCGGAAGAGTTCTTTCCGGCTCTCGCAGCCATTGAGGAGGCGCGGCGCGCTGGAAAGTGGGCCGCAGGCTATCTTTCCTATGAGGCCGGCTATCTTCTTGATCCTGCGCTCGAAGCATCCATGCCAGCGAAGAGGAATGCGCCCCTTTTATGCTTCGGCATATTTGATGGCCCTGCCGACCCGGATGAGGTTGCGGCGCTGCAGCTAGGCGACCCCACCAACGCTTGGATCGCCAACCCCCGCGCGACGTGGTCGCGGGCAAAGTATCGTGAGCGTTTCTCGCAGCTTCATCGCCATCTGGCCCAGGGCGATTGCTATCAGGGAAATCTGACTTTTCCGGTGGAGGCAAGCTGGGAAGGCGATCCGCTCGCGCTGTTCGGTACAATTCGACAGAAGCAGCCGGTGCGCCACAGCGCGTTCATCGACCTTGAAGGACCGGTGGTTCTCTCGCGCTCACCGGAGCTGTTTTTTACGGTTTCGCGTGATCGCTGGATCGAGACCCTGCCGATGAAGGGCACGGCTCCGCGCGGCAAAACGCCCGAAGAGGATGAGGCGCTGCGGGAGTTTCTGCGCAACGACCCCAAGAACCAGGCCGAGAATCGGATGATCGTCGACCTGTTGCGAAACGACATCTCGCGGATCAGCGAAGTAGGCACGCTGGATGTGCCCGAGCTATTCCGGATTGAGAGCTATACGACCGTCCATACGATGGTAAGCCTCGTGAAGGCGCGGCTGCTCGAGGGTCTGGAATTTCGCGACATTCTGGCAGCGCTGTTCCCCTGCGGCTCAATTACCGGTGCGCCAAAAATCAGCGCGATGAAGATTTTGCGCGAGTTGGAGGATGAACCGCGCGACGTGTATTGCGGGTCAATCGGTTGGCTGGCGCCAGACGGACGCATGGAGTTCAATGTCGCGATCCGCACGATCTCGCTCTATCCCAATGGGCGCGCGGTTTACAATGTGGGAGGCGGCGTGGTGTTCGATTCCACGGCCGATGGAGAATATGAAGAATGTCTGCTGAAGGGGCGGTTCGCAACGGGGGAGAAGCCCGCTTCCATCTGATAGAGACGCTGCGCTTTGAACCTGAGACTGGTTTGATGCGCAGGGACCATCATTTCGCGCGGCTGTCTCGATCGGCGGCAGCACTGGGCTTCACATGCCCGCTCTCCGAGATCGAGGCCGCACTGCATGAGCGGCTTCGTGGCGTAACCGAGCCCAAGCGTGTCCGTGTCGGCCTTGAAGCGGATGGTAAATTCGATCTGCAGGTAAAGCCATTCGCTCCGCTTGCCGCCGGGACAATATGGCGCCTTCGCATAGCCAACACCCGGCTGAGTTCCACAGACGAGCTTCTGCGTTACAAAACCTCTCGCCGCGAGTTATATGAGGTGGCTCGCGCCGAGTTTACTCCTGAGGAAGCTGACGAAGTTCTCCTCCTCAACGAAAACGGGGAAATCTGCGAGGGGGGGATCTGCAACATCTTCGTTGAGATGGAAGGGGGAACCTTGGCGACTCCGCCCCTCAAATGCGGCTTGTTGAGGGGAGTTCTGCGCGAAACCTTGCTGCTGGACGGCAAAGCCGTCGAACAGATCATCTACCCGGATGATTTGAAAACCGGGGGCCGGATTTTCGTCGGGAACTCGTTGCGCGGTCTGATTGAAGCGCGGTTGGTGGGGTAGGCTGAACATGACGCTCGCATACACGCCGTATGATGGATCCGGACCGTTGTTCAAGATTGGCCTGAAGCCGATGGAGCTGCCGGGTTGGCTTGAAATCGATGAGCTGCTGATCCCGTATCTGGCCGAGAAGAACAGGCTGTTCGCAACTCTCCCCGAAAAAGTCTTTGCCGCTGAGGAAGGCACTGAAGACGCCCAGGCCGAAGTGCTCGAGCTCGCCGTTGAACATCTGCTCCGGCATTTTCCCGAGACGTACAAGCGGGTCGGGGACGCGATCGAGATCACGGATCACGATCGAAAGATCGAACTTCAAGGCGATGCACCGCTGAAGATCGCCTCGCTCTTGGTGCAGGAAGATCTCGTCATTATGCGTCGTGGAGATGATGGCTGGCGCTTGGCTGCAGCATCGCTTTGTTTCCCGTCATCATGGAGACTTGCCGAGAAATTTCGCAAGCCGATCGACAAAATCCATATGCCAGTGCCGGGGTTTGGCAGTGGCACACGCAACGCTTCGCTCATCGAGCGTATATTCGATAAGCTGGCCGTGGATCTGCCCATTGAGCGAATGAACTGGTCGTTGCAATTGAATTCCGATCTTTACCATCCGCTTTCGGACATGGAGCGCGATGCAAGAGCTTCAGACCGATCTTCACGCTTCGGAAACGAGGATCTGGCCGCTTCACTCTTTATCCGAGTAGAGCGTCAGACGCTGCGCCGATTGGCGAAAACCGGGGATATCTTGTTCACGATCCGGATTTATCTGGATCCGATGACGCGGCTGCGGGCTCACCCTGACCGGGGGCAAATTGCCTCTGCGTTTGCGGACCAGATGCTCGCGTTGGATGAGGATCAACTAGACTACAAGGGCTTCACGGCCGATCGCGACATGCTTGTCAGCAGCTTGAGGCAGATAGCTGCCTCTTGAACGCAACTTCTCGATGTAACCGTGCAACAATCTTCAGTGACGAACGTTATCAACCGGGGCGCTGGGTGTGCCGCCTTGCGTTCGGGCAAAAAACCGGCAAATGACGAAGTAGTCGTACCGACGAGAGGACTTTCGGGATGATTAATGCGGGACTAATTCGCGTCAGCGCGGCAGCGGCAATGGCGGTGGCGCTGGCGGCGTGCCAGAGCGCGGGGCCTCCACCAATGCGCGGGGGGCCGTCCGGTCCGTATGTCGCGCCAAGCTCGGGCTTCGAAGGCGAGTGGATCAGCACGGATGGAGTGGCGATCTCGCGCTTCATCAGTGGCCGTTTCGAGACGCTGGCGACGGATACTGGAAACAAGCTCGCTGAGGGCAGCTATAGTCAGGTCGATCCGAGCACTGTTTCCATTTCAGTGACGTCGCTCATTCGGCAGACAACTACTCAGGTCAACTGCCTGATGGCGACGCAGACGATGCTTAACTGCACCGGTTCTAACGGATCGCAGTTCTCGCTGATCCGTCGCTCCACGGGTATTTCCTGAGTCATAAGGCGGTTTCCCTTGCCTCCGCTGCGAAGGTCCTGCGATAGTCGGGGCCTGAAACCGCGCCGGAGGTTTGGGAAGTGCCATGACAGCCAGTTCCTACGATGCCGAGCGCCGGCCTCCCGAAGAGCGGGAAGCAGAACTCTTTGCACGTCTGCCGGAACTTATCTCATCAGCGCTCGCCAAGGCTCCGGGCCTTGTCCGCATGCTGGGTAATGTTGATCCCGCAAGTCTGACATCCCGCGAAGCGTTAGCCGCCCTCCCGGTTCTTCAGAAATCGGAACTGATGGAGCTGCAGGCCAGCGAGCCGCCATTCGCGGGTTTCGTTCACCCTGCGGAGTTGAGAGGCCGGCGAATTTTCATGTCACCTGGGCCGATTTGGGAGCCAGAGGGGCAGGGGCCCGACCCGGCTCAAGCAGCACGTGCCTTTCGAGCGGCGGGTGCGCGTCCAGGTGATATCGTCCATAACGCTTTTTCTTATCACATGACCCCTGGCGCCTTCATGATGGACGGCGGTGCCAGAGCGCTGGGTTGTTCTGTTTTTCCGGCAGGCACGGGAAATGTCGACACGCAAATTGAGGCTGCGCAGGCGCTGCGGCCTAGAATCTATGCAGGAACGCCCGATTTCCTGAAAATCATTCTCGATCGAGCTGCCGAGCTTCATAGCCCTCTTACTTCGTTCGAGATCGGGCTGGTTAGTGGCGGAGCGTTGTTTCTTTCACTGCGAGAAGAGTATTTCTCGCGGGGTATCCGGGTTTACCAATGCTACGCGACCGCCGAGTTCGGCGTGATTGCATATGAAAGCGCAGCTGAAGATGGCTCGCCCCATCCTGGGATGATTGTGAACGAGAACCTGATCGTCGAGATCGTTCGCCCCGGCACCGGGGATCCCGTGGCCGAGGGGGAAGTGGGTGAGTTGGTTGTGACCAGCCTTGACCCGATCTATCCGCTGCTGCGCGTTTCTACCGGCGATCTGTCTGCGGTTTTGCCCGGATCGTCGCCTTGCGGGCGCACGGGGATGCGCATACGGGGGTGGATGGGACGCGCCGACCAACGCACGAAGGTCAAGGGCATGTTCGTCGATCCGAAACAGGTCGCGCTCGTTCTTGCTCGCCATCCGCAATTGCAGCGGGCCCGTCTGGTCGTTTCCCGTGATGGAGCGCGTGACGTAATGACGTTGCAGGCCGAAGCAGAGAACGGGCACGCTCTCGACGTCGAAGCGATTACCGCAACCTTGCGCGATGTCACGAAACTGGGTGCGACCGTACAAATTGTTGCCAAAGGCTCCCTTCCAAACGACGGGAAGGTGATTGCAGATGAGCGCGATTATTCAGCCTGAGCCGCGCGGCAACGTCTCCCCGTTGTCGTAAACGCAGCAGGTTCAGCACGTTCAAAGTTGCGTTACAGTTTGGAATGGCTCTAAGGTGCGTCAAGCCGCACTCTTGCAATGAGGATGAAACTGCCTAGGTTCGGGGCCACTTGCAAGGAGATTTTCTCGATGAACGCTATCGCGGCAACCGCCGACGACAGAGCCCGCTCGGCTTCACATTTGCCAGCTGGCCACCCGAAGGTTTTGACGGGCAAGGTCGGTGTCCTTCTTAGCAACCTGGGTACTCCGGACGGAACCGACTATTGGTCGGTTCGGAGATATCTTCGGGAGTTTCTTTCCGATCCGCGTATCATCGAGGCACCGCGTGCGATCTGGTATCCGATCCTTCATGGCATCGTCCTGACAACGCGGCCGCAGAAGGCTGGCGCGAACTATGCGACCATCTGGAACCGGGAGCTTGACGAATCTCCCTTGCGTACGATTACGCGCGGACAGGCGGAGAAGCTGGCGGCGACGTTCGCGAGTGATGATCGGATCGTTGTCGAGTGGGGCATGCGTTATGGCACCCCGTCCATTCGTGGCGCGGTGGACAGCCTGATCAAGCAGGGATGCGACCGCATTCTCATGTTCCCGCTATATCCGCAGTTTTCCGCAACGACGACCGCAACGGCAAACGATCAACTCTATCGCGCGCTTATGAAAATCCGGCATATGCCAACCGCGCGCTCGGTGCCGGCTTACTATGATGAGCCCGTCTATATCGACGCCTTGGCCCGCTCGGTTGAAAAGCACTTGGCGACGTTGGACTTCGAGCCTGAAGTCATCCTTGCTTCCTATCACGGCATCCCAAAGAGCTATTTCGAGAAGGGCGACCCGTATCATTGCCATTGCCTCAAGACGACGCGGTTGCTGCGTGAACGGCTCGGCTTGAGCGAAAAGCAGATGATCACCACCTTCCAGTCGCTGTTTGGCAAGGCTGAGTGGATCAAGCCCTACACCGACAAGACCGTCGAGCAGCTGGCTGCCGATGGTGTGAAGCGGATTGCGATCATCAATCCCGGTTTCTCGGCGGACTGCATCGAGACGTTGGAAGAGATCGATGGCGAAGTTCGCGAGATTTTCATGAACGCTGGCGGCGAGAAATTCACGCACATCCCATGCCTGAATGACAGCCCGGAGGGCATGGAAGTTCTCGAAAACCTTGTGCGCCGCGAGTTGCAGGGCTGGATCTGACCCCTCCCGCGATTGTGTCGCGGGGGAAACCACCTTACATCTGATTGCGAAGTTTAAGCGGCTGCCGGAACTGTTTCCGGCAGTTCCCGCAATTGGAGGTAATGGATGCCGTTCTCGGGCTTTGACGTTCTCATACCGGTGCTGGTCGTTCTCGTCCTGCTCCTGGTATTCGCTGGCATCAAGACAGTCCCGCAAGGCTACAACTATACGGTGGAGCGGTTCGGGCGATACACCCGCACCCTTTCGCCGGGCCTCAACATCATCGTACCATTCATCGACCGCCTTGGGGCCCGGATGAACATGATGGAACAGGTGCTCGACGTTCCGACGCAGGAAGTCATCACCAAGGACAATGCGACTGTGTCGGTTGACGGTGTCGCGTTCTACCAGGTGCTGAATGCGGCACAGGCGGCGTATCAGGTCGCTGGCCTTGAGAACGCGATCCTCAATCTGACCATGACGAATATCCGCTCCGTCATGGGCTCGATGGATCTCGACGAACTGCTTTCCAATCGAGATGCCATCAACGACCGTCTGCTGCACATTGTCGATGACGCAGCCAACATTTGGGGCATCAAGGTCACGCGCGTCGAGATCAAGGACATCAACCCGCCGAAGAACCTCGTTGATTCGATGGCGCGCCAGATGATGGCCGAGCGTGACAGACGTGCCGAAATTCTCGTCGCAGAAGGCCGCAAGCAGGCGCAGATTCTCGAAGCCGAAGGCCGACGTGAGGCCGCGTTCCGCGATGCAGAGGCACGCGAACGCGCCGCTGAGGCCGAGGCTCGCGCGACCCAGATGGTCTCCGACGCGATTGCGAAGGGGGATCTCCAGGCGCTCAACTACTTCGTCGCCCAAAAATACACGGAGGCGATGGCGCAGATAGGCTCAGCACCAAACAGCAAGGTCGTGCTGATGCCGATGGAAGCGTCCGCGCTTATCGGCTCGCTGGGCGGGATCGGCCAGATCGCAAGGGAAGTGTTCGGTTCTGATGCCCCGAGCTCGACGCGTACATCATCGTCGCGGCCTGCGGCACAGCCGCCATTCGTCAATCGCGACCCGACATCATAGCCTAGGTGGCCAGCGGAGGCGCAGATGATCACGCAATGGTTCAGCGACCTCGGCCCATGGGGATGGGTGATTGTCGGCGCCGCACTTCTCGCACTCGAAGTGTTGGCACCGGGCGTTTATCTGTTGTGGTTTGGTGTTGCAGCTGTCCTGACGGGGCTATTATCGTTCCAGCTTTGGGACTACCCGATCTGGGGCTGGCAGGCGCAGACCGTCGCGTTCCTGATCTTGTCCCTTGCTTCAGTGCTGATTGGCCGCCGCATCTTCCCCACAACTGGTACGGACGATACGGATCAGCCGCTCCTAAATCAGCGTGATCGCCAGCTGGTCGGCCGACTTGCGACACTTGCAGAGCCGATCGTAAACGGACATGGCCGGGCACGGATAGGCGACACGCTGTGGCGTGTGACCGGGGAAGACATGCCAAGCGGAACCCGCGTCCGGGTCGCCTCGGCTGAGAACGGTGAACTGGGTGTGGAGGCCGCTTAAGCGGCCCCTATCCTCAGGAGATCGTGCAGGTGAACCAGGCCGACTGGTTTGTCGTCTTCTACCACGAACACCGAGGTAATGGACGATGCGTTCACCAGCTGCAGGGCCTTTCCTGCCAGCGTATCCGGCGTCACCCGTTTCGGGCTGCTCGTCATGATGGTGTCGACGGTTTGCGTCAGCAGGTCCGGCCCCAGGTGACGGCGAAGATCGCCATCCGTGATGATGCCGATCAGGCGCTGATCGTCGGCGACCACACCGACGCAGCCGAACCCTTTGTTTGAAATTTCTGCAACTGCTTCCGTCATCATCGTGCCGGTCTTCACGAGTGGCAGCTTGTCTGCGACGTGCATGATCTCGACAACCTTGACGAGACTCGCGCCGAGCTTGCCGCCCGGGTGGAACGTCCGGAACTGATCAGGCGTAAAACCACGTGCCTCGAGCAACGCAACCGCCAGCGCATCACCCAAAACCAGCTGCATTACCGTCGAGGTGGTCGGCGCAAGGCCGTGCGGGCAGGCTTCTGCCGTCTTCGGCAACGCCAGCAGCACCGTCGATTCACGTCCGAGCGTCGAATCCACGCCTGAGGTGATCGCGATCAGCGGAATGTTGAACCTGCGCGCATAGGCGACGATGCCTTTGAGTTCGGCCGTTTCCCCGGACCAGGATATGGCAAGGATCGCGTCATCAAGGCTGATCATCCCAAGATCGCCGTGGTTGGCTTCGGCAGGGTGTACGAAAAACGCGGGCGTTCCGGTCGATGCCATGGTCGCCGCGATCTTCGATCCGATGTGGCCACTCTTGCCAACACCAGTGACGATCAGCCGTCCTGTGATCTTGGTGATTATCTCGACAGCGTCCGCGAAAGGTGCAGCCAGGCCGTTGCCCAATGCTTCTGCAAGCGCTGTCAGTCCGGCACGTTCGGTATTGATGGTCCGAATGGCGGAAGCTGCTGCAGCCTGCCGATCAATCGGGGCGGTGAGGGGTTTTCTCTGCATGGAGTGCGCTTATCGATTCTGCCGTGTGTTGTCCAACACAAGTGTCGGCCGGGATATCCTCAATCAATTCTCCATTAACCATCGATGTTTACGATCCGGTAAAGCTTTGGCGCGTTTTGCGCGAGACGACCGGACGAAGATGGCATCAATTCCTCAAGGCACAAAGGGTTTGCGCACGGCTGCGTTGACGGCTGCCGTCGGGGTCGTGCTGAGTGCGATGGCGGCGAGCGCGCAGGAGGGGCTTGAGCTTCGTGGGGCCGTTTCCGAGCGGGATATCAACGATGATCTGCTTGGTGCTCCCACCAATTCGCCGGTCATTGATGATGCGGAGCCGACCCCGCCGAGAAATTCACGTCCTCCAGCCGCCGCCCGATCGGTGCCTGTGGCACAGGACGAATTAGTCGGCTCGCGCGAGGGGCCAGCGATCCTGGATGAACCGGAGCGAAGCGGGCGCATGGGGCCTGATGCGATTCGTACCGGCGGGATCGAGACAAGGGGAGCGCGCCTCGACGGCGACGGCTTTGCCCCGATTGGCATCCGCGCCGGATCATTCATCCTGCGACCGCGTCTTGAACAAGGTATCGGGCACACGACCAACGCGAACTCTTCGACCAACGGACGAAGCTCCACCTTCTCCGAGACGGCGTTGCGCCTCAGCGCGATTACCGACTGGTCGCGCCATAGTCTGTCGATCGACGCCAATGTTGACTGGCGTAAATCCTTATCAGGTGAAGAGCTCGACGAGCTTGAAGGCGGAATCAGAGGCGAACTGCGCCTGGACATTGGAGAAGGTCTCGATGGAACAGTGGGTGCAGGCTACCGGGTTCGGGAAGAATCCGCCTCCTCGCCATCAGCGATCTCAGGGGTTGAAGACCGGCCCCTGCGCCACACCCTTTCCGGAACGGCTGGCATCTCGCGCGACGTCGCGCGGTTCCGTTTTGGCCTGACCGGCGATGTTCACCGCGATACCTACGGAGATGCGAAGCTCCTCGATGGCACAGTGGTGTCGCAGAGCGAGCGCGATTCAACGCTTGCGACGGCAAGGCTGAGGCTTGGATACGAGATATCTCCTGCCATACGACCGTTCGTGGAAGCGGAGGCCGGACGTCGCTTTTATGATGAGCGCAGCGACAGTGCCGGCTATGAGCGATCGGCGGACCGATACGCGCTGCGGTCCGGCGTTGAACTGGATCTGCGTGAAAACCTCAACGGAGAGATTTCGGTTGGATGGCTGACTGAGCGACCCGATGACGAGCGTCTCGCTGCCATATCGGGTTTTGTGACAGCAGGGCAGCTTTCGTGGTCTCCGATAAGGGGGACCATTGTCGACTTTAATGCCGCGACGGAGGTTGAAGGCACCACGTCTGCGGGAGAGACAGGCTCCCTGCTTTACTCGGCGAGCCTGGCGATGACGCGCGAGTTGCGCGCGAATCTGTCAGGGCGTGCGGCAGTCGGCCTTGAGTATCGCGACTACGCGGCCTCCGATGCGCATGACCGCGTCATCTGGGGCGAGGCCAGCCTGACTTGGTGGATGAACCGCTATGCGGGGATCACAGGCCGGGCACGCCATGAAATCCAGAAGAGCAATCTTCCCGGCCGCGACTATGACGAGACGAGTGTCTACCTCGGCATGACCTTTCAGCGCTAAGCCTACACTGACAGGCTCGCGGAAAGCAGCATGACACCAAGCAGGAATACGAAGGCAGCGCCCGCGATTTCGATTGCTGCATGAACGCGGTTGCCAGTTCTTCCGTCACCCGCAATCGCGACGGCCCAGTTCTTTGCGGTCACGGCCATCGTCGCGAGCGCCGAAACAGTGATCGCGGTGCCGAGACCCATGGCCAGAACGGAGAGGACGCCGGACGCATAAAGGCCGTTCAGGAATGCGAAGGACAGGACGATCAACGCGCCTGTGCATGGGCGAAGGCCGACCGCCACGATGGCGGTCCATGCGGACTTCCAGTCAAACTGATCGCCGCCAAGAAGCTTCGGGTCCGGAGCATGTGAATGGCCGCACGATGAACAAACATCAGCGCCGTGATGATGATGGTGGTGATGGTCGTGCTCGTGGTGGTGGTGATCGCATCCGTGCTGGTGCTCGTGGTGGCTGGCTGAAGACAGGCTGTGCGCTGGCTTGCCAACGAACAGCCCACGCAGGCGCGGCCAGGCCTTTGTCCAGAGGAGCCAGGCACCAAAGGCGGTGACCAAGGCATAGGATGCGATTTCAAGAAAACGGGTCGCGTCTGTCATCGAGACAGAGGTGCCGCGCAGGATAAGGAACACCGCTGCCATGACGACAATCGCAGTCAGCGATTGCAGCAGAGCCGAAAGGAAGGACAGCATGATGCCGCGGCGGAGCGCGACTTCATTCGCCAGCATATAGGACGAGATAACTGCCTTGCCGTGGCCAGGGCCCGCCGCATGGAAAACCCCATAGACGAAGGAAAGTCCGACGAGAAGCCAGGCACCGCCGCCCCCGTCGCGCATAGAACGCAGGGCTCCGGTCAGCGAGCGATAAAAGTTCTGCTGGTGGAGATTGATCCAGTTAAGCAAGCCAGAAAACATGCCGGTGGAAGGCAGTGTAGCTTCATTCGTGCCGATGCCAAGCGAGCTTTGCGCGTAGGCGGCTGACACGATGATGGTGGTGGCCGATGCAGCGGAGAAAAGGAGAAAGATGGCGCGAAGCGCGGGCTTCTTCATGGTAGAGTCACCCCTTAAGAGCAGGTCAGTTCAAGCCGTGTCGCAAACAGCTTGGAGTAATCGTTTGTCGTCGGATCTTCGAAAAACGCTTCCGTGAGCTTGTCCTGGTTCATCGCAATCGCTTCATCCGGGTCAGGCCGGACCACTGTCCGGGCGCAACTGGCTGGAAGAGGCGAGACCGACATGTAATTGTCTTCGGTGAATTCTATCGCGGTATAGAATGTCGGATCATAGACGCCGAAGGCGATGCTTCCTTTCAAGGGGAGCGGGGCTTGCGGCTTGGATTCGAAGAAGATGATCAGCTGGTTGTCCTCGTAATTGGCGAGGATCGCCTCCGGAGGCGCCATCGTGACAGCTCTTCCGTCCACATCGACAAACTGGAAATAGTCGAATTCCGCCAGAGACTCGTGAATGACGCCTCCCACCTGATCGAGTTCTTCCTGGCTCAGAGCAAGGTCGCTGTTCATGTCGAATTCCAGCAGCACCGTTGAGGAGAATAGATCATCAAAGCGCCAGACATGTCGGAGAGCTTCGACATGTCCGTCGGCAGAGACCATCACCTCGAGGTTGGCTTCAGCGAACACATGTGGATGAGACAGGGAGGGGGATGTCGCTGCCAAGAACATGGCACCGGCGGCCGATATCAAAGACCGTTTCGTCATCAGACCGTTCACGCCCCGTATGAATCGTTGACGAGCATCCCCATAAAACAGGCGGAAATGGGACTGCCTCGTGAATCAGCTCACGTGCTGCTTAAACCACTGGGCCAGGTAGTCGACAAAGACCCGTATCTTTGCTGGCAGGTATCGCCGGTGCGGGTAGACGGCGAAGATGCCACCGCCGCGCGGTGTCCAGTCGTCGAGCAAGGTTTCAAGCTCCCCGCTCGCGAGCGCGGGAGCTGCGATGAAATCGGGAAGTGGCGCGAAGCCGAGGCCTGAGATCGCCGCCGCGCGGGTTGTCAACGGGCTGTTGACCTCGATCGGGCCCGACACGGGAACGGAAAACATTTCTCCGCTGGCGCGCATAAAGGGCCAGTTGGACAGCCAGCGACCATTGGTATCTACCAAGCATGGAAGCTTGGAAAGATCCTGCGGCTTCTCCGGCCTGCCGACGCGCTCGATGAGGTCCGGCGAACCACAGATCTTCAAGGAGAACGGCGCCAGCCTGCGTGCGATCATGGAGGAATCCTCCAGGCGCGTAATGCGGATTGCTACGTCAAATCCCTCTTCCACGAGATCCACGAAACGATCATCCAGGTGGATGTCGAGGACGATGTCCGGATGCTCCTTGGCAAAATCAATCAGAGATTGGCCGATAGGCGCGTCAGAAAAAGTCCTGGGTGCGGTGAGTTTGATGCGGCCGCGTACGTCCCCGGCGGAATCGCGAACGCTCTCCGAGAGGTTGTCGATTTCCTGAATGATTTCGGTTGCGCGCTTGAAATAGGTGTGGCCCGCTTCGGTCAGGGAAAACTGACGCGTCGTGCGATTGAGCAGGAGGGCGCCAAGTTCGTCTTCCAATTCGCGGACATATTTCGATAGCAGCGCCTTCGACCGGCCGATCTTGCGCGCAGCCGCGGAGAAACCCTCAGCTTCCACCACATCGAGGAAGGCGCGCATGCGCGTAAGCGTATCCATGTATTCCCGCGTCACCGTTTTGAGAGCCCGGCGCGAGCTTTGTTCATTTGCTGTACCAGATCAAGGCCCGCGCGCAGGAATTTCAAGCGCTAGCAAGGATTGGGAGCAAGAGGGGGGTGATGCGCGAAACGCTGCTGCGCCAAGCGGGAAGGCACAGGACGCGCGTCGACTGTTGCAAGATAGACTCGCTCAATTTGAACTTCTGGATGAGTGTAAAAAAGCCGTTGCACCCGCCGGGCCTTTTCCCTATATGCGCGCTTGCCCAAAGTCGCACGTGCCTGTGGGTGTCCGCCGTAACCTCGTTTGGTGAGGGAAATCGGTAAGGTACCTGGAGCTAACCCCTCCAGTCGGTCAGACGGCCAACCGCTGATCGAGGACACCTTGAAGCAACGACGGTGCGGGCCTTTCTGGTGTTCTGCCGGTCGTCCAAAGACCGGGGTTACTGAAGAGGCACACCTTCATTGCCGGCAGTGCGGAGGGGTTCTCCAAGCCAAGGCAGGATAAATCGAACTTTCGCCGCAAGGCGCAGGTTCACCGCCGCGCGTGTTGCGTCTCGGGTTCGGTGTCCTCCACCGGCCGGGCCCTGACTCATCCACGCGTCCCTTGTCTTATGCGGGATGATGGCCGGGGGCCGAACATTCCTGCTGTTTGCTTGTTGCGGAGAACCACGATGGCAACCCAGCGTATCCTCGATTTTCTCGCCACCCGTCGTCCAGCCGGACCATGCCTGGTTGTCGATCTCGATGTCATCGAGGACAACTACAAGGCGTTCGAGCGCGCGCTGCCGACGTCAAAGATCTATTACGCAGTGAAGGCCAATCCGGCACCGGAAATCCTGCGCCTGCTGGCCGGGCTCGGCTCGTCCTTTGACACGGCATCCGTGGCCGAAATCGAGATGGCTCTCGACGCCGGCGCGTCTGCGGATCGCATCAGCTATGGCAACACAATCAAGAAGGAGCGCGACGTTGCGCGCGCCTACGAGCTTGGCATTCGCCTGTTCGCTGTCGACTCAGTCGAAGAAGTCGAGAAGATCGCTCGTTCGGCTCCGGGAAGCCGTGTTTTTTGCCGCGTGCTTGCGGATGGCGAGGGCGCGGAGTGGCCCCTGTCGCGCAAGTTCGGCTGCGAGCCAAAGATGGCGGTCGATGTTCTGCGTCACGCACATGAACTTGGGCTCGAAGCTCATGGCGTATCATTCCATGTCGGATCGCAGCAGTGCGACCTCGACGCGTGGGACCGCGCACTGGCTGACGCGAAGGGCGTATTTCAGGCGTTGGAAAAAGAGGGCATCAAGCTCAAGCTGGTCAATATGGGCGGCGGCTTCCCGACGCGTTACCTGAAGGACGTTCCGAGCGCAAAAGCATATGGCGAAGCCATCTTTGCATCGCTGTCGCGCCATTTCGGCAATCGCCTTCCGGAAACCATCATTGAGCCGGGCCGTGGCATGGTTGGAAATGCGGGTGTGATCAAGTCTGAAGTGGTTCTGATCTCGAAGAAGGCCGACAATGACAATGTGCGCTGGGTTTACCTCGACATTGGCAAGTTCGGTGGTCTGGCTGAGACCATGGACGAAGCGATCCGCTATCCGATCTCGACGCCTCATGACGGGAGCGAGACATCGCCGTGCATTCTCGCTGGGCCAACATGCGACTCCGCTGATGTCTTGTATGAGAAGACCCCGTACGCGCTGCCTTTGTCGCTGACCATTGGCGATGAGGTTCTTATCGCGGGGACCGGCGCATACACGACGACTTATTCGGCGGTTGCGTTCAACGGTTTCGAGCCGCTGCGGGCCTACGTCATCTAGGTCCGACGTACTCCAGAGCATTGCCAGGCGGGGGCACCGCCTGGCCAGTTCATCCTCGTTTCAGCTTCGTTTCCTGAAGGAATACGGACATGCCCGAGCATGCGGCCGCCAGGTCCCTTGTGTCGTTCAACATCACGCCTGAGATGCCGGAAGACCGTGCCGCGCGTGAAGCGTTGCTTGATCGGGCGATGGGGCCTGGGCGCAAGCGCAAATCCTCCGAAAAATTGCGGCGTGGCCGTCTGCCGTCGGGAGGCCTGGCGTTCATTGCCCGCGATAACAACGGCTCAGTCCTCGGAACGGTACGTCTGTGGGACGTTATGGCAGGTGACAAAGGTCCTGCGGCCTTGCTGCTCGGCCCGCTTGCTGTCGATCCGGCCTTGAAGTCGAGCGGAATCGGGTCCGCGTTGATGCAGCATGCCATCTCGGAAGCCGCACGTCTTCGGCACAAAGCGATCTTGCTGGTCGGCGATGCGAGTTACTATGGCCGCTTCGGCTTTTCTGCAGCCCGTACTTCTGCGTTGTCTATGCCGGGACCTTATGAGCGCGAGCGTTTTCTCGCGCTCGAATTGGCAGAGGGCGTCTTGTCAGGCGCCAGCGGTACGTTGGTAGCAACCGGCAGAAAAGCAAAGCCCGCGCAAGTGGCGCGGGCTGCATAGGCGGTACGTCTGTAATCAGTCAGTGACGGTGTAGGAGCCGGTATCGCAAAGATCCGTGGTGTCCTCGAGTTCGTCACCATCATCAAAGACGATCTTCAGGTCGTATTCGCAGGCGCGGCGGCCATCGGCGATCGTCACATTTACCGACTCTCCCGAGCCGAGCACGTCCATGCCGAGGATGTCCTCTTCCCAGCTACGCACGTTGGAAGGCGAGGCATAGAGCTCGGTGATCACGAAGCTGCTCTTGTTGATCAGCTTGAATTCAAGGCTGCCTGCCATTGCGGAGGTCGAAACGACCGACACTGCTGCCGCAATCGCCAATTGACGCAGAAACTTCATAAAATGCTCCCCAGTAAAAGTTACGCGGCGTCATCTACTCGGTTTAGGGGGAGTACGGAAGTGGCCAGCTGAGACATAATTTGACGCCAGCTGACTTTTCCCGCAAAATAAAACTCAGATGATTTGGCTGAGCTGCATCGCAATCGACATATCGCCGGCGACTTTGATCTTGCCCGACATGAAGGCCATCGTCGGGTTCAGCTCACCGGCGATCAGATCTTCGAAGTCGCCTTTGGAAATGGTGATCGTGCAATCAGCATCTGCGTCCTGCGTCGAGACGGTCTGACCGTCAACCACGATGACGCCGTCGCTTCCCAGATCGAACTTGACCGACTTGTCGAAGCCGGATTCGGCTACGCCTTCACGGATTTTTCCGACGATTGCGTCAAGGCTCATTCTGATCTCCGATCCGGCCGGCGGGCCAACACTTCCACGATGAGAGCAGATAACAGCAGGTTGACGTTTACGTCAATGTGAAGATTCTGTGTCGCTTGGCTGAAGCAATCGGTTCAAAAGCTCGATGAACGTATCGCGAGCTTCGGTACCGCCTAGACGAGCGACGAACCGCTGTTCGTGGCTTTTCCAGACTGCCAGCATATCGTGAACGAATTGATGTCCTTCAGCGGTCAGGTGCAGAGAGTGGGAACGTTTGTCGCGTTCCGACTTTCGCCGTTCAGCCAGCCCACGCGATTCCAGTCCGTCCATCAAAGCGACGAAATTTGCGCGCTTGATTCCGAGGCGCTCAGCGATCTCGGTCTGTTTCAGGCCGGGAAAACGGGAGATGAGAACAAGGACAGAGAACTCAGCCGGCCTCAGCCGCAATTCTGAAAAGCTCTCGATGAAATCCTGGAATACAAGCAACTGCGCCAGTCGCAGTTTGTACCCGATGATTTCCTCCATCTCAGGAACTGCAAGCTTGGCTGCCTCGGCCCCAGTCTCCTCCCGAACCGTTCTTGACTTTCTGTTGCCCGCTGCGCTCGTCATTGCTCGGAACCTCCACCTTCCGATTGCGGATCAAGGCCGAAGCTATCCGAATCGCGGCCTGCACTCGCGTGTAAACGGCTAACATACGATGTCAGCAATCTACAGCAACTCGCTTAGTACAGGGGAGTTACTGTGATTCCTCGGTTGATGCGGGACGCGTTTGACTGGTTCCGACCTGGCCCTTCGGCAAATAATCGATCTGCTCGACGAGCACTTCGCGAATGAGATCTTCGCCAATCCGCTCGTTGAGACCTGAGCGCAATGTCTCGCGGAAGTTCTCTACGTCGAAATTCTTGCGGGTGGTAAAGTCGATTTCGGGGTGGCCGTAGAGGTGGGTATAGACGAGGTCGGTCAAAAGAGCTTCGGCAGGAAGCTTGAGTTGTGCCAGCCTTCTCCCCTCTGCCGTGTAGACAAGACGGGCAAGAAAATAGCCGTGGACCTTGCCATCATTGAAGACAGGCACGGAGATGATGCCGGTCCTTACGTAGTCCAGCCCGGCAAAAGGTGTTGGCTCAGCGTCCTGCTCCGCGTCCGATTGCATGGACGACTGAAACGCATAGATCAGGGCGCCCGTCGTCGCCAGGCTGATCCAAATCGCTGTAGCCATCAGTTTGATCATCTGGCTCGGGCCACCTTATCCGAACTGGCGTGCCGAATAGGTACCATCGGCCTCCGCGTATTGAATTGCATCCTGCATCAATTGCGCGACCTCGTTCACCGCATTGAGGTGAGCAAGAATAGCCCGTTCGTTTGTTGCCAGCTTCTCGCGCAGCCTTGCGATGTCATCACGATGCTGCTCCTGAAGCTGTGCCGCGCCCAATGCTGAGACCGCCTTGTTCAGCTCGTACAGATACCGGCTCTTTCGTGCGTTCGAGCTTTTGATGTCGAAGCGAATGTCGGTGCGGATGGAAGCGGTCTCGGTATCGACTGTTTCCTCGATGCGGCTCAGGATCGCTGACAGGTTCATGAGCGCGGTCCCTGCGTCCGTACCTTGAGCTGTTGACCGCGTGAAATCCAATGCTTCCTGCATGAAGGTTTTCTCATCTGTCTCTTATTCTTCGAGGCATTAAATACGGTTGGATATGTCTGTCGTCCGGTTGCCCTCGGCTTCCGGCGTGAGCGTCAACTCAATTTCCTTGATAAATGCAGCTGTCATAGCGGCCTGGGCGTCTCTGGCAGGATCCGGCACAGGACCGCTGAGCGCTTCTGGGGCATCTGCATCAGCATTGTAGTGATTGCGCAATATTCGGTCGGCGATTCCGATACCGCCGCGCTGGGCCAGTGAATTGGCGAGGTGCTCGGCGAGCATGGATTGCCACATCTCGCCAGCCATTCCCTCTCCGTATACGGATTCAGTCTCTTTCGGCAGCATCGATTGGAGAAAGGTCTGCAAGACCATCGCCTCGAATTTGACGAAGGCTTCCTGTTGCGGGCTTGCTGGCGTTGGAGGAGTTGAACGCGCTTGCTCTGCAACCGTGAACTCCGCCGAAGCTTTTCGTGCTGCGTTCAGGGCCAACTTGTCGCGTGCGGCGTTGACGCCTGCAGGGTCTGCAGCGCGGGTAACGTCAATGACAAGGTCGCACTGAATGGGTGTCGCCAAGAATCGAGTCCTTCACGTAATTTGCTGGCTTCACTATCTGCGGACAAGCTTGTGGCAGGCTTACTTTGAGGCAGTGAACTTGCGCTCGAGAATTTCCAGCTGAGCCTTTTCTTCCTCGGCGCGCTCTTCGAGCTGGGCAGCTTCGCGCCAGGCCTGTTCGACGAACTTGGTACGGGCAGTTGCCTTCGCAACAAGATGAGCTTCTTGTTGAGCCTTGAGGACTTCCTGCTCCTCGCGATCTACAGCTGCGCCGATGCGACGGTTATAAATGTCAGGAAAGAGGCCGGGGAGGGGGGAAGCGCGGTTCAGCGCTTCAAGCAGCTCGGTCGCATCCTGCCGCGCCCGAGCGGCTTCGGTGAGATGTTGGGCATGGCGGGTTTCATGCAGGCCCTTGATCTGCTTTTGCAAACGAATGAGCCTTTTGAGGCGATCTGCGCGAGATTCCACGAGCCTAACCTCCGAGCGTCGTTGGCAAGAAGCCGTCGGCGAACAGGGACAGCATGATGCTGATCCCGAAATACATCATGATCAGCCCACCCGCAGCCAAGAATGGCAAGGACACGAAGTAGACCGGAATGTGAGGTGCGAGCTTGTTGATCAGGCCGATCGCGAAGTTGGCCAGAATGGCGTAGGCGATGAACGGGCTGGCCAAGCGCAGTGTAAGATAGAAGGACGCCGAAACGGTATCGGCAAGGTCGATCAATGCGCTTTGCGGATCGAACATGCGTCCTACCGGTGCCACATCATATGATATGATCAACGCCTTGATGACTTCATGATGAAAGTCGAAGGCGAATAGGACGAGCAGGGCGCTGAGGGTGATGATCGCGGTCAGCGGTGACTGTGGTTCGGTTTCTTCGACCGTTGATCCGGGGATGCCGCCAAGTCCGGCACTGGTTGTAATGACCGCGCCAGCAAACTGAAGTGCAAGCACGAACACACGAGTCACAAGGCCAATCGTAGCTCCGATCAGAAGTTCGGAAGCGACCAGCAGGATCATCGATGCCGGGTCATCGCGGATATGGGGGATGATGCCATCCCACAGGTGAGCGAGCATCGCCCATGTAATAGCGATCGCTGCGAAAAGGCGGACATGCGCCGCGACACGCGCACTGGAGAGGCCGGGCATCAGCATGAAGCACGCGCCGATCCTGCAAAAAGCAAGGAAGGCGGCAAACGCAATCGTGTCGAGCGGCAGCAGGCTTGCCAGCATCAACCAGCCTTATGAAATAGAGCCGAGCACGCGAACCTCGACGCCGCGCGCGATTTCGACATGCGACAGCACCGGCAGCGTTGCAAACAGACGCTCGACGATCATCCGGACATAGGGCCGCGCATCGGGTGCGGTGACGAGGACAAATCGCTCGCCTGCGTCGAGGTGCTGGCGCACGGCCTTGGTCATCTCGTTTCCGAACTCTTCAAGCAGTCGCGGATCGATGTCGAATTCGCGGATCTCGCCCTTCTGATCGCGCTTGAGGGCCTGATGGAACGCCAGATCCCAGCGGTTGCCAAGGCGCAGGACCTTGAGCACGCCACTTTCGGTCAGGTCACCGCAAATCTGTTGCGCCATCCTGATGCGGACGTGCTCAACGATTTGTTCAGTGCGCCGCACATGCGGGGCGATTTCAGCGATGGCTTCGATGATGAGATGCAGGTTGCGGATCGAGATGCGCTCAGCCAGGAGGAGCTTCAGGACAGCCTGCAGTCCGGGATAGGAAATGTGCGAGGTGCAGACCTCATCGATCAGCTTGCGATATTCCTGGTCCTGCCGCTCGATCAGCGCCTTCATGTCCTTGTAGGAAAGAAGTTGCGGCAGGTTGTTTCGGATCACCTCGGAGAGGTGGGTCAGCAGAACTGACAGATTGTCTGCGAAGGTAAAGCGCTCACGCTTGAGATCTTCTGCGAACGCCTCGGACACCGAATAGGCGCGCATGCCAAAGGCGGGCTCGCGTACTTCTTCGCCGGGGATCTGAGGAATGGTGCCGTTACCCAGCAGAACCATGACTTCGCCGACGCGCATCTGGTATTCCGCGACAACAGTGCCATGAATCTTGATTTGATAGGTCTTGGGCGGGATCGAAAAATCGTCCGTCAGCTTCACTTCTGGAACGACGAAGCCGTACTGTGTCGCGAACTTCTTGCGCATCTTGCCCATCCGGAACGCAAGCTCCTGGTGAGATGTGAGCAGACGCGTGGAAAGCTGCTTTCCGATCAGGAGCTCAATCTCGGGCGTCTTCAGCGATGCCTTGATGGACTGCTTTTCTTCTTCGACCTTCGCCTCAGCCACCTGGCGCTCGGCAGCAGCCGCTGCGTCAGCCAGCTTCTTGCGCTGACGAGGGATAAAGTAGGCGACCGAGCCCATAGCGAAGGCGAGAATGAAGAACGGTATGGTCGGGAGGCCGGGCATAATGCCAATGCCACCGATCAGCACCGCTGCGACGGAGAGCGCACGTGGATAGGCGCCGAGCTGACCGAAAACGGCTTCGTCAGTGGCACCGCGCGTGCCACCCTTCGACACCACCAGGCCGGCAGACAATGATACGATCAGCGCGGGAATCTGCGTTGCCAGGCCGTCACCTACGGACAGCTTGACGAAGACGTCAGCGGATTCCGACATCGACATGCCGTGGCGTGTGTAGCCAATGGCGATGCCGCCGATGATGTTGATCGCCGTGATGAGGAGACCGGCAATCGCATCGCCACGGACAAATTTGGACGCACCGTCCATCGCGCCGAAGAAAGAGGACTCTTCCTCGAGCTCGCGGCGGCGCTTTTGCGCTTCCTTGTCGTCGATGACGCCAGCAGAAAGGTCGGCGTCGATAGACATCTGCTTGCCGGGAATGGCGTCAAGGGTGAACCTTGCGCCCACCTCGGCGATACGGGTCGCGCCCTTGGTGATGACGATGAAATTGACGACGATCAGGATCAAAAAGACGATCAGGCCGATGACGAAGTCGCCAGCCATAACGAGATTGGAGAAGCCGCCAATGACGTAACCTGCGGCGTTCACGCCATCATTGCCGTGGGAAAGGATAGCCCGCGTCGTCGCAATGGAGAGCGACAGCCGGAGCATTGTCACGATCAGCAGCACTGTCGGGAAAGACGTGAAGTCGAGCGGCTTCTGCATCCACAAAGCCACCATCAGGATCAACACCGATACCGCAAGCGACAGGGCCAGCCCGAAGTCGATCAAGAACGGCGGGATTGGCAGAAAGAGGATCGACAGGATGGTGATGACGCCGAGCGCAAGCGCAATGTCGCGTCCGTGGTTGCCAGCCTGTGGCACTGGTGCCGAGTCGATAACCGCCATCTATTCCGCCGTCGTCTCACATTTGTTCGCAAGCAAAAGTGCGCGCGAGTGTGGGCACACTAGGCGATCAAGCTTGCGCGAGGATGAGATGCGGAAACAATAACGGCGTTCGCCCGGTCAATCGTTTAGAACGAACTAGAAGCCGGTCTCGATCCGCTGGAACATGACAGTTGTAAAGGAAGCGATCTGCGCGCCCATGAAGGGAGCGGAGAATGCGACCGCCAGCAGGATCGCGACGATCTTTGGAACGAAGGTGAGGGTAATTTCCTGAACTTGTGTCAGGGCCTGAACAAAGGCAATGCCGACGCCCACGAACATGGCCACGGCGACCGCAGGGCTGGAAGCGGTCAGGACCGTCCAGATAGCGAACTGCGTAATGTCGAGGGCGTCGGCTTCGTTCATGCTTCTGACTGGTCAGGATCTGGCTCTGGAGCAGGCTCCGGTGCGTTTGATGCGTCACGGACCGTGAAGCCCGATCCCATAGGCAGCTTGGAGCCGTCATTGAGGACCAGAACGGTGCCATCAGAAAAGACCTCGATCTCCTTGACGATACCGCTGCTGCGACCATCCATCGTTTCGACGTGCCGGCCGATAAGATTGGACGCTTGAGCGAGGGTATTTCCAAGCAACATCGACTGAAGCTTGTTGTTGATCTGCAGCGACTGCTCGACCTGGGAGAATGTCGCGAGCTGGGCGACATAATCTGTCGACTCCATCGGACTGGTCGGATCCTGATTTTTCATCTGGGCGACCAGCAGGCGCAGGAAGGACTGATAGTCCACCGTCTGCGCACTCATGGAGGATGCCGCGTTTGCCGCCGCGGGAGCGGCGGTAGGCGTGCCGACTGCAGAAACCGTCATTTCCTTACTCCGCCGCTGTCAGAATGGTGGGGTGCTTGGTACCGTCGCGGTCCATGATTTCGGCCTCAAGGACGTAAAGGCCGCGTATAGCCTTCAGGGCTTCGTAAACGTGGCTTTCATTGACCAGACGGTCGATGTGCTTCAGCGATGCCAGGATGTGTTCGTCTGTGAAGCATGCGAGCAGAAGAGGCATCGAGCGGCGCAACATCTCGCGCGCTTCCGAAGCGCCTTCAGGATTCATCAAGATCATCTGCACGATGAAGTACAGCTGACGCAGCGGGGTCGTTGCCTGATCCGGCTGAAGAACGTGTCCTTCCAACAGGAAGTGCACGTCGTTGAGGAACTCCAGCGACACCTTGCGATCGGTCTTGATGACCGCGCCATTGATGTAGATCTTCTCGTTCGCCTTCAGGGTGATCTTCAGAGTATTTTTCATTGGATGCCGTCGCGGATGATCTGGGAGACCTCGATCAAACCCTCGAAATTGCTTGATCGGCCTTGGCGGATCTCTTCCGCTTCGCGCAGCAGCCACAGGCCGATGGAAATGAGGTTCGCGCGCAGCTCCTGTGGCAGGCCGTTCTCCTCGCTGCCAAGGTCCTCGATGAAGGTGGTCCAGACGCGGTTCAGGAAATGAATTGCCTGCACGGCTTCAATCGAGAGCGGGCCCTTCTCCTTTGCCGCGATCAGCATGTCGATGGAGCGGGTAAGGATCTGGCGTTCGCGATCCTTGGCGTCCGCCACGGAATCCGACTGAATCTCGGCGTAAGCAAATTGGTACATGCGGTATCCGTGTTCTTAGCAGTGAAATGGCTAAAATTACGACAGGTACTTCAGCAGGCTCATCTGCTGCATACGCGCTGTCAGCGAATAGGAAATCTCGATCTGGGTCATCAGGCCGGTCACTCGTGACGAAGCTTCGTAAGGATCAATGCCTTCGAGATCATGAATGCTCTTCTCGAAGAGATCGATCTGCATCGACATCCGCTCGTTAGCCCGCTCGATCCTTTGCTGCGTGACGCCAACATATCCCTGTTGCCGCGAAAAATCGGTGACGGCGATGCCTACCGACGACAGGGCCTGTTCCAGTAGAATCTCGCGCGCTTCGCCATCGATCGGCTTTTGGGTGAGCATTGCGACCGTAGCGGCCGCTTTAGCGAGCTCCTTGATTCCCTTTATATTTCCCGAAACCGAAGTCTTCGCATTTTCGGTCAAAGTGATGCGGGAAGTGATCTCGTTATCGGTCGCTTTCGACCAATTTACCCAATCTGCACCATTGAAGTGGGAGTCGATTGTATTCAGGAAGTCGGTTACATCGGACGCAGTGGCGGGGTTCGGAAGCGCCCCGAGGGCGGTTTCAAATTCTAACCTGTTCAGCGAATTCGGATCCAGGAAATCGTTGAACGGTTTCACATCCGTGTTGATGCCCGCGAACAGATATTCACCGTTGAGGTTCGTGTTCAGGATGGCTGTCATCGTCGACAGCACAGCCTTGGCCTGATCTTCGATGATCCGGTTGTCGCCTACATTCGCGCTTGCCGTGGTCAACGCTGACAGGAAACCATCTGCCAGAGACGTCATGTCCCGCAGCGCAACCTGGGTTGAGTCGAGCCGAGACGCTGCAAGCTGGTTGGTATCCATAAGGCCATTCAGGCGGCTTACCTCGCGATGAAGGGAGGCTGATACCCCAGCGCGCGCACCGAGTGCGAGGCCTACATCAGCAACGCGCAGCGTCTGGACTTCCTTCTGAGACTTGGTGAGCTCAGAGCTCATTCGCTGGGTTTGATACTGAAGCGCCTTTGAAATGGCTTGCGAGGAGACAAAAGAAACCTTCATGGCGTCATCTCACCACATTCATGAGGGTTTTGAGCATTTCATCGATCATCTGCAGGAGCTTTGCGGATGCCGCGTAGGACTGCTCAAGTTCGAGCATTAAAGCCATCTCTTCATCGACGTTGACATGGGTCACGTTTGAGAGTGCTTCTGCGGTTCGCACGAGCAGTGCGGATTTCGTCTCGGCGCCGTAATCGGCGTTCTTGCGTGCATCCTCCAGATAGCTGATGGCGCCTGTCGAATAGGTCATCAGGCTCATTTTGTAGGAGGTGGTGCCGTCAGCGCCTACGAACGTCTCATGCGCATCCATCGCGGTGGTGAAACCGTTCAGAAGGTCCGTGAAGTTGGCGTGCCGCTCTGAGGGAAGGCCGGGATTTACATCGTAGACAATGCCGTCTCGCAACGTGGTAGGCGTGGCTGCGGGATTAATCGCGATTATACTGCCTAAATCAATCGACGCGTCTACCGCGATGAAGAGACCTGAGGAGAAGGAACTATCATTGTCAGGATCTTTTTCAGAAAATGCCTTGATCAAACCACGGGCGATTTCATCGAGCTGTGTCTGCAATCCATCAGCATAATCATCGCGCAGTTGAACGAGGGCTGCCAATGTGCCGCCGCCGCTTGTATTTGCACCCAGCGCCTTAGACAGCGGAACACCGTCAATCAGGATCGGCTTGCCTTCCAGATCGGCTGAGAAGACAGGAGAAGCCTCGAACTTTATGGGGCGCGGCGTCGATTCAAACAGTGTCATTCCATCCGCCGTCACGATCATGAGATCGTTGTTGGCGCGGGAGATCGTCGAAATCGGAACCAGTTCTGCGATGCGATTGAGCAACTCGTCCCGCTGGTCGTAGGAATCAAGTGCTTCACGCCCCGAGGTTGAGGCGAGCTTTATCTCGTCATTGACCTTCTGGAATTGCGCAAGAAGGGTATTCAGTTCGGCGACACCAGTCGCGATCTGGCTATCCATCTCGGCGCGGAACTTCTGGATCTCGCTGGTGCCCTCATTAAGGGAGCGCACCATGTTCCTTGCCGCCTCAATGGCGTTTTCGCCAAGCGTGCGGTTGGACGGCGTCGAGGAGTAGAGCTGGATCGCTTCCTGCAATTTGCCGAGCATCATCGCAGGCGAGGAGGCGTTATCAACGCCGTTAACCGAAAGCGTCAGTCGCTCTAGGCCGTCAACGATTGTGCTCTGTGCGGTCCACCCGGAGAGTGCTGTCAAATTGCGGCTGAAGAGCGCTTCGTCAGTTGCGCGACGAATTTCTGCCACCCGATTACCCGGGGCGAGGCTGGACAGGACAGCCGTGCGCCTCGAATAATTTTCGTTGTAGGCGTTCGAGATGTTCCTCGAGACAACCCCGGTCTGGCGCTGGGTATTAAGAAGCGAGTTCTGCGCGATACTCAGTGCAGTTGAAAGTGACATTTTCCCCGTTTCCCTTAACCCAGCAGATCACCTACCGCTTGAGGTTGACAAGCACGTCCATGAGATCACCGCCGGTCTGGAAGACCTTCGAGTTGGCCGTGTAATTGCGCTGAGACTCGATCATGTTGGTCAGTTCCTCAGCGATATCGACGTTTGACGCTTCGAGCGCTCCGGATTGGATCGCGCCGAGCGAGATTTCATTCGGCTTGCCGAAGTTTACTTGGCCGGACTGCAGCCCTTCCTGGAATACGTTGCCAGGCAACACCGTCAGCTGATCCGGGCTCTGCACGTAGGCGAGGTCCAGACGATAAAGCTTCTCCATCGCGCCGTTGGCGTACTGGATGGAGAGGATGCCTTCCTGATCAATGACAACACGATCGATCGCGGACGGACGCGAGCCATTCATCTCAGCTGCGAGCGGCGTGTAGGCAGTAGCCAGCTGCCGCATATCGCTGAGGTCAACCCGGACTTTCTGGCCGTTGAGGTCTGCGCCTGGCGTTGGTCCGAGATCGATTTCAAGTTCTGTCTGTGGGCCAGGGATCAAGTTGCCAGTCGTGGGCTCAAACGTCAAAGACTGGGTCGCTAGGGCAGCCTTCTGGTATGGGAATGCAGTGCCCCCGGAGGCATCTGGTTGGTAATAGATTGAAATTTCCCACTCGTTCGCGGCCTTTTTTGTGAAGTAGACGTCGAGTCTGATGGGTTCACCTGCATTGCCAATAGCGGTCAATCCGGATTTGAAGATTGAGCCGGCCGCGATGCCTTCACGAATGCTGGTGTCGGTAGCAGGGTTCTCTGACGGAAGCTGCGACAGATCGGGAGGAGTTAAGGCCAACGGCCCGTACACTGGAGCGTCAAACGGAAGGTTCGATGCGAGTTTACCAACCGTAGAAGCGACACGCTCCAAGCCTGTCGTCGGGATTGTCACACGCTCAAAATCTCCGAACGTGGTCGTCGTGCCCGGCTCGCCGAGAGTATAGCTGCGGCCCATCAGGTAGAAGCCGGCTGCGTTGAGCAGGTTGCCGTTGCCATCGGGAATGAACGAGCCGGCCCGCGTCAGTGCGGGTTTACCCGCAGCGTCCTGAACCACGAAAAAGCCATTGCCGTCGATTGCGAGGTCAGTCACCGAGGTGGTGTACTGCAAATTGCCCGCATTCATGTTGTAGCGGACCTGGGTGGAGACGCCGCCCGACACATAGTTGGTGCCAGTGTTCGGTACCACCAGGGAGGAGAACTCCACGCTAGCTTTCTTGTATCCGTTGGTGCCGGAGTTGGCGATGTTGTCGGCAACCGTTGCAAGACGCGTGGACTGGGCGTTCATACCGGATACGCCGGTGCGCATCATGCCGTACAAGCTCATGGGTTCTTCTCCTGAAGATTCTGACAGCTTGAGTTGAGAATAGCTGTCCTGTCTTGCGTGAAGCTGGCCAGGGGAGGCGTATCCTGGCCCCTACTCATCAAGCGACGAGCCGGTAACCGAGGAACCGCTTCGAATCGATCGGGTCGTAACCGAGCCGCTCGCGCAGCTTCTTGCGCAACTTGCTGATGTGGCTTTCGACCACATTTTCTTCGACGTCTTCGTCGAAGATGCCGTAGATCGCACCGAAAACCTGGCTCTTCGTCACGCGACGGCCTGCATTGCTCGCCAGGTACTCGAGGATACGACGCTCTCTGCGTGGCAGCGGTAGCGGATCGCCGTCAATCTCAGGATCGCGACCGTCCATGAAGATGCGCAGCGGGCCAAATTCTGAGTACGGCTTTTCATCTTGAAAGCGGCGGCTGATTGCCGTGATGCGCGCCAGGATTTCGCGGATGTGAACCGGCTTTCTCACGACGTCGTCTACACCCGACTCGAAAAGCTTCAGCGTTTGTTCCAATGACTGCTGCTCGAGTAGAGCGATGACCGGCGCAGTCGAACGCTCACGGATGTTGCGCGGCGATACGATCTCACTGGAGGCTTCGCCGATAAGGAAGGCGCGCACCGCCTTGAGGTCATCTTCAGCGACGCTGGAGACCCATTCCTCAAATTCGCTCGGGCCGAAGCCGGCGCTCGCCACACCTTCACGATCAAAAAGAGATTGATAACCGTCTTTTACGAGCTCGCGCTCGTCGACAATTACTATCATCGGCCCGCCTCCGAATCAGTCTGTTAAAATTGTTCACAAAGGGTTACCCGCACCGATGAATCCCGAACAATGGTCAATTCTTGTAGGGTTGATTTTGGGAGTCACTTTATGTGAGTCTGGACACATCGTGCGCAACCACGGGGTGTAGACGGGGGTGTGGGTTGATGGTCCTGGATATCAAGCGTCAGGCCGCGCTAGCGGGGCGAACCCGGCAACGGACCGCGCCCGGCTTTCATGCGACACCGCGAAGATGATTCGTCAGATATAGAGGTCCGAGGATTGGACGGTTGGTGTCGTGTCGCCCGGAGCTGCGCTCTCTCGCTCTTCGCCGGAACCTTGCTGACGCTGGTTTCCGGAGCGTTCTCCCCGCTGCGCGGCCTCATCGAACGTCTCTGCGCTCCGGCTGCCGGTTCCGGATTGTTCGTTCTGGGAGCTGTTCGATGCGGTGCTGCTTTGCTGGATCGTGACCTTGTCGACATCAAAACCAACTGCACGCAGCGCCTTTACGATGGCGTCATGCTCGCTGGTGAGTCTCTGACGTGCGTCGCTTGTCTCGACCTGCAATTCAACCGTGAGTTGTGATCCGTTTGAGGTCAGGCGCGCCGTGACGGTACCAAGTTCGATCGGGGTCAGCTGGATTTTTAGGGTGCTAAGGCCGCCAGAGTTTGCTGCTGTCCGAACAGTCGAGGCGAGCGCGGGATCAGTTTGTGCCGAACGCCACGTTGGCTCAGCCTCAATATCGGCGACGAGAGCCGCGGAAGTCATGCTCAGCATGGACACGGGCGAAGGTGCGGGCGCGGTGTTGAAGCCCACCACATCGACGCGGCCTGCGAACTGGCTGGTTGGTCCCTGGAGATTGGCAGTACCTTTTTCCGGACCGGTCTGGGGGGTATCAGAAGCAAGCGCACGAGGCGGAAGGTTCGGTTCCGCAGTGCCTCCAGAGCGCTGCGCCTCCGAGGCGACCACGTCCAATTTTGTCTGTCCTCTGCCGATCTCAATTGGCTGCGGCGATCCTGTATGGCTGCTGGTCCGACTGACTTCCTTGGGAGCGACTTGCTCCAGAGCCGGCTTCGAATTCTCACGCCTGAGGGATGTTGGAGCCATCGCCAGAGCGCTTGCTGCCACCGATTGCGGCTGCGGCTCGATAGCGGTTTCGGCCGCTGGGATGACATTCGCAAGCGCGTTGCGAAGAGTGCGGGTTGGATCAACGACTGCGGGCGCTTCGTTCTGACCCTCGCTGCTGGTCGCCCCCGAAATCTGGAGGCGCTCTGCCGTATCTCTGCTATCCGCCCTGTGAGCTTTTTTCAGCGGATGCTCCGCCTCCTTTGGCAGCAGGATGGCAAGGGCAGCTTCGAGACTGGTCGTGTCATCCTCACCTGCCGCGTCGTTTAAGGAAGCGGCATCGTCACCTCCTGTCGATGCCAGTTCCTCCGGTTCGATTTGCACTGGCTTGTCGTCGGCTGTACGTGCCGACCGCTCATCTGCGCGCGCGGTAACAAGCTCGTCGAAACCACCGCTATCCGCTGGGTCTTGTTTTCCGCGCGAGCTTCCTTGTCCGGCAGGCGCAGATGGCAGGATCGGCATGGCTATGTTCATTGTCATCGTCCGGACTCCTCAAGGAGCTTGTCGATTTCCCCAAGACGCGCGCGTGTAGACTCTATCAGGCCGCGGTCAATTGCGGCTTCATCAGCATCGGTAGCTGGGCGTGCAGTTGCGGGCAGCGATTGCGGAGAAACTGGCGCCACCACCTCATGGGCAACCGTCTTCGCAGCTTCGAGCAATGCGCGATCCTTGACGCTCAGGCCGGCGTTGTTGAGACCTTCAAGGCGGTCGAGCGTTTCGGTCACGGTAGTGGAGGTCACTGAGGAAAGGGTGGAGTAGAGCTCAGCACGCGCATCGCGCATGCCGTCTCGACCCACGGGGTACTTTTTCACGCGATCCGTCGCGAAGGCCAGCAGCTCTGCGTCGCCGTCGATGGCAGCCTGTCGCGAGAGGCGCAGATATATGGTGCGCGCCTGTTCGCCGGTCATCCAGTCTACAGTCTGTTCGAAGCGCGTGAGGTTGAGCGTTTCTCTGAGATTAATCGTACCTTCGACAAATGCTTCTGCAAATTGCGCTGCATATGGCGAACGCAAGAACCGGCGGGCGTATTGTTCTGACGCCGCGATAAAACGCTCGCCATCGCCCTTGGCAACCGCCAACGCCACGGTTCTGCGCAAGGCAGCTTCCTCAACCAGGGTCCCGGGGCCGAGAAGTCGCGCCCGGTCCAGATGGGATAGCGCCTCATCATAGCGATCACCCGCCAGCACCGATCCCATGATCAGGGACAGGAATGCAGCTACGTCGTTGGCGTATCTCGTCGGGTCGATCGATGCGAGTGCCGTGCGCGCCTGCACGGCATCTCCGAGCAGATATGCCAAAACAGCATCGCCCGCCGTGCGGTCCATGTCGGGCAGTTCAAGGCGGCCAAGGCGTGAGGCGACCGTTGAGGGATTTCCTCCGCTCATCGCGTAAACCAGCAACGCACGAATATTCCGTTCGTCGGAAAAGTCTTCCTGGGACGATGATCGGAAGCGTGTGTCGATCATCTCCAGCAGTTTATTCTGCATTGGCAGTGAAGCGTGATCGCCGCCCGCTATCCGGTCCTGGACCAATTGGAGCGAACGCACCATCTGATACGGCTGCAAATCCATGTTCCGAGCGTCCGCTGCAGCACCGCCCGCAACGCACGAGGACAATGCGAATGCTTGGAGGAGACGGCAAGAGCGCCTGATCATCCATCTGTCTCCAGCAGAATTTCGATACGTCGATTGCTGTCCGAGTAGGGGTTGTCGGGGTCCTTCAACTGGCGATCAGCATATCCTGTGACCCCCTGCACCCGTGCCTCATCGAGGCCGCCCCGCAGGAGCATATAATAGGCAGCGTGAGCGCGCGCTGTGGACAGGCGCCAATTATCATAGGTGCGGCTGCGGAATGGACGAGCATCAGTATGACCGTTGATCTTTATCTTGCCGCTGTGCTCGTTGAGGGTGCGAGCAATGCGTTCCATTGCCCGCACGAGTTCGCCCTTCGGTACTGCGGAACCGATCTCAAACATTCCAAAATTCAGCTCGTCGGTAACCGAAATCACGATGCCCTGATCGCTGGCTACAACCGACAAGGCGTTGTTCAACTGGGAATCCGCACCGAAGGCCTCTCGCAGATCGTGGCTGATTGCTTCTGCCCGCTCGGCGAGTTCCGGTGCGACGGCAGGCGCGGCCTCGGCCACTTCCGGTGCGACGGCAGGCGCGGCCTCGGCCACTTCCGGTAGTGCTGCAGCGTCAACCGATTCTGGAACCTCTACGGCGGCGATCTCGGCTTCGTTTACGAGCAATGCTTCTGTTGGATCGGCAGCCTCGAGTTCTTGAGCGGGTTCGCTAGCGTCATCCGCTTCGCTGAACATTTCCAGATCAGAATCTTCCTGAAATTCGCCTATTTCCTGCGACCAGAAGTCGGGCGCAAATGGATCTCGGTAGGATTCGCCGCCATGTGCTCCTGTGGCAGGACCGCCCGTCTGCGCACCGCCTTCGCCCTTGGCGGAAATGTTCTGAAGGGTGGCGGTCTGCTTGGCGATTTCTGCCAGGACTGCATAGGGATCGGAGAACAGGTGTTCGTCTGACGTCTGCCGCGTTTCCGACATGTCGGAGGAATTGGCGTGGTTCGCAGGGCCCGAGCGCTGGTCAAACGTGTTGATTGGTTCCGTCGCCGCCTTTTCAGCATCCGTGCTGACCTCGTCGCGCGCCGGGTTGCTTTCGTCCGGTTCGCCCAACCCCTTGCTGCTCGGCGCAGTGTTGGTCATCGCCATCGGGTTGAAATAGCTTGCGATGGAAGCCTTGGAAGCCTCGTCCGTGGCGTTGATGAGCCACATGACGAGGAAGAGGCACATCATTGCCGTCATGAAGTCGGCAAATGCGATCTTCCAAACGCCGCCGTGATGCACGTCTTCGTCATCGTGACTGCCACGGCGAACGATGACGATCTCGCGATGCTGGCCGCTATCTACACTGCTCATTCGAGCGCCTCCGCGAGCGCTGCCGACCATTCGGCGAGCCTCGTCTCGACCATGCTGTCGTCAATCGTAACCGACAGATCCAGGCCGGGACCCTCGGTGAAATCGATCTGAGCGTCGTAGTCGGGCAACTTGTCCTTGAGCGCCTGGAAGAGCGGACGATTACCTGAAACCTTAATGCGCACTCCTTCTTCGTCGTGCAGCGCTTCGGTGATCAACGCTGCGAGGCGCTGCAGCGAGCGGTCACGCACATCGTCCGTTAACACAGTCCCCAGAATTCGCGCGCAGACCGCAGAGGTGAGTGCGATCACCCGCTCCTCCATATCTGCTATCGCGGTATGGACGAGAACGGCGGTCTCGTCGGCGTGCCGCCGCTCCAGCACTTCCAGCTCTTCCGCGTGCCGGTCCCGCTCCAGCTGGAGAGCATCCTGGTGCTCTTTTCCCAGCCTCTCTGAGAGTTCAGCTTCCGCCTTTGCTACCGCTTCGGCGACCAGTGCGTCCACATCGACCTCAGGTGTCTGAGGCATGTCCATTGCAGTCGGCAAATCGGGCAGTTCAGCGCCTGTGAACGGGAACCCTGCCGGCTCCGGTAAGGATGTTGGCATGGAGAAGCTTTCGGGCGCCGCATGTTGCGGCGCTCCGAAATCTTTCAAGGCTGCGGCAAGCGCGGGAGCACCCATCAGGCCGCGAGCTCCTGGCTAGCCCATTTGCGCAGGATCAGCGCGGACCGTTCTTCGTTGAGATCAACCATCTGTGCCAGACGATCCTGCGGAGCCGGCTTCAGCTTGAAGCGGATGTCGTCAGCCATGTTGTCCGGGAACGGGCTGCCGCCATAGCCAAGGCCCATGCCATCAACATCGCCGAGCGGATCAGGCAGCTGCAGATTGTCCAGCGGGTTCGGCAGCGACAGTTGCAGTTCGTCGAAGCTCATCGCATCGGAATCTTCCTTTTTGATAACGGCAGCGATCAGTGGGCGCAGGCCGAACCAGGAGAGGAGGAAGACGACAATCACGAATGCCAGTGCGTTGACCATCGTGCCAAGGTGACGGCCGAGGGTCTCTGCCATGCCTGGAGCGGATGCTTCGACGCCGGCGAGACCTTCAAGGAACTCGACCGCGGACACATTGATGACGTCGCCACGCGTTGTATCGAAGCCCGTAGCCGAGGCAACCAGGCGCTCGATTTCGGCGATGCGCTCGGCGATCCGCTCAGGTGTCGCGTCCGCACCGAGAATGGCGGCCAGGCGCTCCTGATTGACGACCACCGCGATTGACAGGCGCTCGACGGAATAGCCGTTGCTGACGGTTGCGACGCGCTTGGAGTTCAGTTCGTAGTTGGTGGTCTCCTCGCGGCGCTCGCGCTGTTCGGACGAGGCCGGACCTTCGGTGGCGGCAAGATCCTCTTCCGGCAGGTTCTGCTGCACGGTGGTCGGGGGGGCTGCCTGACGCTGGTTCGACTGGTCGTTGGCGCGGACAATCTGCACAGACCGCTCGACGCGCGATTCAGGATCGAAGATGGTCTCTTCAATCTGGCGCATATCCGTGTTCACGTCGGCCTTGACGCTGGCTCGGAAGTTTTCCGGGCCAAGGTAGGGCGCGAGCGCGCGGCGGATGTTTTCTTCGATCTGCGTCTCGACAGTGCGCTCGACAGTCAGCGAGCGGGCAACGCTGTTGTTGTTCGGATCATCACCAGCCGCGAGCAATTCGCCCGTGGCGTCAAGAACGGTGACCTTGTCAGCCTGAAGCCGCGGAACCGCTGCGGCAACCATGTGACGAATGGCGAGTGCTGCCTTCATGCCGTCTGCGCGATCAGCGCGGATGACGACGGAGGCGGTCGGGGCCTGCTCTTCTCGGCGGAACGAGGCGCGCTCGGGCATGACGATGTGCACGCGGGCCGACTTGATGCCGGCAATCGACTGGATGGTGCGGGCGATCTCGCCCTCCAGCGCGCGGACGCGGGTCACTTCCTGCATGAAGGAGGTGAGGCCGAATGAGCCGACATTGTCGAAAAGCTCATAACCGGCATTGGAACTGGTCGGCAGGCCACGCTCGGCCAGCAACATGCGGGCCTGGCCGGTCTTGCCAGCGGAAACCATCACGGATGTGCCGTCGCTCGAGACGTCATATCGAATGCCCGCTTCACCGAGCACCATGCCGATCTGGCCGACATCGTTACGGTCGAGACCGACATAAAGGGTCTCGTAGGTGGGGCGATTGAGGTAAAGGGCCGCCGTGAGGACGACGGCAACAATGATCGCGGCTGCCCCGCCCATCATGGCGAGACGCTTGGGTCCAAGACCGCGAAGATTGTCTAGAATTGACTTGATCTGTTCAGGCAAAGCTTCATGCTCCGGAAACACCGAAGCCGACCTTAGGCAATGAAGCTTGTGCGAAAATGATTTCAGGCCGCCCTGAGGACGGCCTGAAATTCGTGGTGAGCGAGAACCAAATCAGCCCTTGAAGAGGGCCAGAATGTTCTGGGCGTTCGAGTTGGCGATCGAGAGTGCCTGGATGCCAAGCTGCTGCTGAACCTGCAGAGCCTGCAGTCGCGTCGACTCCTGCTCCATATCAGCATCGACAAGCTGGCCGATACCACGATCCACCGCGTCCATAATCTTCGACACGAAGTCCTGCTGCGACGCGATCCGGGTCTTGATGGCACCGAGGTCGGACGCGGCGGTGGTTACTGCGCTGAATACGCGCTCAACATTGTTCAGAAGACCACGGATTTCTTCCCCGTTGGCCTTTGAAATGTCTATGCTCAGAATATCCAGCTTTTCAACATCTGCACGCAGCCCTGCGATTGAGATTGCACGCCCAGCCTCGCCCGGTCCAGTAGGGACTGGACCTTCCAGGGTCAGAGCGTTGCCGTTAACGCTAACGGTAAAACCGGAGGTAAACGTGTTAGCGTCATTGATTGCGGCCTCGAGTGCACTTTTCATGAAGCCTGGAGTCGAGAGATCTAATCCGCCAGCGGTGCCCTTAATTTCAATCAGATGGGTGGCCCCATCATAGGACATCTCGAAGGACAGGGTGCTTCCTTCTTTTAGAGTGAGGCCCGTCCAAGTGCCGAGCTCTGTAAAGGCGGCCGCCGGTGTTGGGTCATCCTCACTTGATCCTGATTCGCCGACTTCAAGACCCCCGAGTGAAAAGTTTGCATCAGCGAATGCTACACCGCCGAGGATTCCGCCTGTGCTTGCCGTGTCGGAATTAAAAAGCGCTGTTCGGCTCGTGTCGACGTCAATCGTCCCGAGAGAAATCTCTCCGTTCGAGCCACGTATGAAAGAGGCAACAACTTTCTCGACACTGCCTTTGGAGACATCGAGCCAGTTGCCACCCGAGAAGGTTGCCGACTTCGCATATGTCCTCAGATCGTTCTGAAGCTGCTCGATTTCGGACTGGATTTTATCCTTGTCGACGTCCGGCTGGGAGGCGGCGACGAGTTTGGACTTGATCTTGTCGATGGTCTCCTTGACGGCGTCCATGGCGGTGTAGGCGATATCGACCTGTGCGGCGCCGAGTCCCAGCGCGTCGTTGACGGTGGACATCGCGTTGTTGTCGGACCGCATGGTGGTCGCAATTGACCAATATGCAGCGTTGTGTGCTGCCTCCGAGACCCGATACCCGGTCGAAATACGACCCTGCGTAATTTCAAGGTTCTTGTTGGTTGCCTTCAGGGTCTGGAGCGCGGTCATTGCTCCCGGATTGGTCATGATACTCGACATGGTCGCGACTACCTCTTTGGAGGGTACAAGAGTACAAGCCGGGCTGGTCCGGTATGACGGAATGGCTTCATGCCGCGAACCGGGGCGATTCTCCGTCAGCGTTCGTCGAGTAATGATCCATTAGGGTTAATGCAGCGTAAACGTTTAGGTCTGCCTGGTGGAACATAAGAAAAGGGCCGCCTTTCGGCAGCCCTTTCCAGTTCAGATGCCTGAGCGGTTCGATTAACGGAACAGCGACAGGATGTTCTGGGTGTTGGAGTTGGCGATCGACAGAGCCTGAATGCCCAGCTGCTGCTGGACCTGAAGGGCCTGCAAACGGCTCGACTCCTGCTCCATGTCAGCGTCAACCAGCTGGCCAACACCGCGATCAACCGCGTCCATGATCTTGCCCACGAAATCCGACTGCGAAGCAATGCGCGTCTTGATAGCGCCTAGGTCGGATGCTGCAGTCGTGACCTTCGACAGCATCGTGTCAATGCCCTGCATGTATTCCTTGAGCTGGGCATCGCTTGCGGAGCTAATGTTTACGTCGATTGCATTGAAAAAATTGCCATTGTCGGAACTTTTGGTCCCTGAGATTGCAATTTTCGCTTCCGTACCAGTGGCAACCGTAGAGATATGCCCTGTTGTGCCGTCGACGGTGACATCGCCGGTGGCTCCTACGTCAACACCAGCGTTGGTAAGCGCCGTGGATAGGACTTTCGCCCAAGCTGCCGCATTTGCAATCGCGCCATCGGAGCTGCCTAGCGCGGAACTTACTACGCGGTGGTCGATCCGTACGCTGGTCGCCGCGCCGTCATTGATGGCGATGTTGAACGTAATTGCATCGTCCTCATCGAGCGTCAGGGCAGCGTAGGTGAGGGCGGTGGTGGCTGCGGTGCCAGCGCCCCCCGTCCGAGAATCGTCGTCGATACCACCTGTTGCAGCCAGCGCCTTACCTGCCTGCAGTAGGCCGGGCTCACCGGTTTTGCTGTTGAACAGCGCGGTCTTTGCAGTATCGACATCAATGGTCGCCAGAGAAATCGATCCATCTTCACTGCGGATGAACGACGCAACAACCTGCTGAGTTTCTGCACCATCAACGTCCAGCCAGTTGCCGCCCGAGAAGTTTGCCGACTTCGCGTAGGTCTGGAGATCGTTCTGGAGCTGAGCGATCTCTTCCTGGATCTTGGCCTTGTCGATGTCCGGCTGCTGGGCGGCGACCAGCTTGCTCTTCATCGTGTCCAAGGTGTCCTTCACCGCGTCCATTGCGGTGTAGGCGATGTCAACCTGAGCTGCGCCGAGGCCGAGCGCGTCCTTGACGGTCGACATGGCGTTGTTGTCGGAACGCATGGTGGTCGCGATCGACCAGTAGGCAGCGTTGTGGGCTGCTTCGTTGACGCGAGCGCCGGTGGAGATGCGGCCCTGGGTGGTTTCAAGGTTCTTGTTGGTAGCCTTGAGGGTCTGCAGCGCGGTCATCGCGCCGGCATTGGTGTTGATGCTCGACATGGGAAATATGCCCCTAAAATACTAAACACTGGGACATACCGGGCCTATCCGGTCTGACGGGGCGGCATCATGCCTCTGAGCCGCACAATTGGAGCCCAACCCGTCACGCAAGACGAGTCATAACGCTCCAATTCCTACCAAAGGTATAATGCGCCGAAAGACCGGCCTTGGGCCTTCCTACACGAAGGACCTCACCAGGCTTCCCACCAGGAGGTTCCAGCCGTCGATCAGCACGAAGAACAGGATCTTGAAGGGGAGGGAGACGACGAGGGGGGACAGCATCATCATGCCCATCGACATGGTGATCGTCGCGACGATCAGGTCGATGACGAGGAAGGGCAGGACGATCAGGAAGCCGATCTCGAAGCCGCGGCGGATTTCGGAGATCATGAAGGCCGGGATCAGGACGCGCAAATCAGCGTTCTCGACGGAAATGTCGGTTTGTCCGCGCTCGCGGGCAAGATCTGCGAAAAGGTCGAAATCCTTGTCGCGGACATTGGCGACCATGAAGTCGCGGAACGGGTCGGAGATACGCTCCAACGCCTCGGCCTCGCCGATCTCGTTGGCAACGAGTGGCTGAACGCCTTCGTTCCAGGCGCGGTCGAAGGTCGGGGCCATGACGTAGAACGTCATGAACAGCGACAGGCTGATCAGAATGAGGTTGGCAGGCGTCGAAGCCAGACCCATGCCCGAGCGCAGGATCGAGAAGACGATGATGAAGCGGGTGAAACTCGTCACCATGATCAGGATGCCCGGCGCCAGCGACAGGATCGTCAGCAGGCCGAACATCTGGATGATGGTCCCGATCGTCTGGCCCTCAAGCTGCTCGGTGATGCCACCGAGGTTCAGCTGCTGGGCTGCCGCAGGCGTTGCCGCTGCGATCAGGAGCGCGAGTGTCGTAAGGGCGTGACGGATCATTCGAAAAGCAGTGTCCGGACGAGAAGCTGCTTGACCCTGCCGCCGCTGCGGATGGAAGCACGCTCTTCGAGATCAAATTTCAGGTGCTGGAAGCCGCTGGCGCCTTCCACTTGATAAACCTTGACGGTGCGCAAATAGGCGAGGATGTCCTGCTGCACGATCTGCGCGATCCGGATGTCGGGCTTTCCTTCGAAAACTAGCGACATTTCCATGCGCACCCAGGTGCCGGATGGGCCGGACAGGTTGGTCATGATCGGCTCGAGCTGGACCACGCCAAGGCTGTCGTTAGCTTCGGCGAGGTTGATCTCCTCAGCCGCCGTGACCGGCTCGATCGCGGTGGAAGGACGCGGAGCTTCACCCGAGAGGTAAAGACCCGACCCCCAACCGATGCCACCGGCAACGATCGTCAGGCCCGCCAGCAAGGCAAGCTGAAGAAGGAGCGATGGCTCCTTCTTTTCGGGTTGGGTGTCGTCAAAAATTGCCATGTCCCGTTCCGTTAGAAAGGCAGAACGTTGTCCAGCAATTGCTGGCCGTAGGGCGGTTGCTGCACCTCGGAAATGCGGCCACGGCCACCATATGAGATCCGGGCTTCCGCGATGCGTTCGTAAGAGACCGTGTTGGCCGCTCCGATATCCGAGGGGCGGACGATGCCGCTGATGGTCAGGACACGCATTTCGGCGTTGACCAGAACTTCCTGCGAGCCGTTGATCACAAGGTTGCCGTTCGGAAGCACGTAGGTGACGACGGCCGCGATCTGCAGCCGCATCTCTTCCGAGCGGTTGGTCGTACCGCTGCCCTTGGTGGCGGTGTCAGACTCAACGTTGAACTCAGCCGAACCAGGCGCACTGGTCCATGGCCAGCTTGAGACGCTGGCGCCCAGGCCAAGGCCACGGGTCGCGGTACGCTCTCGCTGGTTCTCGTTGCGGAACCGTGCGCGGTCGTTGATGCGGATTTCGACCGTCAGGATGTCACCTGCGCGCAGTGCGCGTGCGTCGGTAAAGAACTTCGACTGCCGATCATCCCACAACGAGTAGCGCCGCGTATGGGCCTTAGCGGGCTCAGGGTAGGTATAGACAGATTTGGGATCGCCGACGCCATACCCGACCGGAGACAGCTGCGGGATGCGGTTGATTTCTTCGGGTGGTGTCATGCATCCGGCGAGGGCAAGGAGAGCGGACAACGCCATGAGCGGGACGACGGGGCGTGTTCTTGTTGTCATGACGGGTCCTGCCTGCGGGTTGCGCTGGCCATGATGGATGTGAGGGAAGCGGCGGCCTTGGTGTCCATCTCGTTGAGGATGACTCCCGCCTTGCGCGTCTCCAGCTTCATGAGGATCGCCGCGGCGAGTTCCATGTGAACCTGTGCAAGGCGCTCCGCCGCTGCATCAGGGCGCATGCGCGAGTAGATTTCCACGAGATTGTTCTCGGCCTTCTCAAGGAAGTCGTTGCGGCGCTGAAGCCATTCCTCGTACTCGGCGCGCCGCTCTTCAAGCAGGGCGATGCGCGCATCAACTTCCTTTTGCAGTGTTTCCAGCTCGGCGCGCTGAAGTGCGTAGCGGCGGTCGCGTGCAGCATCGGCAATGTTCGAGCAGAACCGTCGCACGTCATCGTCCATTTCGGTGATGACAGGGTTTCCGACCAACGGATCAGCCGTCTCCGCGCTGGCGGGGAGGCTTGCAAAGGACGCCGCGGACAGAATTGCGGTAGCCAGCAGGGAGTGCCTGATCATCTGGAAGCTCGCGGCGAGGGGAACGAGTTTCAATGGCATCTCCTACTGCACGACCAGTTCGGCCTGGAGCGCGCCTGCAGTCTTGATGCCCTGCAAGATGGCGATGATGCTGTCAGGCTTGACGCCAAGACGATTAAGTCCAGACACGAGAGTATCGAGGTCAGGGCCGTCAAGCGTCGCGACACGAGCGTCGGGCTGGTTGATGTCGATTTCCGTGAATGGCTCGACTGCGGTCTCGCCCTTTGAGAACGGATCGGGCTGAACGACGCGCGGCATTTCGCTGATGCGGACGGTCATGGTGCCGTGGCTGATGGCCACCCGCGAAATCCGGACCTGCGAGCCGATCACTATCGTGCCTGTGCGCTCGTCGACGACCACGCGTGCCGGTGCATCCGCCTCGACGACGATGTTCTCGAGCTCGGCGTAAAACCGGGCGGCAGAGATGCCGCTTGGTCGCTGGATTGTAACGGTGCGTGCATCCTGCTCCTGGGCGACGCGGCGACCGAAGCGGTTCATTGCGTAGTTGTTGATCGCGTCGGTGACACGAACTGCGGTCGAGAAATCGGGATTGCGGAGCTGTAGGGTGAGGGCAGTATCGCTATTGAAGGACGCCGGCACTTCACGCTCAACGATAGCACCGTTGGGCACGCGGCCGCCGGTCGGTACGCCCTGCGTTACCGACTCTGCCTCACCTTGTGCCGTGAAGCCGGAGACGATCACAGATCCCTGAGCAACCGCGTAGATCTCACCATCGGGTGCACGCAGGGGAGTCATGATGAGCGTACCGCCCTGGAGCGATGTTGCGTCACCCATTGAGGAGACCGTCACGTCGATGCGGGTGCCGGGCAGTACGAAGGGCGGCAGGTTTGCAGTTACGATGACCGCAGCGACGTTCCGCGCGCGAGATTGGCCACCTTCGGTCGATATGCCGAGGTTTTCCAGCATGGCGCGCATCGACTGCTCGGTGAAGGGCGAGTTCCGCAGGCCATCGCCCGTGCCCTGCAAGCCAATGACCAGGCCGTAGCCGACGAGTTGGTTGTCACGCGAGCTTTGTAGCGTCGCGATGTCCTTGACCCGCGATCTGACGAAATTCTGGCCTGAAAGACTGTCGAAGCTGCGCACCCCGCCATAGGCCGCGCCACCGAACAGCTCTCCAGGAGGCGTCTGTCCGCCTGGCATCTGCTCATCTGCGCTGACCGGCGCGGCAATTGCGAGGGCAAGGGCTACTATTGCAGCAAATGCGCGCCTCATGATGCGGTAACCTTTACGGATCCATCAGCCAGGACAATGCCGGTGAAGACGACGCCAGTGTCGATGTTGCGCACACGGATCAGATCGCCGACGGAGCCATTTTCAAGCGGAACGCCGGAGACGGTGATTTCCAGCGATCCATGTTGGAACAGGGCTTGGACAGTTGAGCCGCGTTCAACCAGCCATGCGTCTCTGACAGAGCCGACGGGGATGAGACGGCCGGGAAGAAGCGTGCGGCGCGCAACTTTCCCGCCAAGGTCGTCGTAGCGATAGATGATGGCAGATGGATCCCTGAGCTTGCGACGCAAGGGGACCGAATCGATGGCTTCCGGTGTGATGACGTCGCCGGGATAGATGATCCTTGTGGGCACCACGACCATCTGCTGCTGCGCATGCGCAGCAGAACTTGCGGCTGCGACGAACAGCAGTGCGATGGCAACAAGTTGCTTCCACCTGGGGGGGCGCATCATGAAACCTATCGAATTCCCTGCGTGATAACGGACGCCATCTCGTCGGCTGCCTTGATGACCTTCGAATTCATTTCATATGCGCGCTGCGCCGTGATCATTTCGGTGATTTCCTTCACCGGATCGACATTCGACGCTTCCAGATAGCCATGTTCGATGGAGCCGAATCCGATCTCACCGGCAAAGCCCAAAGTGGCGTCGCCTGAAGCGGCGGTTGCACGGAAGAGATTGTCGCCGAGGGGATCGAGGCCGGCTTCGTTCACGAAGGTCGCAAGCGCAAGCTGCCCGACAAGTTCGTCGACCAGATTGCCTTCACCGTTGACGGTGGACTGGTAGACTTGGCCGGACTTGTTGACTGAGACCGTGATCGCGTCTTCGTCGATGACAATTTCGCCGCCGTCACTGATGACCGTGTTGCCGCTCGCGGTAACGAGAACGCCTTCATCGTTGGTGTTGAAGGCACCAGAACGGGTGTAAAGCTCTTCGCCGTCTGCACCCTGGATACGGAACCAGCCATTGCCGGCGAGCGCGACGTCGTAGCGGTTGCCGGTCTGGTTCAACGTGCCTTGAGTGTGGACGGCGCGAATGGCCGAGAGCTTCACGCCGAGGCCCACATGTGCCCCTTCTGGAACCATGTTCTGGTTGGCGCGGCTGGGCACGCCCTGCGAGCGCTCAACCTGATAGAGGAGGTCGGTAAACTCGGCGCGGGTGCGCTTGTAACCAGTCGTATTGATGTTCGCGATGTTATTCGCAATCACATCAAGATTTGTCTGTTGTGCATTCATGCCGGTGGCGGCGATTGCGAGTGCTTTCATGATCAGCTTCCTCAGATCGCCATACGGCTGATTTCGAGATAGGAACTGACGATCTTGTCGCGGATGGCGATTGCAGCCTGGAGCGTCTGCTCGGCATTCATCACGGCATCAACAACCTCACGCGTGTTCACGTCCCCCTGGAGCGCTTTAAGCGAAAGCGTCTCCGCCCCGCGCAGCGTGGAGACTGCATTATCGGTCGCAGCTGCAAGCGCTGATGCAAAGCTTACTTCAGGAGTGACATCTGGTGCCTTGGAAGCAGGACCTGTGATGTTCGCCATGCCATCGAGGGCAGATGCGGGACCGGTCTTGCCGACCGAGGTGAGCGCCGGGATCATTACTGGTTCCTCATCAGGTCGATGGTCATGGAGATCAACTCACGCGCCTGCTTGATCGACTGCAGGTTCGCCTCGTAGCTCCGGTTCGCTTCGCGCATATCCGCCATCTCGATGAGGATATTGACGTTTGGCATCTTCACGTAGCCAAACTCGTCTGCAGCCTCATGGCCAAGCATGTATTCGATGCGATAGGCGGACGGATCATTCGAGATCGATGACACTTCAACAGTTCGGGCGCCGGTGAGGCGATCGAGCTCGGCGTTGAAGGTGATGGTCTTGCGCTGGTAGGGATCGGCGCCTGGAAAGTCGCCGGTGGACTGGGCGTTCGCCATGTTCTCCGACACAACCCGGAGGCGTTCGGATTGGGCGCTAAGCCCTGACGCAGCGACTTTAAGGGAAGATACGAGCGGATCCATTCTGATCAACCTCTCGTGGTCATGAGCAGCATGCGGTGGAAGGCCTTCACGATGGCTGTGTTCAGCTCCATGTCGCGGCGAACTTCACCAGATTTCATCAACTCGGTTTCAAGCGTAACGGTATTGCCGGACGGCATGATCGGAACGCTGTCGTTGGCCTGGCTTACGGAGAAACCCGCGCCCGAGTTCGTTGCTGGCAGATGATTCACGTGCGTTGCGCGCATCGCCACGGTCTTCTGGTCCAGCACGGCCTCGAAAGGCTGTACGTCAACAGCGGCATAGCCAGGCGTATTCGCGTTGGCGATATTGCTTGAGACGGCGGTCTGGCGCACGGCAAGCCAGCTTGCCTTCTGAGACGCCAGTTCGAACAGATTAACGGGCTGCATCGCTACTCCTTCGATGAGTAGCGTCACATTAGACAGGCATTCTTGCGCGGACCTTGCGCAGAAGCCAGCTTGCTAGCGGGTGAGGTCGAGTACGCTTTCTTCCGAGTTCACGAGCACCCATTGTCCGGATCGCTTCTCAATAGAAACCACGCGGCTCGCATCGGGAAGCTGGGAGCCCGGCTGGACAACCCAAAGACCGTCCTCATCCTTGATCAGCGCCCGACCGTTTGCAACATGTACCAGGTCGTACCGGATCTTCTCAGCCGGATAAGGTTGGTCTTCCACCGGAACGGCGACAGCCTTTTGGGCCTCTGCTCTGACGGTTGCTGTCGGAAAGAAGTCGAGATCCATCTGGGGTAGCTCTTCCGAGGTGAAGGGCTTGCCGATGGGCGTGAAAGCGATGCCAGGCGACGTGTAGCTCGGACCGCTTCCCTTGTGCGAGAAGGCAAACTCGCGCACACCAAACTTTTCCTGATTGAAAAAGATGTACCACGGGAAGGTTGCGCAGGTGAGGCCAAGACCGATGCCAAACGCGCCGATCATGATATCGACACGGTCATATTTCGGCTTGGACAACGAAATCTCGCTCGTTGCGTCGGCGTTCTTTCGAGCGCCTCGCGAGAATTTCAGTTTACTCAACAGGCTCATCAGCAACTCTTTCCCTGCTTCTCAGGTGGCGTGCGAGATCTGCAAACGGATCGGCGGAAGAGCCGTCCTGTGGTGATTGGGTCAGCGCCTCATAGATGAGCGGAACCTGCTTGACTGCGAGGTCAAGATCCGGATCCGCACCGGGCTGGTAGGCACCCAGCAGCCGGATGTCGCGCGTATCTTCAAATCGGGCAATCAGGCTGCGCAGCTTTGATACAAGCACGCGCTGCTCTTTCGTCCAAGCCTTTGGCGCCAGCCGCGAGATTGACGCCAGCGGATCGACTGCTGGAAAGCGGCCTTGTTCGCCGATCTTGCGGCTCAGGACGATGTGGCCGTCGAGAATTCCGCGAATGGAGTCAGCGACCGGATCGTTATGGTCATCGCCATCGACCAATACCGACAAGATTGCGGTGATCGAGCCATTGCCATCGGTTCCAGGACCTGCACGCTCCAGAAGCTTTGGAAGATCAGTGAAGACAGAGGCAGGATAGCCTCGTGCGACTGGAGGCTCGCCGATGCCGATCGCCGCTTCACGAAGGGCGTGAGCAAAGCGCGTGATCGAATCCAATACCAGGAGGACGCGGTCACCCTGGTCGCGGAAATGTTCGGCGACCCGCATCGCCATTTCCGGCGCGCGCTTGCGCATCATCGCGCTCTCATCGCTCGTTGCGACGACGGCTACGGTCTTTTTCAGGCTCTCCGGACCGATCGTGTCTTCGAGGAATTCGCGCACCTCGCGGCCGCGCTCTCCCACGAGTGCAACGACGACCGTGTCGAAGGCGTCTGCGCTGGCGAGCATTGCGAGGAGCGTTGATTTGCCGACGCCCGAACCAGCAAAGATGCCAAGGCGCTGGCCAAAGCAGATGGGCGTGAAAATGTCGATGACACGAACGCCGGTGCTGAAACCGGTCTCAACACGCTGACGTGCAAGCGCGGGGGGAGGGGTGGAGGGCCGCTCTTCCTTGCCGGCTATCAGCGCACCCTTTCCATCGACCGGCTTGCCGAGCGCATTGATTACCCGTCCGCGCCAGCTGGCGTGCGGGGCAGCCGCCCGCGTCGTCTTGATGAAAACGGCATCGCCGATACCGGCGTCCGGGTTGGTTTCGTACGGCGCGACGAGGACGTCGTCGGGAGAGATCCGGACGATTTCGCCCGAGCGAGGGCCGGAATTTGATCGGTGATCAACCACATCGCCCAAGCGAGCGGCGCCTGAGATGCCGCGAACGCGATAGTGGCTCGGTGAGATTTCGTCGATGCGGCCGCCAGTGCGCAGGAGCATCCGGTCGTTGCTGAACCGTGACATGGCGCGCTCCAGCGCGTGCAACGGGGTGTTGCCGTTGTCTTCTGCCTCAGGCGAAGGTGCGTCCGCGTCCATTCATACTACCTTGGGCCGAGCGTGGAAATCGCCTGGTCGAGCGCGGATTCGCTATCGCGCAGGAGGGCTGACACCTGCTCGAAGGCGCGCTGCACCTGGATGAGGCGCGTGATCTCCATGACCGGATTTACGTTGGAATCCTCAACGAAGCCCTGGGCGACCCCAACGTCGATCCGATCAACGATCGGCACAGGCGGGCCCCATGGAACGACACCGGAATTGCCGAAACGGGTGAAATCCAGGCCCGGCTCGAACTCGAACAATCCGATGGCAGCAACCAGTTCACCGTTCTGATGCAGTGTACCGTCTGCGGAGGCATCGGGTGCACCGGCGAGCGGGTTGAGCAGGATCGGAGCACCACCCGGATCCAGGACGGGGTAGCCTTCCAGCGTCACCAGTTCTCCGGTGGGCAACATCGTGAAGCGGCCGTCGCGGGTCATGATAGGCCCTTCGGGCGACTGAAACGCGAACCAGGCATCTCCTTGGACAGCGAAATCGAAGGGGTTGCCCGTCTGCCGCATTCCGCCAGTTTGCGTGGACAAATAGGTTTCACCAGAGGAGACGAAGGCGACCGACTTGTCGCCGAGCCCACTCAACACATCCTCGAATTTCACGCCCGTCGCGCGGTAGCCGACCGTGCTCACATTGGCGACGTTGTCCGCGATCGTGTTCAGCCGCTTTTCAAGTGCGACCTGCGAGGACAGGGCAACGTAAAGTCCGTTCTCCAAGGCGAAGTCCTATCGTTTGAGCGACGCAATTGCGAACAAGGTGTTGGCGGATATGCCGAATTGCGCGGGTGGGGAGAAGAGGTTCAATGCAAGTGACTGAGGCGTCACTGACGGGTTCGCAATCTCCCACATGGAAGTAAAACGCGTCAGGAATTTCTCGAGCTTTTCAGGGTCCTGGAAATCCTTGATGTCGAGTTTCTTCTCCAGCATCTTGACCTGCTGGTCGACATCAGCCTGTGCGATGGCAGCGGGTAGTCCAAGGGCGGTGCGAACAACTTCGGCGAGCGCTGGATCGCCAAGGATCGAGTAGAATGACTTAATCTCCGACACCTTTCGGGAGAAATAAAGCGCCAGACGGACGCCTTCATTCTCCATACCGGCGTTTTCCTCAAGGGTCTGGCGGGCGTATTTGGAAACTGTCAGATCCTGCGCAGCGACGAAGGTGGTCGTGCTTTCGCCGTGGCTGCTGAAATCAAAGGCAGCCGCTAGCTTTTTGACGTTCTCATCCTTGTGCTTGTTCGCGGGGCTGTCCGGGTCGCTCACTCCGCCGGACAAGATGGAATGCAACTGCTCGCGGCTCAGACCGGCATCTTCAAGCCGGTATGCGCGCAGAGTGTAGTTCAGCAGGCGGGCATCGGACAGAAGGTCATCGATCGCTTTGACGTTGCCGATGTTCTCCCTGAAATAAGCGGTTTCCTGCTTCGCGGTCTCGGTCTCGGGAAACGTGCCGTTGCCGGTCGCACGTGCGACATAGTTGGAAATCGTGGCATCGCGCGCAGCGTTGTAGGTGGTGGCCTCTTCGCCGTGTGCTTCGAAATTGAACGCTTTGACGAACTCGGCATAACGCTTGTCGGTCAGCTTGTTGGCGAAGCTGCCCGGGTCGGAAACGCCTTCATTCAAGGCTTTCTTCATGAACGCCTTGGCGTAGGCCATGTCCTGAAGGTTGAAGGCCTTCATCGCGTAGTTGAAGAGACGCGTATTGTCGACGAACTCGTCCACCGACTTCACATTTCCGATGTTCGCCAGAAAGTATTCGGAGTCGCGCTTGACGATAGGCTGCTTCTCGATACGCTGAATCGACTTGTCGATGTCGCGGGTAATTAGCTTGTAACTCGTAAATGTGCTGACCACGCGCGCCCCCAGCATATGAATGGACCCAGCAAGCCTAGCCCCAAATGCTTGCGCGAAGCTGAACGTAATCGGGCGTATTTAGGAGTGCCTTTCAAGCCTCGCGCAAGCCATAGCCGCTACTGAACATGGCTATGGAGCAGCAGAGGGTGCGACTGTGGGCATACTGATTGGTTTTGTAGTCATTTTCGGCTGCGTCCTTGGTGGCTACATGGCGATGGGCGGCCATCTCGCCGTCTTGTTTCAGCCTTGGGAGCTTGTGATCATCGGCGGTGCCGGACTGGGCGCCTTTCTGATCGCCAATCCCATGGCCATCGTTAAGGACACCGGTCGGGCGATGATGGAAGCATTCCGTCAGGACGTTCCTACCCAGCAGCACTATCTGGAGACGCTTGGCGTTCTGCATAGCCTGATGCGCGAGCTGCGCACGAAGTCTCGTAACGAGGTCGAAGCCCACATCGACAACGCCGAAGAATCCTCGATCTTTCAGGCATATCCCCTGGTTCTCGCCAATAAGGACCTCACCAACTTCATCTGTGACTATTGCCGGATCATCATCATTGGCAACGCCAGGCCCTTCGAAATCGAGGCGCTGATGGATGAAGAGATACACACCATCAAGCATGACAAGCTGAAATCCTACAACGCTCTGGTTGTTCTCGCCGATGCGTTTCCTGCCTTGGGAATCTGTGCGGCAGTGCTTGGGGTCATCAAGGCGATGGGGGCCATCGATCAGTCGCCAGAAATTCTGGGTGGTCTCGTTGGCGCGGCGTTGGTGGGCACGTTTCTTGGTATTTTTCTCAACTATGCTGTCGTCGGCCCGATTGCGCAGAAGGTGAAGCTTGTCCGCGACAAGAAGAACCGGCTCTACATCATCGTGAAGCAGACGTTGTTGGCATACATGAATGGCTCGCTACCACAGGTTGCTCTTGAATTTGGTCGGAAGACGATCTCCGCCTATGATAGGCCGTCGATCGATGCGGTGGAGCAAAGCACGCTTCTGGCGCTTGATCAGCGAACCGCAGCGTGATGACCGGCGGAGCGCATGAAGTCATGATCACCGGCAACGAAACAGCCGCACCTCGCAGCCCGATTGTCGAGCGCCTTATCGGCGCGATGGGCGAGCCCGATCATCTGATAAAGTCGGCGCGTTCGCTTGGCCTTCGGGCCTTGCCGGCTATTCGCGAGAGCCTCAACGAGCAGGTGTCCTATCCCATCGAGATCGAGATGGAGGAAGTGTCGTTGGCCCGTATGGCTGACGCGCGAAGGGCTGGTGTCGACAATGATGCGCTCGTGGTTGCGTCGTCCGCGACGTCACCTGACGCGCTGATGCTTATTGCGGATTCGGACGCGATCGCGTTGCTGGTCAGCGCATTGTTCGGGGGCAATCCGGAATTGCCGGTTTCGCCGATCGAGCGTCCGCTGACGACGATCGAACTCGACCTGGCTTCCGTCGTTTTCGAGGCGGCTGCCAAGGCTCTGAACGGGTCGGGCGTCCGGGCGCTCTCGATCAAGTTTCCGATGCAGTCGGCGATCTCAGGCAAGGATCTGCGCAAGCTGGTAATTCGTGATGGACCGGCAGTGCGCATCTCCTTCACCCTGATGGCTCCATCCGGCGAGGGACGTTTCACCGTGATGATGCCGCAGCGCGTTCTGCTTCTTCACCGAGGCGATGCTTCCGCCGCGGTGGCCGAGCAAGAGCAGCCCGGCGAAGTCTGGCGCGAGCGTTTCGGTGAAGAAGTGATGCGTTCCTCGGTCAAGCTGGTGGCCACGGTGCCGCTGGCACGGATGACCCTCGGCGACATTTCACGCATGTTTGTCGGGCAGGTGATCGAGATGTCAGAAAATGCACCGACCAGTACCAAGCTTTCGGCGCGCCGAAAGCCGCTGTTCACCTGTGAATTTGGCCGGTTAGGGCAGAACTACACCGTACAGATCACTGAGCCCTATGATGCGGGCAAGGAATTTATGGCCGGGCTGGTACCAGCCAAGCAGTAAAATGGCCGACGGCATCCAGCCGGTAGGAGAAGAACATGAGCACAACGAATCCGGACTTTGCGAATCTGGGTGATCTGGGAAGTTCAGACGCTTTCGATTTCAGCGCGCTTGGCGGTGACGCCTCGACCGATCCGCAGGAACTCGAGCTCAACAAGGCTATAGAAGAGCTCCGTGGAGTTCTTCACGACGAAGAACCTGTGGACAGTCCAAAGCCGGCGACAGAGCCGCAGCCTGCAAATGCTAGCATCATCATGGATATTCCGGTGGACGTTCAGATCGTCCTTGGAAGTACGGAGATGGCAGTTTCGGAGCTTATGGCTCTGCAGAAGGGCTCTACAGTCGCGTTGAACCGGCGCGTCGGCGAGGCTGTGGATGTTGTTGTCAACGGGCGTCGTATCGCCTGTGGCGAGATCACGGTGCTTGAGCACGATCCTTCTCGCTTTGGTATCAAGCTGACGCAGATCATTGAGACTGCCAAGCCAGGATAAGCGGTATATTCTCTAAAGTGACGAATCGGGGAATGGGTTGGGAATGAGCCTTGAGGGCAAGCTGACAAAGGCTCAGAAAGCTGCCGCTGTGCTGGTTGCCATGGGCAAGCCATCAGCTGGCAGGCTTTTGCGCTTTTTCAAGCACGAAGAGCTGAAGGCTTTGATCGAAGCGGCGCGCCAATTGCGGACGATTCCGCAAAGTGAGCTTGAGAACATCGTCGCGGAGTTTGAGGAAGAGTTCACTGAAGGTGCGGGTCTTCTCGATTCCGCTGATCAGATGGACACTATCATCAACGAGTCGCTTTCCGCTGAAGAGATCAGTGCGCTGATGGGGTGGGGCAAGCCATCTCTGATGAGCCAGGAAGCACTGCCGATCTGGCCCGAGCTTGCCGAGCTTTCCGCAGAGCGTCTGCATGCCCTGATCAAGGAGGAGCATCCGCAGACCATTGCGATGGTGTTTGCCAATCTCGACTCGGAACCTGCCGCGAACGCGCTGCTTATTTTCGACAAGAGAGAGCGTGCGGAGATTCTCAAGCGCATGCTTGCGATGACGACCGTTCAGCCTGCAGCGAAGCAGTTGGTGGAGAACCAGCTTCGCATTCGTCTCACCGCTGATGGACGCAGCAAGGATGCCTCAACCGGGCAGGCCAAGGTTGCGAGCCTTCTCAACGAGCTCGACAAGAGTGTCCTGGACGAAATCGTATCCGACCTTGAGGCGACGGGCATCGAGGGGGTCGATGAGGTCAAGGCGCGGCTCTTTACCTTTGACGATATCGTCCTCCTCGACATCAAATCCCGGATTACACTTTTCGACGGGATTTCAGCGGAAGCGGTTACGCTGGCACTTCGTGACGCGCCGGCCGAACTTGTCGAAGCCGTCCTTTCCTCTCTCGGGGCGCGGGCGCGCCGTATGATTGAGGCCGAACTGTCGGTGCCGTCAGATGCTGCGACACCTGCGGAAGTCGCCGCTGCCCGCAAGCGTATTTCTGGCATGGCGATCAGCCTCGCTGCGAATGGCGTCATCGATCTGCCTGCGATGCAGAACGCTGCCTAGCGACACACTTCCCGGTTCTGATGCCGGGAGTTGCGATTCAGCGCGCCAATGTGTGGTGGCGTCGGACGTGCAGCACAATCAATGCCTTCATTTCCGTCTGACGAGGCTGCGTCGTGACCGACGAACCGGATAAAGACAGCAAAACAGAAGAGGCCACGGAAAAGAAAATCCGTGATGCTGTCGAGAAAGGTCAGCTTCCCTTTGCCAGGGAGGTGCCGGTCGTTGCCTCCTTCCTTGCAATCCTGGTTTTTACAATCTTTCTGGCTCAGCCCGGAGCGGTGAAACTCAGCACGTTCCTGTCGATGTTCATCGAAAGGCCCGAGGCGTGGTCGCTCGCGACGGAGCATGACGCGATCCTTCTTTACCGCCATATCTTCCTGGAGATCGCCAAACTTCTGGCCGGTCTGATGGCGCTTTTGATCCTGTTCGGCCTCTCTGCATCGATTTTCCAGAACATGCCGAGAATGGTGCTGGATCGTGTGCAGCCCAAATTCTCGCGCGTTTCTCTCAAAGGCGGGTGGAGCAGGCTCTACGGTGCGAAAGGTCTTGCTGAATTTGCGAAGTCGCTTGGAAAGCTGACGCTGGCAGGCACTGTTCTGGCGCTGGGGCTGGGGGAGGCGCAGACTCGACTGCTCTCAGGCATGATTACTCAGCCCGAGGCATTCGGTGCGGTCATTCGCGAAATGGCAATCGAAATCCTCGTGTCGATCACCGCCATCATGGTCGTGATCGCGCTGATCGACGTGGTTTGGACCCGATTTCACTGGCGTCGCGACCTGCGGATGACCAAGCAGGAAGTGAAGGATGAGATGAAGCAGTCGGAGGGCGACCCGATCATGCGGTCGCGGCTGCGCTCGCTTCAGCGTGATCGTGCTCGTCAGCGAATGATGGCCGAGGTGCCCAAGGCGACGCTGGTCATTGCCAATCCGACCCACTATGCGATCGCGCTGCGTTACGTGCGCGATGAAACGGCTGCACCTGTTGTCGTCGCCAAGGGGCAGGATTTGATTGCGCTCAAAATACGTGAAATCGCCGAAGCGCACGAAATTCCGGTTTTTGAGGACGTTTCGCTCGCCCGCTCCATGTACGATCAAGTTTCAGTGAGTAGTGTGATCCCGCCTCAGTTTTATCAGGCGGTGGCCGAACTTGTGCGGCTGCTTTACGCAAACAAGGACTCCAGGACTGGTCAGGTGGCGCAATGAACCGTCAGCTTCATTCTTCAGCCCGCGAGATAATCGTCGCCGACGCCATTGCGGATGTCGTCAGCGAGCTGCGCATGGTCGATGTGGGAGACTATATCGCTTACATCCGGCTCGAGCGCTTCGCCAGCGTGGCCGATCTGGTTGATGCTGCAGCCGAGCTTTATTTTCAGCCTGGAACGCTTAAGCTGGGACATGGTGGTGATGCCATTGTCACTTGGGAAAACGCGCCTCGGATCATCCTCGATCTCGAATTGCGACCGCAGGGTGTAACGATCTATTTCGCGCTCACCTTGACCGATGAGCTCGCGTCCATCGAAGTCCACTACGTCTGGTTTGACAATCCTTCGGACGATCCGGAGGAGAATAACCAGTTCCTGAAAGATGCGCTTGAAGGTGCGCGGATGCGCAAGAGCGTGCCGCTACCGGCCTTCGACTAGTCGAGTTGCGTTGCGGCTGGCGAGCGCGTTAGGCAATCATCCCGCAACGCAGCGCCTTGGCGACCGCGTGGATCCTGTTCACCGCGTTTAGCTTCTGCGTCGAATTGGTCAGGTACTGATTGGCGGTGTGAACGGACAAGCCCAGTGCGGTTGCGATCTCATCGCTGGTGAGGCCATTTGCCGTCAGTCGCAGGCATTCAAGCTCCCGCTTCGACATTGGACGTTGGGTGTTGCCGTCCTGTTTCCGCAGCTGAGCCACCTGTGCGAAGATTTCGAAGCACGCAGCATGCGCCTCGCACAGCGTGTCCTCGTCAATCGACATGTCGTTGCCGGCAAAGACGATTGCGCCATTGCGTCGGCCGTCACTGGACACCGGGAAGATGATGATGGAGCTGCCGGTTACCGGAGGCACAGCTTCGATGCTCCAGACTCTCGCGCTGGCGTCCAGGAAGCTGGCCGCGCCTTTTGCGCGCCACCACATCGGGCATGTTGTGGTGCTCACCTGCCGCCCGAAGTTCGCAGTATCAGGGCCAGTCAGCGCACGGGTCAGCGAGGATATGCCAGGGAATGTTTCGTCAAACAGAGGCACCAGCCGGCGCGCATCGCCCTGAGCGGCGGCAAACAGGAGGGTGAAGCCTTCGGCGCCGAGTTTCTCCGCAAGGTCGTGGCACAAATCTACTGCCTCGACGAGCGAGCCGATCTCATCGCGGTCGTGCGACAGTTCTGGCGTCTGGTCCGTGAATTTCGCGCTGACCATCTGGTTCATTCCCCCTGCCTGGCCCCAAGGACCAAAAATTCAGATGATTCCGCTTCGGATTGCCGTAGCTATCGCCATTGCGCGGTTGCTCGCTCCAAACTTTTGAATCGCGTGAGCGATGTAGCTGTTAACGGTGTTGGAGGAGACTCCCAGGATTAGTGCTACCTCATCTGTGGTCTTGCCTTCCGACACCCACATCAGGCATTCGCGTTCGCGTTCTGACAATGGATCCGCAGAAGCTCGGCCACCGGTTGCAGCGAAGAACTGAACCAGGGCGTAGCAGCACTTCATGTGAATGCGCGAAAGAGCGTCGCCGTCGATCTCGCCAGATGTTTCGCTAGAGAACAGGGCGTAGACGGTGGTTCCATCTGCCACCAGCCGGCGGCAGTGGGTTTCAATGTGTCCATGGTCGCGCAGGGCGCGGCGGTCTTCAGTCGTCAAGAAGCTCGCGCCTGCTGCGAGGAGGGCGCGGCTGCGCATACCCGCTCCCGCAGCGATCCCGCTTTCCAATATTCGTGCAATTCCCTCGCTTCCGAGGTCCTCAAGCGCGTCGAAGATCCAGTTGGAGGTGATGATGCTCACGGATTTCGGCCCGCGCTCAACCGATGGCTGAACCAGCATGTAGCGTTGCGCACCGATCTCGCTGCAGATGCGGCGCATGAAGCGCGCGAGTCCGGTTCGCGATGTCACCGGTGCTGTCGCAGTGCGTGACTCAACAAGCGTGGCTGCATAAGTCATCTGATCGGTTCCATGGCATTCTGCCGACCGGGTTGACCTTGCCCCTCCAGGTTGGAGGAGGCGGTGAGACGCAAACGAATCCAGCTGCAGCCACGCGCGAGCGCGGGCTGTCATGCAGACGCGGATACGGGACAAAACGAACGATTGGCGACAGGAGAAACTGCCTGCAGACATCGGCAACGGAAGCCGAAATCAGGCGAGAACGTTACGCTGAATCAATAGAGACGCGAAGGTTCCATTAGAAACCTTCAGCTACGAATCACCCCAAACGCTCAAGCCCGCCTATAGTTAATTTTGTATTTATCTATTTGATTCGCGTCAAGATTCTTGAAGGGCGCGTCGCCCGAAAAGATGACGTTTCTCAACGGCACAGCACGCTGACAGGCTAGTCGAACCGCCATTGTGCCAAAGCGGTGCACTTTTGGTGCGGCGGGCATCTGAGATGGAGCACCTGATACCCGCATCGCCGGATTCCGGGTTGGCACGCTTCATGCTTCGAGAGGTGAGGGGAACAGGAACTCATCTAGTCACTGGAGCAGTTATGTCCGGATTCAATACCAAGACGCCAAGGCGCATCCTCGTTACCGGCGCCGCCGGGTTCCTTGGCTCACATTTGTGCGATCGCCTGCTTGCGTCGGACCCTGACGTGGAGATCGTTGCGGTTGATAGCCTTTTCTCCGGTTCACGGTCGAACATCGAGCATTTGCGGAGCCATCCGCGGTTCGAGTTTCTGCGCCACGACGTAACGGTCCCGCTCTTTTGCGAGATCGATGAGATCTACAATCTGGCCTGCCCTGCGAGCCCGGTGCATTACCAGTTTGACCCAATCCATACCGTAAAGACGTCGGTCAACGGTGCACTCAACATGCTGGGCCTTGCCAAGCGCACACGTGCGAAGATCCTGCAAACCTCGACGAGCGAGGTTTATGGCGATCCGACGATCTCCCCGCAGCACGAGGGGTATCTTGGCAACGTCAACACAATGGGACCTCGTGCCTGTTACGACGAAGGCAAGCGTGTCGCCGAGACATTGTTCTATTGCTACCGCAACCTTCACGGCGTCGATGCGCGGGTGGTGCGGATCTTCAATACCTACGGGCCGCGCATGCTCCCGGAAGACGGGCGAGTGGTCTCCAACTTCATCATGCAAGCGCTGACGGGGCAGCCGATCACGGTTTATGGCGATGGATCGCACACGCGCAGCTTCTGCTACGTGGATGATCTGCTTGAAGCGATGACGCGGGTGATGGACGCGCCGGAAAGCGACGGCTCTGCGGTTAATATCGGCAATCCGCAGGAAATCACCATCAACCAGCTCGCGTCACTTGTTATCGAGCTGACCGGTTCACGCTCAAGCATCGTGCATAAGCCGCTGCCTCAGGATGACCCGATGCAACGTCGCCCGGACATCTCGAAAGCACAGGCGCTTCTCGACTGGAAGCCCGCGGTCGACCTGCGCGACGGGCTGATGAAAACGATCGAGCATTTTGAGGGCATTCTGATGCGGTCGGCGCAGCGCAGGGTTGCTGCAGAATAGGTAAAGTCGATGAATAAGGTAGTCCTGATCACCGGTTCGGCCGGGTTGATAGGCTCGGAGGCCGCGCGTTTCTTCTCTGCGCGCGGCTTTCGTGTTGTCGGCATAGACAATGACATGCGCGCGCAGCTTTTTGGCGCTGACGCATCGACGGCCTGGAACCGCGAGAGGCTGATCCAGGATCTGCCGAACTACGTGCATGCCAGCATCGACATCCGAGACAGTGCAGCGCTTGAAGAGGTTTTTCGTACCTACGAGAGTGTGATTTCACTCATAGTCCATACGGCGGCCCAGCCGTCTCACGATTGGGCAGCGCGCGATCCGCATGCGGACTTCACGATTAATGCGAACGGAACGCTGAACCTTCTTGAGCTGACGCGCAGATACTGTCCCCACGCTCCGTTCATTTTCACGTCCACCAACAAGGTGTATGGCGACACGCCCAACAGGCTACCGCTTGAAGAACTGGACCAGCGCTGGGAAGTCGCATCCGACCACCCGTATTTCCAGCAGGGGATTGATGAAACGATGTCCATCGATGGCTCGATGCACTCGCTTTTTGGGGCATCCAAGGTCGCAGCCGATGTCCTGGTGCAGGAGTATGGCCGATATTTTGGGCTCAAGACCGCCTGTTTCCGTGGTGGTTGCCTGACCGGCCCTTCACACAGCGGTACGCAGTTGCACGGTTTCCTAGCTTATCTGATGAAGTGTGCCGCGACCGGGAAGCCCTACACCGTGTTTGGTTATGAAGGGAAACAGGTCCGGGACAACATCCACAGCGCCGACCTTATCGACGCGTTCTGGGCGTTCTACGAGGAGCCACGCTCCGGCGAAGTCTACAACATCGGTGGTGGCCGCGATTGCAACTGCTCGATGCTGGAGGCGATCGAGATCTGCGAACAGATCACGGGCCAAAACCTCAACTGGACCTACAGCGAACAAAACCGCGCTGGCGATCACATCTGGTGGGTTTCGGACACCCGCCGCTTCCGTGCGCATTTCCCGCAATGGACGATCCGTCATGACGTCGCATCGATCCTGGAGGAGATTTACGCTGCGAATTATCGGCGATGGCTCGAGGTAGGCTGAGGCAGCGATCTAGCAGTTAAAGCCGGGGGGCGGGAGAGGGCGTGGCGGTTACCGTCGCGCCCTTTCTTTTGCGTGTGCGGCAGAATTTACCGTGCGGCGGATGAACTGCGGATAGCTACAGCGAAGAAAAGCACCATCAACATCCAGAGCGGGTTCGACGAGATGAATATGTCGGACTCCAGATTGTTGTGCATCAGGATGAAAGCGAAGATCGTCAGGGTGAGCCATCCCAGCCGCCCATCCACCTGGGCCAGACGCCCGGCAGCAGACAAGGCAGCAATCAGAAACGCGGTTTTCAGGGCAAAGCCCAGCAGGCCGAGATGGAGAAGCATATCGATGTAGCCATTGTGGCCGGTCGGCGAGACGCGGGCGAAGCCGAGCGTTTCGCGATACGGTATGCCGTCATAGCCGGTGCCCCAGATGGCTTCATAACCGTGCCCGAGCCAAGGCTGCCTGTCGATCAGCCTGGTCGCAAATTCCCAGAGGTCCGTGCGTCCGGTCAGGGTTGCATCTCCAAGCAGAGACGCGTTGAGCGACTTGAAGGTCCACGCGCCACTGCCGGCGCCGATGAAAAAGATCAGCGTAGCCAGACCAACGCCGACGGCTACCAGTAGAGCGGGCGACAGCCTCATGCGCCTGGCAGCATAAAGTAATACAAGTCCAATGGTGGGGGCCAGGATCGCAAGGCCGAGTGACGTCTTGGATTGGGACAAGACGAGGAAAAGTGGCGCAGCCGCGATCATCATCACGGCGATGCAGCGCTGTAACAGTCCACCGAAGGTCACATGATAGAGACCAACGAACAGGAGGACGCCCGACACCCAACCAAACACATTCTTTTGTGGGAAAATCCCGGTGTGGCCGATCGGCCCTGCGGGCTGTGTCAGAACCGAGATGAGGTTCAGGACCGTCACCGCGATCATCACGACCAGAAGCGCTCGCATCATCACGTGAAAGGAGTGAGCTGAATAGACAGCAAGGATCAGCGTCGTCGTGATGATGCAGAGCAGTACTCCTCGCATGAGGGTCAGCTTGGGAAAGAGGCTCCACGCCGCGGAAGCTACTGCCAGAACAAGGATGACAGCGGCGGCCGCCATCCCCAGATTGTCGATTGGTAGGCGCCGGTATGATCCAGTCGACAGGCTGCAGACCAAAGCCAGCATGAAGAGCAGTGGATAGGCGATCATCTTCAGCGGCGAGCGCTCCCCCGCATCTGCCGGAAGGGGCGCCATCCAACCCATCTGCAGCTCAAGCGGAGAATACTCTCCGCCACCAAAGGCAAGCGGCCAGACGATAAGGACGTAACCCAGCATCATCGCGGGGATCAGCGACCCCAACTGTCCGCCAAGACGGGCCAGCGAATCTTGAAGTGCGACCGATACCTGCCGCACAGCCGCGTGTCGTTCGAGGCGCGCAAGAAGGGTTGGGGAGCGCGTGTTCATCGCTCGATGCCCTCTTCCAGCGGCTCTAAAAGGTCCAGCCACTCGGGAGCGCGCGGTTTAGACTTGGCTGCACGCAGTGTGCTCAGAACTTTGTTGGCAAGCGGCAACCCAACGATTGAGCGGAAGGCGTAAAAGGTGGAGCGGCCAAGAGGCATTCCCGCCTGCATTCCTCGAAATAGAGCGAAAGGTACCAAGACCGGATGGGTGAACGCACTCAGTTCTGAGGCGATGGCCGCGTTGATCAGCGCTTGGCCCCGCGATGTTAAATGCTGCCGGGCGTAGCGCTGAAACGCTAGGAAGTCTTGCCGCGAACGATAGCGTCTGGATGCGCGCGAACTCCGGCTGTCATCGACGTAGACGGCCAGGAGATCGTCCAGAACCGCAATGTGTTGGGCCGCGCGGAGGCAGTCGTACACAAAGGCCTGATCCTCCAGCATGCGGATCTCGGGCCGAAACCGGACGTTCTGGAGGATGAGGCGGCTGACGCACAAGACGTTGATGTTGTAGTAGTCGCCGCCACGGAAGGTGAATTCCTCCAATGGGGTTTGTCCATCCCACCGGCGCGCCGGAAGCTCGGACCATGAAATGCGCCCATCACTCTTTCCATGAAGGCGGAATTGCCGATGGAGCAGGACGCCCGGTTGCTCTCGCTGGATCGTGCGTGCCAGAACTTCCAGCTTGTGAGGAAGATAGATGTCGTCGGCATCGAGAAACACGATGTAATCGCCGCGCGCCGTGTCGAGGCCGCGATTGCGGGAGGTCGATGCTCCCAGATTGGTCGGGTTGGTCAGGCACGTGATCCGCCTGTCTTCCAGATCTGCGCATACGATTGCTGCCGGCTCATTCGACGCGTCATCGATGACGATGATTTCGAAATCGCCATTGGTTTGATTGAGGCAGGAGCGTAACGCGATCCGCAACGTGTCATTGCTGTTGTGCGTTGGGATGATGATCGAGAACATCATGATCGGGATCTTCCGACCTGCATGTCGGAGCCGCGCAGTCCAACGATCAGAAACGAGATCAGAACGCCAATCTGTACCGTCGCCATCACCACGAGCGCGGCTGAGATGTCGAAGCCGAAAGCCAGCACCGCCAGGAGAAACGCGGTCGATGCCGCAGCCGCCATGCCGATCATCGCAACTGTCCTGAAGCGGTGATGAGCGTTCAAGAAGACCACCAGGGACCAGTTGCTCAATATGAGGAGGCTCACGGCTCCCCACCCGGCAACGAGCAATCCGATGTGCGGGAACTGCGAGTAAAACCGGTTCTCGATCAGCGGCCAGAATAGGCAGACCGCGCCGGCCCAGATCGACGTTGCGGCCACCATCAGGCCGATGCCCGCGCCCGTAAGCCACTTCGCCTCTTCAACTTCTCCGGCTTGGACAAGTCCTGCAATGCGAGGTTGTGCGATACGCTGCCACGCAGAACCCAGAAGTTGGAGCGGAGCCCAGAGAATGCGACCTGCCTCGACGAGGCCAAGCTGATCGACGCTTCGGAACAGCGGGATGGTCAGCACGTGCAATCGGGTCTGCGCCTCGTTCGTTGCGGAGTTGATTACCGACCAGCCGGCTCCCGGAAAGGCAGAATGATAGAGCCCGAGAATATTCCCTCTTGGGGCTGGCTCTGCCGACTGACCGCGGAACATCCAGAGAGCGATTGAGGTGGAAAGAGCAGAAGCTAAAAGCGCAGCCGTTTCAGTTCGACTGATATAGAAAAGGACCGAGTAAGAGATCAGCAGCAGAACGAAACTTGCTGCTCCGAGCCTGGCTGCAGATACGACGTCAGCCTCAAGATAGAACAAATTACGCCGTGTCTCGCGCGCGAGCCATGCAGCGGAAAATGCCGCGCCCGCTGCCGCAGTCACCACATCACCCGACGCCCAAAACCCGACTGCGGCGATGATGAGCGCGCTTGCGAGCCTGAAACGTAGATCAACCGCGTGTAGGATGGCGATTTTCTCGAGGCGCTGGGCATCAGCCGTTTGTCGGACATGCACCAGAAGCGGAATTCCTATCGCGCCATAGTGGAGGCTCGCGGCGATGAGTGTGCAGCCGGAAATGAGTGCGAACCGCCCAAAGGTCGCGGGGTCTGTTCCCACGATCAACACGGCGGAGAGGATCAGGGACGCAAGGCTGTGCAGCCCCTGGTCGAGGAATGACAGCGCGACCGCACCCACGCCGAACGGACCGTCCGGCGTGGCCTTCTTGCGGGGAATGTCGAGCTGGGTGCTTGCCATATTGCGCCCGCAGACTCAGACGTAGTTCTGGCGGCCGGTGGGCGCGCGATCTTCGTCCGGTCGAAATGCGCCGGGAAAGGCCCATTGGCGGGCGATATTCCAGCAAAACAAAGGGTTCAGGAACAGATAGCGCCGCCACAGCCGTGTCGGTTCGCACAGCAGGCGAAACAGCCATTCCAGTCCTCGGTCCTGCATCCATGCTGGCGCCTGTGGCTGAGTTCCAGCATGGAAATCAAACGCCGCACCGACTGCTATCACCGGGCAGGAGAGGTCTTCGGCGTTTTCGAAAGCGAACACTTCCTGGCGTGGACAGCCGAGCCCGACGAAGACGATGCGTGCCCCGGTCTCCTTGATCGCAGCGATGACCTCGGAGTTTTCAGCGCTGTCCGCCATGCGAAAGCGCGAGGTTGCGGTCCCGACGATACGAATGCCTGCAAACTTCTCCCGCAGGTTTATCTCAAGCCGCTCCATCACCTCGGGGCGGCTGCCATAAAGGAATATCGGCACACCCTCACGTGCCGCGGCTTCGCACACCCGAAGCATCAGGTTTGGCCCGTAGACGCGATCTTTCAGTCCAGTGGCATGCAGAAGATTGAGCGCCCAACGAACCGGCTGGCCGTCAGGAACCACCATATTCAAATGATTAAGCCGGTAGCGATGGGAGGGATCTTGCACACCTGTCATCACGCCGTGGACAGCCAGGGCGGTGACAGAGAACGGCTTTCCGGAATTCGCTGCGTCCATTATACGCGTTACAGCGCCCTGATAGTCGGTGGCGTTAACCCCAACCCCGAGAATCGGCAGCTTTTCGCCACGTTTCATTGTTTAATCCTCGCGTCATGCAGAGGATTCCATGCAACGAACGTGCCAGTGCCTGGTGATCCGAATTGACACGCTGGCGGGTCGTGGCATGCGGCTTGCTGAGGGGATTTATGCAGGTGCTCCTAACCGGCCTTCAGTCGGTGGGGTGACACAATCTGGCACAGGACACATTTCGCGATGCGCAGATTCCGGCTGGACAGAGACGACATTCGGCCTCCAGAAAAGGTCGAACTGATTGACTATCGGGGCTTCGAAACCACCGAGCGATCTGAGGCACCGTTTGTCTCCGACGTTCGCGTTGTATGGTCGGCCGTTTCAACACGTGCTCGGCTGGTGGCAGCGTGCACTATCGGTGCGCTCTTTCTTGCGTTGGCCTATATCTGGATCGTGCCGCCCGTCTACGAGGCGACCGCCGATGTGTTGATCGATCCGAGACGGCGCGCCGTCTTTGACCAGGAGATTGTCCCCGGAGGCATGGGGCAGTCATCACTTGGGGCAGACACCTTCCTGCTGGACAGTCAGGTCAATGTCATGACCTCGCAGCCCATCTTGCGACAGCTGATCACCGAGCTGAATCTGCTGGATGATCCGGATGCGGTCGCAAGCTCAAGCAGTTCGATCTTTCGCGATTTCGCACGTCTGCTGTTGCGTGGGCCACGAGCCGCTTCGACTGCAGGGCTGAGCGATGAAGACAAGGCCGTGCGGGCGCTGCAAGAGGACGTTGAAGTTTACCGAAAGGGGAACACCTACGTTCTTGGCGTGACCGTCAAATCGAAGGATCCAATCCAGGCTGCTGACATCGCCAACAAGCTGACTGAACTCTATATCGCAGATCTCAGCCGTAACACGCGTTCGCAGATTTCCGAGGTGGAGGAGCAGCTTGGCGGACGTCTTGAGGAGCTTCGGGAAGCCGCGCTGGCATCGCAGCGAAAAGTTGAAGAATACCGGGCCCAAAATGGTCTGTTGAGTGCCGAACGCGTCACCGTCGTTGAGCAGCAGCTGCGTGACCTCAACCAGCAGCTCAGCGTCGTGTCGACGACCGCGAGCGCCGCGAAGTCGCGTTGGGAAGAAGTGTCTCGCATGCGCGGGCAACCGGTGGAACGGGTTCTGGCCGCAGGTTCGCTAGACTCGCCGCATCTTGATTCCTTACGCCAGCAATACTCGTCACTGACTTCACGGGAAGCCTCGCTTTCAGCCACGCTGATGCCGCGCCATCCGTCCTTGCAGGCGCTGAGAGATTCCAAGTCGACTGTTCAGGCCGATATCAAGCGCGAAGTCGATCGGTTGATCGCGCGCTACCAGGTAGAGCATGATGTTGCGGCAGCAAACGAGCGCGCAATCCGTCAGCAGATAGCACAGCTGGAGGCGGCGACCGTCGCGACCAATCAGGCGAGTGTAGAGCTGCGGGATCTCGAGCGCCAGGCCGCATCCGACGCAGCCATTTACGAGCAGTTCCTCGTGCGGTCGAAGGATGCACGCGAACAGGTCAATCTCCCGAACGATGTGGCAAGGGTGATTTCGCAAGCGAGCCCCGACTTCACGCCTAGCTGGCCGAAGCCGTTCCTGCTGCTTGGCGCGGCACTGGTTGTAGGCCTCGGTCTAGGGCTTTGCCTTGCGCTGGCAATGCAGCTTTTTGGTGGTGCGGGGCGAGCAACCTCGGATAAGCCGTCCTCCGGATCGCTTCTTGGTGGCGTACGCTAATGGCTGAGGTCGTTCGGGACTTCCGTACCAGCGACAAGTCAATGCCCGGGACCAATTTCGCTGCCGTTACGGTTCTCTGCGTCACGGCAGCAATCGCTTCTGTTCTCCTCACGCTCGTGCGCGAACTGCCGATCGGCACCTATTATTGGGACATCTACTTCTTCGCGGACGCAGCTCATCGCATCCGTGGAGGAGAGGTGCCGCATCAGGACTTCTTCCTCTCCGTCGGCGCCCTGCCGTACTACCTCTATGAATTGCTGTGGCGCGTGTGGCCCGATGGTCAACCTCTGCTTCTCGGGCAATATTCGCTGCTGATCGTCACTTTGCCGCTGATGCTTGCGGTGGTTCTTTCTGCCGGTGTTTCCGCTGGGAGGGTTGTAGCAGTCGTCCTGCCGTTTGCGTTCTTCAGCCTTGCGCCGATTAACTCCAACGAATTCGTTTCCGTGCCGTCGGTCGATGGATACGGACTCTACAATCGGCAGGCAGGGCTGCTCCTCTATGTCCTTGCATCCGCTTTGGCGCTGGTAAGGCGGCACCTGGTCCTTGGCACGATTGTCGGATTGAGCGCAGCAGCGCTGTTCTTTCTGAAGATTACCGGCTTTGTTGCGGGCGCTGGTTTCGTGGGCGTGGCCGTCCTCGCGGGGAGGCTTGGTCCCAAGGCGATCGCTGCCGGTCTCGTCGCCTTCCTGGTCCCGCTCGCGCTCGTCGAACTCGGTCTCGGCATCGTCTCGCTCTACATCGCCGATGTCTTGGCGATGCTGTCCCACAATAGCGGCGGCTTTATCGGGAGATTTTTGCGTCTGGTCTCGCATGAGCTTGACGTTCTGGCCCCGGCCGCTGTCTTGTGCGGCGCGCTCGCCTATCTGGAGCGGGGCAGGCTCGTTGCTGCACTGACGACACCTTTTCCGGAAAATGTCACGGGGCTTTTCTCGCTGACATCCGTCCAGCTCGCGTTGATGACGGGATTCGCGATCCTGTTCGAAATGCAGAACACAGGGTCCCAGGAGTTCATCTACCTGTGGCCGCTGTTATCCGGGCTTCTCATCCCGGGACATCAACTGGAGGGGCGCTGGCGGGTGGTCATCATTACGCTTGTCGCGGTCACTGCTTTGTCGTTGATCACGAAGACAGTGCACAGGCTCGGGAGAGCGCTTGCGATCATGCCGACCCAGATCAGTCTTGACCTGCCTGAGCTGGGCATACTGAACAGTGTTTCAGCTCGGGACGACTATATCCGGCGCGCGGAAAAACTGCGCGCACACTTCGCGGACAACGTCAATGGATACCGAACATTGATCAGCGAGGGCGAAGATCCTTCATTTCTGTATTACACGACGCCTGACACCCAAATTCTTTACCTCATCGATGTTGCTGAAGGCATCAAAGCGATCAGGCACCATGAAGAGGCGACCGGAAACCATTACGCCAGTCTGGCGGGATTGGATTACGTGGATCCGCTGCCCATGCTGATGGGGCGTCAGGGTGCCAAGGCGATGCCAATGGGACTTGATCCGACCCGCGGTTATCCGGCTGCTCGCCACGATGACTATCGTGCCGGTCTTGCACAGGTGGACGCAATTCTCGAACCGATCTGTCCGCTGGTTGATCAGCGAGCCGCGATCCGGGCCATTGCTGAGCCCGTCCTGGAAGGACGGCGAAAGGTTCAGATCGACCCGTGCTGGGTGCTTTACGAAAAGCCGTGATGGGCGGAGCGCTGGCGGTTCAACCTGGTCTTCAGGTCGCGAGTGTAGCACTGTCCGCTTCAAAGGATGGCGTGCGATCGTGCAGCCGACCGCGGCGCAGCTCATGTGCATGCTCCCGCATCGTCATGACGCGGTGTCCCTTGGCGAGGTCGGAGAGAACCATATCGATGATGGCGAGCTTTCGCGCCGAAGGGAGCCGCATGCCCGGAAAACGCGACAGGATGTGGAGATCGTCGCAGCCAAGAAAATCGAGCGGATGCAGCAGCACCGAGGGCTGGACACCGAAGAGGCGGCACGCAGACAATGCGGCTTTCCAGTAAGCAGTCGCAATCGCTCCTGAATGCGTTGCTAGAAACGACAGATAGGTCAGATGAAAGGGCGCACGGATCAGCGGTGTCGTGGTCACGGGAATTTCGACCATTCGTCCCGTGGACAGGTTCCATTCATACGGATTGATGGGACGAAGCCCGTCGGCCAGCGAACCGAACAGCAGGGAACGCTTCTTGCGTTCCTCCGCCGACAGATCAGAGCGCGTGAAATAATAGGCTCGGGCAAGCGGCCCCAAAAACGTCGGCAGCGTCGAGGCGTCATATTCATATCCACGCTCGCACAGTGTTTCGAGAAGTGGCGTGGACAGGCAGAAGCTCGGGCCGCGAAACCCGATAGTGCGCTGGCCCGTCGCGTCGCCGATGGCATCTTCAGCTTGCGCAATCTCGGCACTCATCGCCTCACGCGAACTTCGCGAGAGCCACGGCTCATGGTGAAACGAGTGGTTGGCGATCTCGTGGCCGGCCTCCGCGATGCGGCGAAGCGCCTGTCGGTTCTCCTTCAAGGCTGCATCCTGCCCAACGATGAAAAAGGTGATTTTCAATCCATGATGATCAAGTCGATCAAGGATGCGAGGCGTGACGAGATCCAGATAGGAGGGGAAAGTCTCCCAACCAGCGATCCCCGCCGTTTTCATATAGGTCCAGAGGTTGTCCAGATCGAGCGACAGGCTGGCGGGGCGCATAACGTTCCTCAAAAAGCGTTGCGGTAAGCGCTGGCTGCGAAAAGAGTCATCAGCAAGATACGGATGTCGAACCAGAACGACCTGCGTTGCAGATATTCAAGATCGTGGGCGACGCGGTGCTTCATTTTCTCAAGCGTGTCGGTTTCGCCACGAAATCCTTTGACCTGGGCCCACCCCGTGATGCCGGGAAGCGTATCGTAGCGATCCCAGTAGCGGTCGACACGGGGAGCAAACTGTTCATCCAGCGCGACCGGATGCGGCCGCGGACCGACCAGCGACATGTCGCCAAGAAGCACGTTGAGCAGCTGAGGCAGTTCATCAAGATTGACACGGCGGAGGATGCGACCCACCCGGGTGATCCGCTCATCGTCTCGCATCGCCTGACGAAACTCGTCGTTGTTCTCGTCTCGCATGGTGCGGAATTTGTAGATGCAAAAGCGCGTGCGCCCGACGCCATAGCGCTCCTGCCGGTAGAACACCGGCCCCGTGCTGTCGATACGGATTGCGATGGCGACGAGCGCCAAAAGCGGAGCGAACACCACGAGCGCAAGAAGCGCGCCGACGATGTCGAAAGCGCGTTTGGCAATCGGGCTGGAGCGTGGCAGTGGCCGCGCATATTCGACTGTGTGGCCTGTCCTCATCTTGCTGCTACTTCGACATGCTGAGCGCCGCTGGTCTCCTCGGCCGGAGACTCGTGATTGGCGGAGGCGATCAGGGAAACACCGGCAATAACAAGGGCAGCCCCGAAGCCAGCCTTGAGCGAAAGCGGATCTCCGAAAAAGACCACGGATGCCGTCGTTATTCCGACCATCGACAGGGAAATGACGAACACATAGGACATCATCAGGCTGAGGTCTCGCAGAGCGAGTAGATAGCACCCCAGAAGAAGGACACATGCCATGCCGCCTGCCCACAGATAGGGATTGACGGCGAAGCGCAGCAGCGTCTCGAAGGTGCGTTCCTGCGGGAACGCACCCATTGCCAGCTTGAACATGACGTTCGACGTGATGTTCGAGAGCACGGCGATGATCAGGAATATCCAGGCCATGTTTCTATTCCGCGGGGATGGCAAGAGGGGGATTGTTGTTCGCAGCGTCGGGTAAGGCCGGTGCTGCAGCCAGTCGCTGGAGCTGCGGCACGGCGCGATCAGCGAGCCCGATCGCCTCGTCCACATTGAGATTGCCGTTGATGATCTGTGCCGAATTGACGATGTGAAGGCCGGGAACAGATGTCTCCATCGGAGGCACTGCCTTTGAATAATTCAGGGCCTGAACCGCCATCACATTGCGCGCCCGCGAGACGCGGAATGCCACGACATCGTCATCGGTGATATGCGGGTACATGCGCTTCAGATTGCTGATGCAATTTTCACGCAACACTTCCTCGCTCTCATCGAAAAGCGGATGATCTGCCGGGAGGTAGTGCGGCAGGTAGACGAGGCTGAGGCCGTTGAAGGTCTCTGGATCGACCACTGCCGTCATCTCGATGACGCCCGTGAACGGTACCGTCTCGTCCGCGACATAGGTCAGGTATCGACCTCTGAGCGGCTTTTTGAGGACCACCGACGCGCAGACAACGCCTTGATATCGAAGGGCGTCGAGCCGATCGCGCTCATGCTGTGTCAGGGCGGCGCACATGCGAGCCGCATGATCGCCTGGAACGGTTACCACCACACGATCAAACGTATCGGTTCCAACTGATGTGCGAACACTGATGCCGTGCGGGGACTGCGAAATTTCGCGAACCGGCGCGCTTTCTCGGCAGATTACTCCGCGGCTTTCGAGATCAGCGACCAGCGTATCGATGATGCGCTTGTATCCGCCTGTGACGTAGCCGAACATCTCCTTCTCGATACCGGCCCGGCGCGCGCTGTAGAAGCGGTTGATCACCGACCAGATGAAAGAGGCTGAGACGATCTTGTGGTTTTCGCCGAGCTTGGCGCGCAGGAGCGGCTTCCAGATGCGCTCATAGGTGCACTCGCCAGACAGCTTTTTAAGCCAGGCAGCGACAGGTATGCTCTCAAGCGCAACGCCGTTTTTCAGGCGGGACGCGTAGAGGATTGTGAAGGCGAGCCGAGCCTTGTCGATCAGACCAAGAGGCGGAAAACGCAGGAAGTCGATCGCGTTGTTCAGTGGATGGAACCGGCTATTCTCATAGAAATCGGTCCGGGTCGTGCGCCAGTTCATATCGTCGGCCAGCCCGATATCCTTCAACAGATCGCGCATGTGCAGGTCGGACATCAGGGTGACGTGATAGTGCCGATCCCAGGTGACCGGCCCGACCGTCCACGCGTCCGCCAGCCCGCCGAAGCGGTCAGACGCTTCCAGGATTGTGATCTCTCGGTCTTGCCTTGCCAGCTTGTGCGCCAGGGCCAGCCCCAGCATTCCTCCACCGACAATGCACCAGCGTTCACGAGCCATATTGCGAACTCCCATTTGCCGGCGATGGAATGGACGTGGAGAAAGAGCTTTCGCCGCGCCGCTCAGTAACCAGACGGCGGATAAGTCCCAGATGATTGCGGATCACCCGCAAGACCTTCATCTTCGACTGACCGATCAGGCGAGTTTCCAGAACAGCCGGGAATTCGACGATGTGCGCCTTGGATTGATCCAAGCGCACGAAGATCTCCATGATGCCCATGAAGCCTTCGTCATCGAGCTTCATTCCCAGCATCTTCGAGCGGCGATAGACGCGGAAGCAGGCCGTGTAGCTTGAGAAGGCGTGATTGAGGATGCGCTGGTAGATCATGCACACGCCCTTGGAGAGGGCGAGACGCCATGCCGGCACGTTCATCACTCCGCCATTGCGGTGATAAGGAGACGCCTGAACCATGTCGACGTCTTGCTTGAGCAGCGGGATCATCTCGGCAAGCAGGTGCGGATCGAACGAGCAGTCGCAATCGATGCCGCAGACAATCTCATCCTTGGCGGCGCGAATGCCCGTCATTGTCGCTGCGGCGATGCCGCGATTGGTCTTGTGACGGATCAGTTGAACGTCGTCGCGCCTGCCGAACAGTTCGTTCAGCTTTTCCCAGGTGCCGTCCTTGCTACCGTCATCGACGAAGACGTAGGAGAACTTATAGACGTCGGCATTGTCCCGAGCGACCGACGCCAGCGTGCTCGCAAGGTAGGGGAGTGTCTCCTCCTCATTGTAGCACGGAGTGACGATAGTCACGGACTTCACGTCGCGCGCGCTGGAGTGAGTATCAATCCTGATCGGAACTGTCGTGGAGGGGACACGGGCGGGCGCCTCCTCGATAGGAAACTCCAATGTCTCGGCGATGCCGCGGAACGAGTAGCGCTCGAGCCAGGTTTCGATGCGCGCGCGCATCTCGTCCAGATTTCGGTACTGGCGCATGCGCGAAAGCCGCGTGGTAGCCGAAACGCGAGGCTGCTCGGGGTCCAGTTCCCAGGAGTGAAAATAAAAGTGCCAGGGCGCGTCATTTTTCGCGTGCCACGACGTGACGCGGTTTTCATGAAGCGAACGCGGCAGCTGGCGCATGTAATTTCCGCCCGTGACCGGATATGGCACGCCGAGCAAGGTGTCCGAGGAAAGCGGAACCTCCATGATCGACCAGCCTTCGCCCTTGATTTCATGCGTCCTGCGCAGATCAGGCCGGCTGATGAAACGCGCACCAAACGGACGCAGGCTCGAATCGTACTTGACCCCTTCCTGTGCCAGCATTCGGTAGGGTTCGACGTCATCGGCAGGTAAGGAGCCCTCGGCTATGCGATAGCCGATGATTTTCTTGCCCGTCGCATTTTCGATCACGTCACGGGAACGCCGGAAGTCATCGCGCAACTCGTTGAGGCTCATCTGGCTGAAATTGCGGTGCAGATAGCCTTTGCTCGCGACTTCATGGCCACGACGCGCGACCTCCGCCAACAAGTCCGGGTTCTGCTCCGCCAGCCAGCCGACAACGAAGAAAGTGGCCTTGGCGCCATGACGATCGAGCAGATCGAGCGTCGATAGCGCAGATTTTTCAACGCGACGCTCGAAACGGGGCCAGTAGCGGTGAGGTATCACCTGACGCATTGGCGCGACCTGGAAGTAATCTTCCAGATTCACGGAAAGAATATGTTCCTGTCGATGCATGTTGCCACTCCCATTTGCGACCAGGCTGTCGTTTGGCCTGATCGCCTTCTTGATGGTTCAAGCAAGGGTCATGCCAGTGATGGGGTGTTTCAGTTTGAGGCACGCTGATGAGGAGCAGGTTTATCTTGGTATTGAATCGGTTTAGGGATTGGGTTGGAGCTTCGCACGGAGGAGGAAAAGCGTGGCAATCGAGGGAAATTTCCGCGAGGCGGATCGCCCGATCCGTTACGGTATGGTCGGCGGCGGGCAGGGCGCATTCATAGGCGGGGTTCATCGCATTGCGGCGAGGCTAGATGGCGAGTTTGAGCTTGTTGCAGGGGCGCTCTCATCTGATCCAGAACGCGCGCGTGCTTCGGGAAGAGAGCTAGGGCTTGATCCAGAACGCTGCTACGCCTCATTCGAAGAGATGGCCAAGGCAGAGGCAGCGCGCGCCGACGGCGTTGAAGCCGTATCGATCGTGACTCCGAACCACATGCACTATCCGGCGGCGAAAGCCTTCCTGGAGGCTGGCATACATGTCATTTGCGACAAGCCGCTCACGTCGAACCTTTCCGATGCGATGAAGCTGGCGGAGTTGGTGAAGAACAGCGGACGGTTGCTGGTGCTCACCCACAATTACACCGGCTATCCGATGATCCGACACGCCAGGCAGATGATCGCGGAAGGGGCGCTGGGGACACTTCGGGTCGTTCAGGCTGAGTACCCGCAGGATTGGCTGACTGAGGCGGTCGCTTCAAAACAGGCTGATTGGCGAACCGACCCATCCAAATCCGGCGCTGGTGGAGCGCTGGGCGATATCGGAACACACGCTTACAACCTTGCGCGCTTCGTCACGGGTCTGGAGCTTGACCGGCTCTCGGCAGACCTTTCCTCATTTGTCGAGGGTCGTCAGCTTGATGACAATGCGCACGTCATGCTGCGTTTCAAGGGTGGAGCGAAGGGCATGCTCTGGGCGAGCCAGGTTGCGCCGGGCCATGAAAATGGTCTCAAGCTGCGCGTCTATGGCTCAAAGGGCGGGTTAGAGTGGGAGCAGGAGCATCCCAACCACTTGTGGTTCACTCCCTTCGGAAACGAGAAGCGCCTGATAACGCGGGGCGGAGTAGGGGCTGGCGCTGCCGCTGGCCGGGTGACCCGAATTCCAGGTGGCCATCCGGAAGGATACCTTGAGGGCTTTGCCAATATCTACGCAGAGGCGGCCCGCGCGATCCGTGCACTGCGCGAGCCGGGAAGCTCCATCCCTGACGATGTGATTTTCCCCACGGTAGCGGATGGTGTCGAAGGAGTAGCCTTCATTGAAAGCTGTGTCCGGTCTTCAAAGGAAAATGGCGCCTGGACAACCCTATAGGCGAAGATCTGCCAGATAGCTGTTCTGCTCCTTGGCCTCGACATAAGCGTCGGGGTCAAGTTGCGCGATCAGAAGCTCTTCGTTGCTCGTATCGCTTTTTGCCAGTGGCGTGCCGTCCGGCGCGGCGATGATCGACAGGCCGGCATATTCATAGGAACCATCTTCGCCTGCATGATTGGCATAGGCGACGAATATCTGGTTTTCGAATGCACGGACCGGGATCATCGAGCGCGATATGAACTTCGCGTAAGGGCTTTCTGGCAGGGCAGTGGGCACAACGACCAGATTGCAGCCTGCAAGCGCAAGCCGCCGAACATTTTCCGGGAACTCGACATCGAAGCAGATGAGCATGCCCACCTTCATTCCAGCGAGTTGGAATGTGACCGTCGACGGGTCCGCTGCCTTGCAAAGCGCTCGTTCGTAGTCACCGTACAGGTGGGATTTGCGGTAGACGACGGATTTGTTTTTTCCGTCAATGAAGATGGCGCTGTTCCAGACTGACTCGTTGTCCGCTTCGGCAAACCCTGTCACGAGCGCGGTGCCCGTCTGGGCGACGATGGAGTAAAGCCGTTTAAGCGACGGCCCATTCGCAGGCTCTGCCAGTCTGGTAATGGCATTGCCTGCGCCATAACCGGTCAGCGCAAGTTCTGGGGCAATTACGAGATCTGCGCCTTGCCGGGCTGCATCCCGAATGCCCTTTTCGATTGCCTTCAGATTGGCTTCTACATCACCCGGCGCCGCTCGCATCTGCAGAATTGCCAGCTTCATTTGTCTCCCCCCGACAAAGCGCCCAAGAGCTTTGGCAGGTCACCAAAGCGGGCGATCAGGCTGAAGATGATAGCAGCAAGAACGACGAAGAAAATAGACACCGACGCCATCGTCGGCGTGTAGCCGTAGCGCAGGGCGTTGAAAATCTTGATCGGCAGCGTTTCCATCGTGAAGCCCACGGTCATGTAGGCGATGATGTACTCGTTGAGCGACAGCACGAAAGCGAAGGCAAAGCCCGAGATCAGGTAGGGCAGGATCAGAGGCAGAACCACAGTTCGCAGGATCGTGCGGTCATTGGCACCCATTGTGGCAGCCGCTTCAACCAGCGAACGATCGATCGAGGCAAACCCGAGCGATAGCGTGACCAGCGGCAGGGTGATGAAGAAGATGGCATGGCTGATTGCAGCCGTCCAAGGTTGGCCGTAGGCACCTATTGTTGCCCAGAAGGTCAGAAAGCCCAGCGCTGTGATGACCGGCGGCAGGATGAACGGCGCAACGCCGAGAAGCCGGAATACATTGGCCCAAGGCGCAATGCGCCGCCAGAGGAACCAGGAGAGCGGCAGCGCCATCAGGACAGCCAGCGCAGCGGAGGCTGCAGCAAGCGTGACTGAGTTGATCAGGGCAGCACGCCAGCTGTCATCGGTAAAAATCTGCTGGTACCAGTTGAACGAGAAGCCTTGCGGAGGAAAAGTCAGAGCCTGCTTCTCGTTGACCGAAACCCCAGCAACGACCACCAGCGGCGCTGCAAGGAATATACCAACGAACGTGAAAATAATCCGGCGAAGGGCGGTTGCGCTCATGCTTCCGCTCCCTTGCGTGCTCCGACCAGAAGCGTGAGCCCGACGAAGGCGAGGGACATCAGGACGAGGAAAACAGCCATCGCCGCCGCAAAAGGCATGTTCGACTGGTAAATCGCCTGGTCGGTGATCAACACGGAAAGCGTCCAGTGCTGCGGGCGCCCGAGCATCTGCGGCAGAAGATATGATCCCAGCGCGAACACGAAGACCATGATCAGCGTTGCCGTAATGGTGCTCCGCATTGCTGGTACGATCACATTGAAAAACGAGCGCAGCGGTGAGGATCCAAGCGTGCGTGCGGCCTCCATCAAGGTTGGATCAAGGCGCACGATGGCGGGATAGAGAACGAGGATCGTGTATGGAAGCGCCTGATACACCATGCCTGTCAGGACCGCGCCGAAGTTCGGCATGAGAGCGTGAGGTTCGCTCATCAGGCCAAGCCAGACGAGGATGTTCGTGAGGCCCGCTGTGCGTGAAAACAGCGTCGTCCAGGCAAAGCCGATAATGACTTCCGATAGCGATAGGACCGAGAGGATCGCCACCAGCCAGACGATCTGCACTCTCCGAGACGCTTGCGAAAGTAGCCAGGTAAAGGGGAAGGCGAGGATGACGCAGATGATTGCAACGACAATCGCCAGCATGATCGAAAAGCTCAGCACTCCGCCAAAAAACGCTGACAGGAAGCGTTCGTAATTGTCGAAGATGAAATCGCGCGAGTAGAACCCGGCCGGATCGCGGCGGAAGAACGAAACCGCGATCATCGTCGAAAACGGGATCACGAAGAACACCAGCAGCATGATTGCCGGAAAGGCAATCGGCGCGTAGTCAGCGAGGCTCCGAGGCGGTTCGCGTCTCATCCCTTCAGCACCACGCAGCTTTCAACGGGAAGATGGATGCCGACATTGTCTCCGGCTACGTAAGGCGTGCGTTCCCGGGGCGTCGTGACTGCCACGATCGAAGTGCCTTCTACATCGACAAACGTCTCGATTGTTCCGCCAAGATCGCGAACGAAAGTTACGGTGCCCGTCAGAGTGCCCTGATCCGGCGATACGAGGCGAATATCTTCAGGTCGCACGGACAGATGTCCACCCCGCGGTCCGACGGCCATTCCAAGGCTCGGAAATGACCGCCCCAAAAGATCGCCATTGCCCTTCAACGGAAGGAGGTTCGTCATTCCGATGAAGTCGGCAACAAATGCATCAGAGGGCTTGCGATAAACCTGAATGGGCGACGCAGCCTGACGAATGCGGCCTTCGCCCATCACGACAACGAGGTCGGCCATGGTCATGGCTTCACGCTGGTCGTGGGTAACAACAATGGTCGTGATGCCAAGCGACTGCTGCAACTGGCGTAGTTCAACCTGCATCGCCTCGCGCAACTTGGCATCAAGCGCGGACAGCGGCTCATCGAGCAGAAACAGCTTGGGGCGAAGGGCGAGAGCGCGCGCGATCGCGACGCGCTGACGCTGGCCACCGGAGAGCTTCGCGACCGGGCGATCCGCAAGCCCGGGCAGGCGCACGAGTTCGAGCAGCTCTTCCACGCGCCTTTTCTGCTCTGCCTTGTCGACGCCGCGGATACGCAGCGGGTAGGCAATATTTTCCCCAACATTCAGATGCGGGAACAGGGCAAGGGACTGAAAGACCATCCCGAAATCGCGCTGGTGCGTCGGAACGCCGGTCATGTCCTTGTTGTCGAGCACGATCGCGCCTTCGGTAGGCTCTTCAAGGCCCGCTATCATGCGCAGAAGAGTGGTCTTTCCGCAGCCCGAAGGGCCGAGAAGACACACAAACGTGCCCTGAGGCACGGAAAGATTCACGCTGGCGACCGCGTTCACGGAGCCGAAGCGCTTGGTAAGGTCCTGTAGCTGGAGCCCCGACATGCAGTCACCCTCTCAAGGGCCGCGGGCGGCAAACAGGCCGCCCGTCAGCGTGTTCCAGATTTCCTCGTGCCATCAGCTCGAGGAAATCACAAGGAAATCCGTGATCAGCCAGCGATCATCTCGGTCCACTTCTGGTTCAGCCAGTCGGCCTTGGAAGTGTACAAATCATAGCGAGGAATGATCGGATCGATTTCCGACGATACGGCAGCGAACTCTTCGTCCGCGAGATCAAGGAGGTCACGACGGATGGTTGGCGCGGTGCCTACCTTGCGCGAAAGTTCGGCCTGGATCTGCGGCTGGCACATGTAGTCGATGAACTCGTGCGCCTCGTCGACCTTCTTCGATGCGCGTGACAGAGCCCAGCAACCGGAGTCCAGAATGCCGCCTTCCTTCGGGAAGGTCGAGCGAACCGGCTGACCGTCAGCAGCGGCAAGGCCGGTGACGTCGTGGTAGTACTGGCCCATCGGGATTTCGCCCGACTTCAGCGCCTGTTCGAACTGGGCTTCATCGCGGTACCAGAGGCGAACGTTAGGGCGCACTTCTGCGAGCTTTTCGAAGACCTTGATCTGGCCTTCCTCGGTGTCGAGCGCATTGGTGCCGCCAAAGAAGGTCTTGGCCGTCACTTCGAGCAGGAACGAGTTGGAGACCAGCGCGAGAAGCCCAATCTTGTCCTTGTTGGCCTCGTCCCAGAGTGCGGTCCAGCTTTCGGGTGCATCCTTGTAGACGTCGGTGTTGGTGACGAGCGTGATGTACCAGGCGACGGCACCGATGCCGGCGACGCGGCCGTCCGGGTATTTGTTGACGAACTGGTCGAGCAGATTGCCGGCGTTCTTCATCCTGGCGGTATCGATCGGCGTCCAGAGCTCCGTCGCCTGACCCTTGAGCATCGCAACCTGCGACATCATCGAAAGGTCGGCAGGGGCCTGACCCGCGCGCGCTGCCTGTTCGAGCTGGACAAGCCAGGCTTCGCCCGTTGGCTCAGCAATCGATTCAACCGCGATGCCGGTTGCTTCGGTGAAGCCGGGGAAGATGTGCTTGTCGAAAGAATCCTTGAAGTAGCCGCCATAGACGCCGACCTTGATCGAGCGGTCTTGGGCACGAAGGATCGTCGGCATGGCAAGCACGCCAGCTGTCGCAAGGCCAGCTCCCAGGGCCGCGCGCCGGCTGATCTTCGTTGCGAGAATATTGGTCATCCGTGTTCTCCTCTATATCGGAAGGCTAAGGGCCAACCGCTTTGTCTTATGGATAATATATTTGTCGTTTTAGCGCGACTTGCCTGCCATCGTCGGGCTGAAAACCATCAGGCTCAGAATTTCGAACAACATCTGGGCACCTGCATGAGCGGTATTGGTTGTGGAGTCGTATTGTGGCGCCACTTCAACGACGTCGCCGCCCATAATGTTCACGCCCTTCAAGCCGCGGATCAGCTCAAGAATTTCGCGGCTCGATGGCCCGCCAATTTCAGGTGTGCCAGTGCCCGGCGCGTAAGCAGGATCCAGGCTGTCAATGTCGAAGGAGAGGTAGGTCGGGCCATCGCCAACGACTTCCAGGGCCTTCTTGATGATCGCCGGGATGCCCATGGCTGGCATTTCTTCCGCGTGGATCACCGTCATGCCGGATTCGTAGGAGAACTCCCACAGATATTCGGACGAGCCGCGAATGCCGATCTGGATGGTGCGTGTGGGGTCGAGCACGCCGTCGAGCACCGCGTTGCGGAACGGGCCGCCGTGGTGGAACTTGGTGCCGTCGAACGCACCGGACGTGTCGCAATGGGCGTCGATGTGGATCATGCCGACAGGGCGATCCTTGCCAACCGCCTTCAGGATCGGATGGCTGATCGAGTGGTCACCGCCGACTGACAGCGGCATGACACCGGCGGCAACGATCTTGCCGATCCAGGCCTCAATGTCCTGATGGCTTTGCTCTAGCATGTAGCGGCTGCGGAACGGAACATCGCCTACGTCTGCGACGCGCAATTGCTGAACCGGCGCACAATCGAGCACATGATTGTAAGGTCCCACACGTTCGATGGTGCGCACGGCGCGGGGGCCGAAGCGCGAGCCGGGGCGGTTCGTGACGCCAAGGTCCATCGGCATGCCGACAATAGCGACGTCCAGATTGCTGAAATCGGGGTTCTGCGGATCGACTTGGCGGAATGGTGCGTCGAGGAACGTCGGAATGCCAGCAAACGGCGCAACGCGCGTGTTGCCCGAGAAGATGCGATCTGCGACGCGCTTGAAGCGCGGGTCATAGATGTCTCCACCACCGCCTTCGCTGTAGCGTTCGCGAAGTTTGAACAGCTCTTCTTCGTTCCAGCTCATTTCCCGACCCCGTTACTTGTCGCTGGCCTCGTCGACGACGTTCCTCACACCAGCGTGCAAAAAATAATGGTGCGTCATAAAACTTGGAAGTTCAATTGATATTGTTGTACGCTGCTGTGTGAGAAATATTCACAATCGGGGACATTTTTGGTCAAGCGACTACCGCCGCTAAATCCCTTGCGGGCTTTTGAAGCAGCTGCGAGGCTCGGTTCGCTGACGCGCGCTGCCGGCGAACTCAATGTCACCCATGGCGCTGTCAGTCATCAGATAAAAGCATTGGAAGGTGCGCTCGACGTTCGCCTCTTTGAGCGCGACGGTCAGAGATATCGATTGTCACCGCAGGGCGCAGAACTTTTGCCCGCGGTATCTGCCGCATTTGATCAGATCGCAGCAGCAACAGCGCGGATGGAGCGTCCGGTCACGGCGGGCTCGCTCTCCATAACCTGCGTGCCGGCGCTGTTGTCGCTGTGGCTCATTCCGCGCCTTGCAAGCTTCACTGCGCGCTTTCCGGAGATCAGGTTGAAGATGGAGGGGGTCAACGATGCGGCCGCCATCCGCTCGCCGGATGTCGACGTGTCGATCCTCTATGGCGATGGCACCTGGCCTGACTGCTGGGTGAAGCGCTGGTCCCATCTCGACCTTTTTCCGGTCCTCAGCCCGACCTTGATGAACTCGAAACCGGTGCGAACGGTCCGCGACCTTGGCAATCACGTTATCCTTCATGCCGACGATGGGCGGGAATGGCATCAGTGGCTGGCTGCTGCCGACGCGCTCGACCTGTCGCGCGGACCGCAGCATCATCTGAGCGATGCGAGGCTGGCAACGGAGGCTGCGCTGCACGGCCACGGCATAGCTCTTGGCGATACCATGACCGCTGCCAGCCTGTTGGCGAAAGGGCAGCTTGTAGCACCGTTCAATCTTGCGGTGCCCGCGGCTGATGCCTTCTATGTCGCCTGCAGAAGCGATCTGCGCGCTGTGCCGGTCGTCAGCGTGTTTATCGACTGGCTGTTCGCACAGCTGGAGGAAGAGGATGCACGCGCCGAGCCGCAAGGCTTGGCGTTACGAACCAAATTGCGCAGTGCAGATGGTACGCGCAGCAAGCGAAACAACAGTCCGAACGCAAAGACATGAGCATGACGTCAGCACACATCTTGAAGCCGTCCTTCAATCCGCTGGTCGAAACGCTGGCGCCACCTCCCATTCCTTCGGTTCAGGCTTGGGCGCGCAGCTATGATGGCGCCCATGGGGAACTGATTGATCTGTCACAAGCTGTCCCCGGTTACGCCCCGCATCCGGATCTGCTCAAATGGCTTGCTGAAGCAGCCGGCTCACCAGCCTGCGCCGGCTATGGCGCAATTGAAGGCGATCGTGAGTTGCGTACTGCCTATGCTGCGCACGTCTCTGCTCTCTATGACGGCAGCTTGTCCGCCGGAAACATTCATCTGACAGCGGGATGCAACCAGGCATTTGTCGCGGCAGTGACTGCCGTAGCCGGTGCCGGTGACGCGGTTCTGATGACCAATCCGTGCTATTTCAACCACGAGACCACGCTGCAGATGATGGGGATCGAACCGCGATATTTCCCATGCCATGCGGAGAACGGTTTCGTTCCGCGAGTGGAGGATATTGCGGCGGCTTTGGACGGGGTCAAGGCATTGGCGCTTGTGACGCCCAACAATCCGACCGGCGCTGTTTATCCTGCCGAGCTGATCGAGGAGATTTTCGCGCTATGCCGCGAGAAGGGTGTCTGGCTTCTCCTGGATGAGACGTATCGCGACTTCATCGAGCCGGGGGCCGGTCGGCCCCACGGCTTGTTCGATCGTGCAGATTGGCGCGACAATCTGATCCAGCTCTACAGCTTCTCGAAGTCGTTCTGCATTCCAGGCCACCGCCTCGGTGCAATCACCGCGAGCGAAGCGGTGGTGGAGCAGGTGGCAAAGGTGATGGATAATCTGCAGATCTGTGCGCCTCGAGCACCGCAATTCGCGGTAGCCAAGGGTTTGCCGGCGCTGGTCGACTGGCGCGAGGAAAACCGGCTCGAGATCGGCCGCCGCGCAGCCGCCATGCGCCAAGCGTTTGCGGGGCAGAACGGCTGGGAGTTGCAGGCGCTGGGCGCATATTTTGCATTCGTTCGCCATCCCTTAGATGACATGACATCGGCGCAGGCGGCCGAACGTCTTGCGAAGGATTATGGCATCGTGACCATCCCCGGCGCCTACTTCGGAACGGGTCTCGAGCGACATCTTCGGGTAGCGTTTGCCAATGTCGATGCCGAGCAGATCGCGGAAGTCGGCGAGCGCCTGCGCCAGATCGACTAGATGTGAAGCGCATGGCCGAGGGCTTTCAGGGCAGCTTCCTGAAAGCCTTCGCTTTGCGTTGGATGGGCGTGGATCGTGCCGGCAATGTCTTCAAGCCGCGCGCCCATCTCGATGGCGAGTGAAAATGCAGCCGACAATTCGGAAATGCCGGCTCCAACACCCTGAATGCCAAGCACCAGATGGTTGTCGGCTCGAACAATTACACGCACGAAACCGCCTTCGTTCTGAAGCGTCATCGCCCGTCCATTGGCGGCGAATGGGAACAGACCGATCTTGGTCTCGATCCCGGCGCGTTTGGCCTCATCCGGTGAAAGCCCGACGCTGACGATTTCGGGATCGGTAAAGCACACGGCGGGAATGGCGCGCTTGTCCCAGCTGCGGCGTTTGCCAGCAATGATTTCCGCCACCATCTCGCCCTGCGCCATCGCGCGATGGGCGAGCATCGGCTCGCCGGTGACATCGCCGATCGCATAGATGCCGCGCATCGAAGTGCGGCATTGATCATCAACGCGAATGAACGGGCCGCTCTTGTCGAGGTCGATCTCGTCGAGGCCCCAGCCGCTGGTGACGGGTTTGCGACCGACCGTGACGAGCACCTTGTCGGCGGGGATGGTCTGCAGGCTCTCATCCGACCGTTCGATCACGAGCCCGCTGCCGTCTGACGACAGGCCCTTTGCCTTCACATCGGTCATCACGGTGACGCCGAGTTCATCAAGGCGCTTTTGCACGGGACGCGTGAGGTCGGCGTCGTAGAGCGGCAAGATACGCGGTAGGGCTTCGACGACGGTGACTTTCGACCCGAGCTTGGCAAATGCCGTGCCAAGTTCCAGCCCGATATAGCCGCCGCCGACAACAGCCAGCGCCTTCGGGACTTCGCGTAAAGACAGCGCTTCGGTCGAGGAGATCACCTTGCCGCCAAAGGGCATGAACGGAAGTTCGACCGGGGCTGAGCCGGTGGCAATGACGATTGTTTCGGCGCGGATGACCTGAATGCCGGTTTCCGTGTCGACCTCCAGCGTCTTGCCATCGCGGAACCGTGCACGGCCGACCACAGCCTTGACGCCAGCCTTTTTCAGAAGCCCAGCGACGCCCGAATTCATCCTGCCGACAATGCCGTCCTTCCACGCAATCGTTTTGGCGAAGTCGATCGAGGGGTCGCTTACCTTGATGCCGAGCGTTGCCTTGTCCGATGCAAAATGCGTTGCGGCGAAGAATTCATCGGCGGCGTGGATGATCGCCTTGGAGGGGATGCAGCCGACATTGAGGCAGGTGCCGCCGGCCTTGACCGCTTCGATGATCACCGTGTCGACGCCGAGTTGTCCGGCGCGGATGGCGCAGATATAGCCGCCGGGGCCTGCACCGATGACGGCGAGCTTGCAGGAGATTTCCTTCATCGCCTCACTCCACGAAGATCAGGGCAGGGGTTTCCAGAAGCGCCTTGATGCGCTGGATGAAAACGGCAGCGTCCCAGCCGTCGATGACGCGATGATCAAAGGACGACGACAGGTTCATCATCTTGGCCGGCACGAATTGCGCGCCATCCCAGACGGGCCGCACCATGATCTTGTTGACGCCGATGATCGCGACTTCCGGGTAGTTGATGACGGGCGTCGTCGCGACACCGCCCATGGCACCAAGCGAGGTGATGGTGATGGTCGAGCCCGACAGTTCCTCACGTGTCGCCGTGCCGGATTTCGCAGCATCAGCGAGGCGGTTCACTTCGACGGCGCAGTCCCACAAATCGCGAGCCTCGGCATGGCGAACGACCGGCACGACGAGACCGGATGGGGTCTGCGCAGCAATGCCGATATGCACCCCGCCATGGCGGTGGATGATGCCGGCGTCATCATCATAGAGCGCATTGATCTGCGGCTGCTCGGCAATCGTCTTGACCATCGCCCGCATCAGGAATGGCAGGATCGTCAGTCTCGGGCGATCCGCACGCTTTTCCGCGTTAAGCCGGGCGCGCAGGTCTTCGAGCGCGTCGACATTGACCTCTTCGACATAGGTGATGTGCGGAATGCGCTGCTTGGACCGCGCCATCTTCTCGGCAATCTTGCGCCGAAGCCCGACGACCTTGATCTCCTCGACAGACATATCCGGCTGCTTGCCGGCTGGCGCTGACTGCTGCGGGCCGCGAGCAAAGAACTGGTCGAGATCGTCATGCGTGATGCGTCCGGCAGGACCGGAGCCGTGGACCCGGCGAAGGTCAATGCCCGCTTCCTTTGCGCGTAGGCGCACGGCAGGAGAGGCCAGTGGGCGTTCACCTTCGGGGCGATGGGCTGAGGCGTTGGCGCTTGCGGAAAGGGTGTTACCCCCACCCCTAGCCCCTCCCCACAAGGGGGAGGGGGATTCCGTTTTTGCGGTCGCTGTCTCTGCTTTCGACGGGGCAGGCGCACTCGGCGCTTCGGCAGCTACAGGCCCGACCGAAAGTTCCCCTCCCCCTTGTGGGGAGGGGTTAGGGGTGGGGGTATCGGCGCCCCCCGCCTCAACAGCAACCTCGCCCGACACATCAATCTTCACGATCGGCGATCCCACCGCGACAGTGTCGCCGATTTCGGCGCCGAGCCACGAAATTGTGCCTTCGACCGGCGATGGGATTTCGACGGTGGCCTTGTCGGTCATGACGGCGGCGAGGATGGCGTCTTCGCGGACGATATCGCCAATCTTCACGTGCCATTCGACGAGTTCGGCCTCAGCGACACCTTCGCCGACATCAGGCATCTTGATGATGAATTCGGCCATCTCTTACGCCTCCATCACCTGAATGAGCGCTTCGCCGACGCGCTTGGGGCCGGGGAAATAATCCCACTCCTGCGCATGCGGGTAGGGCGTGTCCCAGCCGGTCACGCGCACGATCGGCGCTTCGAGATTGTAAAAGCAGTGCTGCTGTACGAGCGCGGCAAGCTCTGCCCCAAAGCCGGAGGTCAGCGTTGCCTCATGCACAATCACGCAGCGCCCGGTCTTGGTGACGGAGGCGACGATGGTGTCGAGGTCGAGCGGCAAAAGCGTGCGCAGATCGATCACTTCGGCGTCGATGCCGGCATCGTCGGCGGCGGCCTGCGCGACATAGACCATGGTGCCGTAGGCAAGCAACGTGACAGCGGACCCTTCGCGGCGGATTTCTGCCTTGCCGAGCGGGACGGTGTAGTGACCATCCGGCGTTTCCGACAGCGGATGTTTTGACCATGCGGTGACGGGCCGGTCGTGATGGCCATCGAACGGGCCGTTATAGAGCCGCTTGGGTTCAAGGAAGATCACCGGGTCGGGGTCCTCGATCGCGGCGATTAGAAGACCCTTCGCGTCATAAGGGTTCGACGGCACGACAACTTTCAGGCCCGACACATGGGTGAACAGAGCTTCCGGGCTCTGGCTGTGGGTTTGGCCGCCAAAGATGCCGCCGCCGGTCGGCATGCGCACGACAAGCGGGCAGGTGAACTGGCCGTTGGAGCGATAGCGCAGACGTGCAGCTTCCGAGACGATCTGGTCATAGGCCGGATAGACATAGTCGGCGAACTGAACTTCGACGCAGGGACGCAAGCCATAGGCGGCCATGCCAATCGCTGCGCCGACAATACCGGATTCGTTGATCGGCGCGTCAAAGCACCGGCTGTTGCCGTATTTTTGCTGGAGACCTGCGGTGCAGCGGAAGACCCCGCCGAAATAGCCAACGTCCTCGCCAAAGACGACAACATTGTCATCGCGCGCCATCGACACATCCATCGCTGAGCGGATTGCCTCGATCATCGTCATGCGTGGCATGGGCGGTGCTCCGTGATCGAAGGTTGGCGCTGCCCCTCATCCGCCCTTCGGGCACCTTCTCCCCGCTGGCGGGGAAAAGGGAAAGAGGAGACGTCGCGGCAGTCGGTCCTCGCCCCGTTCACGGGGAGAGGATGCCGGCAGGCAGGTGAGGGGCTGCTGGGCGGTGTTGCCCCCTCCGTCGCTTCGCGACACCTCCCCCGCTTTGCAGGGGAGGATCCCGCTGCCGCGACGCAGATCCTCACCCGTTTACGGGGGAGGTGGTCCGAAGGACCGGACGGGGCGATGACGAATGCCAAGCTTCCCATCCTCACACCCCCGCCTGCTGGCGTTGACGCCGCAGATGCGGCGGCATTTGTTCGTAGACGCCTTCGAACATGTCGCGGGTGGAAGGCTTGCCGCCGGAATGCAAGGTGCCGTGCTGTTCGGCTTCCTTTTGTGCGGCGATGACCGTGTCGAGGATTTCGGCCTCGGTCTGTTTTTGGCGCTCGTCGGACCAGACACCGCGCACGATAAGGTGGTTTTTCAGCCGGATCACAGGATCGCCAAGCGGCCAGGCGTCGGATTCGGTTTTAGGGCGATAGGCGGACGGATCGTCCGAGGTGGAATGCGCCCCGACGCGGTAGGTGACGTATTCGATCAGCGTTGGGCCGAGATTACGCCGCGCGCGCTCGGCGGCCCATTTGGCGACGGCGTGGACGGCGAGGTAATCATTGCCGTCGACCCGCAGCGCCGGAATGCCAAAGCCAAGGCCTCGCGCAGCAAACGTGCCTGAGCCGCCCCGCGCAATGCCCTGAAAGGTCGAGATGGCCCACTGGTTGTTGACGATGTTGAGAACGACCGGCGCGCGGTAGGTCGAAGCAAAGACGAGCGCGGCGTGAAAATCGCTCTCGGCGGTCGAGCCATCGCCGATCCAGGCGGCGGCGATCTTGGTATCGTTCTTGATGGCAGACGCCATTGCCCAGCCGACCGCCTGAATGAACTGGGTGCCGAGATTGCCCGAGATCGAGAAGAAGCCGTGGTCTTTCGCCGAATACATGATCGGCAGTTGGCGGCCCTTCAGCGGGTCGGCTTCGTTGGAGTAGATCTGGTTCATCATCTCGACCATCGGATAGCCGCCGGCGATGAGGAGGCCAGCTTGCCGATAGGTCGGGAAATTCATGTCGCCGTCTTCGAGCGCCTGACGGAAGGCGCAGCTGACGGCTTCTTCGCCCATATGCTGCATGTAGAACGAGGTCTTGCCCTGGCGCTGGGCCATCTGCATGCGCGCATCAAAGGTGCGAAGCGTCATCATGTAGCGAAGACCAGCGAGCAATTCGTCGTCGGTGAGTGTGCCGGCCCAGGGACCGACCGCCTCGCCATTGCGATTTAGGACGCGAATGATCGAATAGGCGAGATCGCGAATGTCTCGCGCATCGACGTCAACAGCCGGGCGCTCAACGCTGCCTGCGCGTGGAATGGGAACGTGCGAGAAGTCGGGCGTGTCTCCGGGGCGCACCTCCGGCTCCGGCACGTGAAGGCTCAGCCTGCCTGCTTCGGCCATGATCGCTCCTCGCCTGCCGATGCGTTATCGTCAGCTAATGCAAAGATTTCGTCTTTGTCTATGAGGGGTAACTGGGCAGATGGCGGTGACAATCAAGCAAAAGCGGTCGTTTGCCGACTTCCTTTTCGAACTGTTCAATGATCGGGGAGTTGTCGTTCCCGATATTGCTGCGGACGTGCAAAGAACGAACAAATATTGCTGCAAAAAAATGCGGCCACGGGGCGTGTCCGCGAGTTGGGAGGCGAATTTTTGTCAGGCCGCGACCGGCTGCGGCAATGCCACTTCGTTCGGAGCCTCTATATCATCCTGAAACAGCTTCCACCGGCGCGGGCGGAATGCGATGCGGGAGCGCGAGGCTGCAGGATGGTCGACCGGCAGTTCGATCTCGACGCGGTGACCCGCGCCGCCGATTGCGAGTTCAACCCGTTTGGTGCCAGCAACGCGGCGGCTGACGCCTGCCGTGCCTGCAATGCAGCCGCCGCAACCATCGAGAAGCTCGATGTCGTGCGGGCGGAAATAGAGTTTGGCACTGCCGCTCGGAACGTTGTGCGCCTTGAGGCCGATACTCCGGTCTTCGAACCAGACTTCGCCGTGCTCGACACGGACCGGCAGCACGCTGGAATCGCCGATGAAGCCATAGACGAAGGGCGAGACCGGGTTGTCATAGACCTGATCGGCCGTGCCGACCTGCTCGATCTTGCCCTGGCTCATCACGACGACGCGATCAGCAAGTTCGAGCGCTTCTTCCTGATCGTGGGTGACGAAGACGGTGGTGTGGCCAGTCGCGTCGTGAATCTCGCGCAGCCACCGGCGCAGCTCGCGCCGCACCTGTGCGTCGAGTGCACCGAACGGTTCGTCGAGGAGGAGAACGCGCGGCTCAATCGCCAGCGCACGGGCGAGCGCCACACGCTGACGCTGGCCGCCAGACAGTTGGCTTGGGTAGCGGCCGGCAAGACCTGAGAGCTGGACAAGGTCGAGCAGCTCGAGCGCACGGCGCTTAATCTCGTGTTTGGGCGGGCGCGTTGCGGCGGGGCGGATGTTCAGGCCGAAGGCGACATTGTCTTCGACGGTCATATGCCGGAACAGCGCGTAGTGCTGGAAGACGAAGCCGACATTGCGCTCACCGACCGATTTCAGCGACGCATCTTCGTCGCCGAAGAAGACGTTGCCACCAGTTGGGAAATCGAGCCCGGCAATGAGGCGCAGGAGCGTTGTCTTGCCGGAGCCGGAGGGGCCGAGCAGGGCGATGAGTTCGCCGGAGCGGATGTCGAGCGAGACGTCTTTCAGCGCGGTGAAGCCGCCGAATTCCTTCTGGACGTTGCGGATGCCAAGTTCCATGGCTCTCTCCTCAATGAGTTCTGCTGCCGGTCGCGAGCTGGTCGGCAAAGCGCCACTCGAGCCAGGATTTTGCGACAAGCGTGACCAGCGCGAGGCCTGCGAGAACCGAGGCGAGGCTGAACGCGGCGACGGACATGTATTCGTTGTAGAAAAGCTCGACCTGCAGCGGCATGGTCACCGTCTCGCCGCGCAACTTGCCGGAGAGGACGGCGACAGCGCCGAACTCGCCCATGGCGCGGGCGTTGCAGAGAAGAACGCCGTAAAGCAGCGCCCATTTCACGTTGGGCAGCGTCACGTACCAGAACGCCTGCCAACCCGACGCACCAAGCGATATCGCCGCTTCCTCATCGCCATTGCCCTGATCCTGCATCAGCGGGATGAGCTCGCGAGCGATGAATGGGAAGGTGACAAAGATCGTTGCCAGCACCACGCCCGGTACCGCGAAGATGACGCGGATGCCGAAATCTTCGAGCAACCAGCCACCAACGGCGGAGTTGGAGCCGAGCAGCAGGATGTAGACAAGACCGGCGACGACCGGCGAGACCGAGAAGGGCAGGTCGATCAGCGAGATCAGGAAGGCGCGTCCGGGGAAGCGATACTTTGCGATAGCCCACGCCGCCGCGATGCCGAAGACGAGGTTGCAGGGCACGGCGATCAGCGCGATGAGCAAGGTCAGCTTGATTGCTGCCAGAGCGTCGGGATTGCTGAAGACCTCGAGATATTTGGCGATGCCAAAGCGGAAGGCTTCAACGAAGACGGCAGCGAGCGGCAAGAGCAGGAAGACCGCTAGAAGAACCAGCGTCAGCCCGATCGCGACAAGTCGGAAGTTACGCGGTTCGGTGACGGGTGAGCGGAAGGCAAGCGCGCGATCGTTTCGCGTTGCGTGAAAGACGGCGTCAGCCATTGCCGAACCTCCTCTGACTCCAAACCTGAATGAGGTTGATCGCGAGCAGGATCGCGAAAGATGCGAGCAGCATCACTGCGGCGATGGCGGCTGCGGCGGCGTAGTTGAACTCTTCCAGCCGAAAGACGATCAAAAGCGGCAGGATTTCGGTCTGGCGCGGCAGGTTTCCTGCGATGAAAATCACTGAGCCATATTCACCAACGGCACGCGCAAAGGCGAGCGAAAAGCCGGTGAGGATGGCTGGAAGCAGCGCCGGCAGGATCACGCGGCGAATTGTTTGCTCACGCGATGCGCCGAGCGTGGCGGATGCTTCCTCGATCTCCTTGGAAAAGTCCTGCAGGACTGGCTGCACCGAGCGCACCACGAAGGGCAGGCCTATGAAGACCAGTGCGATCCAGATGCCGAGCGGCGTATAGGCGATGCGCCAGCCATTGGGCGCAACGAGGCTGCCGATCCAGCCATTGGGCGAATAGATCGAGGCAAGCGCAATGCCGGCGACAGCGGTGGGCAGCGCGAAGGGCAGGTCGACCATCGCGTCCAGCGCACGCTTGCCGGGAAAGCCGTAACGCACCAGGACCCAGGCGACGAGCACGCCGATCACAGCGTTGAACGCGGCGGCAAGCAGCGATGCGCCGAAGCTGAGCCGCAACGCTGCAAGAAAGCGAGGGCCGGTGACGATCTCGGTGAAGGTCTGCCAGTCGAGTTCAAATGTTTTCAGGAACAGCCCGGCAATCGGGATGAGCACGATGATCATCAAATAGAATATCGTGAAGCCGAAGGTCAGCCGGAACCCCGGTATGATGCTTGGCTCGCGAAAGCGCAGTGTCGTCATGAACGGGGACCCCTCTCAGCTGCAGTTGAGGAGTGAGACACCCCCCAACCGCACAATCTTCCTAGTTGCTGGAATAAATCTGATCGAAGATGCCGCCGTCGGCGAAGTGCTTCTTTTGCGCTTCCGCCCAGCCCCCGAATGTGTCGTCGATCGTGACGAGCTTTAGATCTGGAAAGCGCTTCACGTCCTCTTCCGCAGCGTGTTCGGGATATTGCGGGCGGTAGTAACTGGAGGCGATGATTTTTTGACCTTCCGGGCTGTAGAGATAGTCCAGATATGCCTTCGCCAGTTCTCGGGTGCCTCGCTCATCGACATTCTTGTCAACGATGGCCACTGGCGGTTCCGCAAGGATCGAAAGGGGCGGCACGACAATTTCCACGCTGCCCGGCTCAAGTTCTTCGATGGCCAGGAAGGCCTCGTTTTCCCATGCAAGGAGGACGTCACCAAGACCGTTCTTGACGAACGTGTTCGTCGAACCTCGCGCGCCACTGTCCAGCACTGGAACGCGCGCGAAAAGTTGACCTACGAACTCTTTCGCAGCCCCTTCGTCGCCTCCGCTTCGCTCAAGTTGATAAGCCCATGCCGCCAGATAGTTCCAGCGTGCACCGCCCGAGCTTTTAGGATTTGGCGTGATGACCTCGATATCGTCCCTTATCAGGTCGTTCCAATCCTTGATGTTCTTCGGATTGCCACTGCGAACGAGAAAAACAATCGTCGAGTAATAGGGCGAAGAGTTCTTGGGAAATTCACTTTGCCATCCTTCGTCGATCAATCCTGCTTCCTGCGCGGCGAGGATATCGCTTGCGAGCGCCAGGGTAAGGACATCGGCCGGAAGGCCATCAATGACAGTGCGCACCTGAGAGCCGGACCCGCCATGCGTTGCGCTCACGGTGACGTCTTTTCCGGTTTTCTCCTGCCAGTGCTTTGCGAACGCGGCATTGTATTTGCGATAGAGTTCGCGGGTCGGATCGTATGAAACGTTGGTTAGCGCATCTTGAGCCGAAGCTGCAGAGATTGCGCCAAGCTGAGCGGAGACTGCAATTGTTGCGGCCACGATAAAGGAAGTTCGGTTGAGGCTCATGTCGTCCCTCCTGTCAGAAACATGATTACTCTAGAGGCTTCGCTTCCGTTTGCTGCGCTTCGAAACCGTTAAACTTCCCCGCCTGATTGTATTTTCTGTTCCCTGTCACGGAAGATCGCGACAACGATTTTCCGCGTTTGTGCGTAAAGATCTGGAACGCCGTCATCCTTGGATCGCAAAACGGAAGACGCCGGCCCGCTGTTCCGCGCTTTTGTCAATATTAGAATGATGTTCTACCAGCGGATGTAAACTGGAACCAAATTCCGTCGATCGTCTTCCTGCTGAATGCACATGCCTCAACCGGATAGGTGTTTGCGACTATCTTCTTTCGATACGGATCCGATCCATTCGCCCGCAGGGAGCTGTCATGAAACGTCTTCTTCTCGTTACTGCCGCGCTAGCCGCTCTGGCCTCTGCGCCTGTCCAAGCCCAGACAGCCGACAAGATTCTGAACTCTTCCTATGACATCGGGCGGGAACTGTTTGCTGCGGTCAATAAAGCCTTTGTTCCGGCTTACAAGACCTCGACCGAGCGCGACGTGACCATTGATCAGTCCCATGGCGGCTCCTCGGCGCAGGCACGAGCGATTTCCGAAGGTCTTGAAGCCGATGTTGTGACCTTCAATCAGGTTTCCGACATCGACTTTCTGGTGAAGCAGGGCTTCGTGTCAGGCGACTGGCAGAGCGAATTTCCAAACAATGCTTCGCCCTACTATTCCTTCCCATCCTTCCTCGTTCGCGCTGGAAACCCGAAGGACATCAAGGATTGGGACGATCTTGCCCGCGACGATGTGCAGGTGATCTTCCCGAACCCGAAGACGTCGGGAAATGCGCGTTACACCTATCTTGCCGCGACCGCCTATGCGCTTGAGGCTTTCGATGGCGATCAGGAGAAGGTGCGTGAGTTTATCGGCAAGATCTTCGACAACGTTCCGGTGTTCGATACGGGCGGTCGCGCTGCCACTACGACATTCGTTGAGCGCGAGATCGGCGACGTCATCATCACGTTCGAGGCAGAAACGCGCGGCATTGCCAGAGAATTCGGCGTCGACAGGTTCGACTCTGTGGTGCCTTCGGTCAGCCTGCTCGCGGAATTCCCGGTCGCGATTGTTGACAAGGTTGCAGAAAAGCGTGGGTCGACCCAGCTCGCCAACGACTATCTGAACTTTCTCTATTCCGAAGAGGGACAACGTATTCTGGCTCAGCACGGCAATCGCGTCCACGATGAGAAGGTCAAGGCCGAGTTTGCGGACCAGTTTCCTGAAATCAGGCTCGTGACTGTCGAGGACGTTTTTGGTGGCTGGGAGAAGATCGGCGAGGAGCACTTTGCCTCAGGTGCCGTACTCGACCAGATCTATGGCGAGCGCTAAGTTTCACAAATCAATGTAGTGATGACCGGTGGGGATATCCCGCCGGTTCCTTTATGATGATGACGCCACGCGCCATGGAAGGGGGCAGCTTTTGAGACGCCGCGTATTGCCCGGTTTCCCACTGTCGCTAGGAATTACGCTTTTCTACGTCACCTTGATCGTCGCATTGCCGATCGGCGCATTGATATTCAAGGCGGCGAGCCTGGGGCCAGAGGATTATTGGCGGATCATCTCGTCGGGACGTGCTGTTGCTAGCTATCGCATTACCGTGCTGAGCGCGCTTGGCGCAACCCTCGCCAATCTGATCTTCGGCCTCGCCCTGGCCTGGGTGTTGGTGCGCTACGATTTCCCGGGAAAACGTCTGGTCGACGCGATCGTGGATTTGCCATTTGCATTGCCAACTTCGGTTGCAGGCATCGCACTGACAGCAATGTTCGCGCAAAACAGCTGGCTCGGATCCGCGCTCGCGAATATCGGGATCACGGTCGTCTACACGCCTCTCGGCATCATGATAGCGATGTTCTTTACGAGCCTGCCGTTCGTCGTCCGGACTGTGCAGCCGGTTCTGGAAGATCTGGATCCTGCGCTTGAAGAGGCGGCCCAATCACTCGGCGGTTCTGACTGGAGCATTTTCCGGCGTGTGATCCTTCCTCTTCTTACGCCTGCGCTTCTGGCTGGTCTTTCGCTCTCATTTGCTCGAAGTCTTGGCGAATTCGGTGCTGTCATCTTCATCGCCGGAAATCGGCCGAACTCGACCGAAATTACCTCGCTGCTCGCCTTTATAAGGCTTGAAGAATACAACTATCAGGGAGCGGCGGCGATCGCATCCGTCATGCTCTTCGCCGCATTTGTGATGCTGGCCGTGACCAACTATTTGCAAGCGCGCGCTTTGCGCTACACGGTGAGGAGCTGAAGATGATGGTCCATCACTCCGCCAGCACACCGCCACGGGTGGGCGACCGCCCTGGTATCAGGCGCGCGCTCATCGGCTTCGTCCTCATCTTCGGGACACTTCTTGTTCTTGCGCCGCTTCTGGTGATTTTCTCGCAAGCGTTTTCGCTGGGCTTAGGTCATTTCGCGGAGACGATTTCGCATCCGGATACGCGCCATGCCATCTACCTGACCGTGGCAACGGCGCTACTTGCGGTTCCAATCAACACGGCGTTCGGTATTGCCGCGGCATGGGCGATTACGAAGTTCGACTTCTGGGGCAAGCGCTTCCTGCTGATCGTCATCGAGATACCTTTCTCGGTTTCGCCGATTGTTGCCGGTGTTGCCTATCTCTTCGTCTACGGTCTTCAGGGGCTGTTCGGACCCGCGCTGCAGGCGGCGGATGTGAAGGTTCTGTTTGCCCTGCCTGGAATTGTGCTGGCATCGATGTTCGTCACCGCACCGTTTGTGGCGCGCGAGTTGATCCCGCTGATGCAAGCCCAAGGTCGCGAACTGGAAGAAGCCGCTACGTCACTGGGCGCATCCGGATGGCGCACGTTCCTTACGGTGACGCTTCCCAATATCCGCTGGGCGTTGCTTTACGGCGTGGTGCTCTGCAACGCACGCGTTATGGGGGAGTTTGGTGCTGTCTCGGTTGTGTCGGGCAAGATACGCGGGCAGACCAACACGCTGCCCCTTCACGTTGAGTTGCTCTATCACGATTATAATACGGTGGGAGCGTTCGCCGCCGCGTCGATTCTGACAGTGCTGGCACTCTTCACCATCATCGCGAAGGTTCTGCTTGAACGACAGGGAGCAGGGCGTGCGGGCCGGCCCGCACTCGCAGCCAACAAGGTTGGAACGTAATGAAGATCGTTCTCGAGAATGTAGTCAAGGAATTCAACACGTTTCGCGCGGTGCGCGGGGTCTCGCTGGAGATCGGCAGCGGCGAATTGGTGGCGCTGCTGGGGCCTTCGGGTTCGGGCAAGACAACGATCCTTCGCATGGTGGCCGGGCTGGAATTCGCCGATCAGGGGGCGATCTATTTTGGCGATGAGGATGCTACCAACATTCCGGTCCGCGAGCGCGGTGTTGGTTTCGTGTTCCAGCACTATGCTTTGTTCCCGCACATGACAGTCGGCGAGAACATCGCCTTCGGGATGAAGGTGTCAAAGAAGGCGCGGTCGAAGCAAGAGATCACGGATCGGGTCAACGATCTGCTCCGTCTGGTCAAGCTTGAAGGTTTGAACGACCGCTTTCCGAGCCAGATTTCGGGCGGGCAGAAACAGCGCGTTGCACTTGCGCGGGCGCTCGCCGTCGATCCAAAGGTGCTGCTCCTTGACGAGCCGTTCGGCGCACTGGATGCGAATGTACGTCATGATCTTCGACGCTGGCTGCGCGAAATTCATGACGAGCTGGGCATCACGACCCTGTTCGTAACGCATGACCAGGAGGAAGCGCTCGACCTTGCTGACCGCGTCGTCATCCTCGATCAGGGGGCGATTGTTCAGGAGGGCACGCCAGAACAGGTGTGCCGTGAGCCAAACTCGGCCTTTGTCATGAAGTTTCTGGGCGACACGAACCGGATCGCAGCCACTGCGGTAAATGGTGTAGTAGATCTCCCTGGTGCGCGCCTAACCGCGCCCGGGGTGGTCGATGGACCGGTCGACATTCTTGCCCGCCCCGGCGATTTGAGCTGGTCCGCGACGGGCGAAGGAATTCCAGTTAGCGTAATCCGCGTGATCGATCGCCCGGAGGGTCGTCGTTTTCTGGTGCGGACAGAAAATGGTGAAACCCTTGAACTTGATGTGCCGGTTAGCACGCGCGCTGCGTCAGGGGATCGTGGCTTCGTGCAGGTTCTGCAAGGCAATGCCTATCCGCGTTCGTGACGCGGATAGGGAGAATTTCATTGTCAGCCAAGAAGGCCGAACACCACCGCAATTGCGAAACCAACAGCCAGTGCAAATGCAAAGTAGCTGAGGACACCAGCTGAATATGCGTGGCGAGGCAGACGTCTTGAGCTTTCAGAATGGGCCATGGGACCTCCGTTTCCAGCTCAGTCTACAAAATTGGTAGACTTTGTCGATTTCCTTTTTTCACGCTTTGCACGAGTTTTTTCGCGCGGGTTGCCGAGGCGTATGCGTCGGCATCATCCGCACTAATGCACGAAAAGTCGTTTGGTTCGGCGTGCCGCGTTCACTTCATCCAGTGAAGAGTGGATGAAGTTTCCTTGCTTGGGCGATACTCGGCACCAACCCAGCCGGTGTAGCCGGACGCATCAATGGCAGCGAATATATGCTCATAGGCTATCTCGCCTGTGCCCGGTTCGTGGCGACCGGGATTGTCTGCAAATTGTAGGTGCGCGATGCGGGGCAGGGCTGAGAGGAACCCTTCGATCAAATTCCCTTCCGTGACCTGGCGGTGATAGAAGTCGAATTGAATTGCGAGGTATGGGCGCTCTGCCAGATCAAGCAGCGCGATGGCGTGCTCGGTCCTGCTTGCCAAATAGCGCGGTACATCACGCTGGTTGCAGGGCTCCGTCATCACGGTCACTCCCATTGGCGCAAATGTATCGGCAGCCAAACGAAGGTTATGCACGAAGGTGTACTCCGCCTCCTGCTGGGTAATTTCTTCAGGCACCAGGCCCATCAGGACGTTGACGCGCTTGCAGCCAAGGATCTCGACATAGGACCTGGCCTTGGCGACCGCGTCAGCGAATTCCGCTACCCGACCCGGAACACACGCAAGTCCGTTACCGCCTTTGATAAGGTCGCCAGCCGGAACATTGATGAGGACGATCTCCACTGCCGCGCGCTGCGCCCGCTCGAAGATCTCTTCGGCAGAAAACTCATAGGGAAACTGAATGTCGACCCCTTTGAAGCCAAGATCCGCAGCGGCCTGGAACCGGTCAAGAAATGCGTGCTCCTGCAGCATCATCGAAACGTTGATCGAGAAGCGTGGCATCCTATCCTCCATTAATTTTACGGTGCCAGTGGACCGCCCCGCTGAAGGCGAGTATTACAGGCCCACGATCTGAATTGTATACATTCTGAGGAGGGGTGAATGGTCAAGGAAGGTGATTTCCTGTGGGAAGGCAGCGATGCCTTCAAGGAGGCAACGGGAGTTGCGGCATTCATCCGTTGGCTGAGAGATGAGCGGGGCCTCGATTTCGCCGACTACCGCGAATTGCAGATCTGGTCCGCCAAGGAGATCGAGGCCTTCTGGGCCGCAATCTACGACTATTTTGAGGTCATCTCCGACACGCCCTATGAGAGCGTTCTCGTCAAGCGCGAGATGCCGGGCGCGCAGTGGTTTGTCGGTGCCCGCGTCAACTACGCCGAGCACATCCTGCGTCACGAAGGCGACGATCCCGAGAAGGTGGTTGTACACCATCTGTCCGAGACGCGTGAACTGGCAGGCATGAAGTGGCGCGAGCTGGGCGACATGACCCGCAAGATCGCGACCCGGCTGCGCGCAATGGGCGTTGTGCCTGGCGATCGCGTGGTCTCCTACATGCCGAACATTCCGGAGACGATGGCAGCGATGCTGGCCGTGACGGCGGTTGGGGCAATATGGTCCTCGGCTGCGCCGGAATTTGGCGTCGGCACTGTTGCCGACCGTTTCTCGCAGATTGCGCCGAAGGTGCTGTTTGCCGCTGACGGCTACCGTTTTGCCGGCAAGGACTTTTCGCGTCGCAAGGAAGTCGCCGACATCGTTGATGGCCTCTCAAGCCTCGAGCAGGTGATCTGGCTTGACTATCTGAGCGATGAAGGCGCGCCTTCGTTCGACGGAAAGAGCGTGACGCTTTTCAGCGATGTGCTGAACGATGCAGTCGTTGCGCGCGAAGACTTCCGCTACGAGCGCGTCGCGCACGACCATCCGCTGTGGATCCTGTTCTCGTCGGGCACGACCGGTCTGCCGAAGGCGATCGTTCAGAGCCACATCGGCATCATTCTGGAACACTACAAGTCGGCGGTCTTTCACCTGAACCTCAATGCGGACTCGCGCATGTTCTTCTACTCGACCACCGGTTGGGTGATGTGGAACTCGCTGATGTGGGGCCCGCTCGTGGGCGGCAGCGTCGTTCTCTACGACGGTAGCCCGACCTATCCGGGTCCGGACCTGCTCTGGAAGCTCGCTGCCGACACCAAGACGACCTCGTTCGGTGCGAGCCCAACCTTCGTCGAGAACATGCGCAAGCATGGCATCGTGCCGAAGGAGCGTTTCGATCTCGATGCGATCGAAAGCATCATGCTGGCAGGTTCTCCCGCCACGCCGGAAAGCTTCAAGTGGCTCTACGATGCGGTGAAGGAAGACCTCTGGGTCACCTCCCAGTCGGGCGGCACCGAGTTCTGCTGTGGCCTTGTCGGCGCAACGCCGACACAGCCGGTTTACGCCGGAGAAATTCAGGCTCCATGCCTCGGCATCGACGTTCGGGTGTTTGACGACGCCGGCAATTCGATGGTCGACGAGGTAGGCGAACTGGTTGTTGCCAGCCCGATGCCGAGCATGCCGCTGTTCTTCTGGGGCGATAGCGAGTTCAAGAAGTACAAGGAAGCGTATTTCGACACCTATCCGGGTATCTGGCGTCACGGCGACTTCATGAAAATTAATAGCCGGGGCGGTTGCTTCGTCTACGGTCGTTCGGACTCGACGCTGAACCGTTTTGGCGTGCGTATCGGCTCGGCCGAGATCTACCGTACCCTTGAGGGCATGGAAGAGATCGAGGACAGCCTGATTGTCTGCATCGAGGAGCCGAATGGTGGGTTCTACATGCCGCTGTTCGTGCAGCTGAAGGAGGGCGTTGTCTTTGACGAGGCGCTCGATAAGGCGATCCGCAAGCGCCTGCGCGAAGAGCGCAGCCCGCGCCACGTGCCGGACGAAGTGCACGCCGTACCGCTGACGCCGTACACGCTGACCGGCAAGAAGATGGAAGTGCCGGTGCGCAAGATGCTGATGGGTTGGCCGGTGGCCAAGGCCTACAGCGCCGATGCGATGCGCGATCCAAAGGCGATGGAATGGTTCGTCGACTTTGCCGCCAAGCGATTGGCCGAAAAGGGCGAGAGCATGTACGGCAGCCTCGCCAACGAAACGAAGTAAGATCCTAAAATGCGCCGCAGTGAAAATTGCGGCGCATTTTTTCTGGTGTCGACCTTGCGAGGAGGCGGGGCGACGTACGGTTTTGCCTGCATGGGAGGATGATGTGGGTTTTGACGTTTTCGCCATGTCTGCACGCCAGACGGCGCAGAGGATCGCAGCTGGGGAGATTTCGAGCGTCGAGGTGCTCGATACCTATCTTGCCCGCATCGCGCGGCTGAACCTTGATCTGAACGCCCTCGTCGCCACTGATTTCGAGCGGGCGAGGGCGCGTGCGGTCGAGGCGGATGCGGCGCTGGCGCGCGGCGAGAACTGGGGGCCGCTGCACGGCGTGCCGATCACGCTCAAGGAAAGCTTTGACGTCGAAGGCCTGCCGACGACCTGGGGTGAGCCGTCGCTGCGAGACAATTATCCGAAGCAAAATTCGGCGGTGGCGAAAGCGCTGGTCGATGCCGGCGCGATCATCATGGGCAAGACCAATATTCCCTGGATGATCAGCGACTGGCAGACGTTCAATGACGTCTATGGCGAAACGAAGAATCCGTGGGATCTGTCGCGATCGCCAGGTGGTTCATCAGGTGGTGCAGCAGCGGCTGTCGCGGCGGGTTTGACAACATTTGATGTCGGCAGCGACATTGGCGGGTCGATCCGCAACCCTTCGCATTATTGCGGCATCTTTGGCCACAAGCCGAGCTTCGGTCTCGTGCCGCAGGATGGTCACGCGCCGCGCGCAGATGAGCCGGGCGTCGACATCAACGTGCTCGGTCCTTTGGCACGCAACGCCGATGATCTCGAATTCGTGCTCGACATACTGGCGCGGCCGGAGGGAGAAGATGGCACGGCGTGGAAGCTGGATCTGCCACAACCGCGCAAGATTGCGCCGTCCTCGCTGCGGGTCGCGGTGATGCTGGATTCGCCGGTATCGAAGGTTGATCAAAGCGTGGTCGACGTGTTGACCGTTGCGATTGCCAAGCTGGCCGAGCGTGGCGTCGTCTTCGATTTCGAAGCCCGTCCGGAGATCGACTTTGCGCGGGCGCATCGCCTGTTCATGCAGCTGTTGCGCAGCGCGATGGCGGCGGCAGATGACGATGCCAAGCATGTGCGCTTTCGCGAGCTGGCCGCCTCCTATGCCGACGATGACGACGGCTATGACGCGATGATGGCACGGGCTGCGGTGTGGAGCCGCCAGCAGTGGTTTCAGGCTCACAAGGAGCGCAATCTCATTCGCGCGGCGTGGAAGACGTTCTTCGAACGCTTCGACCTCATCATCATGCCGATGGCGGCAACCGCAGCCTATGTGCGCGATACGAAGACGCCGCGACAGGTGCGCAAGCTTACGGTCAACGGCGAAGAGACGTTCTTTCGCGACCAGTTCTTCTGGGCGGGGCCAGCGTCGCTGTCTTATCTTCCGGCGACGATGGCGCCGGCTGGCTTCACCGATGCCGGCTTGCCGGTCGGCATGCAAATCATCGGGTCTTATCTGCGCGACCGCGAGACGATCGCTCTTGCAAAGCTCGTCGGTCAGGTTGTTGGCGGCGCGGTGCCGCCACCTTCCTGTCGCCACTAGTCGCCCATCACCGTGCCTTCGCGGCGCTTGTCGGCGGCACCGATCAGGCCCTCGTCGGTGATCTGGATGATATGCAGGCCGGAATTGAGGTTGGCGATGGCGACCTCGTGGCCGAGCGCGGTAAGTTCGGCTGCAAGCTCTTCTGCGCCTTCGCCTTCCTCGACGCTTGTGCGGCCGTTAAGATTGGTGACATGGCGAAGGTCGATCGCCTCCTGCGGGTCCATGCCCCAATCAAGGATCGCGATCAGCGACAGCGCTGTGTAGTCGATGATCGCAGCGCCGCCAGGGCTTCCGGTCAAAAGCACCGGCTTGCCATTACGCAACACGATGGTCGGCGACATGGACGAGCGCGGGCGCTTGCCGGGTTCAACGCGGTTTGCCACCGGGGCGTCGTTGGCCTCTGGCGTAAAGGCAAAGTCGGTCAGCTCGTTGTTGAGCAGAAAGCCGCGAGTCATGACGCGGTTGCCAAAGCCGCTCTCGATGGTGGTCGTGGCCGACAGCATGTTGCCCGCCTTGTCGACGATGACGAAGTGCGAGGTACCCTTTCGCGGGCGCTCGCCATCGGGCGTCAGGTTATCGTCGCTGAGGCCGGGCGGTGTGCCGGCGTTGGCAACGCCCATCGATTTTGCCGGATCGATCAGTTTGGCTCGCTCAGTGAGATAGGCTGCGTCGAGCAGGCCGTCAGGGATATCGACAAAATCGCTGTCGGCGACATAGAGGCCGCGATCGGCGAAGGCGAGGCGAGAAGCTTCGGCGAAGAGATGGCGAAACGCTGCGCCGTCTTCCATCGCTGCGAGGTCGAAGTTGGAGAGCATGCCGAGCATCTGGCCGACGGCGAGCGCGCCCGAGCTTGGCGGGCCCATGCCGCAGACGTCATAACCGCGATAGTCGGCGCAGATCGGCTCGCGCTTGACGACCTTGTAGGACGCAAGATCCTCGGCGGTCAGGAGGGTTGGATTGATGTTGGTGGTCAGCGCCGCGACAATGTCGCGCGCAATCTCGCCTGTATAGAACGGCGCGGCGCCCTCTTTGGCGAAAAGCTCGAGCGTTTGCGCATAGGGGGGGTTCTTGAGCGTGGAACCTTCCGCGATCGGCTTGCCGCCGGGGAGAAAATAATCGGCAGTGGTTATGAAGGTGTCGAGGCCCTTGGCATCCGCGACGGCCTTGGCAAGGCGCGGGCTGACCTCAAAGCCTTCGGTCGCGGTCTGGATTGCGGGCTGCATCAGCTCGGCCCAGTCTAGGCTGCCGTGGTCGCGATGAAAGGTTTCGAGCAGCATTGGGGTGCCTAGAACGCCGGCTGAGCGTCCGCCAATGACGGCTGTTGCAAAGTCCATGGCTGTACCATCGGCATTCAGCCAATATGTGTCGGTCGCGGCCTTGGGCGCGGTTTCGCGGGCATCGTAGGTGGTGATATCGCTGGTTTCGGCGTCGAAATAGACAAAGAACGCGCCGCCGCCGAGGCCCGAGCTTTGCGGCTCGACGAGGCCGAGCATCGTCTGGACGACAACCGCAGCATCGGCCGCTGTGCCGCCGCTAGCCAGCACCGCATGTCCCGCTTCGGTGGCGAGCGGATGCGCGGTCGCGATCATGAAATCTTTGGCGGAGACGGACGATTTTTCGGCGATGGCCGTCGTCGCTTCAGGTTGCGGCCGGTCCTGCGCAACCGCGTAAGTCGCGGCGAAGGTGGCGCATAAGAGCGCGAGGCCGCTTGATCTCAGGTGAGGGAAAAAGTTCATCGCCGTCTCCTCCTGCCGCGTGGAAATCCAGCATGACAGGAGGAGTATGGCGTAGATGGCTGGCCGGAGCCAGCGCTGCTTACTTGAGGTTCAGCAGCTTGGCCGCGTTCTCCTTGAGAACCAGCGGCACGACTTCTTCACGGATTTCGAGCTGAGCGAAGTCCGAGAGCCAGCGATCCGGCGTGATTGCCGGCCAGTCGGAACCGAACAGCATCTTATGCTTGAGGATCGTGTTGATGTACTGAACGAGGATCGGTGGGAAATAGCGCGGCGACCAGCCGGAGAGGTCGATATAGACGTTCGGCTTGTGCGTTGCGACCGAGAGCGCCTCTTCCTGCCACGGGAAGGACGGGTGCGCGAGAATGATCGGCATGTCCGGGAAGTCGACGGCGACGTCGTCGAGATACATCGGGTGCGAGAACTTCAGGCGCATGCCCATGCCGCCGCGCATGCCGTTGCCAACGCCGGTCTGGCCGGTGTGGAACAGCGCGATGCAGTTTTCCTCGGCGATGGCTTCGTAGAGGTCATAGGCCATACGATCGTTCGGGTAGAAACCCTGCATGGTCGGGTGGAACTTGAAGCCCTTGATGCCGTAATCGCGGATCAGGCGACGGGCTTCGCGTGCGCCGACCTTGCCCTTTGCCGGGTCGATCGATGCGAACGGGATCAGGATGTCGCTGTTTTCAGCGGCAACTTCTGCGATCTCTTCGTTGGCGTAGCGGCGGAAGCCGACCTCACGCTCGCAGTCGACGGCGAAGATGACAGCGGCGATCTTGCGTTCGCGGTAGTAGGCTGCCGTTTCCGGGATGGTGGGCAGCATGCCCTGCGCGCCAGCCGGATTGCGGAAATACTTCGCCATCGCCGCCTGGAATTCGTCATAGCCGTCATCACGTGGACCACAGCAGGGTTCCTCTGCGTGCGTGTGAAAATCAATGGCGACGAGTTCGTCGAGGTTCATAGCGGGCTCCTCCCGTGCGGCTAGTTTTCGGTGCTGGTTGTATACAGTCGAAGGTTTGTGTCAACTCATCCGATCGTGACTTCCACGAGGGCAAGGGTGCGATTTGTCTCGATGTGGCGGATCGCTTCGGTGAAGGCCTCCGACAGCTTATCCGGTTGATCGACCTTGATGGTCCAGGCGCGGCTCGCCTGCGCAACCTTCGTAAAATCCGGGCTCGGCTGCAGCGAAGTGAGGGGCATCTGGTTTGCCTTGGCAGCGTATCCGTCGGGGTAAAGGTCGAGGACCGAATAGCGGACGGCGGCCCACTCGCTGTTGTTGACGATCACGACCAGGATCGGCAGCCCGAGCGCTTCGGCGATCTGATGGCAGACGACGGGGTTCGAGAACATGTACGAGCCGTCGCCCATCGTTGCGACGATGAGTTTGGTACGATCAGCAAGCTGCATCCCAAGAGCGGTCGGGAACGACCACCCCAAACCGCCTGCATGGGGTTCCTGATGCCATGAATTGTGACGGTCCAGATTGATCGGCGCCAAGGGGGCACCGAGTTCAGAAAGGACTGACGCACCTTTGCCGGCAATGGCGTCCGACAGGCATTTCGAGACGTAGGCCTTGCTCATCGGGTAGCTTGGAGCGGCTGACTTTTCAATCTTCGCGCGGACCTCCCTGACGCGGCTGGCAAGCAGTTCCTTACGCCGCATGCGAGCGTTGACGTGGCGGCTGAGAAGCGGGCGCATCGCCTCTTCCAGCTCGATCAGTCCGTCAGCAGTGGCGCAGCCTATCGAGACATCAGAGCGGAAGGTTCGAACAGGCGTGCGCGTGAACAGCGGGTCTGGTCCAAGGTGAACGACCTTCACGTCCTTGCGCGGCTGGTGGACATCCGGGGACCAGGGCGCAAGGCTGTCGATGACCAGGATGACGTCTGCTTCTTCAATCCAAGGCAGAGGATCGGCCCCGACGTTGCAGGGATGCTCGCTGGCGATCGCTGTGGCAACCGCCCACCACTGGCAGACTGGGATGGACCACTCTTCAGCTAGTTGAGCCAGAGCGATGAAGCCGGCGTCGCTGCCTGCACCACGTTGAGCAATGATCAGCGGTGCCTGCGCGCTGGCGAGTAGCTTTGCCGCCTCGGCAATAGAAGAGGGGTTCGGCGCAACGGAGGTTGGTTGAACTGTCGCAGGTTCACTCAAGCCTTCCGAAGACGTTGGTTCACACAGCACTTCCCGAGGAAGGCTCAGATAAACGGGACCCTTCGGCAGAGAGTTCGCGATGGCGTGGGCCCGGTCGAGCAGGGGGCCGATTTGCTCCGGGAACTTCAGCTCATAGTCCCACTTGCAGGCCTCCCGCACGAGTGCGGTCTGATCTCGCATCTCCTGTCCCCAGCCGATCGGAACCGTCCGGGCGCCGAAGCGGCCGCCTTCCATGACAGGGGTTCGGCCGGACATCAGCAGCATTGGCACCTGATCAACGGCAGCGTTGATGGCGCCGATAGATCCGTTCGCGAGGCCGACATTCGTATGAAGAATGACTGCCTGTGCCTTGCCTGTAGCAAAATAATAGCCATGGGCCATGCCCATCGCCGCGTGCTCATGCGGGATGACAATTGCTTCAGGCAGGTCGAGGTCTTTGGCTGACGCCTCGGCCAGACCCTCAATGATGGGAGGAAAATCCGTTCCGGAATTGCAGAAGACATAGTCGACGCCGAGCGCCTTCAGTCGGGTGAAAAGCGCGGCCCCCGCGGTCATCTGCGAAAGCTCTCTCGAACGATTCTGCAGCATGGTACCTCCTTTACCTGGCTACACGCGTATGAAACAGCTTTGCCGACTGGCCGCAAGGGTTGCATACAATTCATGCGCCAACTAGCGTGCTGGAATTTTACGGAGGATCAGATGCTCGTGCAGCCCAAGCTTATCCATTTCTGTGACGTTGTCGCCCAGTTAGGCAAGCCGATGGAGCTTGGCGATGGCAGGGGCGGCAAACGCCGCATCATTCCGATCATCGGCGGAACCGTCACCGGCGAGCGGGTAAACGGCAAGATTCTCAACCTGGGTGCTGACTGGCAGACCGTGTTCGCGGATGGCAGCGCGGAACTCGATACCCGATACACAATGGAGACCGACGACGGCGCACTGATCGATATTCGCAATTTCGGCTATCGGCGTGGTCCGGCTGAGGTCTTGGCGGCGGTTGGGCGCGGAGAGGACGTCGATCCGAGCCTTTACTATATGCGTACCCAGCCGCAGTTCGAGACGGGCGACGCCCGTTACCGCTGGATCAACACCACCATTTTTGTCGGTACCGGCGCGCGGGAGGCATCGAGCGTTCGCATATCCGTCTACGAAGTGGTCTGATCGGCGGGATCATTAGGATCCTTTGGAGCGGCAACGACATGGCATGTCGTCTTTCAGGGCGTCCCGTGCAGCCAAACCTGTCAAACGGTGAAAAAAGCGGTTCGCGCTGCTACGATTTCTACATCTGGCGGAATTGCAGTTGCGGCCGAATTAGTACCTATTGTATACAGGTCGCATTCAACTGACTGCGGAGGAAGCTGTGTCGTTGCTAAATATGTTCAAGCGTTCGGATGGTGGCGACAGCGGCGTCGCACCGGAAGCTGCCGGTTTCCTGTCCGGATATTCCATCGAGGTCATGCCGCGGACGGCCGCGAAGGTTGACGATTTCCGTGCGATTCTTCCCACTGGCACTCGTGTCTACATCGCACATATCGACGGAACTCCAATCGAAGAGATGGTTGCGGCCGCCAAGCGTATTACCGATGAGGGCTTTACGGTGATGCCGCATTTCCCTGCACGCATCATCAAGGGCCGCGATACGCTTGAGGACTGGATCAAGCGCTACGTTAATGATGCAGGTATCGACCAGGCTCTGCTTCTGGGTGGCGGTATCTCCACGCCTCACGGGGATTATGACAACTCCATGCAATTGATGGAGACGGGTCTTTTCGATCAGTATGGCTTCAAGCGCCTGCACATTGCCGGTCACCCGGAAGGCAATAAGGATATCGATCCGAATGGCGGTACGGCGAATGTCGATGCTGCTGTGAAGTGGAAGCAGGAGTTCTCGAAGCGCACCGACGCCGAGATGGCAATCGCAACGCAGTTCGCGTTCGAAACGCAGCCGGTGATCGAGTGGGCCGAGCGCCTCAAGGCCAACGGTGTCACGTTGCCAATCCACGTCGGTATCGCAGGTCCGACCAAGCTGCAGACGCTGATCAAGTTCGCTATTGCCTGTGGCGTCGGGCCATCGCTGCGCGTTCTGCAGCGTCGCGCGATGGACCTTACCAAGCTGATGGTTCCGTTCGAGCCTACCGACGTTCTGAACGAGATTGCGGCTTACAAGACCAAAAATCCGGATAGCCTGATCTCGCAGATCCACGTGTTCCCGCTTGGCGGCATCAAAGCCAGCGCCGAATGGTGCAATCAGAACAGTGGATCGACGCCGGTAGCTTGATCGACAGTTGAGCACGGGCGGCATAATTACATCATGAAAATAGCATTCGTCGGATTCGGCGAGGCCGCCCGCGCCTTCACGCAGTCCCTGCGTGAAGAGGGTGGTCTCGCTTTTTGTGCATACGATATCCTTTTGGGCAGCAATGCCCCGAAGGAGGCCTCGCTGCGCGAGGCTGCATCCTCGCTTGGAGTGGCGCTTTGCTCGAATGTCGAGGAAGCTGTCGCTGACGCGGACTGGGTTGTCGCGGCCGTGACGGCAGCAGACAGCCTTGATGCCGCAAAGTCAGTCGCCGGACTTCTGAAGGCCGGTCAGGTTTATATCGACATCAATTCGGTATCCGCAGGTCGCAAGATCGAATCTGCCAAACTGGTAGAAGAAGGCGGTGCCACTTATGTCGATATGGCCGTGATGGCTCCGGTCTTTCCGCGGCTTCACAAAACGCCCGTCCTTCTCGCGGGGCCGGCCTGTAATTCCCTTGCGGCAAGTTTTGCCAAGCTCAATTTCGATTTCAAGATCGCTGGCGACGAGATTGGCGCGGCGACGTCAATCAAGATGCTCCGTTCCATGTTCGTGAAGGGGCTTGAGGCAATCACCGTCCAGACGCTTCTCGCTGCACGTGCAGCCGGACGCTTCGATGAGATTTATGCCTCGCTTTCCGCCTCGTTCCCGCAGCTGGGATGGCCGGACTTTCCTCTCTACCAGCTTGAGAGGGTGACCCAGCACGGGGTGCGCCGCGCGGCTGAAATGGTCGAATCGGCAGCTACACAGGCTGAGTTGGGCTTGGCCGCAGGGCAGCAATTGGGACTGGCGATCGCATCTGTGCAGGACGTAATCGGTCAACTGGGCGTTCGTGTTGACGAGAACAAGGGCGATCTGGCGTCCGCACTTGATGATGTTCTCGGCTCACTTAAAACTCGCTTGTAGCTAAAACTTATGGGGCGGATTGGCCTTTCGATTGGCCTCCGCCGCACTTCAGGGCTAGGTCAGGATAACCAATCCGACCTTGAGGAGAAGCCGTATGAGCGGTTCCGAGCCCTGCTATGACATCGCGCATCTGGCGCATGTGGAAGTCTTCACTGACAAATTCGAGGAGAGCCTCGATTTCTTCACGCGCGTCTATGGCCTGAAGCTTTCGGGTCAGGATGAGACGAGCGCGTATCTGCGCGCTTGGGATGAATACGAATTCCACTCGATGAAGCTGACGCGATCTGACACGACGGGCATCGGTCATGTCTCGTATCGATGCTCATCGCAGGCGGCGCTAGAGCGCCGCGTCAAGGCAATCGAGGCCTCGAAGTACAAGGTGATCGGCTGGGTCGAGGGCGACATCGGCCATGGCGGCAACAAGGCCTTCCAGTTTGAAGATCCGTTCGGCCACATCTTCGAGATCTACTACGACACGCGTCGTTATGTTCCGGATGATGCCGACAAGCCGGCATTGAAGAACAATGCCAGCCGCTTCCATGCGCAGGGTGTTTCTCCGCGTCGGCTCGATCACGTCAATCTGCTGGGCGAGGATGTTCGTGAGTTCCGCGAGTTCATGGAGACCTGCCTGGGCTCGCGCGTCACCGAGATGATCCAGCTGGATAATGGTCGGCTCGGTGGTGTCTGGTTCTCCTGCAACAACAAGACCTACGACACGGTCTGCTCCGAAGAGCGCGGTGGCGGCGATGGTCGTCTGCATCATGTCACCTACGCCACGGATCAGCGCGAGGATATCCTGCGTGCTGCCGACATCTTCCTGGAGAACGGCGTCCACATCGAAACCGGTCCGCACAAGCACGCGATCCAGGGCTCGTTCTTTCTCTACGTCTGGGAGCCTGCCGGCAATCGCATCGAACTGGCGAATGCCGGTGCTCGTCTGATCCTCGCTCCCGATTGGGAGCCGGTCGTCTGGACCGAAGCCGAGCGCAAGCGCGGCCAGGCCTGGGGACTAAAAACAATTGAAACTTTCCATACTCACGGCACGCCGCCGGTTCAGAAGAAGGAGGCTTGAGCCATGTCCAAGAAGACTGCTCTTATCGTATCCGCACATTCCGCTGACTTTGTCTGGCGTTGCGGTGGTGCCATCGCACTGCACGCATCGCTTGGCTACGACGTCACAGTTGTCTGCCTGTCCTATGGCGAGCGCGGTGAAAGCGCTAAGCTCTGGAAGAACGAGGGGATGACCCTCGAGACCGTCAAGAGCGAGCGCAAGCGCGAAGCCGAGAACGCGGCAAAAGCTCTGGACGTTCATGACATTCAGTTCTTCGACCTCGGCGACTACCCGCTGGAGATGACCCGCGAGGCCAAGGATCGTCTGGTCGACGTGATGCGCGACGTTCAGCCGTCCTTCATGATGAGCCACTCGAAGTACGACCCGTACAACACCGACCACATGTATGTGTCGGAGTGGACGCTCGAGTGCCGCGCCATCGCGCAGGCATGGGGCCACAATCCGGGCCAGAAGATCCTCGGCGCACCGCAGGTCTACCTGTTCGAACCGCACCAGACCGAACAGATGAACTGGAAGCCGGATACCTTCCTCGACATTACCCCGGTTTGGGAGAAGAAGTGGGCCGCTATTCAGTGCATGGAAGGTCAGGAGCACCTCTGGCACTACTACCGCAACGTTGCCGAAAACCGCGCCAACCACTTCATGCGTAACTCTGGCGGCCAGTCGGGCGGCCGCAAGGCGAAGTACGCTGAGGGCTTCCAGTCGATCTACCCGCGCACGGTGGACGAGCTCTAATGGCAGGGATCGTCGTTCAGAACATCGAACGCGCAGATCAGTCGGTCATTGACCGGCTGGCTGCGTGCGGCGTTGCCACCGTTCACGAAGCGCAGGGCCGCAAGGGCCTGATGGCCAGCTACATGCGCCCGATCTATCGGGGCGCACGTCTTGCCGCGAGCGCGGTGACCATCTCCTCGCCTCCCGGCGACAACTGGATGCTTCACGTTGCAATCGAGCAGCTGAAGGCCGGCGACATCATGGTGCTGGCTCCGACCAGTTCGTGCGACGACGGATATTTCGGCGATCTGCTGGCAACGTCCGCACAAGCGCGGGGCTGCAAGGGCCTGATCATCGACGCTGGCGTGCGGGACATCTCCGATCTGACCGAGATGAACTTCCCGGTCTGGTCGAAGGCAGTGTTCGCGCAGGGCACCGTCAAGGAGACGCTGGGTTCGGTTAACGTGCCAATCGTCTGCGCTGGCGCCTATGTGCGTCCGGGTGACGTCATCATCGCTGACGATGACGGCGTCTGCGTCGTTGCGCGTGAGGAAGCCGAGGCTGTTGCAGCCAAGGCCGAAGCTCGCGTTGCTGCCGAAGAAGACAAGCGCAAGCGCCTTGCTGCCGGCGAGCTGGGTCTCGACATCTACAAGATGCGCGAACGCCTTGCGGAAAAAGGTCTGAAGTATGTCTGAGACACCTTCACGCGACGAGGATATGGGCATCCGCTGCATGTGGATGCGTGGCGGCACGTCCAAGGGCGGGTATTTCCTCGCGGAGGATCTGCCGCAGGACACGGCTGCGCGCGACGCCTTACTCCTGCGCGTGATGGGGTCGCCAGACCTGCGACAGATCGACGGGATGGGCGGGGCTGACCCGCTCACCTCGAAGGTCGCCGTGGTCAGGAAGTCGGAGCGCGAAGGCGTCGACGTCGATTACCTGTTCCTGCAGGTTTTCGTCGATCGCCCGATCGTCACCGACGCCCAGAACTGCGGCAACATCCTCGCCGGCGTCGGCGCGTTCGCCATCGAACGCGGGCTGGTCGACGCCAAGGACGGTGAGACCGACGTTCGAATCTTCATGGAAAACACCGGTCAGGTTGCGATTGCGACCGTGTCCACCCCGGGGGGCCGCGTCACCTATCGTGGCGAAGCCAAGATCGACGGCGTTCCCGGTACCTCGGCAGCTGTGCCGATCGAATTCATGGATACGGCAGGCTCGTCTTGCGGCGCGCTCCTGCCATCCGGCAAGGAAGTCGATGTCATTGATGGCATCGAAGTCACCATGATCGACAACGGCATGCCGTGCGTCGTCATGCGGGCTGAAGACCTTGGCGTGACTGGCTATGAGACCCCCGTGGAACTCGAAGCCAATGCCGAACTTCGCCAGAAGGTCGAGGCGATCCGTCTCAAGGCCGGCCCGATCATGAACCTTGGCGATGTGGCGGAAAAGTCCGTGCCCAAGATGACGCTGGTTGCACCGGCGCGTGAAGGTGGTGCGATCTCGACGCGCACCTTTATTCCGCATCGTGCGCATTCCTCCATCGGCGTTCTTGGTGCGGTTAGTGTCGCGACCGCTTGCCTACTGCCGAATAGCCCGGCGGCGGCTATTGCGAATGTCGGATCCGGCCAGACGCGGACGCTCGCCATCGAACATCCCACAGGCGAAATGAGCGTTGTAGCGACGCTGGATGAGGCCGGTGGTGTGAAATCCGCAGCGATCCTACGCACCTCCCGTAAGCTGTTTGACGGCATTGTTTTCGCCTGATCGCCAAACGCGTGACCTTGCGGTAGATAGGGGTATGATCGCATACCCCAATCTCCGCCATATCCGTCTGTTCGCGTTCGCAGTTGAGACCGGATCTCTGTCGAAAGCTGCGGAGGCTGTACGCGTCTCTCAACCTGCCGCATCCCAGGCGATATCGCGGCTAGAAGAGCATTTCAGCGGGGATCTTTTCGAACGACGCGGCAGCGGTGTGTTCTTGACGGAGCGTGGCAAGGTCGTTTCCGTTCGTGCCACCCGGATTATCGAGCTTTTGCGGTCCGCCAACGTAAAACTCGCCAAGCAGTCACGCATCGGTCGTGGCCTGGCGCAGGACCTTCTGGAAACCCACGCGACTATTGCTCATTTGCGTGCCCTTGCAGGCTTTGCACGCGTTGGTAGCTTTTCAGCGGCGGCGCGGATGCTCGGTCAGGCTGAACCGTCGGTGCAGCGTGCCGCGAGGGAGTTGGAACGTATTGGCGGTGTTCCGCTGTTCGACGGTCGACAGCAATCCGTTCGCCTCACCACCGCTGGCCAGATGATCGCCTCTATCGCGGGGCTGGTGCTGCGCGAGCTTGAAAGTGCCGTGGAAGAGGTTCGCGAGCTGGATGGCAGTTTTGACGGTCGTGTGGTCGTTGGTACGCTGCCCCTTGTTCGCACCTCCATCATCCCGGATGCCATTGCACGGTGCGCGGCACAGCGCCCCGGGGCGTCGTTTGAAATCCTTGACGGTTCCTACGAGGCTTTGCTTCACAGTTTGATGATCGGTGACCTTGACCTCCTTGTGGGCGCGCTACGCGATGATAAGGTCAAGCGTGGTATCACGCAGGAGGCGCTGTTCGTCGACGGCCTATCGATCGTGGCAAGAGCGGATCACCCGTTGTTCCGGCTCGAAAACATCAGCTATCAGGATCTTGTCGGATACCCTTGGGCTCTGCCTCGCCGAAGTACTCCTACCCGTGTCATTTTCGATGCTATTGCAGCGGAACATGGGTTTGGGCCGCGGGATGGTGAGGGAATTGTAGAGACCGGCTCATTAGTCGCACTACGTGGTATTCTCGTCCAGTCCGATCGCCTTACCATCCTGTCTCGGCACCAGATCCGATATGAGGAGGAGGCTGGTCTTCTAAGGGTTCTGCCGGTGGAACTGCCAGCGACCGAACGTCCGATCGGAATTGCGAGTCGGACAGGCTGGAAACCAACCGCGTTGCAGGCTGAATTCCTTGCGGCCTTACGTGACGTTTCTTCTGCGTGACGGACCGCCGAGGCAATTGGCCAAGCTGGACATTCGCCCTGGATTGAATGAATGTGGCTGTTGAGCCCTGCAGATACGGGAAAGGCTGGACATTCTTGAATTCTAGCCTCAATCAACTGATCTGGAAACGTGCGCGTCACGTTGGCGAGCTGACTAAACTCTAACCTTGGAATTGACATGCCTCCTTATCGCTCCCGCACAACTACCCACGGTCGCAACATGGCCGGCGCGCGCGGCCTTTGGCGCGCCACCGGCATGAAGGATGGCGATTTCGGGAAACCAATTATCGCGGTCGTAAACTCGTTCACTCAGTTCGTACCGGGGCACGTGCATCTGAAGGATCTGGGCCAGCTCGTAGCGCGCGAGATTGAGGCTGCAGGTGGCGTCGCCAAGGAATTTAACACCATTGCTGTCGATGACGGTATCGCAATGGGTCACGATGGCATGCTCTATTCGCTGCCTTCACGCGAGATCATTGCTGACTCCGTAGAGTATATGGTCAACGCACACTGCGCTGACGCAATGGTCTGCATCTCGAACTGCGACAAGATCACCCCGGGTATGTTGAACGCCGCAATGCGTCTCAATATCCCGGCGATCTTCGTTTCCGGCGGTCCTATGGAAGCGGGTAAGGTTGTCTTGAATGGCAAGACCCAGGCGCTCGACCTTGTCGACGCGATGGTGGCTGCTGCGGACGACGCGATGTCCGACGACGATGTCAAGGCGATTGAGCGGTCGGCTTGCCCGACCTGCGGTTCGTGCTCGGGGATGTTTACCGCAAACTCGATGAACTGCTTGACCGAAGCTCTTGGCCTTTCTCTGCCAGGTAACGGTTCGACGCTGGCAACGCACTCGGATCGCGAGCGCCTTTTCCTGGAAGCAGGACGGGTCATCGTCGACGTCTGCAAGCGCTACTACGAGCAGGATGACGAGAGCGTCTTGCCGCGCAACGTCGCGAACAAGAAGGCGTTCGAGAACGCGATGTCGCTCGACATTGCGATGGGTGGTTCAACGAATACCGTCCTGCACATTCTTGCTGCAGCGCATGAAGGCGGCATCGACTTCAACATGGAGGATATCGATCGGCTGTCGCGCCACGTTCCCTGTCTGTCGAAAGTGGCGCCGGCAAAAAGCGACGTTCACATGGAGGACGTTCACCGTGCCGGCGGCATCATGCGCATCCTTGGTGAACTGGAGCGCGGTGGTCTGATTCACCGTGACACGCCGACTGTTCATGCGCCAACGCTCGGCGATGCAATCGACCAGTGGGACATCACCCGCACCAACGACGAAAAGGTCCACGAGTTCTTCAAGGCCGCTCCTGGTGGCGTTCCGACGCAGACGGCGTTCAGCCAGTCTTCACGCTGGAAGGAACTCGATACCGACGGCAAGGATGGAGTCATTCGCTCAGTCGAGCATCCGTTCTCCAAAGATGGCGGCCTTGCCGTTCTAAAGGGCAATATCGCTCTCGACGGCTGCGTCGTGAAGACCGCTGGTGTTGACGAATCGATCCTTGTCTTCTCAGGCCCGGCGGTTGTCTATGAGAGCCAGGACGCTGCTGTTAAGGGGATCCTCAGCAACGAGGTGAAAGCGGGCGACGTCGTCGTAATCCGCTATGAAGGCCCGAAGGGCGGCCCCGGCATGCAGGAAATGCTCTATCCGACAAGCTACTTGAAGTCGAAGGGCCTCGGAGCAAGCTGTGCGCTGCTGACGGACGGCCGCTTTTCAGGTGGCACCTCAGGCTTGTCCATTGGCCATGCCTCGCCGGAAGCAGCCCAGGGCGGCGCGATCGGTCTCGTTCGCAATGGCGACATCATCGACATCGATATTCCAGGACGCAAGATCAGCTTGCGTATTTCGGACGAGGAACTAGAAGTCCGCCGCGCCGAGCAGGATCGCCTCGGCTGGAAGCCTGCAGAACAGCGCAAGCGCAACGTTACCACGGCGCTGAAGGCCTACGCTGCCTTTGCCTCGAGCGCCGATAAGGGCGCCGTTCGCGTCCTGCCAGAGTAAGCTGTCGCGCTTGAATTTCTCGCGCCGCGTCCTTCCGAGGGCGCGGCGTTTTCTTTTGGCTGGCGAACGGCGCATTGCGTCGAGCGAAAGCAATCGGCTAGTTAGCCTGAGCAAGCCATGTACGCCAAAGAGCCGCACCGGGAGCCGGGCAGACGCATGAAAATCGCTGTAACGGGTGCCACCGGTTTTGTCGGACGCAGCCTTGTGCCGCTGCTTGCAAAGCGCGCTGAGCTGCTTCTCATCGGCCGGGACATCGCACGGATCCGGATGCTCTTTCCCGGGCAGGCCGCCTGTTCCTATGACGGCCTGGCCGACCAGGCAAAGGGCTTTGACCTCCTCATTCACCTTGCGACCATCAACAGCGATTCCGACGCCGGGGAAGCGGACTTCGAAAAGGTGAATGTGGATCTTTTGCTGGAAATGGCCGAGGCGGCCCGCCGGGCGGGCGTGAAGCGCTTCGTGAACATCTCCTCGCTCCACGCTCTCGATGCAAACAACCGTTCGCCCTATGCGAGCACCAAGCGAAAGGGGGCCGAAGCGCTTCTTAACGTCGAAGGCATGGAAACGCTGACACTTTATCTGCCCGCCGTACATGGCGATGGCTGGCGGGGAAAGATGGCGTTCCTCAACCGGCTGCCGGAGGTGTTTGCCAAGCCGCTTGCTGTTCTTTCTGGCGCGCTCAAGCCCACGGTGGAGGTGACGACGCTCGCCGAGTTTATTTTGAACCGTGCCGCAACGCACGAGGATAGGGAAGTCGCGCTCTCCGAAGGCCAGGAGCACAATCCCGTCTACAATTTCGTCCGCCGAACTGTGGACCTTGCCTTTGCGCTGGTCGTCATCCTCTTCTTCTGGTGGGCACTGCTGCTGATCTGGCTGGCAGTGAAGCTCCAGTCGCCCGGCCCGGGAATCTTCGCCCAGCGACGCATCGGACAGAACGGCACGGAGTTCACCTGCTACAAGTTTCGTACGATGCGCCTTGGCACTGTCCAGGCCGCAACCAATGAGGTCTCGGCGAGTGCTGTCACAAAGCTTGGCCATTTCTTGCGTCGCACCAAGCTCGATGAGCTGCCGCAGGTCGTCAATATCCTGAGCAATGAGATCAGCCTGATTGGCCCACGGCCGTGTCTGCCCGTACAGCGGGCGTTGATCGAGGAACGACGCAAACGCGGCGTCCTGCGTTTGAAGCCGGGAATCAGCGGCCTGTCACAGGTGAATGGCATCGACATGAGTGAGCCCGTACGCCTCGCGAAACATGACGCGCGGTATCTTGCCATGCAATCGCTGCTGCTCGACCTAAAAATCGCCTTAGAAACTATACTCGGCAGGGGCGGGGGTGACCGGGTCAGAGATCGACGCTAATGGCGCGAACCACGAATGGCAGCGTAGACGCTGCCAGAGATCTACGAAGGTGGGGGCCTTTATGAAAATCGACTTTGCAAATCCGCGATGGGAAGCCGGATTTCCCTACGCATATCTCAGAGCCGTACCTGTTTGGCTTGGGCTTTGCTTGTGCGTCGCATTTATCGGATACGTTGCGTTAGCCCTGACGCCGTCTCATTACGCTCTTTGGCCTCCAGCACCTTGGCGTCGAAGATATTCGACCTTTACTCTTCGAAGCTCGAAATGTCCGATCCGATGAGTGGATCGCGTTCACGCCGCTGGTTCAGACGGCGGTAAGGGGGGGATTTGATACGGTCAATCAGGTCTCGCCCTACCATGAGACGCTCAAAGGCTTCTGGGCGCTCCCCATCCTGGATTGGTCACTGATCGTGAAGCCTCAATTATGGGGCTTTTGGCTTCTCCCGCCAGCCTATGCATATTCCTTCTATTTTGCATGCCTTTGGGCGTCGTTCCTTCTCGGTTATTCCGTACTGTTCAATCAGCTTGGCGCGCCACTTCGTATTGCGGTGGTAAGTGCAGTGGCCGTCGTCGGCGCCGGATCCTGCTTTGCCGTTGCCGACAGCCGCGGGCACGTGTACTCCTGCTTTTTAAGGAGAACTCATGGCTAGACCACCGAACTACAGTCACGAGCGAATGGAGCGAGATCGCGCCAAGGCGGCTAAGAAGGCTGAGAAGCAGGCGGCTAAGGCTAACGCTCGTAAATCCGATGAAGGTACATCGGAGAAAAATGAAGACCCTTCGGAAAGCACGCCGAGCGACTAGGCCTTTTCGTCGTAGAGAATGCCGGCCTCGCGAGCGACTGCTAGGACCGCGCGACGAGCGGCCATTGTCGTCTTGCCGCCGAGGCTGGCATCAGAACACGCTTGCAGTGCTGCGCGATATTTCTCGCTGCGCTTTGCATTCCAGCTTCCCAGAAGAAATTGGTAAGCTTCGGTGGGTGTACGCAGCGTGTGTACGGCACCTGTGGCATCTACCTTGACGGTGATGTGATTCTCAAAACGATTGCTATCCATGGCCTCAAATAGGCTATGCGCCGAACTAAGGCCAGCACCGTCTCGGTTGGTTGACACGCGATTGTCGCCGGACTTGAGTAAAGCCATAGCGTCAGGCACGATCGTAACTGAATGATGTCAGAAGCGTAGTTACGAAATTGCTCGCGCGTTCCTTGACGAGCACTTCTGTCCACTCGTCGGTACCGCGTAGCCTGAGATCAGTACGAATACTTTCTACCGCGGCTTCTTCAATTCGTTTGATATGCGTCTTGAATTCAGTTTCGCCACCAGCATGATACATATCACGTATGACCATGCGCAGAATTTCCTGAATTGCAATTTGCCAAGCCGTATTGATCGCTTGTAGCTCGTTTCTATCCGGTGCCATATATGCTCCGATCGCACGAGTTTAGGGACACTTCTGCGCGGACAGCCGACAAAAGCCCTAAGCCTGCCTGGCCTTGCGCGCCGCATATCGCCTGTCTCGTTCGGCCTTGCGTGCGGCCTCATCTTCCACCAACCGCGCAATGCGAGCGTTTTCGGCACCCTTGCGGGCCTCTGTCTCTGCCGTTGCTGCGGCTGCGGCGGTGGCTTTTTCTTCGGCAGCAACCAATTCCAACCGGGTCTGCTCTTCAAGCTTCAGCCTGTTCCTTTCGGCACGGCGTGCGTCACGAGCTTCCACCAGTGTAATTCGCTCAGCCTGTCGGGCCAGACGCGTGGGCTCGGCAATCTCCTTTGCGGTCTTATAGGCCTCAAGGAGGTGCGCCTTGGCGTCCGCAGCGGTGGAACGTCTGTCGGCGAAATCGTTGTTTCGAAGGTTTCTCAAATCTTTTCCCTTAAAGAGGCAGTTGTCGAACAGCCTGTTGTGATGAGTAGGGCCAGCAGGTGATATGAGCGTGGGTTAGCTACGGGTGCTCTTTGCGAGGGGTAACTAAGAAGTCAGGACGTCTGCGCTTCGCACGATGCTACCGCGCGCGAGGGCCCTGCCCATGCCTGAATCTGAAACGGACTTGATCCGGACTTCGCCGGGCAACTAAGCCCGCAAGCGATACTTGCTGAATGTTTCAGTCATCAGATCAGCCACGTGCGGCCATGCGGCCAAAATGAAAAGGCCAAGCGGTTTGCCTGGCCTCAGAATAATGACGTGCTTCCTGCGATGCCAGTACATCCGTGGTCAAAGAGAAGCAGCTACCTATAATTAAACGGACTGCAGATTGCAGGCCGACATCTTGCCCGACTTCACGTCGCGCTCAAGATCGAAGCCGATCTTCTGGCCTTCAATGAGTTCGCGCATCCCAGCACGTTCGACAGCCGAGATATGAACAAAGGCATCTGCGCCGCCGTTGTCAGGTTGGATAAAGCCGAAGCCCTTGGTGGAATTGAACCATTTTACTGTGCCGATGGTCATGATGAATCCTTTCAAGCTTAGATTGAGGAGCTGCGCAGCAGGCGCCGCGCAGATGAAACCGAATATTTTGAAAGAAAGGATCGCTTAAAACGCGGTGCCAGTCGCGAAGTAGACAAAACTCGGCAAGCAAAAGATCGATTTTTGTTACATACGCGCTCGCAACTACCAAGTCAACGTTTAGTTTTATGATGAGATGTTTCGCATCTACGGGATGTGTTTGCGCCGATATGGCAGCTTTGCGGAACGGTGATGTCCCGTGAGAAAGGCCCTCCGTGTCGCCTTGGATGGCCTCTCGACGTCAGATTTCGGTTCGCTTGGCTAGCTGCAGCGCGTCCTCACGACGCGCGGTACAGAGCATGGACGATATCGACATCACCCAGTTCGCCGCTCTTCTGCGAACATTCAAGCAGCATGGCCGGCAGGTGGTCATCGCAGTGCACGAACGGAGCCTATTCGACTAGCTGTCGCGCGACCTCAGTCCCGCCGGCATGCAATCGCATGTAGGTCCAAAGCCCTATCGATACACGTTAGCAGGGCGCGCAAAGCAGTCACCGCTTGTGCCGCCACCCGATGACGTTCCTCCCCCCGTTGCAGCGCGCAATTAAGCTTCAACCAAAGTCGCCTTCAAGCTGCCTAGCGATATCGTCCGGGATCACATCCGAGTAGTAGGCCTCGATCATTTTCACCGATGTCCGCATATTGATGGCAAGTGTATAGATATCCGTTCCCTTCTGTAGCTGCCGCGTCGCGTAGGTATGGCGGAAGCTATAGGCAGTGCGGGCGCGCCCGAACGGATCGGTCTTCAGCTCGGCTGCTTCCGGGAGCGCATTCAGGCCCTTTTTGAACGATTTGGCGCGCTCACCGATAGCATTGCCGAAGACTGCCTCGTCCATCCGAGGTTCGCGATCGTGAACTGCAACGTAGGCGTCCCACAAATTGATGAAGTGGTCGAGTGCATTGACGTTGGAAACCAGCACTTGCGGCTTCTCCCTCTGCCGCGTGCAGCAATACGGAAACGCTGCTTTGAAATGGGTTTCTTGCGCTCCTCTTTGAAGCCGAGAATGTGGCCCCAATTCAATTGTGCATCTCAGTGGGGCGCGTACCCGTAGCGATGCCTATGAAGCAGTCGAGTACGAGTCGCTCGTATTTAATGCGATGCTCGAGTGCAGGCTCCTCCTGCCACAGATGTGACGGACGAGGCTTTGCCATGTAGCAGGCCTTCCTCGGCGCGCCAGACTGGCCGCTGATAGTGTGGGGCCGCAAGTTTGGCCGCCTCATTTGGATCGGTTGTTTTCCGATCCTCTTCTGGCCCTGACCAGAAATAGAGAATCGCACCCAGCAGTGGGGACTGTCATTTCGAAGGAGCACCACGTAGGGCGTTTTGGACGGTGCATTCATCAGAGTCGCCACCGGTGAGTTACCTTGGTGTGCTGCTGTGCTAGGTGCGTGCTAATAAGCGCGCAGCAACGTATTCCCAATTTATTGGAAAAAGCTGTAACAGGGCAAACACGTGCTGGCGGCGTGCTAGTTCTTTCTGGATATCTTGGAATCCAGAATATCTAACAATTTCAAGGGGAAATGGTGCTGCGAGAGAGGATTGAACTCTCGACCTCTCCCTTACCAAGGGAGTGCTCTACCACTGAGCTACCGCAGCCGGTGTTTGAGTGTGGCGGCCTTCTGCCATAAGGAATCGAAGAGTGCAAGCACCCTTCTGCACCTTTTGTGGAAGAACACTCACTTTGTGCAAAAAGCGGTATCTGCTATAGGCTCGCGTCGCCAGAAGGACATAATTGATCCCTAGCGGAGAAGTAGGTTTGACCTCCCAAGACGATCACAAGCGTAAACAGACCACTGCACAGGACAGAAAGCGGCAGCGACTCGCCGAACAGTTGCGGGCGAATCTGCAGCGCCGCAAGGCACAGGCGCGCTCCCGGCGGGAGGGGGAGGCCGATTCGCGGCCCGAAGGGTTGCTGCAGGAAGATGGCGAGGCCTAACAGAGCAATGGATCAGTGCTCTGTCACAGGCCGTCTCCGTCATTTTTCCGCTTATTGTTGAACAGAACCGCCGGTCCGGTTAGACCAGCCGGCTTCAGACATGAACGGCCTGGGCTGTGCCCCGGCAAAGGGGATGACCCATGGATCGCATCAGGATTGTCGGCGGAAATCAGCTGAATGGCAGCATCCCGATTTCGGGAGCGAAGAATGCGGCGCTGCCCTTGATGATCGCCTCGCTCCTGACTGAGGAAACGCTGACGCTCGAGAACGTGCCACATCTGGCCGATGTTGAGCAGTTGATCCGGATCCTAGGCAACCACGGCGCAGATTACATGGTCAATGGCCGCCGCGAAGCGCAGCAGGCAGGCTATTCACGTACCGTAAAATTCTGCGCAAAGAACATCGTCGACACCACCGCGCCCTACGACCTTGTCTCCAAGATGAGAGCGTCATTCTGGGTTATCGGTCCCTTGCTGGCCCGCATGGGCGAAGCAAATGTCTCGCTCCCTGGTGGATGTGCAATCGGAACCCGACCGGTTGACCTGTTCATCGAGGGCCTCGCTGCGCTGGGCGCGCAGATCGAGATTGAGCAGGGTTATGTTCGCGCCCGGGCGCCAAAGGGCCTGATTGGCGCGCGTTACGCTTTTCCGAAGGTTTCGGTAGGCGCAACGCACGTCCTGATGATGGCTGCGAGCCTTGCACACGGTCAGACGATCCTTGAAAACGCGGCGCGTGAGCCGGAGGTGGTCAATCTTGCCGAATGCCTCAACGCCATGGGCGCCAAGATCCATGGCGCTGGCACCTCGACTATCACGATCGATGGTGTGACCTCGCTCTCCGGAGCGACGCATCAGGTGATTCCCGATCGTATCGAGACCGGTACCTATGCCATGGCAGTTGCGATGACCGGTGGTGATGTTGTGCTTGAAGGTGCGCGTGCGGACCTTCTGGAAAGCGCGCTTGAGGCGATCGCCGCGACGGGCGCTGAGATCACGCCACTCAATACGGGCATCCGCGTGCGGCGCAATGGTGCGGGCATCAATCCGGTCAATATTTCGACAGAACCGTTCCCCGGCTTCCCGACGGATCTGCAAGCCCAGTTTATGGGCCTGATGACGATGGCGAAGGGCCGCTCGCACATCACTGAGACGATCTTCGAAAACCGCTTCATGCATGTGCAGGAACTTGCGCGCCTTGGCGCCAAGATCTCACTTTCGGGCCAGACTGCCATTGTCGATGGCGTCGATCGACTCAAGGGTGCTCCAGTGATGGCGACCGATCTGCGCGCGTCTGTCTCGCTGGTCATTGCGGGGCTCGCCGCCGAAGGTGAGACGATCGTCAATCGTGTCTACCATCTTGATCGCGGTTTTGAGCGGCTTGAGCAAAAGCTCTCAGGTTGTGGGGCAATAATCGAGCGCATCAGCTCCTGATTTTCCGTTGGCAGAAGCGGTGGGTGGACTTGGTGGTGTTGCGCTGTCAGTAAAGACGGCCTAACACCGGGGTAGGCCCCGTGTGCAGCCATTCGGATAGTTTGCGTCCATGTCTCAACTGAAGCTTGTTGCTCTAGACACCGAGGATCTCGAGATCATTTCGGCCCACGTGCAGGACGCGGTGACCAAGGTTGGTGACCTGTCCTACACGGCGAAGGAGAAGCGCTTCCTGGTGCCGCTCAACCGTTTCGTGTGGGAAAACGGGACACGGATCTTCCGCCAGCACAATGAGCGCCGCCAGTCGGTCTTGCACTTCGATGGCGTGACAGCAGTCAAGACGGCGGGGATTTCGCGCGAAAAAGGCGAAGACGTTCTGTCATTGCTCGCGGTGCGTTTCGAGCCCGGAGCAGATGCTCCCGCGGGCGTGATTGAATTGACCTTCTCGGGCGAGGCGGCGATACGCTTGCACGTCGACTATATCGAAGCCCGCATCGCGGATCTCGGCGGCGCCTGGGAGGCGCTTGGTCGTCCGCGACACAGGGGCTGAACAGGAACTTACGAATGCCGCTTCGTCTAGACTTTACCCAGCCCGATTTTGAAACAGCGTTTTCCGCCTTTCTCGCAACCAAGCGTGAGGTATCCGAAGATGTCGACGCCATTGTGCGCGACATTATCGAGAGGGTCCGCACCGAAGGCGATGCAGCGCTCATCGATTATTCGAAGAAGTTTGATCGGCTCGACCTGGCCGAGGTCGGAATCAAGGTGACGGCTCAGGAAGTCGAAGCTGCGGCTGCCTCCGTGGATGATGAGACGCGCCAGGCACTGGAGCTCGCGCATAAGCGGATCTGGTCTCACCACGCACGCCAGATGCCTGAGGATGATCGCTATATCGATCCGATCGGCGTCGAGCTTGGCTCGCGCTGGACGGCTGTTGAGGCGGTTGGCCTCTACGTCCCCGGCGGTACGGCAAGTTATCCGAGCTCCGTGCTGATGAACGCCGTGCCGGCGAAGGTCGCCGGCGTCGAGCGCATCGTCATGGTGGTCCCCACGCCTGATGGTGTTCTAAATCCGCTGGTCCTTGCAGCAGCAAAGCTGGCAGGCGTATCGGAAATCTACCGCGTTGGCGGAGCCCAGGCTGTGGCGGCGCTCGCGTATGGAACCGAGACGATCACTCCGGTTGCGAAGATCGTGGGACCGGGAAACGCGTTTGTCGCGGCGGCGAAGCGTCGGGTATTCGGAACGGTGGGCATCGACATGATCGCCGGGCCGTCGGAAGTGCTGGTCATTGCCGATGGCGCGAATGATCCGGCATGGATCGCCGCTGACCTGATTGCCCAGGCTGAGCACGACACGGCAGCGCAGTCGATTCTGATCACGGACGATGCTGCTTTCGCGGATGCGGTGGAAAAGGAAGTCTCTCGCCAGATCGCGATATTGCCGCGGGGCGAGACCGCAGCACAGAGCTGGCGCGATTATGGTGCGATCATCCTGGTGCCGGACTTGGAAGCGGCTGTGCCACTGGCCAATCGCATTGCAGCGGAGCATCTGGAACTCGCCTTCGAGGATGCCGATGCCTATGTCGATAAGATCCGCAATGCAGGTGCGATTTTCATCGGCCGTCACACACCTGAAGTCATCGGTGACTATGTTGGCGGATCGAATCACGTTCTTCCGACTGCCCGTTCGGCCCGTTTCTCTTCGGGACTGACCGTGCTGGACTTCGTCAAGCACACGTCCCTTCTGAAGCTTGGACCCGACCAACTGCGCCAGATCGGACCGGCTGCGGTCACCTTGGCCAAGGCGGAAAACCTTGACGGCCACGCGGCCTCGGTCGCGATCAGGCTTAATCCAGAAGGCTGAGAGATGAGCAGCGACCCCCGCAACGCGAGGCTGGTCGATGTGGAGCTGGACGAATCCATTGGTCGCTCCACACCAGACGTCGAGCACGAGCGGGCGGTCGCCATCTTCGATCTGATCGAGGACAATTCCTTTCGGCCCGCGGGCGATACGGGTGAGGGGCCTTACAAGCTCAAGCTGTCGCTGGTCAGTTCAAAGCTCGTGTTCTCCGTCACGCGCGAGAACGGCGAGGCAGTCATCACCCATATTCTTTCGCTGACGCCTTTTAGGCGGGTCGTGAAGGACTATTTCCTGATTTGCGAGAGCTATTACGAGGCCATCCGATCCTCGACGCCCTCCCACATTGAGGCAATCGATATGGGCCGGCGTGGTCTGCATAATGAAGGTTCGCAGACACTCGTCGATCGGCTCGCCGGGAAGATAGAGGTCGACTTCAATACCGCGCGACGTCTCTTCACGCTCGTCTGCGTCCTGCATTGGCGGGGCTAGCGATGGAGGGCGAGGCCATGCGTCCCCGCTCCATACTGTTCCTGTGCGGCATGAATGCCATCCGCTCGCCAATGGCTGAGGCGATTGCACGGCAAGTCCTGCCGCCGAGCATATTTCTGGCCTCGGCAGGCGTGCGGGCAGGCCAGCGTGATCCCTTCGTCGACTCGGTTCTGGAAGAAAAAGGTTTGTCCCTTGGCGAGCGGCTTCCGCAACGCCTCGAGGACATGGAAGACGACTATTTCGACATCATCGTCACCCTCTCTCCTCAGGCGCATCACGCTGCACTTGAACTTACCCGCTCCATGGCGGTAGAAGTCGAGTACTGGCCTATGGCGGATCCCTCGACAGCTACAGGAACGCGGGAGCGGATCCTGGAGGCGTATCGCGATGTCCGCGATCGGCTTGAAGCGCGGATCGTCGCCAGGTTCACGGGTACGAGTGGTGAACAACCCGGGAATTAAGCGTGTTCACAAATGAGGCGCAATCGTATAGGTTCCGCCCAAAATTAAGGCTGGCTGTAGGCCGGTCCATTCATTCCAACTCAAAGGTATCGGATGCCGAAGGAAGAAGTACTCGAGTTTCCGGGTGTGGTCACTGAATTGCTGCCGAATGCGATGTTCAGGGTTAAGCTCGAAAACGAACATGAAATTATTGCCCACACCGCTGGCCGCATGCGCAAGAACCGCATCCGCGTACTGACCGGTGACAAGGTGCTGGTCGAAATGACCCCTTACGACCTGACTAAAGGTCGTATCACCTATCGCTTCAAGTAATTCGCATCTTTCTCCCGCTAGTTGACGGGCCTGTAATGACTGTTTCCCAGAAGCTGGTGTTGGCGTCTGCATCGCCAAGAAGGATTGAGCTTCTTCAGCAGGCCGGAATCGAGCCCGATCGTCTGCTGCCAGCCGAACTTGATGAGACGCCGCTACGCGCGGAACATCCTCGCTCGCTTGCGAAGCGCTTGAGCCGGGCGAAAGCTGAGACGATTCTGGAGATCCTGAAGAGTGAGGGGGGGAGCTCCTCCTTCATTCTTGCCGCGGATACCGTGGTTTCAGTTGGGCGTCGCATTCTGCCCAAGGCTGAAGTCAGCGACGAGGCGGCCTACTGCCTGCGTCTGCTCTCCGGAAGATCGCACCGTGTTTACACCGGCGTCTGCCTGATCAATCCGACCGGCAAGATTCGCCAGCGACTGGTGGAGACCCGTGTCCGTTTCAAGCGCCTTTCTAATGAGGAGATGGAGAGCTATCTCGCCTCTGGCGAATGGCGCGGCAAGGCGGGCGGGTATGCGGTGCAAGGCCTTGCAGGAAGTTTCGTCGTAAAAATCGTCGGCTCCTATACAAATATTGTGGGCCTGCCGCTTCAAGAAACGGTAGGGCTGCTTGGCGCTGATGGCTACAAGGTGCTCGCCAACTGGAGCGCGGGAGCAAGGGTGTGAGCATGACTGGCAATTCGAATACCGGCAATGTGACGCCGCTTCGGCCGAAGCTTTCGTGCCCTGAGTGCGGAAAGCCGGCCACGCGCGCCGACTATCCCTTCTGCTCACCCCGCTGCAAGGATGTCGATCTCAATCGCTGGCTTAGCGGATCCTATGTCATTCCGGCGACGGAAGAGGAGGCGGGCTCGGAAGACGAGCAAAAGTGACGCGTTTCTGCCGTGTTTGTGAGAGTTTCGACGCTTTTGAAAAAATAGCTGAAAAACCTCGCTCAAGGCGCTGGACAGGCAGAAATCTCGTGCTATAACGCACCCGATTTCGACGGACAGCCAACCCCGCCGAAACAGAAACCTCAAGGGTTTCTACAGGTTGCCCAGATAGCTCAGTTGGTAGAGCATGCGACTGAAAATCGCAGTGTCGGCGGTTCAAATCCGTCTCTGGGCACCACTTGGTTTTCCCATGTCATGCTCCCCTTATATTCCTGATTTACGTAAGCTCTTTTCGGGCTTTGGCCCGTTTGTGTGCCAGTGACATCAGGCAGGCCGTAGCGAGGGGAGTTGTGGACGCAGCCTTGATCCTCTTGGCAAGCTTTGCCGGTGCGAGTGTTTAAGTCCGCCAGGCCGGAGCGTACAAGCGCAATATAATCCTCGCCATAGCTGAATCGAAACAAAGAGATCCTGGGCTTGCGAGCCGGGCATTCATTGAGCTTCGGGATGTCCGCGATCTGGATCTGCAATATCGGCACGCAGTTGGCGTGGCAAAGACTTTGAAGGTTCCTGTTGACTTTACGTTCTGGGCAGAACACTACGCGCATCCACTTGCGTAAGGCCGAAAGAGTGTCAATCTAGGTCTTTGCTGTTCCCACCGTTTAACCAGCGAGCGTCCCCCTATGATCAAACGCCTCGTCATCGCGATCATTCTTCTTACGGTAGTTGTCGGCGGACTCGTCGGTTTCAACAGGTTTCGGGATCAGGCGATCGAGAACTTCTTCGCCAATATGCCTGTTGCGGTTGTCTCCGTTTCGACTGTCGAAGCTAAAGCCGACAAGTGGACCCCCGTCATCGAGGCGATAGGTTCAGTGCGCGCTAGCCAAGGCGTGGACTTGACCGTCGAAGCGACGGGCATCGTCACCTCGTTGAATTTCACTGCGAACCAGAAGGTGTCGCAGGGCGACATGCTCGTACAGCTTGATGATTCGATCCAGCGTGCTGATCTTGAGGCGGCCAAGGCACAGGCAAATCTGGATCGTCAGACTCTCGCCCGCACCGTCGAACTGCGCGATCGGCAGGTCGGTTCGAATGTGGCGCTGCAAGCTGCCGAAGCAGCGGCCGCCGCATCCGCCGCTCAGGTGGAGCGACTTGAAGCGGCTTTGCGCCAGAAGCAGCTCCGTGCGCCCTTCGATGGCACCATCGGCATTCCGCGCATCAATGAGGGGCAGTATCTTTCCCCGGGCGTCGCTGTGGCTACGCTGCAGGATTTGAGCCGGATGTATGCTGACTTCACGGTGCCTGAGCAGACGCTGGGATTGCTCTCAATTGGCCAGAAGATCCGTGCAACTGTCGAGGGTGAAGACGAAGAGTTTGCCGGCGAGATCATCGGTATCGATCCAAAAGTGGACCCTGCAAGCCGCCTTGTGTCGGTGCGTGCCGAAGTGGAAAACGATGGCGGCAAGCTCGTCCCCGGTCAGTTTGCGCGTGTGCATGTCATTCAGCCGGACGAAGAGAACATCATCTCTCTGCCTCAGACGGCGATTGTTACAAGCCTTTACGGCGATTACGTCTACGTTGTGCACAAAGCCGAGGGCGATGAAGAAAAGCTCGAAGCCCGTCAGGTTTTCGTCGAGGTTGGGCGTCGTTCAGGCGCCGGCGCTGAGATCCGTGAAGGTGTGAGCGAAGGCGATGTCATTGTTACGGCCGGCCAGAACCGCCTGAACAACGGTTCGGTTGTCCAGATTGATAATACGCTCAATCCTGCGAATGGCTTTTCCGGGTCCAACCAGGCGGCGCAGCAATGAGTTTCTCAAACATATTCATCCGGCGCCCGGTCTTATCGACCGTCCTGGCGCTTCTCATCCTGCTCCTCGGCTTCCAGGGCCTGTTCAATCTTCAGGTACGTCAGTACCCGGAGGTTGAGGAGACTGTGGTGACGATTACCACGGTTTATCCTGGTGCCAGCGCTGACCTGATCCAGGGTTTCATTACATCGCCGATTTCGGCCGCAGTAGCGACGACCGAGGACGTGGACTACATCACCTCGCAGAGCCGGCCTTCGGCCAGCGTGGTGACTGTGCAAATGCGCCTTGGTGCGAACCCTGACATCGCGCTCACCGAGGTGATGTCCAAGGTTCAGCAGGTTCGCAGCCAGTTGCCGTCCGAAGCGGAAGATCCGACCATCGTGAAGGGCACGGGCATGCAGTTCGCCACGATGTACCTGGCGATGCAAAATCCCAATATGACCGCCGAACAGGTCACAGAGTACCTTGAGCGCGTTATTCGACCGCGAATGTCGACGATTCCCGGCGTCGCCGAAGTCCAGATTATGGGCGCAGCGAACTATTCGATGCGCGTTTGGGTCGACCCGATAAAGCTGGCTGCCCGTGGTCTTACCGCCACAGAGGTTCTCGCCGGTATCAACGCGGCAAACTTCCTCGCGGCCCCTGGTAAGACGCGCAACGAGTATGTTGCATACTCGATCACGATGGAGTCGACGCTGCAGACGCCGGATGCGTTTGGAGCGCTGCCAGTCAAGGCGCAGGGCGATGAGGTGGTGCGGCTGCGCGACGTTGCCGAGATCGAGCTCGCGGCGGAAAATTCCGACACCATCGTCAACTTTAACGGTGAGCCCGGCACGTTCCTCGGCATCTTCCCGACGCCCGGTGCAAACCCCCTCGACACGGCTCAGGCGGTCATTGACGAGTTGCCTGCAATTCGAGCCAGCTTGCCTGACGGCATGACACTGTCGCTCGTCTACGACGCAACCGAATCCATCAGTGCGTCGATCGAGGAGGTGTTCAAGACCATCGGTGAAGCGGTGATCATCGTTATCGTCATCATTCTCCTCTTCCTCGGGTCGTTCCGATCGGTCTTGATGCCCATTGTGACGATTCCGCTGTCGCTGATCGGCGTCTGCTTCATCCTCTTCGTGCTGGGCTACTCAATCAATTTGCTCTCGCTGCTGGCGATGGTGTTGGCGATTGGCCTTGTCGTCGACGACGCGATCGTGGTGGTAGAGAACATTCACCGCCACATCGAGGACGGGCTTAGCCCCAAGCAGGCCGCGTTCGTCGGGATGCAGGAAATTACTGGTCCTGTAATCGCGATGACCATCACGCTGGCGGCAGTTTTCGCGCCGCTGGCCTTCATCGGTGGCCTGACAGGCTCCCTGTTCCGGGAATTTGCAATGACTCTTGCCGGAGCAGTAATCATTTCCGGCGTCGTCGCGCTTACGATCACGCCGATGATGTCGGCGCGCCTGTTGCGGCGCGGCAATCACAGCCGTTTCCAGAAGATCGTCGACAACACGTTCGATCGGGTCTCAGGACGCTATGAGCGGCTGGTGACTGGCTCGCTGAAATATCGGCCGGTCACCCTCCTGATGGTCATCGTGCTGGTCAGCCTGACCGGGTTCCTGTTCTTCAACACCTCGACCGAACTTGCGCCGGAAGAGGACGAGGGTGCTCTGTTCTCGCTGATCACCGCGCCGCCTTATGCGACCACGGATTACACCAAGGCGTATGTCGATCAGATGCGGGAACTGACCAAGGATCTGCCGGAGCTTGATGCCAACTTCTCGATCGTCGGGTTCGGTGGCGCGACCAATTCCGGCATCGCGGTATGGGCTTTCAAGGATTGGGGGGATCGCACCCGGTCGCAGAAGGAGATTCAGCAGGACATTCAGGGCCGTCTTGGCAAGGTTGCGGGTGTCGAAGCGCTTGTTTTTGCGCCACCATCATTGCCGGGTGCGGGCGGGGGATTGCCGATCTCGATGGTCATCCAGTCGACGGGTGAGTCCAGCCGGGTCTATGAAGTCGCAGAGCAGATCCGCCAGAAGGCACAGGAGAGCGGCCGCTTCATTGTGGTGCAGAACTCCCTGAAATTCGATGCGCAACAGGTTGTCGTCACTGTGGATCGCGATCGCGCAGCTGCGTTGAACCTGCCGGTCCGAGACATCGGAACAACCCTCAGCCTGCTTGTCGGCGGTGGTGCGATCGCACAGTTCGACCGCGATTCCAATTCCTATGACATCATCATGCAGGTGCCGCAGGAGTACCGGGATAATCCGGAGCGTCTCGGCGATTTCTTCGTTCGCAGCGTAACCGGCGAGATGGTGCCGTTGTCGGCGGTTGTCGAGATCCGGACCGGGGTGAGCGCCGCAGCAATCGAACAGTTCAACCAGCTGAACTCGGCAACTATCTCCGCGCTCCCCATGCCCGGCGTCACCACGGGTGATGGTCTGAAAGTCATTGAAGACATTGCGCGTCCACTGCTCCCGGACGGCTTTTTCATCGACTATTCCGGGCAGTCGCGACTGGAGATCGAGCAAGGCAACACGATCCTGATCGCGTTCGCCTTGGCGGTGGTTGTCATCTACCTCGTTCTCGCAGCACAGTTTGAGAGCTTCCGCGACCCGCTCATCATTTTGATGTCGGTGCCATTGTCCATCTTTGGTGCGATAGTTCCGCTGAACCTTGGTTTGGGGACGCTCAACATCTACACGCAGGTGGGCCTCATCACGCTGGTTGGGCTCATAACGAAGCACGGCATTCTGATGGTAGAATTTGCCAATCAGCAGCGTGAGGAACACGGGATGGGGCGGTTCGAGGCAATTGTGGCTTCGGCGAAGGTCCGGTTGCGCCCGATCCTGATGACTACGGCGGCGATGTCACTGGGCGTTGTCCCGCTGATCATCGCATCTGGTGCGGGAGCTGCTGCGCGATATTCGATGGGCCTTGTGATTTTCACCGGCGTTATCATCGGGACCATCTTCACGCTGTTCGTGGTGCCGATGTTCTATACGTTCATCGCGCGTAAGGAGCTCGCGCATGAAGACGATGAAGCTCCGGTTTCCCATCGTCCAAGTCAGGCGGTGGAGAGCACCCGAGCCTGATGATTTCAACCTTCGAAAAGCCCGCGGAGTGCGGGCTTTTTTTATGGCCGGCGCGAGGGCACGAAGATGCCAGGCAGGCACGCCGGTCTCGCCGCGCGGCGGGTCAATTTTATTGGAGCATGGAACGAAAAGAAAAAGGCCTGCCGAGGGAGGAGGTTCGGCAGGCCTGATCTGAAATGCAGACGGGAGGAGGTGTCTGCATTCGATACTGACTCTCTGGGAGGAGGTAGATCGTCAGTGACACTGACCTATCCTCTCGGCCTGAGGATCGCAACCTTCTAAAGTGCATGGGAGGTTTGCAAGCTGCGCATGTCCACCGAAGAGCTGCGTTTCGGCGTCTCCTGCTCAACCGCCATACGGCACGACATCGAGGATTTCAAACCGCTCGCTCTTGCCGATGCGAATGATGTTGAGCGTACCCTCTCGCGTAGCGCGCAGATCAGCTTCACCGTTCGAGCCGGTCGGCTTTCCTTCACGAAACTCGATCAGGCGGAATCCTCCATCAGGAAAGAAAACCGCTACATCCGAATTCGCGTCATCGATCTTTGCCACCGTGACCGCGCAGCTTTGCATAGGCTGGCCGGTGTAGCGGGCACAGGGCACATCGGTTGGCGCCTCGACAGGCGGAGAATAGGAAGACGCCGAATCGTCGTCCGTACCGCCCTCGCGCGGCGCGGGAATGGGAACAGCAGCGACCGTAGAGGGCAGGGGCGCTGCGTCAGGCGGGCGCAGGCGATCAGCAAGTTGCTGCACCGCCGCCACATCCTGCTCCGACCACCCGCCAGGTGTGTTCGGCTCGCTGCTGAAGCGCTCCTCAAGGCCAAGAGGAAGCATACTCTCGCCAGCGGCCTGCACGCGGTCCGTGGCTCCGTCCGTGAGGGGCTCACTTCCGCTCTGCGTTTCTTCTGTATTCTCGCTGCCAGGGATCTCAAGCGCCAAGAGGTAACGTGCCGGTGCCCATCCGGAAACCTCCGGGTTTTCGGCCGGCGTCAGGCGGCACCACTCATAACCGTTGAACATCCGGCACTCGAACAGCTCGACAAGTGAGCCGTTGGGCATGCGCGTGATGACTTTTCCGAGGGGGGATGCTTCCGCGCGAATGTTCAGCAGGTCGTCGACGGCAAGTCCGGAAATAGCTGCGGGGCCGGGACCCAGAGGTGCCTGGGCAAGCGCTGTGCTTACCAGCAGGGACGGCAATGAAGCTGCAAACAATGTCTTCAGGCGTAGCATGGTCGACCGATTTACCTAGGATGTCCCGAAGAGTGCTATCGCGCTTCAGGGCAGCAATATGGCCATTTGTGGGCTGTCCACGCAACCCTGCCGATCGTGTCTCCAAAAGAGGTTGGAAGATCGATACAGAGTTGTCGAAAAAGCATATAAACATTCCTTTATGTCATATTGACATCTGACGTTCCGCCCGCGATGAAGGCGTATCACCTGCCTGCGACATGGGAGTCGCGAACGGGTGCTCCATATTTACAAGAATGGATTCGACCATGTCTGAGCTTACTCCACCACCCTACCGCGCTGATCATGTTGGCTCGCTTCTGCGCCCTGCGAGCGTCAAGGACGCGCGTAAGCGTCTTGCGGCAAACGAGATCACTGCGGAGGAGCTGAAAGCTGTCGAAGATGACGCAATCCGCGACGCTGTGAAGCTTCAGGAGGAGGCAGGCCTCAAGATCGTCACGGATGGCGAGATCCGCCGCTCATTCTGGCACTACGATTTTATGCAAGATCTTGTCGGCTTCAAGTTCGTCGAACGTGATGCGATTACCGGCATTCACTTCAAGGGCGCCAATACCCGTCCGATCTTCCCGACGATCACCGGTCCGGTCGACTTCTCCGAAGATCATCCGATGCTGGATCACTTCAAATTCCTCGCCGCAGAAACGAAAGTCACGCCGAAGATCTCGATCCCGGGACCGAGCTGCTGCCATTTCCGCGTTGCAAAGGACGATATCAGCTATCAGCCTTACCGGGACGATCTGGAGTTGCTGCTGGCAGATCTGGCGAAGGCATACAGCAAAGCTGTGAAAGCGTTCTACGATGCTGGCTGTCGCTACCTTCAGATGGACGACATCTATTTCGCCTATCTTTGCGATCCGAACATCCGTGAGCAGAAGAAGCAGGAAGGCATCGATCCGGACTGGCTGATCGACCGTTATGCATGGATGATGAACGAGGCGATCAAGGACCGTCCGTCCGACATGCTCATCGGCATGCACATGTGCCGTGGCAACTTCAAATCGACCTGGGTTGCGGAAGGTGCGTACGATCCGGCCGCTGACGCGATCTTCAACAAGACCGGCGTCGATCTGTTCTTCATGGAGTATGACACTGATCGCGCTGGCGGGCTTGAGCCACTGCGTCTGCTCGCAAAGGGCAAGCAGCGTGTCTACCCGGGCTTCATCACGACCAAGACCGCCGAGCTCGAGGCCCTTGATGATCTCAAGCGCAAATTCGATGAAGCGTCGAAATATGCGGACCTTGACCAGCTTGGCATCGCTCCGCAGTGCGGCTTCTCTTCCACAGAGGAAGGAAATACCATCACTGAGGACGATCAGAAGCGTAAGCTGGACCTCGTTGTCCGCACCGCGGAAGCAGTATGGGGTTCCGCCTGATCTTCTGGGCACGACACTGAAGATATTTCCGAGAATGAAGCGCCCGGTTCAGCCGGGCGTCTCTTATTCCGGCGCGTGTTCGGGTAAGTAACAGGAACATACTATTTCTGGTTGTATTAGGTATTAATATTTAAGTTACCAATAAGATTAATGATTGCTCATATGCGGCAGTTGCGACTGCCAAACTCTCTGGGTGGGGGAGAGCCATATGGGCGGATTTTTTGTCGGCAAGTTTCGCTGCGCTTCCGGACATCTGGAGCTGTCTCGCAAGAATGCATCAGGATGTCTTGATCGGAGCGACTTATGAGCCAGCAGTACGATATGGGTGCCCTGCGCGAGCGCCTGCAGTTTATCGGTTTGGACCCGGCATCCCGCGACCGCCTTCGTGGCCTCAAGGGCGTCATTGACGAATCGATCGGGCCCTCGCTGGCAGTCTTTTACGAACGAGTGCGATCAACCCCGCAAACCGCCCGCTTCTTTAACGATGAACGCCATCTGCAGTCTGCGAAAGAGCGACAGGAATCGCACTGGTCGCTGATTGCCAATGCCGAGTTTGACGAGCGATACGTTGCCGGCGTGACTGCTGTCGGCAAGGCCCATGCGCGTCTTGGCCTGGAGCCTCGCTGGTATATTGGCGGTTACGCTTTGCTGGTTGAGCAGCTCGTCACGTCGGTCCTGCAGCATCGCTGGCCGACGCCCTTCGGCAGAAGCAAGGCCGCAGGGATTGCCAAGGAGGTCGGCGTCGTCATCAAGGCGGCGATGATGGATATGGACTACGCCATCTCCGTCTATCTGGATGAGCTTGCCGAAGCGAGGGCCGCAGCGGAGGCTGAAAAGCAGCGGGCGCAGGCGGATCGCCTTGCCGCTCTCGAGAAGCTGGGAGCAGCTCTCGACCAGCTCGCAGAGGGGGATCTGCAAAAGCGCCTGGCGACGGATCTTCCGCAGGAATTTGTCGGCATGGCCGACAACTTCAATCAGGCCGTCAATGCTCTCCACAATGTAATCGCAGACGTTCGCGCTACTTCGCGCGCCATCGTCGGCGGCACGGAAGAGATCGCCAACGCCGCTGAAGATCTATCGAAGCGCACGGAGCAGCAGGCCTCTAGCCTTGAAGAGAGCTCCGCGGCTTTGCATGAACTTGCCGAGAGCGTGCGCACCACCGCTGACAATGCAGCGCGGGCCGCGAATACCGTCGGCGAGACACAGTCGGAGGCACAGGAATCCGGACGTGTGGTTGCCGAAGCCGTTGATGCGATGGCGAAGATCAACTCGTCGTCGAAATCGATAGCCGCGATTGTCGGTGTCATTGACGAAATCGCATTCCAAACCAACCTCCTCGCACTTAACGCAGGCGTCGAGGCCGCGCGGGCAGGGGAGGCCGGACGAGGATTTGCAGTCGTTGCGCAGGAAGTCAGAAGCCTTGCTCAGCGATGTGCCGAATCGGCGAAGGAGATCAAGGCCTTGATCACGAACAGCGAGGAGCACGTCGCCTCTGGTGTCTCGCTGGTTGGAGCAACCGGTGAAGCGCTTGATCGAATTGTCGAGCGGATCAGCGAAATCAACGCGTTGGTAAATGGCATAGCCGGTGCTGCCGCCGAGCAGTCGCGCGGAATCGGCGAAGTCAATTCGGCAGTCGCCAACCTCGACAAGATCACGCAGCAAAACGCTGCAATGGTCGAGGAGACTTCTACTGAGTCAAAGCGGTTGAGGGCCGAGGCTGTCGAACTGTCAGGCACGCTGGAACGCTTCCGCGTTGCCGAGCGTCCGCGAGCGCAGCAAAGGCAATCGCAGGAGCCCCAAGCGTCACCGCGTGGCAGCGCAACGCGCAACCGCCCCGTTCAAGCGCTGATCCAAAGCTCCTCCCGTGCCGTACAAGAGGCTATCGACGCTGAAGAAGACGCGAACTGGGCAGAGTTCTAAGGGATCGCTTGCGGCGCGGTCCAAACGACCGCGCCATAAACTTGCCGGCTGGCTAGAGGATCAGTCGTGATGCTCTGGCATCGCCTTCAGTTCGTCCTTAGTCCAGCTTGTGACTGCATGCACGTCGCCACTTTCGTCGCGCATGAAATCAAGCTGGCCTGCCGGAACGGCAATGCGTTTTGACCCGATGCCGAGAAAGCCACCGACATCAATCGCGACACTGTTTCCGTGCAGGTGCGAAACAGACCCGATCTTCTCGTCCTCAGGGCCGTAAATCGTTGCGCCTACCAGAATGTCCTCATTGAGTTCATCCGCGCGCAGGCGTTCATGCTTGCTGTGATCCATCATTCCAGACTCCTTGGTTTCTGGAATGACCAACCCCCGGCGAGCCGAAAACGTTCCCGGAGATCTGATGCGGAAAACTATCTAAAAAAAACTCTGGCTGGAAAATGGTAGCGGAGGAGGGACTCGAACCCCCGACACAAGGATTATGATTCCTCTGCTCTAACCGACTGAGCTACTCCGCCACGGCAGGGTTGCGTGGCTGTTTGGGCCGGGGCAACCTTGAAGGTGGCGCGGATATACGGTGGGGGTGGCAGGACTGTCAAGCGCTCTCCGACGGAAGTTCCAAGATTTTCCAGCTTTTGTTGGATCGCGCAAAGAGGGGGCCGAAAAACGCGGCTCGGGGAGAGGTTGAGCGCTCCTGAAAAGGAGACGGCTGAACTGCATTCGTCAGTATGTGCGAATCGGTCGGCGCGAACATGAAACACCTGATTTACTTCAACTGTGGCATCAGCTTTTGCAGCGCTGGCACCGTCGCGGCGAGTTCTGCATCCAGTCGGTGCGCACGGGTGAGTGCTGGTCTTTCGCCAATGCGTTCAAGGTAATCGGCGAAGGCAGTGCGGTGCGGAAGGACCTTGATGACATTCATGGTGAATTCGATGCTGGATGCCAGCTGGATATCTGCGGCAGTAAAAGCGCCTCCCGCCGCATAGGGGCGCTGCTGCAGGATACGTTCGAGATAAGTGACCATGTCATCGAATGTGCCGAATGCGTGGTCGTTGCTGCTGTAGGAGAGGCCTTGGGCTCGCATGGTTATGCACGGGTCGAGCACGGCAGACAGGTAGGCTGTCATTGTCAGGTATGGGCCACGCTCAGGGGCGTCTAGTGAAGGGGCGAGTCGGGCCTTTGAAAACCTGTCAGCCAGATAGATCGAGATGGCCGCGCGTTCGGTGATGATAACGCCTTCGTGTTCAATCGCTGGTACCTTCTTGTTCGGCTGGATGCTTCGGTAGTCTTCTGGCACTCCGCTCTCCGCGCGGATGTCGATGTGAATGAGTTCGTAGTCTGCTTCCAGCTCCTCAAGGAGCCAGAGAATGCTCGATGAACGCGACCATGGTGCATGGTAGAATTTCAACATCGGATTTTCTCCCAGAATACGAGGCGAGTATGCGCCAGCCTTGCTGACAACGATCTGTCAGCATTCGCTCCGGTCGAGGCGTCGATCTTTCGGTGGTTGCCGGGGGTTGAGTTAGAGCGACCACCCGACTATGTCTCGGCGAACGAATTTGCCGGTATAAAAGCATATGAAACCGCGTATCGCAGTCCTCGGATGCGGCTATTGGGGCTCCAATCACATCCGCACGCTCAAATCGCTGGGCGCGCTTCATGCCGTCTCGGACGCCAATATCGCCCGGGCCGAAGGCTTTGCCAGCGAGCAGGACTGCCTGTTCCTGGAGCCCGAGGAGTTGTTCAAGCGCGATGATGTCGATGCTATCGTCATGGCTCTGCCGCCGCAGTTTCATGCAGAGAACGCAATCAAGGCGGTCGAGCACGGCAAGGATGTTCTGGTTGAGAAGCCTATAGCCCTAAACGTGGCGGACGCTGAGCGCGCTGTTGCGGCAGCCAAGGCCAATAACCGGATCTTCATGGTCGGCCATGTCCTGCGCTTCCACCCTGCGTTCGAGAAGCTGAAGGCGCTGATTGATGACGGCGAACTCGGCACTGTGCGATATATCCACTCGCACCGTCTGGGCCTCGGCAAGTTCCATACGGAAAGCGATGCGCTATGGGATCTGGCGCCTCATGATCTCTCGATGATTCTCGCCATTACGGAGTCTGCACCGACGGAGATTCGGGGCGAGGGGGCAGCGGTCCTCGATCATCTGTCTGACTTCGCCCATCTGCATATGCGCTTCCCGGGCGGTCTGAAGAGCCACCTCTTTGCATCCCGGCTTAATCCCTACCGCGAGCGCCGGCTCACCGTCGTCGGCACGAAGGCAATGGCGGTCTTCGATGATATGGAGCCATGGGACCGCAAGCTGGCGATCTACCGCCATGCGGTGTGGCAGGACAGCGGCCATTGGGCGTTCACGATGAACGAGCCGAATTACGCCGAGGTCGCCTCGGGCATGCCGCTGACGCGTGAGTTGGATCACTTCATCGATTGCATCGGTACGCGCGCAGAGCCGCGAACGGGCGGCGAAGAGGCCGTCAACGTCCTGCGCATTCTTACTGCAGGTTCAATCAATCACGATTGAAAAAGCAATGGCCGCCACGCGGCGGCCATCTGGCAATTCTCGGCGACGTTACGGGCTCAAGCCGTTCGGTGCATCGCCGGTGAAGCGGTCAGGCGCATCAACATCTCCTCCGCCTCAGCGCCGCGCTCGGTGCGTTCAATGAAGCCGCCACCGTAGACGCGCGCATTGTCGCCGTCGTGAGAATATAGAACGCATGCCTGTCCGGGAGCGACGCCGCTTTCGCCGTCCGCAAGCTCCACCCAGACAGTGCCACTGCGCTGGTGAACGATTGCGGGGCGGGGCGGACGGGTTGAGCGAACTTTGGCGTAAAGCTCGATCCCGCTTTCCGGGATATCGGTGATGCTGCCATCCCCAAGCCAGTTAACGTCACGCAGGTACAGCTTGTGCGTCTCCAGCGCAGTGCGCGGGCCCACAATGACGCGGGCGTTGTCGGCATCTAGGTGCACCACATAGAGTGGCTCGCCGGAAGCAATGCCGATGCCGCGCCGCTGGCCGATGGTGTAGCGCAAAATGCCTTCATGCTGGCCGAGGATGCGTCCGTCGATATGAACGATGTCGCCTGGGGTTGCAGCGGCAGGCTTCAGCTTGGCGATGATGTCGGTGTACTTGCCCTGCGGGACGAAGCAGATGTCCTGGCTGTCTTGCTTGTCGGCAACGGAAAGGCCCATCGCAAGAGCTGCTTCACGCACCTGCGGCTTGGACATGCCGCCAAGCGGAAAGCGCAGGAAATCAATCTGCTCCTGAGTGGTCGCAAAAAGGAAATAACTTTGGTCGCGATCAGCATCGACCGGGCGGTAGAGCGCGCGATGTGCGCCGTTCGGGGCCGAGCGTACATAGTGGCCAGTTGCAAGGGCATCTGCGCCAAGCTCGCGAGCCGTCGACAGAAGATCAGCGAACTTTACGGTCTGATTGCAAGCGACACAGGGGATCGGCGTTTCGCCTGCCACGTAGCTTTCCGCAAAAGGATTGATGACGGCTTCACGAAAGCGCTGTTCGTAGTCAAGGACGTAGTGCGGAATGCCAAGCGTTTCAGAAACGCGGCGCGCGTCATCAATGTCCTGGCCTGCACAGCAGGAGCCGGCGCGGTGGACCGCTGCGCCATGATCGTAAAGCTGAAGCGTCACTCCGACGACGTCATAGCCTTCCTGTTTGAGAAGGCCTGCGACGACGGATGAGTCAACGCCACCCGACATGGCAACGACAACGCGGGTGTCTTCGGGGCGTCGGGGCAGGTCTAGGCTGTTCATAATGAAACTATCCTTGACAAGGGGGCGAGGCTGCTCCTCCTTCCTGTCATGACGCTAATGACTCCGCTGGCACCATAGGTCAAGCACAGACCGGGCCTGCCAAATCAGCTGCAGCCAGCTCATTTCAATTTGTTTCAATTCCACCCCTAAAACCTAACGGGGGATTCATAAACGTTACCTATGCCTTAGCGAGCGCTTAGGCAAATTTTAAAGCCGTCGCGCTAACTTCTCCGTGATTGGGTCCTTGAGTTTGTGTAGAGAGTACCATGACCGATCTGGTTAGGCCGCGGGTCAAGTATGTCATCGGACCAGATGGCAGCCCGCTTACGATTGCTGATCTTCCTCCGTCCAATACGAGGAGATGGGTGATCCGCCGAAAGGCAGAAGTAGTTGCAGCCGTTCGCGGCGGGCTGCTCAGCCTGGAGGAAGCGTGTCAGCGCTATAAATTGACTGTGGAAGAATTCCTGTCCTGGCAGGCTTCCATTGACGAATATGGGCTTGCGGGACTGCGCACAACGCGGATCCAGCAATACCGGCACTAGCCATCTCGCGACGCCATCAACGGCAAGCTCGCGGGCTTTCAGTTCCGAAGTGGAAACACAAGGATCTGAGGAAGTGACAATCAAACCCGGCGCTCGCCGGGTTTTTTTGTGCATGCCCTGACCTGAGCCCATAAAAAAACCGGCGAGACGCCGGCTTTTTAAGAAAGATCTTCAGGGTAGGGTCAGCCGATCATTGCTGAACGATCTACCGCATCCGCCTCACGACCGCGCCCGTCACGGCTTTCCAGCATCTGGGCCCGCTCCAGCTCTGCCTCCGCTTCCTCAAGAAGAGCGCGTGCTGCTTCCTGCTGTTGACGAAGGTCTGCCTGGGAATTGAGAAGGTTGTCCCGCCGCTGGCGCGCTGCCTTGGCGAAGGTTGGGTAGGCGAAGTGGCTCTCGTCAGTGATCCCAGCCTTCTTCTCTTCCGATGCGATCTGCAGTTCTAATTCTGTGGCCATCCGATCAAAATCGGCGATCATCATATCCAATTGCGCGAGCTGCTTGCGCTTTTCATTGACTTGAAACTGCTTCAGCCGAACCAGGTTCTCACGTGACTTCATCACTCGCTACTCCTGCACGCACCGGTTGACCAAACATGGCATACCGGCCGACTCTGCCCCCTCGGACTGAAACGAGTCCGGAAACAAATTACTAAGAACTCTATCGCGCGGTAACCATTCGTTTACGCGCATTGTTAATCATACGTGAAAGGGCTTAAGGGCGGGTAAAGACGCCGAGGCCGTTCACCGTCGCAAAGTGACTCATGATGAAGAGCTTGGCGACAGATGTTAAACTAGTACGTTAGAAGTCGATCCTGGAGATTTGCCTTGGTTATCAAAGGGATGCAGCCGGTAGCTGACGCGAACGAATATCGCTTGCAAAGCTGAATCAGATTTTGTTAACCATTATGTGGCAGTATCCGATTCAGGCAATGACCGTTCCGACACCGGACGCTGGCCTAACCCGGATTCGCGGCGGGAAAGGGGACATATATGCGCGTTCTGCTCATTGAAGACGATAGTGCGACGGCACAGAGCATCGAGCTGATGCTCAAATCGGAGAGCTTCAACGTCTACACCACCGACCTCGGCGAGGAAGGGGTCGACCTTGGCAAGCTCTACGATTACGACATTATCCTGCTGGACCTTAACCTGCCGGACATGTCGGGTTACGAGGTTTTGCGCACGCTGCGTCTGTCGAAGGTCAAGACGCCGATCCTGATCCTGTCCGGTATGGCAGGTATTGAGGACAAGGTGCGTGGCCTCGGTTTTGGTGCCGACGACTACATGACGAAGCCGTTCCACAAGGACGAGCTCATTGCGCGTATTCACGCTATCGTGCGTCGCTCCAAGGGGCATGCACAGTCGGTCATCACCACTGGCGATCTGATGGTGAACCTCGACGCCAAGACTGTTGAAGTTGGCGGCCAGCGCGTGCACCTGACTGGTAAGGAATACCAGATGCTGGAGCTGCTCTCGCTGCGCAAGGGCACGACCCTGACCAAGGAAATGTTCCTCAACCACCTCTATGGCGGTATGGACGAGCCGGAATTGAAGATTATCGACGTCTTCATCTGCAAGCTGCGCAAGAAGCTCGACGCAGCATCCGGTGGACAGAACTACATCGAAACTGTTTGGGGCCGTGGCTATGTGCTGCGCGAGCCTGAGGATATGCGCGAAAGCGCCTAACCGGATCTATCGGGGCGATCGTCAACGTCCCTTGCACGATGGACGGTCGCTGAGACGAGCGTCCAGGGAATGCTTTTCAACGGGCTGCTGACCAGGTCAGTGGCCCGTTTTCGTTTCGCACAGCCGCTCAGGCCGCCGCGCTCATTTCGCGGAAGCTGGCAAGCAGTTGATTACGGTCGAATGGTTTGAGGATGTAGCCTTGCGCGCCCGCACGCTTAGCCCTCATGATCAGTCCTACATCGAATTCAATCGCGCAGATGAGGATCTGAGGGCGTTTGGGAGCTGGCATCGCCGCTATGCGTCGAATGAGCTCGATCGTATCGATATCTGGCAGGCCGTAGTCGACGACGATGATGTCCGGCAGATCTGCCGCGCAGTGTGCGAGGGCTTCGTGCCCGTCTGCAGCTTCGATGACGTGCATGTCACTGCTCGCCAGGATGCGTTTGGCGATTTTGCGGATGACGGATGAATCGTCAACGATCAAACAGCGCTTCATTAGGCACACCCCCGCGTCCTATGCCGGAGCGACCCGGCATCAGGAGAGTCTAGGCCGCTGAAGTAAACAACGACGTAAGGGGCGTGCTGAAAATGCTGTTAACGGATCAGCAGAGCCTATTCGGCTGTCAGCGTGATTTCCTCTGCCGAAGCGCGAATGTTGATGGTCATGCCGGCCTCGCGCGCAAGCAGGATCGTGTAGTAGGGCTGGATGGCGTGGGCGTCGATCGGCTCTTCAGGCTTCACCCCGGAGTGCAGCTCCAGGAAGCGAGCGGGTACACGCACCATCGGGCCATTTGCTACAAGCGTGAAACGCGGCGCGGTCTCGAGATCGTGCAACTCGACGGAGAGCTTGCCACCGCGCGGAATCGCTGCATTAGCAATCAGGATAAGGTTCAGTAGTAGCTTGACCTTATTCTTGGGCAGATATGCCCTGCCGCCGCTCCATTCGAATTCCGGCTTCTCGTTGGCAAGGAACGATTTTGCGACAGCTTCGGCATCACCTGTGTCGATCTGCATTCCGGCAGAGCCGGCAGCTCCGAAAGCCAGTCGCGCAAACTGCAGACGCGCGGAGGCGTTCTTGGCGCTGCTGCGAATGAGGCGCATTGCGTCTTCGTCCGCGCCACCCTCATCAAGCAGCTCAAGCCCGTTATTAATTGCTCCAACGGGAGAAATGATGTCGTGGCACACCCTGCTGCAGAGAAGCGCTGCAAGTTCCGGCGCGGAAAGGGTGAGAATGTCGGCCATCGAGTCAGATCCCTCTTAGCGAAGTAAATCGAAGTCCGGAGAGCGCAGCCAAATTGAACCTTGGCGAATCACCTGCCGGGCGGTCGCACATTGGTTACACAGCGCTGCTTCGGGAACAAGGAAATGGCACGACAGCGCGCGGATGAGCCTCTTAGTGAATGGTTAATGATTGGATAAGGTTTCGGCCTTAGTTTTTCCTGGTTCGGCGAGTGGGTGTAGTTGATTTGCCGACGGATTGATCCGCCGGTTCCGCCCGACAAAGGAGAATGGAAATCATGTCCTTCAGGCTTTTCCCTCGTGAGCTGTTTCGGCTGACAGTCGGAGCGTTTCTTGCGATGGTCGTTGCTGTGACGGCACCGGCATCGGCCCAGACAACAAGCGAGACCTATTCCGTTCAGGAAATTGTTGATTCAGGACATCAGTTCTTCGGGGCGACCTCCGGTGGCCTCGCCGGTGGCATCGAGCAGATATTCTCGTCCTATGGGCTGCCAAATGGCTACATTTTGGGCGAAGAGGGGTCGGGCGCCTTGATCGGAGGCCTGACCTACGGCGAAGGCACGCTTTACACGAAGAACGTTGGCGATCACGGTGTTTTCTGGCAGGGGCCATCGATCGGCTGGGATTTTGGTGGCCAGGGTTCACGCGTGATGATCCTGGTCTACAACCTTAATGGTCTGCACGATCTCTATAACCGTTACGGCGGTGTGGCTGGCTCGGCTTACGTCGTCGCCGGCGTTGGATTCAACGTTCTGAAAAACGGCAACACATTGCTTGTCCCGGTCCGCACGGGTCTCGGCGCGCGTCTTGGCGTCAATGTCGGATATCTGAAGCTGACGGATCGCCCGACCTGGAACCCATTCTAGGTCACGGTTCGGCGTAATTCGTCTGAACGCGGCGCACGGCGCTGGATTCCACATGCGCGAATGTGGCACATAGAGCGCTAGGAGCCGCGCCTGTCGGGCGTGGCATGGAGTGACGGATAATCGTGATCCAGACTGCGCTCTTCTTCATTCTGGGCTTCCTGACGGCGACCTTCATTGCAGTGCTGGTGGCGCCTGCGATCTGGAAGCGCGCGGTAGATCTCACGCGGCGCCGGATCGAGGCGTCGATGCCTCTGAAGCTCAACGAGATCAGAGCGCAAAAGGATATGGTTCGCGCCGAAGCAGCTGCGGAGATCCGTAAGCTCGAGATGACGATCAAGTCTCTCAAAGAGCGTGAGATCGAGGCTAGCCTCGAAGCCGAACGGCGCGACCAGGAGATCAGAGAATTGACCCGCGAACGTGCTGAGCGCATCGAGAAGATCGAAGAACTGGTCGCGCGCGCCAGTGAACTCGAGCAGGCTTTGTCGAGCAGGGTTCACGAGATCGAGGCCTTGGGAGAGAGGCTTGCGACACAGGAGCGCCTGATCGACGAAAAGGCGGCCGAGATCAGCAAGCTCGCAGAGATGTATGACGAAGCGAGTTTTGCTGCCTCAACCAGGCAGATTGAGCTTGTGGCGCAGGAGGCGAAGATCGAGCAGGTCCGGCAAGATCTCTCTACGGCCAAGAACGACCGCAACAAGGCTGAGCAGCAGGCGCGCGAGGCGTCCGCCGATCTGAAGGCACAGAAGGTTGAAACTGCGGAGGCGCAGAAGAAGGCGACGTCCCTGCAGAAGCAAGTTGACCGGCTGTCAAAGAATCTTGCCGAGCTCGAAGAGAAGCTTGAGCGGCGCGAGCGTGAACTGGCACGGCTCAAGGAAAAGCGGAAGAGCGATGGCAAGTCGGATCGCGCGCTGCAAATTGAGTTGCGCGAGGAGCAGGATCAGCGCGCAGCTCTGGAAGAGCGTATATCGGTGCTTACCGCGGAAAATCGTGAGATCCGCAGTGAATTGGGCAAGCTGCGCCGGGAAGGGCTCGACGTCGCTTCTGTTTCGCAGGCAAACGACCGGCTGCGCAGTCAGATAAGCGAGCTTGCGGCGGAGGTCGTTGCGCTTACGCTACGGGTCGAAGGGCCGGATTCGCCGATTTCTCGCATTCTCTCGGAAGGCGGCGCCAATGAAGGGCAGGCTAGCGGCATCAGCCTGGCCGACCGTATCCGCCTGCTTCAACAAACGCCCTCCGCAAAGCGTAAGGCGAGCTGATCGCTTTAGCCGCGCCACAGTCGATGAAGTGCGATTGCTGAGGCAGCGGCGACATTAAGGCTATCAAAGCTATCCGACATCGGGATACGGACCGTATCGAGACGCTGTATCAGATGCGGCGGCAGGCCGTCGCCCTCGCTTCCCAAGAGGAGAGCGTTTTTCTTCGCCGGGGGCAGGGAAGTGATTTCGTGCTTTCCTTTTGGTGCGAGCGCGACCTGCCGAAAGCCATGCCGATCAAGCGCTTGAGAAAGCGCTTCAGCGCTTCCTGCGTAGGCGAACGGGACCTTCAAGGCGGCACCGACGGACACACGTATGGATTTCCGATAAAGTGGATCACAGCAAGTCTGGTCCAGCAGAACCGCATCAGCATTGAAGGATGCGGCATTGCGGAAAATTGAACCGACATTGTCGTGATTGGATATTCCTACCATAGCGACGACGAGTGCATTGTCGGGAAGGTTGAGCAGCAGCTCGTCGGGTCCGATCTCGGGGCCGCGGCGGCCAAGTGCCAGTATTCCACGATGAATGTGGAAACCGGCGATTTTGTCCATGACGGCCTGCGAAGCAACGTAGACCGGAACATGCGCTGGCGCTCGCGACAGCGTCTCAGCCATGCCAGCCAGCCGGGATTCGAGTACGAGAACGGAGAAGACTTCGTAACGCTTCGCCGCGAACAGCACGTTCAGGACGACCTTGCCCTCGGCAATGAACATGCCCTGACGTCCGATGAGATCGCGCTCACGGATGGCGTGATAAGCTTCGACGCGCGGATCATCGGGGTCGACGATCGGAACTGGCTGCACAGGCATCATGTCTCAAGCGAAATTTTCACGATTGCGCACCCATAGCTGACAGTGCGCAAAGGTGAAATGCCTGACGGGTTTTCTCTGCGGCTCAAGCTCCGAGGATGACGCTAATTGTGTCGATCACGCGGCTTGCTTGTCGCCAAAAAACTGGTCGAGGGTCAGCAGGACCATCCGTACCTTCTCGCATGAGGTCGAGTAGTAGATCATCTGCCTGTCGCGCCGTGTGGTTACAATTCCCATGGCGCGTAGCTTGGCGAGGTGTTGTGACAAGGCTGACTGACTAAGCTCCACCTTCTGGGCGAGGTCGCCGACGGAGATTTCTCCCTCCAGAAGATGGCACAGGATCGCAAACCGCTTTCCGTTGCCGATAGCCGACAAGAATTGCGCCGCGGAGTCGGCGTTATGTACTAGTTCCAACGAAACCATTATTCCCCCACAATCGCACCAAGCATCAGCTACCAGGGGGGCAGTGGCGCTGATGTACGAAGAAGCGCGGGGCGAGCGCGCCGTGTATACAGATAGCGCATTTTGGCTGATATTGACAAGAGCTAATAGAGAAGCAGGCCCTCCCACCCGCACAGTGTCAGCCATATTCTCTAATTTCATTCGAAGTTCTGACGCCATGTAAACAGGTGCATCAAAGGGGATGTGAAGGACATGATCTCCCGAACATAGATTAAATCCATCCGGATCGATTCCGGTGATCTTCCAGGGCAAAGGTGACGCAGCTTTGCCGTAGTGCTGAGCGAAAAGCGCAAGCGTATCTGGATGATTCCGATTTAGCTGTTGCATGGCCTCTTCTGCTAATGCCGAAAATTCATCAAGCGCTTGCATGGCGACAATGAACTGGTCGGGGGAAATTATGTAAGCCTTGCCAAAACCACCATTTAGTTGGGCCCGAACAGGTTCGAGACGGAAGAAGGCGAAATCGGGAAAAGATGAGTAGAGCTTTGCCTTCGGGTTCTGCGACAGGAACCGGCGTCGTGCACGCGGAAGATCCGTTTCGTCAGAAATCCTTCTCGCAACGCAGCTAAGGCTCATCCGTGGATAGGCGAGGGGATCGCCCTTCTCAGGCTCCCCAACAAGGAGTGAGCAATGCGGGTCGGCGAGAAGGCCACGTGTATGCGCAGCAAGAGCTGAAATCAGGATAATGGGGGCCCCGTCTATGTCCGTCGCCATCGCGACTCGGCTGACCGACGGATGCCCGGTTTTCGGATCGAGAAATGCGAGCGCAGCATAACGGGCTGTTCTAAGCAACGTTTTCGCCAGGCGGATCGCCTGTTCGTCGACGGGTTGCAGGCGGTCATTCTTCGTATCTGTCATGATCCTTCGCTCATATTACTTTCGGGATGGATATGAGCTGTCAATCTCTAGGCGCCGGCGGCCGGTGTTTTATCACCACCGCCGGCCGAAGATTTTACCGTGGTGCCATACGGATCGCGCCGTCCAGGCGGATCACTTCGCCGTTCAGCATCTGATTTTCGACGATGTGCAGGGCGAGCGCGCCATATTCCTCTGGATCGCCCAGACGTGACGGGAACGGAACCTGCTGGCCAAGCGAGAGCTGTGCTTCTTCAGGCAGCGCTGCAAGCAGCGGCGTGCGGAAAATGCCCGGTGCAATGGTCATGACACGAATGCCTGAGCGCGACAGATCACGAGCGATCGGCAGGGTCATGCCGACAATACCACCCTTTGAGGCAGAATAGGCCGCTTGGCCGATCTGGCCGTCATATGCAGCAACGGAAGCAGTATTGACGATCACGCCACGCTCTTCTCGTTCAACCGGGTCAAGCTTCTCAGCGCGAACTGCAAACAGGCGGATCATATTGAAAGTGCCGAGGAGGTTGACCGTCACAACCTTGCGGAAGACTTCCAGCGAGTGCGCGCCTTCTTTGTTTGTGGTGCGTGCAGCCAAGCCAATACCTGCGCAATTGACAAGAATGCGGGCATCGCCAAGCTTCGAGGCTACCTCAGCAAATGCTGCTTCAGCATCGACTTCGCTGGAGACGTCGCATTTGACCGCAATGCCGCCAATGTCGCGCGCAACCGCCTCAGCTTTTTCGATAGCGACGTCGAACAATGCGACTTGGGCACCCTTGGCCGCCAGAGCGCGAGCGGTTGCCTCGCCAAGGCCCGATCCGCCACCCGTTACGACTGCTACCTGTCCCGATGGGTTCATAAAGATTCCTCCGCGGAATTGTTATAGAGAAGAACAATGTCGCATCTTAACGGCCAACGTCGCCGCGAAACAAGTGCACGCCTCATTTTGACACGTTTGCGGTTTTCCCGGATCAGGCGGCGAGTTTAATTTCAATACAATTGCGGCCGCGCTCCTTCGCCAGATAGAGCGCGTCGTCGGCACGGGACAGGAGATTGAGGAAACTCTCGGTGTTGCCGGGAGACTTCAGAGAAAGCCCAAGGCTGGCTGATGTACTGACAATGGCACCATCCGGATGGCGCACTCTCACACTTTCGATCGCCAGCCTGATCCGCTCGGCAACCGCCAATGCTTCCTCTTCTGACACACCTGGCAGGATAGCGGCGAACTCCTCACCGCCGAGTCTGCCAAACAAGTCGCCCGGCCGAGTAGCCTTCATTGCAGCATTGCCAACCTGCGCGAGAACCTGATCTCCCACGAAATGACCGTATCTGTCGTTGATGCTTTTGAAGTGATCGACGTCCAGCATCAGGACCGCGACGGAGCCGTTTGCGTTGATAAGCATCGCTTCCGCGCGCTCTAGAAATGTACCACGGGAAAGCGCCCCCGTGAGCGAATCGAAGGTTGCAGCGTGATTAAGGCGTTCGAGGAGTTCTTCACGTGCGGCGTTGACGCTGGCTACGGCCAAAGGGCCAAGCGCGATGAGCGCGATAGCGATGCGGAGCGAGATGTTTGCTGCCAGTGGGTCATCCCTCAGGGTGACGTACTGGAACCCGTGGACGAGGGCGATGATCTGGATGACGCTGAAGCAGAGCGTGAGGGTGGCCGTGGTGAAGAGGCTATAGCTCAGGGCGCACCAGATAAGTGCCGGAATCGGGTAGGCAAAGGCGCCGGGCCCGCCAATGATTTGCGAACAAAGGGTGAGCACGACCAGCGAGATGACGGGCAGCGCTTCAAAGAAGGTATAGTGACGGCGGCCTCGGAGCCAATCCGGTATCCCTTGCCACGTCAGTATTGGGGGTAGGATGATCAGCATGTTCACCAACTCGGTCGTAAACCAGCTGGTGAAGCCGACAATCAAGCTGCGCTCGAACAGCATCAATGCTGCGCCTGCGCCGACTGCGGCGGCGCTTGCTGCGGCCAGTACGGATATTGCGAGCAGGCACACGATTGAGATCGGGCGGGACAATTCGCGGTCTTCTGGCGCGAGTCGCATGAAGAGTTGATATCCGACGACCGCTCCGACGATGTTCGCAATAGTCAGCCGAAGCGAGATATCGAAATTATTACCAGTGATCAGGTCAGCTGCAATGAACGCGACAAACGCAGCGAGCCAATTGGTCAGGGTCGACAAACGCGGATTGCGAACCATCATCGCGAGGAGGATCGCATTGGCTGGCCATATTGCCGCTAGAAAGCCGACAGGGCGTGACAGGATCCCGAAAAGCGAGGCGGTGAAAACAACTGTCGCCACCAGTAAGACATCAGTCAGTGGCTTGGATAGAAATTCCACCGAATACGTCTTTGGGGACGTCTTCATTCTGCTAACTCCGTAGATCCTCAAGGCCGATCATTGTTGAGCGTTACTTGAAAAGAGTTAACTAATGAAGCCCGGATTGACTATCGGCGAAGAACCGCTCCGAGTACATCTCGCACGCCGATTGCTCCCAGAAAACGCGAAGATTCATCGAATACAGCGACGGGCGCCGTTTGTGACTGCTGCATGGCTTTCATAACCGATCGCAAAGTTGTGCCAGGTTTTGCCCAGTAAACGTGGTGGGCATCCGGCGGCAGTGCATCAAACGGATCACAAGCAGCCCAAAGCGCGGGTTTGCCATTTCGTTCAGCGTCGATAACCAAACGATTTTTGTCGAGGCGGAAGCGAGTGGTCTGGCGTCGGTCAAGCCACACCCAGCCGTCGGAATCCGTCTCCAGGTCGCGATGGTCGCGCATCACGTTCCAGGCTGTCAGCACCGAAAGCGGGTTCACGTTAGAGATGAACTCTCTGACGTAGTCGTTGGCGGGGTTGAGCACGATCTCCTCGGGCGCGCCCGTCTGAACGATCCGGCCACCTTCCATGATGGTGATGCGGTTGCCGATTTTCAACGCTTCTTCCAGATCATGGCTGACGAAAATGATCGTCTTCTGCAGTCTGCTTTGAAGCTCGATCAACTCGTCCTGCAGCTTTGTGCGGATGAGCGGGTCGAGAGCAGAGAAAGGCTCGTCCATCAAAAGAATCGGCGCTTCCGTGGCAAAGGCGCGAGCAAGCCCGACGCGCTGCTGCATCCCGCCGGACAGCTCATGGGCGTATTTCTTCGCCCACTGCGACAGGCCGACCAGCTCGAGCTGGTGCGCAACGCGCTCCTGTCGTTCAGCCAAAGGTACGCCAGACAGTTCAAGTCCAAACCCGACATTTTCTTCGACGGTACGCCAGGGAAGCAGTGCGAACTGCTGAAAAACCATGGCAACCGATTCGCGGCGTATCTTTCTAAGATCAGCCGGTCTGCACGAGGCTACATCGGTCACCTTGCCGCCGCCATGAACGAGGACTTCCCCGCGCGTGACCTGGTTGAGACCGTTCACCGCACGTAGCAATGTCGACTTTCCCGAGCCGGAAAGCCCCATGAGGACAGAAATCTCACCCTCGTTCACGGTCAGGCTGGCGTCCGCGCAACCGAGCACCGCGCCCGTCTTGGTCAGGATCTCGGCCCGTGTGGCGCCTTCGTCGATCATCTTGACCGCCGTCGCCTGCTCGTCACCGAAAACGATGTCGACGTTTCGAAATTCTACCGCGGCAGTCATTTTGTACCCGCTGGCCCGATGCGGGCAATTCGATCAAGAATGATGGCAAGGACTACGATCGCAAGACCTGCTTCAAGTCCAAGCGGAATGTTGACGGAGTTCAAGGCACGAACGACCGGGCGCCCCAGGCCATTGGCGCCGATCAGCGCGGCGATGACGACCATTGAGAGGGACAGCATGATGCATTGGGTGAGGCCGGCCATGATCGTGGGCAACGCGGATGGAAGTTCCACCTTCCAGAGCAATTGGCGTTTCGTTGCTCCAAACGCCTGTCCGGCTTCGAGCATCGGTTTCGGCACCGAGGTGATGCCGAGATAGGTGAGACGAATCGGGGCAGGGGCCGCAAAGATGATCGTCACAATCAGGCCAGGCGCTATGCCAAGGCCGAACAGGATCAAGACCGGAATCAGGTAAACGAATGTGGGCAGCGTCTGCATCAGATCGAGGATCGGCTGCAGCACACGATAGACGCGTTCATTATGTGCCGCCCAGATGCCGATAGGAACACCGATGGCCATTGAACACGCGGCAGCCGAAACGACGAGGACGAGCGTTTCGATCGTTTCCTTCCAAAGTCCCTGATTGATGATGAAGAGGAGGCCAAGAGCGATACCGATTGCAAGGGGCAGAGATCGCTTCAGGAACCAGGACAGCGCCGCGATGAGGACAACTACGATGATAGGCGGCACCCACAGCAGCACATTTACCGCCCCGTTGAGGACGGAGGACAGCACGCTGGCGAGCGAGTCGAAGAACCAGGAAAAGTTCGTCGTCAGAAAGTCGAAAAACTCTCGCCCCCAACGCCCGATCGGGATCTTCCAACTAGCGACCAGTTGCGAAATCGGGTCCACAGTCCTCTCCGGTGATGTTTCTGAACAAGTGCGGCGGCAGTTTAATGCCACCGCGTTAGCAAATTGTGCCTGTTCTAGAGACCAAGGCTCGACTTAACGGCAGCAAGGCCGTCGGACCCGTCAAAAGTTGTGACCCCGGCGAGCCACGGCTCGATAGCGGACGGGTTTGCCTTCAGCCATTCGGCGGCTGCAGTGTTGGGCTCCTTACCGTCATCCAGGATGGCGCCCATGATCTCGTTTTCCATCTGAAGGGTGAAAATGAGGTTGGTCAGGAACTTGCCGAGGTTCGGGCACTCGGTTGCCAGGCCTTTGCGGGTGTTAGTCAACACAGTGGCGCCGCCATAGTCAGGCCCGAAGACGTCGTCGCCCCCGGCAAGGTACTCCATCTCGATGTTGGAGTTCATGGGATGTGGTTCCCAGCCAAGGAACACCATATCCTGCTTGGAACGCGCGCCGCGCATCACTGCAGACAGCATGCCTGCTTCGGAACTTTCAACAAGCTCAAACTTGCCGAGAGCAAACTGATCTGCCTCGATCATGTCGAGGATCAGGCGATTGCCATCGTTGCCGGGCTCAATACCGTAGATCTTGTTGTCCAGCTTGTCGGCAAATTTCGCGATATCATCGAAAGTCTTGAGACCGGAGTCAAACGTATATTTCGGCACGGCCAGCGTGTACTTTGCGCCTTCAAGGTTTGTAACGAGCGTTTCGACCGAACCTTCTTCACGGTAGGGAGCGATGTCCGCTTCCATCGTCGGCATCCAGTTGCCGAGGAAGACGTCGATATCGCCGTTCTTCAGCGACGCGTAAGTCACCGGGACCGATAGAATTTGGACTTCCGGCTGATAGCCGAGCGCCTCAAGGATGACCGTTGCGGTTGCAGTGGTGGAGGTGATGTCAGTCCAGCCGACGTCCGAGAAGGTGATGGCCTTGCAGCTGTCCGGCTCTGCCGCCAGCGCAGCTGTCGTGCCAAGCGCGCCAGTCAAGGCGATGCTGAGCATCAGGGATTTGCAACGCGACATTTGGAGTCTCCCATTGTGATTGGCTGGCTGCGTGTGCGCCCGTGACATGATTTTCTCACATTGAGCCAAACATCATTTTTCTGCTGTTGCAAGGCGAGTGACGTTACGTTGGGCGTCGGACCGTTGCCTTGTTGCGACACATCACAGCTTTGTTGCGCCTGCGTCTCCCCACAAGCTGTCCAATTGGTTTAGTAGGCTGATGGCTAAGCTCTATTTTCATTTCTCGGCGATGAATGCCGGAAAATCGACTCTGCTGCTCCAAGCGTCCTACAACTATCGCGAACGCGGCATGGACACGATGCTGTTTACTGCCGCTCTTGATGAGCGTGCGGGTAAAGGGCTGATTGCGTCGCGGCTGGGAGTATCGGCTGAGGCGTTCACCTTTTCTGCGGATGACGATCTGTTCGAACAGGTGCGAAATTGGCTGATGGCTCATCCTCTCCATTGCGTGCTCATCGATGAAGCACAGTTCCTGACCGAAAAGCAGGTCTGGCAACTTGCAAGGGTCGCCGATCGTCTGGACGTTCCGGTGATGTGCTACGGACTTCGCACGGATTTTCAGGGCAAGCTGTTTCCGGGTTCACAGGCTCTATTGGCATTGGCTGACGAGTTGCGTGAAATACGCACGCTTTGCCGCTGTGGACGAAAGGCGACAATGGTGGTTCGGCTTGGACCGGACGGAAAGGTCCAACGACACGGTGCCCAGGTCGAAATCGGTGGGGAAGACAAATATGTGTCCCTTTGCCGTCGCCACTGGGAAGAAGAGGTGGGCCGTGTCACACCAGAAGATCTGATCGGTTTTTTGAGGCAGTAGCGTCTTACCCCTGCGGCTAAACAGCACTGTTGCCGTTCGATTAGCTGAGCTCTCTTGAGCACCGTTCTGCGGAATGCAAGGAAGCCGGATGAATATTACGTTTCCGCACCCTGCCGCCGCCTCTGACCTTCGCCGCTGGTCCAAGCTCCTCGCTGGATATCGCACGCCTGATCGTAAACGCAGCGCGTTCGAACTCGGCATCACCATGGCGGCGTTTGGCCTGCTTTGGACACTGACTTATCTTTCAGTGCGCTACGAATTCTGGCTCGGCATGGTGTTCGTTTTTCCTGCTGCGGGCTTCTTGCTGCGTCTTTTCATGATCCAGCACGACTGCGGACACGGATCATTCTTCGCGCACCGCCATCTTGACGACTGGACGGGGCGCATCATCGGCGTGCTGACTCTGACGCCGTACGGCTATTGGCGCCGCGCCCACGCGACCCATCATGCTACTGCGGGCAACCTCGATGAACGCGGGCTGGGCGATATCACTACGCTCACGCTTTCGGAATACCGTTCGCTCTCACCCTGGGGGCGGTTGGGGTATCGGCTTTATCGTCATCCGCTGGTGATGTTTGCCATTGGGCCGATCTGGGTTTTTGGGTTGAAGCAGCGACTGCCGGTCGGGCTGATGAACGACGGACGCGGACCCTGGATATCGACGATGGCCACAAATCTTGCGATCGCCCTCTTGGTTGCGGTTCTCGTCTGGCTTGTCGGGCTCGTCCCGTTCCTGCTGGTGCATCTGCCAATCGTGTTCTTCGCTGGCGTCGCAGGCATCTGGCTGTTCTACGTTCAGCACCAGTTCGAGGATACGCATTGGTCAGGTGGACAGGACTGGGACTTCCGTCATGCTGCGCTTCACGGCTCCTCTTATTATGACCTGCCGCCTGTCCTGAACTGGCTGACCGGAAATATCGGCATCCACCATGTGCATCACCTTTCAAGCAAGATACCTTGTTATCGTCTCCCAGAGGTTCTGCGGGACTTTCCGGAACTGAAAGAAATTGGCAGGATCACCGTTCGCGATAGTCTTCGCTGCGTCAAACTCGCCCTTTGGGACGAGGAGCGAAACCAGATGATTTCGTTCCGGGAAGCGCACGCCTAAGAACAACCAGAGCGTTTATCCTGGCGTTCCTTCTTTCCAACGTTGTCTGCGCCACATATATTCCGCACACGTAAACTTGAATGTCCCTTTGGGTCCGGAGCACAGCGCATGGCAACGTTGCAGAATTTTGATGCCGAGATTTCTCGTACGAAAAGCGCTGTTGAAGATATGCGCTCCAGGATCGAGCAGTCGAGCGTGGTTCTCGATAAGTTTGCCCAGGCGGATCAGACGATTGGCGCAGCCGATTTCGATATCGAGAATGCGCGAATCCAGGACGTCCTGTCCCAGCAGAAGGTGATGGAAGGCAACATCGCCGACCTCATCATCGGCCTCGAGGACGCGACCAATGTCTTCGGCGCTGAATTCGAGAGCATGAAGAGCTACACGGCGTGGGAAAATTTCGTCGGTATCTTTTCCGCGCAGAAAAAGCAGCGCATGCGTACTGAACGGGTGCGCAACATGTCGCTTGCTGGCAACCTTCAGGAGCTTCTGTCGAAGTCGGATACGATCGTCGGCATCCTTAAAAATCAGAAGAACATTCTCGACCAGCGCTACAAGACCTCGGAAGCGAGCCTTGCGCAAGTGATCGAGCGTCGCAAGCGCACGATTCAGAACCTGACGGACACCCAGCGCCGGATCGAAGAACTGAACCCGATGCTGCTCGACATCGAGAACCGCATCGCGGCCTCGACCGACCAGACCCAGCGCACGCAGCTTGAAGGTGAGCGCTCGAAGCTTGCCACCGAGTATAATGAGCGTCAGGCCAAGGAGCAGGAACTGCTCGCGGAGAGCCAGACGCTGGAGCGCTACACGTCAATGTTCCAGACCTTCGTTGACTCGCTCAATAACCAGCTCGCGGCGCAGAACACGCTGATCAACAAGCTGACCATCGACATCGAACAGCGCATCGTTCTCTACAAGGCGCTGGAAGATTCGCTGAAGACGGCCGCGCAGCAGGACGTCGCGCACAAGATCAATACGCTAGGCAGCCAGGTCGATAACACGGCCGAGCAGACGATGGCCGGAATCGGCGCAGCAGCGCAGAAGCATATCGGCGATCTACTTGAGCTTCATGAGAAGAACATGGTTGCGACGGCAGACATCCAGCGCCGCAAGAAGCTGGCTGACGAGGCTTTCGCGAGGCGTTTTGATGACGTCCTCCGCAAGCACAACGCCGCGGACTATGTGAAGCAGTAAAGCGCACGAGGCCGCTCGCGACAGTGCCAATGATGCTTCAGCGCCTAGAGCATAAAACGGGTGCCAGCCTGAGGATGGCCAGGAGACGTCTGGCGAGGTCTGAAGTTCTGAGTGGCGGATCCTGTAAAACGCAGAGGCGATGGGCGAACATGCCATTCAAGAAGATGGGATGCGCGGGATGACTGCGAATGATCCTGCCACGCGCTACTTCGATGCGATCAGCGGAGCGCTTGCGGGCCTTGACGTGTTCCTGCGTGACGACAGTTCGCGTTTCGGACGGCACGACCTCATCGCAAAAGTGATGAGCGAATATATCGGCAGGTTGGAGAATTCCTTCAGCAGCTGGCGAAACCGCCTCGGTTTCATGGAAACGTTTCGGATATCACGGGCGGAGAGCGGTTATCCGGTTTTCCAGAACGTCCTCGAGCTTGAGAACGATCGCCGAAATGCGACACAGAGGCTTGCGGCTATTCCTGAGCCGGAAGCCCTGCGGGCAGAGATGGCCGATTTCATCCTGCGTCAGAAGGCGATGCCTGATGCGCTGCGACGGGCAATGGCCGAGCGCCTCTATCTCGAACAAGTGTCATCCGGGCAGGTTTTCGCGCCATTCGCGTTGCCGAAGACGATCAGGGTTTCGGTAAATCCAAAGACGCAGCGGCCGTTCTATGTCGTTCACTGGGGCGCGTTTGATGGGAGTGCCAATCTCCCGCTCGTTTACATGGCGACCGTTGAAGACTCGTCAGACGGAATTGTGAGGCAGCTGGTTGGTTCCGATGGAAAGCTCAACACGTCGGTTCCAATCCCGCTGCCCGTAGACGGGCTTCTCAACCCTGAGCTTGCGCATCAGTTTGATGATTTCGCGGAGAAAAATTCCGCTTATTCGCTGTCTCCTACGACGATTGCCACCAATCTCGACAAGGATTTTGAGACCCTGCATCCGAAGCAGCTTCGGCGTGTCGTGCTCGGGCCGTTTTATTCGGCGGGCATCACCGAGCATAATTCTACGGTTTCTGAAGTCCTGTCGAAGGTGCGCAAGCAGGAGAATGCCTGGTTGCTGACATGGACGGTGCAGGAAGTCTTTTCCAAGGCCGAACGCCCGGCTCAGCGAGGCCTCTTCTCCCGGCAGCCCGCTCGCGAGGAATTCTACATCAATACGGATGATCTCGAGGCTGCGCGCATGGGGGTCTCATCCTACGAGAAGCACGCGCTGATTCCGCATGAGGCCTATCAGGCGCTGTACGCTGCCGGCGAGGCGCAGCAGATATTCTCCGGGTATCAGGTGCATATCATTTCTAATGGCCAAGTGATCACCGACGTCTAGAGGTTGATGAGATGGATGCTGGACTGACCACCTTGCTGGAAGCGGACATCGAAAAGCATCGTCCACTGGCGCAAAGCTTCATCACCCGGTTTGTGGTTCTGGAAGATCCTTCCGATCGCTCGACAACTGAACTCGCTGGAACTGGCCGCCGGTTTGTGTCGACGGTCTCGACCGGCACGGTGCGCAGGACCCGCGAAGTGGAACTGACCAGGACCGTCCAGGCGATCAGGCCGGACGATCAACTCCTGTCGATTGCCCAGCACACATTGCTCTATCGGGCGAGGCGGGGCCTGGCGGTTGCAATGGCCGTTGCCGATACCTTCGCCAAATCCACGGCGCTCGAAGACCTTCAGGCGAAGAATTCACGCTCACCGCTCGAGGGCGAGGACGCGTCGACCTACAAGCGGTTGCTGTCTGCAGGTGCATTCGTCGCGGCCTTCACCTTCGCATCCTACCTTCTGCAGACACTGGAAAGCGATGCCGACGCGCCGAGCGACGTGCGCGAGCCAGACTACGTGTTTGACACTCAGCAGGATGCGCTGAAGGGGCTGGTGGCGGGCCTTGATGCCGCGCTCGCCGGCGCAAAGGATGAGCATGATCTGGCGCCGCGCGCTCGGGCATACGCTACCGCGGCGATCGAAGGCCTGCTGCAGCGCAAATCGCGTTTCGATGGTCTCGGCGCGTTCGAGGCCGTTCATATCAGGGTTGAGAAAGACGACTTCACGATTGACGGTTTCGACGTTGCGCCGGGACGCAAGACCAAACCGCTGGTGATGCAGTTTCGCAAGCCGGAGGAAGTGGTCGGTAACCACATCGCCAAATATCAGGCGTTGAAATTGGCGAAAATGCTGATGGCCTACGATTTCGACCGCCAACTCAATCCATTTGTCGAGCTTGGCGGTTTTCTGTTCACCTTCATCGGTGACGGCGCGCCGGGCACGGGCAAGACGACGCTGATCCAGATGATCGCCGGCATCGTCAACGACTATGCGCAGATCGCAGGTGTTCCGTTCCACTACGAGAATTTTGGTGTCGACCAGATTTCGTCCTATCAGGGCAAATCGGGCCAGAACTGCCGTCAATTCATCAACAACGTGCTCAACCCGCGCTCGATCGGTTTTGGCACGATCGACGACATCGATCAGGTCGCGGCCAAGCGCTCGGATGACCGCGCATCGGCTGGGCAGCATGAAATCACCGGCGTTCTGATGGACGCGTTTTCGGGCGCAAGCACGGTCGTTCGCGGCAACTGCGCCTTCGGCATGTTCTCGAACTATCCGGAAAACGTCGACGATGCGCTGCGCCAGCGCGCGGGTGCGCGATGGCTGGTCGACGGGCCGCAGACGCGCGACGACTATATCGACATTTTTGTCCTTCTCGCCGGCAAGAACCACAAGATCCCGCTGGGTGAGCACGAGCTGTTTTCGGCGCAGGAGATTAAGCGTGCGGTCGAGACTGCTTACGAGCAACATTCGAAGCCGCAGGAAGAGAACCTGAAGAAGGTCTATGATCGCTTCATAGACGAGCGCGGCGAACCGAAGACTCTCGCCGACGTTGGTGATTATCTCCATCGGATCAAGGAAGCCGAGCCGCGCCTGACCGGCCGTGCGATCAAGAACGTCACCGACGCGATCAAGATGCGGGCGATGGATATCGAACTCCCCGACGAATGGTTCGAGACCCGCGAGGCATTCATGGGCAAGTCGTATGATGAGAAGATAGCGATGATCTCTGACCTGCGTCGCCCGTTCACGATGGACATGGTGATGCAGGAGATCAACCGTTACGCCGATTCCGAATTCCGCTACGCTGACAAGTCCGACGATGCGGGTGTCGAAAAGCTGATCCGCGACGCAAGACTGCGCGAGCGCGCCATCGCTGAAATTGAATCTCTCAAGGCACGGGGTTTGTGGAGAGCCTGATGATCTTTCCCTTCTCCCCGTTCACGGGGAAAAGGTGCCCGCAGGGCGGATGAGGGGGATGCAATGCGCGGAGCCAATGTTCTCAAAACCAGACGGGCGAGGCAGCTTCGCAAGATGGGCAATGAGGCTGAAGACCTTTTGTGGAGCGATCTTCGGGCGAGACGTTTAAACGGATACAAGTTTGTCAGGCAGCTGCCGATCGGCCCTTTCTTCGCCGACTTCGCCTGCAGGGATCGAAATCTGGTTGTGGAAGTTGATGGCAGCCAACATGCCGAACAGCGAACGGACCGCTTCAGGGACGATAAGATGAACAGGAATGGGTGGTCGATCTTGCGTGTTTGGCACGCCGACGTACTGGCAAACCGGCACTCAGTGCTGGAAACGATCGCTGCCGCTTTGGACGGGCGTTTGAACGAGACGATGATTTCGCTGGAAGCAAAATTCCTTCCTGCTGATCGGGAGGTCGCATCGTGATTCATATGTCGGTGCGGGCCCCCAATCCGCCCTTCGGGCACCTTCTCCCCGTTGACGGGGAGAAGGGCAAGTGAACCTACTTCTCGACAATGAGCTGATCTATGGCCGCTTGCTGCCAATTGAAGAACCGCATCTGACCGAGCGGTACAACAAGGCCTTGCGCGCGTTTGGTCTTAAGCCGACGACGCTTACGCGGATTGACATCGACCGTTCGGGTTTCTCGCCGCAAATTGCAGATGAGTTGGGAGATCCAGACTACCTTGATCCCAACGGCGTCAATCGGCGCTTCATCATCCTGACACCCCAGCAGGTCAGCCTGCCGGTGGTGCACACGGCGTTCTCGAATACATCGCAGCTTCTCTACGAGTTCATGACCGCGAACGCACGGGTCATCAACGCGTTGACCATCAAGGATGTGATCTATGGCGAGATCGAGGATTCCGTCGCCAAGGTCGAAGACATTGAAGATCTTTTGTCGGTGAACCAGGTTGAGTTCCGGGTGCTGTCGGCAGAAGACGTCACCGGAAAGGCCACAGAGCTTGCAACCCTGATCGACAGGCTAAAGCAGGAGCCCGATTTCTGGCGCGATACCGGGGCGCTGGAACACATGATTGAGTTGGCGAAGGTGACAGGCGACATCAGGCAAAATGCGCTGGTGCCCGAGCATATCGTGTTTCGTCATTCAGCCTACTGGACCAGTCATTTCGGCGGACTGTACGTTTTTGTAGACCCGAATATGACGACGGTCATCAGCGATCCTTCCGCGCCTGGCTTCCGGCGTTCCCGTCCGTGGCAGGTGAGCTATTTGTCGCTTCATGATCATGAAAGGGTGTTCCGCTTCCTGCTGGAAACGGGTCGGATCGAACTGCCGCGTGCGTCCTGGATAGATCAGTCCGGCTACCTGGAACATCGTGCCGAGATGGTTTTGCGCAAGCTGATCCACCAGTCTGATCCCTCGCGTGATCTGACACAGCTCGACAGGGTCTGGCTGCAGACCTGGATCCATTCGCATGCGGATCAGATCAACAGGGAGGGGACTTTCCCATTCCTGAACGCAATGAAGCGTGAGCTGGCACAATATGGGCAAATCAAGATCGATGAAGTGCCCGCGCAGAAGCGATTCCTTTTGGTTCGCGCAAAGCCAGATCATCCTGATGCATGGCTGACAAACCGATTGATCTCTGACTTCGTCCCATTCGACTTCATGTCGCGGTACGTATTTAACAAGCAGGGATTTTACCGCGATTACCAGGACTTTAATCCTGTGTGGCGGCGCCACGTTGTCGAGATGCTTAAAGACACGTATCTGAAGGATAAGGCGGGCTATCGCCGACGCCTTTTTGGCCTCAAGGACCGAGGGTGAGCCATGTTGGACCCGATCGTTAACTTCTTCACCCGAGTTTTCCAGGCGATTGGCAAGGGGATCGGTCTCGTCATCGCCTGGATATGCTGGCCGTTCGTCGCGGCGGGGCGCTGGTACGCCGGACGAGGCTGGATGATCAAGGGGCCGATCGGCGTGCTCTTGCTGGTTGTCGTCGGACTTTATGGCTACTTCGGGTGGGTCACGCAGCACTGGGCGAACTTCAATCCCGACTATCCGCAGCAATATGCTTCGTTCAGCCGGGCTCCCGCAGCCAGCGCCGCGATGCCGGGGGAGAACAGCGGCAGCGCCAGTTCCTGTGCACCCTCTGCAATCACCACCGTTACCGCGGATCTGATCGATTTCACGGTCAACCAGAATCCCTGGATTTCCTCGATGGTAGTTTCCAAGCTCGGCTTCTTTGGGCTTGATTGGCGCCGCACACCCTTCTTCGACAACCAGGCTGCGTTCCAGCTCGGTATCAATCAGGTGGTTCGCCGGACCACGACCGAGTTGGTGGATACGCTGGGACGCGTGCGCGGGACATCGCAAATCGACCAGAATCTGCAGGATGCGCGTACCGCGATGGCATGGAGCGAGACTGCCTGGTACGTCGGCATGCGCGGTCCGACGCGCCCGTCGCCTAGTGTCTATCGCGAAGGCATGCAGAAGCTGCGAGCGTTCAATGCAAACCTTGAGGCGTGTAACGCGACCTTCGATGCACGTGCCGACAATCTCATGCAGTTCATCGATCGCATTGCCGGTGATATCGGGTCGACATCCGACATCCTTCGTCAGCGGATCGAGGCTTCAGATGCAGGCTGGTTCGATGTGCGGGCCGACGACCGCTTCTGGTTCGCCTATGGTCAGCTTTATGCCTATTACGGCATCCTCTCGGGGGCACGCGCAGACTTTGCGTCTGTCATCGCCGAGCGCAACCTCACGGCGCTGTGGACGCGGCTGGAGACACAATTGCGGGCTTCGCTGAATGTGCAGCCGAGGATCATCTCCAACGGAAATGAATCAAGTGCATTCTTCCCGTCCCACTTGGCAACGATGGGCTTCAACCTGCTGCAGGTTCGCTCAAATCTTGTGGAACTCCGACAGGTTCTCGACAGATAGTCGCGACACCGTAACATCATACTGACAAACTTTGGCAGAACGGGCGCGGCTGCGCCTGAAACTGGTACATTTGGGGGAGTGCTGCTGACGAAAAACCAATTCTGCGCAAGCTGCCACTTGGCAGTTCCAGCCGAATTGTATACAGCTTGTTTTTAGTCATGGAGTTTGCCGTCGTGTCGCAATTTGCGCATCCGGCGGCATATTCAAGATGGCGCAGATGGGTCGCTTGAGGCTTTGATGCGCGTGAAAGGCGGGCCGTACCCAAGCGGTCCGTATAGTAACCTGGGGAGCGAGGACTTTTTATGGCCGAATTCAAATCCGACATTCAGATTGCACGCGCTGCTAACAAGAAGCCGATCATGGAGATCGGTAACAAGCTTGGCATTCCGACCGAGCACCTTCTGCCTTATGGCCATGACAAGGCAAAGGTTTCTGCCGAGTTCATCAAGTCCGTTCAGGGTAATAAGGACGGCAAGCTGATCCTCGTCACCGCGATCAACCCGACCCCTGCGGGTGAAGGCAAGACCACGACCACGGTTGGTCTGGGCGATGGCCTGAACCGCATCGGCAAGAAGGCCATGGTCTGCATTCGCGAAGCTTCGCTTGGGCCAAACTTCGGCATCAAGGGCGGCGCTGCCGGCGGCGGTTATGCGCAAGTCGTGCCGATGGAGGACATGAACCTCCACTTCACGGGCGACTTCCACGCGATCACCACTGCACACAACCTGCTCTCTGCGCTGATCGATAACCACATCTACTGGGGCAACGAGCTAGGCATCGACACCCGTCGTGTCGCATGGCGTCGCGTCATGGACATGAACGATCGCGCTCTGCGTCAGATCGTTGCTTCGCTGGGCGGTGTTGCCAACGGTTACCCGCGTGAGGCAGGCTTCGACATCACCGTGGCTTCGGAAGTCATGGCAATCCTTTGCCTTGCGACCGACCTGAAGGATCTCGAGAAGCGCCTTGGCGACATCATCGTCGCTTACCGTCGTGACAAGAGCCCGGTGTTCGCTCGCGACCTCAAGGCGGACGGCGCAATGGCGGTGCTCCTCAAGGACGCTATCCAGCCGAACCTCGTTCAGACCCTCGAGAACAACCCGGCATTCGTGCACGGCGGCCCGTTCGCCAACATCGCGCACGGCTGCAACTCGGTTGTCGCTACGACGACCGCTCTCAAGCTGGCTGACTACGTCGTCACCGAAGCGGGCTTCGGCGCTGATCTTGGCGCTGAGAAGTTCTTCGACATCAAGTGCCGCAAGGCTGGCCTCCAGCCGGCAGCAGCCGTTATCGTCGCGACTGTCCGTGCGCTCAAGATGAACGGCGGCGTTAAAAAGGACGATCTCGGCAAGGAAAACGTCGATGCAGTCATCAAGGGCTGCCCGAACCTCGGCCGTCACATCGAGAACGTGAAGCAGTTCGGCGTTCCGGCTGTTGTCGCGATCAACCACTTTGGCACCGATACCGACGCAGAAATCCAGGCTGTGAAGGACTACGTGAAGCAGCAGGGCGCTGATGCGATCCTGTGCCGTCACTGGGCTGATGGTTCGGCTGGCATCGAAGAACTTGCGCACAAGATCGTCGAGATTGCCGAGTCGGGCCAGTCGCAGTTCGCTCCGCTTTACCCGGACGACATGAAGCTGTTCGACAAGATCGACACCATCGTCAAGCGCATCTACCGCGGCTCGGAAGCTGTTGCGGACAAGAGCGTGCGCGATCAGCTTCACCAGTGGGAGCAGCAGGGTTACGGCAATCTGCCGGTTTGCATGGCCAAGACCCAGTACTCGTTCTCGACCGATCCGAACCTGCGCGGCGCGCCCACCGGCCACGTCGTTCCGGTCCGCGAAGTTCGCCTGTCGGCAGGAGCCGGCTTCGTTGTAGCGATCTGCGGTGAGATCATGACCATGCCAGGTCTGCCGAAGACGCCTGCTTCCGAGCGCATCTTCCTGAACGAAGAAGGTTTCATCGAAGGCCTCTTCTAAGCTTTCGACCTTTGCTAAGCGAAAGGCGCTGTCAGATGACGGCGCCTTTTGGTTTTTCGCCATGGCCCTCTTCAAATCGGCAGAAATGGCCTAAATCGAAGCGATGATGAATTCGAACGTAACTGACTTGGTCAGCGGAATGCGTGACGAGCGAAGGACGACCTATCCGGTCCTGGCAGTCGCAATCGTCGCAATTGCTGCATTTGTGATCCTCGCCGTCGTTGTCCGCATAAACGGGACCGTTTATCTGGACGAGAAGATTCTGCTGTTCTTTCGCGATCCGGAAAACCTTGCCGTCCCCATCGGGCCGCGATGGCTTGAGCAGACCGTTGTCGAGCTGACAACGCTTGGCGGCTATCCCGTGTTGGTGACGCTCGTGAGCGCGGTTGTCGGGTTTCTTCTGGTGTCAGGGCAGTTTGGACCGGCGATTTTCACTGTCGGGGCAATAGTGTCCGGAACGATTGTCAGCAGCATGCTGAAATATGTGATCGAGCGGCCTCGTCCAGAAGTCGTGGATCATCTGGTGCATACGTTCACTGCGAGTTTTCCGAGCGGCCACGCCACGATGAGTGCCGCCGTTTATCTGACGCTGGCCGCACTAATCATCCGCCTCGTCGACCGCTTCATTGTTCGGCTTTACGTGCTGTGTGTGGCGATACTGCTCACCTTCATCGTGGGCATGAGCCGGATTTATCTCGGCGTACATTGGCCAAGCGACGTGCTGGCTGGTTGGTCATTGGGCACGGCATGGGCCAGTTTGTCCTGGCTGGCCGTTTCCGGCCTGCGCGAGGCCAGAAGGCATGAGAAGGCTGAATGATGTTGAGCGACGGCGATACCACCTTGCTGCGCGGAACAATAATCGCTAATGAAGCTGCATGAACACGATTTCGACCGCAAACCTTTGGTGGTGGGGCTGCTAACAGCGGCCGGTTGAGCGCGTGTGCGTGAAAATGGGGATGGCCGCAACGGATTTCCGGGCGGCCATTTTGTTTTCAGGTTGGTTCGGATCCGTAACGCCGCAACGGACGGAGACAGGTGAATGACGGTCCAACTGACTGAGGACGGTGGGGAGCGATACGTAACCCAGGGGGGCGTAACGATTACCCGCCGCCGCCACGAAACCGCATATGCCGGCGCCATCGAGGCGTACATTGACGGGCTCGACTCGCGGCGCGGCTGCGTGTTTTCCTCCAATTACGAATATCCGGGCCGTTACACCCGCTGGGATACGGCGATCATCGATCCGCCGCTGGTCGTCAGCGCCCGCGGCCGGGCCATGAAGATCGAAGCGCTAAACAAGCGCGGCGAAGTCATGTTGCCGATCATCCAGAGCTCGCTTTCCGGGCAGGCGGATATTTCGATTGATGACGTGAGCGAAACCCTCATCGCTCTGACGGTTGCCGAGCCAACGCGGGTGTTTGCGGAAGAAGAGCGCTCGCGCGCACCAACTGTCTTCACCGTCTTGCGGGCTTTGGTTGATCTCTTTCGGTCGCCTGAGGACAGCAACCTCGGGCTGTACGGTTCGTTCGGCTATGACCTTGCGTTTCAGTTCGACAACATCGAGATGAAACTGAAGCGGCCGGAAAGCCAACGCGATCTGGTGCTATACCTTCCCGACGAAATTCTCGTCGTCGATCACCATCAGGCCAAAGCGTGGCATGATCGCTACGACTATTCTGGCGAAGGGTTCTCGACCGAGGGCCTGGAACGGACCGCGCAGGAGTTGCCGTTCAAGCCATCGGAGGTGGTGCCGCCTCGCGCAGATCACGAGAGGGGCGAGTATTCGCGTCTGGTCGAGCGGGCCAAGGAAAGCTTCAAGCGTGGTGACCTCTTCGAGGTCGTCCCAGGTCAGATGTTTTTCGAGCGATGCGTTTCCAAGCCGTCGCAGATCAGCCGCCGCCTGAAGAAGATCAATCCTTCGCCATACTCGTTCTTCATCAATCTCGGGGAGGGTGAGTATCTAATCGGCGCCTCGCCGGAAATGTTCGTTCGGGTCAACGGAAGGCGGGTGGAGACGTGCCCGATCTCCGGCACGATCAAGCGCGGCGACGACGCAATTGCCGACTCAGAGCAGATACTGAAGCTTCTCAACTCCAAGAAGGATGAGTCGGAGCTCACCATGTGCTCTGACGTCGACCGGAACGATAAGAGCCGGGTTTGCGAACCGGGCTCGGTACGGGTCATCGGGCGGCGTCAGATCGAGATGTATTCCCGCCTCATCCATACGGTCGATCACATTGAGGGCCGCTTACGCGAGGATATGGATGCCTTCGATGCGTTCCTGTCTCACGCCTGGGCCGTTACCGTCACCGGTGCGCCAAAACTCTGGGCCATGCGTTTCATTGAAAATCATGAGAAGAGCCCGCGTGCCTGGTACGGGGGAGCCATTGGAATGGTTCACTTCAACGGCGACATGAACACTGGCCTTACGTTGCGTACGATCCGCATCAAGGATGGAATTGCCGAAGTGCGCGCCGGTGCCACCTTGCTTTATGATTCCGATCCGGCTGAGGAAGAGGCCGAAACCGAATTGAAGGCATCTGCCATGCTGACTGCAATCCGCGAAGCATCGACCGCCCATGCTTCAGTTGCCGAAATCGAGCAGACAAAAGTGGGTGAGGGCGTCTCTATCCTGCTGGTCGATCACGAAGATTCTTTCGTTCACACGCTGGCGAACTATTTCCGCCAGACCGGCGCTACTGTTTCGACAGTTCGCTCTCCAGTGGCGGAAGAGGTGTTCGATCGCGTGAATCCGGATCTCGTCGTCCTGTCGCCGGGGCCCGGAATGCCGAAGGACTTTGACACCAAGGCGACGATTTCAAAGGCTCGCAAACGCGACCTGCCGATCTTTGGGGTCTGTCTTGGCTTGCAGGCGCTGACCGAAGCGTACGGCGGCGAATTGCGTCAGCTTTCGGTGCCGGTTCATGGCAAGCCCTCGCGTATTCGTGTGAACGAGGCAGGAACCGTGTTCAATGGTCTGCCGAAGGAGATCACGGTGGGCCGTTATCACTCGATCTTTGCCGATCCCGCTCGCCTGCCCGATGACTTCATCGTGACTGCTGAGACTGATGATGGTGTCATCATGGGCATCGAACATAAGAGCGAGCCGGTCGCGGCGGTGCAGTTCCACCCGGAGTCGATCATGACGCTCGGCCAGAACGCTGGCATGCGAATGATTGAAAACGTCGTGGCGAAAATGCCGCGCAAGGCGCGCATGAAGGCAGTCTGAGCCAATGGAAGCCAAGCGACGAGTCAGGCGTCTAGCCGGATGGTCGATCATCATCGCTTTTGCGGTGATGGGGCTGAAATTCGTCGCTTGGCGGATGACCGGTTCAGTCGCGCTCTATTCGGACGCGCTTGAATCGATCGTCAACGTTATCGCAGCAAGTGCCGCGTTCTGGGCCATTTCCGTCAGCCACAAGCCGGCGGATCAGGATCACCAGTACGGGCACCACAAGGCCGAGTATTTCTCCGCGGTCTTGGAAGGCGTCCTTATCGTCGTCGCGGCTCTGCTGATCCTGGCAGAGGTGTGGCGATCCTTCGAGGCCTACGCTCCCCTGGAGCAGGCATGGGAAGGTATCGCCGTCAACGGTCTTGCGGCCGGTATCAATGCGATCTGGGCATTCATCCTGATACGCGCCGGACATCAGCATTCCTCGCCCGCGCTGGCGGCCGATGGACGCCATATCATGACCGACGTCGTTACATCGGTCGGTGTCTTGGCAGGTTTGATAGGGGCAGTTGTGACGGGCTGGTATGCGCTGGACCCGCTGCTGGCGATGTTGGTCGCGCTGAATATTCTTTACCAGGGATGGAAGGTGATCACGTCCTCGCTCGACGGACTGATGGATCGCGCTGTAGCGGTCGAGCAGCATCTCCACATCCGGGACGTCATCTCGGCCAACTCCAAGGGGGCTCTCGAGGTTCACGATCTCAAGACTCGCATTGCAGGGCGAGCCACGTTCATCGAGTTTCATATGGTGGTTGATGCGCAGATGACCGTCGGCGAGAGCCATGCAATTTGCGACCGGATCGAGGATGCGCTGCAGCTCGAAATCCCGTCCGTGCGCGTTGTGATCCATGTGGAGCCGGAGGATGAAGCGAAGCTTCCCGTGGGCACGGCCGCCATTCCTTTCGCGTAAGTCGCAGCTTTAGATAGCCATGCAACTGGTCACGCAGCGTTACTTGCTATGACCTGCAAACCCCGTCATCTTCCCCAGCGAGGATGACGGGAGGATCCATGAAATTTTCTGCGACTTTTCACGACCTGACCGGCAAGTCAGTCTTCATTTCCGGCGGCGGGTCCGGAATTGGCGAGTTTCTGACGGAGGGCTTCATCGCTCAAGGTGCGGAAGTCGCCTTTGTTCAGAGGTCCGATTCCGCGGCGTTTTGCGACCGGCTCGAACGCACCTACGGTTCTCGCCCGCTCTTCATTCCGTGTGATGTCACGGACATTGAGGCGCTTCAGGCTGCCATCCACAAGGCGGCAGAGGTGAATGGCGACATCGAGATCCTCGTCAACAATGCCGCCTGGGACAACCGGCATCCCAATGAAGGCTTCTCAGTCGAGGACTGGGACTACATGCAGGCGGTCAATCTGCGCCACTACTTCTTCGCCATTCAGGCGGTGATCCCGGGGATGCGTCGGCAACGCGGTGGCACCATCGTGAACTACTCTTCGATCTCTTACATGATGGGCAACGGCGGTTATGCAGCCTATACAGCCGCGAAGGCAGGTGTCACCGGGCTGACGCGTGGCCTGGCGCGCGATCTCGGCAAAGACAACATTCGCGTCAACGCCCTGATGCCCGGTTGGGTGCTCACAGATCGCCAGCGCGAATTGTGGGTGGATGAGGCCTCGCTCAAAGCGCATATCGACCGACAGTGCCTCAAACTCGAGATACCCCCCGAGGCCATGGTTGAACCAACGCTGTTTCTGGCATCCGCGGCATCGACCGTGATGACCGGTCAGGCGGTCGTCGTAGATGCAGGCGTCGTGGTCACCGGATGAAGCCGTTCATCGCTGCAGTTGATTGGGGAACGTCATCGTTCCGGATTTGGCTTCTCGACAGCGCCGGACATATCCTTGCCGAGGATCGCAGTGACGAGGGGATGATGAAGGCCCGTGAGATCGGGTTCCCGACGGTGCTGGATAGACATCTGACACGGCTGTCCGCGGATCCAGAGCTGCCTGTCATGATCTGCGGTATGGCCGGCGCGAAGCAGGGCTGGCAGGAGGCGCCATATGTTGAAACGCCGGCCTCCCTTGATGATCTCGTCGGCAGATCCGTAAGAGTATCGGCGGATTATCCGATCCACATATTGCCAGGTGTCTGTCAGCGAAGCTTCGATGCTCCTGACGTCATGCGCGGTGAGGAAACGCAGCTGCTCGGCGCTTTTTCCAAAGGAGGGGCTTCAGGCATCGTCTGTTTGCCCGGCACACATACGAAATGGGTGCTGATGGAGAAGGGGATAATCCGGCGTTTCACCACCTTCATGACAGGTGAAATCTACGCCGCAATTGCCGGGCACACGATCCTAAAGCTTGCTCTGGCGGAGGGAGAGGACGCTGATCCCGAAGGAGTAGCCTTTACCAATGCTGTGTTACGGGCGGTGGAAAAACCCGCACTCGCGACCTCGCGCATCTTCGCGATCCGCTCCGCCCCGCTCTTGAATATTGCGGGCACAGAAGACGCTGCCGCGAAACTGTCTGGCGAACTGATCGGACTGGAAATCGCCGGTGCATTGGCGCAGTTCGGTGAACTTTCCAAGGTGGAATTGATCGGAAGCGGAAAGCTCGCAACCCTTTATCGCGCAGCACTGGAAGCCGCGGGGTTAAGCGTTCACCTGACCGATGCCGACCAAGCCGTCCGAGCCGGCCTCCTGACCGCAGCCAGGCGGCATAATAGCTAAGGTGGCCTATGACCAACAAGTGCCATCCGCTTTCTGAGGTTAACGTGATTAAGATTACGGAAGTGCTTGTTCGAGACACGCTGCTCGTTTAGCTAAGCGCATATGCACCACGCCGAAACGTGACTGTCGCGCATGAAGGCAGCCACACGAAGATGATAGGCGGTTCGCAGGTTAGCCACCCGGCTTGGGCTTAGTTAAGAAATGGACGCACTCGAGCAATTTCTGCGATACAGCCTGATCGGCGTAGCGAACACCATAATTCATGCATTCGTGATGGCTTTCGCGATCAAACGCATGAAGTCTGCGATTGCCATTGCGAACTCATTTGCATTCGTGACAGCAGTTACATTCAGTTATTTCGCGAACGCAACTTGGACATTTTCTGTATCTCCGTCTTGGCCAACCTATCTTCTATTTGTAATTTTCATGGGAGCTCTGGCGTACGGCATGGGGAAAGCCGGAGATAAGCATGGAATGCACCCGGTCGTTATTTTTGTTGCCTTTACATCATTAAGCTTGGCCGTTGGCTTCATCTACTCAAAACTTGTCGTATTCGGGGTCTGAAGCATGATCAGCTTGGTAGTGCCGGTGTTCAATGAGGAAGAGGCGATACCGGCTTTTTATGACGCCGTGCGTCAAGTTGTGATGCCGGACGATCTCTCTGTTGAGATAGTCTTTATTAATGACGGGAGCACTGACGGAACAGAGCAAGTCCTGGATGGTCTCGCTGCAAACGATCCGAGCGTCAAGATCCTGAATTTTACAAGGAATTTCGGCAAGGAAGCTGCCCTCTTTGCTGGCCTGGAGAATGCTAGCGGTGCCGCTGTGATCCCTATAGACGTGGATCTGCAGGATCCGATCGAGATCGTTCCTCAGCTTGTAGCCAAATGGCTGGAAGGCTACGACGTGGTTCTTGCCAAGCGCGTGGATCGCAGTTCGGATACGCTTTTGAAGCGTGGTACCGCTGAGTTGTTCTACCGGGTGCACAACGCGATCAGCAAACCTGCGATAGAGCCAAACGTCGGCGACTTCCGGTTGCTTTCGCGTGATACGGTGAATGCGACCCTGCAACTGACAGAGCGAAATCTCTTTATGAAGGGGGTGCTCTCTTGGGTCGGCGGAAAAACAGCGGTTGTTGAGTACCACAGAGCCCCGCGAGTCGCTGGAAAGACGAAATTCAATGGATGGAAGTTGTGGAACCTCGCCATTGAGGGAATGACCTCATTCTCGACTGTTCCTCTAAGAGTATGGACCTATGTGGGGTTGGCAGTCGCAAGCTTTTCTCTGGTATTCGCGATCTGGACTGTGTTTCAGACGGTGATATTTGGCAATCCAGTTGGGGGATACACCTCAATCTTCGTCTCAATTCTCTTCCTTGGTGGGGTGCAATTGATCGGGATTGGTGTTCTTGGTGAATATATCGGCAGAATTTACGCGGAGACGCAAGGAAGGCCGAGATATGTGCTGAAGAGTGTTTCCAAAAGCGACGCAGGTCATCCGGATATAGTCGATTAGCGTGATCCAGCAAGCGCGGTGGTATGAGGCTCTTGCCGATCATCCGACGAAAGAACCGCTCCCACGGTAGGACACGGGCTTCAGGGAAAAAGAATGCTTAAAATAAGCGAAGATTTGAGGTCAGGTCGCTTTCTGGCGCTCCTCGCAATTTCGTTGATTGGCTACAGCAGTATGATCGTATTGCAGGCCTTCAATGCGGACGATATCATCCAAGGCCAGCCAATATCGGGCGATACGAACACGTTCCTCGCGCAAGGGCGTTGGGGCTACTACTTCGTCTACCATGTCTTGCAAGATGCGAACCCTCTCGGACCGTTCTCTCTGATCCTCGGCGTGATTTTGCTGGCGATTAGTGCAGCGATCGGCGCGTCCACACTTCAATTCCGTAGCCGTGCGGCCTCTGATCTTTTTGTGGTTCTATCGACCATCTCGTTATACTACGCCTCAGTACTTTCCTATGACAGCACCCGTATCGCCTATCCGCTATCGACGCTGATGGCGATTGCTGGTGTCAGTCTCGTGTGGCGCGGCAAATATCTGGTTGCGATTGCGTTATTCGCTGTCTCTCCAGCGATATACCCGGCAAGCACGCAGGTCACACTTACCTTTGCTTCTGCGGTCGTGCTGATGTCGGCCTTGCGCGGGATCGATCTAAAGCGGACCTTATGGAAGACAGCAACTTTCGTTATCTGCCTCGCTTGCGGGCTAGGCCTTTACATTGCCCTCACCAAATTGAGTCCTTGGGTGTCCGGAATCCCGCTTTCGGGACGCTCCGCGATTGATCCGATTGGCGCACTTTCAGAATACCGGCGGATCGTAAAGCTATTCTTGGGGCATTCGATCCCCACAGGACATCAAATGCCCTACTTTAGTCCCGCGATGAAAGCCTTCATCTGGGCGTTGATGGCATTGTTTGCAATTACGCTGATATTAAACAGTAACAAGTTCAAAGCACCGCTTATAGCCGCATCGGCACTAGGTCTCATCCTAAGTCCGTTTGCGCTGGCATTCGCGACTCCGCTGGATGAGTTCTCGCCACGCGCCTTGGTCGCATTCTCCGTCGTTCATGCACTATTTGCTGCGGTTTGTGTCGAGTTCCTGCCCTTGAAAGGGTTCAAGACTTTAGCAAACGTGTCCGCTGTCGCAGCTTGGGGGTTCATAATCTTCAGTGCAATCCAGATAAACGGTAGCGCGTTTGATGAGTATCTGTCGTCAAGAAATGATGTTCTTGCGACGAACCGGATAATCACGAGAATAGACGAAGTCGTAGCTAATTCCGATATTCCGATGGGGGGCCCGATCCCGATTGCCGTTCGGCATGAAGCGCCAACGAATATGTCGCCACGGGGCGCTTGGGGAAACGCTCGTACCACAGCTTGGTCTAAGGAGTGGGTCTTTCGGCAAATAGACCCACGCTTTGCTCCCGTCCCGCCAGATGTTGCAGAGACGCTTCTACGAGCCGCCCCTGAAACATATTGGCCTCAGCCAAACTCGGTATATGTCCAGGATGGCGTCGTCGTCGTAATAATCAATTGAGGAACGCAGCGTCCTCTGCCCAACGTCGAGAAGGTTGAGCAGGGGGTCTCATGCTTGGGGGCAGGAGGAGAGGGGGGCGAAGTTAGACGCTAGTTCGTAGACGATCTGGTCGAGCGGCAAGGTGGCGTCCATGGTGATGGACGCTTCGTCCGCTGCCGGGGGCTCCAGGGTGGCGAACTGGCTGTCTACAAGGCTCGCCGGCATGAAATGACCTGGACGGCTGCTGACCCGGCGCCACGACTCTTCGCGGCTCAGCACAAGATGAACGAATACGAGATCTGGCGCGAAGCTGCGCAATCGATCACGGTAGATGCGTTTTAAAGACGAGCACGTCGCGACTACCAGCTCTCCAGCACGCACCTCATCTGCGATGGCACCGCCGATCGTGTTCAGCCAGCCTGCGCGATCCTCATCGTCCAGCGGTATGCCCGAGGCCATTTTCGCGACGTTCGCTTCCGGATGAAGACGGTCGCCCTCAATAAAGCGCGCGCTTAACTTCCGGGCGAGGAGAGTTCCAACCGCAGTTTTTCCGCACCCGGTGACGCCCATGACGATAAGCGGCGGAACCACGGCGGTAAATTTCACAAGCGCCATAATTTGCTAAACAACCTCGAAGACGTGGTGATGCACGCGACCTTCGAACATTGTCAGCAATTGCGCCGTCACGCCACGACTTTCAAAGCGAACCGGCGCCTCGAGCGCTGCGGCGAGCGCGGCTTCATCGTCAAAGGCCATCGACAGGACCATCGGGTATGACGGAGCGCCTTCGTCGCGTTCCCTGGCAAACAGAACGCGGACTTCGCGGACGCCGGGAAACTGTTTCCACAGCGGAACCAGATTGGCTTCTACGAAGGAGCGGAATTCCTGTTCGCGGCCAGTAAGGATCTGGCCGTCGAACAAAGCCTGTCGAATGATCATCGGTGAGCGCCTTAGGTGTGGCTGATCTGACCCAGGAAGGTGCGTGTCCGCTCCTGCTTCGGATTGGAGAAGAATTCCTCCGGCTCGCCGACTTCGACGATCTCGCCCTTATCCATGAAGATGACCCGGTCAGCTACCTTGCGGGCAAAACCCATCTCGTGGGTGACCACCATCATTGTCATGCCTTCATTGGCAAGGTCGATCATGGTGTCGAGAACTTCCTTGACCATTTCCGGATCAAGCGCCGAGGTGGGTTCATCGAACAGCATGATCTTGGGATTCATGCAAAGAGCACGAGCAATAGCGACGCGCTGCTGCTGTCCGCCGGAAAGCTGGGCCGGGTATTTGTCTGCCTGCTCGGGGATGCGAACGCGCGCCAGATATTTGCGGGCTGTCTCCTCGGCTTCAGCCTTGGAGACGCCGCGCACCTTGATCGGGGCGAGGGTGCAATTCTCCAGCACCGTCATGTGCGGAAAAAGATTGAACTGCTGGAAGACCATGCCGACGTCGCGGCGGACCTTCTCAACATTTTTCGGTCCGGCAGTCAGTTCGATACCATCGACGAAAATCGTGCCTTTTTGCACGGTCTCGAGCTGGTTCACGCAGCGGATAAGCGTCGATTTGCCGGAACCCGAAGGGCCGCAGACCACGATCTTTTCCCCGCTGGCGACGTCAAGATTGACGTTTGTCAGGGCATGGTATTCGCCATACCACTTTTCCACGCCCTTCATGCGGACAGCGGGCATGTCTGCGCTGGTGGTGTTTGTCGCGGACATACCCGCTCTCCTTATGTCTGATTTACTCGGACTTCTGCAGGAACTCTGGCAGCGGCGTCTGAACCCACTTCTCGTGGAGTTCGTTCAGCTTGCCGTTTTCCTTGTTCTTCGCCAGGAACGCGTTGATGTATTCCATCAGCTCGGTCTGGCCCGGACGGGTGGCGATGCCCTGGCTCTGCTGGCGCAGGGAGAGCTTGACGTCAAAACGGCCCGGCGCAACCGTGTCGAGCTGTGATACGACGACGTTCGACGCACCCATCAAAGGTACCTGGCCCGACAGGAGCGCCTGAACAGCGGACGCATCGTCATCGAAGCGCTGAATGTTGGTGCCCTCCGGAGCAACTGCGGTCAGCGAGGTGTCCTGTGTCGATGCGCGCGCGACTGCGACGCTCTTTCCAGCAAGATCTGCCGGATCCTTGATCTCGGTGTTGACGTCGCCATAAACGAAGATTTCTATGCCGGCATAGCCCTGCGAGAAATCGACCTGCTCGGCGCGCTCAGGCGTGATGCCCAGCGAGGCAACGAGGATGTCGACCTGGCCCGAGAGGAGGTAAGGGATGCGGTTCGGGCCGGTCACAGGAACCAGATTGACCTGGACGCCCATATCTTCGGCCAGAAGCTTGGCAACATCGGCGTCATAGCCGTCCGGCTTGCCCTGATCGTTGATGATACCGAACGGGGCGAAGTCGACGAGCATGCCGATGTTCACGGTACCGCGCGACTTGATTTCTTCAACAGACTGCGCCGAGGCAGTGGAGGCAACTGCTCCCAGGCTGAGCGCTGCGCCCAGCGCAATGCCAGCAATCTTCCCAAAAATATTCATTTCGGTTTCCTTCCCTTTAAAAACGTAGGCTCCCATCAGCGACGGGCTGTCGCTGCGAAACGGTTCTCCATCCGGCGGGCGTAGATCGACAGAGGCCAGCAGATGATGAAGTAGGTTAGCGCGACGAGGCCGAACACCTTGAAGGGTTCGAAAGTCGCGTTGTTGATGATCTGGCCGGCACGAGTGAGTTCAACAAAGCCGATGATTGATGCCAGCGACGTGCCTTTGATCAGCTGAACGAGGAAGCCAACGGTGGGGGCAACCGCGACGCGGGAAGCCTGTGGCAGCACTACGGACTTCATCCGGTCGAAGTAAGACAGGCCCAGCGCCCAGGATGCTTCCGTCTGCCCGCGTGGCACCGCCTCGATACATCCGCGCCAGATCTCTCCAAGGAAGGCAGACGCATGCAGGGTCAATGCAAATGCAGCTGCGATCCAGGGATCGATGCCAAAACCGAAGATGCTCAGCCCGAAGAACACCAGGAAAAGCTGCATCAGTAGCGGAGTGCCCTGAAACAGGCGGATGAAGCCAAGGCACAGATACCGCACCACCTTGTTGTCGGACACTCGTCCGAGTGCGATCAACAGCCCGCCAATTGCGCCGCCAGCAAAAGCGACTGCCGACAGCAGCAGGGTCCACTGTACTGCGAAGACGATGAACCAGAATTCGTTAGGCCCGAAGGGACGGATCATGATTTTCTCCCTAGCGCGCCAGCGGGTAGTTGAACGCCCAGCGCTGGATCATCGAGAAGAGACCAGAAAATGCGAGCGCGAGAACAAGGTACATTGCGGTAATGACGAGATAAACTTCGAAGGCCGCAAATGTCTGTGACTGGATGTTATTGCCTGCAGCGGCAAGATCGGTCGCTGAAATCACCGAAACCACGCTGGACGTCAGCATCAGATAGATAAACTGGCTGGTCAGCGCGGGGTAGATCGTGCGCAGCGCAGGTTTGATGATGATATAGGCGAAGATCTGGCTACGGCGCAGGCCAAGTGCGGTGCCAGCTTCGATCTGGCCGCGGTTGATCGATTCAATGCCAGCGCGGACAATCTCGGTCGCATAGGCACCGACGTTCACCGTCAGCGCGATCAAGGCGGCGACATTTGGCGACAGGCGAATGCCAAGGCTCGGCAAAGCGAAAAAGATGAAGAAGATCTGTACCAGAAACGGAGTGTTTCGGATCAGCTCGATGTAGCAATCAATGATGAAGCGAATCGGTTTCGGTCCTGCGGTCTTGCCGATCGCGCACACGACCGCGACGATGGTGCCGAGTACCATCGCGCTGAACGACAGCTGGACTGTTACGAGAGCTCCCTCGAGCAGCTGATCGAAATTGGCAAAAACTGGTGCAAACTTGAATTCGTAACCCATGACGAACCTCCCGGGACATCCGCCATGCGGAACGGCCTCGTCGCGCCATTCGTCAGCGCGTTTAGATCGATCTAAAAGAGAAGATTATTCTGAGTCAAGCAGGTAGATTGCCGGACGCAGTTTACCTTTGGTTGGTCTGGGGAGTGATATGTGAACGTCGGACCGGCCTAACTAGCGAGAATCCTTACGAATCACGCTTCGGCAAAATCCCGTACAGGGCCGCAGGAGCCGCGCTGAACAAAATACGTTGGCTCCACTCTACTGCTGTGGACAGCCTCCGGTGCAGAGATGCGGCGCAGGAAGAGTTCGGCGGCGTTTTTGCCCACGTTGAAAGGCTCGGTAGCCACGGATGCAAGGCCCGGAATCACCAGGTCCGCCTCGGCAACGTTATCAAATCCAATCAATGAAACGTCCCGGCCGGGCAACACGCCCAGATCGCACAGGCCGCGATGAAGGCCGAGAGCGAGGACGTCGTTGTGGCAAATCAGGGCGGTGGGACGTGTCCGCTTTCCCATGATCTCGGGTGCTGCCATGCGGGCGGCCTGATGGGTTGATTCAAGGTGCCGCACGAAGAGGGGCTCAATGCCTTTGGCACTCATTGCTTCGCGAAACTTGGCCAGACGCTCCTTGTGGGCGGAGTGAAACAGCGTGCTTGCCACGTAGCCAATTCTGCGATGACCGAAGTCATAGAGACAATTTACGGCTTCGTGCATGCCATCGTGCTGGTCCATGCCGGAATAGTCGGTCGAGGTGTCGGGGACAGTACGCAGTGTTTGGACGAGGGGGATCCCCCATTTCAACGCGTCTTCGATGAAGCGTTTTTCGGTTCCGGCGGCGGGGCACACGATCAGGCCATCCACCCCGTGTTCTCTTGCGCGGCCGACGAAGAGATCCTGCTTGGCAGGGCTGTCGTAGGAGTTGCCGAGGATAACTGCAAACCCGGCTTCTTCCAGCACCGTCTCGATCCCGGCCAGCAGCACTGCGAAAAACGGGTTGGTCAGGTTTGGGATGATGACGCCGACGGTGTGGCTTCGGGCGGCGCGCATGCGAGCAGCCCCAAGATTGTAGACGTATCCCAACTCGGCAATGGCATCCTCGACCGCCTTGCGGGTTGATGCGCTGACGAGGGGGCTGCCGCGAACCACAAGTGAAGCCGTTGCGCGGGAGACGCCAGCATGTTGTGCTACATCAACGAGAGTGACCCGCTTCATCGCCTGACTTTTTAGATCGATCTAATCGATTTGTAGCGAGAATTAGCCTTATCGTAAAGAGCGGGTTGTGGAGCGCTTTACCAAGAGAGGCGGACACACAAAAAAGGCGCGTGAGAAACGCCCACGCGCCTTTTCCATGAATTGTTCGAAAGTCAGATCGATAGAACCCGATCCGAGCCGGCGTAGATTTCTTCAACGAGCTGCGCCCGATTTCGGAGAACCGCGCGCTGGTTAATCGAGCCCTTGTCGGTGACTTCGCCCGCCGTCGTGGACGGAACTTCGGGGCAGATGATCATCCGAGCGATACGGTTCGAAGAGCCCGTCGACTTCGCAGCCAGCGATACGAGCTTCTCGCGCATTGCCTTACGATGTGCCTGATCTTCTGCAAGCTCGGGGTCGCGCAGAAACGCGATGGCACCGAGATACGGACGGTCAGGTCCGGCAAGGGCGACGTCTCGGATCAGATCACCGAAATGGTCGATGATCGACATGCGCAGCGCGCCGGTCGCGACCCAGGTGCCCGTGTCCAGCTTGAAGTTCTCGGCGGTGCGGCCGTCGAACTTGAAGCCCTTGGAGATGTCGTCCATGTCGATCGGGAGCAGGGCGTCTCCGAGCCGGTAGAAGCCTTCCTCATCGAATGCTTCTTCCGTCAGCTTCTGCTGGCGCCAGTAGCCAGGCGTAATGTTGTCGCCCTTGAGGCGCGCGTCATACTTGCCTTCGTACGGTACGAGCTTCAGCGTGACACCCGGAACTGGCAGGCCAACATTGCCTGCGCCTTCCTGTGGCCAGGTGCAGAACATGGCGGCTGGAGCGGTCTCGGTTGCACCGAGGCCCGTGCCGATCAGCACCCGCGTGCCGGTGGTAGCGACGGCCATACGCTCAAGAGCCTCCCAGCTATGCTGCGAGAGCGATGCTCCAGCGTACCAGAACATCCTCAGATTCTTGAAGAAGTTCTGGCGGAGAGCCTCGTCCTTCTCGAGCTCGGGTATGAGCATGTCGAAGCCGGTCGGGACGTTGAAGTACCAGGTGGGCGAAATCTCCTTGAGATTGCGCACGGTCTTGCCGATGTCGGCCCTGGTCGGGCGGCCGTCATCAAGGTACAGCGTGCCGCCATTGGTCAGGACCATGTAGAAGTCCTTGTTGCCGGCGGCCGTGTGGTTCCACGGCGCCCAGTCCAGAAGAACCGGCGGCTCGGTCTTCATGAACGAGAATGCCTCGCGGATCGCTGCCTGATTGGAGCAGATCATGCGGTGAGTGTTGATCACAGCCTTGGGCGTTCCGGTCGAACCCGATGTGAACAGGAACTTCGCGATCGTGTCGCCGGTAATGGCAGCGTTTGCCGCCTCGACAGCGTCGCTCGGTACCGAGTTCAGAAGGTCAGCGAACGGAATCGCGCCCTCAGCTGCGTCATCTGCAATGAACGGGATATCAGGCACAGCCGCGCGAATTGCAGGTGCAAATGCCTTGGCGTCCGCAGCGTAGATGAGGCCCGGTGTGATTGAAGCCAGCACGTCCTTGAGGCGCGCATAATCGCCGCCCGTCAAGGAATACTGCGGTGACAGCGGTGCGTAAGGCACGCCCACATAGACTGCCGCCAGACCGAGAGTTGCGTGCTCGATGTCGTTGCCTGACAGGACCGCGAGCGGCCTTTCCGGCGAAAGATTCTTGTCGAGCAGATACTGGCCGATACGGCGTACGTGATCCAGCATCTGGCCATATGTGATCGTGCGCCAGCCATCACCGCTCTTGCGATCTGCGATGAAAACGCGGTCGGGCGTCTCCGCCGCATATTTTACCAGAGCATCGGTAATACGTGTCGGATAGCTCGGCTGTGGCATTCGGTCGGTGACGTAGATCGTACCGTCATCCTTGACCGTCACGACCGGCGAGTAGTTGTGAAACTCTACCGGGCGCATAGGCGCGTGCTTCCAGTCCTGCGAGTCGGACATGCTGCCTCCCTGATCCTCAACCCAATTGCGCGAAATGTTGCGCCTACCCTTGCGGGTCCTGTCTGATATGTTGCATAATTGTTCACTCGGAAACAAGAGTGCATTTGGAGGAAGGTCATGGCGTTTGTGGAATACAGCATCGAGGACGGCATCGCGCGGCTGACGCTGACGCGGCCGGACAAGCGCAATGCCCTGAACGATAAGATGCTTGAAGATCTCGAAGTGGCGGTGGACCAGGCCGCAAATGAGGCGCTAGCGGTCGTCATCTGCGGCCAGGGCGAGCATTTCTGTGCCGGTCTCGATCTTGCTGAACATTCGACCAAGACGCCGATTGAGGGCATTGATGGGTCCCGCAACTGGCACCGTGTTTTCCAGAAGATACGCGGCGGGCGAATCCCGTATGTTGCGGCTCTGCACGGCGCAGTGATCGGCGGCGGGCTGGAACTCGCCTCGGTCGCGCATGTTCGCGTAGCGGATGAAACCGCATTCTTTGCGCTGCCTGAGGGGCAGCGCGGTATTTTCGTGGGCGGAGGCGGCTCGGTGCACACCTCGCGCATCATGGGCGTGCCGCTGATGACCGACATGATGCTCACCGGCCGCGTTTTGAGCGTCGATGAAGCTCGTCAGGCAAGCATCGTCACCTATGTTACCTCGGCTGGTGAGGCTCTGGAAAAGGCGACCGAGCTTGCAAAGAAAGCAGCTTCGAACGCGCCGCTGTCCAATTACGCCGTCATCAACGCGCTTCCACGCATTCGCGACAGCGGATACGATGAGGGCCTGTTCTTCGAATCGATGATTGCCGCCTTTACGCAGACCACGCCAGAGGCTCATGAGCGTTTGAAAGCGTTCCTGGAAAAACGCGCTGCCCGCATTGCTCCAAAGGATTGACCTTGGCGAAAGGCGAGTCAGATTTCGCGGCCGAAGCCGAACTGAACCTGGGGGAGTTTGAAGCCTCGGCCAGTTTCATGCTTCGGCTAGCGGAGCTGGCTTCCTACCAGGCGGTATCGTCACTTCAGACTGAAGTTGAACTGAGCTTGCCTGAACAGACCGTGCTGGTGGCGATCATGATGAACCCTGATGCTCGTCAGGGTTCGATCGCGGATCGCCTGCACATTCGCTGGCCCAACATGACCAAATTGGTTGCGCGGCTCGAGAAAAAGAAGCTGATCACCCGGAGGGTCTCGGCGGAAGATCGACGTGTCGTGACGCTTACCGCGACCAATGAGGGCGTCGAAGTGGCACGAGGCGTGCGTGAAAGGCTGATCGCATATGATAAGCGCGCACTCTCCATGCTTGATGAAAGCGAGTGCGCCCAGTTGGTTGCGTTGTTGCGCAAAGTGGTCGGCTGGCCGTCTCCCGCGGCCAAAAGCTAAGCCTCGTCGCTCGGCAAGGCCAGTTCACGAATGGCCTGAACCAGTATTTTCGCTGGCGGCGGAACGATCCCCCGTCGACGGCGATAAATCCGAAACGAGCGCTTCCATTGCATGTCAGGCGCAGCGATTCTCACCAGGCCTTCGGAAGAGGGCTGATCGGATAGCCGCGGAGCGGGCAGCCAGCACAGAAGATCCTGGCTAAGGGCTGCTGCGCGGATCACTCCGATCGATCGCGAGGCAAGCGCGGGAATACGCGGCTCGATGCCCTTGTCATGAAACCGTTGGTACCACTCCTTTGCGATCGGAGTTCCCATCGGCGGCAAAATCCAGTCCGCATTTCCCACTTCTTCCAGGCTCACATGCTCACGAGAGGCCAGGGGGTGGGAGGGGCGAGCGTAGACGTGGACGACATCCCTGAGAATATCAGGGGTCGCGAGCGTGATTTCGTCGTCGACGTAGGGATCTGGCGAGACTGCGATATCGATGACGCCGCTCTTCAGTTCCTCTAGCAGCAAATCTTCCATTTCCTCGACGATCTGGAAGCGGACTTCTGGATGGCTTTGACGCATCTTTGCAATGGCAGAGACGATGAAACTCGGGACCACGCTGGCGACGCCACCAACCCGCACGACGCCGCGGCTCGCGCCTTGCATCTGCAAGATCAGATCTTTTGCGTTGGCCACTTCGGAGACGACCAACCGCGCGTAGGGAAGCAAAGCTTCTCCGTACACCGTTGGCACCACTCCCCGAGTTGTCCGATCGAACAGGGAAACGCCGAATCCGGCTTCGAGCACCTTGAGTGTTCGGGTCAAGGCCGGCTGCGTCATGTTGAGTGCGACCGCAGCTCGGCCAAGGCTTCCGTGGCGGGCGCATTCAATCAGTATGGTGGCAGAGCGAATATCAAGGGTCATAATTTCTGATTATGACTTTGGGCGGACTCTGTAAATAGCGGAGCAGACGGTGACGTGCGATACTCGAAAGTCGGGAGGCCTGTGCAGTGATGCAAAGGCTGAAAGAGACTTGGGAGACAGCACAATGAACAAGATGAGCCAGGACTTCCTGGCGACGTCGACAGCCATACCCAACCGCACGGTTGGTGAGGTGGTTTTCGATTTTCTGCGCGCCAAGGGCATGACGACGATTTTCGGGAACCCAGGTTCAACCGAGTTGCCGATGTTTGTCGGCCTGCCCAAGGATTTTACCTATGCGCTCGGCCTGCAGGAATCCATCGCGCTTGCGATGGCCGACGCTTATGCGCAGGTGACACGCCGTCCAGCTTTCGTGAACCTGCATTCAACGGCAGGGCTCGGTCATGCGATGGGCAATCTCTACACCGCGTTTCGCAATCGGACTCCGCTGGTTATTACCACCGGCCAGCAGACCCGTGACTTGCTGCCGTACGACCCGTTCCTTGGCAATGATGCGCCGGTTGAATTTCCAAAGCCTTACGTGAAGTGGGCGATTGAGCCAGCGCGGCCGGAGGACGTCCCGGCTGCAATTGCGCGGGCTTACTACATGGCAATCCAGCCGCCTATGGGACCGGTGCTGGTCTCCGTACCCCTCAGCGACTGGGACAAACCAAGTCCTCCGCTGGTTGATCGTGAGGTCGACACGCTGATTGGGCCGAACCCGGCAGCGCTCGACCGGGTAGCTGAGGCAATCAACTCCGCTGAGGAGCCAGTGCTCGTCGTCGGTGCCGGCGTTGATATTGATGGTGGCTGGGATGCCGTCGTGCGGCTCGCCGAAACACTTCAGGCGAAGGTCTGGGTGAGCCCGCTTTCGTCACGGAGCAGCTTCCCCGAGCGGCACCCGCTGTTTGCAGGTTTCCTGCCTGCCCAGCAGCCGGATCTGTCGCGTTGCCTTGGCTCAGCCGATTATGTTCTGGTACTCGGCGCGCCGGTATTTACCTATCATTTCCCGGGCTCCGGCAAGCATCTGCCAGACGGTGCGCAGCTGTGCCTCATCAATGATGACCCGAAGCTGATTTCCGCAGCAGCGGTTGGGACCGCGTTGCTCTCAAATACCCGCTTGGCTGCAGAGGGGCTTCAAGCCCGGGTCAAACAGCGCTCACGGCGGGTTGAGCCTGCGCGGGTCATTCCAAGGTTGCCGGTGACGAAGGCGATCTCTCAACGGTTCCTGATGCAGACGCTAGCGGATGTGCGTTCGCCCGAAAGCATCATCGTTGAGGAATCGCCGACGGCGCGCGGGCCGATGCATGACCACCTGCCCATCGAGCGGCCAGGCGGCTTTTTCACGACTGCCAGCGGTGGCCTTGGCTATGGTTTGCCTGCGGCAGTTGGGGCAGCACTCACTCGCCCGGACCAGCCGGTCATCGCCATCATCGGTGACGGATCAAGCCTTTACGCGATCCAGTCCATCTGGTCCGCGGTCGAGCACGATGTCGATCTGCTGATTGTGATACTTAACAATGGAGGGTACTCAGCCCTCAAAGGTATTGCGGACAAGACTGGCGCAGATAGCGTAGACGGCGTGGATATCGGCCACATCGATTTCGTCGCGATTGCGCAGGCACAAGGGTGTAAAGCGCAGCGCTGCTCGGACGGAAACAAGCTCGAAACATGCCTCCGTGAGATGCTTTCCCAAAAGGGACCGCGCCTCCTGGAGGTTATCCTGAGAGAGGAAGAGAAACCCATGAACGTTATGACCCCGAATGTGAATTCGGATGCCGGGCAGGGCTGGCGTCCTAACACCCCCGAAAAGCTTTTCATCGGTGGAAGCTGGATCGATTCGTCCTCCGAAAACCGTCTGGACGTCATATCGCCAGTGACTGAAGAGAAGCTTTTCAGCTACCCGGAAGCGGGTCCGATGGATATCGATCGGGCAGTCTGGGCGGCTCGTGACGCTTTCGATAATGGGCCGTGGCCGCGCATGTCGCCTCAAGAGCGCGCTGTCTACCTGCGTAAGGTCGCGGATGTCATCACTCGTCGTCTCGATGATATTGCCCATTCCTGGACGCTGCAGGTCGGCGCACCGATCATGCTTACCAAGAAGCTTGTCGGCCAGAACGCAACGCTCTTCAATTATTACGCAGATCTCATCGAGACCTATGGGTTCGTGGATGAGCGCCAGCGTGATGATGGCGGCAAGGCCCGTGTGGTCCGTGAGCCGGTAGGCGTCTGCGCTGCGATCACGCCATGGAACGCGCCGATGGTTCTGCTGTCGTACAAGATCGCGGGTGGTCTTGCTGCCGGCTGCACCTTTGTTGCCAAGCCTTCCCCGGAAACCCCGCTGGAAGCCTACATTCTGGCCGAAGCGATTGAAGAAGCAGGCCTGCCGGCTGGCGTCTTCAACCTGGTCCCGGCTGGACGCGAAGGCGGCGACTATCTCGTTCGCCACAAGGGCATCGACAAGGTCGCGTTCACCGGTTCCACCGCTGCAGGCAAGCACATTGGTGCTGTGTGCGCCGAGCGTCTTGCTCGCGTCAGCCTGGAGCTGGGTGGCAAGTCGGCCGCGATTCTGCTGGATGATGCAGACTTTGCGAAGGCGCTGCCGAGCATCATGGTCTACTCCATGCCGATCACCGGTCAGGTCTGCTTCTCGCTGACCCGCATTCTGGTGCCGGAAAGCCGTAAGCAGGAGTTCATCGACCTTTACGTTGGCGCGGTGAAGAACATCAAGGTTGGCGATCCGTTTGATCCGGCAACCCAGATGGGCCCGCTGACGATGGGCCGCCAGCGCGCGCGCGTTGAAGGCTACATCGCTGCTGGCCGCGCCGAGGGCGCGAAGATCGCCTGCGGTGGCGGTCGCCCGGTGGGCCTGGACAAGGGCTTCTATGTCGAGCCGACCGTTTTCGTCGACGTCGAGTCCAACATGAAGATCGCCCAGGAGGAAATCTTCGGCCCGGTCGTTTCCATCATCACCTTCAAGGATGAGGAAGATGCGGTTCGCAAGGCCAATGATTCCGACTACGGCCTGAATGCATCGGTCTTCGCGGCGGATCCGGAGCGTGGATACGCGGTTGCCCGTCGCATTCGTTCGGGCAACGTTACGGTCAACGGCATGATCGTTGATCCGAAGCAGCCTTTCGGTGGCTTCAAGCAGTCCGGCGTCGGCCGCGAGGGCGGACCGGAAGGCCTCGACAACTACCTCGAAGTGAAGACCATCCACTTCGCCGGCTGATCGCGCATCATTTCGAGCTGAATGCCAAAGCCGTCGGAGAAATCCGGCGGCTTCTTCTTTGTGCGGCGACGCGGGCGAGGAACCGCAACGATTTGTCCGCCTGAAAGGTTGGAGCATCCATCCGCCACAGACCAAATGGTCCCGCAAAACCACAATAAAAAAACCCCCGGATTTCTCCGGGGGTCGATTTTTTGGCGGCTGCATCAGCGCATCGTCGCCGGTAGCCACATGATGATGGCCGGGAAGATCACCATCAGAGCCATGCGGATTATGTCCGCGGCAATGAATGGCATCACGCCAGAGTAGATTCGGGTCAGCTTAACTTCCTTCGCAATCGAGTTGATGACGAAGACATTGATGCCCACCGGTGGACAGATCATGCCGAGCTGGCACGAGGTGACCAGGATGATACCGAACCAGATCGGGTCGAAGCCGAGGTGGACGATCACCGGGAAGACGATCGGCACGAATAGAATGATCATCGCCATCTCGTCCATCAGCGCGCCAGCGATGAAGAACATGACGAGGATCAGGATCAGCGTGCCGTAAGCACCCAGATCAAGGCCGATCATGAACATGGTGAGCTTCTGCGGTGCCTGGGTCATCGCCAGGAAGTAGCCGAACAGGATCGCACCGATGAGGACGGTGAAAATCGCGACAGACGTGCGCAGCGATTCAACAAGGCTGTCGATGATCTGACGTGTGTTCAGGCGGCGACGCATGATGCCGATGAGCATCGTGACAAAGGCACCAACAGCTGCTGCCTCAGTTGGCGTGGCGATGCCCATGTAGATGGTGCCGAGGATCGCGATGAAGAGGACTGCGACCGCCCAAATTGGAAGCAGAGACGCAAGAGCGTCGCGCAGGTCGAATTTGCGCCCAGCTGGCAGACCCTTGCGATGTGCGACGATTACCGTCGCCATGTACATCACGGTTGCCAGGATGCCCGGTATGACGCCGGCGATGAAGAGTCGGCCCACGTCCGTTTCGGTCAGGTAGGCGTAGACAACCATCACGACCGATGGCGGGATCAGGATGCCGAGGGTGCCGCCAGCAGCAATAACGCCGGTGGAGGTGCCGTCATCGTAGCCAGCCTTGCGCATTTCCGGCAGGGCGATACGCGTCATCGTGGCTGCTGTTGCAACGGATGAGCCGCAAATCGACGAGAAGCCGGCGCAAGCCGCAACGGTCGAAAGAGCAAGGCCGCCACGGAACTGGCCAAGCCAGGCGTTACCGGTGCGGAACAGCTCGCGCGAGATGCCCGAATTGGTTGCGAACACGCCCATCAGGACGAAGAACGGCACGAGGCTGAGGTTGAAGTCGGTTATCGTGCGGATCGGCGATGTTGTAAGAAGGTTTAGTGCCGGGGTAATGCCTCGGATCGCGCCAAAGCCGACCACGCCGACGATACCCATGGCGATGCCGATCGGCACCCGCAGGCCCATCAGCACGAACATGCCAATGAAGCCCCAAACGGCTACCCAGTCTGCGTAAGTCATATGCCGTACCCCTCGGCCTGTTCTTCTTGGTCATCGCTGCGGCGGCGGAAAATGGAAAATGTCACGGTGATGGCGCTGGCAGCGCAACCGACCCAGATGAGCAGGAAAAACGGCCAGACGGGCATCCGAAGGTCGAAAGTCGACTCGTTGCTCGCATAGGCGCTGGTGACCCGGTAGAACATCATCCACGTCATGGCGATGGTGAAGACCAGCAGTCCGAACCAGGCGAACAGGTCAATGAACCGCTTTCCAGTCTTGCCTGCCATTTCGTGAACCAGATCGACGGCGATGTGGCCCCCACGGTAGCCGATAGATGCGAGACCCCACATCACGCATGCTCCGACCATCAGGCGGGAAAGGTCGAAAGAATCGGGAATAGGCCAAGAGAAGAGATAGCGTCCTGCTGTCGATGCTACGATCAGCAGCATCACTAGGGCGAGTAGAATACCGGCGATAGTATCGACTGCGCCACAGAAGCGTTCCACCTTGCGAAGCATGATTGCCCCCCGTTTGGTGTCGTTTGATGAGTTGGGCGGGCGCTGATGCGCCCGCCCGGTTAAATGCCGCCGGGTGTCCCGCCGGCGTTACTTCACCCGCGAGTCATATTTCGCGAGCGTATCTTCAAGGCGCTGCCAAATGGCATCGGCGTCGCCGCCAGCCTTGTTCACGGTCTCTTTCCACTCGTTGCGAAGCGGCGAGGCGGCTTCCATCCAGAGCTGAACTTCGTCATCGGTCGGCTTGTAGAGGGTGTGGCCCTCATCAATCATCCGCTGACGGCCTTTGGCTTCGTTTTCCACCCACTTGGCAGCCATCTTCTCGGCCGATTCCGGGTTGCAATGGTCGTCGATGACCTTGCGGTTTTCCGGTGAGAGGCCTTCGTAAACACCCTTGTTGAAAACGAACGCAAAGGTGGTGACGTAGAACGGCATGTCGAGGTGGTGCTTGGTGAGGTCCTGAGCACCGAAGGTGAAGATCGAGCCCCACGGCGAAGCCGACATTTCTGCCGCGCCGCGAGCCAGAAGCTCACGCATTTCCGCGGCGCCGGCGAAGACCGATGCTGCACCGATGTGGTTCAGCATGCGGGCCATGGTGCCGTGCGCAGGGCGAATGCTCTTGCCCTTCAGGTCATCCGGCACCTGGATCGGGCCATTTACGCCATGAAGCGTGCCTGGATCGTGCAGGTGGGTGATGCAGAAGTGCACATCCTTCATCTCGTCGGCAGCGTATTCGCGATACCACTCGTCGAATGCACGTGAGCCGGCATTCGCATTAGAGATGGTGAACGGGATTTCGCCAGCGGCGATAATAGGGAAACGGCCTGGCTGGTAGCCCGGATTGATGAACGCTATGTCCACGACGCCGTCACGGGCCATGTCATAGTGATCTGCGGCAGCTCCAAGCTGCTGGGCCGGGAAGATGGTGATCTCGATGCGTCCCTCGGACGCTTCTCTGATCGATTCTACCCATGGCTCCATGCCACCGGGCTGGAGTGGGTGCTGCGCACCCACCCAGTGTGACAGCGAAAGCTCAACTTCCGCTGCCTGGGCTGTCGTCGCCAGGGCGGCGACGGCAACCGAAGCTAGCAAGCTCTTAAGTTTCATGAATTTCTCCTCCGTGGACATGAAATTTCAGTCTGCTGATCCTCCCTCCCGAGGATCAGCCAGCGTAGGCGTCGTACTTCTTCAAAGTATCGATCAGGCTGTTCCAGATCGCATCTGCGTCGTGGCCACGGCCGCTGACAGCGGTGCGCCATTCGTCAGTCAGCGGAGCGGCTGCATCCTTCCACAGCTGAACCTGCGCAGCGGTGGGGACGTGCAGAGTGTGTGCCGAATCGGAAGCGATCTTGTCGCGGCCGGCAGCTTCTGCATCGGTCCAGCCAGAAGCAATGCGCTCAGCCCACTCCGGCGTGCAGTGGTCGTCAATCACCTTGCGGTCTTCAGCCGAGAGGCCATCAACGGTGCCCTTGTTGAAAATGAAGGCGTTGATCGAGTAGTAGAACGGCATGTCGAGGTGGTGGAACACCACGTCGTTTGCACCGAAGGTGTAGAGGGAGTTCCACGGGGACTGCGTCATGTCAGCGGTGCCGCGTGCTAGGACTTCGCGCATTTCGCCAGCCGGAACCTGAACCGACGCACCGCCCAGCATCGCTACGAAGCGTGCTTCGGTCGCGTTGGCGGGACGTACGTTCTTGCCGCGAATGTCCTCAGGAACAATGACCGGTTCCTTGGAGTGGATCGTGCCCGGGTCGTGCGAAATCGCCATGCAGAAATAGGTGTCGCCCATCTCCAGGTCGGCGTACTGGTCGTACCATTCGGTCAGAGCACGGAGGCCACCGCGCGCATCAGCGAACAGGAACGGAATTTCCGCAGCAGCCAGGATCGGGAAACGACCCGGCTGGTAGCCCGGGTTGATGAAGCCGATATCGACGATGCCGTCGCGGGCCATGTCATAGTGGTCGCCAGCGGCGCCCAACTGAGAGGCCGGGAAGATGTTGATCTGGATACGGCCATTGGACGCTTCCTTGATCGACTCAGCCCACGGCTCCATGCCGGTCACCTGCAACGGGTGCGTTCCCGGTACCCAGTGCGATAGTGTTAGCTCTACATCTGCCGCTGCAGACGGAAACGCAAAAGAAGCGGACAGCGCGAGTGCCGCCAGAGTACGTGTATACATAAATGCCTCCCTCGTGGCCAAAGGCGCGGGCAGATTTCACCCGCGTATGTAACCGAATGCAAAGCAGTAACACCACATGTGATGTCCTAAAACAAGCTGGGAGACGGGCTAGCGCTCGTTTTTTGCGCTGTTGCCCCATTTTCTCCGAGCTGTCTCTGCGGGGCGGGAAGGCGACCTTCGATGTCCTCTGGACGACATGGTGTATACACCATATAGGGCAAACGATGGGTTTCATCGCATGAATCTGGGAGGACGTGAGGTGGGAAGCAGACAATCGCGGTTGGCGAAATGGAGCATGCGCTACCCCACGGTCGCCGATCTGGTGGAGCCGGCCAGGCGGCGTATTCCTTATTTTGCGTTCGACTTCCTCAAGGGCGGGACCGGTGATGAGCTTTCCTGTGAGCGGAACTATCGCGCGATTCGCGAGGTAGAGCTTGCCCCAAGATATGGCGGTCCAATTTCTTCGGTGGATATCCGGGCAACAATGTTCGGGCGGGAATTGGCGTCCCCTGTGGTGATATCGCCTATCGGCATGGATGGAGCCATTTGGCCCGGAGCTACCCGGATCCTTGCGGCCACGGCGCGCGATCTCGGCATCGCCTACATGCCATCGACGATGGCAACCGCCTCGATCGAAGAGGTCGCTGGGATCGCACCCGATAACGCCTGGTTTCAGCTTTACGCGTTCGCCGATAACGATCACGATGTCTCGTTCGACCTTGTGCGGCGGGCCGAGAAGGCTGGCGCAGGAGTTCTCGCCTTGACGGTCGATATTCCATCTCCGCCGCGCCGCGTTCGCGACATGCGCAACGGCCTCCTGCCGAAGATGAAGCTGACGCCGGAGAAAATTCTTGCGATGCTCTCGCGCCCAGCCTGGCTTTCGGCGGTGGCGCGTGAAGGTATGCCGACTCTTGCCAATATACGGCCATACTGCACGCCGGGCGCCGGGCGAGATGAACTCGAAGCCTTCGTTAGGAACAACAAGGCCGGAGCGGGTGTGACGTGGGATACCGTTCGGCGTATCCGCGATCTGTGGAAGAAGCCTTTGCTGGTGAAGGGGATCATGCATCCCGCTGACGCGCTGGAAGCGGTAGCGGCCGGTGTAGATGGCATCGTTGTTTCCAATCACGGGGGGCGACAGTTCGACCCGTCGCCTGCAACAATAGATGTTCTGCCTGCCATTCGAGCTGCTGTTGGCGACAAGCTCACCGTGCTGATGGATAGCGGGGTCATGTCCGGGACGGATGTGGTGAAGGCAATTGCCTGTGGCGCGGACGGTGTTCTCGTCGGGCGTGCGTTTATGTACGGTCTGGCCGCGCTCGGGACCGACGGTGCCCGTCATGTAGCGCACATCCTCCATGAAGAATTGCGCGTTGCGTTGGCTCAAAGCGGAGCAGACACGCTCGAAGGAGCGCGGCAGCTTGCTGTCAGACATCCAGGAGCCTGGAGCCTGGCAGAGTTCGGCATTCAGGACGTTTGAGCGATACGTGACGTCTCACCGATCGAAACACGCCTATTGAAATAGACCAAGCTTGCGTGCGAGTTCTCGCGCGCAAGCCGTGCTGACTGCTGAGGACGCCGGCGTCTTTGCTGTTCGCACGACCAGGATCGAAAATGTCACACAACGCAGCGCAAGTTATTGAAGCTCTCAAGCCACTCCTTGGCGAGCGATTGGTTACAGCTACGGCAGTTCGTGAACACCATAGCCGTGACATGTCCAGCCATGCTGCCTCAATGCCCGATGCGGTCGTCTTCCCGCGCACAGAGCAGGAAGTGCAGGAGATTGTGCGGGCCTGTGGCAAATACGGCGTGCCCATTGTTCCTTACGGCGCGGGATCCTCGATGGAGGGGCACACCATCCCGATCCATGGCGGTATCTGTCTGAGCACGCGCGATATGAACGGCATCATTGAAATTGTTGCTGAAGACGCGCTGGCCGTCGTTCAGCCGGGTGTGACCCGCAAGCAACTCAACACCGAACTGCGCGCACTTGGGCTTACGTTCCCGGTTGATCCCGGCGCGGATGCCACGCTGGGCGGCATGGCTTCAACACGGGCCAGTGGCACCGCCGCGGTGCGCTACGGAACGATGCGTGAAAACGTCCTGGCTCTGCGGGCCGTGACTGCAGACGGCGAAGTCGTCAAAACCGGCTCGCGGGCGAAAAAGTCTTCGACCGGGTACGATCTGACTCATCTTTTTGTGGGCTCGGAGGGCACTCTCGGCGTCATCACAGAATTGACGGTCCGCCTGCATCCGGTACCGGAGCAGGTGGCCTCGGCGATTTGCGCCTTTGAAACGGTCGAGGGAGCAATCGCAACCGTTCAAGAGACGGTTCAGTACGGAATCCCGGTGGGGCGCGTTGAGTTTCTCGACACCTATTCCATCGAGAGCACGAACCTTTATTCGGGCATGGACCTGAAGGTTGCGCCAACCCTCTTTTTTGAATTTGAGGGAACGCCGGCGTGGGTGGAGGAGCAATCCACGATCGTTGCGGAGATTGCTGCAGCAAATGGCGGCTCAAATTTCCAATGGTCCACCGATGCGGAGGAGCGAGCCCGCCTTTGGCAGGCGCGTCACAATCATTATTGGGCGATCAAAGCACGACGCACCGGTTGCGAAATTTACACCAGCGATATTTGCGTTCCGATCTCGAAGCTCGCAGAAAACATCGTTGCGGGCCTGGCGGACATCGAGGCATCGCCGCTTGAAGGGCAGATCATCGCTCATGCCGGAGACGGGAATTTCCACGCGGGCTATCTGGTGGATCCAAATGATGAGGCCGAACTCGCGGAGGCAGCACGGCTTGCAGATCGATCTGCTGAGCGTGCGCTGGCCAGCGGCGGGACCGTCAGCGGCGAGCATGGCATCGGGATCGGCAAGTTGAAGTTCCTGCGCCGCGAACATGGTGATGCGGCTGTCGAGGCGATGAAGCGCATAAAGCTCGCGCTCGACCCCGCAGGTATTATGAACCCCGGAAAATTGGGGCAGGAAGGCTAGCGCCGCTGCCCCAAAATTTCCGGTAAGCCTTTGGCTTGATCAGCGCCAGCCAAGTGCTGGCGCAACGTGCTTCAAGATCGACTCCAGAACATGGGCGTTGTAGTCGACGCCGAGCTGGTTCGGAACGGTGAGAAGCAGGGTATCAGCTTCCGCAATAGCTTCATCCTGCGCCAGTTGCTTGATGAGGGCATCAGGCTCTGCCGCATAGGAGCGGCCGAAGACGGCTCGGTTGTTTTCCTCGATGAAGCCGATGGTGTCCTGCTCCTTCGTGCCATGGCCGAAATAGGCACGGTCGCGTTCGTCAACTATCGCGAAAATCGAACGGCTGACGGAGACGCGTGGCTCGTGCGCGTGACCAGCGTCCTTCCAGGCCGCACGGTAGGCGCGGATCTGCTCCGCTTGCTGAATATGAAACGGTTTGCCGCTTTCGTCCGTCTTCAGGGTGGAGCTCTGAAGGTTCATCCCCAGCTTGGCAGCCCACTCGGCGGTCGCATTGGTACCTGCGCCCCACCAGATCCGATTGCGCAGCCCTTCGGAATGGGGCTCCAAACGCAACAGACCGGGAGGATTGGGGAACATCGGACGTGGATTCGGGCGCGCGAAGCCGTTTCCTTCGATGACATTCAGAAACACTTCCGCGTGGCGCCGCGCCATGTCAGCGTCGGTCTCACCTTCGGCAGGCTCATAGCCGAAGTGGCGCCAGCCATCGATGACTTGTTCCGGCGAGCCACGGCTGATGCCAAGCTGCAGGCGGCCGCCGGCAATAAGATCAGCGGCTCCAGCGTCTTCCGCCATATAAAGCGGGTTCTCGTAACGCATGTCGATCACGCCCGTGCCGATCTCGATCCGGCTTGTGCGAGCGCCGATCGCTGCGAGGAGGGGGAATGGCGACGCCAGCTGGCGAGCAAAGTGATGGACGCGGAAGTAAGCGCCATCGACGCCAATCTCCTCAGCCGCAACGGCGAGATCGATTGATTGCAGAAGCGTGTCCGACGCGGAACGCGTTTCGGATTGAGGGGAGGGCGACCAATGGCCGAAGGAGAGAAAGCCGATTTTTTTCATGCTATTCATTTAGGCCGCGCTGGTCCTTGCGTTAAGTCACCCGTCAATGCACGCACTGTTCATGAATAGAGTTCCGTATTGCTTCACGGGATCGAGCATCGAATGGATGACCAGGCACCAAATAAAAAGGAGGCCGGAAAACCGGCCTGCAAGGTGTCCTGATTGGAGGTTCAGAACTTGTAGCTCATGCCAACCCGAACGGTGTGGTCGCTGACATCGAAATCGCCGACACCGAGCCCGAAGTCATCGCTGCCGTAATCCGAGTAGCGATACTCAAGGCGGGCGGTCCAGGTGTCGGTAAAGGCGTGCTCGATGCCTGCGCCGATCGTCCACCCGGTCAGGGTCTCGCTTTCCTCGCCAACGCCGACAACGTTTACGTAGCCATTGGCAAGTGCAAGGCCGCCCGTAGCGTAAAGCAGCGTGCGGTCCATCGCGTAGCCGAGACGCGCGCGCAGCGAACCGGACCAGTCCGTTCCCACTTCGACTGCGGTGTTGCCGAACAGGTAGTCGTTCTCGTTCCAGGTGTAGTTGATGTCGCCTTCGACACCGAAGACGATATTGCCGTTTTGCCAATTGGCGCCGACAAGCGCACCGAGCGTGCCGCCGTCAAAGTCCTCGTCGACGTCCAGCGGGTCGGTCAGAGTGGTCCAGACATACCCCCCTTGAATACCGACATAGACGCCGGTCCAGTCGTAAACAGTTGCAACCGGCGGCGTGTAAGGTGCTGGCTCTTCATAAGCTACGTCGGCGGCGAAAGCCGAAGTCGACGCAGCTGCCAAAATTGAAGCGGTGAGTGCTAACTTCTTCATTTGGTGTCCTTCTTACCAAAAGAAATCATGCCCCTCTGAAGAGCAGGATAGCATCTGCACTGTTGTTGTCTGTAACATTGTTGCAACTTACCACCGAAAGACGAGCGAAGCCCGGAAGACGGGCGGTCCATCTTGTTCCGTGAAAAGCTGGAATCGGAAGCCGGAAGCCGGAAGCCGGAAGCGGTTGCACCAACGGGCAGAACCATTCTGGAGCAAGGGTGTGTCGGCCGGCGGATTCACCCTGTCTAGTTGGGTAGAATCTGGTCCTGCGATCTTCCTTTGCCGGTGATAATGAAATAGACCTCGGTGCAGCCACTATTGGAGGGGACTTACTATGAAAGCTTTGTTTCTTGCACTGGCGGCCAGCGCTGCTCTGGTGCTTCCCGCGCAGGCCGAGGATGTAACTGTCGCGGTGACGGCGATCGTTGAGCACCCGTCGCTTGATGCGGTTCGCGATGGCGTCAAGGATGCACTGGCTGAGGCCGGCTACAAGGAAGGCGAGGGCCTGAAATTCGTTTATCAGTCGGCCCAGGGTAACCCTGCTACCGCTGCCCAGATCGCTCGGCAATTCGTTGGCGACGAGCCGAACGTGATCGTTCCGATTTCGACACCGTCCGCACAGGCGGTTGTCTCGGCAACGCGCGACATTCCGGTTGTTTTCACCGCTGTCACCGATCCGCTCGGCGCACAGCTGGTTAAGGACATGGAAAAGCCTGGCGGCAACGTCACTGGTCTTTCCGATATGTCGCCTGTGGCTGCGCATGTCGATCTGATCAAGGAGATCATGCCCGATGTGAAGACCATCGGCTATCTCTACAATTCGGGCGAGGCGAACTCGGTTTCCCTGCTTGAGATCCTCAAGGAAGCCGCCGAAGCAGCCGGAATTACCGTTGTCGAGTCCGCCGCCACTAAGACCGCAGAAGTGCAGGGTGCAACCCGTGCCCTGATCGGCCGCGCAGATGCGATCTACGTCCCGACGGATAACACGATCATTTCCGCGCTGGAGTCGGCGATCTCCGTGGCTGAGGAAGCTGGTATGCCGTTGTTCACAGCCGACACCGATTCCGTCAATCGCGGCTCGGTCGCTGCACTCGGCTTCAACTATTACGATGTCGGCAAGCAGACCGGTGAAGTTGTCGTGCGGATCCTGAAGGGCGAGAACCCGGGCGATATTTCGGTGAATGTCGCTGAGGGCACCGACCTTGTGGTCAACAAGCAGCGCGCTGCGAAGGTTGGCATCGAGCTGCCGGAAAGTGTTCTTTCCCGCGCTACCAAGATTATCGAGTAACAAGCCTTGCCGGGCGGTCCTGCGATCGCCCGGCATTTCGCAGCTTTAAGGGGCCGCCGTTGAGCCGTTGCTGCGGCTGGCCAAGCCCGCGCGGGCGGAAAGCAGTTGAGGTGAGCATGCCACGGAAAGGCAGACAATCGTGAGCCAGATCGCGCTTTGGGGCGCCGTGGAACTCGGCCTCGTCTACTCATTTGTTGCTATTGGTGTTTACCTGGCCTTCCGGGTTCTCGATTTCCCTGATCTGACGGTGGATGGTTCGTTCCCGCTCGGTGCTGCGGTGACGGCGGTTTTGATCATCGCCGGCGTCAATCCGTGGATCGCGGCGCTCTGCGCGATGGTCGCCGGTGCTGCCGCGGGCCTGGTGACCGCAGTCCTCAACGTCCGTTTCAAGATCCTGCATCTTCTTGCATCGATCCTGACCATGATCGCGCTCTTCTCGGTCAATTTGCGTGTCATGGGCCGGCCGAATGTGGCGCTGATCAATGAAGAGACCATGCTGTCTCCATTCTTCGGGCTGGGCTTGCGCGAATTCATGGTCAGGCCGATCTTCATAGCAGTGCTTGTCATCATCGCGCTCTTCGCAGTCTGGCGTTTTCTTGAAAGCGATTCCGGCCTTGCCATGCGGGCGACTGGCGCCAATCCGAAGATGGCACGTGCGCAAGGCGTCGATACATCACGGCAGATCTATCTCGGCATGGCGATTTCCAACGCTCTGGTGGCTCTTGGCGGCGCGCTGTTTGCGCAGACCAATGGCTTTGCGGACGTGACATCTGGCGTCGGCACGATCGTGGTTGGTCTGGCAGCTGTCATCATCGGCGAGACGCTGCTCGGAGCGCGTGGCATCCTGATCGCCCTGATAGGTTGCGTCATCGGCTCGATCATTTATCGCATTGCTATTCAGCTTGCGCTTTCCAGCGACGTGCTCGGCCTGCAGGCGTCAGATCTCAATCTGGTCACGGCCGTGCTCGTCACATTCGCGCTTGTTCTGCCGCGTCTGCGTCGCGGAGGTTGATGATGATTTCTCTGAAGGACATCGAGGTCGTATTCGGCAAGGGCACTCCTCTGGAGAAGCGGGCGCTGAACGGGATCAATCTCGAGATCGAGGACGGATCGTTCGTCACGGTCATCGGCTCGAACGGCGCCGGCAAATCTACATTGCTTGGTATCCTCACAGGCGACATTGCGCCAACCACTGGCAAGGTGATGATCGGCACGACCGATGTCACCCGCAAGCCGACAGTGCACCGCGCGGAAATTGTCGCGCGCGTATTCCAGGATCCGCTGGCGGGCAGCTGCGGCACGCTTACCATTGAGGAAAATCTTGCCTTGGCCGAGCGCCGCGGCAAGCGTCGCGGGCTTGCAATGGCGTTGAGCTCCAACCGGCGGGAAATGTTCCGGGAGCGGATTGCTGAGCTCAATCTGGGGCTGGAAGATCGCCTTGGCGACCGGATGGACATGTTGTCCGGTGGCCAGCGTCAGGCCGTCTCACTCGTGATGGCAACACTGACCGGCTCGCAGATGCTGCTTCTTGATGAGCATACGGCGGCTCTCGACCCCGGCATGGCGGAGTTTGTGATGAAGCTCACGGACCGCTTCGTTGAAGAGCGCAAGCTGACCACAATGATGGTGACGCACTCGATGCGCCAGGCTCTCGATTTCGGCCACCGCACGATCATGCTCCACGCGGGCGAGATCGTTCTCGACGTCAGCGGCGACGAACGCAAGGGCCTGCAGATCGAGGATCTCATCAACATGTTCCGCCAGATCCGAGGCCAAACTCTCGATGATGATGAACTGCTGATCGGCTGAATCATAGCCCCCGATCCGGAAGTAATGCGGGATCTTCATCCGCACCTCCCTTCCATCCCCATCAGCTCACGGACAATATTCATCCGCTGCCGAGCGATAAGGTCCCTTCTTGGTCACTCGTGTAACCTCTCGGCTCAACCGATTGCGGGGGACGACATTTTCGTCGCAGCCGTCGGTCGGGTTGATGAACAAGACCGCGCCCCGCGAAAAGCGGATTGCATACTCGTCCTCGATTTCATTGAGGGCCTCGAATAGGGCCTGACGCATCTCTTTGAAGCTTAGCTCGCCCAGCAATCTGATCTGCTTTGCCAATATCCATTATTAAAATCTCAGTAGTAAAAACAAAACTCCAAATATAGCTCCATTATATCGCTCTTTGCCGACAATCCGCAAATTTGAGATCCCGGAAAACCGCAGAACTCTGCGGTCTTGAGCGCTATGAAACCTGCCGCGCACTTTGCGCCATCCGCCATCGCGCAACGCTTTTGATCCACTCCGGTTATGCCGAGCATTCCCTCCCTCTTCTTCCTTCTCCAGCCCGTCCATCGGGTCCATCCCCCGATGATGTTGTGTGTCCGGGGCCGCAAGGCCCCGATGGACGGGGCCTCCGAACGAAGGAGGAATACATTGTCTCGTCTTATCACCATCGCCGATTTGCAAGGTCGCTCACTGGCGGAACTGCACGTCATGCAACATCAAGTTCAATGCGCTCTCGCGCAGGCACAGCCGGGCTCAGAGGCTCACCGCCTCACGGCTGCAAGCCTGGATGCGATCCGCCGGGTGATCCGGCAGAAGCAGCAGGCTCTTGCCCCGCGTTTCTAGGCCGGGCCCGGTGCGACAGCGCCGGGTTTGGGCTCAGTTTGCGGCATCTGGATCAGGATGCGCCTGATCCAGATGTACGGCACCGACGGCCTGATAGAGTGCCTCAAGGGAGCGTCCAGCCTCGTCGGCAAGGGCGAGCCATTCCGGATTGGCATTGACCTGGGGATGTGCGGCCAGTTCGCTGGCGACGGTGCGCGTCAGGAACGCCGCCATGTGCAGGACCTCATGCCGCCCGAATTCGTCATTTTCTGCCATCGCTGAACTCCACCGGCGTAATGTGTGTCAATCAGGTTACTGCACGTATCTGCAAGAGAAAACCTCGTTGTTTCCACGCGGATCAGGACGCGGAAGCGCCTCATATTGATCCCATCACCAATCGATGGAGATCGCAATGAAAGATCATAGAGAACATCCCCTGCTTGAACTCGACGCTTTTGTACGGGTTCAGATGCCAGAAGAGTTTGTTCTCTGGGAAACGGAATATCTGGGCACGAAAAGCACCAAGCCGATCAGTGAAAGCTGTTGCGAACTGGCTCAACGATCACGGCTACCGCACGCGTCAGGGCGCGCGATGGGGCATTGGGCCTTTACACAATCTGCTCACCAGCACCGTCTATAAGGGCGAATACCGCTTCAATTGCAAAATCTGGAAGACCAAAGAAGACAATCCCGCAGCAGAGCAGATCATGGTCCCCGTCGAGCCGATCATCGATACAACGACCTTCGACAATCTGCAGGCTGCCCTCAAGGCCAGAAACCCCAAAGCCACGCCGCCACGCACCGTAACCGGTCCCATTCTCCTGACCGGATTAGCGACTTGCGCCAGTTGCCAAGGCGGCATGAGCCTCACAACCGGCAAGTCCGGGCGCTATCGCTACTATGCCTGCGCCACCTGCGCCCAAAAGGGTAAGAGCGCCTGCAAGGCCGCTCAATGCCAATGGACAAGCTCGATACAATCGTCACCGACCGCATTACGGACCGGCTCCTGGCACCTCAACGTGTTGAAAAACTGCTGACCGGCCTGATCGAACGCCAGGCCAACCGCAGTGCCGATTACACCGACCGCGTGGCCAATCTCAGAAAGAACCTCAGCGACACAGAAGCGCGCCTAAAGCGCCTCTACGACGCCATCGAAAATGGCATCGCCGACCCCTCCGAGGAACCCCTCAAAGACCGCATCACCGCAATCAAGACGGAGCGCGATATCGCGCAGGTTACCCTTGATCGCACTCTCACAGAACTGCGGCCCGAAGCCCGGATCACGCAAGACAAGATCGCTGCCTTCACGGCCATCATGCGCGACAATATCTAGAACGGCTCAATTCCATTCCGCCGCGCCTATCTCCGCGCCATGGTCGACAATGTCGAAGTCGACGACTCCGAAGTCCGTATCCACGGGCGAAGAAGGATTCTGGAAGGACTGGTGATGGGCGGCAGAGCCTCTCCCGCAGGAGTGCCCAGTTTTGTTCGGAAATGGCGCACCCGACAGGATTCGAACCTGTGACCTCTGCCTTCGGAGGGCAGCACTCTATCCAGCTGAGCTACGGGTGCATCCGGATATAGATGCGTCTTTAGACGATCACGCGCCGGGCTTCAATGGATTAACGCGAACTATGCGTGGGAATGTGCGTATCCTGAGCGGCAGAGGTCACAAGTTCGTATCCTGTCGGGTGCGCCAGAGTTCAGGAAACAGCTGGATGGGGTGGGCCGGGTGTGGCCGGGATGTGCCGGAGCGGTGACACCTCTTTTCCTAGCGGGCGACCGTTACAACCACCGATCGCCCGACATTTCCGCGTCCGTAAATCTCGACCAACACCATTGCGCCCCCGCGGACGATGTCGCGTGCCGCTTGTGCCGAGATCGAGCCATTTCGAAGCATATTCTCAAGAGCAGCTCGGTTGTTCGCATTCCCGAAGAAGCTATCCCCTTCATCACCAGCGTCCTTAACTCCGAAGCGATGAAAGTTGGCCCGGTCCTGACGGAGGATCTGCCACGGCTCCGTTAATCGAGCGCCGTTGGAGTTAAATAGATCTCGGCGTCCGATATGGGCTACGTAGCTTTCGATCAATTCCTCCCCGGCTGGCTCAGAGCGAGTAATTGACTGTGCGACGGCGGTGTTTGTTGTCCAAGCAGTGATGACCAACAGGCATGCTAGGCGGAGTAAAGTGTTCACAGTAGTCCCCCCCTTTCGTCGAGAGTCCGAGAATACCGTTCGGCGATGAGGTGACAAGCTTGAATGACGCCACAGTTGGATGCCCGTTCGCCCAGCGTCGTATCATGCCGGTCGCGCTGGTTGTCGCAGGAGGCGCTTGGTGGCGCCGTCCGAGCGTTGTGTCTTGGAACTTTGAGCGATTGGGATTGGAGCCAGCCAGCGAGCTCCCCTGACACGCTGTTGCACCGCATTGCGCGGATGGGCGTGAGCCGCTGTGTGGAGGTCACGGTTCCGAAGCCGGTGGTGTTGCCGGGGGGGTAGTGAGGGGGAGCCAAGGATCACCATGCCTCTGCACTGGATGCACTGAGGTCGCCGACCAGGCATAAGGTCACGACAGGAGCTGATCACACGCCGTAGTGAGGGGGCGCTTCTTTAGACGCAGGGGTGAGCGCCGGCTGGCTTCGCGTCCGTTCGCGCAGAAGTTCACTGCTTCTCTCAGACGCTGCGCAACATCGTGGAACTGACGGGGTCCGAATGAGGTGGCGATGTAACAGATTCGACCCCTGTCGCCGGTGCGCGAGCAAGTATGAGTCGTGGCATAGGCTGCTCGAAGATCAAAGAAATAGCACGATCAGACATCTGCGGGGGCGTATAGAACTGGACAGGAATCAGAACGACCAGAACACAGGGATGAAGATGACGCCTAGCACCCAAAAGAGCAGATTCAGCGGAAGGCCAACCTTAACGAAGTCAGTGAACCTGTATCCACCGGCACTATAGACCATGGTGTTGGTCTGGTAGCCTACCGGCGTCGCAAAACTTGTTGAGGCAGCAAATGTGACCGCTATCAGGAAGGGGGTGCTATCCACGCCGAGCATGTCAGCGGTGGACATGCCGATAGGAGTGAGCAAAACAGCCGCGGCCGCATTACTCATGAACTCGGTTAGCAGTAGCGCCATCAAATACAAGACAGCCAACACTACCAGTGGGCCGAAGTCACTGACCATACCTATCGAGTTTGCGACGATGAACTGGGCCGCCCCGGTCTGAGACATGGCAATACCCAGAGGCAGCAATCCAGCTAGTAGGATAAGAATACGCCAGTCGATGGCATCATAGACCTCGTCGGCATCGAGGCAGCCTGCAAGGGTCATTGCCAGCGCACCAATCAGTGATGTGATCGCAATGGGCACCCAACTGAGCGCAGACAGGACTATCACTAGTGCCATCGTTATGAGGGCAAAGGGCGCGCGCCAGCCGCGAGGCCTGTCAGCTTCCCGCTGGCTGAGCACGATGACATTGGAATCTCGACGCAGTGCCTTCATCTCGGCTTCGGGAGTAAGCATCAGCAAGACATCGCCGACATTCAAAGTCACGTCTTTGAGCTGCTCACGCAACCTTTTACCTCGGCGATGAATGGCCAGCACCGTCGCATTGTGTTGCCAGCGTCGGTCAAGCAGCGCCAGCGTGCTCCCAATGACTCGTGATCGCGGGGCAATCATCACTTCGGTCAGCACCTGCTGCGTGCCTTCCTCAAGGGTCCGAGCCTTCAGCTGGAACTCGGTGTTGATCTCAAGTCCCGCCTTTGCCCTCAGCTGATCTAACTTCGACCAATCGCCCCGGGCGATCAGGATGTCGTCTTCTTTCAGTATCTGTGACCGCGGAGACCAAACTTTCCTTTCCCCACGCAGCAGTTCCAGAACGAAAACGCCAAAATCTCTGCCAAGCCGAGCTTCAGCAACAGACGTTCCGATCAACGAAGAGTCGGGCAAGACGCGCAGTTCGGTAATGTATTTTCCCAGTTCATACTGCTCGACAAGTTCATTTGCTCGCGCGTCTGGCAAGAGCCATCGACCCACGGTCAGCAGATAGAAACATCCGGCCAAAAAGCAGATTATCCCCAGCGGCGTGAACTCAAACATGCTGAACCCGGGATGGCCTAAGTCCTGTGCCATTGCGTTGACCAACAGATTGGTTGAGGTGCCAACCAAGGTGCAGACCCCCGCCATCTGCGACACGTAGGACAGCGGAATGAGCGCCTTGGATGCTGACATTCCGATGCTCGCAGCGGATGTAATGACCAGCGGCATGAAAACGGCAACGACGGCCGTGTTGTTGACGAAGGGAGCAACAACAGCCAGCACCGCGAACAAGACAAGGAGAAACAGGAATGGCGATTTTGCCTGTCCCAGCAAGCTGCCTATCCCGGACAGCGCGCCGCTGTTCTGAAGCCCTGCTGCCAGAACAAACATTGCCCCCACTGTGACGGTGGCTTGATTGCTAAAGCCGCTCAACGCCTCGCTTGGGCTGATGAGCCCAAGTATGACTAAGGAGAAGAGCACCAGAAGTGCCACCGCGTCGATCCGCAACTTCTCCGTTGCAAACAGAATGATGGCGATCAGGGCGACACCCAACACCAACATAATTTCGACTGTCATGCGTTGCTGGACCTTTGATCTGTTACGGTGAGGTTTGGTCGGTCATGTTCGTTTAACCGGTGGTGAGGAGAGAGATGGCGGTTGGTTGCAAGTAAAATGTTAATAATCAGCAAGAAACAGGCCTTCATTAACACTGATCCCGACCCTACATAGTGTTCATAACCAAATCGCGCACAGACCAACGCCGCCTATGAAGCGTCACGCTTGCGGTAAAGAAGCGGGTATTTCGCCGTTCGCGCAACGATCGGAGACTTGAAGAACATTATGCTTGATACTAACAAATTTCCCATTGGCGAAGTTCTGCTCATGAATTTAGGCCGCGATCAATGCCGCTTTCCGGTTCGCGTTGATCCGTCAGCAACGGGCGGTTACCGCTTTTGCGCCACGCAAACCTCAGCGGACCGCGTCTACTGTGATCATCATCATGGGATTGTGACTTCTGCGGAGCCCCGAGGAGTTCGTTCAAGTTTTGGTCGCGTCCAACGCCGCACTACTTAGGGTTACGCTTTGCAGCGCTCGAAAACGCCCAGCTTGGGTGTTTGTGTTCACGCGGCTGGTTGCGGCATCCCTTACAACTCGGGCGCAGTTCGGAAACTACAACGTATTGAATCTTGGTGTATTTTTAGAACGAACCTAAATCGTGCGACGTTTGCATGGTTTGAAACGAAAGCCATTCAGAGACTGAAAATAGCGTTCGAAGCAGTCTCAGAGCTTTGGTGGAAACTGATGGGTGCATTCGACTATGCTTCTCGACATTTTGCGAGTCCGTTGGCGTCACCATAGACAACGGTGACTGCTGATATACCCGCTACGTAGGTGCCCGAGGGCTTCTTCTCAGCCATCGCTCTCGCCGCAGCCATCATCTTCTGGCTGTGAGCAATGGGTCTTGAGGCTATTTAATCGGCACAAACGCCGGGAGCATCAGCACGGCGCCCGTTAATACGAGCAGCGAGACGGTGAGCATTCTGGCCGCATACGGCGAGAGTGGGGGTGGCCATCGCCGCGCCGCTTCGGTGGAGAGGATCGTTGCGGGCACGAGGATCAGGGTCGTATGGATAAGTTCAGCAGTCGGCAGGCCCGAAATGCTGGATGAAATGACGCGGGTGACGGATATTGCAGCGAAGATTGCAACCAGAGTGGCACGAATTTCTCGCTGATCGGCAAGATAACGCTGCAACGCATAGACGATAGGCGGGCCGGGGACTGCAAAGAGGCCACCCATGATCCCGCTTGCTAGCCCACTTAACGGGAAAGCAAAGGGTTGGGGCGGCGCAAGATCATCTTTCGGGATGCGCAGAAGTCGCAAGCTCGAAACGATCACGGCGACGCCGAGTGCGAATTTCAGCCAGACAGCCGAACTGGCGAGAAGACCCGGAAGAAGGAAAGCGCCGACAACCGTTCCGGCCAAAGCAAGCGGGACGATCTGAATAAATGCTCGCCGCGCCACAAACTGCCGTTCCGATGCGAGGATCATCGTGGCATTCACCAGCATCAATAAGGTCGCGATCATCGCGCCATCTTCAAAGCCGATAACGTTGGTTGTCGCGATCGCGCTCATAAATATCAACGCGAATGCAAAGCCGGTCACGGTTTGCAGGTAGGATGAGATGCACACGAAGGCGGCGAGCGCTGCGACGCTGGTCAGGTTAAGCATGTGATCCCTGGTGGAGCATGGGGCGCGTATCCACCGCCGCTTCCCTTCAAGTGGCGGGAACGTGCCGTCAGCACGTCGGTCTCAATCTGTGCGAAGCGGAAAGACTTGCTCGGCAAGTGTTTAAGTTCAAATCCGAAATGGCATTGGGCCAAGTTCGGAGGGCAGCACTCTATCCAGCTGAGCTACGGGTGCATCCGGATATAGATGCGTCTTTAGACGATGATGCCGATCGCTTCAACGGCAAAGGTGACGATGAGATGCGATTGTGCGCAGGTTATGGCTGACCGTGCCTCTTTGTAAGGTCGAGTGCCTTACTGAAGCGACGGGATGGAGTGGGTGAACGGGCAGGTGCCCCTGCGTGGACTCTGCCAGCTTAAACGCTATCATCTGACCGTTCCGGCGATAAATTCTGGCGGTTGCATGAATTACTGGACATGGTTCCTTGGACGGCTGAAGCGCCAGTTGTGGTGGCAAGCTCTGGCTTACGGCGCGTTGGGCGTCCTGACAGCCTTTGCTGCTCTTGGCGCTGAAACGTTTTTCCCGTGGCAGATTCCCTGGGACATCGACCGGGACGCGGTATCAAGTCTCCTGACCGTCATCTCCTCAAGCATGCTGGCCGTGACCACCTTCTCGCTGGGAGCTATGACGGCCGCGTTCGGGGCCGTGACGTCAAATGTTACGCCGCGCGCGACTCTGCTTCTGATGGAGGATCGCGTCACGCATAATGTGCTCTCGAGTTTTATCGGGGCGTTTATCTTCTCGATCGTCAGCACGATCGTTTTGCACACCGGTTCCTACGGAGAGCGCGGCAGGGCGGTGCTCTTCCTGATCACGATTCTGGTTATCGCTCTGGTGGTCGTCCAGCTTCTTCGCTGGATCAATCATCTGATCTCACTTGGCCGCGTCGGAGCAACGATCGAGCGGGTAGAGAAAGCGGCTGCGGCAGCGATCAAGGAGCGGCTCAGCACCCCCTATCTGGGTGCACATCCGTGGTTGCCCGATGCGCCCCACCCGAACTGTGCGACGCTTATAGCAGCCAATTCCATTGGCTGTGTGCAGTTCGTGGACATTCCAAGATTGTCGGATATCGCCGAAGAGCATCAGCTGCAGATCTACATTCCGCTGAATGCGGGTGCCTTCGTTTACGAGGATGTCGCCCTGGCCTTTGTCGAGGGCGCGGTCTCTTCGGATATCGAAGACGAGATCCGAAGCCAGTTTGTCATGGCACAGCAACGCAGCTTTGAGCAGGATCCGCGGTTCGGCCTGATTGTGATGGCCGAAATCGGATCCCGAGCGCTTTCAAGTGCGACCAACGATGCCGGGACGGCTCTCGACGTCATCGGACGTCTCACGCGGCTTTTGACGCTCTGGTCGACGGGGCGGGCGGAGGAGCCCGTGATCTATCCGCGGCTGCACCTGCGGCCTCTGGTTGACGGCGACCTCTTCGATGATGCCTTCATGATCATCGGACGTGACGGTGCACATCTGGTCGAGATTCAGGTGCGCCTCCAGAAGGCTCTTGCGGCCCTGCAAAGGGTGGGGGGCGAGAGTTTTCGAGCTTCTGCCGCAAGGCATGCAGAGCTTGCACTCGCACGGGCACAGGCATCGCAGATGATCCGGTCTGATCTGCAATACATCGCGGAGGAGATGAAACGCGTACGGCAGATCGCAGCGGTTCAGGATGCTTCCTCGCAAAGCTGCGCGCGGATCGGCTGATGTGGGAATGCGCACTCAGCCCAAACCGGCGTTCGATGCTGTGGGCTGGTGCAGAAGCTGACATATGTCGGCAACGATGACCGAGTAATCAACGATCTGATTCCGGTTCGTTCGGCAGGCAGGGAAATTGAGAGCCACTGAGAGAAGTGCAGGCGAGGTCTTCGGGACCTTCCTCAAGCTGGGACTGACCAGTTTCGGCGGTCCCATTGCGCATCTGGCCTATTTTCGCGATGAGCTCGTCGTTCGCAGAAAGTGGCTGGATGACCGTGAATATGCGGATCTGGTCGCCCTTTGCCAGTTTTTGCCAGGGCCTGCGTCAAGTCAGGTCGGCTTCGCATTGGGTTTGATGCGTGCGGGCTGGGCCGGTGGGCTAATGGCCTTCCTGGCATTCACTGTTCCTTCCGCATGTCTGCTGATCCTGTTCGCCACCCTTGCGGTCAACCTCACGGGTCCGATCGGTATCGGCGTACTCAGTGGCTTGAAGATCGTCGCGGTTGCGATCGTCGCGCAGGCTGTCCTGGGGATGGCGAGGAGCCTTTGCCCCGACAAGGAGCGCGTGAGCATCGCGGTAGCCGCGCTTGCGTCGGTCTCCCTGCTGGAGGGAGCGACCGGCATGCTGGCGGCTATCGTTATTGGTGCGGTCGCGGGGCTTATGTTCAATCGTGGTACGGCATCGTCAGAGCGGGGGCAGCTCTCAACTGGAGTTAACCAAAGGACAGCGAGCGCATCCCTGGCGATTTTCGTGACCTTGATGATTGCTCTTCCTCTTCTGGCCCAACAGAACTCGTATCTTGCGGTCGTCGATGGGTTCTATCGTGCAGGATCGCTGGTTTTCGGGGGAGGGCACGTGGTTCTGCCTCTTCTGGAAGCAGAAACGGTTGGCACGGGCTGGGTAACCCCGGAACAATTCGTGGCGGGTTATGGAGCGGCGCAGGCAGTTCCGGGCCCGCTATTCACCTTCGCGGCTTACCTCGGTGCGGTCAAAAGCGGCGTGCCGAACGGACTGGGCGGCGCTTTTATTGCCCTCCTGGCAATATTCCTGCCTGGGTTTTTGCTGCTCGTGGGCGCTCTGCCGTTCTGGGATCGTCTGCGTAGGGAAGCCAGCGCTCAATCCCTGATGCAGGGGACAAATGCTGCGGTGGTGGGGGTGCTTGGAGCAGCGCTCTATTCGCCGGTATTCACGAGTGCCATCCACGATGTCAGAGCGTTCGCGCTGGCGGTGATCTGCCTTCTGCTTCTGATGTCGTGGAAGATCGCGCCCGTCCTAGCCGTGGTGTTCGCCTCTGTTGGAGGCGTGGCTCTTCAACTGGTCCATTAGCGAGCGGAAGGGGGCTGCCGCGTTTTTGCCCCAATAGCCCTTTTGATAGCTCTTGTACGGCGGGGGCTGTCAGGAGAGGCTCACCGTGCTCTATCCGCTTCAGGCCGCAGCGGCGGCCGTCACCGTCTCGCTTGCCCTTTCAGCATGCACCTCGACGTCCAGTCTGCTGGACGACATGACGACCTCTTCGATCAGACCAAATGCGCATTCGGCAAAGGAACGCGAGTGTCTCGCGCGAGCCATGTTTTTCGAGTCGCATCGATCCAGTCGCGAAGGACTCGTTGCGGTGGGTACCGTGGTTATGAATCGTGTCGCTGCAGATGAGTATCCGAATGGCATCTGCGGTGTCGTCGGTCAGAAGAACCAGTTTGCACCGGGCGTGATGACGCGAAAGATGAACTCCAAAGCCATGCCAGACGTCATGGCCGCCGCTGATGCGGTTCTAAAAGGCGAGCGGCACCCGAAGGTCAAGAACGCCAAGTTCTTCCATCAGGCCGGCCTGAAGTTCCCCTATAAGAACATGCACTACGTCCTCGTCGCCGGCGGCAACGCCTTTTATGAAAAACGCAGCCGAGCAGAACGCCTGGATGGTCCCCTCCGAAAGCAAAGCGAGCTTGCTGCAGCTGGTCTCGTGGAAAACAAACCGGTGGCCATTGCAGCCGGAACCGAGGAGCTCGAAGCGATGACCCTCTCGTACGGCGCTGAATGAAGGATACGGAACAGGTTTGGCTTGAATATGAAACGCGCTCAACCGGCAGCTTGGGGCACTCGGACGTAGTTAACCCGAAGCTTCAGGAATGGAACCTCCACGTATCTGAAGCTTAGCCTAGCGAGGGGTACGAGCGTCAGGAAGCATATCAGTGACGCAAACGTTGCAATGTAAAAATTATTGAGTGCCACGACCCGAGTGTGGATCAAATCGGCTATCCAGAAAACGAAGAAGAAATGGAGAAGGTATAGGGAGTAAGAGCACTCGCCAATTTTCGCTAGGAGATTGGCCCAAGGGTTTTCCGAGGTCCATTGGTAACTTCTGTCGTAGTACGCAATCAAGGCACCGTATGCTGCTCCCTCTACGGTTGGGATGATCAGCCAGATGGCGTTGGATGAGGGATAGCTCCCTATTTGGTAGAAGCCCCCCAAGGCGTCGAAGTACCAATAGAATCCGCTGAATAAGACCGCTGCCAGCAGTGCGAGTACATGCTGTTGCTGCATAACGCGGCCGAAATGGAAAAATATCATTCCCAGGATGAACTGGTCCATTCTCCCGATTATCGTCCAGTAGGAGAACCATTGTATGCTTCCATCCCGTGCGTACATGTAGCATCGGAGAGCGAGGAACGCGGCGAGTATTGCGAACAATAGAAGCGGTCTTCGTCGTGAGAACGCGAGAAGAAACGGAAGAATTATATAGAAATGAAACTCTACTGTGATTGACCAGCCGCCATTCGGTATCGTCGGCGCGTAAAGCCCGGAGGCAACCATACGAACGTATTCAGTTACGTTTCCGCCATGTAACCAGTGCTGCACGCCGACGATAAAAACCACCAACGCAAGTAGGGGGATCAAGCGCAGAGCGCGGTTGAAAATGAAAGGAAAGTAGAGAATATCTCTTCCGTGCAGTATTTTTGCGAACAAATAACCGCTTATTGTCATGAATAGGGCGACACCAGTATGGCCCTCGTCGATAGTGGACATGAAAAATATTCTCGGGGCGCCCTCAAAAGGCACTGGATATCCAGATCCAGCGTGAATGAAGTGCCAGCTGAAAACCATAAATGCAGCAATGGCACGCACGTGATCTAGCGTTGGATAGTAATGTCCCGAAGAGGATCTCATGTCGACTTACGTGGGAGGCGGGAGTAGCTGAAAAAATCAAAGACGTATCAGTTATACTATCTCAGCTGCTTGGGGCAGTCTATCGACAATGAATTGGCAAGATATATCGTGAAGCGATACACCCAACGTCATTCGCGTTAAGAGAGGCGTATGACGGATCGATTCATACTCGTGGAGGTTTCGAGCTTCCGCCAGGAGATAAAGAAGAGCCGCTTTCTCGCTCTTGCGGCGCCGATTGTGGATGAGAATGAGGCAAGGGGTTTTCTTGCTCAGCATTCTGAACCGGCGGCGAACCACAATTGCTGGGCGTGGCGGCTCGGGCAGAGCTACCGGTTCAATGATGACGGCGAGCCGAGCGGAACTGCGGGTAAGCCAATCCTGCAAGCGATCGACGGGCAGGCACTCGACAATGTCGTTATACTCGTCATTCGCTGGTTCGGAGGGGTGCTGCTGGGCAGCGGCGGCCTTATCCGCGCCTATGGCGGCACTGCCGCAGCGTGCCTTCGTGAAGCGGAAAAACGCCCGCTGGTTCACCTGACAAATATCTCAATCATGTGCACTTTCAGTGACGCAGCGTTGCTTCGTGCCCGCATTGAGGCACTAGACGGAGTTGCCGTCGGCGGGCAGGAGTTCCTTCCGGATGGGGTGGTTCACCATGTACGATTGCCCGCGGAAATGGAGCCGAAGGTGCGGGAGGTGGCGGCCGATGTCACGAGCGGACGCGCGCAAATCGTGAGTGGCGTTTAGTTAAATCTTTGACGCACCGTCATCATGCTGTCGGAAGTTTCGACTTCACAAAGACGTCGTATCGTGTGCTTTTGCCGACGATCTGATGAGACGGCTTCCGAATGCCTTCCATTGGAGGCGCCCGAAGCGGCCATTTGAGAACGACCCGGTATTGAGCGTGCTCCAATGCACAGCGCATAAGTTCTTCGGCGTCCGGATCGCTGCCTACGATCTCGCGTATCTGGCGCATTTCCTTCTTAACCAGCGCGGAGTTTCCGCGCGGCGGGTGCATTGGATCGACGAGAACGACTTCGGGGGCGAGCTGGGGCAATAACTCCCGAGAATCGCCGTGCAAAAGCGTCATTCGGGCGATCGTTTCGGCGTATTCGCTGCTTTCCCGGGCCGCCCGCTCCAGACCCGCGGCGAGAAGGTCATGCATGCGCGCTGATCGCTCGATGAGCGTGACCTTTGATCCTAGCGAAGCGAGCAAAAATGCATCGCGTCCAAGCCCTGCGGTAGCGTCGACGATTTCCGGCCGGGCGCCCTTTACCAGGCCAGCGGCCTTTGCAAGCGCGTGACCACGCGCACCGCCGCTCCGAAACTGATGACCGACGGGCCCGTCGACGAAATCTACGATCGGTTCCGGATTATCTCTTTCGTGCGCCATGCTGTGCCTCAGAAGGGGCAGGGGGCCGTGAATGTGACGTCGTTGCCGTCCGGATGGCAGAAGGTTAGCGTCTCTGCGTGGAGGAGGAGGCGGCTTGCAGCGTTCAGGGCCTCGCCATCTGCATAGAACTCGTCTCCGAGAATGACATGACCAATCGCTTTCATATGAACGCGCAGTTGATGCGTTCGACCGGTCAGAGGCAATAGCTTTACACGGGTCCTTTCGCCAAGACGCTCAACGACGTGCCAATTGGTCTGCGCCGCCTTTCCTCCCACCATATCAACGCGATGGCGCGGCTTGTTTTCTGGGTCGATCGAGAGCGGCAAGTCGATGGAGCCCTGATCTTCGGCGATGTTGCCCCACACGACAGCTGTGTAAAGCTTTTGCACCGTTCGTGCTTCGAACTGCGCCGCTATCCTGGCATGTGCCATGCGGTTGAGTGACATAAGGACGAGGCCAGATGTGTCCTTGTCGAGACGATTGATCATCTGCGCGTTCGGGTAGTCCTCCTGAACGCGCGAGGCCAAGCTATCCTTGAGCGCAGGATGGCGTGCGGGTACCGAAAGCAGACCGCTTGGCTTGTCCAAAACAAGCAGATCCTCGTCTCGATGAATGACCGAGACATAGGGCTCAAGAGGCGGGTTGTAGATGGGGCAGTTGTCAGCGGGCACGTTCATCTGCCCCCCTTACATCTTTGCTGCGTCAAGGGGTAGTGCGTGGAGCGTGGGCTTGCCAGCTACCCGGTGACCAGGACCAGCCCCGGTACCCGATCGATCAGTGATTTATCCTTCATCACACGGTCGAGGTTGATACGAGCCAGGCGCGCGTGCTCGCGTGCCACGGCCTCGGCGCGGGAGCCTTCGCGCATTTCGATCGCGTGGGCGATGGCACGGTGCTGTGCCTGGCCGACGATCAACGATGTGCGGAACGCCGGCACGCTCATCTGTGCTTCGAGGAATGCGCTGGGGCTAGCAAAGGGAAGATGTAGCACACGTTCGAGCTCACGCTGGATAATGCGGCTTCCCGATAGCTCGGTCAGCATTTCGTGGAACTCGGCGTTGAGGCTCATATAGCCATCGAGGTCGATGTCATTGACGCCCGTTTCGACAACGTCATCGAGCCGCGCAACGAGCGCCTTGAGGGCGTTGATCTTCGTTGGCGTGGCGCCACGTTCAGCGGCAAGGCGAGCGGCTGTTCCCTCTAGGACACCGCGGATCTCGATCGCGTCTGCCACATCGCCAATGGAGAACAGACGGACGGAATAGCCGCCCGAAGGGATCGCTTCGAGGATACCTTCCTGCTCAAGACGCGCGAGGGCGGCACGAACCGGGGTTCGCGACAGTCCAAGCTTGGCGCTGACGTTGATTTCCGACAGTCTCTCGCCCGGCGCTACTGTGCCAGAAAAAACGAGATCACGGATCCCGATCACCGCCTTGAGAGTCTGTGACGCGCCTTTGTCTGTTCGTGCGCTGCGGGCCATGTAGGATACCTTTGCATCTTTGCGTTGCCTAAGGGGGCCACTCCTACCCATCCTGAAGATGATGTTCAGTATGTGTACAGGTCAAAGTCAAGAGCGCGAGCGTGCGGTTGGCAAGGTAACGCAGCGTATGCTAGCGAGCCGCGAGGAAATTCCACAGCAAAACCAGGCCGTGCCGGTACGGCTGAAGGAGGACAGAATGACCGACACCAACGCCCCCGCGGCTCATGTAGCACGCCCGCCTTACCGCGCCGATCACGTCGGCAGCCTGCTGCGTCCGAAGACGGTAAAGGACGCGCGCAAGCGCTACTTCGACGAAAAATCCATTGCTGCCGAGGAGCTCCGGGCAGCTGAGGATGAGGCGATCATTGCCGCTGTAAAGGCGCAGCAGGATGTGGGAATGCCTGTCGTGACCGACGGTGAAATCCGTCGTACGTACTGGCACTATGACTTCCTCGACCAGATGATCGGCATCGACCTGGAGCATCGGGAAAAGGAAGCGATCCAGTTCCACGGCATCGCGTTGAAGCCGGAGTTCCTGACCATCAACGAAAAGGTCGACTTTCCGGACGACCATCCCATGCTTGAGCACTATAAATTCGTGGCAGGTGTCACCAATGTGATGCCCAAGATCGCGATCCCTGGCCCGAGCTGCGCCCACTTCCGGACTGATCCTGAAGATATCCGTCATGCGCCCTACAAGGATCTCGAAGTCCTGTTTGCCGATCTTGCAAAGGCCTACGAGAAGGCGGTCAACGCGTTCTATGCCGCCGGCTGCCGCTATCTTCAGATCGACGACATCTTCTTCGCCTATCTGTGCGATCCAAAGCACCGCGCCGCAAAGGCTGCGCTTGGTCAGGATCCCGATTGGCTGATCGAACAATATGCCTGGATGATGAACGAGGCGATCAAGAGCCGTCCCTCGGACATGGTCATCGGCATGCATATGTGCCGCGGCAACTTCCAGTCCCACCACGCGGCGGAAGGTGCCTACGATCTGTGCGCAGATGCGATCTTCAACAAGACCGATGTCGATATCTATTTCATGGAATATGACACCGAGCGGGCGGGTGGTCTTGAGGCGTTGCGTTTGCTGCCGAAGGGCAAGAAGCGTGTCATGCCAGGTTTCATCACCACCAAGACCGGTGATCTGGAAGACCTTGATGATCTTAAGCGCAAGTTTGAGGCGGTATCCAAGATTGCCGATCTGGACCAGTTCGGCATCGCACCGCAGTGCGGCTTCTCCTCAACCGAAGAGGGGAACAAGGTGACCGAGGACGACCAGAAGCGGAAGCTGGAATTGGTGGTTAAAACCGCCGAAGCGATCTGGGGCGGTGTCGAGGGATAGTATCCCACGAAATTATGATTAACAGACCCCGGAACGCAGCTGCGCTTCCGGGGTTGTTTGTTTGCGAACGGCATTCCACGTCTTTCCCGCAGCTCCGCCTTGCTTCTGCGACAGCTTTCTAGTATCAGACCGGCATGTCTTCTCGTCGCGCAAAAAAATTCCAGCATCCGGTCCGTTTCATGGGCCAGGCTGCGCGTGCGATGCTCTCCACCGTCCTTCTACTCGGCCTTAGCGGCGATCGCCGGGCTCGTTGAAGGAGCACCCGGCGGTCGAACTGCCGGACACGGCGACAAGCTCCTTGCCGAAATTTCCCAGTAGAGATTGAAAATGTGCGCAGCGTCGTGCCATTGAGGGCGCGGTCCGCACTGGAGTGAAGACGATGAACGAACAGAGCCGCGTTGATGCTGTAGCTGCCTCTCGCAAGAAGGGCATGCCGGATGCCGCAATCAAGTATCAGCCATATCCACTGATCGACCTCAAGGATCGGACCTGGCCAAGCAAGCGTATCGAGAAGGCACCAATCTGGTGCTCGGTTGACCTGCGTGACGGCAACCAGGCCCTCGTGGATCCGATGGGTCATGATCGCAAGGCGCGTATGTTCAATCTGCTCATCGATATGGGCTTCAAGGAAATCGAGATAGGCTTCCCGTCTGCGTCGCAAACGGATTTCGATTTCGCGCGCTGGTGTGTCGAAGAAGCAAATGTTCCGGACGACGTGGATCTGCAGGTGCTGGTTCAGTGCCGGCCCGAGCTGATCACGCGCACGTTCGAAGCGCTGGATGGCGCGAAGTCGCCGATCATCCACTTCTACAATTCGACCAGCGAGCTGCAGCGCCGCGTGGTATTCGCCAAGGACGTGGCGGGCATCAAGCAGATTGCCACTGACGCTGCCAAGATGATCATGGACATGGCCGCCAAGGCCGGCGGTGGCTACCGTTTCCAGTACTCTCCCGAGAGCTTCACCGGCACCGAGCTGGAAGTGGCGCTGGAAATCTGCAACGCGGTAACCGAGATCGTCAAGCCGACGCCAGACAACAAGCTGATCCTGAACCTGCCGTCGACGGTCGAGATGTCTACGCCAAACATCTACGCCGACCAGATCGAGTGGATGTGCCGCAATCTCGACAATCGCGAGAGCCTGATCATCTCCCTGCATCCTCACAATGATCGCGGCACCGGAATTGCCGCGACGGAGCTGGGCCTGATGGCAGGCGCAGATCGCGTCGAGGGCACGTTGTTCGGCAACGGCGAGCGCACTGGCAATGTCGATGTCGTGACACTGGCGCTGAACATGTACACGCAGGGCCTTGATCCCGAGCTGGATTGCTCCGACATCAATCGGATGAAGGAAGTCTACGAATATTCGAACCAGATGCAGATCGGTGAGCGTCATCCGTATGTCGGTGAACTGGTCTACACCGCGTTCTCCGGTTCGCACCAGGATGCGATCAACAAGGGCATGAAGGCGCTTAAGGTCGCCAATAAGCCTCATTGGGAAGTGCCATATCTGCCAATCGACCCGCAGGACGTTGGCCGCAGCTACGAGGCGATCATTCGGATCAACTCGCAGTCGGGCAAGGGCGGTATCGCCTATGTTCTGCAGGCAGATTACGGCCTGAACCTGCCGCGCAACCTGCAAATCGAGTTCAGCCAGGATATCCAGCAGATCACCGATTCCGAAGGCAAGGAAGTGCCGGCGAAGCGGATCTATGAGCGCTTCCTTGAGATGTATGTCGACCAGCCCGGTGCCCGGTTGAAGTTCGTGGATCATCACACGACGCCGGACCCGGTACATCGTGGCCGCCGGATCCTTGAAGCCGTCATCGTGGATAACGGCCAGGAAGTGACGATCACCGGCAGCGGGACTGGTCCTATTGACGGGTTCGTCGATGCGCTGTCACGGCATATTGGCGTCGACCTGTCGGTTCTGGATTACTCCGAGCATTCGATGCAGCGCGGATCGAATGCTGCCGCGATCAGCTATGTTGAGGTTGAGCATCCGGGCGGACGCCTGTTCGGCTCGGGAATCAACACGAACATCGTGGCCGCTTCCCTCGAGGCGATCGTGTCGGCGGCAAACCGGATCGTCAGCGCGTAAACATCAAAACTCCGGCGTGAGAAACACTTGCGCCGGAGTTTTCAATTTTTGCCGATGGGGTGCCAATCGCCTTTCTCTTTACCGCCACTATCCCGCATGCCAACTTCCGCACGTTGCGGAGGAACAGCGTATGAGATTGCACGCAGTAGAGGTTGGTGACGGCAGCACTCCGATCGTCTTGCTTCACGGCTTTGGCGCAGATCACACTGCGTGGCGTCGCATCCAGCCTGAACTGGCGAAGGCGACACTGGCGGTCGCTTATGATCTGCCCGGACATGGCGGGTCGCTTGATTTCGCAGGGGCGGGCCCCGCAAAAAATGCGGCGGTGGCAGTCATCAACGACTTGAAGGGTCGCGCGATCGAACGTGTCCACCTGGTTGGACACTCGATGGGCGGCGCGGTTGCATGTCTGGTTGCGCTCTTCGAGCCTTCACTCGTCGCAAGCCTGACGCTACTCTCGCCAGGCGGTTTCGGTCCCGACATCAATCATCGGTTGCTGACGCGCTATGCTGCAGCCGACAGTGAGGAGCAGATCACATTCTGCCTCGAGGCGATGACCGGCTGGTATTCTGGGGTTGATCCGGAAGTCGTACGCCATCTGGTGAAGGTGAGGGCTCGAGCGGAGCAGCGTCTCAAGCTCATCGAAATAGCCGAGGGCCTCGCGAAAGATGGTCGACAGGGGCAGCTGCCATTGGACAAGCTTGGCGCCCTGAGAATTGTAACAAGCGTTGTTTGGGGCGAACTGGATAATGTACTGCCAGTCAAGCAGCTTCAGGGACTGCCGGATTCTTTTAAAGTTCACCGCTGTTCCGAATTGGGACACATGCTTCCAGATGAAGCTCCAGGCGAGATGACGCGGATCATTCTCGAGACCTGTGGATTTTAACGATAGTTTTGTCGACGCAAGACAGCACCGTGATTTTGTCAACCGCATATGTTAATCGTCGGTTAACCTAATCATTTGGAGGCCGCCTGTGAGTGAGCCGCTGGAACATCGAACTGAAGCAACGACCTCCCGGCTTGCGAGCGCAATTCGTGAGGTAAAGAACGCTGTCGCGGATCGCGACGATGTTGTGGTCGACATCCGCGAGGCTCAGCTTACACGTCTTGAACTGCTGGCAGAGGATCTGGCCCCGGTCTTTGAAGACGTCCCCAAAGACGACGACCGTTTTGATTTCGCCATTTCAAAGGGCATTCAGCCACGCCTGTGGATCGACGCGGTAACTCACGTGACGATGGGTCGTGATCGGCGCACCTACCGGTTCCTGCGCGATACAAGGCTTGGCCGCGTCGTGTTGGCAGAGAGTGCCGACATCAAGACCGCTGCGGACCAGGTTACGCGCTACATCGCTGAGCGGCTGATCGAGAGGCAGCGAATCGTCGAAGGCGATGTCGCCTATATCGGTATGGATACGGTCGTAGGTAGCGACGCCTCAGAGGCAAGCGCTCCGAAGGGCGCGCCATCTGGCCTCATCAAGGGGTTGGGAATTGCGGTGCTGGGCGGCATTCTCGGGATTGCTGCCTTCCTGCTGTTCGCTTGGGATCGCATCGCGCCTTCCGCGTTCTGATCGATAAGGATCAGCTGGTCAGGACCGTTTGCTCCATGGTCCCGATTTCCAGGCCGTTCCCGTTCAATCCGCGCCGGGTGAGGGAGATCCGCCAGTTGCCCGGCTCTCCACCGATTTCAAGAATGTTGTACTGCGCGGCAGGCTTTCGGCCTCCGAGTGCCTGACCCGCTGCGGCGACGCCTACCACTGGAACGCTGCCATCCTCGCCGTCGATATCGTATCGCGTTGGCAGATGCGTGTGGCCGTGCAAAACGAGCTCGGCACCGTGGCGCTCGATGACCTTCTGGAAGCGGCCTATCCCAAGCAGACGCTTGTGTGCAGCGGCCGCGCCGCGAACCGGGGGATGGTGGATCGCGACAACGCGACAGTGGCCGTTGTCGCGAGCAGAGTCGAGCATTGCGCCGAGGCGCTTAGCCTGGCCGTCGCCAAAAAAGCCACTCGCCATGAACGGACCAGTCGCCCGGGCGGACGAAACCCCGATAATGGCAATTCCGCCGCGGACGCGCATGAACGGGAAATGGCCGATCCGCGCCGGTTCCTTTTCGCCGTCGCCGTGCATCCAGGGTCCCCAGGACCTGCAAGCACGATCCAGAGCGCCAGGGACATAGGCGTCATGGTTTCCCGGCACCACGGATACATCTTGCGGCAATCCGAGGGCTTCGAGCCAAAGGCGAGACAGTTCGACCTCGCCATCCAGCGCGAGATTCATCAGATCGCCTGAGACGATCACGTGGTCGGGAATAGCTGCCTTCAAATCGGCCACTATTGCGTCGATGACGCCTTCATGAAGATTTGCGGCGCGGTTGCGGCGCCAGTTGATGTAGCCCGTTATCCGTTTGGAGATGAGGTCGCGGTAAGCTACGGCTGGCAGTGGGCCAAGATGGATATCCGAAAGATGCGCAAGCCTGAACATGCAACACCCATAGGGCGGCAGGCTGCCCTTGCCAACAGAAAGTCCGACTTTTGAGTGCGCCTGAACCATCTTTCATGCGTAAGGTATGGTGGCGCCGGCTACGTGGGCGCGCTTTCCATACCTGGTTTTTGCTTAGCCGACCGATGACTTTGGGGGTGAGAGGCCTCGTCTACGACAAGGCAAACCATTCCGTCTTCCTGATACGCCACACCTACGTGCCAGGGTGGCAGTTTCCAGGTGGTGGGGTCGAGCGGGGCGAAACGGCTGTCGTCTCGCTGTCGCGGGAATTGCTTGAAGAGGGGAATATTGAGCTACGACGCGCGCCGGAGCTCAAATCCTTCCATTACAACCGTCGACAAAGCGCACGCGACCATGTCGCGTTCTATCTGATCACCGACTTCGAGCAGAAAGGGCCCAAGAAACCCGATGTCGAGATTGCGGAGACAGGCTTTTTTCCGCTCGATGCCCTGCCACACGAGACGACGCCCGCCACGCGCCGCCGCCTGTCCGAGGTATTCGAGGGTGTACCTGTCGATCCTTATTGGTGATCAGGCTGGCTCGCTTAGCCGCTCGCGATCATGCGGAGCCGCGAAGTCGAGATCGGGACCGACGGGGACGACACCGGTAGGGTTGATGGTGGCGTGGCTGCCGTAATAGTGCGCCTTGATGTGCAGCATATCGACGGTTTCGGCGATGCCTTCGATCTGGAGGATATCGCGAACATAGTTCGACATGTTTCGGTAATCCGAAATCCGTCGCTGGTTGCACTTGAAGTGCGAATAATAAACGGCGTCAAAACGGATCAGCGTGGTGAAGAGGCGGATGTCCGCCTCAGTTAGTTGGTCGCCGAGCAGATAGCGCGAAACCGAAAGCCGGGCCTCGATCTCGTCCAAAGCCTGAAAAAGCTCGTTGTAAGCTTCCTCATACGCTGATTGTGTGGTGGCAAACCCCGCGCGATACACCCCGTTGTTGATCGAAGGATAAATCCGCTCGTTCAACGCGTCGATGTCGGAGAGCAGATGTGCCGGAGATAAATCAACGCTCCGGTCAGCCCACTCATCAAACGCGGAATTGAGCATGCGGATAATTTCTGACGACTCGTTCGAGACGATCGTCTCCGTCTGCTTGTCCCAGAGGATAGGCACAGTAACCCGGCCCGAATATTTTGGGTCTGCGCGCGTGTAGATCTGGTGCAGGAAGTCACTGCCGTACAGACTGTCGCCTGTGGCGCCGTCCTCCTTCAGAAAGGTCCAGCCATCCTTGCCCATGTAATGGTGAACGACGTCAACCGAGATCACCTCTTCCAGCTTCTTCAACTGGCGGTAGATCAGGGTTCTGTGTGCCCAGGGGCAGGCCAGCGAGACGTAAAGGTGGTAGCGTCCCGGTTCAGCCTGGAAGCTGCGCTCGCGGCCAGGTGCGGGTTGACCGTTGACTGTTACCCAATCGCGAAACTGCGACACGGAGCGTTCAAACCGTCCGCCGCTTTTGCTCGTGTCGTACCATTGGTCGTGCCAAACGCCGTCTACGAGGAGACCCATGCTCAACTCCTTTGCTTTCTGTTTACTTAGAGAGGCGGCAGGGGCGGGGGAACGCTGTTTCCTATGAACAGTTCGTCACCCCAAACGCAAATCATCGTTGCTCGCTGCACAATTTGATGATAGCGGGACTTTAGCTGGCAAGGGTGTTGGCGGAGGCTTTGACGTGTTCACCGTGGGTTTTCAGCGACGACGATTGGGCTGACGCGCTCCATTGAGGGGCGCCGGCGGCGTTTGCCGCGAACTCGACCTGTCTTCGCTTACACCACGGAATTTGCTCATGAGCCCCGCTGACGTCGTCTACGTGACGGAAACCGCCGCGCACGATCTCGAAATCGAAGAAATCAACGCTGAGGCATTCGGTCCCGGTCGCTTTACGCGTGCTGCCTATGCGATCCGCGAAGGCGGGCCTCATCGCCGTGAACTGTCGTTCGTTGCACTCGTAGATGGACGGGTCGTCGGCTCGGTACGCATGACGCCGATCGCGGCGGGGGCAGGGCGCGCGCTATTGCTCGGGCCGCTCGCCGTGAGGCCCGACTACAAGAATCTGGGCATCGGTCGCAAGCTGGTGGCCCTGGCATTGGAGGCCGCGCGCAAGGATAGCTGGCAATTGGCGATCCTCGTTGGAGACGCGCCTTACTATATGCCGCTGGGCTTCTCGATCGTGATTCCGCGCGGGCAGGCGATCATGCCACGTCCGGTTGATCCGGCACGGTTTCTTGCCTGCGAGTTCGTGCCTGGTGCTCTTGCGAGCTTCACCGGTAACGTGGTGCACGCCGATCTGGCGAGAGACACAATCGCTATCGCTGCCGAGTAGGGAGGCCAGCGAAGACCACTGCTTAGCGGCCTTCTCGATACCACATGGCGCCGAAGGCGAGCAGCAGAGCTGCAAGTCCGAAGAAGCCCGCAAACAGCGGTACCCGGCTGACCGATTTCAAGACGCTGTCGCTGGTGGTGCGCAGGCCGATCCAGTCACGCCCTGATGTGACTGCGCCCTCACGGACGGGGACAATTCCAGGAACGCTGACATTCCCGGTGAGGGTCTTGGCGAGCCGACGTGTGCCGCCACCGGTGGCGTTTGCGGTCGGCTGCAGTACCTCCGTCGTGGAAACGGTATCCTGGAACTCAGGGGCATTGACCGGGCCAACATGCGCCAACGCGGTCAGGTCGCCATTGGCAATCTGATAAAGGCCAATTTCGTCTACCTCTAGCGAGCCGGTGAACTGCCCGGGACCAACCGATGAAAGATTTACGTCGATGCGTTTTCCAGACGGAGAAAGTACCGCTGCTCGGCCCGGATCATCACTCATCGTCTGTCGAACAATGTCCAGAGTCATCCCGCGCCCGGACGCAGTGAGACGCTCTTCTTCCAGTTCCGGCTCCTTCATCAGCCAGTGGGCAATCCGACGGTACAATGAAACATGCGGACCACCACCTTCGAAACCGCGCGCCCAGAGCCAGCCCTGATCCGACAGGAGCATGCCGACACGGCCATCTCCCTTTCGGTCCAGAACCATCAGAGGTCGGTCGGCACCTTCCATGACGACGTGACCCTCAGGCTGATCGATGTCGACCAGCCGGAACCAGCGGCTCCATTGCGGCGGCTCCGAATCAGAACCTTCAAGCCCGCGTGTGACGGGATGCCGTTTGCCAGCTTTGGTGAGACGCGGATGAAAACCTTCTTCGATTACCGAGCCCGTCGGCAGCGCTGGAAGCGCGGAGATGAGCGGTGTTCGAGCGATCGACTGGTTCCCTGCATATTCGGGACCGGCTGCAATCAGCAGCGCGCCACCGTTTTCCACATACTCCGCAATGTAGTCGTAGTAGAGGATCGGCAGAACGTCCCGGTGCTGGTACCGGTCGAAGATGATGAGGTCGAAATCGTTGACCCGCTCGACGAACAGCTCGCGCGTCGGGAAAGCTATCAGCGACAATTCGTGGATCGGCGTGCCGTCCTGCTTTTCCGGCGGTCGCAAGATGGTGAAGTGGACGAGGTCGACCGAGGCGTCTGACTTGAGAAGATTGCGCCAGGTGCGCTCGCCCGCATGGGGCTCGCCAGAGACGAGCAGCACGCGCAAGTTTTCGCGAATGCCATCGAGGACCGCGACTGCGCGGTTGTTGCTGTCAGTCAGTTCTCCCTCTGCCTTCGGGATCGTCAGCTCAACGATGTTCTTACCGGCGTTGGGAACGACGATGCTCATCGTCATCGGTTCCCCAATGACCGCTTGTCGGTTGACGACGAACTTGCCGTTGATCCGCACCTCGACGGGCACAGTGCCGCTCTGGCCGTCAGTTGAAATGACACGGTAGGTCATCTCGACAGGCTTGCCGACTATGCCGAAGCGCGGTGCTTTCTCGAAGCGAATTCGGCGATCGAACTCGCCTTCTTCACCTGTCACAAGCACATGCAGCGGTCCGTGCAGGTTTTGTGCATCGGTCGGAACGTCGTGGACCTGGCCGTCGGTGACCATGATTGCGCCGGCAACACGCGACGGTGGCACATCGCGCAGTGCAGAATCGAGCTCGCGGAAGAGACGGGTCTGTGTACGTTCATCCGCCGCTTCGGCGCTGGCCGCTTCTACCACCCGCACCTCAAACTGCGAAAAACGAGCAAGACGGGCGCGCAGTTCTTCAACCGCTGCATCAGTTGTTGCCATTCGGTCGCCGATATCCTGGCTCTGGCTGCGGTCGACAACCAAGGCCACGACGCTCTGCAGCGGTTCGCGCTCTTCGTCGAGAAGTACCGGATTGACCAGCGCGATACCGAGGGCGGCGAGGGCTGCCACCCGGAGCGCCGCGCCGCGCATTCGCAGAATGAGCGAAAGGAGCACCAGCAGTGCGACCGGCGTCATGAGGGCGACGATCCAGAACCAAGACAGCAATGGCTCGAAGGAAAGCGACCAGTTCATCAATCGCGCTCTCCGCTGAAACACTCAGAAGAGCGAGGGGGTTGCAGTTTCCGTTCGAGGTCAGGGTACTGCATATTACTGTCCCAGCCGTTCGAGCAGCGCCGGCACGTGCACCTGATCGGATTTATAGTTGCCGGTCAGCATGTACATCATGATGTTGACGCCGCCGCGATAGGCATAAACGCGCTGCATCGGATCGTTTGGCACCGTTGGATAGAGCGGCGTGCCGCTGTCATCGATCGCCCAGGCGCCTGCGAGGTCATTTGCCGTGATCATGATGGGCGTGACGCCATCGCCGGTACGCACGGGGCGGTTTTCGACATTGGCGGCATCCAGCGATGCTTCGACCCAAAGCGGGCTTCCGGAATATCTGCCAGGGAACTCCGGCATGATGAAAAAGGTCTTCGTCAGCACGTGATCGATAGGCACGGGCTCGAGCGGCGGCACATTCATGGTTGACAGAATATCGCGCAGACGCCGGGTTGTCGGACTCGCCGAGCCGGAATCGAGGCCAGACGAAAACTGATCACGCGTGTCGAAGAGCACCGTACCGCCCTCACGCATATAGGCGTCGACCCGCGCGAGAGCAGCTTCCGACGGCAGCGGGGAGTTTTCGTCAATCGGCCAGTAGATCAACGGATAGAAGGCGAGTTCGTCGGCCTCGATATCGACCCCCGCAGGCTCGCCAGGCTCCAAAGCGGTCTTCTCGATCAAATACTGCGACAGTCCGGTCAACCCGGCGCGGCTCACTGCATCGATCGAACTGTTTCCCGTAAGGACGTAGGCGATGCGTGTTTCCGAGATCGCGGCGATTGCGTCAGCGTCACTAATCAGTTCCTGAGCCACCGAGGGCGATGGCGTGGGAAGAGTGAGACCAATAGCGAGCAGTAGTGCAGCTCTAGCGGGCAGCCCGCGTCGTGTGAGCTTGCCGCCAATCCACAGGACGGCGAGCGTGTCGAGCAGCAGCAGCAGCAGCGCGGCCGCAAACAGCGGGCCTTTCAGGTCGATCGATTGATCATATGCGTATGAAGATTCGGCAACAGGAATGTCCATCGCAGGCCGCGAAATTGGACGCAGCGTCGCGTCTGACTTCAAGAGATTGTGGGCGACGACGCCTTCATCGCTGCCGTAAAAGCCCGGTGGGTTCTCAATCGTCACGGCAGCCGCAGAGGTCGCTATAAGCGGCCGCGCATCGGGGCCAGGCGGTACGAGCGTCCCTTCAGGGCTGATCATGCGATAAGGTGGAAGGCTTGCGGGGGCGCAGTCAGCTGCGGCGTCGATGCGGCCCTGGTTACGGGACAGCTGAACAATCCGTCGCAGCATCTCTACGAAGGTGCCCGAGATCGGCAGGTTTGACCACGTCGCTTCTGGCGTTGTGTGGAAGAGTACGAGCGTACCGGCTCCTCGCGGCGCGCCAGTTACGAGCGGTGTGCCGTCTGCAAGGTTGGCCCATGTGCGCTCAACGATATCCGACGTTGGCTCCGCCAAGACCTGCCGAGATACCGTAACTTCTGAAGGGGGAGGCAAGTCCGCGAAGGGGCTGCCCGTCGAAAATTCCGCCAGGGCCTGAGGCTCCGTCCAGGACAATGCTCCGCCCAATGCACGTTCGCCAAGTCGCAGGCGCACCGGCAGAAGCTCTTCGTCATTGCCTGCAGCAGCGAGGCGAGAGCCGGCAAAGCGAACAAGCGTCCCGCCGTCATTCAACCATTCAATCAACTGGGCACGTGCAGTCTCGGGGAGTGTTCCCACATCTGCCATGACGATCATGGCGGGGCGTTGTTCCAGAAGCTGCGGGATGGCCTCCGCAAGGTCAGTGCTCTGGGGCTGCACCAGCTCGGCGAATGGCTCCAGCGCACGACGAATGTAATAGAGCGGGGACAGAAGCGGCTGCGCCTGGTCGGCCTCAGACTGCGAGATAAGTCCGACACGCCGGCGCCGAGAATTTTCGTCCAGCAAATGTACCGCGCCGGCATGTGTCTGTCCGTCAAGCGACAGGGCCACGAAGTCGTTGCGAAGTTCGAACGGCACACGAAACTCACCGGTCGTGGTAGCCTCGTTCACGGCAAATGATACGGTGGTCTCGGCAATCCGCCGCCCGCGTTCATCCAACGCCACTGCCCGCGCGTCGCGTGCTGCGGTCTCCGTAGAGGGGCGGATGGTGGTGAAGCTAAAGTTTTCAGCCGTGTTGGCGCTTGCGCTGATGCCCAGCATTTCGAGCCGATTTGGCGCGACCCAAATGAGCTTGGCCGCGTTTTCGGATACGAGTTCCGCCAACGCTTCTTCATCTCCGGGAGCTTCAAGGCCGTCAGAGAGCACAGCAACGGTCGCAGCCGTCATCGTCGCCATCGCATCGGCCACACGCGCATAGACTGATGGTCGATCAACCGGGACCGGTCTTGGCTCCGCAGCAGCAAGACGCTCGCGCGCAGCGGATGCGTCGAACGGACCGATCTCGGCGTTCGGAAGTTCCGCAGTCAGAGCAAGGATGATGGGCTGCCCTTCCGCATCGTCTATCAGGCGCTCAGCCGTTGCAACGCGAACATCCCAGTCAGGTGCACTTGCCCAGCCATTGTCGATAACCAGTGCAAGAGAGTTTCCCCCGACTGCGGTAGCTTCGCGTGGATTGAGGACAGGCTGCGCAAGTGCAAAAATCACCAGCGCGGCCAAGAGCAAGCGCAACATTGTGAGCCACCAAGGGCTCTGGTGCGGCGTCTCCTCACTGCGAAGAACCCGCGCGAGGATACGCAGAGGCGGGAAGATTTCTTCCTGAGGTCGAGGCGGCGTGAGGCGCAACAGCCACCAGATGGCTGGCAGGGTAAGCAGTCCCAGCAATATGGCAGGGGCGCCGAATGAGAAGGGGAGTAAGCCCATCAGCGTCCCCCGTATCCGACGTCGGCGCTAAGAGCCATGTGCACCTTTACGATGGCATCGGATGCCTGACGATCAGTATGGTTGACCGTGTAGCTCCAGCCAAGTTTTCTGCACCATGAGGCAAGTTCCTCACGCCGCGCCGTGTAAACGCGGCGGTAGTCTTCCGCGACCGTTTCCGCGCGGCCTGCTATCAGTTTCTCACCGGTTTCCGGATCACGAAATTCGGTGCGGCCCGAATAGGGGAACGTCTCTTCGGCGGGATCCGAGATTTCGATCAAATGAGCGCGTACGCCCCGTCGTGCGAGGGTATCGAGCCATTCCTGCGTCTCTTCTACCGGGTCGAGGAAGTCGCTTGCGATGATGATGTCACTGAACCGCCGCAACTGGTTGAGATCGGGACGAGGGGTGAACTGCGTCGCATGCATCAAGCGTGAGGCCACACGCTCCGCGCCATTGCGAGCGCTGATGGGGTCAGACAATCCGGGCCAGCCGATACGCTCGCCGCTGCGCGACAAAAGTTCTGCCAGAGCAAGGATCAACACCAGCGATCGCGCTTCTTTCGAAACGGTCGCGTGCCTGGATTTGTAGAGCATTGACGGTGAGGGATCTGCCCACAGCCAGATCGTGTGGGCGGCTTCCCATTCCTTGTCACGCACATAGATATGGTCGTCGCGCGCGGAGCGGCGCCAATCGATGCGCGACAACGACTCTCCGTCGACATAGGGCCGAAACTGCCAGAAATTTTCACCGATGCCCCGGCGTCGGCGACCATGCCAACCCGAGATGACGGTGTTGGTCACACGCTGAGCTTCCACCAGCAAATCTGGAATAAGCGCGGCGCGTTGGCGGGCGCGGGCAAGCGCGTCGCGTATGGCGACCGGTGCTTGTGCCTCGCCGATCCCTGCCATCAGCCCGACGCTTTCACCAATTGTGCAATGACGTTGCGAACGCTGATGCCTTCGGCGCGAGCTGCGAAGGTGAGTGCCATGCGATGCTGCAGAACCGGCTCGGCCAGCGCCTTCACGTCATCGATGGAGGGAGCGAGGCGTCCGTCGTAAAGAGCGCGAGCCCGGGCGCAAAGGGTCAATGCCTGGCTGGCGCGGGGGCCCGGTCCCCATGCAACATGGCGATCCGTCTCTTTATTGCCCTGGCCCGGGCGCGCCGAACGAACAAGGGTGAGGATCGCATCCACAACGCTGTCCGGAACCGGCATGCGGCGGATCAGCGACTGGATTTCCCGGAGGCGCTCGGCGGTCAGGACGTTCTCGGCGCGGGCATCCGATGCCCCGGTTGTTTCAAGCAAGATCCGCCGCTCGGCCTCGATGTCAGGGTAGAGGATGTCGACCTGCATCAGGAAGCGATCGAGCTGGGCTTCGGGCAGCGGGTAGGTGCCTTCCTGCTCAAGCGGGTTCTGCGTCGCGAGCACGTGGAACGGGGAGGGCAGGTCATGACGTTCGCCAGCGACGGTGACGTGGTATTCCTGCATGGATTGAAGAAGTGCTGATTGCGTGCGCGGGGAGGCACGGTTGATCTCGTCCGCCATCAGCAATTGCGCAAAGATCGGCCCTTTGATGAAACGGAACGAACGCTTGCCTGCCGCGTCCTGCTCCATCACTTCCGAACCGAGAATGTCGGAGGGCATAAGGTCCGGAGTGAACTGGATGCGCCGTCCGTCGAGGCCGAGAACGACGCCGAGCGTCTCTACAAGCTTGGTCTTGGCAAGACCCGGAACGCCGACCAGCAGCGCATGACCGCCCGCCAGTATTGCGACCAGGGTACGCTCAATGACATCCTGCTGCCCGAATACCACCTTTCCGACCGCGTCGCGGACGCGCGAGATGTCTGCAAGGGCAGCCTCTGCCTGAGCGATCATGTCCTTTTCGGCAGGCGCGGCGGTGGCCTGGGGAGAAGCGTTCATGGAAACAGTTCCTCGTCAGTTTCGACATGGAGGCGCGGCTGGCGGTCCAGGCAGGTTCAACTTAAAACACGCAACTAGGCTGACAAGCGCAATAACAGTGACTATTTCGTGACGATGGCAATGCACACAGATACTAATCAGACCGGTCTGGGTAAAGCTTCTGACTCCGCAGGGCTGGAAGCGCTGATTTCGCGCGCGGCGCGGGCCGGAAAGGGGCTGCCGCCGGTGGAACGTTGGAATCCGGAGTTTTGCGGCGATCTCGATATAGAGATTCGCGCGGATGGTACGTGGTTCTACATGGGAACACCGATTGGCCGCCCTGCGCTGATACAGTTGTTCTCCTCCGTCCTTCGCAAGGATGAAGACGGCAAAACCTATCTTGTAACACCCGTCGAGAAGGTCGGCATTCGGGTCGAGGATGCGCATTTCATCGCAGTTGAAGTCAATCGAAACGATGCGGGTGTGGATCAGGTTCTGACTTTCCGGACCAATGTTGGCGATGTGATCGAGGCAGGACCGGAAAACCCGCTTCGCTTTGTGGACGAGGATGGCACAGGGGGAATGAAGCCATATCTTCTGGTGCGCGGACGGCTCGAAGCGCTCGTCTCCCGCGCCGTCATGTACGAGCTTGTTTCCTACGGGGACGAAATCGACATCGACGGGACGAAGATGTTTGCCGTTCGCTCGAAGGGCAGCGTTTTCCCGATGATGCCGGTCGACAAGCTGGAGGCACTCAGCGCCAGTTCATGATCACAAGCACCGTCAATCATTACACCGTTTCGGATTTCCGCCGTCGTGCTGCCGCTCATCGCCTGCCCCCGCGCGCGGACGATTATGGAGATCACCGTCTCAATCCTGAGCTGGCGCAAATGTTTGTCCACGACCGGCTGAAAGAGGCGGCGGTGCTGGTTCCGGTTGTGGATCGCCCTGGAGAAGCCAGTGTGATCCTCACCCAGAGGTCTGGAAAGCTTCGTTCCCACTCTGGAGAAATCTCATTCCCAGGTGGAAGGCTCGATCCTACCGACCCGACGGCAGAGTTTGCTGCCTTGCGAGAGACGGAGGAGGAGATCGGCCTGACGTCGGATTTCATCGAGGTTGTGGGTCGCTTGCCTGATTACGTGACGGGCTCAGGCTTTCGCATTGTCCCGGTTCTTTCCGTTGTTAAGCCAGACTTCATGCTGACGATTAACGAGGATGAGGTCGAGGACGCCTTTGAGGTGCCTCTGGGGTTCTTGATGGACCCCGCGAACCACACGCGAAACAGCCGTATCTGGAACAATCGCGAGCGGTTTTTCTACACGATGCCATTTGGCGATCGCTACATCTGGGGGATCACCGCCGGCATCATCCGTGTCGTTTATGAAAGGCTTTATGCGTGAGTGGAGTTTCCATTGCAGCCCAGGCGGAGTGGCTGGCTGATGCCGGGTTGCAGCGCGTGCTGAAAGCCTTGTCGGCCGACGGGGAAGAGGCGCGGATAGCAGGTGGTGCAGTGCGCAATGCGGTCCTTGGCGAGCGGGTTACGGACATCGACATCGCGACCACGAATGTTCCGGATGAGACCGAGCGGCGCGCGCGCGAGGCCGGGTTCCGGACCGTCCCGACCGGGAAGGAACATGGCACGATCACCGTGATCGCCGAGGGGCGCGCATACGAGGTGACCACGCTTCGAGCCGACATCGAGACAGATGGCCGCCATGCGCGTGTCGTATTCGGCAAGGACTGGAAGCGCGACGCTGAGCGCCGCGATTTTACGATCAACGCACTCTATGCGAAAGCCGATGGCGAGGTGGTCGATCTGGTCGGCGGGCTGGCGGATCTCGAGAGCCGCACGCTGCGCTTCATCGGCGATGCGGACGCGCGGATCCGTGAAGATTATCTGCGTATCCTTCGCTTTTTCCGATTTTTTGCCTGGTACGGGAAAGGCCGTCCCGATGCGGACGGCATTCGTGCCTCGGCGCGGCTGAAAGATGGTCTGGAGCGGTTGTCGGCAGAGCGTGTATGGGCCGAGTTGAAACGGCTGTTGTCTGCGCCAGACCCTTCGCGCGCATTGCTTTGGATGCGCCAGGCCGGAGTGCTCACCAAGATCCTGCCCGAGAGCGAGAAATGGGGCATCGACGCGATCCACGGGCTGGTGGCAGCTGAAACGGATCTTGCCTGGCCACAGGACCCGATGCTGCGGCTCGCTTCAATCCTTCCCCCTGACAGGGCCAAGCTGCAAGGTCTCGCCGAGCGTCTACGCATGTCAAAGGCCGACGCAGCTCGGCTGGAAGGCTGGGCCGTTGCTACACCTGTCGCACCTGCGACAAGCGAACTTGCCCTCTCGAAACAGCTCTACGGCACGGATGTGGGGGGGGTGGCTTATCGGCTGAAACTCGCCCTCGCATCGGCGCGAGTTCGAGCGCAGCAAGAAGATTCCGCCCTGATCGAAGCAGGAGGTTTTTCCCGTCAGCTCAAATATCTGGAGAACTGGGAAAAGCCGATATTCCCGGTTGGTGGAACTGATCTGTTGGAACTGGGCGCCCAGCCCGGAAAGGCGCTTGGCGACGTGCTCAAATCGATCGAGAAGGAATGGATCGACAGCGGTTTTCGAACAGGCCGCGACGACCTGCTTAAGCGCGCCGCGGAACTGATCAGGCAAAGCTAGGCTGAAGCGCTTGCATTGGTGATGCGTGAGCGGATCGCTTCGATCATTGTCTCGCGTATGGTCGCTTCTCCGTGAGCGGTGCGAAGATGTTCGACCGCTCGCCGCATTACCTCGGCCTCTTCATTGTGGCGCGTATGCCAGTCACAGCCGGGTACCAACGACCCGCAATGAAATGTCTTCATTGGTCTTCTCCCTGTAGGGGCCGACGCTGGAGCGAAACCAGATTGGCGATAGTTCCAGCGTCCGGTCCTCAAGACATACTATATCGAGAAGTGGCTGTTCCCGTAAGAATGAAGAAGAATTTGACGGCGCTCTGAAAGAGCTGCGCCCTAGCGGTTCGCTTGACCCAGCCAATCGGCAACGATGCGCACATCCTCTTCGCCAAGGCCGTGACCTGTGTCGATGACGCGCGCATCGACCGATGCACCACAGGATGCCAGCATCTTGTGGAGCCTGTCAGCAAATGGATAGTAGAGCTTGTCGTCCTCTCCCGCGATGGTGAGGAATTTCGAGTCGCTCAAATCAACCTGTGGCGCGTTCGCGAGCACAGGCATCGGGCGCAGGAGCACCGCCTTTCGCACGGTTCCTGGGTAGAGCTGAGTGAGCGCTGCAATGAGGTTGGCTCCATTCGAGTATCCGAGGAACGTCGCCTTGGACAAATCGAGCTTCAGCTCTTCGGCCTTCTCACGCATGAAGGCTACGAACGCTGTAGCTTCATCGCGCACGTCTTGCTGGTCGAATTCCGTAGGCGTCAGGCGCTTGTACCACCGCTTGATGCCGTCCTGCACGACCCGGCCGCGGACACCGATCAATGTCGCATCCGGAGCTATCCTGGACGCAAGGTCAAGCAACGTCGTCTCATCGCCGCCCGAGCCGTGCATAAGCACCATGATCCGGCCACTCGCCTGCTTCGGCTTGATGAGTTGGTAGGCAAACGTCGCCTCCCGACTGACGGATTCGGCTGAAGCAATCATCTTCGTTTCCGACACGAGGCCGTTCGCGGCAGACACAGGTAGTGCTGCAGCCAGCAGAAGAAAAGGTGTCAGCAAAAGAGAGGGTAGGGACGCCATAACGCGATCCTGAAGCTTAAAACTTTACCAATCAGTTACCAAACCCCGAGATGTGATCAGGCACTGAAAGGACCGCCAAGGGGGAAGTCGACGGTCGCCCTCAATCGACCGTCATCCCAAGCCCGAGATCGCCTCTATTCGAGATGTTTCCGCTTGTCACGTGTCGTGACACATTGAATTTTCCGACGCCAAAGCAAATGAGGCCCGTTCCGGGCCTCATTTGCTGAAATTAGCGAAGAATTTCTGGGTCCTAGCAGTTGGTGTTGCTCTGGTGCATCACCAGATGCTTTCTGTTTGCTTACGTTACGGCCACTTCACCTCAGGAGGCAGGCTAGACAGAATCGAGTTTACGTTTCCGCCCGTCTTCAGTCCAAAAATGGTCCCCCGATCGTACAGGAGATTGAACTCGACATAGCGGCCACGGCGGATCAGCTGCTCTTCGCGATCTGCCTCGGTCCAGTTCTCGTTGAAGTTCTTGCGGACAAGGTGGTTGTAGACGATCTGGAAGGTGCGGCCGACGTCCTGCGCGAAGCGGAAATCTGCTTCCCAACCGCCCATTTCCTCCGTCGTCTTCAGCCAATCGTAAAAGATCCCGCCAATACCGCGCGCTTCGTTGCGGTGGGGAAGGTAGAAGTACTCGTCGCACCACTGTTTGAAACGCGGGTAATCCGCGACCTCGGGATGCTTGTCGCAGACGAACTTCATCGCCTTGTGGAAGGCAATTGTGTCCGGGTCTTCCTGCGTACGGCGGCGATCCAGAACTGGGGTGAGATCTGCGCCACCACCGAACCACTGGCGGGTCGTGACGACCATGCGCGTGTTCATGTGAACCGCGGGCACGTTCGGATTGTGAGGATGCGCGATCAGCGAGATGCCGGAAGCCCAGAAACGAGGGTCTTCCTCAGCGCCCGGGATTTGCTTGCGAAACTCCGGTGAGAACTCGCCGTAGACCGTGGAGCAGTGAACGCCGACCTTCTCGAAAACGCGGCCGTACATCATCGACATGACGCCGCCACCTCCAGCACCGCCATCGCGCTCCCAAGGGGTGCGCTCAAAGCGGCCAGGCACCCAGCTCGACAGAGGGCCGGCGACGTCGTCCTCGATCTTCTCGAAGCAATCGCAAATGCGATCTCGCAGTTCTTCGAACCACGCCTTCGCGATTTGCTTCTTTTCCTCGATGTCTTCCGGCAGCCCGGCCGGCAACTCTGGACGCTGCATCCACGCTCTCCTACGGCTCCCGGAAACGCCGGAAGACGAATTGACTCGCAAAATTCAAGCCCGATCCCTAATCTCTTGTCGGCAAGGGTCAAGGCAATTTCAGGAGATACGTGTATGCGTGTACCTCCCAGGCCTCCACTCGAAGGCCTCAGGCGTAGCCTTGAACGAGGCCGCTCAGACGGTCCGCGCAAGGTCAAGGACGGCTTTGTGCGTGAGACCTTCACTTTGCCTCGAACTGCCGCACGCGAAAAAGCGCGCGAGTGGTTCGATCGTTGGCCAAAGCAGGCCTATTGGACCGAAATCGAAAGCTGGTTTGAACAGCCCGATGATGTGATCCAATTTACGATCAGGCGCCTGCCGACGGCAGATTGATCTGCCGCAGAGCTTCTCCCGCTGCCATCGCAGTGCAGATTGCAAGGTTCAGGCTGCGTGCCTGGGGACGCATGGTGATATTGAGTTCCGCCTCTGCCGCTTGATGCACGATTTCGGGAGCACCTGCAGATTCTCGACCGAAGAGGAGAATGTCTCCCGCCTGATACTGGAAATTTGTATATGGGCGGTCGGACCTGGTCGTGAACAGCAGGAGGCGCTGACCCTCGCCTGCCTGCCAGTCACGAAAAGCGTCCCAGGATACGTGGCGGGTGAGAGTAGCCATTTCGAGATAATCCATCCCCGCGCGCTTCAAGGCGCGATCGGACATGTCGAAGCCGGCGGGCTCAATAATGTCGACGCTAAGACCGAGGCAAGCCGCCATCCGCAGGATGGTGCCGGTGTTGCCAGGAATGTCGGGCTGATAGAGCGCGATGCGGATGGGGGGCTGTATCATGGTTACTTTGTGCAAGGTCAGAGCGCTGTGATGCCAGCGCGTATTCGTTCAAGCAAGCATCTTTGCAATCTGTGGCTTAATGGACACAATATCGTTTTTCGAGCGGACGTTGGGTCATGTCCGGTGGTCAATATTCCGGACTGGGTGTATAAAGCGCATCTTCTCCATTCGAACCGCAGAGGAGGCGTCGATGGACCACGATCTCAGCTTCGTCATCGCTTGGCGCCTGCGCAGCCTGCGCATCGTCTGACGGCGGCATCGGTTCGACCTACTAAAATGTTCTATTAGGCACGGTCACGATACCGCCGAACGTTAATCTCGTTCGAGGATAAATCCATGCCATCCGGTATCAAGAAGCCAGAGCGATCGGCTCCATTGGCGGGTGCGGGTATTGTCGCGCCCCTTACCGCTCCTGACACTGCCTTGTCACCAGCTTTCCGTAACGTCCTTGGTTCTTCCGCGCCGAGGCCCCATCTTCCGGCTTCCGCGTTGACCGGGGGGCAGGAAATGGCAAAGCAGGCCAAGACGAAAAAACTCGCCGGCAGTCTGAAGGGTGGCTTGCGGGGCACGCCGGTCAGACCTCGCAGCGGCCACAAATAGACGAGAAATTCTATGTATCGCTGGTTCGAAAACCTGCTCAATCCGTTCCCGGTCGAGGAGCCGGTTGAGCCACCAGGGAGACTTTTGGCTTTCTGCATGCATTACACCAAGGGTGCGTGGCCGATCATCATAGTTTCTGCAATCATGACCGCGGCCATCGCACTCGCGGAAGTCTGGCTGTTCGGGTTTCTCGGCAATATCGTTGACTGGCTCTCGGTGCAGAGCAGGGAAACCTTCCTTCAAAACGAAGGGTGGAAGCTCGCAGGCATGGCCTTCGTCGTGCTTGTGGTGCTGCCATCGCTGACGCTGTTCAACTCGCTGACCGAGCATCAGTCGCTGTTCGGCAATTTTCCGATGCGCATTCGCTGGCAGGTCCATAGGTACCTGCTGAAGCAATCGATGACCTACTATCAGGACGAGTTTGCCGGGCGGATTTCCACCAAGCTCATGCAAACTGCCCTCGCAGTGCGCGAATGCGTCGTCAAGCTGATAGACGTGATGAATTATGTCGTCGTCTATTTCCTGGGGATGCTCTGGCTTGTTGCGTCGGCGGACTGGCGGCTGGCTATGCCCCTATGCGTATGGCTGGTCTCCTATGCGCTGTTGCTCCGATACTTTGTCCCGCGGCTGGGGAAGGTCTCGCAGGAGCAAGCTGATGCACGATCAGTGATGACCGGCCGGGTGGTGGACAGCTATGCCAACATCCAGACGGTCAAGCTGTTCAGCCATGCGAAGCGAGAGGCGTCGTTTGCGCGTGAGGGGATGGAGGATTTTCTTACCACCGTTCACCGCATGATGCGTCTGGTGACGAACCTCTACACGCTTCTCATCCTGTCCAACTCGATCTTGCTGGCTGTTGTCGGCTACATTTCCATCCAGCTTTGGCTTGCGGGGGCAGTCACCGTCGGTGCGGTGGCGATCGCAATCGGCCTCGTGCTCCGCTTGTGGGGAATGTCGCAGTGGATCATGTGGGAAGTGTCCGGCCTGTTCGAGAATGTGGGCACGGTTCAAGACGGGATACGCTCGATCTCGCTGCCGCACCTGGTTGAGGACAAGCCGAACGCGAAGGAACTGGTCGTCCATGATGGGGAGATCATGTTCGACAATGTCCGGTTCGACTACGGCAAGAAGAAGAGCGTCCTGAACGGCTTGTCGCTCAAAATCCGGCCGGGCGAAAAGGTTGGTATCGTCGGGCGCTCGGGTGCCGGGAAGTCGACACTCGTGAACATCCTGCTCCGCTTCTACGACATTGAGGGCGGCAAGGTGACGATTGATGGCCAGGATATCACGGACGTCACCCAGGACTCCCTGAGAGCGCATATTGGTGTTGTTACGCAGGATACATCTCTTCTGCACCGCTCGGTGCGCGACAACATCCGCTATGGCCGTCCGGATGCGACCGATGAATTGGTTCTGGAAGCAGCCCGAAAGGCAGAAGCGCTCGACTTTATCGCGGGTCTGTCCGACCCGCATGAGCGCAGGGGGCTAGATGCGCATGTAGGCGAGCGCGGCGTCAAACTTTCGGGTGGTCAGCGCCAGCGTATCGCGATCGCGCGCGTTATGTTGAAAGACGCGCCGATCCTGATCCTCGATGAGGCAACTTCTGCGCTCGATTCGGAGGTTGAGGAGGCGATACAGCAGAACCTTTACCGTCTGATGGAGGGCAAGACGGTGATCGCGATTGCGCATCGTCTTTCCACCATCGCCGCGATGGATCGGTTGATCATTCTGGATAAGGGCGAAGTGATCGAGGAAGGCACTCACGACCAACTCATTGCCAAAGGCGGTCTTTATGCCCAGCTATGGCAGAGACAGTCCGGTGGTTTCCTTCTTCACGAGGAGGCCTCTGACGAGACAGAGAAAGAGATTGCCGCCGAGTGAGACAAACCGGGACCGACGATCGCAAGGATGACGGATTCGCCGAACGTATATGGCGAAGGGCTGAGGGCGTCATCGAGCCCTTTGGTGATACCGAGCAGGACGTTCTGCCGCGCGATGCGTGGCAGTTCATCCTCTTCTTCGCCAGGCAGGCGCGGGGGCCGTTTATTCTTCTTCTGATCGTCGGCGGCATGTCGGGGGCCGTCGAGGCAGCGATGTATTGGTCTATTGGCTGGATCATCGATCTGCTGGAGCACTCAACGCCCTCGCAACTCCTTGCAGATCATTGGCTGTCGCTTGCGGGCTTTCTTCTGCTGGTGCTTGTGGTGCGCGCTGGGGTGATGATCGCGAACACCGTGGTTGAGCAGCAAGTCATTGTCCCGTCATTCTACCAACTCGTTCGTTGGCAGTCCTTCCGTAGAGTCATCGAGCAGCCATACGCTTTTTATCAGAATGACTTCGCCGGACGAATTGCGACAAAGATTCTACAAGGCGGCGAAGCGACCGGCGACTTCATTGTCTCGTCGCTCCAGTCCCTTTGGAGCTTCCTGTCGTTCGTCGTTCTGACGACGACGATCCTCATGCTTCTGGACCCGATGCTGGGCGTCGTACTGCTTCTCTGGGGTGCCGCCTACGGGGTAACAGCGTGGAGGTTGCTGCCGCCACTGCGCGCTGCCGGGCGGCGAAGCGCTGACGAGCGTTCGATTATGAATGGCCGTCTGGTGGATGCCTTTACCAACATCATGGCGGTGAAGCTCTTCGATAGCGGCCGCCGCGAGAATGATTTCGTGCGCGACAGCATGGAAGGCTACCTCGACGCCGTGCGGGGACTTACGCGGGCGATCACGCGGGTGCGCTCCGGGGTCGCTGTCCTGAACGGGATAATGATGGCCGCGGTGTTCGTGTTTGCCATCCGCGGCTGGATGTCGGGCACGGCAACGACCGGCGAAATCGCCGCCGCGATGGGCCTCGTCTTCAGGCTGAACCAGATGTCCGGCCATATGATGTTCAATCTCAATGGCTTGATCCGCTCTTTTGCCACGGTGCAGGATGCGACCGGGACGATCTCGGTAAAGCCGGAGATTGCCGACGCGCCCGGTGCAGTCCCGATGCCGCGCGCAAAGGGCGATATTGTATTCGACAATGTCTCTTTCCACTACGGTCAGGGCGGTGGCGTCATCGAGAACTTCAGCCTGCACATTCGGCCTGGCGAGCGAGTCGCGTTGATCGGTCCGTCGGGAGCCGGAAAAACGACAATCGTCAATCTGGCACTGCGCCTGTTCGATGTTGAGGCGGGCCGGATTCTTGTTGATGGCGTGGATATACGCGGTGTGACCCAGGCGTCGCTGCGGGCTCAGTTCGGCGTCGTGGCGCAAGACCCGATGTTGATGCACCGCTCCATCCGCGACAACATCGCCTATAGCAAGCCAGGTGCAGCCGATGATGAGGTCTTCGAAGCAGCCCGCCGCGCGGCAGCACACGACTTTATCGTTGGAGTGACAGATCCGAAGGGGCGCGTCGGTTATGACGCCCATGTAGGCGAGCGGGGAGTGAAGCTGTCAGGCGGCCAGCGGCAGCGCATTGCGCTGGCACGGATGATGCTCAAGAACGCCCCGATCCTCATACTCGATGAAGCCACCTCGGCACTGGATTCAGAAGTGGAGGCGGCGATCCAGGAAAACCTCACCGAGCTCATGATGGGCAAGACCGTTATCGCGGTGGCCCATCGGCTTTCCACCATCGCCGCCCTTGATCGTCTGGTCGTGGTAGATCGTGGGCGTATCGTGGAAGAAGGCACTCATGAGGGGCTGATCCAGCGCGATGGGCTCTATGCCCAGTTGTGGAAGCGGCAGTCGGGCGGCTTCCTGGCTTCTCGTCTAGCCGCGGAGTAGCGAGATGGCCCTTCGACCACCATCCCGGTATCAGTCCAGTGCGATCGGAGTGTCTTCAGCATCAGGTGTGCTCAATACGCTCGATCATGAGATCCTTGGTGAGAAGGCTGCAGCGCTGGGCCGGGCAGGGGAGAAGGTTCAGTCCGCTCTTGGTCGGCTGGGCGTGGAGCCTGCCGACTCACCGAGACGCGAGAAGTTGGTGAAACAGGCGGCGGATGCCGTCTACGCCTACTTCATCCAGCGCGAATTATGTGGATTACGGCGCCATCATGATGTGATCCGCGAATACAGCATTCCGGCGGAGGTCTTGCTGCGCTTGGGCGCGTCCTGATAACGGTAGATACCCCGCGACAATCTGCCCACGAAGGTTCGTAATGCTGGACAATTGTGCGTTGCGCGCATAGAAACCTTCGCAAAATGCAAGGGGGAATCCGCTCGCCACATCCTGTCGCCTGATCTCAGGGGGTTGGAGGTGGCAGGCAATATGTGCGTCAGGGTGACGACGGCAGGGTTCCTTCGGGCAAAAATAAGGCGAAAGGACCCAGTGCCCGTGAGCGCGAACGAAGCGACCGATCATAACCGCCGCGATTTTCTTTACATCGCTACCGGCATGGCTGGCGTAGTGGCTGTCGGCGGTGCCGCCTGGCCGTTTATCGACCAGATGCGCCCTGATGCATCTACGCTGGCTTTGGCAACCATCGACGTTGATGTCTCGGCGATTGAGCCCGGCATGTCGGTGACTGCCAAGTGGCGTGGCAAGCCGATCTTCATCCGTAACCGTACGGAGCAGGAGATCGAAGAAGCCCGTCAGGTGCCGCTCGCCGATCTTAAGGATCCAGTCGCTCGCAACGACAATATCGATGCGAACGCAGAGGCGACCGACCTGGCGCGCTCGGCAGGTGAGGGCAAAGAGAACTGGATCGTCATGATCGGTTCGTGCACCCATCTGGGTTGTGTGCCGCTCGGCCAGGCTGGTGATTTTGGTGGCTGGTTCTGCCCGTGCCACGGCTCCCACTACGACACCGCGGGACGTATCCGCGTCGGACCTGCGCCTACCAACCTTCCGGTTCCGACTTTTCAATTCATTTCCGACACGGTCATCCGGATCGGTTGAGGCATCAAGAGAGCAATAGACCATGAGCGGTGGACACTCGACCTATTCGCCCCAGACAGGCATTGAACGTTGGTTCGATGCCCGTATGCCGCTTCCGCGGCTGATCCATGATTCGTTTGTTTCTTACCCGGTACCGCGCAATCTGAACTACGCGTACACCTTCGGCGGTATTCTCTCGCTGATGCTCGTCGTTCAGATCGTCACCGGTATCGTGTTGGCGATGCACTACGCCGCCCACACGGGCGCTGCCTTCGACTCCGTCGAAAAGATCATGCGCGACGTGAACTCCGGCTGGCTGATCCGCTATCTGCACGCCAACGGCGCGTCGATGTTCTTCATCGCCGTCTACATCCACATCTTCCGTGGCCTCTACTACGGCTCCTACAAGGCTCCTCGCGAGCTGCTGTGGATCCTCGGCGTGATCATCTACCTCCTGATGATGGCAACCGCCTTCATGGGCTACGTTCTGCCTTGGGGGCAGATGTCCTTCTGGGGCGCAACGGTCATCACCGGCTTCTTCACGGCAATTCCGTTGGTTGGTGAGTGGGTCCAGCAGCTGTTGCTGGGTGGCTTCGCGGTGGATAACCCGACGCTGAACCGCTTCTTCTCGCTGCACTACCTGCTGCCGTTCATGATTGCTGGCGTTGTTGTCCTGCACGTCTGGGCGCTGCACGTGACCGGTCAGACCAACCCGACGGGTATCGAAGTGAAGTCGAAGACCGACACGCTTCCGTTCACCCCTTACGCGACCATCAAGGACGCGTTCGGCATGGTCCTGTTCCTGGTGATGTTCGCGTATTTCGTGTTCTACATCCCGAACTACCTCGGTCACGCTGACAACTACATTCCTGCTGATCCGCTGAAGACGCCTGCGCACATCGTTCCGGAATGGTACTTCCTGCCGTTCTACGCGATCCTGCGTGCGATCACCTTCAACATCGGGCCGATCGACTCCAAGCTGGGCGGCGTCCTTGCAATGTTCGGTGCAATCGCGGTGCTGTTCTTCGTTCCGTGGCTCGACACTTCGAAGGTCCGTTCGGCAGTCTACCGTCCTTGGTACAAGCTGTTCTTCTGGCTCTTCGCGATCAACGCCGTGTTCCTCGGATGGCTGGGCGCCATGCCTGCGGAAGGCATCTACATTCCGCTGATGCAGGCCTCGACCCTCTTCTACTTCGCGTTCTTCCTCATCATCATGCCGGTCCTTGGCCTGCTGGAAAAGCCGCGTCGCCTGCCCAACTCGATCACCGAGGCGGTGCTTGAGAAGAATAAGGCGTCCGCACCTCTTCCTGCGGCGTCCACGGAAACCACGAGCTGATCGATCCGGTGCAGACAGGAACAACAACCATGAAAACTTTCCTCAAGGCACTGACGGTAGCTGGCATCGCGGTCGGGACGGCTGGTGCCGCCCAGGCCGCGGAATACCCGCTCGTCAAGCCGGTCGAATTGGACTGGTCTTTCGCTGGCCCGTTCGGCACCTATGACAAGGGCCAGCTCCAGCGCGGTCTCAAGGTCTATCGTGAGGCTTGCGCCGCCTGCCACGGCCTGGAGCGCGTTGCCTTCCGCAACCTGCAGGATCTCGGCTACACCGACGCACAGGTCCGTGCTCTGGCTGCTGAGTACGAAGTTGAAGATGGTCCGGACGCCTCGGGTGACATGTTCACCCGTCCGGCGATCCCGTCAGATACTTTCCCGTCACCTTTCGCAAACCCGGAAGCAGCAGCTGCCGCAAACAACGGTGCTGCTCCTCCGGACCTGTCGCTGATCGCCAAGGCCCGTGCGGTCACTCGAGGCTTCCCCACCTTCGTGTTTGACATCTTCACGCAGTATGCGGAAAGCGGTCCGGACTACATCCATAGCCTCCTGGTAGGCTATCAGGATGCGCCGGAAGGCGAGGAAGTTCAGCCGGGTACCTACTACAACCCGCACTTCATCGCCGGTACGGCATTGTCGATGCCGCCTCCGTTGAGCGAGGGACAGGTCACCTACGACGATGGTGCTCCGGAGACCCTCGATCAATACGCCCGTGATATCTCGGCGTTCCTGATGTGGGCTGCCGAGCCGAAGCTCGAAGCGCGGAAGCAGATGGGCTTCAACGTCATGGTCTTCTTGCTGCTTTTTGCGGGCCTGATCTACCTGACGAAGCGCAAGGTCTGGTCCACGGTCGAGCACTAAGCGGATCGACTTTTCCGATTGAACGGGGCGGCAGCTGCCGCCCTTTTCTTTTGCCGCCGTTCAAGGCAAATCATGTCCGGTAATCTAGGGAACCGCCGATGTCTACATCCGTAGAGAAAACGCTCCTCTCCGTCCTGCGTACGATCCCAGACTACCCAAAGCCTGGCGTTCAGTTCAGGGACATCACGACGCTGCTTGGGGATGCCAGTGCGTTCCGGCGGGCAGTCGACGAGCTCGTACACCCATATGCGGGTCAGAAGATCGACAAGGTTGCCGGCATTGAAGCCCGTGGCTTCATCCTGGGCGGGGCAATGGCGCATCAGCTTTCGGCTGGCTTTGTGCCGATCCGAAAGAAGGGCAAGCTTCCCTATGACACGGTCCGCGTCGCCTATAGCCTAGAATATGGCATTGACGAGATGGAGATGCACCGCGATGCGGTAACACCGGGACAGCGAGTTATGCTGGTGGACGACCTTATCGCCACCGGCGGCACGGCAGAGGCGGCAGTCAAGTTGCTGCGCCAGATGGGCGCCGACATCGTCGCAGCTTGCTTCGTCATCGATCTTCCGGACCTTGGCGGCAGAAAGAAGCTGGAGGCGCTCGACGTTCCGGTGCGTACCCTCATTTCCTTCGAGGGTGATTGATCTGAAAATAACAGGCGGCTCCGAGCCGCCTTTTTCTATTCCTTGACCAGAACCACATTCTCGAAGCTCAGCACCTTGGTGCCGTCTTCGTTGAACGCTTCTCCTTCGAGGCTGAGCAGACGCCATCCGGGGCGCGACGCGAGCGGGCGATGTCTCACGGCTTTCCTGGTGAAGGTAATGGTCTCCCCCGCAAAGACGGGACGGAGCCATTGAAGGTTCTCGAAGCCGGGTGAGGGCCCGAATTCGGGTTCCGCCTCATGCGCCCAGCGTCCTGCCGCGCGCTCAGATTCCTGATGGCGCAGATTGTACTTCATCCATGTTGCGCAGGTGTGCCAACCGGAAGCACACAAGCTTCCGAAGACGCTGTTATAGGCGGCTTCCTCATCGACATGGAAGGGTTGCGGGTCATACTTCGCCGCAAAAGCCTTGATCTCGTCAGCAGTGAATGTGTGCGAGCCGAGTATGACTGTCTCGCCGAGGCGAAACCGGTGATCGAGGGTCATGCGGCCACCTCGCGCTTGAGGAACATACCGGTGTGCTTCACCTGCATGACGATCTCGGACTTCTGGTTCGACATTTCATGACGGACGGTTACGAAGCCTAGATCCGGGCGCGACGTCGAGCTCCGTGTCGCCAGCACCGTCGTCCTGACCTTGATGGTATCGCCAGCGAGCACCGGCCGCATCCAGCGCACGTAGTCGATGCCAGGGGCTCCCTGAGAGGTGGAATCGAGGAGGAAGGCATCGCACATCATTCGCATCAGCATGGCGCAGCTGTGCCAGCCAGAGGCGGCCAGTCCGCCGAGTATGCTTGCCTTGCCAGCGTCTTCATCCAGATGCATCGGCTGGGCGTCGAACTCGGACGCGAACTCGATGATCTCCTGCGCGGTCACGAGTTTTTCGCCAAGTTGGAGCGTCATACCCTCTTGGAAATCTTCGAACGCCCAACGTTTTTCAGTCATCGGCTCATCCAATGGATATTCACTAAGAAGGCGGCTCGAAAGCCGCCTTCGTTGATCTCAGACGTTGAACTTGAAGAGCAGGACATCGCCATCCTGCACTACATATTCTTTACCCTCGTCGCGGGCCTTGCCGACTTCCTTGGCGCCGGATTCACCGCCTAGTGTGACATAGTCGTTGTAGGCAATCGTCTGCGCACGAATAAAGCCGCGCTCGAAATCGGTATGAATGACGCCAGCCGCCTGGGGAGCCTTCGTGCCCTTCACGATGGTCCAGGCGCGAGTCTCTTTCGGGCCTGCCGTGAAGTATGTGATCAGGTCAAGCAACTCGTAGCCGGCACGGATGAGGCGGTCGAGACCCGGCTCCTCCAGTCCCATTTCGTCAAGGAATTCCTTGGCTTCTTCGTCGGGGAGCTGCGCAACCTCTGCTTCGATGGCGGCTGAGATAATGACCGTATGCGCGCCCTGAGTTGCAGCCATTTCTGCGACCTTGGCGGTGTGGTCATTGCCGGTTGCTGCATCGGCTTCAGCGACGTTGCAGACATAGAGTACGGGCTTGGAGGTAAGGAGGTTGAGGCCTTTAAGGATGATCAGATCCTCAGCCGCAATGCCTTCCAGCATGACGCGTACCGGCTTGCCATTCTGAAGCAGTGACAAGGCCTGCTCCATAACCGGCAGAAGCGTCGTCGCTTCCTTGTCCTTGCCGGTCGCGCGCTTGCGGATCTGGACGATGCGGCGCTCGAGGCTGTCGAGGTCAGCGAGCATCAACTCGGTCTCTACCGTGTCAGCGTCTGCGACCGGGTCGATCTTGCCTTCGACGTGCGTGATATCATCGTCTTCGAAGCAGCGGAGGACGTGGACGATTGCGTCGACCTCGCGGATGTTCGCAAGGAACTGGTTTCCGAGGCCTTCACCCTTGGATGCACCGCGAACCAGCCCGGCAATATCAACGAAGGAGATGCGCGTCGGGATGATTTCCTTGGAGCCTGCAATTTTGGCGACTTCCTGCATGCGGGGATCGGGTACCGCGACCTCGCCTGTGTTCGGTTCGATGGTGCAGAATGGATAGTTCGCCGCCTGCGCTGCTGCCGTACGTGTCAGCGCATTGAACAGCGTCGACTTGCCGACATTGGGCAGCCCGACGATGCCGCATTTGAAGCCCATGATCTGGTCCTGTCAGGTGATGGATTATTGACTGAGGCTATGGGCGAAAGGGAGGCTGATCGTCAACCCCTCGTCAGGTCACAACGCTCCATACGAGCCATCCGGCCCCGCCGAGGACCAGCAGCCCAACAAGGGCCAAAAGGCCGTCGCGCGCCAGCATGGCAAGTGCAAACAATGAGATTGCCGCCGCGACGATCGTCGCTGATAAAGGCACCAGCTCAAGCGCCGGTACTACCAGGGCGAGGAGAAGGCAGAGCAGCGCCCACAGGCGGTCGAATGGGGATGCCACGAGTGTCGTGAGGCGGCGGTCGATGACGCCATCAACGACGCGGGCAGGGCGTTCAAGCCAGGCAATGATACGGTTGATCTTTTGGCTCGAAATATCCGCGCGCAGGATGAATTTTGGTAGCCATAGTTTCTCGCGGGCCATGATCATCTGAATTGAGGCGAGCGCAATCGCCACTGCACAAACCGTTGCGACGCCAAAGATCGCAGTGAGCGGCGAAACCATCAAGAGTGCCGGCAAAAGGATAAGCGGCGGAAACGCATCACCACCGATCCGATCGATAACGGCTTCTACGGTGACGCGGTCGGTGCCCTGCGCAGCGTCCTCAACGCAATCGAGCACTTCGGCAACAGATTCTGGTCCGCATCCATCATTCATGACCGACAAAGCCTTCAATCACGCGATGGTTCCCGTGCTGCGCCGGTCTGGACACATCAATGTCGATCAAATATGCAAGGCTTGGCGGGCTGCCGTTCGGGCCGCCCCGAGAGCGATGGGAAAACTAATCTTTATTCCCGAACAGCTTGCGCAGCATGTCGGCCATAGGCCCCTTTTCGGGAGTTTTCACGGCCGACTTTTGCTGGCGGGCTTGCCGAATATGGCTCTGCGCCTTCGGCGCAGGCTTGTCGGTGTTTTTTCCAGGAACGGGATCGCTGCCACGTGTGGCGATGGCCAACTTGCTCATGAAGCCGCTGTCATCACCGGCAATGAGCTTGTCCGCATTGTCTGCCATTGCGTCGAGCAGTGGCTCAAGCCACTCATGGTCGGCCTTCGAAAAATCACCCAGCACGTGGTGGGTGACCATCTCCTTGATGCCCGGATGGCCAATGCCGATCCGAACTCGTCGATATTCTTTTCCGCAGTGCGCGTCGATCGACCGGATGCCATTATGGCCACCAGCGCCACCGCCCACTTTCACGCGGACTTTGGCAGGTGCAAGGTCAAGCTCGTCATAAAGGACGATTAGGCCCGCTGGATCTATCTTGTGAAAGCGCATGGCTTCCCCGACCGACTGGCCGGAGAGGTTCATGAATGTCTGTGGCTTGAGAAGGAGTACCCGCTCATCACCGATGCGGCCATCGGCAACCAGGCCTTGAAATTTCTTTGACCATGGCGAGAAAGAGTGGCGGCGGGCGATAGCGCCCACCGCCATGAACCCGACATTGTGTCGGTTGTTCTCGTATTTCGGGCCGGGATTGCCGAGGCCTGCAATGAGCAGCATGACGGGTTCTCCCGGCTCGGGAGCCTTAGGCTTCGCCTTCGGCCGCTGCTTCGTCTACCTCAGACTTGAGGCCAGCCGGTGCAGCGATCGTGGCAACAGTGAAGTCGCGGTCGGTGATGGTCGGCTTCACGTCTTCCGGCAGCTTGACGGAGGAGATGTGAATGGTGTCGCCCAAATCGGTGCCTTCGAGGTCGATCTCGATAGCGTCCGGAATCTGGTTGGCAGGGCACTGCGCTTCGATCTCGTGGCGAACGATGTTCAGGACACCGCCACGCTTGAGGCCAGCCGACTTCTCTTCGTTGATGAAGCGAACCGGGATCTGGACGGTGACCAGCGTGTTCTTGCTGACGCGCAGGAGGTCCACGTGGACCGGGAAGTCACGAATCGGGTCAAGCTGGTAGGCCTTGGGGAGGACCTGAATCTTCTGGCCGTCGACTTCGATCGTAGCAACGGTGGTCATGAAGCCGCCGCCGTGGATCTTGTAGTAGACATCCTTGTAGCTCAGCGCGATTGAAAGCGGAGCCTGTTTGTCGCCGTAGATTACAGCGGGAACCTTGCCGTTGCGACGCAGTTCGCGGGCGGACCCCTTACCAACCCGTTCGCGCGTCTCGGCCTTGAGCACGTAGTTCTGGCTCATGGCATTTCCTTTCGTTTTAAAACTGGAGTGTTCCCGGCGTACCAAGAACGCCAAACCGACTGCGCAAGCGCAAAGCCGATCCGCCCCGTGCTGCCTCCAAGGGTGTCGACACAGGTGGCGGTCCTATAACCGAAGCCGGGTTCCGGCGCAACAAGAGTCAGGCAATGTGACGGTTTGCGCGCAGTTCTTTCATCGATGGCAGCAAGATCGTCAGCAGGCCGATCATGGGCAGGAAGGAACAAACTGAATAGACCCAGTCAATACCATTAGCATCGGCGAGGAAGCCAAGGGCGGCAGCGCCGAGACCGCCCATTCCAAAGGAGAGGCCGAAGAAGATGCCCGCGACCAGGCCCACCCGGCCAGGAACCAGTTCCTGTGCGAAGACGACGATGGCAGGAAAAGCAGAGGCCAATACGAGGCCGATGATCACCGACAGTACGCCACTCCAGAAAAGATCGGCATAGGGTAACGCCAGCGTGAACGGCAATACACCGAGGATCGAGAACCAGATGACCGTCTTGGTGCCAACGCGATCGCCGATCGGGCCGCCAAGGATGGTGCCTGTTGCGACTGCGCCAAGGAACAGGAACAGCATCATCTGGGCCTGCTGCACCTCCAGGCCGAATTTTTCGATCACAAAGAAGGTATAGTAGCTGCTGATGCTGGCGAGATAGACGTTCTTGCTGAATACGAGCAGCGTCAGGATCACCAGAGCCTGTATGACCCGTTTCTTCGCTACGGGCAGCTTCTTGCTTGGTTGCGGCCTTTGGGAATTCGCACGCTGATATCGGCCGTACCAGCCGCCCACCTGTCGAAGGACCAGCATTGAAATGAGCGCGAGTATCGTGAACCAGGCGACGCTTGTCTGGCCGCGCGGGACAACGATGAATGCGGCGAGGAGCGGCCCCAGGGCAGTACCCATATTTCCGCCCACCTGAAACACGGACTGTGCCAAGCCGAAGCGCCCACCCGAGGCCATGCGAGCCACGCGCGAAGCTTCCGGATGGAAAATTGCAGATCCGATTCCAATAAGCCCCGCGCCTACGATCAACATTGGATAGGACGTCGAGAAAGCGAGCACGAAGAGGCCGCACGTCGTCGCGGCGCTGCTGACGGGAAGAGATTGAGGCATCGGCTTCTTGTCTGTGTAGAGGCCGATCATCGGCTGCAGCAGTGAAGCTGTGCACTGGAAGGTTAGCGTCAAGAGACCGATCTGCCAGAAATCGAGCCCATAATCGGCTTTCAACATCGGGTAGATGGCCGAGAGGAGCGACTGCATGACATCATTGATGAAATGGCACAGGCACACGGCCAGCAGGACGGGATAAACGGTGCTTTCGGCACGCGGCGCGGGCGCCCCAGCGGCAATATCAGTCAAATTCGCGATCCTTGAAGCTTTTGGCATAGATTTAGGCCGATTGTTGGGGAGCGTCTTTCGTGGTTTGATCGAATAGCTTCGCGAGTGGGCCGGGGCGGTGCATGGGAGGGCAAGGCAATGCTGGCTGAGATCAGGTCGCCTGATCCGTCCAATCTGGAATGGATCGAGCGGTCACGCAGCGCGGTGATCGCGATCCCGGGCGACTACCCGGATGGTCACACGGTTCTGAGGCACCAGCACGGTAAGGCCCAGTTGCTCCACGCCTTGACGGGGGTGGTTATGGTTTCAACGGCGGAGGGACGCTGGATGGTGCCGCCTGATCACGCCATGTGGATCCCCGCCGGTGAGGAGCATTCGGTAGAAATGCTAGGCTTTGTACGTATGCGCTCTGCCTACATCTCACCGGATGTTCACGATGGACTTCCGACCGGGCTGTGTGTGCTGGCGATGACTGACCTGATGCGCAGCCTCATCATCGAGGCAGTCGATATCAAGGAGGCCGACGCCAGTGACGAGCGAGGCAGGGCCGTTATGGACCTGATCCTTTTGGAGATCCCGCGTATGCCGATCCGCCCGTTCGGGCTGCCATTTCCTGCTGATGCGAGGCTGGCCAGGTTGTGCCGGGCCTTTGTGGTGTCACCAACTCCCCGAGCGACAATTGACGACTGGGCGCGCGAGGCGGGAATGAGCCGCCGCAGCTTTACGCGAGCGTTTCTGGCAGAGACAGGGCTCAGCCTGTCGATGTGGCGTCAGCAGGCGACCTTGTTCGCTGCTCTGCCACGGCTTGCCGAAGGTGTGTCGATAACGGAATTGGCGCTTGATCTGGGATATGAGAGCGCGCCGGCATTCACGACGATGTTTCGTCGGATGCTGGGCGCGTCCCCGCGTGACTATTTACGTCGTAGAAGCGGGGACGGCCGATCTGATCAGGCTTAGTCGAACAGGCTGGAGACAGACTGCTCGCTAGCCGTACGCGAGATCGCTTCGCCGATGAGGTCGGCGATAGTGATGACGCGAATGTTGTGTGCAGCCTCGACGGCTGAAGTCGGCTGGATCGAGTCGGTGATCACCAGTTCTTTCAGTTGCGAAGAGGTGATACGAGCCACTGCGCCGCCGGAAAGAACACCGTGGGTGATATAGGCGGTGACGCTCGTTGCGCCGTTTGCCAGCAATGCGTCGGCCGCATTGCAGAGCGTTCCGCCCGAGTCGACGATATCGTCGATGAGGAGGCAATCTTTGCCGCGAACATCGCCGATGATGTTCATCACCTCGGACTCGCCCGGCTTCTCGCGGCGCTTGTCGACAATTGCCAGAAGCGCATCGAGGCGCTTGGCCAGAGAGCGGGCGCGAACGACACCACCAACGTCAGGCGACACCACCGTGACGTTCGGCAGTTCGTAGTTCCGCTTGACGTCGCGTGCGAGAACCGGAACTGCGAACAGATTGTCCGTCGGGATGTCAAAGAAGCCCTGGATCTGACCGGCGTGCAGATCCAGTGTCAGCACACGGTCGGCACCAGCCTGCGTGATCAGGTTTGCAACGAGCTTTGCCGAGATCGGAGTACGGCCGGAAGCGCGACGATCCTGACGGGCGTAGCCGAAATAAGGGACCACTGCGGTGATACGGCGAGCAGATGACCGGCGGAACGCATCGATCATGATGAGCAGTTCCATCAGGTGGTCATTTGCAGGATACGAGGTCGACTGAAGAACAAAGACGTCTTCGCCGCGCACGTTTTCCTGGATCTCTACGAAGATCTCCTGGTCAGCAAAACGGCGTACCGTCGCTTTGCCCATGGGTATGTTGAGATAGCGGGAGACGGCTTCTGCCAAGACCCGATTGGAGTTGCCAGCGAAGAGTTTCATGAATTTTCCCCGGGGAAGGATATGGGCGGGCTTTTAAAGCGGTGGGCGGGTATTGCAAGTGTTGAGGGCGAAGTTCCTCCGCTTTTCATCATCTGACCGGCCAAACGTAAGGTAAATTTGCCGGCTATGGCCTTTTTCCTGCCCATTTATCAGCTTTGACGTGACGCCAGCCACCCGGCGAGTTCGTCGAGAGTCTGGTCAGCGATCTTTTCCATCGTAGGTACCTGCACCGAGGCCCAGCCTTCCACGCCGTCCGTACGATTTGTTCCTTTGCCCTGAATACGGTGAACGCGTGTGCCACTCGGATCCAGAACGTCCCAGACGTAGATGACGGTCGTGTCGCCGCGCTCGGTGATCGCCGAAAAATATCCTTTGAGGATGAGTGTTGCCGTTCCATCACTCGCCGAGACCAGTCTGAGACCACGTGTGGAGGCTTGACTGTTAAGGCGGGAGGCAAGTGGCGCCGACGCTGCCTCGGTGGCGCCTATGACTGGCTCCAGTCTGATCCTTGCGCTGGAAACTTGAGCCGCCATTTCAGCAGACGACGACTGTTCAGAGGCGGGCGGGAATTGAGAAGCACTGGAGGCTGCCCCATTGCCGCCCAACAGTGCTGAGGGGTCGAGCACGTCCTGCGTGCTCGTGCATCCTGCTATCAGAAGTGCGGCGCAGATCACGGCCGAAAGGTGCGGGATCTTCACCAGCTTTTTCCCTCCTGCGACATGCGTCTGGATATCCAAAGTTTGGCACCGGTAGTGTGGCATTGCAAATTACTGAACAATCAGGTCGAGGTTGCGCCGCGATAGCGGACGAGGTTCATCTTCCGTAGTGACATAGGTGCGCCCGAGGGTCATCGCCGTCTCGCTGTCGGAATCCATGATGATGATATGTGCGAACAACGTCATGCCGGGAGCAATCGGCTCGCTGTTGCCGGCGTAGAACATCGGTCTATCCATCCACGAAGGCGAGAAGCGCGCTCCGACCGAGTAGCCACACGCATTCAGGCGGTGTCGGGTAAGACCTCCAGCCTCGAGAACTCGTGCGTGCGCATCGAACACGTCGCCGAATGTGCGGCCCGGTACCATGGCTTTTTCCACCGCCTGCAGCGAGGCAAGGGCGGCATCGTAAAGCTCCTGATGCCGTCTCGATACCTTTCCGGTCAGCACCGTGCGCATCATGGGGGCGTGATAATGGTGGAATACGCCGGCCCATTCCAGCGTCAGCTGGTCGTTCTTGTTGAGCTTTCGACGGCCGGCCTTGTAGCGGCAGAGGAGGGCGTCAGACCCTGAGCCGATTATGAACTCGTTGGCCGGGTAATCGCCGCCGCCCGCGAAGATCGCCCCCTGCATCGCTGCGAGGATCGCGCCTTCATCTCCACCTTGCTTGATGAGTGGGAGGGCCGCGTCCAGCGCATCATCACCGAGAGCGGCTGCCTTCTCGACCTTGGCGATCTCTGCGGCACTCTTGAAGACGCGCAGATGCGGAATGATTGTGGAGGCGTCTTCGGTGGTGGCGAAGGTTTTCATCTCTTCATCAAGCAGGCGACCGCTTCTGGCAGTGAGGCCATGCGTGTCATATTCGATGCCAATACGGCAGCCGAGCAGGTCCAGATCGTTGAGGAGGTTACGCAACTCGGACGCTGGGTTCGCGCCCTCGCGATCAGTCCAGACAACGATGTTGTCAAGGATCGACGTGTGGCGCGCCTGACGCAGATCTGCTGAGCGCGTCATGAGGATCATCGAGCCATCAGCCTTCACGACCAGGCATTGGAAGAAGCAAAAGCCGAACGTGTCGTATCCCGTCAGCCAGTACATGCTCTCCTGCGAGAATACGAGCAGTGCATCGAGCTTGCGGTCAGCCATCTCGATGATCAGCCTGTCGCGGCGTGAGTCAAATTCAGTTCTGTCGAAATGCAGCGCCATTAGCTGGCCTCCAATGCAATCGTCGAAATCTGGCGTCCGTAGTCCGGCTCGTTGCGATGGGTCGTGCGCCGGTAGGAATAGAAGAGGTCTTCCTCGGCGTAGGTGCAGCGGCCAAGCTGGCTGGCGCGCACACCTGCGCGGGATAGTCGGTCTACCGTATATCCGTTCAAGTCGAACATGGCATGGCCGTCATTCTGGGAAGGTTTGAACCACTTTTCATTGGCCGGCGCGGCCTCCACGAAGCGGGCGATAAATTCCGGGCCAACCTCGTAGTTGGCGGCGCTGATCGAGGGGCCGAGGACAGCCACAATATGTTCGCGCGCGGCTCCCAACTCTTCCATCGCCGCGATGGTCGCCTCGAGAACGCCGGTGAACGCACCTTTCCAGCCAGCATGTGCGGCACCGATAATTCGTGTCTCCGGATCAGCGAAAAGGATCGGACCACAATCGGCGGTCAGAACCCCAAGAGCGATGCCGGGCTGATCAGTCACCATGGCATCCGCTTTGGGGCGATCACCGGTAATCGGTTCGCGAACCAGCAGTACGTCTGCCGAGTGTACCTGGTACAGCGTAGCCAGTGCATCGGGTCGCACGCCCATCCATTCGGAAATGCGTGCGCGATTTTCCTTCACGTCTTCTTGCCTGTCGTTCGACCCGGAACCCGCATTTAGCCCACGGTAGATGCCCTCTGACACGCCGCCCTTGCGGGTGAAGAAGCCATGTCTGATACCGTTCGCATTGAAATCATCAAGCTCGGGAGACCGGAGGGGATCCGGTCGAACAGCTTCCAGCATATGCCGTCCTTATCGCTTCAAGCCCGCTGCGAGGCTTGCGTTGTTTGTTTTCGGCTGCAGAATTGCGGCGCGGATCGTGGGGCAGGGGGCGGGTGAAAGTCAATCCATCCTGTCAAAGCCGGGAAGCATGACACTCTTCGGCGCGACTGCCATCACCTTGAAGAGCGTGCCCATCTGGTCCGGTCCCGCAAGGCGCTCAACCTCGCTGCGCAGCTGCTCTTTCACGGTATTGTCCGCCTGACTGCCAAGAGCGCCCGCACGCTCCAGCAGACCCATCCGCAACAAGAAGTCGCCCTGGGTCGAAAGCTGTGGGTGAAGATTATGCGCTGTCGCTACAGCTGCCAAAACCTCGAAATCGACATGGCTCGTCAGGTCCGCTTCACCGGGATTTTCCAGCACATCGTCATAAGCATGCGCCTTCATGGCTTGCAGCGTGTCGCCAAAGCCTGATTTCAGGTGACCATAGTCGAGGAATATGCCGGCGCCGCCCTTGGATGAGATCCGCGCGGAGATTTCGGCCATGATCGCAGAGCGGGCCGGTGCCGCTTCGAATATCGCGCCGGGTTCCGACGGCACCTCGGGCAGCAGCACAGGGTCAATCGCACCCATCCCCACCGCGAAACAAAGTTCGCCTGCGTCATCCAGCGCTACCACCCGCTCACGCCAGCCTTGCTCGGTGTTAACGAACTGACGAACCGGAATAGCGTCAAACAGCTCGTTGGCGATGACAATGAGAGGGATATCCGGAAGGTCCGATACTTGTGTGACCCAACGGGGCTTTGCCCGGCCAGCGGTCGCAAATTTCTGCTTCTGGATCTCGCTCAGTCGGGGGCTTGCCTCCACCATCGCGATCCGGGAGACGGCCGTGAACCCTGGGTCGAGGCGATCGATGGTGCGCAGCATGTCGACCATCAACGTGCCGCGGCCAGGACCGATCTCAACAAGCGCGAAGGGGATGGGCTTTCCAGCGGCAATCCAGGCCGAATAGGCCCAAACCCCGAGAAGTTCGCCGAACATCTGACTGATCTCCGGCGCGGTGATAAAATCGCCCGAAGCACCGAAAGGCTCGCGCGTGGTGTAGTAACCATCTTGAGGGTCAAACAGGCATGTCGCCATAAATTCAGCGACGGAGATCGGCCCCGTGGCGGCGATCAATTGCTTGAGCCGGGTCTTCAATGCCGTCATCTGGACCGTGCGCTTGTCATTGCCCAGATGCCGAGAAGCACCATCGGTGTGGAGAGGATCATTCCCATGGTAAGCCAGCCACCCGCCAGATAGCCGATATGCGCGTCAGGTTGGCGGAAGAACTCCACGAAGATGCGCGAAAGCCCATAGCCGGCAATCATTGCACCAGCCACAAATCCCGGCTGTCTCAGCTTGAACGCAGAATGTGTGAGAATGCGCAGAACGACGAACAGGACGAGGCCTTCAAGAGCGGCTTCGTAGAGCTGGCTCGGATGGCGTGGCTCAGGTCCGCCGTTCGGGAAGACGAAAGCCCACGGCACATCTGTAGGGCGACCCCACAGCTCCGAGTTGATGAAGTTTGTCACGCGCACGAGGCCAAAGCCGACCGGAGCGCTCGCGGCGATGACGTCGAAAAGGCTCCATGCGCTGAAGCCGCGTCTACGCGCAAAGATGATCATTGCGATGGTGACGCCGGCAAGCCCGCCGTGGAAAGACATGCCACCTTCCCAGACAGCGAATATCCCCGCCGGATTAGCAGCGTATTTGGCAAAATCGTAGAACAGTATGTAGCCGAGGCGTCCGCCAAGAACCACGCCAGCAGCTGCCCATAGCAGGAAGTCATCAATGTCGACGGCTGAAATGGGAGAGCCTGACGGCCCCCAGAGGCGATCGTCGCTGACCATGCGCTTGGCATACCACCAGGCGAACAGCAGGCCGACGACGTAGCCCAGGCCATACCAGTGGATCGCGAGCGGTCCTAATTGTACAATGACCGGGTCAATCTGGGGGAAAGGCAGGGCTGCGAGAGGCAGGAGAAGATAGTTGCTCAAATCGAGATTCCCGGCCAGTTGCGCTCGCCTCATATGATCGCGCGGCCAGACGAGGTCAAGGCAACCCGATGCTCCATTCGCCTTGCATTCATGATTGCGCGGCACTACTTCCCATCAGGTTATCTCTAGCGAGGCTACAGCCATGACCACCGGACCAAACCGCATTCTCGATGAATTCGCAAAGCTGATGACTGACGCAGCGGGTGCGGCGCAGGGCGTACGCCGCGAGGTCGAGACGGCTTTTCGCGGGCAGGCAGAGCGGGTTCTGAACTCGATGGATGTGGTCCAGCGCGAGGAGTTTGAGGTCCTGCGTGACATGCTCCTCAACGTTCGTGCCGAGAACGAAAAACTCGCAAAGCGGGTGACGGAACTCGAAGGTCAGCTCAGCGCAGCGGCATCCGGGAGCGCCGATAGCGCTAAATCCGACGCGGCGGCGAAAAAATCTTCCTGATCCGGGAGGTTTCTTATTCACATCCCGTAAGGTGAAAAAAGCGTTACGCCAGAGTCGCTTAGACTCGGCCTTTGAATCAGGTTCTGAATCTCTATCCACACCCGGTTCGCCGGTTCCCCCAAAAAGGGGCTGGTAACCCGACTCTGCATCAATAGACTGAATTTGTTGCATGATTCGAAGCAGTTGATTTGGCTGCTTCGAGGCGACGGGTGGCATGGGTCCGGCAGAGCAGTGTGTGCGTAGCTCGCCTCCGGCCTTCCTCTGTACCGGTGTTTCATCGCGTGTGCGTTCGTTCGGGGCGCATGCGGCGCCCTTACTTTTGCCTGTGGGAAGAGACTTCTTCATGAGCCTGCTTGAACTGGACCTTGCCCGTGATCTCCACCCCGTGGACGTCATTGAGCATGTGGCCAACATGAACGACTGGTCCTTCGAACGCACCGGGGACGACGAGATCTCGATCTCGGTGATCGGAAACTGGACCGACTATCACGTCTCCTTTTCCTGGATGGAAGATTTCGAGGCGCTGCACCTTGCGTGCGCCTTTGATCTGAAGGTGCCGTCAAACCGGACGCTTGAGGTGATGCGGCTCCTGTCATTGATCAACGAGCAGATGCTGTTCGGCCATTTTGACCTGTGGGAGCAGGAAGGCGCGATCATGTTCCGCCAGTCTCTGTTGCTGGCAGGCGGTGCCGAGCCAACGAGCCAGCAGGTAGAGGTTCTTCTCTCATCCGCGCTCGAGGCATGTGAATGCTATTTTCAGGCGTTCCAGTTCGTCGTCTGGTCTGGATCAACTGCGCGGGATGCACTGTCGAACGTGCTCTTCGAGACCCAGGGCAATTGCTGACATGAGCGGCAGCGATATCATTCGTCCGCATATCGAATATGCCGATTTTGATCGGGTAGATATTCGGGCCGGGACGATTGTTGTTGCCGAGCCATTTCCGGAGGCTCGCAAGCCCGCCTACAAACTCTGGATCGATTTCGGGCCGGAGATCGGTGAGAAGAAGACCTCCGCGCAGATCACAAGACACTACACGCCAGAGACACTTATCGGACGCCAGGTGATAGCCGTCGTGAATTTTCCGCCGCGGCAGATCGGCAAGTTCATGTCCGAAGTTTTGACGCTCGGATTCCCGGACGAAGACGGTGAAGTGGTTCTTGCTGCGATCGAGCGGCGCGTCCCCAACGGCGGGAAGCTCTTCTAGATCCTCTCGCTGAGAGTTTTCCTAAGCCGGTATTCGAACGACCGCACGCAGGCCGCCAAGCGGACTGTCGTCAAGCGTGATGTCACCGCCGTGGCTGCGGGCGATATCCCGGGCGATCGACAATCCCAGACCCGTACCGCTCGCATCGAGGTTTCGCGCTGTGTCGAGGCGCAGGAACGGCTTGAAGACATCCTCCCGCTTTTCCGTAGGGATGCCCGGACCATCGTCATCCACGATCAAGAGCAGCGAGCCGCGCGAGTGTGAGGCCTTCACCTCGATATTCTTTGAATAACGCATTGCGTTGCCGACCAGATTGGACAGCAGGCGTGAGAACGCATTGGGGCGGACATGGATTTCAGGGTTACCTGACAGGGAAGTGGTCAGGTTGCGTTTGCGAAGTTCTCCCTCCTCGACGAGCTTGGCGAGGAACGTCGCCAGATCAAATACGCCAGGATCTTCGGCAGCCTCTCCGCGTGCGAAGGCGAGGTAGCCTTCGAGCATTGACTGCATGTCGTTGATGTCCTGATCCAGAGCTTCCCGGTCTGGTTTGGTGCCGCCGAGTGCAAGCTGAAGCTTGAAGCGAGTGAGGATGGTCCGTAAATCGTGGCTGACGCCGGTCAGCATCGCCGTTCGTTGCTCGATCTGACGTTCGATGCGCTCGCGCATCTGTATGAAGGCCGCGCCCGCACGCCTTACCTCTTCCGCGCCCCGGGGGCGGAAATCCGATGGCATTGGTCGCCCCTTGCCGAAGCTTTCTGCTGCTTCTGCAAGTTGCAGAATGGGACGGATCTGGTTACGCAAAAATGCCACCGCAATCGCAAGAAGCACCAGCGAGGTTCCTGCCATCCAAAGCAGGAAGATATGCGTGTTGGATGCATAGGTATGGCTGCGACGGGCGAAGACGCGCAGCACCTTGTCTTCAAGGCGGATGCGGATTTCCACGATATTGGAGTTGCCGACCGTGTCGAGCCAGAAGGGGCGGTTGATCTGCTGGGTGATCTGCTCGCTGAGGGTCTGATCCAGGATGGAGAAGAACGGCTTGGGGCCCGGCGGAGGCAACGGATCAGGGGGTAGCAGATCGATCCTCATCAGCATGCGCTCCTGTGCGATGCGAATGATCTGCGAATGGTCTTCGTCCGATGGCCACGTTTCGATCATGTCGATCAGGGCCGCAATGTCGCGCGTCACAGCCGTCGAAAGGCGCACTGTGACGGTCTGCCAGTGGCGCTCCATGAACACGAAGGCCACCAGCGACTGGAACAGGATCATCGGAGCGATGACAATAATGAGAGAGCGCGCGTAAAGCCGCTTCGGCAAAAAACGTGCGAAGTTCGGCATCAGGCGTCGCAGACGCCGCCAAATGGTGCGTAGTCGCAGTTCGGCACGCGATCCGGCACCGCGGGGCTCCGTGGTTTCGGAACGTGCCATGTTGCCCTTCCTACGTTTCCTGACCTTGTCTATTCGACGCTCAGGCGATAGCCTACACCTCGGACCGTCTGCAACCATACCGGGTTGGACGGGTCGCGCTCGATCTTGCGGCGCAGGCGATTGATCTGGACGTCAATCGTCCGCTCGCCGACTTCCGCATCCGCCCCGACCAGTTCGTGGCGCGGGATCGTTTCTCCGGCACGCTCAGCGAAGATTACAAGGATTTCCTGCTCCCGGTCCGTCAGCTTTAACGGCTCACCGCCCTTTTTCAGCTCGCGTTTCGCGATCTGGAACGTGTAGGGGCCAAACACGATCTGCTCCAGTTTCGGGATCGGTTGCGGCCCGCCACGGCGCAGTATGCTGCTGAGGCGCAGAAGCAGCTCGCGCGGATCAAACGGCTTGGCGAGATAATCGTCCGCGCCAGCTTCGAGCCCTTCGACGCGGTTATCCGTCTCTGACAGCGCCGTCAGCATCAGGATAGGAACGTCCTTCTCTTGCCGCAGAGCATGAGTGAGTTCGACACCGGTCTCGCCGGGCATCATCACGTCGAGCACGATGAGGTCGAATTCGAGACCGATCAGCTTGCGTCTTGCTTCGGCTGCGCTGCCCGCAATTGTGACGCGATATCCATTTTCCGTGAGGAACTGCTTCAAAAGCGTGCGGATTCGGGTGTCGTCGTCGACGACCAGAAGGTGGGGCGCATCATCGCCCGGAACGTCAGAATCATTCGCCATTGCTGGTTCGTCCTCGCCCCTAACTCTTTAACACAATGTCAGACGCTCCAGATGGTTCAGCCTTTCTCCACTGCCGTCCGATCCGTCGGGACCGCTGCGACCTGGGCGCGTGAGTCAGGGTTCATCATATCCATCAGGAACTGTTCAATCACCTCACGTTCGCGAGGTGACGTACCCGCAAGTGCCCGTGCAATGCGGCGTGACTGGGGCGTCGCAAGATCCAAAGCGAGCATGCGCCCTTTCTCAGTAGGGTGCAATTCCCGCTGCCGGCGATCGCGTGGCCCCGGAACCTGGACAATGTAGCCACCGTCGATCAACTGCTTGAGGACCCGGGCGAGGCTCTGCTTGGTGATCTTCAATAGCTCAAGGAGCTCGGCCACGGTCAGTCCGGGGCGACGGTTGACGAAGTGCACGATCCGATGGTGCGCGCGGCCGAAGCCATACTGGGTAAGCAGGTGGTCGGGATCAGACGTAAAATCGCGATAAGCGAAGAAAATCTGCTCGATGATCGAGAAATCTATCTCCGTCGCAGGAGCGTCCTGCTCATGCTCAGGGAAAGCCGGTTTGGCTCGCTCGCTCGTCATAAATCCTCAGCCATGTTGATGGGTGAATACGTCAGTGTTGTTGACATAAATTGGGTCGGCTGATAATTTTTGTCAACGTTTGGCATCCAGGACGAACAAAATGGAAAGATCCAAATAGGGTTCAGGAGCTTCCATTAATCGTCGGTAGCCAGCCACAGCACTTGCAAATTCCACATTTTGGGTTAGCGAAGTGCGCGGCTCACGTCCAACGAAAACATACCTCCGGCACCTAGGGAGATTATCATGGCATCCGTTCCTTTCGACCAGCTTGACGGTCATATCTGGATGAACGGCGAATTCGTCAGATGGGCGGACGCCAAGCTGCACGTGCTGACCCACGGTCTCCATTACGCCAGCTCTGTCTTCGAGGGCGAGCGCGCCTATGGTGGCGAAATCTTCAAGCTGACGGAACATACGGAGCGCTTGATCGAGTCTGGTCGGATTCTCGGGTTCGAGATCCCGTACACCGTTGAAGAGATCAACCAGGCGTGCCGGGATCTTCTTGTGAAGCAGGGCTTCACGGATGCGTATGTTCGTCCGATCGCATGGCGCGGTTCGGAGTCGCTGGGTGTGTCGGCACAGAACAACCGCATTAACGTCGCCATCGCGATCTGGCAGTGGCCGAGCTATTTCGACCCGGCAACCAAGATGAAAGGCATCCGCCTCGACATCGCCGAGTATTGCCGTCCGGACCCGCGCACGGCTCCGTCGCGCGCAAAGGCCGCCGGCCTCTACATGATCTGCACGCTGTCCAAGCATGCTGCAGAAGCCAAGGGTTATGCGGACGCGTTGATGCTCGACTGGCGCGGCCAGATCGCTGAGGCAACCGGCGCAAATATCTTCTTCGTCAAGGACGGCAAGCTGCACACGCCCACCCCCGATTGCTTCCTCGACGGTATTACCCGTCGCACTGTGATCGGCCTCGCCAGGGACCTCGGCATCGAGGTGATCGAGCGTGCCATCATGCCGGAAGAAATGGCAGGCTTTGAGGAAGCGTTCCTGTGCGGAACGGCTGCAGAAGTCACCCCGATTTCCGAGATCGCGCAGTACCGCTTTACTCCGGGCGCGCTGAGCAAGAAGCTGATCGACGCCTATGAGGCGGAGGTTCAGCCAAAGCAGGCGCAGGCAGCCGAGTAGGCTGGTCTCAAGTCAGTCTTTCCATCCCCCGCTTCGGCGGGGGATTTTGTTTGAGAGGAAAGACGGAAGTGAACTGCGCCGAAAGTCGCTTCGCCTTTTCGTTCAACTTGCTCTAAGTCAGGCGAAAAGAGGAGATGAAGATGGGCCAACTTCGCGCGGGCATCGTTCCTGTCACCCCGTTCCAGCAGAACTGTACCATCCTGTTTGATGACGAGACGAAGCAGGGTGTGGTCGTTGATCCGGGTGGTGATGTCGATCAAATCGTGGCAGCGATCCAGGAAAACGGAATCAAGATCGAAGCGATCTGGATAACGCATGGGCATATCGACCATGCAGGCGGCGCAATGGAGCTCAAGGAAAAGCTGGGCGTCGACATAGTGGGCCCTCATGAGGCGGACCGCGTTCTTCTGGACAATATCGAGCTGTCCGCAACCAACTATCGCATTTCCGGCGTGCGGAACTGCACCCCGGACCGCTACCTCAACGAAGGTGAGGTTGTCTCGTTCGCCGGGCATGATTTCGAGGTTCTGCATTGTCCCGGCCATGCGCCTGGGCACGTGGTCTACTACAACCGGGACGCAAAGTTCGCCCATGTCGGTGATGTCCTGTTCCAGGGATCTGTCGGGCGTACCGACCTTCCGGGCGGAGATCACGACGCGCTGATCCGCTCGATCAAGGAGAAGCTGCTGCCGCTCGGCGACGAGATAGGCTTCATCTGCGGTCACGGTCCTGGCGGTCGATTTGGAGACGAGCGCCGCTCAAACCCGTTCCTGCGATAAACAGGATCCTATACAAAAGAACACGCGTCTCACTGAAGTGACGCGTGTTCATCTGTTTGCTGGCGGAGCTGCCGCCCCGTGGGTTAAAGGACGGTCAAATTGACAGCCTTCGGGCCCTTTCCACGCTTGTCCGGTTCAGTCTCGAAGGTGACCTTCTGACCGTCTTCCAGACCGGGTAGGCCTGACGCCTGAACCGCTGAAATATGGACGAACACGTCCTTGTCACCGCCCTCGGGCGTGATGAAGCCAAACCCCTTGGCATGATTGAAGAATTTAACCGTTCCACTCTGAGGCATTTTGGGATGCTCCTTATCTCCCGCTCCTAGTCCCTGCGGGCAACACCCGCGTTGTTCTGGCATCACTGGGGGAGAAGAAGAGGCATCCGTCGCGCCGGGGTCTAGCCGAAACCCTCTCATTTCGCGGTCGACCGGTACAATCTTGCAATTTACCCATTTCCTGCGGTGGGAGTTGCACCAGTGTATCCTATTCCAGTCTCCGGGCCGGCAAATGCCCGAACGGAAGAATTTGTCGTTCATTTTCCAGTTACGAGCAAGCAAAAGATTCGGATAGATGCTTACTACAATGAAAACAACAATGTACGCGTCCGCTTTGCTGTAATTTTCACGTTGCTGCGCCAACTCCGCTCGCGGGAATGAGGCGAGCGAAGGTGTACAGTCTGCATATGAAGCACGCCTGGTGCCGCTTTTCAGATCATGAATCGTGCCGTTTCTGCCTTCTTGCAGACGATCAGAAATCGTGCCATTCTGATGACGTTCGGGCATTTGCATCCCGGAGACTGGACCGTTTTGGACGACCTTTCCCCGACTTCGTGAACTCTCGACACACGCGACCCTGCACACGTCGTGCAGACGCAGCTTACCAAAGGGAACAGGAGCTTTCCCCTATGGCCCAGACCGGCACCGTTAAATTCTTCAATGCAACCAAAGGCTTCGGCTTCATTACGCCTGATGGCGGTGCGAAGGACGTTTTCGTCCACATCTCCGCTGTTGAAGCATCGGGTCTGCGTACCCTGGTAGATGGCCAGAAGGTCACCTTCGACACCGAGCCGGATCGTATGGGCAAGGGTCCGAAGGCTGTGAACCTTTCGGCAGAATAATCCCGCAAGAGTTTGGAAAGGCGGTGCGAGCGATCGCGCCGCCTTTTTCGTTTCAGGGGCCAAGTAAGAGCAGAGAACTACTTGTACGCCCGGACATCGCTGCTGCGTCGCATGACGGATCCTGACAACCTCCTGTCAGGATCACGTGAATTGATCGAGGCGTGGGGGCCGCAGGCCTTTCCATTTGATGTGGCACCGACCATATTCCCGCCATGGCACGATCTCCAGACATGAAGCGCGGCGCGGCCGCAAAGGCCGGAAACGCGCGCAAAGGCCCCCTGACAGAGTTTCTTGACGCTTCCGAGCGCGTGGATGCGCCAGAAGGGTTTGATGAGGCACCTCAGGCAGCGATCGAAGGCGTGCCGCTGAGCGGCTCGATTTCAGATTGGGCTCGGGAGATCTCGGAGCAGGCGGAAAGGCCTGCCGCCAAGCCGAAGAAGAAGGTCGCTGAGCGCTCGAGCGCGCCCACGCGTTCTTCGCGCGGCACGTCGATGGGCGGCGCGGCGTCGCCGAAGGAGCGGGCTGCGGCCGGTCTCAATCCTGTCGCTGGTCTGGATATTGCGCTCGAGGACGTCGATACACTCGCTTCTTCGGGTGTGACAGCCACGGTCGCGGCGCTCTCCAAGCTGATCGAAGGCGGCGACCCGAACCTGCGCGACGAAAAATGGGTGCCGCACCGCCCCGAACGGCCGAACAAGTCTGAGGGCGGCATCGCACTCAAGATGGACACGGAATTCAAGCCGTCGGGCGATCAGCCGACAGCGATCCGTGATCTTGTCGCCGGCGTTGCCGAGAAGGAGCGCACGCAGGTGCTGCTCGGCGTTACCGGTTCGGGCAAGACGTTTACGATGGCGAAGGTAATCGAGGAAACGCAGCGCCCGGCGCTGATCCTCGCGCCCAACAAGACGCTGGCGGCGCAGCTTTATGGCGAGTTCAGAAGCTTTTTCCCCAACAACGCGGTCGAATATTTCGTCTCGTATTACGACTACTACCAGCCGGAAGCCTACGTTCCGCGCACCGACACCTATATCGAGAAGGAATCCTCGATCAACGAGCAGATCGACCGCATGCGCCACTCGGCGACGCGCTCGCTGCTGGAGCGTGATGACGTCATCATCGTCGCGTCGGTGTCGTGCATCTACGGTATCGGCTCGGTCGAAACCTATACGGCGATGACCTTCCAGATGGAGGTGGGCGACCGGCTCGACCAGCGGCAGTTGCTCGCCGACCTCGTGGCGCAGCAATACAAGCGTCAGGACATCAATTTCACGCGCGGCTCATTTCGCGTGCGGGGCGACACGATCGAGCTGTTCCCTGCCCACTTGGAAGACCGCGCCTGGCGCATTTCGATGTGGGGCGACGAGATCGAGACGATCACCGAGTTCGACCCGCTGACGGGTCAGAAAACCGGCGACCTCAAGAGCGTCAAGATCTATGCGAATTCGCACTATGTGACGCCGCGCCCAACGCTGAACCAGGCGATCAAGTCGATCAAGGAAGAGCTGAAGCATCGGCTGGCCGAGCTCGAGCGGGCAGGGCGTCTGCTCGAAGCCCAGCGCCTCGAGCAGCGCACCCGGTTCGACCTTGAAATGCTTGAAGCAACCGGCTCCTGCGCCGGCATCGAAAACTATTCGCGCTACCTCACCGGCCGCCGCCCCGGCGATCCACCGCCGACCCTGTTCGAGTACGTGCCGGACAACGCCATCGTTTTCATCGACGAGAGCCATGTGACGGTGCCGCAGATCGGCGCGATGTATCGCGGCGACTTTCGGCGCAAGGCAACGCTTGCCGAATACGGTTTCCGCCTGCCTTCATGCATGGACAACCGTCCGCTGCGCTTCGAGGAGTGGGACGCGATGCGCCCTCTCACGGTCGCCGTGTCGGCTACGCCCAGCAGCTGGGAGATGGAAGAGGCCGGCGGCGTCTTCGCCGAGCAGGTCATTCGCCCGACCGGTCTGATCGATCCGCCGGTCGAGGTGCGTCCGGCCAAGAGCCAGGTCGACGACGTTCTGGGCGAGATCCGCGAGACGACGGCCAAGGGCTATCGCACGCTTTGCACTGTTCTGACCAAGCGCATGGCGGAAGACCTTACCGAATATCTGCACGAGCAAGGCGTTCGCGTGCGCTACATGCACTCGGACATCGACACGCTGGAGCGCATCGAAATTTTGCGCGACCTGCGCCTTGGCGCGTTCGACGTGCTCATCGGCATCAACCTTCTGCGCGAAGGTCTCGACATTCCCGAATGCGGGTTCGTTGCGATCCTCGATGCCGACAAGGAAGGCTTTCTGCGGTCGGAAACATCGCTCATCCAGACGATCGGCCGTGCGGCGCGTAACGTCGACGGCAAGGTCATTCTCTATGCCGACCAGATCACCGGCTCGATGGAGCGGGCGATGGCGGAGACCAATCGCCGCCGCGAAAAGCAGATGGCCTACAACGAGGCCAACGGCATCACGCCGGAGAGCGTGAAGAAGAATATCGGCGACATTCTCGACTCGGTCTACGAACGCGATCACGTGCGCGCCGACATTTCCGGCTTCACAAAGGACGGCAAGGACAACCTCGTCGGCAACAATCTTAAGTCGCATCTCGACTATCTCGAGAAGGAGATGCGCAATGCGGCAGCCGATCTCGACTTCGAGAAGGCCGCGCGACTGCGCGACGAGATCAAGCGCCTGCGTGAAACCGAGCTTGCGATCTCCGACGACCCGATGGCCCGCGAGGCCGATCTGATCAGCCCGGCCTCGGGCCGCGAAAAGGGCAAGCACAACAAGGGCATCGCCAAGCACAAGACGGCGGAAGAGCTGGAGCGTATCCAGAAGTACCGCGAAGCGCAGGCCGCCGAAGAAGCCGCCAAAGCCGCACGCCCCAACCTCTTCCGCAAGAACACCCTCGACGAAATGACCGTCGGCCGCACCGAAAAGCCAGTCCAAGGCAAGCTGCCGGTCAAGCCGGAGAACGACGCCAAAGCGGTCAAACGCGAACGCGCCGGAATCGGGTCTTATGAAGACCCGGCCGATGTGCGGAAGGAAACGAGGCGGTCACGGAAGACGGGGCGGCCGGGGAGGTGATTGGGGGGCTGAGAAAGGGGGCCGTCGGGAATTCGGCTTAGGGCCGGCACCGATGGTTGAGGCGCGTCTCTTCCAGTGGATGGCCGTTACCAGCCCTTGAGTTTGCGTGGCTCCCAATTGCCGCCATCACCCCATCCCTTCACCCCCACAAATAATCCCATAAAAAATATTCGTTTCCCCCTCGCGCCCTTCGCGATCATCATTCCGCCCTTCGCATGCATCCTGCGATCAGGGAGGACTAGACATGACCCACGAAAAATTTCCGCCGATGCCGCCGGCTAAGGGCGGGTTGATTGCGTATTTGGAAGTTGATGGCGCGCTGAAGGCGTCGGAGTTTTATGGTAAGGCTTTTGGGGCGGAGACGGCTTTAGTGGTGCCGCCGGACGAGAAGGGGCGGACGATGCATGTGCATCTTTACGTCAACGGCTCGTCACTGATGCTGGGCGATCCGTTTCCCGAGCATGGCCACCCGCATATGCCGGCGCAGGGCTATTCGCTGCAACTGATCCTGAGCAATGACGAGATCGACAGCTGGTGGCAGCGCGCGATTGATGCTGGCTGTGAGGTCGTCACGCCGCTCGATGTGATGTTCTGGGGCGACAGATGGGGAAGCCTGCGCGATCCTTTCGGTGTATCCTGGGCGATGAACGCATCGGTGAAACCGAGCTAGGGAGGAAAGCAGATGGCGTATGTCGATGGCTTTGTCGTCGCGGTTCCGACCGCGAACCTGGAGCAATACAAACAGCTGGCGACCCATGCCTGCAACGTATGGATCGAGCACGGCGCACTTTCTTATGTCGAAGCGTATGCGGATGACGTGCCCTACGGTGAGCTGACATCTTTCCCGCGCGCGGTGCAGGCAAAGGACGATGAGACGGTGATATTCGCCTGGATCACCTATTCGTCGCGCGAGAGCCGCGACGAGATCAATCAAAGGGTGATGGGCGATGAGCGCATGAAGAGCGAAGCCTGGAAGGGCGTATTCGATGCGCAGCGCATGATCTACGGTGGCCTCAAGACATTCGTGGAGGCCTGAGGATCCACATAATTGAGGATCTCATGGCCGCTGGACCTGATTGCAGGTCAAGCGACACTGGCGTGCCATAAGCCAGTCAATTAAGGGCAGGCACTATCGGTCAGTCCTGCGCTGACCATGTTGAGCGGCAGGCGGTTTCCGCGCGCATAAGCACTGAACACGCGATCGGCTATGATTTCCCGCCGCGCATGATTATGCGCAGGGATACCCAGCTCATTGCTGACAGCCTCTATGATGGACTGCATTTGAGCGAGGTCTGGCGGGGCCACAAGGACGCCGTCGAATGTGGTGGGAGTCTCGGGGGCGGGCATACTCATACTCCTTAATGCCAGGCGCGTGTGCGCCATTCTTCATAAGAGACTATCCTTTTGCAGGATTGCCGGAATCTTTTGTTGCGGCAAATGCAAAATTGAAAATGTGTCCTCTTGTGGCAGCAGTGAAACATTTGTTGATCGGTTTTCCGCCAAATGGCGCTGGGAAGAGGGGTGCAGCGCCGATTTGATCGCGGCTGGCTTTGGCCATTGTCGATCGCCCGTGCTATTGGCAGATCGTTTCTGAAATTCGGCGTTACGAAATGCCTGCCAGCCCTTCCGCCTGCAAAACTGATAGTGTCACGGTGGCGACATCGTGAGCATTGGTGTCTTCTTCGCCGTACTGGCCGCGGCACTGATGCATGCATCGTGGAACGCGCTGCTCAAGGTTCGTCTCGACCGCTTCGCGTCCATCTCTCTGATGAGCTTCGGAACCGGTTTGGTTGCAGCGCCGCTGTTGCCGTTTGTTTCGGTGCCAAATGGGGTCACCTGGGGCTGGATCGCTCTCTCGCTGTTTTTCCATACAGGCTACAAATACTACCTGACCCGAGCCTATGAGCACGGCGACCTGACACTGGCTTATCCGCTCGCTCGTGGGACAGCTCCTCTCCTTACGACGATTGGCGGTGCCATCTTGCTCGGCGAGGCGCCGGGGCCGGTGACGCTGGCAGGGATCGTTCTTTTGTGCGGCGGCGTATTCCTGATGTCTTATCGCGGTGGCGCGAGCGCTGATGCGTTTCGCGCCCGCGCCGTATTCTATGCGCTCCTGACCTCTGTCTTCATTGCAGGGTACACCATCAGCGATGGCTCGGGTGCACGCTCCTCCGTGGACGCAACGAGTTATGCTGTCTGGTTGTTCGTGTTCGAAGGCATCTGGTCGATGCTCTTCTGCATCATGCTGCGCGGGCCGCGGGTCATCCGCGTCATGATCCCTGAGTGGAAGATCGGATTGCTGGGCGGTCTCCTCAGTGGCATCGCCTACTGGATTGCGATGTGGGCAATGACGAAGGCACCGATCGCAGCCGTCGCCGCCCTGCGCGAAAGCTCGATCTTGTTCGCAATGCTGATTTCGGTCGTGATGCTGGGCGAGGCGGTCTCGCGGTGGCGGGTTTTAGCGGCCCTGCTGATCGTAAGCGGCGTGGTCGCACTGCGGCTTGCCTGAGGTGCGGGATCGTCCACAGCTGAGGCCCAAACCTGTAATATTTGTCCGCAACGTCATGGTGGCAGGCTACTTGTTCGCTCCGGAAGACGCAGGTAGGGCTTCTATAGACCTTGCAGTGAGGGGAACATGAACAGGACAGATGTAAAGCCCGTGGGCGAGCTGACCTTGCGCACGCTTGCCATGCCAGCCGACGCAAACGCCGCAGGCGATATTTTTGGCGGTTGGGTCATGGCCCAGATGGACCTGGCCTGCGGTATCCGCGCAGCCGAGCGCGCCAGGGGCAGGGTGGTCACTGCTGCAGTCAAGGAAATGTCCTTTGCCAAACCTATGAAGGTTGGCGATACGCTTTGCGTTTACATCGACATCACGAAGGTGGGCACGACTTCGCTGACGCTCCGCGTCGAGGCTTGGGCACAGCGATATCTTTCCGATTTGATGGAACGCGTAACCCACGCTGATTTTGTCATGGTAGCAGTCGACGCGGATGGGAAGCCGACACCCGTGCCGCAGGAAAGCTGACGATTAGTCTCTCTCCGCATCGAAAACTCGCCGTGCATCGTTGATGCGATCGATGTTCGCGCGGGCCCAATCGCTGAGCGCTTTTACAGGCTCGTGAAGTCCGCGGCCGAGAGTTGTCAGCTCATAATCGACCCGCGGCGGGATCGTGGGGTAGACTGTGCGCGTCACGAGTCCGTCCCGCTCGAGGCCCCTTAGCGTCGTCGTCAGCATTTTTTGCGAAATGTTGCCGATACTGCGCTGAAGTTCCGTGAAGCGCAGTGGTCCATTGCACAGCAGTTCCACGACCAAAACCGCCCATTTGTCACCTACTCGTGCAAGCACATCGCTGATTGCGCGGCAGGCGGTTGGGTTGTGGTGACTGAGTGTCAACAAAGTCGCTCCTTGCGGACAGCCTCATTAGTTACATATCTAGCGTTAGTATCATTCTGATACCGAGTTAACGCTAGAAGGACTTTACCATGGCCAAACCTAAAATCGGAGTGATCATCGGTTCTACCCGTCAGGGTCGCTTCGGTGACAAGCCTGCAGAATGGATTGCCGAACTGGCCAGGGCGACGGGAGACTTCGAAGTCGAGATCGTCGATCTGCGCGATTTCCCGCTGCCGTTCTTCGAAGAGCCGGCATCACCGGCATGGGCTCCGTCCCAGTCTGAAGTGGCGCGTAAGTGGCAGGAGAAGGTTGCGAGCTTCGACGGCTACATCATGACCGCAGCCGAGTACAACCACAGCCCGACCGGTGTTCTCAAGAATGCGCTCGACTACGCCTACAATGAGTGGGCCAACAAGCCGGTGGCGTTCGTCGGCTACGGCGGTGTCGGCGGTGCACGTGCGGTCGAGCACCTTCGCCTTATCGCAATTGAGCTGCAGATGGCACCGATCCGCACTGGCGTTCACATCGTGTGGGCTGACTACGCGCAGATCGCTTCTGGCGACAAGAAGGTTGCCGACTTCCCGCACCTTGTGCAGTCCGGCAGCGACATGCTCTCACAGTTTGCCTGGTGGGTGAACGCGCTCAAGTCCGCGCGCGACGCTTCTTTGGAAGCTGACAAGGCCGCTGCCGAGTAGGATTGAGCGGAACATCAAAATGAAAAGGCCGGCTTGTGTTGCCGGCCTTTGTCTTATGCGGGAAGCATCCCGCGATGGGTCTTGATGCTGCGCGTTGCAAGAATTTTGTCGATGCGCCGACCGTCCAGGTCAACCACTTCAAAGCGCCAGCCCAGGGCATCTACATATTCGCCAATTTCTGGCAGTTTGTGCATGTGTGACAGGACAAATCCCGCGAGCGTTTCATAATCCCGTTTCTCTGGCAGTTCGATGTGGAGGATTTCGGCCATTTCGTCCGTCGGCAGATAGCCGGCGAGAAGCCAGGAGCCGTCCTCGCGTTCGATTGCTGAAGGCTCCTCTTCATCGTCGAGGTCCGAACGGAAAGCACCAACGATCGTCTCGAGAATGTCCGCAGGCGTTACGACGCCTTCGAAGTTGCCATACTCGTCATGGACGAGAGCCATGGGCGTTTCCGCCTCTTTGAGCGTCGTCAGGACATCAAGTGCGTCCGTGTTGTCGTGTACAATCGGTGCCGGCTGGATCAGTTCTGACAGTTCAAAGGGCTTGCGCTCGATCAGCATTGCAAGCACTTCGCGAGCGCGAATGACGCCGACCATCTGGTCCACGCTGCCATCACCAACTGGCAGGATGGAACGTGGCGTTTCAACCAGCTTTCGGCGAAGCGTGGTCTTGTTGTCGTGCAGATCGATCCAATCGATTTCGGTACGGGGAGTCATGAGTGCACGAACGCTGCGATCTGCAAGGCGCATCACGCCTGCGATCATCTTGCGTTCGTCGCTTTCCACCACGCCATGGCTTTCGGCCTCAGCAATAAGGCTGGCGATCTCTTCGTCGGTGACCTTTGTCGTGCCTTCTTCGGATTGCCCCAGCAGCTTGAGGACCGCCTTGCCCGAAATATCGAGAAGCCAAACCAGGGGAGCAGCGACGATGGAAAGGATACGCATGCCGCCAGCAACGCGCGAAGCGACCGCTTCCGGGTTGCGAAGGGCGATCTGCTTTGGAACGAGCTCGCCAATAATGAGCGAGCCGTAGGTGATCAGCGCCACGACAAGGCCGACGCCCAGCGTGCCTGCAACGCCTTCCGGTACTCCAACGGAGATCATCCAGTTTGAAAGCCGCAGGCCGAGCGTCGCTCCCGAAAATGCACCGGAAAGGACGCCCACGAGGGTGATGCCGATCTGGACGGTCGAAAGAAAACGCCCCGGGTCAGATGCGAGCTTGTTGGCGATAGCCGCGCCGGTGTTTCCCTTTTCGCCCATTGCCGACAGGCGGGATGGGCGGGAAGAGACGACGGCCAACTCGGACATGGCCAGAAGCCCGTTGACGCAGATGAGAACGACGACGACAGCGATTTCAATGTACAGCATCGGTTCCAGATAGCACTAGGCGCCAATTATGGCGACAGCATTTTTCAGGGGTAGCGATTATCTCCGCAAAGGACAGGGTACAGCGGCGGTTTCTCGTCGAAATTGTCGCCGCATCTGTCGGTTGATAAGCTCATCTTGTTATTGGCAGAAGGTTGAACCATTGCGCCGTTGAGCGAGGTCAAGATGCAGATGGTCGGAGTGGTCCGCGTCACTGCCGGGTCCCAAAACAGATTTAAACGGTCCGCACGCGGCCGTCCTAATACGCTGCAAAAGGCTGGCCTCTTTCGCCTCCTTCTTGCCATAGGCGCGAATATCGAACCGTGTTTCATCCTTGAATATTAAGGCAGAGACGTCGAGCGCGTTGGCGAAAGCGTGTTCGGATAGCTTCTGAGTGCCATTTCTGGGGCGGCAGACATAAGCGGACGCCTGATTGATCGCAGCCAGTTCTTGGCCCAGTTCGTCGCGTACGGCTCTTATCAGCGCGTTATCCACGAACTTTGCGGTGGCGAGCGCCATGGGGCAGGAGAGCGTTGCCGCAGGTCGGAGTTCAACCCCGCCGGGCAAGAGGCCGACCTCGACCGGATGGTCGGCTCTACAACCTCCATCCCGTAGTGCGTCTGCGGCCGTGAACCCGACGCCTAGCTTCTTGAGTCGCTCCCTGCAGAGGCGCTCGCTTTCGGGAAGAGTGCGGATTACTGACGTTTTCTCGGCTTCCGGTTCAATGGTTGCGGGCTTTGCAGGTGGCGGCTGCATTGTCGCGGGCAACTCCACTGCATTTGTTGGCGCGACAATTAAGCAGACCAGCGCGATCACGGCTGGTTTGTTGATGAAGCTCATGAGGTTGAAACTGGTGCACGGCGCCGAATTCGACAACCACCGCACGATCACATGCGGTAACGCGCTGTCTCGAATCTCATCGCGGAGCTATGCAGGTGACGGGAACGCGCGGTTCAAACTGTGAATCCCGTTGAAAATCGGGCAAGAAGTGACGCCCACCGTTTGCTAACCCTTTTTGCGGAAACACCATGTCGCTGCTTCTGTCCCCGAAGATATTGCCGATACTTCTTCTTGTGGCGTCGAACGTTTTCATGACGTTCGCCTGGTATGGTCATCTCAAGTTCAAGACAGCACCACTTTATGCAGCGGTGATGTTCAGCTGGATGATTGCCTTTGTCGAGTACTGGTTCGCTGTTCCTGCCAACCGTATTGGTCATCAGGTCTACTCGGCAGCAGAGTTGAAGACGATGCAGGAAGTAATAACGCTTGCAGTCTTCGTGGTTTTCTCAGTCTTCTACCTGAAAGAAGCTATTACGTGGAACCATGTCGCGGGGTTTGCACTCATCGCAGCAGGCGCCGCCGTCATCTTCCGCGCGTAAGCCTTTTGTGGAAGTGGCGAATTTGCCGCTGCTTTGTGCGAAATTGTTCGTGAAAACTGCCTCAGACTTGCTATATTTGGCGCTGAATATGCGATGAACGGTTCGTTGGCCGAGGCTGCCGAGCCGTTTTATTTTTGTCTTTGCCCCCGGCGAGCGGGGCAGTGGATGTGCAGGAAAGGTCGACTGAGATGAACAAGGTCCCGATGACGGTCCGCGGATTCGAGGCGCTTAAGGAGGAACTGCGCTGGCGCCAGCAAGAAGAGCGTCCGCGCATCATTGAGGCTATCTCCGAGGCCCGCGCACATGGTGACCTGTCCGAGAACGCGGAATACCATTCCGCTAAAGAGGCACAGAGTCTCAATGAAGGCCGCGTCAACGAGCTCGAGGATCTGATCGCCCGCGCTGAAGTCATCGACGTGGCGAAGCTTTCCGGCGAGACCATCAAGTTCGGCGCCACGGTCGTCCTCGTTGATGATGAAACCGAGGAAGAGAAGACGTACCAGATCGTTGGCGATCAGGAAGCTGATGTGAAGGCTGGCCGCATCTCGATTTCATCCCCGATTGCGCGCGCACTTATCGGCAAGAGCGTCGGCGACGAAATCGAGGTGAATGCGCCGGGCGGTGCCCGCGGCTACGAGATCGTCGAGCTGCGCTGGGTTTAGGTTTGGTGATTTCCGATAAGGAAAATAAGAGCACCCGCGTCGACCCGGCACGGGTGCTCGTCATTGTGCCTAACTTCAAGCGTCGGCTCTCAGGGGTGACGAGCACGATTATCCAACTCGTTCCTCTGCAAGCAAAGCGTATCGGTCTTGCAACGCTTGGCCCGGGACTGCCGGAACATCTGCCCAAATTGAAATGGTGGCAGCTTCCTCGCCTGTTGCGCCGGCCGCAGGGCAAAAAGGTCCGCGTGTGGCATGCGCGTCGCAATGTTGAGATGATCGGTGGTCTTCTTCTGCGCGACCTGTTTCGCGCGCCTATGAAGATCGTCTTCACATCAGCGTCGCAGCGTCATCACAAGAGCTTCACGCGCTTTCTGATCAACCAGATGGATGCGGTGATTGCGACCAGTAGCAAGACGGCGGGCTATCTCAAGGTGCCCAACACCGTGGTCATGCATGGCATCGATGTCGACCGTTTCAGCCCGCCTCAAAGCCGTGCCGAAGCGTCGGCAGAGCTTGGACTTGATCCCGCGAGATTATACGCAGGTTGCTTCGGTCGCGTCCGTCACCAGAAGGGCACGGACGTCTTCGTCGACGCGATGATTGCGCTCCTTCCCAAGCATCCTCAATGGTCCGCGATTGTTGCGGGCAGGGCGACGTCGCAGCACAAAGAGTTCGAAGATGGTCTGAAGGAGAAGGTTGCGCAAGCAGGCCTCTCAGATCGAATCCTGTTCGTTGGCGAGCACACCGACATTGATCGTTGGTACCGCGCATTGTCGCTCTATGTAGCGCCGCAGCGCTGGGAAGGCTTTGGCCTTACACCGCTTGAGGCGATGGCAAGCGGTGTTCCTGTGGTGGCAACTGATGTCGGCGCATTTTCCGAGCTGGTGCCGGCGCACGCCGGTGTGATCGTCCCGCCCGGAAGCGGTGATGCTATGATCGCGGCGGTCGAACCTTACCTTGCTGATGATCAGATGCGTGAGCGGCAGGGTGAAGCTGCCATGGCTCACGTGCTGGAAAACTTTCAGCTGTCGGGCGAGGCGAACAAGCTGATCGCACTCTATGAGGAGTTGATGGCCTCGGCACGCTGAATCCGAGGCTCATCTTCTGTCCAGTTGGTATTCGTGTGAAGTCAGTCGATCGCGACGGCGCCTTCGTCCTTTACGGATCGAATTGTCAGTGCGGTGCGGACGGTGCCGACATTTGGTGCCGATGTCAGCGCCTCGATGACAAAGTTCTGAAACGTCGCAAGGTCGCTCGCGACGCAGTACAGCATGAAATCGGATTCTCCGGATACCATCCATGCCTGCCGGACGATCGGCCAGGACCTGGTGCGTTCAGCAAATGCCTTCAGCTCGGTCTCTGACTGATTGTTGAGGCCCACTGAGCAGAACGCAACCACATCAAACCCGAGCTGGGGAGTGTCGAGAATCGCGCGATAGCCGCGGATGATCCCGGCGTCCTCAAGGCGTTTGACACGGCGCAGACAGGGGGGAGCGGAGATGCCAACACGCCTCGACAATTCGACATTCGTCATCCGGCCATCTTCCTGAAGCTCCTTCAGGATTTTCCAGTCGATATTGTCTAGTTCGGCCTTAAGCGGCATGGTCGGGTTCCAGATAGCTGTTTTGTGGACAGATTGGGGTCGACGCTATAGCGAGAATCGCGGCAGGTCCAAGGCAATAAAGTGATTGTGCCTCCGGGGTGGTAAGGTCGGCAAACCTATCCCCAGACATTGTTGCGACGCAACAAATCGTCACCTTGCAAGCATATCGTGCGAGCACCTAGATTAGGCGCTACTAACCAGTAAATTTTAGCCGCGCTGATCACTGCGAGGCGGGAGAAGGTAAAGAGTATGACCGCGACACACGCGCCCGTTCTGATCATCGGGTCCGGCCCGGCAGGTTACACCGCCGCGATATACGCAGCGCGGGCGCTGCTCAAGCCGGTGCTGATTGCCGGGCTGCAGCAGGGTGGACAGCTGACGATCACTACGGATGTCGAAAACTACCCGGGTTTTGCCGATCCGATCCAGGGACCCTGGCTGATGGAGCAGATGCGGGGCCAAGCCGAGCATGTCGGCGCCACCATCGTCTCCGACATGGTCACCGAGGTCAATCTGGACGTTCGTCCCTTCGTCATTTCGACGGATTCCGGCGCGACCTACACCTGCGACGCGTTGATTATCGCGACCGGGGCGCAGGCGAAGTGGCTTGGGCTTCCGTCCGAGCAGACGTTCATGGGCTTCGGTGTCTCGGCCTGTGCGACCTGCGACGGGTTCTTCTATCGCAACAAGGACGTTGTGGTCGTCGGCGGTGGCAACACGGCGGTTGAGGAAGCGCTTTACCTTTCCAATATCGCAAAGAGCGTGACTGTCGTTCACCGGCGCAATGAGTTCCGTGCAGAACGCATCTTGCGGGAGCGGCTGGCACAGCGGGAAAATGTGAAGGTTCTTTGGGACCACGAAGTAGACGAGATTGTTGGCGAGCCGGGCAAGGCTCCGATGCCGCCATCGGTAAATGGCCTGAGGGTGCGCAACGTCTACACCGGCGAGGTCACAGAACTCGATACCCACGGCGTCTTCGTCGCCATCGGCCATGCGCCTGCCGTTGAACTGTTCAAGGGCAAGCTCAAGCTGAAAGCGAATGGCTACCTCTGGACGGCGCCAGACTCCACGGCGACAGACGTTCCAGGCGTGTTTGCAGCGGGCGACGTTACGGACGACATTTATCGTCAGGCGGTAACCGCTGCCGGAATGGGCTGCATGGCAGCGCTCGAATCCGAGCGCTATATCGCTGAACTAGAAATGCACCGCGAAGCTGCGGAATAATCCTCCAATCTAGAAGGATCTGTGAATATGGCACTCGACTGGGACAAGCTGCGCGTTTTCCACGCGGCCGCCGAAGCCGGGTCTTTCACACATGCTGCGGAGGCGTTGCGCCTCTCGCAGTCCGCTATCTCTCGCCAGGTGGGCGCTCTGGAGCAGGATGTTGGTGTGCCGCTCTTCCACCGCCACGCACGTGGTCTGGTGCTGACCGAGCAAGGCGAAATCCTCTATCAGACCGCACATGAAGTGCTGATGAAGCTGGAAACTGTGCGGATGCGGCTGACGGAAGCCAAGGACCGTCCGTCGGGCCCGCTGCGTGTGACCACGACGGTGGGTCTCGGCTCTGGCTGGCTCACCGAGCGCGTGCAGGAGTTCCTGGATCTCTACCCGGAGATTCAGCTGCAGCTGCTGCTTGCCAATGAGGAGCTGGATCTGACGATGCGTCAGGCGGATTGCGCTATCCGGCTTCGCCAGCCGCAGCAGCCAGACCTCATCCAGCGCAAGCTGTTTACCGTCCATTTCCACGTATATGCGGCGCCGTCCTACATCAACAAGTTCGGCAAGCCGCGGTCGATGGCAGATCTGGACGAGCACCGTATTGTCACTTTCGGCGAGCCGGTGCCGGCGCATCTTGCCGACATGAACTGGCTGGAGACGGCCGGGCTTCCGGAAGGCCAGCGACGTACGGCTGCCCTCCAGATCAACAATATCATGTCGTTGAAGATCGCAGTTCAACGCGGGGCGGGAGTGGCGATTCTTCCCGATTACATGGTGGACAAGGAATCAGGCCTGTTGCAGCTCATGCCCGAGACCGAGGTGCCGTCTTTCGACACTTATTTCTGTTATCCGGATGCCATGAAGCATCAGGTCAAGTTGCATGTTTTCCGCGATTTCCTGCTCGCGAAGGCGCGTAGCTGGGCTTATTGAGGGCAAACGATTGCGCTTTGTGCAGGCGCATTGCTCCGCGGTGCAGCTATGCACTGCCGCATAGGTGCAATGCGTCAGCAGCTGCTTGCAATTTAATCAGCAACCGCCCATATGACAGCCATCTCCCGGGCGCGTTCCTCCTCCCATTAGCGCCCGCGAGTGTTCCCCTCTGGAGGTTTAGCCTAACGGCACTTCCATAAACTCAGCCGGGTCTTTCAGATCCGGCTTTTTTTCTGCCTGTACCCAGCTGGCCTCCTTCGCATCAGGCGGCCTTGCTCGCCTGGGCCTGCATTACAGCCTCCGCCAGCCGGCCTGTCAGTTCAGACAAATGATCAAACTTTGCGCGGTAGGACGCAGAGCCGGATGTGGCCGATCGCAACTCGATAATGAGGTCGCCGATTTCTGCTTGGGGAATGGTTGCCTCGACGACATCCCAGCCTTCCCAACCCGGTCGCGTATCATAACCCAGGATCTGGCCTCGGCGCTGAGGGACAAGACCGGTGATCTTTGCGGTGGCATCTGACGGCGTGTAGATCTCGACCTTGAGGATCGGCTCCAGCAGGACGGGCGAACACTCGGCCATCCCCTCGCGCATTGCCAGGCGCGCCGCCAGCTGGAACGCCATGTCCGATGAATCGACGCTGTGATAGGAGCCGTCGGCAAGATTTACCGCGACATCGACAACCGGAAACCCGAGCGCGCCGCATTTCAGAAAATCCCGGACACCGGCTTCAACCGAGGGAATGTACTGCTTGGGAACAACGCCGCCGGTGATCGTATCAGTGAACTCGAAACCCGTGCCGCGGGGCAGCGGTTTGATGTCGAGCACCACGTCTCCAAACTGTCCGTGACCTCCGGACTGTTTCTTGTGGCGTCCGCGCTGGGTTGTACCTTTGCGGATCGTTTCCCGGTAGGGAACCCGAAGCGGGTGGCGATCTATCGGAATCTGATACTTTCCCTCCAGTCGCTCAACTGTGACCCGCATGTGCATCTCGCCGTGACCGGAGACGATCGTCTCGCCGCTATCCTGGTTCTGGTCCATTCGGAGGGAAGGGTCCTCCTGCAACAGCCGTTGAAGTGCAGTGTGGAGCCGCACATCATCCTTACGCTCTCTTGGGCGCAGGACGGTTGCATAGACATGAGTGGGAAACTCTATCTCGACTAGCTTGTCGATCGACCGCTCGAGAGACAGCGTGTCGCCTGTTTCAATGTCTTCGAGCTTGCCAAGGGCGACGGTTGCGCCTTCCTCCGCGACGGGCACCTTCTTTTGTTCATTGGCGAGCAAGGCATAAATGCCCGAAATTTTCCCGGACTTGCCGCGAGATGAGAAAGCCTCTGAGCCATCGGGAAACTTGCCGCCAAGTATGCGGCACACGGAGAGCTTGCCGCCATGGGGGGTATGCACCGTCTTCATGACCTGAAGTGCGGATTTTTCAGCCGGCACTCCAAGCCGTTTCCGCGTTTCCTCCACATCCGGCGCATCGTGGCGGATCGCCTTGAGCAATCGAAGGGCGCCGTTTCCTTTCTCAGCTGTTCCGATGAGTACGGGTGTAACGTTGCCAGCCCGCAGATCTGCAGAAAGGTCGTCGAAAACCGCGTCCTTGGGTGGGTCAATCTCTTCGAGAAGTTGCTCCATGAGCGCGTCGTCGTGATCGGCGAGCGTCTCCAGCATGGAAAAGCGTGCTTCCATTTCTCGCGCCTTATCGTCGTCGGGAATGGTAGCCGTTTCAGAGGGTTGATGCTCGCGATAGATATAGGCGCGCTCTAGTGCCAGGTCGATCGAGCCAATGATCGTGTCACCGTGGCGCAGCGGGATCTGACGCAGGAGGAGGGGAGTGGAGCTGGCTGGCTGTAGCAGTTTCAGCAGGTCTCGGACGCTTCCGCTGGCCTTGTCGATCTTGTTCAGGAACAGCATCCGGGGAATGCCAAGATCATCCAGCTGGCGCATGATCAGTTGGAGCGCGGGTATCTTCTTTTCATCCGGCTCGGCAACCACCACCGCCATGTCACACCCTGCCAGAACGGGCTGTGCTTCAAAGGCGAATTCGATCGACCCCGGGCAGTCAACGAAGGTGATGCTCTCGCCCATGAACTCGGTCGTGACGAACGATGCCTCAACGCTCATCAGATGACTACGTGCTTCAGGAGAGCTGTCGCCGACGGTATTTCCTGATGAAACCTGGTTCTGGCGCGGGATACTGCCTGTCCGCGCCAAAATTGCTTCAAGAAGCGTTGTTTTGCCGCTGCTGAAGGGACCAACGATGGCTATGCATTTTGGTCCCTTGCATCGGTCTCCTGCTCTAGTGCCCATGACGACCTACCTCCCTCTCCTGTGTTCCTCATGAGCGGCGGCCGGCCTTCGACCGTCGCATGGCGGCATCGGCACGCGGCCTAGCTGGCCATCGCTTATGCAAACACGGAGAGAAGTAGAGAGCAAGGGGCGGCTTCCCTTTGGACGCCAGGGTGCCAGAGCCACAAAGAAAAAACGCGGTCCGAAGACCGCGTTTCCAATTATTACTGCCTAGCGCAGCGAACCAGCGAAACGCTGGATGCGGGTGCAAGCGTCTTCGAGGGTCGCGTCCGACGTCGCGTAGGAAATGCGGAAGTTCGGTCCAAGACCGAATGCGGTGCCGTGAACGACAGCGACGCCCTCAGCTTCAAGCAGCTCGAGCGCGAAGTCTTCGTCCGTCTCAATCAGCTTGCCCGAAGGTGCGGTTTTGCCGATGAGGCCAGCGACCGACGGGTAGACGTAGAAAGCACCTTCCGGCGTCGGGCAGGTGATGCCGTTTGCCTGGTTAAGCATGCCGACGACCAGGTCGCGGCGGCCCTGGAAGATCGCCTTGTTCTTGGCGATGAAGTCCTGCGGACCGTTAAGCGCTTCAACCGAGGCCCACTGTGCGATCGAGCATGCACCAGAGGTCTGCTGGCCCTGGATCATGTCCATCGCCTTGATAAGCGCGAGCGGGCCAGCGGCGTAGCCGATGCGCCAACCGGTCATCGCGTAGGCCTTGGATACGCCGTTCATGGTCAGCGTACGCTCGTAGAGCGCCGGCTCTACCTCTGCGATCGTCTTGAACACGAAGTCGCCGTAGGTCAGGTGCTCATACATGTCGTCGGTGAGCGTCCAGACATGCGGGTGCTTCATCAGCACGGCAGCGATCTCCTTGAGCTCTGCTTCCGTGTAGGCAGCGCCTGACGGGTTCGACGGCGAGTTCATGATCAGCCACTTGGTCTTCGGCGTGATTACGCGCTCAAGTGCCTCGGCAGTCAGTTTGAAGCCGTTGTCGATCGAGGTTTCAGCGAAGACCGACGTGCCACCGCAGATCGCGACCATTTCGGGGTACGACACCCAGTATGGACGCGGGATAATGACTTCATCACCCGGATTCAGCGTCGCCATGAAGGCGTTGAACAGGATCTGCTTGCCGCCGGTACCGACGATCGTCTGCTCTGGGGTGTAGTCGAGATTGTTCTCGCGCTTGAACTTGGCCGCGATAGCTTCACGCAGCGGGATGATGCCGGCGACCGGCGTATATTTGGTCTCACCACGGCGGATTGCTTCGATGGCGGCGTTCTTGACGTTGTCCGGCGTGTCGAAGTCGGGTTCGCCAGCGGCCAGCGAGATCACGTCGCGGCCTTTCGCCTTCAAGTCGCGCGCTTTCTGCGTGAACGCGATGGTCGCGGACGGCTTAACGCGTGAAAGGATATCGGCGAGGAAGGCCATGGACAAATCTCCAACGGATGATGAACGCCGCTTCTTGCGGCGCTCGCTTCATGTCTGATCCTGCGAAGAATCTCAAGTAAAATGCCGAATTGGGAGGAGGATGGCAGCAGCTTTAACGAAATGATAAACTGCAATATGCATGCTTCGTAACGGAGCGTCGCAGCGGGGCGGCATGGAGTAGGGTGCTTGTCGCGCAGCACGATATACGCACATATAGATCGACGGGAAACCGGGGTCGCGACAGCGGCTTGGGCGGGATATGTGCTGCACACTGCCTTCCAGCCGATCTATACACTGCACGGCGGTAAACCCGTTATTGAAGCGTATGAGGGCCTCTTGAGGCCATTCCGCGACGGCGAGGCCATTCCTCCAATCCAATTTTTCAGGAACGTGCCTGCGCAAGATCGTCTTGGCGTAGAGACATTGACGAGAACGCTTCACCTCCTGAATGCCGGCCGCTTTCTCGATCGCTCGAGCCTCATCTTCGTGAATTTTGATCCGTCGATTTTCAGCGACCGCAAGATCATCGAGGATTCACTGCGCGACATGCGGCTCGTGCTTCATGAGGCCGACATCGATCCGAGCCGCATTGTGTGCGAAGTGACAGAGAAAAAGGCGATATCGCAGTCAACGCTTGCATCATTCGTTACTGCGTTGCGCGAACACGGTTTCATGATCGCAGTCGATGACTACGGAGCAGAAGATTCCGACATGGCGCGGGTCAGCGCGCTCAAGCCGGATATTGTGAAATTTGACGCTCAGTGGACGGCGCGGTTGATGGACACCAGCCCGGGTGTCGCTCTCTTGTCGCTGATGGTTCAAGAGTTCGCCGCCAATGGCATGAAAACGGTCTTCGAAGGCATCGAAGAGACCTGGCAGCTGGAAATTGCCGAGAATTCGGGTGCCCATATGGTCCAAGGCTTCGCGCTTTCGCGGCCTGAACTTGCCCCGTCTAGTTTTGCAATTGCCACGCCTGAGGAAAGTGGCACTCCGCCGGGGCAGGTCGCCCCAGACAAAGGTGTGACGCGTGTGTCAGCGCGCAGATTGTCACCCAAACTATTCGGCAAGCGTCCCTTATCATGAGCCTGAGCAAGCAAATCGAAGATGCGATTTCGTTCGACGAGATCGGTATCGCCACTGCGCGTCACGGTAGTCTGGTGCTGCGCAGCGCCTTTCAGTTGATCTATGCACTTGAGGGCGAGGAGCTGCGCGCTGCAAGTGTTCAGGGGTACGTTCGGCCCAATTTTCGCGGTTCGGAAACGGATGCATCCGCATTCTTTAACGGGCAGCACGGGGCGGACCGTTCTTTTGCTGAAAACCTTGCGGTCAGCCTGCATCTCTTCAACCATCAGCATGTCGAGATCGAAGGTCTTGATCACCTGATCGCCGTCGGCTCGGCGTCAGCCGTCCATCCCGCAACTGCCGAATGTATCAAAGAGCAGGCTCTCGAAGCGGCGGCACACTCCATGACCGAGCCTCGGATTATCTGCAGTCTTGTCGATGATGGCGACGGAGCAGCTGCAGGCATCGCAGAAGCCTTGGCGCTTCGCGGGTTCGAGCTCGCGATAGGTTCTGCCGATGCCTGCCAACCGCCTGTCCATACGCTCAAGCAGTTTAATCCGGCCATAGCCCGCTTCGATGGAAGATGGTTTCAGCGCATTGCGGCAGATGAGGGGGCGTCGCGCCTTTTGACCCATCTGGTGGCCGATCTCCACGATCGGCGCATCGCCGTTTTGATTGACAGGATCGAGACACCCGAAGTCCTGTTTGCCGCGATTGATGTGGGTGCTGACTATTTCAAGGGGTATCTGCTATCGCGTCCTCAATTGGCAGGCGTTCCCGTCGCGGATCAGGAGACGCTGTTGCTGGAAGACTTTCGGACTCGCTCGGCTGCCATCCTCCCGTTCATGACGGCTCGATGAGTGGAGCCACCGCTCAGGCAACCTTGCTTAGGGCTTCAGGCAGAGTGGCTCTTGGCGTGTTTGGCGATCTACGGGACAGTGCATCGACGACCTCGTTCAGGAGGTCGATGTCGACATAATAATGTCGGGAAAGTTTCACGCCAATGTCTTCAGGGCGCACGCCGTGAAGAAGCATAAGCCGCGCGGCGACCAACAAGTCAGCCTTTTCCGTCAGGCGCCGCTTGAGATCGTCAGCTTGTCCGTCAGACACGATCGCCATCCTCGCGTTCAATTTATGTATCAACGCACTGCAACCCGTGATCGCAACTTACAGGCCTTCTGGGAAAAGCATCAGCCGAAATTGCCCGACTCGTTAAGATGAGTATGAACCCATTCGCATCTGTTGCAAGAACACAGTCGATGGAGGGAAGGGATATCCATATCCGATTGAGGTCTGTCAAAGCACGGTGTGTGATGTATTAGGTGTATTCCTTTGTCGACTTACGCCCGGGCGGGATAATGGCGGAGGCTGTACTGTGGGCGATCTCAAACCTGTTAGGCCACATCGGATGCAGAATTTGGTGTTTGCGCGGCTGCGCCCGAATGAGCTGCGTGCGCTTTACATCCGCGGGTTGCGGTAGCCGGATCCGTCCTGTATTTCATCGCCGGGATGGGACTGTTGATTAGTTGAAGAGCGCCATGCCTCGTTTCCTTCCCAATGTCGCGCTGAGCGCCATGCTTTCCGCGGGGTTCTTGTCGGCCTGCTCCACCTCAGGTGGCTTAGAGGCTATCGCGCCAACGTCGGCATCGGTCATTGAAGATGGCGATCCGTTGCTCCCCGATGAAGTGGCAGAAGTTCCGACCCCGTCTCAGCTGTCGGCTGTCGCAGCGATCGATGCCGTGACCGAGGGAACGGAAGGTCTCGATGCCGCTGTCGTGACTGCTGCATATGCTGGTCCTACCGTTGAGAACGCAGCTGCAGCTGCCATCCGTACAAACAACGTACGCGCACGCAGCCCGGAACTTGACGCGTTGATCGAACGCTACGCCGCTTACCACGAAATTCCGGTCGATCTCCTGCGTCGCGTTGTCAAACGCGAGAGTACGTTCAATCCGGCTGCGCGCAACGGTCCGTACTGGGGGCTGATGCAGGTTTTGCCGGCTACAGCCCGCTCGATGGGCTATCAAGGCTCTCCGTCGGGCCTGCTCGATGCAGAGACCAACCTGAAATATGCCGGGAAGTATCTAAAGGGTGCTTATTTGGTGGCGGACGGGGACCATGATCTGGCAGTGCGGTACTACTCGCGCGGCTATTATTATGATGCCAAGCGTAGGGGAATGCTAGGCATCACCGGTCTTGGAAAAGACCGCAAGCGCATGCGTCCATAAGTTTTCCGTAAACGCGAATTATTTCATGATCTTGGCGGCGACGGTTACGCGTCTTTAAGGGACGCGTTTTAGGTTCGCGGGATCATGAGTAAAGTTCCTGCCAAGTCTGCCGCTGCCAAACCCACATCTGCTTCACCTCGCTTTCGCAAGAAGATCGCGGTGTTTGCGCTTTTTCCGGTGATCGCGCTGGCCGCTGGCGGCTATGCGGGCTGGAGTTATTACGAAAGCGCAGCAAATGCTGCCGCGCATGATCTGCCCGACCCGATTTCAGTATCGACGATTCCGACCGAGCTCGCAGCGGAAACGTCATTCACCCATTCCTACGCGCTTGCCTCAATCATCGCCAATCAGTGCGGTCGCATGAAGATCGACGCGCTAAAGAAAGCCAGCGACACTGAGGCGCGTATGGATGGCGTTCTGGTCAATATGTCCTGGGCCGCCGCCGCGCGCCGCGTCTATCTGCTGGACGAGCGCCAATGCCGCCTGTTCCTGCGCGAAATCCGCGCTGCCAACGCGAAGGCAGAAGAAAAGGCCGCTGGCACGAGCTGAGGGGCTCGACAAAAGCTTACCTACTCTTGCCCATTCTCTCCTTGATGCCCATGGCCCATTGCCAGCCTTCGTCGCCGCCCCAGAGTAGCCAGGCGATGCGGCCGGCAGAGGGGTTTTCGTCGTTGAAGAAGTTCTTGCCGCGCTTGTCGACTTCGTGGCGGGCGAAGTAGCTCACCATCCGGCGGATTGTTTCCGGTGAAAGATCACGCCGGGAGACGAGCTCGCGTGCGCGGGCTACACCTATTTCCGTTCCGCCACGCCCAAAGCGCTCGCGCCATGCGAGGCCCTGCGCTGCATTTTGTGCGACGATCTCTGGTGGGGTGAAATCGATAATGTCCAAAAGAAAAAGCTCCCTGCCGGTGAGGGCAGGGAGCTTGCTTGACGATTGTGTCAACGCGGGGACTGAACGCCCAGAGGGCGACTGGTCCTCGACTTCAGGCCTTACAGGTAGTCCTGCAATGGGCGAACTTCCAGCGAGCCCGCCTTGAGCGCCGCGATGGCTTCGGTTGCGGCAGCGGCGCCAGCCATCGTCGTGTAGTAAGGCACCTTGTGCATCAGCGTTGCGCGGCGCAGGGACTTGGAGTCCGACACCGCCTTCTGGCTGTCCGTGGTGTTGAAGACCAGCTGGACCTGACGATTGCGGATCGCGTCCTCGATATGCGGACGGCCTTCGAGAACCTTGTTGATCTTCTCGGCTGCGACGCCGTTTTCGGCGAGGAAGCGCTGCGTGCCACCGGTTGCCAGCACCTTGAAGCCGAGCTCGACAAGACGCTGCACGGATGGCAGCACCTTGACCTTGTCGTCATCGCGCACCGAGACGAACAATGTGCCCGACCGCGGCAGGTCCACACCCGCGCCAAGCTGGCCCTTGGCAAAAGCAAGGGCAAAGTCGGAGTCGAGGCCCATGACCTCGCCGGTGGACTTCATCTCCGGCCCAAGCAAGGTGTCGACGCCCGGGAAGCGAGCGAACGGGAACACGGCTTCCTTGACCGCAACGTGGTTGAGCTCGTTGAGGTTAGGCTTTGAGCCGTAATGGGCGAATGCCTCATCCAGCGTCTCGCCAGCCATGATGTGGGCGGCGATCTTGGCGATCGGACGGCCGACGGTCTTCGCCACGAAAGGCACGGTACGCGATGCGCGCGGGTTGACCTCGAGGACGAAGATCTCGCCGTTCTTGATCGCGTACTGGACGTTCATCAGGCCGCCGACATTAAGACCCTTGGCCAAAGCCGCTGTCTGACGCTCAAGTTCGGCGACCATCTCCGGCGTGATCAGGCGAACCGGCAGCGAGCAAGCGGAGTCGCCGGAGTGAATGCCAGCCTCCTCGATGTGCTCCATGATGCCGGAGACATAGACGTTCTCGCCGTCGCACAGGGCGTCAACGTCGATCTCGATCGCTTCAGACAGGTAGGTGTCGAACAGTAGCGGGTTCTTGCCGAGCAGCGTGTTGATCTGGCCGGTCTTGTCGTTCGGATACTTCTGCTTGATGTCTTCCGGTACGAGTTCCGGAACGACGTCGAGCAGGTAGGACTGCAACTGATTTTCCTGGAAGATGATCTGCATCGCACGGCCGCCCAGGACGTAGGACGGGCGGACCACGAGCGGGAAGCCAAGTTCCGACGCGACGGTACGGGCCTGTTCAACCGAGAAGGCGATGCCGTTCTTGGGCTGCTTGAGGTTCAGCTTCTTGAGCAGCTTCTGGAACCGATCACGGTCTTCGGCGAGGTCGATCATGTCCGGTGCGGTGCCGAGGATCGTGATGCCAGCCTCTTCCAGAGCTTCGGCGAGCTTCAGCGGGGTCTGTCCGCCAAACTGGACGATCACGCCGTGCAGCGTGCCGGCTTTTTGTTCCACGCGCAGGATCTCGAGGACATCTTCAGCTGTCAGCGGCTCGAAATAGAGCCGGTCCGAGGTATCGTAGTCGGTTGAGACTGTCTCAGGGTTGCAGTTGACCATGATGGTCTCATAGCCCGCATCCGACAATGCGAAGCATGCATGGCAGCAGCAATAGTCGAATTCGATGCCCTGGCCGATGCGGTTCGGACCGCCACCGAGGATGACGACCTTCTTCCGGTCCGAAACATGCGCTTCGTCAACGGTGGCGCCAGCGAAGGGCGTCTCGTAGGTGGAGTACATGTAGGCGGTGGGGGAGGTAAACTCTGCCGCGCAGGTGTCGATGCGCTTGAAGACTGGAAGAACGTCAAGCTTTTCGCGCAGGCCTGCGACTTCCGAGGCTTCCTTACTGGTAATCGAGGCGAGGCGCGCGTCGGAGAAGCCCATCGCCTTGAGCATGCGAAGATTGTCGGCATCTTCCGGCAGCCCATGCTCACGCACGCGCGCTTCCATCTGGATGATGCCGTTGATCTGCTCGAGGAACCACGGATCGATCTTGCACATCTCGTGCACGTCTTCGAGCGACGTGCCCATGCGGATCGCCTGGGCGACCATACGCAGACGGTCCGGGGTCGGGGTGCCGAGCGCTGCGCGGATCGCATTGCGGTCGTCACCTTGGCCAAGGCCGGGGATTTCGATCTCATCGAGGCCGGTCAGGCCGGTCTCAAGACCGCGAAGGGCCTTCTGAAGCGATTCCTGGAACGTGCGGCCAATAGCCATGACCTCACCGACCGACTTCATCGCAGTGGTCAGCGTAGGCTCGGAGCCCGGGAACTTCTCGAATGCGAAGCGCGGGATCTTCGTGACGACGTAGTCGATCGACGGCTCAAAGGCGGCGGGAGTTGCGCCGCCGGTGATGTCGTTATCCAGTTCGTCCAAGGTGTAGCCGACCGCCAGCTTCGCTGCGACCTTGGCGATCGGGAAGCCGGTGGCCTTGGAAGCCAGGGCTGACGAGCGCGAAACGCGCGGGTTCATTTCGATGACGACGAGGCGGCCATCAGCCGGATTGACAGCGAACTGAACGTTCGAACCGCCGGTCTCAACGCCGATCTCACGCAGCACCGCAATCGAGGCGTTGCGCATGATCTGGTATTCCTTGTCCGTCAGCGTCACAGCTGGGGCGACTGTGATCGAGTCGCCGGTGTGAACGCCCATCGGATCGAGGTTTTCGATCGAGCAGATGATGATGCAGTTATCCGCCTTGTCGCGAACGACTTCCATCTCATACTCTTTCCAGCCAAGCACGGATTCTTCGATCAGAACTTCCGTGGTCGGGGAGGCGTCGAGGCCCGAGTTGATGATGTCGAAGAATTCAGCGCGGTTGTAAGCAATGCCGCCGCCGGTGCCACCCATGGTGAAGGAAGGGCGAATGATGGCAGGCAGGCCGACATGGTCGAGCGCCTGCGCAGCAATTCCCATAGCGTGTGAGATGTAGCGCTGCTTGCGGTCACCTTCGCCGAGGTTCCACTCGGTCTCGAGCGCGTCCAGCGCAGCGTCGAGATCTGGCGGATTGGAGGCCTTGAGCGCTTCACGGCGTGCTTCATGCGCCTTGCGGTCTGCCTCCTTGACCTCCGTCGCATTGGCCAACATCGAGCGCGGGGTCTCCAGGCCGATCTTGGCCATCGCTTCGCGGAACAGGGCGCGGTCTTCGGCCTTGTCGATTGCCTCGGCATTCGCGCCGATCATCTCGACATTGTAGCGGTCAAGCACGCCCATACGGCGAAGCGACAGTGCCGTGTTCAGCGCGGTCTGACCGCCCATGGTGGGCAGAAGGGCGTCCGGACGCTCCTTGGCGATGATCTTGGCGACGACCTCAGGGGTGATCGGCTCGATGTACGTTGCGTCCGCCAACTCCGGATCGGTCATGATCGTTGCCGGGTTGGAGTTGACCAGGATGATGCGGTAGCCCTCGGCTTTCAGTGCCTTGCAGGCCTGCGTGCCGGAATAATCGAACTCGCATGCCTGCCCGATGACAATAGGGCCCGCGCCGATGATGAGGATCGATTTGATATCGGTGCGTTTCGGCATGGGGAGGATCCGTCTTTTGGGCTTGCACAAACACCGGACGCGGATTCCCCATTTTGAGCGCATCTGCGCCAGGGGAGGCCTCGGCCGGTTGTGACTAGTTTTAAATCTGTCAGGCTAAGCGGGCCTTATAGGGTAAGGATCGGGGTGTGGGAACCCCGGAAATGAAGCTTACCCAGCTGTTCCTTTGACACGGTTGTTTTTCTGTCGCGGGAATTTGCTGCGTGCTTCTCTCACTGGCCAGGTCGCGCGTAACTCTGCTGCGGCGAAGGCACCTCGCGGAGTGAGCAGACGATGCGCTCCTTTGCTTTCGCGTGGACGCCCAGCGGACTTAATCCCCATCCGGCCTGAGGCTGGCCTTGCTGGCGAAGCGTTCCGGCCAGATAGCCCTGGCCCGCTCGGAAGAAGAGATCCAGACTCCTCTGCTGGGCAAGTTCAATCAGTGGAACGAGGGAACTCATAAGTGGAAATGGCCTGGCAATTAGCAATTCCGGCACGCTATCGGTGCAGGCTTAACGGCTGATTAACGATAAATATCGACACCGATCTAGGACCCGCGACATGGAAGATGGCGCCGCGGGAACGACGGCAGTCGTGGGACGTTGTTCCAGTTCAACATCCGCCAGGAGGAGTGGAGTATGGGCAAGGAAAACGCACCCACCGAGAAGGGCAAGAAGTCATCTGAGGGGCTGCACGAAGCGACCCGTGAGGAAGAACGTGAGGTCGAGCAGGAAAAGGGCTCGGACCTCAAGAAGGGCGCCGACCGTTTCATCGAGCGCGCAAAGAGCGCCGGCGGCGACGCTAAAGGCTGAACTTTTCCCCGCGTTGGAGAGGCGCGGGCTTCTCATCTGACTTTGAACAAGGGAATCGTTCGTTTAAGCTCGGGCGATCATTAATGGGACATGTGACATGCTCTGGAAGGGTCGTCGTCAAAGCAGTAATATTGAGGACAGGCGCGGACGCTCGGGCATGCCGGGTGGTCGCCTCGGTGGGGGCGGCCCAATCAGGCTGCCGATTGGACGTGGTGCGGGCGGTGGCGGCCTTTCAGGCATCATCATTCTCGTCGTCATCTTCTTCGCCCTTCGTGCCTGCGGTATCGATCCGATGCAGATCCTTGAGGGCGGTAGCGGCGCGGGCAGCCAGCAGATCAGCTTTGACCGTTCGGAAGGATCGAGCCAGGTCAGCGACGAAGAGGCTCAGTTCGTTTCGGTGGTTCTTGCTGAGACGGAAGACGTGTGGAACGGTATCTTCCAATCTCAAGGCCAAAATTATACCGAGCCGCGGCTTGTTCTGTTCACGAACCAGATCCAGTCAGCTTGCGGCTACGCGTCTTCAGCCTCAGGTCCGTTCTATTGTCCGGGTGACTCACGCGTTTACATTGATCTCGGGTTCTTCCGAGAACTGGCTCAGCGCTTTGCAGCCTCAGGCGACTTTGCTCAGGCCTATGTCATCGCGCATGAGGTGGGGCACCACGTGCAAAATCTGATCGGTGTGCTGCCGGAGTTCAACCGTCAGCGCCAGCGCATGAGCCAGCTCGAGGCCAATCAGATGTCTACGCGGGTCGAACTGCAGGCGGACTGCTTTGCCGGGATCTGGGCGCATTTCACTGCGCAGAAAGGCCTTCTCGAAGATGGGGACATAGAAGAAGCGCTGAATGCGGCCCATCAGATCGGGGACGACACCTTGCAGAAGCGGACGCAAGGCTACGTCGTGCCGGAGAGCTTCAACCACGGAACATCGGAACAGCGGATGACCTGGTTTGCAAACGGCCTGCGCAACGGCCGTCTCGAAGATTGCGATACGTTCAACAATCCCGTGTGAGGCATTTGGCAACGGTGCGAAGGCGGGCGTCCGGCCCGCCTTTTTTGATCACGGCGTGTGCGCGTTCCTTCCTGATTAATGTCATTGAGGGACGAGCATAAAAAATGGCGGCCATGGCCGCCATTTCTTGAACATCTGTGCTGGATCTTGCCGTCTTAGCGATCAGCGACGACTGGCTCGCTCTTGCGCTCGTGGATCATGTCCACGAAGCGCTGGAAGAGATAGTGCGAGTCCTGCGAGCCGGGCGATGCTTCCGGATGGTGCTGCACCGAGAACACCGGCTTTCCGGTTAGGGCAATGCCACAGTTGGAATTGTCAAAGAGAGAGATGTGAGTCTCAACAACACCGTCCGGCAGAGACTTGGAGTCGACTGCGAAGCCGTGGTTCATCGACACGATCTCAACCTTGCCGGTCGTATGATCCTTGACCGGATGGTTGGCGCCGTGATGCCCCTGATGCATCTTCTCTGTCTTTGCGCCGAGAGCGAGCGCGAGGATCTGGTGTCCCAGGCAGATGCCGAAGATTGGCAGCTCGGACTTCAGAAGCTGCTGAACGATCGGAACGGCATACTCGCCCGTCGCGGCCGGATCTCCAGGCCCGTTTGAAAGGAAGATGCCATCCGGGTTCATGGCAAGAATCTCTTCAGCAGAGGTCTTGGCCGGAACCACGGTAATCTTCGCGCCGAGGCCGGAGAGCAACCGAAGTATGTTGCGCTTTACACCGTAGTCGATGGCGACAACGTGCATGGCCGGCGTGTCGAGTTCGCCGTAGCCTTCGTCCCAGACCCAAGGTGTCTCGGTCCAGGTTGAAGACTGCCCGGAGGTGACGACATCAGCCAGATCGCGTCCGACGACGCCCGACCATTCGCGCGCTTCCTTCTTGAGAGCTTCGATATCGAAGATGCCGTCCGGATTGTGCGCAATGACCGCATTCAGTGCGCCCTGTTCGCGGATCAGCGCAGTCAGAGCGCGCGTGTCCAGACCGCACATGGCGATGACGCCCCGGCGCCTGAGCCAGGTGTCGAGGCCCTCGCTGTTGCGATAGTTGGAGGGGCTGGTAATCTCCGCCTTGAAGATAGCGCCTACGGGACCGTGCTTGGCGGCAGGGGCGAGACCCTCAATATCTTCCTCGTTGGTTCCGGAATTTCCGATGTGGGGGAACGTGAAGGTGACGATCTGGCTGACATAGGAAGGATCGGTGAGGATCTCTTGGTAGCCGGTCAGTGCGGTGTTGAAGCAGACTTCGCCAGCCACATGGCCGGTTGCGCCGACGCCGGTACCTTCAATCACCGTTCCGTCGGCCAGCACCAGCAATGCGGTGGGCTTTTTCGTCTGCCAAGGTTGTGTCGAGGCGGTCGTACCAGTCATGGCCATTCTCCGTTTGTGGCAGGCCGTGCATGAACTTGTCCTGCTTGCAGGACGTATCGCGCAGGCGTATGCGCGGCGGGGAGCCGTTTGCCTCTGTCGCGCAACATTGTGATAGTTTCGCCCGGTCCATAGGTGAAGCCATCGGCGCGGTCAATCATCGGTGAGAGCCGACCCAAAGAAGAAGGTAAAAAAATATGCGCGAGACCATCACCAAAGCCCTCAGGGATGCACAGAAGTCACAAGACAGGGAGCGCACGTCGACCTTGCGCATGGTGAACGCAGCGATCCAGGACAGAGATATCGCAAATCGCGGCACCGGCAAGGACGCTGCCGGAAATGACGAGGTCCTGCAAATCCTCACCAAGCTGGTGAAGCAGCGCGAGGAATCAGCCAAGGCTTACGAGGAGGGCGGTCGCGCGGAACTCGCAGCAAAGGAGCGCAGCGAGATCGCTATCATCCGCGAGTTCCTGCCACGGCAGATGGATGAGGCAGAGACACGCAAGGTGATCGCAGATGCGGTTGCCGAAACCGGTGCCGCCAGCATCAAGGACATGGGCAAGGTGATGGCCATCCTCAAGGAACGCTATACCGGGCAGATCGACTTTTCGAAGGCGAGCGGAATCATCAAGGAAGCGCTTAGCTGAGGTGATCTATCCGTCTGCGACGGTTTTTCCGTCTCTCCGTCGCAGACGCGCGCGTAGTCTGGGCATGCATTTGCAAAGCTGGCTCGAGGAGCAAAGCCATGACCGAAAATGAGGAGAAGGCTGCGACAGGCCAGCAATATGCATCACCGCCTTGTTTCATGCATGAGCTCGATGGGGAGCAAGCTGCTTTCACTCCCAGTGATGCAACTGCGGCCGCGGATTTGCGGCGTTGGCGAAAATCGGAGCGCGAACGCCTGATTGCCGCGCGGTTGGAGCTACCCGCCGATACCCGTGCTTCACACGCCAAAATCATTTGCGAGAAGATTGACAAGCTAGTCGGCGATTACGCCGGAAAAAGTGTCTCGATCTACTGGCCGTTCCGTGGCGAACCCGACTTGCGCGAGTGGGCGCAGCTGGTGATCGACGGGGGCGGGCGGGTCGCCTTGCCTGTGGTGATCGCGAAGGCGACGCCGCTCATTTTTCGCGCCTGGACGCCCGGTGACAAGCTGGAGAAGGGCGTGTGGAACATTCCGATTCCGGTCGAGGATGTCAGAATTGTTCCGGACGTTGTCATTTCGCCGGTCGTTGGTTTCGATGCACACAGCTACCGCCTCGGATATGGCGGTGGTTTCTATGACCGGACGTTGGCCTCGTTGCCGCGCAAGCCCGTGGTAATTGGCATTGGCTATGCACAGCAACGGATAACAACCATCTACCCGCAACCGTACGACATTCCGATGGATGTCATCTTCACGGAAGCGGAGTAGGGGTCATTCTGCAGCTGGGGCGAGGCGCGAGCCCCGCAGTAATCCATGCTCTTCCAGCACCGGATAGGCGATCGAGGCCAGCAGCGAGTTGATCTGCTTGAGGTCGCGGATCGTGTCGAGATGGATAGAACTCGTTTCCAGGCTCTTCTTGGTGCCGACCCGAAGCCGTTCAAAGTGGCGTTCGCTGGTCTCGCGCTCTAGATCGCGCATGCGATCCTTTTCGCGCACCAGGGCCTGAGCCGTGCCCGGATCCCGGGAAATCACTACGTTGAACGCAAGTCGAGCGTTGTTCAGGACGGTCGCATGGAGGTTTGACAATTCGCGCCAGCCTTCCGGCGTAAAGGTCAGCCCACGGTCGAGTTTCTTTTTCACATGCACCAGCATGTTGCGGGTGATGATGTCGCCCACCTGCTCCAGCTTGACGCATGCGTCCAGGAGCTCGCGGGTACGTTGCACGTCATGCTCGTCCATCTGCTCGGGAGGGATACGTGCAAGATAAAGCTTGATCGCCGCGTGCTTGCGATCGACGCGGTCATCGAGGGATGCGAGCTCCGCCATCCGTTCACGATCGGGCTCTTCGTAAAGCTCCATGATGTTCTTGAGCATGACCTCCACGGTCTCGCAGACACCGACAACAGCGCGCGTGACATTGGCAAGGGCACGGGAGGGGATCGAGAGCGCCGATGGGTCGAGGGCGCTGGCTTCGCGATCTTCGAGCGTCGCTGCTGCAGGACCAGACGGGCTCACATTCTCCAAGATCCGCGTGACGAGGCCCGCGATCGGCATTCCGACGATGACGAGCGCAATGTTGAACACGATGTGGGCATGGATGATCTGGAGAGGTGCGGTGGCGCCCAGATATTCAAGCGGTGGTTTGAAAATTGTGAGGGCAGCCAGCGCTATCACCGCGCCAATTCCGCGTATCGCCAAGTTCCCGAAGGGGACCACACGGCTTGCCGGGGCCATGGTGCGGGACAGGAGCCCGGCGATAAGCCCGCCACCGAGGTTCGCGCCAAGTGCCAGAACGACCCCCAGCTCAGCCGGAATCAATCCCCGGCTGGCAAGGGCAACGACGAGAAGGATAAAGGCAATGCTTGAGTGGAAAAGCCACGTCATCAACGCCGCGAGCAGGAAGGCAGTTACCACGTCGCCCGAAAGATAATTTATAACGATTGGCAGGAGATCACTGTGGCGCAGCGGTTCGGAAGCGTTACCGATGAGCTGCAGCGACAGCAGAAGCAGGCCTACACCGACGAGGATGCGGCCAAATTGTCGCCATGCGCGCCGTTCAGTCGCGAGGAATATTGCCGTGCCGCTGAAGATGAGGATTGGGACAAGCAAGGACAGATCGAACGAGAGCAGCTTTACGACGAAGGCCGAGCCAAGATCCGCGCCGAGAACTGCGATCAGGCCAGACGCGGCGCCAACGATGCCGGAACCGACAAATGATCCGACCAGCAGGGACACGGCGGTCGAGCTTTGAAATGCAATCGCAAGAAGCGCGCCAGCAGCAACGGCCGCCAGCGGGTTCTTGAGGGTTCCGCGCAATTTGCGGCGCAAGATGTCGCCATAAGCTCTCTCCACTCCCGTCCGCACCGTTCGGGTTGCCCAAAGAAGAAGTGCCACCGCACCCGCAAGATGGATGAGTACAACAGAGCCGCTCATTCGCCTGCTCGCATGAAACGCGCGCCGCGTTCAAAAGAATAAAGGATAATCATCCCTCTAATGTAGCAAAAACCTAGCGCATTCCAAGGGATATGAAATTAGCCGGTTAAATGAATTTAGGCTCTTCTCCGTGGAGGTTGGAGCGGTCGCTACCATATGAATCTCGGTGATTGCTCTTGCTAGGCGGTCGCTTCTTGACGAACGAGGTCGTATATAGGGTTCCCGTAGTCAGTCCGGTTGCCCGATGCGTTTTCCGCCATCCTTTCTCGATGAGGTCCGTGACCGAGTGCCGATTTCGGCCCTCGTGGGCACTCGTGTGACCTGGGACAAGCGCAAGACCAATGTTCAGCGCGGCGATTACTGGGCCTGTTGCCCCTTTCACGGCGAGAAATCCCCCTCCTTCCATTGCGAGGATCGTAAGGGACGTTACCACTGCTTTGGTTGCGGCGCGTCAGGCGATCACTTCAAGTTCCTGACCGAGCTTGATGGCATGAGCTTTCCCGAGGCAGTGGAACGGGTCGCCGAGATGGCAGGCGTTGCCCTGCCGGTTCGTGACGCCCAGGCCGAGCGGCGGGAGCAAGAGCGCGCAACTCTGACGGACGTGATGGAGCTTGCCGCGAAGTTCTTTCAGGAGCGGTTGCACGCCTCCGATGGCGCGAAAGCGCGTGCCTATCTGCGTGACCGAGGCCTCTCGTCCGCTACGCAACAGACATTCAGGCTCGGCTACGCACCCGACAGCAGGAACGCGCTGAAAGAGTTTCTCGCCAGCAAGGGGGTGGCGAGGGATCAGATCGAGGCCGTCGGGCTGGTCGTTCACGGACCGGATATCGCCGTGTCCTATGACCGCTTCCGTGATCGGGTCATGTTCCCCATCGAGGATTCGCGCGGGCGGGTCATCGCCTTCGGTGGGCGCGCTCTTTCAAGTGATGCTCCTGCAAAGTACCTCAATTCCAACGACACAGAGCTCTTTCACAAGGGCAGCGTTCTCTACAATTTTGCACGCGCCCGCCGGGCTCAGCAAAAGGCCGGGACGGTCATTGCCGTCGAGGGTTACATGGACACGATAGCTCTGGCCCAGGCCGGCTTCGAGCATGTTGTGGCCCCACTTGGCACTGCGCTGACCGATAATCAGCTTGAGCTGCTATGGCGGATGACAGGAGAGCCGATCCTTTGCTTCGACGGCGACCAGGCGGGGCTCAAGGCCGCCTGGCGGGCCGCCGATATGGCCCTTCCGTTTATCGAGGCCGGAAAGACCCTCCGCTTCGCGCTGTTGCCTGAAGGTCAGGACCCCGACGATCTGGTCAAGGATGGCGGTCCCGAAGCGTTTCGGGCTGTGCTTGATCAAGCAAGGCCCTTGGCTGAGTTGTTGTGGCAGCGGGAAACCTCAGGAGGCGTCTTCGACACTCCGGAGCGCCGGGCGGAGCTGGAGAAGAATCTTAGAGAGCTCACCGGTCGTATTCGCGACGAGAGCCTGCGCCGTCACTACCAGCAGGACATGCGCGATCGGGTGCAAAGCTTCTTCGGTCGCGAGCGCTCCCAGCAAGGCGGACGTTTCCAACAAGGCGGGCGTTTCCAGAACGCGCGCGGTTTTCCGGGCGGGCGTGGCGGAAAAACTGGCCAAATCGTAGCAGGGCGTCTGGCCGTCAGCGAGAGCTTGACCCGCTCAGCGTTGGTCCGTTCGAGCGGGGGCACGCTTCCACTACGTGAGACCGCGATGCTCGTCGCCATGATCAACCATCCCGAGCTTATCGACGAGCATTTCGAAGAATTCGCGGAAATGGACCTGCCGCATCCGGAACTCCGAAAGCTCCATGGGGCAGTATTGGATGCGCTGGCCCACGGCGTGGAGCATGCTCGCAAGCCGCTGATTGATGCCTTGTCCCAAGACGGGTTGGAAGAGGCATGGTTGAGGGCGGTCGCGCTCGTTCGCAAGGCGCGGATGTGGCCGGCGCTCGAGGATGCCGCGATTGAGGATGTGCGTGAGGCATTCAGTCAGGCGGCAGCGTTGCAAACGCGCGCAAGAGAACTGAGGCGGCAACGGACAAGTGTTCAGGCTGCGCTCGCGGAGGCAGTAGAGCGGGGTGAGGAGCAAGCGTGCGAGCATCTTCTGAATGTCTTGAACACTCTCAGCGTAGACATTGCGAATGTCGAGCAGCTTGAAGCGCTGGTGGACGGTTTTGGGGTTTCATCTGGCAGGGGATAGCCAAGAGTTTCCATTGCAAAATGGACGCCACTTGCAGAAATTGTTATGCATCCTACATAGGCATCACGATCGGGCGCTGGCATGGCCCGAAGCCGTACGTCGTGCAATTGATTCGCTTTTTTGTCGCGAATCAGGTTTCTGACGCTTGACCTTCCGCAATGATGGCGGAATCAGGATCAATAGAAATCTGCCGTGAGCCGGGGAAAAATTCAAAAGCGCCTACAATTGTGATCGTATTGGCGGCTGGTCGGATCCATGGCGATGTCTATATGCCGAATGTGACAGGGTTAATCGAGCATTAAGGCAGAAGCAGGTATCGCGATTCGCGGGCTTAAATCAGATGATTGGCCACATACGTTGGGGTCTTAAAGGCCTCGATTGAAGCTTCAGCCTCTTGGAGAAGAGACGATATGGCGACGAAAGAGACGGACGAGGTCGAGAACGAACGCGAGGGCACGACCGACGGTCCTCTGCTCGACCTTTCCGACGACGCCGTCAAGAAGATGATAAAGCTCGCAAAGAAGCGCGGCTTTGTCACGATGGACGACCTGAATGCGGTGCTTCCTTCCGAGGAAGTGACGTCGGAGCAGATCGAAGACACGATGGCGATGCTGTCCGACATGGGCATCAACGTTGTCGAGGACGATGAGGCTGGCGAGGAAGCTGAAGCAGAGGGTGATGGCGAGGAAGAAGCCACCGAACTCGCGGAAGCGACTGGCACTGCGGTTGTAGCTGCTCCTGCGAAGAAGGAGCCGACGGACCGGACCGACGATCCAGTGCGCATGTATCTGCGCGAGATGGGTTCGGTGGAGCTACTGTCGCGCGAAGGCGAAATCGCAATTGCGAAACGCATCGAGGCCGGACGCGAAACGATGATCGCCGGGCTTTGCGAAAGCCCGCTCACCTTCCAGGCAATTATCATCTGGCGTGACGAACTCAACGAAGGAAAAATCCTTCTGCGCGAGATCATCGACCTCGAAGCGACCTATGCTGGCCCAGAAGCCAAGCAGGCTCCGATCGTCGAGCGCACCGAAGAAGAGACCAAGCCCAAGGACGATAAGACCCGTCGTGGCCGTGAGGACGATGACGTCACCAATGTCGGTGGCGACAATCGCGGTGAAGAGGACGATGAGGAAGAAGACGAGGTCAACCTGTCGCTCGCCGCGATGGAGGCCGAACTGCGTCCTCAAGTCATGGAAACGCTTGACCTCATCGCTGGGACCTACAAGAAGCTGCGCAAGCTCCAGGACCAGTTGGTCGAGCAGCGCCTTGCAGCAGCCGGCAGCCTGTCGACGAGCCAAGAGCGTTCCTACAAGCAGCTGAAGGATCAGCTGGTTACGGCAGTGAAGTCGCTGTCGCTCAACCAGGCCCGTATCGAGGCACTGGTCGAGCAGCTGTACGACATCAACAAGCGCCTGGTTCAGAACGAAGGCAAGCTGCTGCGTCTGGCTGAAAGCTATGGCGTTCGCCGCGAGGACTTCCTCAAGGAATATCAAGGCTCCGAACTTGATCCGAACTGGATGAAGTCGATTGCCAACCTCTCCAGCCGTGGCTGGAAGGAATTCTACCAGAACGAGAAAGACACGATCCGCGACATTCGCGGTGAAATCCAGAATCTCGCGACCGAGACCGCGATTTCGATCCTCGAGTTCCGCAAGATCGTCAGCCAGGTCCAGAAGGGCGAGCGCGAAGCTGCAATCGCCAAGAAGGAAATGGTTGAGGCGAATTTGCGTCTCGTGATATCGATCGCCAAGAAGTACACCAACCGCGGCCTGCAGTTCCTCGACCTCATTCAGGAAGGCAATATCGGCCTGATGAAGGCGGTCGATAAGTTCGAGTACCGTCGTGGTTACAAGTTCTCGACCTACGCAACGTGGTGGATCCGTCAGGCAATCACCCGTTCGATCGCGGACCAGGCGCGTACGATCCGTATTCCGGTGCACATGATCGAGACGATCAACAAGATCGTTCGTACCTCGCGCCAGATGCTGCACGAGATCGGCCGCGAGCCGACCCCGGAAGAGCTGGCCGAAAAGCTGGCGATGCCGCTTGAAAAGGTCCGCAAGGTCCTGAAGATTGCCAAGGAACCGATCTCGCTCGAAACCCCGGTGGGCGACGAGGAAGATTCACACCTCGGCGATTTCATCGAGGACAAGATGGCGATCCTGCCGATCGACGCTGCGATCCAGGCGAACCTGCGCGAGACCACCACGCGCGTTCTGGCTTCGTTGACGCCGCGTGAAGAGCGCGTCCTGCGCATGCGTTTCGGCATCGGCATGAATACCGACCACACTCTGGAAGAAGTCGGTCAGCAGTTCTCGGTGACGCGTGAGCGTATCCGTCAGATCGAGGCGAAGGCGCTGCGCAAGCTAAAGCACCCGTCGCGCTCGCGCAAACTGCGCTCGTTCCTCGACAGCTGATTGAGCTTTCCGGGCCAAGTGCCTGAATTTGGAATCGAAACGGCCCGCTCACAAGGCGGGCCGTTTTTTGTGCGGCTTCGGTGGCGTAGCATATTGAGGGCTGGGCTGAACGGCGTATAGAATTGCAATCCGTAGCGAACGATACCCCGGACCCCAATGCCCCACCGCAACACCCTGCCGACTGTGCGTGACAGCACGGTCGATGACATGGCCGCCGTGCACGCGATCTATGCGCATCACGTGCTTTACGGTAGCGCCACCTTTGAAGAAGTCCCGCCGTCGCTGGAAGAAATGCTCACCCGTCGCGAGGCGGTGCTTGGCAGCGGCTTGCCGTATATCGTTGCCGAGGTGGAGGGCGTCGTGCAGGGCTATGCCTATGCCGGCATGTTCCGCCCGCGTATCGCCTATCGCTACACGATCGAAAATTCCGTCTATCTCGCGCCCGATATGGGCGGGCGAGGGCTTGGCAAGGCGCTTTTGATCGAGTTGATCGCCCGCTGCGAGAAGGGTCCGTGGCGGCAGATGATTGCGGTCATCGGTGACAGCGAAAATCACGGCTCGATTGGCCTTCATCGCAGCCTTGGCTTTCACCACACCGGCACGCTCACCTCGACCGGCTTCAAATTCGGCCGCTGGGTCGACACGGTGATGATGCAGCGTTCGCTGGGCGACGGCGATGCTTCCCTGCCCGAACAGCCGACAATCAAGTCCTCGAAATAAACAAGCTCTCGATCACCGCGGCGATGACAGTACGGTGATCCTCGGCGCTCGCGCCGGCCTCAATGGCTAGAGCAGCGCGATCGCTCATCGCAGAGAGCTGCGTTGCCAGCGCATCAGTGGGCAGGGGGCACATCTCGCCCGCTTCAATAGCAGCTGCTAGGCCCTCACGCAGAGTTCGCCCACCGTGGCGCTGATCAATCTCATCCAACGTTTTGGGGCCAAGCACCGCGGGTCCATCAAGAAGCAATAGGCGCGTGCGACCGAGCACAGCCATTGCCGCGAAAAACGCATCCATCCCTGATAGCAGGCTTTGCTTGGTGGAAAGCGGTGCTGCGGTTGCAGCGTCGATCTCGGCCGCGACAGCTTGCGCCTCTGCTTCAACGACGCCCGCAAACAGCGCCTGCTTGTCCGCAAAGTGGTGATAAAGCGCGCCGCGTGTGACGCCGGCTGCGGCGACGATCTCCGGCGTGCCGGTTTCCGCATAGGATTTTTCGACGAACAACGTGCGCGCTGCCGCCAGCAGTGCGGCGCGGGTTGCTTCGGTCCGTTCGCGGTTCGAGCGGCGAGGTGGCGCTTCTTGCATGCATGCAGCCTGTATGTTATTCATAAGATACATGCGGAATGTATGTTAGTGATGAGCGGAAGGGAAGGCCATGAAGGCGACCAGCTACTACCCTGTGATCATGACTGGCGATGTTGCCGGGACCGCCCGCTTCTGGGTCGAGCATTTCGACTTCGTCCAGGCATTCGAAAGCGACTGGTATGTCCATCTCACCTCGAGCGCGGACGAGGCGATCAACCTCGCGATCCTGGACGGAGAACATGAGACCATTCCGCCAGAAGGGCGAGGGCGGATAAGCGGTCTGCTGATCAACTTCGAGGTCGACGATGTGGACGCCATTCACGACAGGCTGGCTGCAGCAGGATTGCCAATTCTGCGCTCGCTGCGCGACGAGGCATTTGGGCAACGACATTTCATCACCAGCGATCCAAATGGCGTCCTGATTGACATTATCAAGCCGATCCCACCCACGGGCGAATATGCGGATCAGTATACGGACGCGTACCGCCCAGTCTGATAGAGGCATATTTGCAATCACCGCCAAAGAGGTTCAGCCTGCCGCCTTTCAAGATTCGTGGAGGCCTTAATGCTGACGCTCTATTTCGCCCCCGGTGGTTGCTCGCTCGCACCGCACATTGCGCTTGAGGAGGCAGGTGCGGAATATGAGGCGCGCAAGGTAGATTTCGCGGCCAATGAGCAGCGTTCGGCTGAGTATCTGGCGATAAACCCGAAGGGACGTGTTCCGGCACTGGTCACCCCGCGCGGGATCCTGACCGAAACGCCTGCCATACTCGCTTATATCGCCCAGTCCTTTCCCGGGGCCGCGCTGGCGCCGGTGGCAGATTTTTATGAGTTCGCCGAGATGCAGGCGTTTAACGCCTATTTGAGCTCAACGCTGCACGTAGCGCATGCCCATGGTGTCCGGGGAACGCGCTGGGCCGATGCGCCGGAAGCCATCGACGATATGAAGCGGAAAATGCCGGAAGTCGTCACATCCTGCTTCGAGATGGTGGAGCAAAAAATGCTGCGCGGGCCGTGGGTTATGGGTAAGCGCTACACGGTCGCGGATGCCTATCTCTTCACAGTCGCGCAGTGGATCGAGAAGGACCAGGTCGATACTTCCGTGATCCCGCGGGTGCTGGAGCATCGCGAGCGGATGAAGCAGCGGCCGGCGGTCGCCAAGGTGTTGGCGCGCGAAGCGGCCGCCTAGGCAAGCGAGATGGTCCAGTCAGTTCTGACGATATCAACGCAAGGGCAGGGCTCTACGAGTTCACGGATGAGGTGTCTGCCTTCGTACGTGAGGCCGATGTTGAAGCCGGTCTTATTGCGGTTTTCGTGCGCCATACATCGTGCTCGCTGATCATACAGGAGAACGCAGACCCGGACGTACAACGCGACCTCAACGAGTTTTTCCGCAGGCTGGTGCCCCCTTCGAGTGATCCCTCGATGCGTTGGGTGACACACACATCCGAGGGGCCGGATGACATGCCGGCTCATATCAAGGCCGCGCTGAATGCTGTGTCCATTTCGATCCCGGTAATGGGCGGGCGCCTTGCTTTGGGAACATGGCAGGGCATCTATCTGTTCGAGCATCGCGACCGGCCGCATAGGCGCGAAGTTGTGCTGCATCTTGCCCGGTGAACGGTTTTCTTTCCTGTCTCGCTGCGGCATAGACAAGAGCAGTGAGCGACGGAGACGAATATGTCATTTTGGAAAAAGCTGTTTGGCGGAGGCTCCCCGACTGCGGAAGCTCCGGGAGAGCCAGTCGAGCATAAAGGCTACACCATTCTGCCGACCCCGTTCCTCGAAGGAGGCCAGTTTCAGACCTGCGGCGTGATCTCCAAGGAGATCAATGGCGAGGTCAAGGAACACCGGTTCATTCGTGCCGATCGCTTCAGTTCGAAAGAAGATGCCGTCGAAGTCACGATCCGCAAGGCGCAGCAAGTGATTGATGAGCAGGGAGACCGGATTTTCGGGTAGTGCGATGCGCTTGATGCTCAGCCTTCTGCTTTTAAGCGCGCTGTCCGGATGCGCCGCCTATGGAGGCATTGCGACGGCGCGGGTTAGTGAAGACCGAATTGTAGCTTCGGGCAATAGCGTAAGCGTAGCGCCGTCCGGCATCACCACGCGATCAGAGCGATCCGAGATTCGCTACTGAGCGCGCAATTTACCCTGCTCAGCCACCGCGTTGAAAAAAATCCGACTGGGTGACCAGCCGGATTTTCTACTCGTCTGTGAGAGACGGGAACTATCGAGAGCTTGCGACGGGTGCCACCAGTGGCGTGATGCGTCGGATCGCAACGCGGCGGTTCTCGCGTTCCGGAGATTCCGTGTTCACCTTCAGGTAGTTCTCGCCGTAGCCCTGGGTGACCAGATTCTCCGGCGGAATGCCGAATACGTTGGTCAGAGCGGTTGCAACGCCTTCAGCACGGCGGTCAGAAAGGGCGAGGTTTGCTTCGTCTGATCCCACAGCATCCGTATGCCCTTCAATCAGGAATACCTCGCCTGGGTTATCTTCAAGTAGACGATTAATCGCGTTCGCCACGCCCTCGAGGCGCGGAACGGCATCCTCAGAGATGTTGGGTGAACCAAATTCGAAGTTGATCGTGTCCAGTTCAACCCGCCGGACGCTGTCGCGCACGCGCGCCGAATAACGCACCTCGTCTACAGAGTAGAGACGGCGGACCGGCTCAACGGGGGGCTGCTCAAGGAACTCGTAGTAGATATCATCATCCTGGACGGTTCCAGCGTCGAGGATGTACTCGTTCGCCGGGATCGTCAGACGTAGAGGCGGAAGATCACGGCCTGGATCGCGCCAAGCACGACGTTCGTCCCGATCTCGACGCCCGCCATCGGAATAGACCAGGACATACTCACGACCATCGGGCGAAAAGCGCGAGCGCTCAACGACATCGCCATAACGATCATAAACCGTCACGACCTGAACGCCGTTACGACGGACGACGGTCTCGCGATAGCGACCGCGCGGAAGCTCTTCGTAATAGACCTCCTCGGCATCGCGTCCGATACGACCGCGGTCGTCGCTGCGCACGAACGTCTGGTTGTTGAACTGAAGGATGGTACGATCGCCCAGCTCCCTGACAGGTTCAAAACCTTCCCAACGCTCGCGACGACCTTCGTAGTTCTCGATTCGGCGGCCTTCTTCCGAGCGGAGTGAACGGAACTCGACTGGCTGCTCGAGCTGCTGTGCTTCGACATCAGAGGTAGGAGGTGGACCTGCCGGAGTTGCTGGTGCAGGCGCGGGTTGTGCCGCCTGAGGAGCCTGGCCACCATCAGGGGCCTGTTCGGGAGCCGGAGCCTCCTTTGCGCTATCCAGAAGCGGGGCCTGATCGCCGATAGCCTCGCTGGCTCCTTCTGTGACGGGTGGTTGCCCTTCTGCAGGAGCAGTCTCGGTCTGAGGGGCCGGCTGTGCCGGCTGCTGCTCAGCAGGTGCGGCTGGCTCGACAGGCTCGGCAGGCTCGGCAGGCGCAGCATCCGTGGGCGCCTCTTGAACCGGGGGTGTCGGAGCCTCGTCTTCAGGCGCTGCTGGTTCCTCCGGGGCTGGAGCGGGGGTAGGCGCTTCTCCGGTCGGAGGAGTCGGTGCCTCAGGTGCGTCAGTCGGCGTTGGAGCGTCCTGCGGCGTCTCAGCCGGTGCCGCTTCCTGTTCACCCGCTGGCTGCTCACTTTCCGCTTCCGGTGAGGGAGTGGGCGTGGGAGCTTCCTCAGGTGGCGGAGTAGCCTGCTCGGGTGCACTCTCCTGCGTTGGAGCCGCCGGTTCCTCGGCAGGAGCCGGGGAGGTGGGCTCTTCAACCGGAGGGGCCTCTGCTGGCGGCTCTTCTGCTGGTGGAGGAGGGGCTGCCGGCTCCTCCACTGGTGCAGGAGGAGGAGCCTCGTCTGCTGGCTGAGGCGCTTCAGGTGCAGGCGGTGGCGCCTCTTCGCCGGGGGCAGGCGCTTCCTCTACAGGGGCCGGTGTCTCTTCCGCTGGAGGAGGCGGAGGTGCCTCTTCCGCAGGAGCAGGCACTTCCTCAGCTGGCTGCTGTCCTTCAGCATCCTCGCGAGCTCGGCGGGCCTCTTCCTCGGCCCGACGTCGCAATTCTTCTTCGCTTAGCCCCTCTTCGGCCTGGGCAACCATGAAGGACGCGCCGTCGCTTTCGGTAGACAGCAGCGTATCCGCAATTGCGGACTGAGCCGCGGGTGCCTGTCCGGCAAGCATCACCAATGCCAGCGCGGTGCCCGTTAGAATTTTGGATCGGGTTCGCATCTTCGAAGTCTCCTGTCCGGGTCGTCCCAACTCATCGCAACATCATTTGCGGCGTTTGGTTCCTTTGACGGATGATGTTGGGTGAAGAACTGGCAATCGCACGGCAAAACCATTGCTGGGAGGCGCAGCCCTTGACGCCACGTGCCGTAGCGCCCAAGGGGGGACCCATGGAACAGTTTTGGATTGAAAAGTCGCTCGAGGAGATGAGCCCGCAAGAGTGGGAACAGCTTTGTGACGGTTGCGGAAAATGCTGCCTGTCAAAGCTCGAGGACGAAGACACAGGCGATATCTACTGGACGAGTGTCGGTTGTCGCCTGTTCGACGATGAATCGTGCAGCTGCAGCGATTACGAAAACCGCCAGGCCAAGGTGCCTGACTGTGTTCGTTTGACGCCTGCAAAGGTACGTACCATCACCTGGCTCCCATCGACCTGCGCCTATCGTCTCCTCGCACAAGGACAGCCACTCTATTGGTGGCACCACCTTGTGTCCGGCAGCAGGCAGACGGTGCATGACGCAGGCATATCCATCAAGGGCTGCGTAACCGCGAGCGAGGATGACCTCGTGGCCCCGGAAGATTACTTCGCGCACATGCTGGCTGATGAGCCATAGACCTTTGGCCACTTGGCAGAATTAATCCGCGCATTAAGGTCCCGATGGAATCACATTGCGAGGAAACTACCCATGAGTGAAGCCAACACGATCGCCCTCATCGAGCGCTATATCGCCGCGTTCAACGCAGGAGATAGCGAAGGCATGCTGGCATGCCTGACGGATGATGTCGCCCACGACATCAATGAAGGCGGCCGCGAAATCGGCAAAGAGCAGTTCCGTTGGTTCAACGGAATGATGAAGAAGCATTACCGGGAGGAGCTGACCGACGTTGTCGTCATGGTCAGCCAGGGCGGTGGCCGCGCAGCCGCGGAATTCACCGTAAACGGTACCTACCTTGTGACAGCCGAGGGACTGCCTGAGGCGAAGGGCCAGAAGTACGTTCTTCCGGCAGGTATCTTTTTCGAGATCGACAATGAGCTGATCTCGCGGGTGACAACCTACTACAATCTCGAGGATTGGACCGCTCAGGTCTCCAAGGGGTGAGATGATGGAAGTCAGGCGGCTTTCCCGGTCGGAGGCGGAAGCCGCCTTCGACGAACTCGCACGATTGCGTATCGTCGTTTTCCGAGATTTTCCATATCTCTACGAGGGAGATCTCGACTATGAGCGCGATTACCTTTCGACGTTCCTGAAATCGCCGGGCGCCGTCGTCATCGGCGCGATAGACGGCTCAAAGCTCGTTGGCGCTGCGACTGCCTCGCCGCTGGCTGATCACTTCGACGAGTTCGGCAAGCCATTCATCGAGCGCGGCCTGGATCCTGCCAGTTATTTCTACTTCAGCGAATCGGTGCTGGAGAAAGAATATCGCGGGCAGGGCGTAGGCGTTCGCTTCTTCGAAGAGCGGGAGAAAGCTGCCCGCGAGCAAGGCTTCCCCTCTTGCGTGTTCTCGTCTGTCGTTAGACCCGAGGGGCATCCAATGCTACCAGCTGGGTATCAACCGCTGGACGCCTTCTGGACCAAGCGGGGATATTCCAAGATTGACGGTCTTGTGAGCGAGTTTTCCTGGAAAGACATTGGCGAAGCTGAAGAGACGGCGAAGCCGATGCAGTTCTGGGCCCGCACGTTCTGATCGAGGCATGATAGCCGCAAATGAACGGTAGATGAACGGCTGGTTCGAAAGCCGTTCAGGAGCCACGCTCCATGATACGAACATCAAATCCCGGCCCAGAAGTCCGACAGGAGAATCCCGATGTTCAAGTTTGCCAAGACTGCCGCCCTTTCCGCTCTGCTCGGCCTCGGAGCGATTGCGGCCATCCCGACAGCTGCCCAGGCGCAAAGCGGTGGCGTCTATCTCGGCTTCGGTCAGGGACCGAGCGTTGGTTTTCACTTTGTTGATCGTGGCCGCCATGATCTCCGTGGCCGCGACCGTCATCCGCCTCGCGCTCATCACCGCGGCCACTGCTCGCCACGTGAAGCAGTTCGCAAGGCCTCGCGTATGGGCCTGCGCGATGTTCGGGTGGTCCGTGATGGCCGCCGTGTGGTCGAGGTCGAGGGCCGCCGTCACGGCAAGCGCTATTTCACGGTCGCCTTTGCCAATGAGCGCGGCTGCCCGACCCTTCGCTGATCCCGGCCTGCCGCCAAAGAAAAAGCCCGGCTTGAACCCGGGCTTTCTCTATTCAGATTCTGATTCCGGAGACGGGCCTAAGTGCCTGTTTCCGAAACCAGACGGGTCATTGAGGCTGGATGCCGAAAGTGACGCTCACCTGCACACGGTAGACATTTTCACCGGCCTCGAGCGGCACAGCGTCGGCTGACGCAGCTTCCATCCGCACCATCTTGGCGCTGAGCGGCATCGGCGGAGGGGTCATCGATTGTTCGGAAATTTCGAGGACAGGTCCGAGCCCGACACCGGCCGCTTCCGCAAGCGTCTTCGCCCGTTCCATCGCGTCCTTCACCGCCCGTTTGCGCGCCTCGGTAACGGTCGCTGACAAATCGTCGTTGGTAAAGGAGATGCTGCCGCCCTGGTTCACGCCAAGCGTGACGGACTCATCGATGATCGCGCCTAGCTTTTCGATGTCGCGCACGCGCACTGTCAGCGTGTTCGAAACTTGGTAGCCCTGGATGCGGGGTGCTTCACCTGAATTGTCCTGCGGATAAACGTAGCGCGGATTGATCTGCAGACCCGAAGTCTGAAGATCGCGCCCCTCAATGCCGGCTTCCTTGAGAGCGGCAATGACAGCGCTGATCGCCTCATTGTTTTGATCCAGTGCCTGGCGAGCCGTCTCCGCCTCGCGCATCACTGCCAGGCTGACGATCGCCATATCCGGCGCGACCGACGCTTCGCCTTCGCCAACGACGAGAATGCGATTGTGGTGCGGTGGGTGTAGCTGCTGCGCTGCGGCGAGCGACGGTATAAACAGGGCGGCGGCGAGAAGGAGGGGCAGGTATCTGCGGTTCATGTCGGTCTCCGGATGAATGCCTACCAAGGCGGATAGTCATTCATTATGTGGGGAATGCGGCGAAGACCTTGTGCCGCAACGAAAAACCATTTAGGTCAGCCTCGTGGGGCCTGTAGCTCAATGGTTAGAGCCGGCGGCTCATAACCGCTTGGTTGGGGGTTCGAGTCCCTCCGGGCCCACCATTTTCTTCCAGAAACCCCTGCAATTCCGCCACTTTCTCTGCTAGATTAACCTGCAAATGCAATGACTTAGCTTCCGCTACAGTTCTTTTGCGTTCGCGTTAGTTCACCTACAGCCGCGCGATTTGACGGTATCGAAAACCCCTCCGATACCGTCTTTCAAAAAGCCAAAATACCGTCGCGCGGTATCGAGCAGGAGAAATACCGTCACCATGGCACTCAGCGACATCGCAATCCGCGCCCTCAAGCCACGCGACAAATCCTACAAGACCGCCGACAAAAATGGCCTCTACATGATGGTCTCAACGACCGGGGCAAAGCTCTGGCGCATGGACTATCGCTTCCAAGGGGCGCGCAAGACGCTCGCCCTCGGCAGCTACCCCTCCATCACCTTGGTCGAGGCCCGACGCCTGTGCGACGACACCAAGACACTTCTGGCGCAGGGCGTCGATCCGGCCCACGAAAAGAAGGTCGAGAAGATGGAGCGCAATCACGCCTCCACCCTTTTCAAGGACGTGGGTGAGAACTGGTACGCGCTGAACCTGTCTAGCTGGAAGCCGAGCTACGCCGTTCGCCTGCGTGCCCGCCTCGTCGATGATGTCTATCCCCAGATCGGGAACCTGCCCATCCGCGCGATCCGGCCCCAAGAGATCGTCCAGTGCGTGCGCAAGATCGAGGAGCGCGGTGCCATCGAAATGGCGCGCCGGGTCCACGACATGATCCGCAACATCTGTGCGCTGGCCGTGGCCGAGGGCATCATGGATTTGAACCCGGCCCGCGACACCGCGACCGCGCTCGCCCCGCCGCCGCCCGTCAAGCACCGCACCGCGATCAAGGCGGTCGAGCTTCCCGAACTCATGGGCAAGCTGACTGAGCGCGCCGAGGGCAATGACGCGGTGACCATCTGCGCCCTGCAAATGACCGTCCACACCTTCGTCCGCACCAACGAAATCCGCTTTGCCGAATGGCACGAGTTCGAGGACCTTGGTGGCAAGAAGCCCCTCTGGCGCATCCCGCAGCACCGCATGAAGGTCAAATCCAACAAGACCCAGCCGCGCGGCGATCATCTGGTGCCGCTCACCCCGGCCACGGTCGCGATCATCGAGCGGGTGCGCAAGATCAACGGCGACAGCAAATACGTCTTCCGCTCGCCCACCACCAAAGCCGATCAGCCCATCTCGGAAAACGCCATGCTGTTCTACTTGTACCGAATTGGATACAGCGGGCGCGCCACGGTCCATGGCTTCCGCTCGACCGCCTCGACGGTGCTGAACGAGCATGAGTTCAATCCCGACTGGATCGAGATGCAGCTTGCCCACATCGACGCTTCGATCCGTGGCGTCTACAACGCCGCTCTCTATCTCAACCAGCGCCGCGAGATGATGCTGTGGTGGTCGCGGTTTGTTGAGACCGGCGAGACCGACCGGCAGGTGAAGCCTGCGCCCGAGCCTGCGCCCGAGGGTAAATCCAAGGTCAAGGCGCGCATCGTGATTGAGGTGCATGACGACATCGACGAACTGCTCTGACGAAAAAGGCCCCGGCGATGAACCGGGGCCTTCTCAATTCAGGGGCTCATCTGAGCCTTATGCGGGCATCGGATAGCCGACCAGCGCCGCGATCTGGCGCAGGTGGTAGTCGAGGAAGCCAGTTTTGTCTGCCGCCCACTGGACGGTGCCTTCCATCGAGTCAACACGGATGGTCAGCGCATCGACCTTGCCATCTGCGGCAGCGGCCTGCCCTGCGGCTGCGGGCACACTGGTGTCGAAGGCATCGAGGCGGGTGTTGGCCTGATTGGCATTGTACGAGGCTGCGCCCACTTCATCGGCAGCATATTGCGCTTTGCCGTAAATGGTGCCGAGCACGGTTTGCAGATCGTTGGCGGGGATGTCGTCGATGGCGGCGACGGTAACGGAGGTGGCTGCGACCATGATGGTCCTCACTTTCATTGATAGGTGTTTGGTTTCCGTAGGAAAATGATCCTCTATCCAGACACGCGAATCAACAGAAAGTGGTGCAGCCACGCAAAAAGAAACCCCGCCGAAGCGGGGCTAGTTTCTGAGGTTCTGAGACAGTGTGTCCACGGCAGTGAACGGGTTGAGCGCTTGCCTATCGTTGCAGGCTGACTAGGCCCGCTATTGTCGGCTGGCGTTTGAGGCTGTCCCACGCTCCGGTCAAGGAGCAGAATGACCGCCTTACTACCGCGCTCAGGAGGATAATGCGGGGCGATGGGCCCTATCGCCTTTATAAGGTCAGTGCCGTGAGGCTACTTGCATTATCCTCCTGAGCGCGGTTGGCGTGAGAGTTGTTCCAGTGCCGGTGTGACTGTCACAAGCTGCAACCCGTCAGTGGCTCTCACGAATCCCTTCCTAAAGGCACCGGGGTTGCCAGTCAACCAATTATTGAGTAGAAGGGAGAAAGTTGAAACGGAAACCCCTGACTCATGAACGCACCACGTCTCATCCGTCTCCCAGAACTCACCTCGCACCTCGGCATCGGTAAGACCAAGCTCTACGCGATGATCAAGACCGGCGATTTCCCCGCACCCGTCAAAATCGGCAAGGTCTCTGCGTGGCGCGCCGACCGGGTGGAGAAGTGGGTGGAATCACTGCCCAAGTCTTGAGTTGCTGTTCAACTATCTATTGAATAGACTATCCGTCAAAGCGCCCTGACGGATACTCACCATGGACGATGATTTTGACGATCTGCTCGGGACACCCGCGCCCGCGCAAGATGATGATTTCGACGACCTGTTCGATGATGACGAACCCGAGGTCGAATATGCCCGTGGCATCGGGAGCAAAGGCTTCAACAAGAGTCTGACTGCGGCCCATGTGGATCGAGCGCTCAAAGGTGCGCCACCGATCTGGTTCGCAAAGCTGCTGAATATTGGCCGCACCACGGTGCAGCGTAAGCTCGAACACCTGACCCCGCGCGTCGTCGGAAATGGCACCAAGCTCTACGATCCGCGCGAGGCGCTGCCTTTCCTCGTTCAGCCCCATGACCTGAAAAAGCACATCGCGCAGATGAACCCTCGCGATCTGCCTGAGCGGCTGCGCAAGGAATACTGGACCGCCCGCAAGGTGGAGCAGCAGGTGCGCCGGGAAAGCGGCGACCTCTGGCACAGCGTTGATGTGGCGAAATCCCATGGCGACATCCTCAAGCTGGTAAAGGACACGGTGATCCTTTGGGCCGACACCATTGACGAGTCCGTGGGCCTGACTTCGCCACAGATAGCTCTTCTCGACGACCTTGTGCGCGACCTGCTCACACAGCTTGCTGACAAGGTGGAGCAATACGCCAACAACGACATGACCCTCAGCCACGAGGCCGAATATGCCGATGACGAGGACCTGTGATGAAAACCCTCGGCGGCATTATCAAATCGACCCTCTCGGTCGTTCGCCCTTCTGAGAAGCTGACCATTTCCCAATGGGCGGCGAAGCGGCGCTATATCAACGTCCCCGGCGCGCACGTTGGCCTGTGGAGCGCAGACAAGACCCCATATCTGCCTGAACCCTTGGACACGCTGGGAAGCCTCGACTTCACCGCGATGGTGTTCGTCGGGCCCGCGCGGACGGGTAAGACCGACATGATGTTCAACTGGATGGGGTACACCGCCGACAACGATCCAGCCGACATGCTGATCTATGGCATGACGCAGAGCCGCGCCGAGGAAATCGGCAAGAGCGAGTGGAACAAATTCGTCGCGGCCAAGCGCCCTGACGAAGAGCGCTCGATCATTCAGCGCCTTCTGCGCCCCGGCAAACAGAACGTCCTCGACAAGTATTGGCTCAACGGCACCGAGACGATGTTCCGCTGGCCCTCGATCACCGAGCTTTCGGGTAAGACCAAGCCGCGCGTCTGGATCGAGGACTATGACCGTATCCAGCCTGATCCTGACGACATCGACAAACAGGGCACCGCGTTCGACCTCGCGCGCAAGCGGACGACCACCTTCAAACGCTTCGCCATGACCGGCATCGAGGCGTCACCCGGCTTCGAGGTCTCCGACCCAAACTGGATCGCAGCGACACCTCATGAGGCCCCGCCAACCAAAGGCATCCTCGGCATTTACAACCGTGGTGACCGCCGCCGCTGGTATTGGCGCTGCCCGCACTGCAATGAGGCGTTCATCCCGCAGTTCAAGCTCTTGGCTTGGCCCGATGAGGGCGAGAACCTTGAGCGCTCCGAGCAGGTCTACATGGTCTGCCCGCAGAATGGCTGCGTCATCACCCCCGATCAGAAGTTCGAGTTGAACAAGAATGGCCGGTGGATCAAGGAAGGTCAGACGTGGAACGAGGATGGCTCGATCACCGGCAAGGCGCGGCGCAGCGAGATCGCATCCTTCTGGATGGAAGGACCCGCCGCTGGTTTCCAGACATGGCAGGGCTTGGTCCTGAACTATCTCGACGCCATGGACGAATACCGGCGCTCGGGCTCTGAGGGTCCGCTCAAAAAGACCATGAACACCGACCAAGGTGTGCCCTACGAAAAGCCCAAGGACGAGAACGCGCGCCTGCCCGAAGTGCTCAAGGCCCGCGCCGAGGACTGGGGTGCAGGTCATTCCTTCGAGAGCAAAGAGCCGACTGTGCCCGAGTGGGTGCGCTTCCTCGTTGCGACCGTCGATATTCAGGCGCGCAGTTTCGTGGTGCAGGTCACCGGCTTTGGCGAATATGGCGAGATGACCCTCGTGGACATGTTCAAAATCCGCATGTCGAACCGCGTGGATGAGAAGGACGCCCGCCGCCCGCTGCTGCCGATTGACCCTGCCGCGCACGCCGAGGACTGGGACATGCTCATCCCCGAGGTGATCGAGAAGACCTATCCGCTGGCCGATGGCTCCGGTCGCCGGATGCCGATCAAGATCAGCGGCTCGGACTCTGCCGGTAAGGACGGCTTCACCACCAACGCGGTCGCCTTCTGGCAACGCCTGCGCGACGATCCCGAGGGGCGCAACTATCACCGCCGCTTCCACCTCCTCAAGGGTGACCACCCGCGCGACGGGCAATGGCTTCGCTTGCAGTCGTTCTATGACAGCAACACCAATGGCAACATGGCCTTCCTGCGCGGTAAGATTCCCTATCAGCGCCTCAACTCGAACGCGCTCAAGGACCGGCTGAACGTCATCCTGATGCGCTCCGATCCGGGCGGCGCGCGCTTCCGCTTCCCCACATGGGCCCCGAACTTCTTCTACACCCAGCTTTGCGCTGAGAACCGGGTGTCGGGTAAGGGCTGGGTCGCCCCGAGCGGCAAGCGCAACGAGGCATTTGACCTTAGCTACTACAGCATCGCCCTTTGCCTCATGCCCGAGATCGCGCTCGACCGCATCAAATGGGATGAGCCGGATCGGGTGCCGGGTTGGGCGAAGCCGTGGGCTGAGAATGATTTCATCATCCAGCCGGATGGCGAGGTAATCTTCATGCAGAAACCGCCGGTGGATCGTAAGCAACTCGAAGACGCCGCAAGTGAGTGGGTCTAATCAACATTTGGTTGATACTAATACAGCCGATCAACAACTTGTTGCATGGTAAACTAAAACTGGGTTATACGGGCAAGTAACCCATGGAGTTAATGCTCGTATGACCACCTATGTCACTCAGGAGATGCTGAACGAGGCGCGCCAAGCCCGTCATCGCCTGCTCACTGGCGGCGGGGTCTATCAGTTCCGTGATCAGAACGGCGAACAGGTCTCCTACGCGAAAACCGATCTCCCCAAACTCGACGCCTACATCCGCTGGCTCGAAACCGAACTTGGCGTCGGCATCCCCGTGCCTGTGATGAAGGTGTGGATGTGATGACGGTCAAGCTCGATAAAGAATCCGAAGAATTGCTCGGCACGCACACTGCCGACAATCCCCCCGTGGTTGATGGTTTCAGGGTGCCTGCGACCACGGGGCGCGAATTGGCTATCGCCGGTGACGCCTATGAAGGTGCGTCCCGCTTTAGCACGGAGCTTGGCTCCTACCAGCCCGCCACCCGCTCGGCGGATCAGGACATCGCCCCTGCCAAACGTCTGGCGGATGCTCGCTCCCGCGATCTGACGCGCAATGACGCCTATATCCGTGGCGGCGTCACCCTGCGCAAAGACAACATTGTCGGCTCTTACTTCATGCTGAACGCTCAGCCCAACAGCTTCCAGCTTTTCGGCAAGGAAGATGCAAAGTGGGAAGAGGAGTTTCAGGAAGAGGTCGAGGAGAAGTTCGCGGCCTATGTCGAGAGCCCGCGCAACTGGCTTGACGCGAGCGGTCACAGCACGCTGACCCAGATGGTCCGCATGGCCATCGAGCAGCACACCGTTCATGGCGAGGTGCTTGCCTCGGTCGAATGGCTGCGCGCCGGTCGCCGCCCGTTCCACACTGCGATCCAGATGATCGACGTGGACCGCCTGAGCACGCCGCCCGAGCAGAGCGGCAACCCGAACATCGTGATGGGCGTCGAACTGGGCCCAGTCTGGCATGAGCCGGTGGCCTATCACTTCCGCAAGGCGCATCCGTCCGACTGGTCCACGCCGAACTCGTTCCAGTGGCGTCGTCAGCCTAAGGAACTGCCGTGGGGTCGTCTTCAGATGATCCACCTTTTCGAGCAGTTCCGACCGGCCCAGACGCGCGGCATCGGCACGATGATCACGGCCATCCCAGAGATGAAGATGAGCCGCCAGTTCCGCGACGTGGTGCTGCAAAACGCCATCGTCAACGCGACCTATGCCGCGACCATCGAGTCCGACAGCTTCGACGCCAGCACGATCTTCGCCCAGTTGGGCGGCACCGACTTCCCGCCCGAGAAGGTGATGGAAGCGATGATGGCGATGTCCAAGGGCTACTACGAGATGGTCGCCTCGACGGTCGGCAAGTCCAAGAACCTGCAAATCGGGGGCGTCAAAATCCCGTGGCTCCCACCGGGCTCGAAGCTGAACCTTCAGGGTGCAGGTCAAGGTGGCCCGCTTGGCACCGACTTTGAATCCTCGCTGCACCGCGCAATGGCAACGGCCTTCGGCGTCTCTTATGAGCAGTGGTCCAAGGATTATTCCAAGACCAACTACTCGTCCTACAAGGGCGCGATGACCGAGACCTACAAAGCGATGGCCTCGATCAAGAAGGCCGTGGCCGACACATTCGCCTCGTGGGTCTATCGCCTCTGGCTCGAAGAGGCCCTGAACCAAGGTCAGATCACCTCGATCCGCCGCAACATGCCCTCGTGGTACGAGGGGCAGAACGAGGAATGGTACTCCGATTGCGACTGGGTTGGTGCTTCGCGCGGTCAGGTTGACGAGGTGAAGGAAACCGAAGCTGCGATCCTGCGCATCGACAATGGCTTGTCTGATCTCAAGACCGAGAACGCCCGCCTTGGCCGCGACTGGCGTAAAGGTCTGCGTCAGATGAAGCGCGAGATGGAGTGGAAAGAGTTCTACGGCGTCATGCAGGAAGAGAAGATGAAGGAAGCCGCTTCCACGACCGCCGCCAAAAAGGATGCCAAGAAATGAACAACCCATTCCTCGCCACCTTCGAGAACCAGCCAGCGATGATCAGTCTCGGGACCGAGGCTCGGTTTAAGGCATTCCTCGACAAGGCCGTCTCGACGCTGGACACCATTGAGGCCAACACCTCGCCGGTGACGATGCAGGACGAGTTCTGGCCGACCGCCGATAGCTGGATGTCAGCCTACCGCCCGTATGTGGTGAAGAGCGGCATCCTGATGATCCCCGTCAAAGGCGTGCTGCTGAACGACTTCGGCTACGCGCTCGGGAACTGGGCGACAGGCTATACCTACATCGCCAAGGCGTTCGACCGAGGACTTGCTGACCCCGAGGTGAAGGGTATTGCGTTCGTCATCGACTCGGGCGGCGGTGCTGTCGCTGGCAACTTCGATCTGGTGGACCGCATCTACGGTGCGCGCGGCCAGAAACCGACCCGCGCATTTGCTTCTGAGCACGCCTATTCGGCTGCTTATTCAATTGCAAGTGCCGCAGACAACATTGTAGTGTCCAGAACTGGTGGGGTTGGTTCCATCGGTGTGGTCACCTCCCACTTTGACATGTCAAAGCGCGTTGAGGCTGAGGGCTACAAGGTCACCTTCATCCACTTCGGAAAGCACAAGGTTGACGGCAACTCGTATGAGGCGCTGCCCCCCGAAGTGAAGGAACGCATCCAAGGGCGCATCGACACCCTTGGGCAAGTCTTCGTGTCCACCGTGGCACGGAACCGAGGCATGAAAGAGAAGGCCGTTCGGGACACCGAGGCTCTTACCTTCACTGCCGACGAAGCCCTGTCCAATGGCTTGGCCGACTCCATCGGCTCGCTTGAGGACGCAATCGTAGCGTTCGCTACTGACCTGTCCAAAACGGAGGACGACAACATGTTTACTCAGGAACAGTTGGACGCTGCTGTTGCAACGGCAACCGCATCGGCCAAGGAAGAAGGTAAGAATGAAGGTATGAACGCAGGTGTCGCTCAAGAGCGTGCTCGCGTCTCGGCCATCGTGACCTCGGAAGCGGGTGCTGCCCGTCCGAAGGCTGCAATGAAAATGGCGCTGAACGAAAAGTTCGCCGCTCTGGACGCTGACGCCATCGTCGAACTTCTGGCTGAACTGCCGGAAGAAAAGGCCGAAGCTCCTGCCCCCGCTGCCGCCGAAGTCCCCAAAGGCAAAGATGGTGCTGCGGCTGACTTCAAGACCGCCATGGACAAAGCCGAGCATCCGCAAGCAGGCGCTCCCGGCGAGAAGCAACCCGACAAGTCGAGTGCCCGTGCCGCCGCCGCTCTCGGTGCCATCGGCGTGAACTACAAGCAATAACCAACCGGCCTGAAGGAGAAGCCAAATGGCTATCAACACCCCCTACCTCGCCCATCTGGCCGGTTTTCCGGGCCAGTGGTCTGACGAGATCAACCCCGTTCGCGAGGGCCTGATCCTGAACAACCCCGATGTCGTCACGGTGGACATGACCATCGCGGCCTCGCAGACCATCGCGGAATACACCCCGGTCGGCCTCAACGCCGCTGGCGATCTGGTTCCGGCTGTCTGGGCCGCTGATGAGACCGCAGTGAAACCTGTTGGCATCACGCTGTTCCCGATCACCACTCCGGCAGGGACGCCGCTGAAAGGCGTGCCGATCCTGATCCAAGGTGGTCTGAACGTGGACATGATCAAATGGCCTGTATCGTTCGACACCTTTGAGAAGAAGCTCGAAGCGTTCCGTGGCGCTCCGACGCCGACCAATATCGTGGTCAAGAAAGCGTACCTCGGCGCAACCGTGGCCCAACCGTAAGCCGCTCGACGGCCCGATTTTTACAGGAGATACCAAATGGCTATCGAGCTTTGGACCCCCAATGATCTCTACGCGCTGCGGCGCGATGATCGCATGGACGATGTTCCGTCCTACTGGCTGGACGAGCATTTCAATGCCGACCACTATGCTGAGGACGGCGAAGTCCGCTTCGGTGATCTGGAAGAATCGACCCGCTTCCTCGCACCGTTCGTCCTGCCCTATGAGCAGGGCAAGGCCATGCAGCACATGGAGCCCGAGAGCGTCGAGGCGTTCCGCGTGCCGTACATCAAGCTGAAGAACGCTGTTCGCCCGGAAGATGCCAAGAACATCAAGCCGAGCGACATCTTCCGCAACGGTGGTCAGCCGCCGAGCCTCGAAACGCGCTTCGACGCCCGCGTTGCTGAACTGGATCGTCGCCATCGCCGCGCGATCCGTATGCGTGAAGCATGGATGGCCGCTCGTGCGATCATCGACGGTAAAGTCCAGATCGACTTCGAGCGCGATCAGGGCGCAGCCAGCCCGTCCGTTCTGCTGGACTTCGGGCGCGATGCTTCGCTGAACGTGGTCAAGACCGCAGACTTCTGGAACGACCCCGACACCCCGATCCTCGACGATCTGGAATCGTGGCTGAACCGCATGTACCTGATCCACGGTGGCGGCTCGGGCTCCCGCCTGACTGTCGGCGCTCAGGTGGCCGGTGTGTTCCGCAAGAACAAGCAGGTCCTCGACATGCTGGACACCAAATACTACGGCGCGCCGGAAGGCGTCTCGATCAACCGTGGTATCAACCGCATCTCGCAGCCGCGCACCTACATCGGTCGTCTGGAATCGGGCCTTGAAGTCTGGTCCTACAAGGACACCATCGACGTTCCGACCGTTGGTGGCGGCAAGCAGCGCGTCGATCTCTTCAACGAGAAAGACATTCTGCTCGAAGCTCCCGGCGCAACCGGCGTCCGCGTCCGTGGCCCGATCTTCGACACCAAGGCCATCGAGTCTGGTCAGGTCGCGGCTGAGGTCTTTGCAAAGATGTGGGAGACCGAGGACCCCGGCGAGAAGTGGCTGATGCACCAAGCATCGTTCCTGCCGGTGCCGCTCTACCCGAACCGCACCCTCAAGGCGCGCGTTCTCGCTTGATGAACCGATTGGCCCACTGTTATGGTGGGCCAATCAACCTTTTGTAGATCAGGCATGGAAGGATCACCCCAATGTTGATCAAAGCACTCACCTCCATCGAAGGTTCGCGCAAGTCGCAGAACCCCGTCATCAACCCGAACTCCGTGTTCGAGGCCGATGACAAGACCGCCAAGCGTCTGCTCGATATGGGCGCTGCTCGTGAGGCCACCAAAGAGGACATCGCTCTGGCGAAGGTCCATGGCCTGATGATCGAGACCGCCGACAAGCCCGCGCCCGACACTGGCAAGGCTGACACCAAACCCGCCGCCGCAAAGGGCGCTGACAAGCCCAAAACCGATGCGAAGCCGGACGCCAAGTCCGACGATCCGCTCTGATCCATAGGAGATCGTAATGGCTAAGATGTACGCCCTTCACCAGATCATCCTCGAAGATGACAAGGTGGTTCCCCGTCACACCGTCTTTGACGCCACGCCTGCACAGGCCAAGCAGTTCGATGCGCTGAAAGCCGCACGTCCTGCGACCGCTGAAGAAGTTGCTGAGGCCAAGGAAGCTGCCGCGAAAGCGGATGGCAGTGCCTTTGCTGAAGGCCCGTCGCCCAATGATCCGTCGCCTGCTGACAACCTGAAGCCCGCCTCGGGCGCGCCGGGTGATCCGCAGTCGCCGCCGAAGGGTAAGTAAGATGAGCATCCGCGACATCCGCAGGACCGCGCGCAGGCAACTGCACGACGCCTTCAAGGTCGCGGTGCTCTATATCCCGCGTGTGGGTAGCCCTGCGCTTCTCCATGCGCGGGATCACACCAAATTCCGCGTGAACGCAATCGAGGGCGCTGTGCGATCCGGCAACGGCCAAATGGTCGGTCGTCAGGAGATGGAGCCTTCCATTATCTTCATGCGCGATGAGCTTGCCGCCAATGGCGTGACGCTCATCCGTGGTGGCGTGATCTCCATCGAACGGGGAGAAGCCTATACGCTCGACAACGCAGAAGCTCCCGACGACATCACCGTCAAATGGTTCGTCACGGCCATCAGCAATGAGCGGGAGTTGGCTGAACTACCTGTGCCCGAGGACCTGTCATGAGAGACACGTTCGCACTGGTGATTGAAGGGTTGACCCACATCAAGTCTCTTGAGGACCTGCCGCAGGACATTATCCGCGCGGCGCGCATCGCCGTAAACGATGCTGCAACCCGTGGCCGCACGGCCATGGCTAAGGAGGTTCTGCATCAAGTCAATCTGCCGAGGGATTATGTCTCCCCCAGCGGCAAGCGCCTGCACGTCTCTGATAAGGCCACCAACAAAAACCTCGAAGCAGTGGTTTCGGCCCGCGTTCGTCCCACATCGCTGGCACGCTTTGCTCAAGGCGGCGCGACCCGTGGACAGCGTAACGTGCGCGTTGAGGTGAAACATGGCGCTGTTCGGCAGGTTCCGGGTGAGAAGCGGATGGATCAAGGCTACAGCGCCTTCCTGATCAAACTGCGCGCGGGTTCCGCCGACCTCGACACCAAGAACAACCTTGGTCTGGCGCTCCGAGTCCCATCCGGCAAAAAGCCGAGCCGTGCTTACCAACCAAAAGCCCTCGGCAAAAACCTGTTCCTTTTGTACGGGCCCTCGGTCGCACAGCTTCTTTTGCCCGTGCGCAATTCCAGAGGCGGCGTGGCCGAGCAACTGACCCCCGACATTCAGCAGATGCTGTCGGATGAGTTCTGGCGGCAGATGGAGCTTTGAGATGCCAATCACCAACATCCCACCCCGCCTGAAAATCCTGCTGGCGCTCACCGATGTGCTGAAGGAGATCAACCCGGCCAATGGCTATGAGTTTGATCTGACTGATGATGAACACGCCCGCCCGCGCGTGGTCCGTGGTCGCCTCGTGATTGGTGATGACGAGCCTCTGCCCATGGTGAGCATCCTTGAGCAACCCATGGCCGATGAGCCCATCCGCACCGAGCATCAGCGCGACAACACGATCAACGCTGGTAAGTGGTCCCTCATCGTTCAGGGTTGGGCTGAGGGTGACAAGCATAACCCCAGCGACATCGCATACCAGCTTGAAGCTGAGGTGCGTAAACGCTTCGCGCTCGAAAAGAAACGCCCTTCGGCGCGCCCCGGTCGCGGCGAGACCCGTAACTACTTCGGTCTCGGCGGGCTGATCTACAACTTCACAATCGGTCAACCTGTGGTTCGACCTGCGGAAGGTATCTCGCCTCACGGGACCTTCTATTTCAATCTGACGCTAGAAATAGCGGAGGACATGGCAACTGACTTAGGTTAAGTTGCCGATCAACTACTTGGTGATCAATCAACTACGGAGTGGACCAAATGGCCTTCGAGAACAACTATACCCTTGGTCGCGGCGAGGTCTACTTCGCCCGTCGCGATCCGATTACCGGACTGCTGGGCGGTGAGCGCTACATCGGCAACACCCCCGAGTTCAACCTGACCGCCGAAGAAGAGAAGCTGGAACACTTCTCCTCGGATCGCGGTATCCGGGTGAAAGACGCGACGGTGACCCTTCAGGTGAACTACACCGGCACCATCTCGTGCGACAACATCGACGCCGAGAACATCGCGCTGTTCTTCCTTGGTGAGAACCAGCAACTGACCGTGGCTCAGGCCACCGTCACGGACGAACAGGTCGGCGTGACCGGCGTGGGCGTCGAGAAGGGCATGTTCTATCAGCTTGGTGCATCGCCTGCGAACCCCTCGGGCGCGCGCGGCGTGATCTTCCCCGGCACGGCAGGCACGGCCTTCTCGCTGAAGAAGGGCTCGGTCGAACTGGTCTCGGGCGTGGACTTCGTGGTCAATGCTCAACTTGGTCGGATCGAAATCCTCGACACCTCGACCACCGTTGAGGATGGCGACATCCTGACCGCGACCTACACCGTGGCGGCTTCGACCCGCGAGCGTGTGATCTCGGGCTCGACCGCCATCGAGGGTGAACTGCGCTACATCTCGTACAACCCGAAAGGCGAGCAGCGCGACTTCTTCATGGCCGCAGCAACGCTGTCCCCGAACGGCGACTTCCCGCTCAAAGCCGACGAGTGGCAGGTCATCCCGTTCAACGTGGAAGTGACCAAGAAGAACGACCAGACCCCTGCGATCATCGCAGACGGTCGCCCGTTCACCGCCTGATCAACAAACAGTGGAGCGGGCAAGTCTCGCTCCACTTATCCCTGACACCCTGACTTCGGAGAAACCCCTGTGGCACTTAAATACACCGTGAAAACCAAGGACGTGAAAGACGGCGATGAAGTCGTTGGCTCCGTCCACGGCCTGTCCTTCAATGCCATCGTTGGCCTGATCAATCTCAACCGCGAAGTGGTCGAGACGCTGTTCAACAAGTTCAGCGGGCGCGAGGCTGAATCCATCACCGACACCGAGATCAGCGCAGTCGGCATGGAAATGCTGGAAACCGCACCGCTCTTCGTGGCGCAGGTAATCGCTGAAGCGACCGATGCCTTCGACGGTTACGACCCGAAAGACGAGAACGCGGTCAATCCGCTCGACACCATCATGTCGATGCCGCTCGGCCTGCAACTCGCCTTCCTGCAAGAGATCATGCCGCTGACCTTCAATGCCGGGGGCGGCGTAAAAAAAATGCTCGCTCTGGCCCTCAAGGCGAGTCAGGGCGCAAGCCAGAGCGGAAACTAACCCTCGACGACTGGCTATGGAACATCCGGGGGCAAGTGAGTGAACTCGTTTCGGAGGGACACAATGAAGCCCCGGATTATCCAATCGCTTTCGTATGGGAGGAAGTTCAGATCGTTGCTGACCGGAAGAATAGAATACTGGCGAGCGAAGCAACGATCCTTCAGCGTGCAATCAACACCGGGGTTGCTTTGGCGGTCGCCAAGGACGGCGGTAAGAAAGCGAGTGCTGACTTCCGAAAATTGGTGAAGTCACTGCTTGGTGACGACATAGTAAGTGAAGAGGCGCTGCCACCAACCCCGGCTCAGGAGCGCCTGAGAAAGCGGAGAGAGCGGCGAAATACTTGATGTAGCCATCGGCCACTGCTGTGTTATACCGAACAACAAATGGTGGAGCACACCACATGGAGTTGACTGATGGCACGCAAGGACATTGAGGTACGCATCAAGGCGCGGGACGAAGCCTCCCGCAATGCCAAGAAGGTCGCAGACGCCCTCAAGCAACTCAGCACTACCGGCAACAACCTTGGCACCACTGGCACAAAAGTCGGTGGTGCCATGTCTGCTATTGGGGACGGCCTTGGTAAGCTGCAAGGCAAGCTCGGCGGGATCGACAATCTCGGCAAGCTGGTCACGGAACTCAACAAGACCACCAGCGTGGTGGATCGCCTTGAGAAAGAGCTTTCCGACAGCAAGCGCGTCCTCGAAGAGCAGTCCCAGAAGACCCGCGCCGCCGCCCAGACCTCAGCCGAATTGAAGGCCCGTCTCGAAGCCGAGACTGCTGCTCAGAAACAGCGCTCCGACCGGCTGAAGGAACTCACCAATACCCGGAACAAGGACACCAAGTCAGTTCTGGATGCCGCGCGTGCCGCAGAGAAACTTCAGAGCATTATCGACACCGGCAAGGGTGGCTTCTCGGGCCCCCGTTATCAGCGCAAGGGCGTTGGTATTGAGGCGGGTGCTCCGTTCAAATCCGCCCGTGAATCGTTCGGCGCATTCCTTCAGCCCGAGATCGAAGCTGGTCTCGGCGGCAAGGCCGCGCTGACGGCAGAAGTCAATGCGCTCAAGGCTGCAAACGATGCGTCCAAGACCTCGATCAGCGCGCTGCGCGGCGAGATCAAAGCCGCCTCGGCTGAGGAGCGTCAATTCGCAGCCGACACCGAGAAGGCCGCAGATCAGGTCACCAAGCTCAACGAGAAGGTGCTCGCGGCCACCGGCACATGGTCCAAGCTCGATGATGAGGCTACAAAAGCCTCGAAGGAACTCGGCGGCATCGCGATCTCGCAGGAAGCCGTGGCTGCGGCGACCGCAAAGGCTGAAGACGAACTGCGCAAGCAGGCTGCAACCCTTGCCGCCTACGAGCGCCTTGCGGCCAAGAAGCTGGTCGGCGGTGGCACCATCGGTGATCCGACCCAGCGTGATCAGGCCCGCGCTCAGGCCGATGCCCTGCGCCAAGCTCGCGAGGAGGTGAAGCTCCTGCGCGATGAGCAGGCACGCCTCGACGCCGCCATGCGCTCGGGCAGCGGCAACGTCAGCGCTCAGGTGGATGCCTATGACCGCATGACCCGCGCCGTGAAGCTGGCTGAGGAGCAGGTTCGCAAGCTGGAAATCCAGCAGCGCCTCGCTCAGAACACCGGCGCGAGCGGCTTTGCCAAATGGGCCAAGGTCTACAACCCGATCACCACCGGCGCTGAGGCAGCTGTCCAATCGCAGGAGCGGCTGAACCAGAGCACCCGTCGCACCGTGGCTGAGGCCGGTAAGATCGCGCCGATGGCGCAGCGGAACACCGGCGCTCTGCGCAACCAGTCTGCCGCGACCGACAAAGCCTCGACCTCGATTGTGAAGCTCGGGCGCGACACGCGCACCACCCTGTCGTTCATGCAGCGTATGCGCGGTGAACTGCTCGCCATGACCTCTGGTTTCCTCGGCTTCTATGCGGCCATCAACCGTGGCCAGCAGGCTATGGAAGCCTTCATGAACGTCCAGAAGGCCGAGAACCGGCTGGGCGTGGCCTTTCAAGGTGACACCCAGAAGGTCGCCCGTGAAATCGGTTTCCTCAACGAGCAGGCTGACCGTCTCGGCTTCACTTTCGGCACACTGGCAGACGGCTACGGCAAAATCTCGATTGCAGCCTCAAATGCCGGTTTCGCGGTGGCCGATACCCGCGAACTTTTCCTCTCTGTTGCTGAAGCGGCCCGTGTCAACGGCTCGTCCATGGATGAGATGAATGGCGTACTTCGTGCGCTAGATCAGATGCTTAGCAAGGGGAAGATTCAGGCCGAGGAACTTCGCGGCCAGCTTGGCGACCGTATGAGCGGCGCGTTCAAGATGTTCGCGGATGGTCTGGGGATGACCACTGCTCAGCTTGATGAGGCGATGAAGAAGGGTGAGGTCTACGCGGATCGTGAGACCATGCTCAAATTCGCCCGCCGCCTGCAACAAGCATATGGCTCGCAGGTCCCCAAGGCGATGCAAACCCTTGCCGCCTCGCTCGGCACCTTCGAGCGCGACATGGAAAAGGCAAATGTCGCAATGGCCGAGGGGTTTGTCCCGGCTCTGCAAGAGGCGTTGAAAGCCTTCAATGAGTTTGCCAACAGCGCTGAGGGTCAAGCGACCTTCCGTGGCATCGGTGAGGCCGCTGGCAGCGTGATCTCGGTTCTGGCCCTTATCCCGCAGAACCTCGACCTGATCGTCTTTGGTCTCAAGGCCATCGCTGCGGTCGGTGTGGCCCGCGTCTTCGCCAGCTTGGTGGGTACGCTCAAAACCACTGCCAACGACTTCATGACCTTCTCGGCCAACGCGGCTACGGCGACGGCGGCGACCACGCGCTTCGGTGCGGCGCAACTGCGCGCCACCGGCATGATCCGCCAGACCGCATTCGCGCTGACCTTCTATGAGGCCCGCCTGCGTGGCAGCACCTCGTCAACCGCGCTCGCCCGCGCCGGGACTCTCGGCCTTGCCACTACTATCGGTGCGCTGCGCACGGTCATGCTCACGACCGCTGGTGCTGCGCGGGCCCTCTGGCTGGCGGTCGGTGGGCCGATTGGCGCTGCCGTTCTCGCCATCTCGGCGGTGATCGCTGGCTGGGGTAGCAACGCAGATGCGGCGACCAAGGCTCTCGATACCCACGAGAAGCATCTTCAGGCAGTTCGCACGGCCTATGCTGAGGTTGGTGAAGGGGTCGATAACTGGGCTGACAAGATCAAGGGCTTGACGCTCCTTGATGCGATGAACACCGCCGACGAACTGGAAAAGCTCTACCTAGAGTCGATTCGCTCGATTGAGAGTGCTGCAACTCGACTCCAGCGGATGCTGAACCGTCAACTCGCAATCACCGGGGACTTTGGTGCAGGCTCCTATCGTGACGAACTGACCGCGCTCAACGAACTCATCAACGGGTTCATTGAAGGTAGTGTTGAGGTGAAGGCGCTCAAGGATGGTTTGAGCGATCTGGCGTTGAATGCTGAGAGTGAGGGTATCAGGCAGTGGGCCAAAGAACTCAATGACCTCGTGAACGCCACCGACGCTTCCGGTAAGTCGGTCGTTGACTACGCCGATGGGATGAAAAAAGCGCAAGCTATCATGCGCGTGCTGAATGGCACTGCGACCGAGGCAGATAAAGTCCTACTCGGCCTCGCCAAGGCGGTGGATGAGGTCAACACCTCTGTCGGCAAGAACAAGCTGATCGAAGCCTATGGTGAGGCCCTTGATGAACTGAAGAGCAAAATCCCCTCGCTCACTGAGGAGATGAAAAAGCTCAAGGACATCACCGACCTCAACGCCGCAGCTTGGAAAGCGCTGACGGCAGCATGGAAGACCGGCGACTTCTCCAAAATCGGTGAGGTTCTGAAGCTCTGGGGTCAGGGTGGTTATGATCTGGCCCAGAAAAACGCTCTCGGCATCTTCGACGGATCGAGCGGTGCCGGTGGCGGGACTGCCGCGCTGATCAAGAAGTTCGAGGGCTTCCGCTCTGAACCGTATTGGGATGTCAATGCGTATCGCGCAGGTTACGGGTCGGACACGGTGACCCTCGCTGACGGTAGCATCCAGAAGGTCGTTCAGGGCATCACCGTCTCGCGGGCCGACGCCGAACGCGATCTCGCGCGGCGGATCGTCGAGTTCCAGAACACCGTCAAGAGCCAGATCGGTGAGGGGCGCTTCTCGGCGTTCGACGACAAGCAGCAGGCTGTCCTGACCTCCATCGCCTATAACTATGGGTCACTGCCTGAGCGCATCCTTGACGCTGTGCGCAATGGCAGCGCGGAGGAAATCTCGAACGCGATTATGCGCCTCTCGGGCGACAACGGTGGCGTCAATGCCGAGCGCCGCACCCAAGAGGCCATGATCTTCAGCGCCGGTGGCGATGCCAACATTGGCACCATGGTCGAGGCCGAGCAGGAACGCCTCAAGCTCCTCAACGAGCAGAACGAGGCGACCAAGAAGCGTATCGCTGATCTGGACCACCAGATCGCGCAGCAGGGCCTCATCAACAACGGCAAGGAGCGTGAGGCCGCTATCGAGGATGCGATCCGCGCCGCGAAAGCCGAGAATCCGAACCTCAATGAGCAGGAGATTCAGGCGATCCGTGACCGCACTGCCGCCCTCTGGGAGCAGCAGAACGTCAATCGTGAGATCGAGCTTCAGGAAGAGCGGATCAACCAGCTTCAGTCGCTCCGTCAGGCTCTCATGGAGCAGATGGATCAGGCCCGCGCCGCTGGTGATCAGGGTCAGTTGACTGCGCTGCAAACTGAACTGGATGGTGTGAACCAGCGTCTTCAGGAAGCCATCGCCAATGGCATCAAGATGTGGGAAGCGGTCGGCGGCGTCGAGGCTGAGGCCAAGATCGCCAACCTCAAGACCATGCAGGGCGCGATCTCAGCCAGCAAGCAGGAGTTCGGTCTGTTCGGCCTCTCGATGCAGACTTGGCAGGGTGTATTCGACAGCGCCGTCAACGGGCTCGTCGGGGCGTTCGATGCTATGGCTCAGGCCATTGCGAATGGCGAGAATGCGTTTGAAGCCTTCGGCAAGGCTGTCCTGCAAACCCTCGCTCAGGTGCTTCAGCAGATCGCGGTCGCCATCATCCGTATGCAAATCCTGAAGATGCTTCAGGGCTTCGGCGGCAGCATCGGTGGCTTTGCGACGGCGGCACTCGGCGGCATGACCGGCCACACGGGTGGCATTGTGGGCTCCATGGCTATCGGCACCGGCAACTCGATCCGCAGCGCCGGGTGGGTGCAAAGCGCACTGACCTACCACACTGGCGGCATCGCCGGTCTGCGGCCCGACGAGGTGAGCGCGACTCTCAAGAAGGGTGAGGAAATCCTGACCGAGGAAGACCCGCGCCATCGCAACAATCTCGGCGGCGAAAGCACTGGCTCTCAAGGCACGCGCCTCACGCAGGTACTTGCAATCGGGGACAATGAGATCGCAAATGCCATGAAGGGTAAGAGCGGCCAAGACGTGACCCTCACGCACATCAAGAGCAACGCGCCGACCATCAAGCGCATGTTAGGACTTTGACTTGCTAATCAACCAAATGTTGATTAAGCAGGAATGACACTGCCCCATCCACCGGGAGATTTTGAATGCCCCTGAAAAACTTGCCGGTCTGGCCCTTTGAACCGAACTGGACTTCGAGCGTGGGAGAAACGCTCGAATGGAAGACTGACATCCTTCAGTCGCCCAGCGGTTCAGAGCAGCGCCGTTCGCTTCGTGTGCTGCCCCGCCGCATTCTGGATTTCAGCGTTGCCGCCGAAGGTCCTGAGCGCTCACTCTTGGATAACCTGCTCAACAGCTTCAGTGCTCAGGATTGGTATCTGCCCATCTGGTATGACGTGCGGATCACCACGGCAGCGGCCACGGCGACATTCATCCCCTGCCGCACTGAGGGTTTTGTCGTCGGCAACGCGATCTTCGTGGCCGGGAATAGCGTCTACGACTACCAGATCACCGAGATCACCGCGATCAGTGGTGCCGGGATCACCGTATCGCCTGCGCTCGTTGTGCCGCCTCCCGTGGGCTCACGTATCTACCCCATGGATGAGGGGCGCTTGCTGGAAGAGCCTGATCAGACCGCGATCACGGATTCGATCACAACCGCCGAGCCGCAGTTCCTGATCACCAACTATCCCGATGTGATCCCGCCGCCGCCCCGTGATGCGGGCCCGCTGATCCTGAATGGCCTCATCACCAACGCCTACCACCCCGAGGTCGGGCGCGGTGGGTATTTCCATGAGAACTCGGGCACCTCGGAAGGCCAGTTCATCTTCATCTACGCGCTCTTCCAAGCCTATGAGCAACTGATCACCGGCACGGCTGAAGAGCAGATCACGGGCCGCTATTACAAGATGCTCGCGCAGCAGATGCTCGATGCCATGGGACCGGGCGATGGTTATGTGGGGCCAATGCTTCGCCAGCCGATCCCGACTGACGTGAACACGATCACCCTCATGCACTGGCTCTTTGCCGGTCGTGGCGACATTCCCGGTCAGGAAATCATCCTGTCCTACGAGATCGCGCCAAGTGCCGGTCGCCTGCGCATCCCGGTGAGCGCCGGTGGCAACAGGGTGTTCAAGGTCTGGCAAATCTATCCCGGTTCAAGTGACCTGCTCTACGACAGCCCGGTCAGCCCCGCGTTCGATGCAGCCAATCCCACGGTCGAGACGCAAATCCTCATCAACGAAAGCGACTGGACGATCAGCGGCAATGACGCGGTGATCACCATTCCGGCTGGCGCACCGTCGAGTGCGACGTGGAAAGTCGTCTACGGCTTCAACACCGAGCGCATCATCCCGCAGGGCCACGGCTTCGAGGCGTATCCGAACTGGACCCCGATTGAACCGGGCTACTCGGCTTGCGCGCCCGACACCTTCCGCTGGTTCGAGCAGGCCATGCAGAAGGCCATCCAGTATGATGATCGTCCCGGTATGGCCGCACGCTGGCAGGCCCTTCAACTCGCCATGCGCCGCACCGCCGTGCGCGGTCAGGCCATCAGCGATTTGCGCGAGGTGCTGCAACTGATGCCGGGGTTCGATCCGATCCCAACCACTGGCGCTCCTGACGGGATGTATTGCTTCTCCGATCACCCGGCAGCGCAAGGCCCGACTGGCGGTGGCAACCCGAATTGGAAGGGTTACAATTTCTGGTCCCGCACGGCCACCGGCGCGATCCGTGGTGAAATACCTGATGATGGCGGTCGCGTGCGTCAGGTCCAGATCGGGCGTGGCTTCACCGACACTTGGCGCACGGCCACGGCTTACCAAGAGGCCGACCAGTATCTCTTCGTGCAGGTCTCAGCCTCGAAGAAGCCCGATGCAGGCGAGAATGAACTTTTCCTCGTCTATGTCTCAAGCACCATGGCCTATGACCCGAACACCCGCTGGTTCGCTGATGTCGGCGCGCTGCCGGGGTTCACGCCAACCTCGTCCGGTCTGCACTCCTTCTATCTGCCGCGCTCGGCCTTCCGCAAACGTGACTGGGGCCCCGGTGGCGAGCCGGTCTGGGGCGACACTCTCCCTGCTGGCACCGAGCTTCAGAACTTTGGCGTGTCGTCCGAGATGGGCGGTGCCTACAGCATGATGATCGGTGAGATGCGACTTGTCACCGACAACACCGCTGAGGCCACCAAGGGCGCGAAGATGCCTTACTTCCCCGGCGCGCTTCCCTTCGCGATCAACGCCGACCTGCGCCGCCAGATGTTTGTGGGCTGGAACGGCTCGCCTTTCCACGGCTATCAGCTTCCTGACTTCTGGTGGTGGCTCGGGAATGACGCCAATGCGGTTCACCCGACGCTGACCGTGGCCGACCTGCCGATTCCGAACGCTGCCGGGGCGCTGACCTTCCCGATCACACCAACGGTCGGCGGCGTGACCAAACCCAAGCACGCGCTCCTGATGGAACAGCAACTTCTCTTCCTGCGCGATGCTCAGGCCAAATACGCGGCTGACGGCGGGCCGAACGGCTTCTTCGCCCATACCTTCGTGCTCAACACCCCGGCGCGCGCCAGCCTCGGCAATCCGCGCCCGCACTCGTGGGTCTATGTCAACGACGATCCCAACACCCGCTGGGTCGGCTACCAGACGCGGATTGTCGAGAGCCTTGCTGAACTGATGCTGCTGACCAATGGCGCGGCGGGCTTTGCTGAGTGCCGGTCGCTCGCGCTGAGCATGTGCGAGGCATGGCTGACCCGGCTCAACGCGATCTGGCCCGATCTCAATGGAAAGGTGGTCAACGGCGTTCGCATTTACGGGATGCCGACCGACTATCCTGATCCACGCATCTCGGGTCCGCAGACGCTTTACGAGGAGCCGCACGCCGCCGCCCACATCCTGCGGGCCTGCCTGACCCTGCGTAAAGCCGGTGTCGGCAATGCCTCGCTGCATAACACGTTGATCGCGCGCTGCTGGAATTATATGGAGATGCTGTGGCGCACCAGTGGTGAGATGCGCTTTACTTGGTCGCCCGACCCTGCCGCAAAGCAATGGTACGGCTTCTGGCACGGCGATATTCTGACCGCTCTCGCTCTTATGCTTGAAAACCCCTCGCTCCTTCCGGCAGGCATTTCGCGCACTACTGTGGCCGAGCGCTTGGTGCAGACGCGCGAATGGATTGAGACTTGGGGAGTCGGAACTTTGTCGATGAATGCTGCCGCTGGCCTTACGGATGAATACAGGGGCTTCCATGTCCTGACACAACAATCGGACTGGTCTGATCGCGGGGAGCGCGGCCAACAGCGCCTGCTCGATACCTTCGACACCGGCAACGGCACGCCCGATCAGTTCGACACCGCCATGCGCCCGTTCCCGACCCAACAATACCACTGGGTTCTCGACGGCTATCCCGATCACGCGCGCTTCTACAATCTCCTGCACGCTCTGCGCGGGCGGGCTGTGCCGGTCTGGGTGCCGACTTGGATGGACGACATGCGGCCTGTCGCGCCGATCACTGGCGGGGCCACCTCGATCCAGATCGCACGCTGCGGCTTTACTGTCGCCGGTGGCCCTCGGCCCGAGCGGGAGGACATCATGATCGAGACCGTGGATGGGCGGCGCTACTATCGCCGGATCACCGGCTCGGCCTCTGGTTCGACCACCGAGTTGATCCACCTCGACAACGCGCTCGGCGTGACTCTGAACCCCGACGAGATCATCCGCATCTCGTTCGTGTCGCTGATGCGCCTCGACCACGACAGCATCGAGATCGAGCACATCACTGATGCAGAAGGCGTGTCCGAAGTGAGCGTCACCTTCCGCGCAGCCCCCAACACCCGCGTCCCTGACGCCGCCTTCTACGAGGTCTGATATGAGCTTCGACCAAATCGAACGGTCCAATTATGACGGCAAGCCGATCCTGCTTTACGAGTTCGTTCACGGGAGCACGGTCTGGCGCTACAACGGCGGTCAGAAAGACCTCACTCTGAATGGCGTGCTCTATGAGGCGATCCCCGTGTCACACGAGGGATACAGTATGTCGGGCAACCCCACATCGGACGACATCACCATCAGCATCAGTATGCGGGCTGGCGTTACCGACCTGTTCAACGGCACCCCGCCGTCGCGCTCGATTCAGGTCTCGATCAGGACCCTGCATTTCGGGGACAAAGAGGCTCCGGTGGTCTGGTCGGGGATCATCAAGTCGATGCGCCGCGCGTCCACCGTTGAGGCTAAGTTCAACTGCAACTCGCTGCTCTCGACCCTCAATCGAAACGGCCTGCGCCTGTCGTGGCAGCGCGGTTGCCCCCATGCGCTCTATGACAACCTGTGCCGCGTGAACCCCGCCGACTATGGCACGGCGGTGCAGGTCAACGCGGTGATCGGAGACCACGTTGAAGCCGCTGGCGCAACAGGTCTGCCGAACGGCTATCTGAACGGTGGCTACCTCAGCTTCACCACGGCGCACGGCACCACCGAGACGCGGGCCATTGAGGAGCACTGGCAGAACCGCATTCGTCTGCTCGGCGCTGCCGATGGCATGACGGTCGGCCAGTGGATCATCGTCTATCCCGGCTGCGACCGCACCTCTGGCACCTGCATCAACAAGTTCAACAACCTCTCGAACTATGGGGGTTTCCCCCACCTGCCGAATAAGTCTCCGTTCGACGGCGATCCTGTCTTCTAAATCAACATTTGGTTGCTCAGACTACCGCATGTTGTTAAACCTGACCGAAGTGTAGCAGAGGTGCGATCATGAACTTCCTTTGGGCCATCGGGATGCTGGTCGCCAGCTACTTCATCCAAGTGGCTTTGGCACCCAAGCCGGAAGTGCCCAAACCCGTTTCCCTTGAGGACTTCGATTTTCCTCAGGTGGACGAGGGCACGCCGCAGTCCGTGGTCTTCGGTGATGTCTGGATTTCTGACTGGCACGTCCTTTGGTACGGCAACATGCGGGTCTCTGAAGTGAAAAGCGGCTCGGGGAAAAAATAATGATCGTTTGCAGGATTCATCACATCAGGGCCGCAGACCTCTGCATGAGCGGGGCTCGTGCTTGGTTCGCGAAGCACAATCTCTCTTGGTCCGACTTCTTGGAGAATGGTCTGCCTGTTGAGCAAGTCGAAGCTCTGGGTGACGCCATGGGTGATCGGGTAGCCGAGGCTGCGCGCAAGGAGGCTGAACATGGGCGGCGGGGGTAAGGGTGGTAATCAGACGATTGGCTTCCGCTATTACATGAGCCTGCACATGGGCTTGTGCCGGGGGCCGGTTGACGAGATCGTTCAGATTAAAGTCGGGGATATGCGTGCGTGGCCCTTCCCGGAGAAAGTGGCACCAGATGGCACCGGAATCATTGGGCTCATCACAAACGCAATCCTTCGGCAGAACGGCAAGTCGAAAGTCGATGACACGATGACCGCCGCCCTCGGGCCAAACGGTAACGCCGTGGTTACGATGCTGAATGGCGAGATTTACACCCTGCCGCCAGAGAACATCAGGACATGGCGGCACACAGGTCAGGCTCGCATTGACGCCCCAGTGCTCTTCGGTGGCGACAAGAAAGAAGGTGGCGTCGCTGGTAGTGTCGAAGTGCTCATGGGCGCTCGCAACCAGATTGTGCCCGGTTGGATCAAGAACCTGATGGGCGGGCGCGTCCCCGACTTCAGGGGTGTCGTTACGCTGTTCTTCGACGGCCTGCTCACAAGCATGAACCCCTATCCGAAGAAGTGGGAGTTCCGCGTCCGTCGAACGGAAAGCGGCTGGGACGGTGCGGTCTGGCAACCGTCGCTGGTGACCATCTGGATGCGCGAAGGGTCCATCAAAGCGATGAACCCTGCTCACATCATTTACGAGTGCCTGACCAACCGGGAATGGGGGCGAGGGATGTCCCGTGATCTCCTGCTCGAAAGCGAGTGGGTGAAGGCGGCACAGACCCTCTACAACGAGAACTTCGGACTCTGCCTGCGCTACACCCGCCAGTCGGAACTCAGTTCGTTCGTGCAGGACGTGCTCAACCACATCGGCGGCTCGATCTACCCGGATCGCTCGACAGGCCGTCTGGCGCTTTCGCTGATCCGTGGTGACTACGACATCGACGTGCTACCGCTCTTCACCTACGACACCGGCCTGATCTCGCTTGAGGACGATGAGACTGCATCGCAGGACGATGTGGTCAACGAGTGTATCGTCAAATGGGTCGATCCCATCGGTAAGGAAGAGCGCTCAGCCCGCATTCAGAACATCGCGTCCCGTCAGGCCACCGGCGCGATCAACTCGACCACCACCAACTACACCGGCGTTCCCACGGTCGATCTGGCCCTGCGGCTGGCGCAGCGCGACCTGAAGGCTGGTGCCACTTCGCTCAAGCGGTTCAAGGTGGTGCTGGACCGGCGCGCATGGCGCATCGTGCCGGGTGACGCCTTCCGCATCTCGGTGCCGCAGAAGGGCATTTACAACGCGATCCTGCGCGCCGGGAAAGTGAGCGAGGGCGGTCACGAGGATGGGCGGATCACCGTTGAAGCGGTGCTCGATGTCTTCGGCCTGCCGTCGAGCAGCTTCATCACGCCTGAGCAAGGAGCTTGGACCCCGCCTGACCGCACGGTGAGCGTGCCTGAGAAGCGGATCGTCCGCGAGGCCACCTATGTCGAGGTGTTCTATGCGCTCGATCCGGCGAACCTTCAGCTTCTCTCGCCAGAGGCAGGGACTATCGCCACCATCGTTGGTCGCCCATCGTCCCTGACACAAGCCTATGACCTCGAAGTGCTGGCCGGTGGTGAGACGAATCCCCGGCGCGGCATCGGTGCCTTTGCGCCCTACGTCATCAGCAGCGCGATCATTCCCGTCGAGGCTGGCCCCACGATCATCCCGTTTGAATCCGCGAGCGATGTGGGCCTGATTGAGATTGGGTCCATGGTGCAGGTCGGCGCTGAGATTTGCCGCCTCGACGCCATCACGGCAGACCCCGGTGGGTATTCCGGCACGATCACCGTGGCGCGCGGCTGTGTGGACACCATCCCGCAAGAGCATCCCCTTGGTAGCACGATCTACTTCGTCACCGGCGATGAGGTGGGCGGCGACGGGCGGGAATATGCTGCGGGGGAAGTCGTGAATGTGAAGGTCCTGCCCTACAGTTCGAGCGCCAAGCTCGACCCGGAACTGGCGACGACCGATGTGGTCAACATCATGGGCCGTCAGGGTCGCCCCTATCCCCCGGCGAACCTGAAGGTGAACGACACGCCTTACGCTGAGGTCGAGAGTGTCAGCGGGCTGATCAAGCTGACTTGGGCCCACCGGGATCGCGTCATTCAGCAGGACCGGCTTGTGGACCACACCGAAGCGTCCATTGGCCCCGAGGCCGACACCTCCTATCGGGTGCTCGTGTTCAAGGGTGACACCTACACGCCTGTTCGCACGGTGAATGGCATCACTGATCCCGAGTTCACCTATACCCCGTCCATGGCGACCGAGGACGAGATCACCGACAGCATTTGGTTCGAGCTTGATACCATCCGCAGCAGTCTGGCTTCGCGCCAGAAATACCGCTTCGGCTTCGAGAGCGACTTCCCGTCTGGTCCGGTCATCACGCCGCTGCTGCAAGTGAGCAACCCCGGTGGTTCTGCGTTCAACGGCAATGCCTTCACGCGGATTCCGTTCTACACGCCGACGCTCAATGTCGGCGGCGCGTTCACCACCAACAACAAGTGGACCGTGCCCGCCACCGGCACCTACCGCATCCGCCTTGATGTGGGCTTTGCGGGCGCTACTACCCCGCTGCTGAGCGGCGAGACGTGGGACCTGAAGATCGACAACTTCACCGGGCCGACGACCGCGCCGGTGGCAGGTCAGAGTTCGGCAGGCACCTTCGACGGCACCGCACCGGCCTCGCTGGATGTCACCGTCGAGCTTACGGCTGGGCAAGTCCTGAGCGCCTATCTTCGCACCAATCACACGCCCCATATCACCGTTGCCTCGGCCATGTGGCGTATTGAGCAGGTAATCAACTAACAGTGGCGCAGCACACCTTTTGTGGTATGTTGCGCCAAAGTCCTGAGGATATGGTATGTCCCGAGAAGCCACTAAACTTGTACTGGGTCGCGGCGAGGTTTACTTCGACCGCTTCCTTCCCGGCACGCGCCGGGGAGAGGGTGAGCGGTATCTCGGGAACACCACGTCCTTCCGCATCCAGCGGGAAGTGGAGCGCCTGAAGCGCGCGACCTCGTACCGGGGCCGCAGGATCGCCACGGCTGGCGCTGTGATCGCGGAGTCGCACGAGGTCAACTTCACCACCGACAACGTGGATGACGAGAACGTCGCCCTCTGGTTTGGCGGCAGTGTGCCTACCCCGAGCGGCGGGCCGGTCAATGAAATCTCGGAGACCTTCCCCGTCCTTCAGGGTCGCTTCTATCAACTCGGCAAGACGCTCAGCCCGATAGTTGGTGTGCGCAACGTGGCTTACGTCAGTGTCCGTCGCGGTGGCACGCCCGTGCGGATGACCGGCAACTATGAAGTTGATCCCGGTCACGGGCGCATTGAGATTTTGGACGGCGCACCGGACATCCCTGATGGCACAGCCATCACAGTCAGCTTTCAGGTCGCTGCCAGTGATGAGGTGATGCTGAACGGCGAGCCCGATGGCGTCTACGGCGCACTGCGCTTTGTCTCGTTCAACAAGAGCCCCGGTGGCATCAGCGTACAAAACGACCTCTATTTCCCTTATGTGCGGATCACACCACGCGGTCAGGTTGAGTTGAAGTCTGATGAGTGGCAGCAGTGGACTTTCGACGCTGAGGTCATGAATCTCTCGCCCGCGCACTCACAGGTCTATGTCACGCGCGGCGCAACCACTGTCTCCATCTCACCCGATGAGCGCGCGATCTACGACGAGCTAGGTGACCTCGTGCCGTTCCCAATGTGGGAAGACGAGCTTCATGTCGTCACCAATGAAGAATGGCCCCCTGCGTTGGTCATCCCCCCAATCCTCTAACCTTCAAGGAGTGCAAAATGGCACGTCTCCCTCTCGACCAAGGCATTCCTCGCTTTAAGGCGAACGAGGAACGCATCGACCTCATGACCAATGGCGACGAGAACGCCACTTGGCGCACTGCCGATGGGACCGATGTGCCGTCTGTCCGCAAGATGTTCAAGGACATCAACACTGCGGGTGAAGGGTGGCTGGCGCTGGCCGGTGAAGAGGCTGATCGCGCTGAAACTGCGGCAATAGCGGCTGCGCTTTATGATGGGCCGTGGGTTCATGATGTTGATAGCCTTAAAGCCAACACAAGCATGACCCTCACCCCCGGTCAGGCTGGCACGGTTACCCGAGGGCAGATCGTGCGGACGCGGAAGGAGGGCTACGCCTACCTGATCCCTCTGGCGGGCAACGGACATCGCCAGACGGCAGGGGGCGTGCCCCTTGAATACATGCCAAACAGCGTGGCCTATGCAGCAGCCCTTTGGCCAGATGCGAGCAGTCAAACCGATTGCACCTATGTTATCACCATTCTTGAAGCCAGCGGCGCTTCTACTGTCGATCTGGGCGGTGTCGATCTTCCGGTCCGGTTGTTCTGGGAAGCGGCAGACGGGCTTGATCTGCGGAAAAATTATATCAACGGACGGATCATCAGCGGCGGGGTGAAACGTGTCGTAAACTTCGCGGACGGTGCGGCACAGGCCCCTGCCGTGCTTGCAACATTTGCATCCCCGGCCACGTGGAAGAAAATGGGGGTCCGGCGCAACTCGGCAAATAGCTATGAAATTTTCCGTCCTCTTGGGGGTAATATCTGGCAGCGTTACGAGGTCGGTCGCAGCGGCGCGGGCATCCCCCAAAACTGGCGGGAGGACTGGCTGACCCGCTTCTTGGGCTACCAGACCGTTGATGACGTGGGTTTCACGATGGATGGCACTTGGACCTCCGTCAACTCTGCTTCGGCAAGCCTGCATGTGAATGGGCGCAGTCGTCAGGCTGGATGGACGCCTGCTTCGCCGCCCAGCCCTATGCCATATATTGAATTTGAGTGGGATGGGGATGGCGACCTGTATCTACTCTACACGGGGCGGACTTCGGGCACGTATGCAGAGGTGACGATCAACGGAAGTGCTGATTTGGTTAGCCTCCCGATCAACGCGGCGGGAAAGGCGTGGTTCGACAGTTACACCCCTGTCGATAACCAATACAAGCAAGCAGTTAAGATCGCATCCTCACTTGCACGTGGCACGTATACTGTCCGGGTCACGCCTATGAATGAGCGTAATCCCGCAGCCTCCGGGGCGACGTATAATTTTCAGGTGAACTGTCTGGCATTTGACGGCCCCTCGTTTGGTCCGTGGGACAGGAGGGCTTCAGCCAAAACTTGGGCATCGGGGGAGGCGGTATACCTTAACCAAGAGCGGCAGTACAATGGCCGATGGTATCGCGCCACGGAGGATGGAACGACAGGGGGCACTCCCCCGACACACACTTCTGGCAGCGTCTCAGACGGCGGCGTAACGTGGGCATATCGCACGGCAGACCCCACGGCGTCGTCCTACGGGCAGGTCCGTCAGCGATTGCAGGGGCCGGGTTCTCAGGTGGAATATGCCTATAACATCCTGCCGGAAGGCGCGACGACACGCGAAGATGTGGGTGGAGCAGCGCACGGGAATGAAGTGCAGACCGCAGAGCAATGGTATGTGGACGGTGCGCCGGTAACTATGAGCGATGGTCAGTGGTTGACTGGTGAAAAAATTGAAATCCGGGAAGCTATTGATGCAGTTCACAGTGAAATCAACAGCGGCAACACGCCGATTGTCAGCACGGTGTTGCGTCGATCATTTGATGTGAAAACCGGGGTCACGATCTGGCACGATCATACTTTCCTGCATGATGCCTCCGTTGGTTGGTTCTACTCGGGAATGCGCCCCTTTGTGCATTATAATAACGCATCCGGGGCGTACAAAAACGCAGTGGACCGTTGGGATGTCCCAGGTTACGGCCCGGTCAACGCCACAGACTGGTACTATAACCCTGCTGACCCGCCATACTACCACAATGCAGTTGTGCAGACGAAAGACCTCCTCGCTGTGGCATCTGGTTATGCGCTCCTGCCTGACGGCACGTCTGCTTCTCCGTCTCGCGGATCAACTCTGATCCGGTTTAAAAGTTGGATGGCTACCACACCGGAGAGTGTTGAGGATTACAAACATTCCCGTACCCACTTCTCCATCGAGGTCAATACGTCAGACCGTGATCCGCTCTCCGATCCTAATCAGTCCATGATTATGAAAGGGCGTTTTATGCGGTATGACGGTATTCGCCCGGTCGAAAAGAAGGCAGGGGATCACATCACAAACCGGGTCATTTATGGCCTGATCATTGAAGCTGCATAAGGAGCGCACAACATGGCAAATCCAAATTCTTCAGCACAACGCTCCTTTGCAGCGGAGCCTTATGACAGCGTGGCGGCGGTGCTGGCCAGCAAGTAGATTATACAGTAATTCAACCAATACTTTCTCAGTCAACTGAAAGTGTGATAGGCTCCCTCAAACCCAGAGGGAGCCTTTTTCATGGACCGCAAACTATTCTTCGCAGAACTTCGCAAGTCGCTGGGCTCTTTCAGCACCCTTCAGGTCGAGGGCATTGAGGCGATCCTCGACGGCGGCAAGCACTTGCCGATCAGCCACATGGCCTATGTGCTCGCGAGTGCTTGGCACGAGACTGGCACCAAGATGCAGCCGGTCACCGAGAACCTGAACTACAGCGTCGAGGGGCTGCTCAAGACCTTCGGTCGGCATCGGATCACCGAGGCGCAGGCACGCCGGTATGGCCGCACCAACAACCAGCCCGCCAATCAGGAAGCCATTGCCAACATCATCTACGGCGGCGAGTGGGGTCTGAAGAACCTCGGCAACACCAAGCCCGGTGACGGCTGGCGTTATCGCGGGCGCGGGCTCCCCCAGATCACCGGGCGGTCGAACTACACCAAGTTCGGCATTGCCGACACGCCCGAGAAGGCCGGTGAGATGAAGACCGCAGTGCGCCTGCTGATCGACGGTAGCGTCAATGGCACCTACACCGGCAAGCGGCTGAGCGACTTCCTCCCCGGCGACTATGTGGGCGCTCGGGCGGTGATCAATGCTGATGTGAAGAAGAATGGCCCGCTCGTCGCGGGATACGCCCGCAAGTTCGAGAATGCTTTGCGCGCCGGTGGCTGGAATGCTATTCAACCGAAAGTACCGCAGCCAATCGAGACAACAAAGGCACCCCAAGGTTGGTCAGCGCTGCTGGCAAGTATCCTGAACCTTTTCAAGAGGACCACCTGACATGTATCCGCGCCCCATCTTCTTCGCGGCCACCAAGAGCTTCTGGCTCACCGTGGTCGGCATCCTGCTCCTGATCTTCGAGGCACCCTCCGAGGTCCTGTACGGCCTTGCTGAGCCTCTGGCGCTCATCCTGCCGTGGACGCCCACCCAGATCGGTGACAGCCTCACCCGGATCGCGCCTGCTGTCCTGTGGGCCTTTGCCATCCAGCAGCGCGCTGGTGCCGCTCGGCCCTACACCGTTGATCCGAAGGCGACCACCTGATGCTGGGCTGGCTCGCAAAGCTGTTGGGTGGGAACATCCTTGATCGCGTGCTCTCGACCGTGGACAAGCACGTCGAGTCCCAGACGGATCGGGAGCGCATCAAGGCCAACCTGATAGCTGAACACCTGCGCACCCGAGCAGACTTCATGCGGGCCGGTGGTTTCTGGCTGATGCTGATCTTCGCACTGCCGCTCGCCGTATGGTGGGCGGCAGTTATTCTTTATTCGATCCTGTGGTGCGCTCGCTGCGCGTATCCGCAGGTATGGTCCATCGCCGCGCTTCCGCAGCCTCTCAACGAATGGGCTGGTCTGATGGTCGTGGCGATCTTTGGCGTCGTCGGAATTTCAAACCTTCGCAAATGAGGAGCCCATCATGGCACGAAACGCAATCGTCACTCTCGAAGCTGGTGAGTGGACCGAACTTACCAGTGGCGATGTCACAGCCATCCGGGTTCAAAGCCTGACCGGCGCGCCGGTGCGCCTCACTGCCGCTGGTGAAACGGCCCCTGAGGTGTTCGAGGGCTACATCGAACTGAACAGCCGCGAGATCATCTCGGCCAACTACACCCTCGCTGACCTCTGGCCGGGTGAGGAAGGCGCAACCCGCGTCTGGGCGTGGTGCAGCATCGGCGGGAAGGTCTCGGTCAGCCATGCGTGAGGTCAAGACGCCATTCCTGATCAAGGGTCGCCGTGAGGTGACCGACCTTGAGATGATCGCCCGCGAGATGCGTGAGACTGAAGAGTTCCCGCCCGCAGAAGAGGATGTGGATACGCTGGTGAACGTATCTTTGCCTCAGGCACTCACACCATCGAAATAAAGCTAAAGAATAGCGGCCAGTGAAACCTTGTCGCTATTCAACCCCTTGTGGTACAGCTTCTTAAACAATCCCGAGGGGCAGCGATGTCGAACGATCCAAATATGTGGGAGCGCATTGCGAGCGGAAGAACGCCGGAAGTGTGGATCGCACTCGTTGCCGGGACGTTATACGTCTATCGGAAATCAGAAAACACCAGTAAAATCACGCGAGTAATTGAGGCCGGGATTAGCGGTATGCTCGGCTATTCAGTAGGACCAGATGCCGCAAGCTGGGCGGGGATCAATGACGCGATAGCAGTGGTCATGATTTCCTCGCTAGGGTACTTAATGTTGGATGTGCTCACTTCAGTTGTGGCAGACCGCGCGGTGATCAAAGACATCATCGTCAGGCGATTAGGAGGCGGAAAGAATGAGTGAGATGTCGAACTTGCGCGCCACGGTGCGGCGACAAAGCACCCCCGGCTCACTCGTCCTGCTCATCTGCACCGCGCTGGTATTCGGCCCCCGCGTCTGGGACTACATCATCGGTGAGCCATGGATCGACAACCAGTTGATGATCGTCGAGAACAGTTCGCACGAGATTATCGTCGAGGACCTGACCTACACCAAAGAGCCCGTCCATGGGCTCAGAGTGAATACTGTCGAAGCTGACGATGGTGACATTCTCTGCTCCACTGAGCACCACAACTCTTGGCACGGGGAGCGCAAGCGCTTCTGGCGACTTGGGGCATTCACGGGCTGCGCGCCGCAGCAGGAGAGCTTCCGAGTGTGCTCCCGCTTTTCTGTTTCCAGTGGTAGCGGGCGCACACGGTTGTTCGGGCCGTTCTGCTCGCCTTACATGGCGGCGTCGGAAGTCTCAGATTCCTCTTCCAAATAACCGTGGTTCTTGGCAAGAGCACTCCTGATGGTGTCTGACCCGACAACCTCCATGCCGATCAGTTGAAAGAATCCTACCTCCACGCCGCTCCAAGCACCGTGTCCAACCATGGCTTTGACAACGTGGTGTAGGAACGGAATGTGGCCGGTTCTGCGAAGATAAATGACAGTTTCTCTCGCGTAAGCGTGTCCCTGTGCCACGTCCTTCGACCAATCATTTGTCACAACTGGCGACCACAGATCGAGTTTGCGAGGGCTCGCTCGAACGAAGGATGGGTATTCCTTACTACTCATCATAACTCCTGCACAGAATGAAACATAGAGAGAACAAAGTGCGGCGATTTTGTGGCATGACGCCGCACTTTGCCTCAGTCGATCATCCTAACCCGAAGAGTTGGCGGGTCCGCGTTAACGCCGAAGTATCCTTAACGCATTGTAAACACTCATGATGCCACTGGCCCTCAGGCCGCGTGATCCGCCAACCTTCGGCCTTCATTTCGGCAATGGTGGCGTTGAAGTCAGCGCCGTCGAGTGGCACTTCGGTAACATCGCAAGAATCACAGACAATTTTCTCAGCGCCGTATTCCTTAACGATCATTGGACCGGCTCCCGCTTCCACAGCACGTTACCCTCGGCGTCCTCGATAGACAGGACGTGTGGGTTGAGTTTGCCGTGGGTCTCAGGCTTGCAGAACTCACTGGGCTGGATCGGGTAGAATCCGTCCTTCACGCGCATGATCCAGACGGTCGGGAGGAGCTTGGCTTCGGTCACAGGCTCATCTCCCTCTGCCGCTCAGTGATCTGAGGGCCTTTCCGCGCTTCCGCACGGATGCGGTCAGCGAGACTGGGCAACCCATTCGGATAGAGCGCGCCCTCGGCCATCCGCACGACGCGGCGCAGCGAACCATTGCACTTGCGACCTTCGATCTTGCCTTCACCGGCGCGGATGATCTGATCCAGACCCTCGCTCATGCGGGTGTTGTCGTCCGAGAGCTTGTTGATGCGGTTTTCCTTCTCGATCAGAGCCCGCTCTGCGCTGCGGAGATGTTGCTCAGTGGCGTCGAGCAAGTGTTCGACCGCCCCAACCTTCGCGCTCATCTCCTGATAGCGCTCTTCCCAGTGGGTCGCGGCTTTGCACGCGGCGAGGTAGCCGCCCTTGGTCAGCCAGTTTGCCAGTTTCAGACGAAGAAGTTTCACAGCAGGTCCTCCAATTCAGGGTCTAGGGTGCTTTTGGTTGAATAATCGGGTAAGCGTTCGGGCCGCGTCAGCAGGCGATAGCGGGCATCGTGCTGCCCTTCCTGCCATACGACCCACATCACGTTCATCATGGGGCTCTTGCCGCGTTCCTTCTCAAGGAAGGCCGGTCGCCAGAGCAGAGGGAGAACCCATGCAGGCGGGTGATCGTCGAAGAGGCGCTTCCGCGTGGCAGCGTGCCAGTATTGGTTGCTCAGCAGCATCGCGACGTTGGGCGTGATCGACAGCGATTTGCGGATGAACGCCTCGGCCAGATTGAACGGCGGGTTGGTGATGATCCAGTCGGGCCCATCCCCCTCAGCGACATCGGCGGTCAGGAAGTTCGCGCCACCCGTTCCGTAGATCGAGGGGTCGTCGCGGAGGTCGGTCGAGGTGACATGGCAGTGATAGGCTTCCAGTACGCGGGCCATCGCGCCGTCGCCACACGCAGGCTCCCAGATTCGGCTACCCCAATGCAGCGCAAGGAACTCTACCAACGCCACCGTCACATCAGGCGGTGTCGGGTAGAAATCAGCCGCCTTTCGCTTGTGCGCCTTCTGCGCCTTCACCAGCGCAGTGGCGATTGTATGCTCACCGCTCATTTGGATTCCGCCCGATGACGCAGGTTTCCAGTGAGCATTATCAAGTCAGCTTTGCGGTGCTTTGATCCGATCCAGCCGCGCACAGTCACTGTGAACCAGCCGCCCTTGTAGGTTACGATGGGTCGAGAACCATTCGCCGCTTGGTAGGCGGCAATGTAGTCCTCGATCACCTTTTTAATTTCTTCAGTCACAATAGGTCCTCGTCATCATCGACCGGCGCTGCCACTGGCTTGGGCGCTGGGCGCGCTCGGGTCTTTTTGGGTGGCGGTGGAGGCGGCGGGGGCTTCTTGCCGCTCAGCGCCGCAATCAGGGCTTCTACGGGGTCAGGGTGATCGACGAGGCGCTTGTCTGCGTCAGACACCCCGCGATAGCTCGCGCCCCACTGCCCGTTGTTCAGGAATCCGAGGCTGAGGTGGTTCAGGCGACCGGATTTGGCGAGCGAGCGGATGAGGTCTTCAAGCTGGCTCACAGCAGGTCCTCGTCATCGTCTGCGGCCACCGGCGCGGCGGCGAAGAGCTTGATCAGCGCATCCGAGATCGTGTCGCCCCACTGGTGCTGACTGACGAATGCTGGTGCGAAGCTACCGCTCGCCAGCGCCTTGCCGTTTGAGCTAATGCTCAGGGTCAGAGAGCCAGCGCGCTTGGACTTGATGGCGTCTTGGAGATCGCTCAGGGTTTTCAAAGAAGGTCCTCCCATTCATCTGAGGGCGGTGGCGGCTCGGGCTTCTTCAGCTTCTCGATCAGCGGGGCGAGTTCGACCATCAGCTTGTTGACGGCGCTGTCGATGGCCTCGGTGGGGGTAGACGCGATCTCGCCTACCGCCCACCGGGCCCCGTTGCGCGCCTCAGCGATGAAGGACGTGTGCAGGTTTCGCACAATCACTCGCTCGACGAAGCGCCACTGGTCCATCAGTTCATGCCCAATGCAGCTTTGTAGATTTCGAGGATCGCTTCTTCCTCTGCGACCTCATCGGCCTTGCGTTTGCGCAGAGCGATCACCTTGTTCATCACCTTGGTGTCGTAGCCACGGCCTTTGGCTTCAGCTTTGACCTCTTTGATCTGCTCAGCCACGTCCTTCTTCTCAGCCTCAAGCTGCTCAATGCGCTCGATGAACTGGCGAAGCTCGTCTGCCGTCACCGCATAGGCATCGTTCGGGTGGTTGCCCTTGTCGTTCGGGCGCGGCTTGCCGTCACTGGTATGCGCTTCAGCGCCGGTTTCCTCGTCGTCGAAGTCGTCGTCAAAATCGGACATGGGATGATTCCTTTGTGTTGCTCAGTCAACATTAAGTTGATTAGTAGATCAGATCAAGCGAAGTCTGAGCAGAAGCTCGAAACATTCCTGATCCAGTTCTGCCAGCGTGCCGTTGTTGTAGAGCCGGTGGTCGTATTCGCCGGTGGCGACATTGGCGTCTGACGGGTTGTTCTGCACATCCTCGGCCCGGTTGGACTCGACGAACACGCGCTCAAACCGCCAGCCGTAGCTCAGGCATTCCTGCCGCAGCAGTTCGATCAGATCAGGCTCGCGGATGTGCAGGAAGAACACCGAGCCATCACGCATGGCGTGCATCTGGCCGAGGGCGGCGTTGGTGCGGAACTGGCTGTGCTCCTGAAGGGCATCACCCACCACGCTCAGCAGCTTCCGGTCGGCGGGTGTCTTGGCGCTCAGGTCCGCCACCGGGGCCAGCAGGTCCTTGATCGGCTGGATGCTGCTGAAGGACGTGGTGTGAATCTGCTGATCCCAGAGGATGCAGCGCATCATCTCGACGGCAGTGTCCTTCCCGGCGCGCGGCTTGCCGTTCACAACGATGATCGTTTTCATACTCGCCTCTCGATGATGAGGGATGTCGGGTAAGCCTCGACGATCTCAATCGGATCGTCGCCGCATTCGAGGTCGTCGCGCAGGACCGCCCGCAGGGATTTCCCGAGGTTGCTCGGGTTCTTGCCGAGGCGAGCGGCGGTGCGCGAGAGGTTCATTCCTGAGCACATCAGCCTCAATGCGCTCAGGATCGTCTCGTCGTGTTGGCGGGTGGCGGTCATACTGCCACCGGCGCTTTGATCGTCGGCCACGGGTTGTAGCCTTCGAGGGTGATGTCGTTCATCTTAAAATCGAAGATCGACTTGACCTCAGGGTTCAAGCTCACGGTCGGCAGCGGGCGCGGCGAGCGGGCCATCTGCTCCTGCACGGCGTCCATGTGGTTCAGGTAGATGTGAGCGTCACCGATGGTGTGGATGAACTCACCAGCCTCATAACCAGTGACATGCGCCAGCATCATCAAAAGTAGACTGTACGACGCAATGTTGAATGGCACACCGAGGAACATGTCAGCGCTGCGCTGGTGAAGCTGAAGGTGCATCTTGCCGTCGAGGATCACGACCTGCCACATCGTATGGCACGGCGGCAGAGCCATGTCCTCGATCTCGAAGATGTTCCAAGCGTTGACGATCAGGCGGCGGCTGTCAGGCGTATCCTGAATCTGCTTGATGAGGCGCGCGATCTGGTCAATGCCAACCACGCAAGACGAGTCTCCTGCCAAGCGCCACTGGGCCCCGTAGACCGGCCCAAGGTCACCATCTTGGTCAGCCCATTCATCCCAGATCGTCGCGTTCTGGCCGATGGTGCCGAAGGTGATCTCTTCCAGCCGGTTGCGGTTGGTCGAGCCTTCGAGGAACCACAGAAGCTCGCCCACCACAGCCTTCCAGAATACGCGCTTGGTGGTCAGCAGCGGGAAGCCGTCAGCGAGGTTGTAGCGGGTCTGCATTCCGAACACGCGGCGGGTGCCGGTGCCGGTGCGGTCGGTGGAATCCGTGCCGTTCATCAGGATGTGCGCGAGGGCGTCTTTGTAAGCTCGCATGGGTCAATTCCTCAGATATTCATGGACCGTTGCGCGGTCGGAGAGCTTGATGGTGCGGCCCTCACCAAAGAGGGGTAGCGGCGGGAGATAGGTGTCACCCTCGAACTCGCCTTTGATCCGCGTGAGCAGGATGCGATCCACCTCAGGCAACCCCTGCTCGAAGATCGAGACGCCGCCGATCAGATAGATGCGGCTGTGCTCCTCACGGGCGCGCCGGATCGCGGCATCAAGATTGGCGAACTTGGCGAAGTACGGCTCCACCCAAGCATCGAGCATGGACTTGCTGACGATCAGAGCTTTCCGATCACCAAAGGCGCTGGGCCTCATGCTCTCGAAGGTCTTGCGGCCCATGATCATCGCGCCGCCGAGGGTTTCCTTCTTGAAAAACTTCAGGTCCTCAGGGCAATGCCACGGCAGCGCGCCCTTGTTGCCGATCACGCCGTTGTCCGAGACGGCTGCAATGAGGGTGATCATTTGAGGGCCCCACCGACGAAGGTAAAGCGCGTGCCGAAAGCCATCTCTTCGATGCTGCGGGCGAACTTCACGCGGTTATGGAAGGTGCTGCCGATGGGCGTGTATTCGACGCACACCGCCATGTCGGACTCGCGGTGATGGACGCCGACGATCCGGTAACGCCCGCCGCTCTTGACATGCTGGATTTCAGAGCCGTGGTAGCGGTCGGACGCAGCCTGAAGCTCATCGGCCAGTTGGTCGTATGTCTTGCGCTCAGATCGTTGCACAGCCTCAGCTACAGCAGCTAGGAACTGCTGCTCGCTGATCACCCGGATACCGAGTGCGTTAGCCTTATCAAGTTTGGAGCCCGCGCCGGGCCCAACCACAAGCAGGGTCACTTTAGTGCTGACTGATCCGACAACCTTTGCGCCAGCGCGCTCAGCCATATGCTTTGCATCTTCGCGCTCTATACTCGTAAAGGCACCCGAGAACGCAACGGTGTGGCCGTCCAATAAGACGGGCTTGGCTTTTTTACTCGCCGTGCGCAGCAGGTTCAGCAACCCGTCGCGCGTGAAGGCGCAGATCGCCATGTTGCCGTCGATGTGCTTCATGCCGCCGATCTGGTCAGCAGCTTCAAGCAGAAAGCCATCGGCCTCGGTGATTGGACCATCCTCGGCGTCAGGGAACGGGTTCGGGACATATGCGTCCGAGGTCTCAGCCCACATCTGGGTGGTCGGCATGAAGGTGTTGTTCACCCCGTCGAGGCGGCACATCGCGGTCGCGAGGTCGGCCTGCTCGTTGGTGAGGTGGACGATCTGGTTGTCTAGTGAGACAATGTGCGCGATGGAGGCCGTGCGCTCATTGGACCGGCGTGTGAGCGCGGTTGTGACAACTTGGTGGCGGTTCGAGAGCAGTTCCTTAGCCTTTTGCATGACTGGCTTCCTTCTTGATCTCGGGGTCATGCGCTTCCAGCTTCATTAGGATTTTGGATGCGCGGCGTTTCTCGCCCAGCCGGTCCAGCATCACCTCCTCGCGCACCAAGGCGCTGAGGACGGTGAACTGCCGGGGCGTCAGGTCCATTTCAATTTTCATAGATCAGGTTGCGTTTGGGGCGCGGGCTGAACTCCGGCGCGGTGGTCTCGATCAGCGTGTGGCACACGGCGTCGTGGATGATGTATTCCAGCGTGTCGCCGCACTTCTTCGCGTCAGGGAACTGGCCGATTTCCAGAGGCCGCGCGCTGTCCGCTGAGGCGAAGATCGACATGATGGTGACGAGGACGGGGATCACTGCATCGCCTCACTGGTGTTGGTGGTCAGTTCGCCAGCGTCACCCCGGAAGTCGATGTCAGGCAGGATCGACTGCGGCTTGAAGGTCACGCGGTAGTGGTAGGCGCTGACCGTGGCGGCATCCATCTGCTCGACGAAGGCACTGGTGTTGTCCGAGAGAACCAGCGTGTGCCGCTTGTATTCCTTCGGGCCCACCTTGCAGATCACGTTGAAGGCCGTGCCGCTGCTGTTCAGGTCCATCGAGCACAGGCCCTCGACCGTGAGCATGTAGCTGTCGGTGATGCCGTTGTAGAAGACCACACGCCGGTTGATCTCAAAGTTGTCTGCCGCCTTCGACAGGTTGGCAGTGGCGATCTTCGCATCATCTTCGGTGCAGGCGGTCAGGGTCAGCAGCGCGGCGGCTGCGAGAAGCAGTTTCTTCATCAGGGTGATCCTTCAACAAAAGGTTGATTAGTAGGAGCCGGTGCAGACGGGGCAGTTGGACACTTCCTCGCGCTCTTCGTAGCGGGTGACGGGCATAAAGCCGTTTGGATGCGTGTCGAGATCAACAATCTCGTTCTTCGTCACCGGCACTTGCACGACCTCGACGCGAAGGGCGCAGCCGCAACGCTGGCATTTGTGATCGCTCATGATTCTCTCCTCGGTTGCTTCATCAATATTTGGTTGAATAGAAGGGATGAAGTCAAGACGGATTGCGTCCAGATCGTCGATCCAGATCACGCCTGTCGCAGTATCGCCAGCTTCGTGTAGCCGGTTGTGCGACCGGCGCAGGCAATAGGACCTGATGCCATTGATCCACCCTGCTTGCGCGTGCTCAAAGTTGTCTTCGACGAAGACCACATCGCCCGGATCGCGGTTGCGCGTGAACTCGTAGAGATAGGTGAACTTGGAGCCGCCGAGCGGGAGCATGGTGATCTGGTTGAATACCTCGCTCAGCGCATCTTCAACGCCCAGCGGGAACTCATTCAGTAGATTCTGCACTCGCGCCCGCTGGACCGCACGATTGTCGCCACAGGCGGTAAGCACGCTGATCGTGTGGCCCGCATTGCGCAGGCCCCAGATAAGCTCCCGCGCGCCGGGACGGGCTTTCAACTGGCCGAAGCGTTCGCTTGCGTTGAACTCGCGGACCCACATGGCGGCTTCCATCTGCGAGCAGTGCAGCCATTCGGCAAGGCACCATGACTTCGGGCCCGCGCGGTCGATCTTGGTGCCATCGGGGTCGAGCCAGTTGAGGAAACCGGCCTCCCAATCGAGCAGCACGTCATCGCAGTCGAAGATGAAATGGGTCATGGTATTCACTTCTTTGGGGGCGGCGGCAGGCGCTTGGCCGAGGTGGTGAACTCCTTCGTGCAGGTCGGGCACGGGATGCTCAGATAGTCGCCGTCCCGCTGATCGGGGACGTACCGGGCGTCAGCGCGCAGGAAGGTGAACTGGCAGTCGCAGTTGCGGCAGGTGGCCGTGTAAGCCCGCTCTTCCGGTAGCGTGCCGGGGCGGATGATCTGGACAGTCATTTTGGCAGCACCTCTGCATGGATCGCCTTGATGCGATCAAGGGTCAAATGGTCGGGCGGCTGGTAACCTATGCGACCGCGCAGGTCGGCCCAGAGCTTGTTGCGCTCAAGGGTTTCCTCATACTCAGCCATTGAGGGATAGACGCGCCCCGGCGAGCCGTATTGCCCGCCGTCGATCCGCATTGTGTCAGCGTCAAAGCGGTTCTCGGCCCAGCCCGCCGAGTGCCTGAAGGTAATCCACCGGCGACCGATCTTTGTGATGGTCCCGTTACGCACGTCCGCTTCACGCCGCTCGGTGAGAACGATAATGACCTCCATGCCGACCTGCCAGCCGTTTGGGTGTGGTCCGCTCATACCTGATCCTCCGGTCGGATCAGAACTTTGTCGGTACTTGCACCTGACGGGGCGTTACTCGGGGTGCCGTCCTTCTTGATCTTCGCCAGATGGTATTTGGGGTCCGTGCCGTAGTGCGGTTTCTCCCAGCCCATCACAAAATATGGTCCGCTCGTGTTAAAGGCGAGGCGAGCATGTGCGATGCGCACCCGCGTGACCCCGACCACGCCGCCCATGTCAGCGAAGGTTCTCATGAGGAGTTCACCTTTGGCCGCGATCACCCGATCTTTGGCTTCGCGGAGGTCCCGCTCAGCGGCGGTGTGGCGGCTTTTGGCCTGCTCAAGCTGGCGTTCCAATTCTTTGATATTGTGCATCAGTAATACTTCTCTCTGAGACGCTTGTGTTCAGCGCAGTGCTGGGCCGCGCCGGTTGCTTGGCACATGATGCGCTCGTGGTTCATCAGCGCTTTGGTCGCGGCGCTGGGCCCCTTGCTGGTGTGCTGGTAGGCGAGGAAGGCACCAATCGCAGCCAGCAGTGCGAGGATCATCCAACCTTGTTCTTTGGTCATTTTACAAACTCACTTAGATTGAGCGCTCGAATGATGATCTGCGCCATTGGATTGTCGAACGGATCGTGCCAGCGGTAGCCCATCAGGACACTTTCCAAATTGCTCTCTGAGTAACCACCCATTTCACGCAATTCCCGACCTTGATCGACCACGTTCTGTTTCAGCAGGAACTCAGCGCGAGGCGGATCGTCCGACCACCGTGAAAGGGTCATCAGATCGACGTTGCCACGCATAAACGCTATCAGCGGCGCAACTCCGAATTGCTTGTGCAACCATTTGTGGTCCCACTCGGTAAACAGAGCCAGATTTTCAGCATCATTATTCAGAGCGTCGCAGTCGCGATGATGTACGTGGGTTGCCTTTGGGAGCGACGTGATTCCCAATTCTATGAATGCGACCGCATGGTGCATCTTGATGCTTTTGCGGAAACCGAGGTCGATACCCGACGCCCCCGGAACATAGATGCGGTATCCGTCTGTATCGGTGTTCCGCCCACGGTAATTGGGATTCCCTACGCCAGCGAAATACACCGAGCGCATCGCGCTTGAGCAGGCATAACTGCATGTCTCGGTGCGCACCTTGATCGACTGAGATACCTTCCGGTGGAAGAGTGAGCCGCAATTCTTGCACCGGACCAGACGTTTGGGGCGAGGGTGTTTATCGGCGCACGCGCGTGAACAGAACTTCGCTGTCTTTGCTCGACCGTTAATGACCGAGAACTCTGCTGCGCACTGAGCACAATGCAGTTTGACTCGACCCGGCCTGCTCATTTCAAACCCGTACTACCGAAGCCACCACGACCGTTGGACTCGATTTCAAATGCTTCCTCGACAAGCATTTGCACGCAGGCTGCGATCACAATCTGAGCAATTCGATCTCCATTCTGCACAGTGAATGGTTCATCACCTTGGTTCACAAGGATAACGCCCAGTTCCTGCTTGTAGTCGTTGTCGATTGTGCCGGGGCTGTTGAGAACCGTGATGCCGTGCTTCAGCGCGAGCCCCGAACGGGGGCGCACTTGGATTTCGTATCCACTGGGGATGTCCATAGCCAAGCCAGTTTTGATCAACTTGCGGCTCTTGGGTGCGATAACCAGAGATTGCTCCCCGTGAAGACAGGCGCGAATGTCAGCACCAGCGGCACCACTGGTTTCATATGCCGGAAGCTGTGCTGAGGGATGCAGGCGCTTCACTTTGACGGTGGGTTGGGTCATGTCAGGGCGATTCCTTTTGCTTATCTCTAATCAACATTATGTTGAATGAGAAAGGGCGGCAAGATGATTCCTGCCGCCCAGTCAATAAAAAGTTGATTACGTCGCCGTGCCTCAGAAGAGCATGTGCGTCTTGCTCAGGCGCGCGTGAAGCTCGGTGTAGCCGCCGACATAGTTGGGCCCGTAGAAAATCTGCGGGACCGTTTCATAGCCGCGCTCCTTGGCCTCGGCCATGGTGATCACCTCCTCGTCGTAGGCGAGCTTGCACTCGTTGAGGAGGTTCTTCGCCGCCACGCAATACCGGCAGTCTGCGGTGCCGATGACGAGATAGCTAAGTGGTTGCTTTTGCATGATAAATCACCTAACCGGACATGCGCCGGTCGCGCAATCGCCCATGTCCAGCAGGTCAATGCTGTTGTCGGTCGAGAGGTCGAGCGGGAGCAAGGTGGCCGCGTATTCGTCGTACATGCGCTTGGACACCGTTTCTTGGGGGAGATATGAAAACCCGAGGTCGGCGGCGGTCTTGGTCGGATCGTTGCGCTTGAGGAAGCTCACGCCCACATAGTCGTCCCAGTTCGCCATGAACCAGTCGGCCATATCGTCGATCTCATCCTCGTCGAACGAGACGGTGATCGAGCAGTTGTGGTCCACATAGTAGCGCATCAGGTTCGCATAGCGATCCAGTTGGCTAACCGCCGTTTCCGCGTTGATCTCGACGTATTCCTCTTGGCCGTCGATCACCATGGTCGTCTTGGTGAACAGCGGTGAGGCCGGGTATTCCACCGGGATCGTCACGAGCATCGAGGCCGGGTCGAACGGGTGCGGCTGCACACGGTAGTTGGCAGCACGCAGAGCATCGAGCAGCGGCTCACCGACCGACACACCGATGTTGTTGAAGACCCAGCGGGACAGCGCGAGGTGCGCGCCTTCATGGACTTCATCACCCTCAAGGCCGAGGTGCTTCGACGAGGTGCCACCCGGCTGGACCTGAGTGACGCGGCGCGGGCGCGGCGTGCCAAGCTCATCAGCCATCGAGTTCGCGCCGTTGATCGCAGCATCGCGGACCTGCTCAAGCATGACGCGGCTGTCCATGCCTTCCCACGAGACATAGCCCAGCGGGGCCACGCCGCAGAGGCGCAGGAGGTGCTGGTTGTTGTCCCATGCGAGTTGCAGCACGCCGTCCTTCATGTCCACGCAGGTCTGGCGGTAGTTCGCGCGACCGGCGATGTACTGGGCCCGCAGCAGACCCTTCAGGTTGCCGTTGAAGCGGTGCCAGACGACCTGCACGAGGTTGCAGAAGCCCTTGGACGGCAGCAGAATCTCGGCGCAGGGATTGGAGCCCTCGAAGTCAGGCGCGCGGCGCTTGGCCTCTGCCCCGTTGATGAAACCCGGCTCGCCGCCTTCGAGGATGGTGGTGAGCAAATCGACGATGCGCGAGCGCTCGGGCTTCTGCCAGAACACAAGGCTGTTGTTCGACTGCTCACGGTGCTCATTGCCATTCTCGTAACGACCGATCTTGGCAGTAACAAAAGCATCCTCGTTCGGGGCCCCGACATCATGCAGCCAGATTTGGGCCGACCGGCGCGACGACAGAACGGTGCCGAGGTGGTTCACGATGTCACCGATCTCGATGGCGTTCAGAATGCGCCCGCCTGCCGCGATCATCAGTTTCGCAATTCGGGTGTACGCCTTTTCCAGCGGCTTCCAGCCCGACGAGAGCCAGCCGTAGCCCTTCAGGCGCTTGCCAGCGGGGCGAAGCTGCGAGAGGTCGATGACGATCTTGTGCGCCGGGTATTTGCCCGCCATCAGCTTGCCGAGCGACTTGGCCCACGACTTCGCGCTGTCGCCCACGGTGATGGTCCAGACGCCATCCTCGAAGGTCTCGCTGGTGTGTTCCTGACCACCCTTCTCAGTCCTGACCGAGGGGATGATTTCAATCTCTTGGACAGCGGGGTTGAAACCTTCCAGCAGGCCGGGGACCGGCTTGAATCCGACGCCGCAGCCTTGCAGCAGGAGCCAGAACACGTCCACCAGATCAGCGGGGTTCTCGACCTTGGTGAACGAGCAGTTGAATGCTGCCGACGAGCGCTCTTTCACGAGGTCCGTGCCGCCCATCCACTTCACGCGGCCCGACATGGTGACGAGGCTGCGATCCATCAGGTCGCGCAGTTCGGCCAGTTCGGCTTCCTCGGTGACGCTCAGTGTGCGCTTCAACTGGTTTTCCCAGAGCCAGCGTTGGTGGGAAATGACGCGATCCTTCATGTCGGAAGGCGTCTCGAAGACCGTGCCGTCTTCATTCAGTGGTCGCAGATATGTGCGGCGCTCGACAATGCGTGCGCGCGGCGACATGTGGGTGTTGGAAAGCCCCATGGCGTGTCCCTCATGTGGTGAATTGGAGATTAGGATAGCGCCAATGTAGCGGGTACTCCCGGTTGACGCTACCACATTTAGTTGAATAGGACCGCAGGCTTAGAGCAGGTCGTCATCTTCGTCGAGCGGGGCGTCGAGTGCTTCAGCCTCTTCGTCGAGGTCCAGATCATCTTCCGGCCCATGGATTGCATCCTGCGCAGCATCGAAGTCATCGTTCGGCTCGCCGGTCTTTTCGCTGATCCCCACAAAGCCATCGACCGTCAGCAGGTTGGTCTCAGGGTCATAGCTCAGGCCAGTCTCGGCGGTGCGCTCGTCGTTGAATGCCTTACCAAGCTCTTCGAGGAGCGGGGTCTTCTGGAAGGCGATGGTCATCGGCACGCCGTTGCCGAGGTCAACCACCATGGTCGGGTTGCCGGGTTTGCGGAGCAGGCCGCGAAGGGTCATCAGGTTCATTTCGTTGTTCCTTCATTGGGGTTGTCGATCAGGGTAAGGATTTTGCGCCGAACTTCTGCCGGGTGTTCCCATGCCTGAACTAGTTCCGCAGCCTCTTTCAGCGCATCGGAGCGGGCTGCTGACCACCCCGCGAGGAAAGCGGACTTCGCAGTGGCATTTAGCCAAAGATGTCCGTTCGCCCCTTTTTGCAGGTGCTGCTGATAGAAAATCTCGTATGCCTCATCGGCGCTCATTGGATCACAAACTCATGGGCCGGGAAGATCGTGCGCAGGCGTGCCGCCAGACGCTCAAGATCAGCCGGGGTTTCGGCGTCGGTCTGCTCGTGGTACTCAGCCCAGTTCGGGTTGTCCGAGTTGGGGCAGCGCTGCATGATCTTGCGCTTGCGGGGGCGGAAGGATGTAACGCTCATGCTTGCCCCCACTCGCTGTTGATCAGCGCCATCGGTGCCCGTTCGATCAGGGTCGCGCTCTCCCGAAGGAAGGCTGCGTGCCCGTTGATCGTGCGATAGGTCGGCACCTCGATCCGATAGAGGTCATAGCCAATGCTGTGGAGCCGCTTTAGGTCGCTGAGGCTGAACCAGTTGCTCATGTCAGCGAGGTTGTCACAGGCGCTGAACCAGTTGCCTTCCGTCAGGAATTGAGGATCAAAGTCCATGGGGACATCGTGGCACAGGGCGTCACCGAACTGCCGGATGAAGCCATTGTAACGGGCATAGCGGTCATACCAGAGGCCCTGCATGGTGTGCGGATTCTCGACGCGATAGAGGGTCCGAGTCATCACCGCTTCCCCCGGCGCTGCGCAGCCGCCGCGCGGCGGGCTTTGCGGTTGCCCTCGGGATGGACGGGGTTGAGCGCGGCAGCGGTGCGCCGGTTGGCCGTCTCGTTGATCTCGCGGATCATCGCGTTGATCTCGATCTGTTTGGCCTGCGCATCCTCAACGCCATCGAAGTCGATGCCAACGGCTGCACCCATGATCTGATGCTCGACAAGGCGGGCGACGATGGTGCTGACCGGCAGCTTGCCGTCGATCACGATGGTGCGGATTTGGCTTTCCGGGTTCATGCGAGCAGCCTTTCCACGAGATCAACCGCATCCCCGAAGGTCTTCACGGTGGCCCATTGGTCGTCACTGATCTCGATGCCGAACTCTTCTTCGGTCGCCATCACCAGTTCGACCATATCGAGGCTGTCGGCCCCGAGGTCTTTGAGAAAGCGGTTCTCACGGGCAGGTTCGCATTGCGGGTCGAGAAGATTGACGACCACCTTGCGCAGACGCTCTTCGGTGTTGTTCATGGCAGGGTTCCTTTTAGGTGTTATAGTCAACATTCGGTTGAACAGGCAAGCGCGATCAGACTGACTGCGCCGAGGATTTCAATGCGAGGATACCGGGGATTTCATCCTCGATCTTCTTCGCTGGAAGCTCGTTACCGGAGCTACGCCAGTCATCGACAGCCATTTGGAGTGCCGCAGCAGCCTCGTCCAGTGCCGCATCACGCGCACCGGCCACCTGAGCCTTCAGCGCCATGATCTCGGCATCCCGCTTGTCGAGGGCGCGCTTGAGACCTTCGATCTCCTGCTGGTGGCCGCGCTGGATTTGCAGGAGGGATTTGACACGCTTCTCGACTTCGGCTGTGCCAAGGGAGGCTCGATTGTAGCGGGCAGAGAGCGTTTCGATCTCATCCGCTGCCTCGCTCATAATCTGACAGGCGATGCTGTTACCGGGGCCAACCGGCCATTCGGTGCGCAGCTTACGCACCAGAGCGACTTGCGCATCAGTCATCACAGCATCACCCACAGGAAGAGGCCGATGGCACCGGCCAGTGCTGCGAAGATCGTCCATGCGCGCACGCCGGGGCTGACCTGAATGGTCTCATGGTACTCAATGCCGGTGTCGAGCAGGTGGCGGGGCGCTTCCTTCAGGTCGGGGATGCGGCGATCACGCAGACCGGCGCGGAGGAGCGCTGAATCTGCCATCTGATCTACACTGGGGCGCGGGGGAATTTCATTGTTGGACATGGTTGGTTTCCTGACCGGGCCAGAAATTTCAAATTCCTGACCGCGTGAAAAATTTCAATCTCAGCAGGCGGCGGCGCAGTGGTTCGGCGGGTAGACCGCCTCGTGCGCGTCGGCCAGATCGGTGAGTTGCTTGGCGAGGGCGCGCAGCGCCTTGGGCGTGTAGGTTGCAGGCACAGTACGCAGCACCACAGAGTCAGCCTTGACTTCGGTGATGACGAAATGGCCGTAGTTGCCGCGTTTGATCTCACGCTCAATGCGCTCGACGATGAACGGATTGGTGGGCTGCTCGGGCGGCGCGCAGGGCTGCTTGGCAACATCATCGTCGTGCCACTGGTCGATCAGTTCCATGAGTTCGACGACATGTTGGGGTGATGTGATTTCATCGAGGTTATTGAGCTTTCGATTAAGCAACCAGTCGCCCAGATCTCTGAGATGACGGTAACCTGTGAGGTCTTTTCTGCGGACGTAAGGTCGAACAGCATCAACCAGTTTCTGTTTCCAGTCTTCCATGATTCGTCTCCAACTCAGGGTGTCCCTAAGTGTTAATCAACATTCGGTTGACTGACAATGACAAACTGGAACAGGACTTGAATATAGTTTCGGGTTGTTGTCAGATGATCTTGTGCTCGCACAACCGAAAGGCGGTGATCCTGCATCTGGGTAAGCCCTCTGGTCTTCGTGACGGAGGGCTTATTCTGTGGCGGGGCTGGCGAATACTCTCGCGCAGGGGACTGGACAGCTTGCCGAAGCACCGGGGAACTGGACAGCTTGCCGAAGCACCGGGGAACTGGACAGCTTTTTCAAGCGGCCAATCGGAGGATGGTCTCCCAAAGACTGACCGGCTCAGAAATTTCAATCTCGGCGGGACTGACCGCTCCGAAAATTTCAATATCCGGGCCCCATCCACAGTAGACCAACGGGAGCGGCGCATCGCGTTCAATGCACCAGATCACATACTCGTCGTGGGTGAGTGCGAGCTTCTGGGTGTTGTGGGGTCCGCAGAGCCACTGGACGTTGCGAAGTTCGTGTGTGCCATCCCGAGAGATAGGGATGATGTGATCGAGGTGGAGGTTGTCGGTCGTGCCGCAATACGCGCACCCATGTTTGCGCTGCGCAGCGAGAAGTCGCTTCTCATCCGCACTGATAGGCTTCTTTGCGCTTTTACGGGCGAGGTGTTTACGCTCGCGCCGAGCACCATCGTAAAATACGGCGAGGTCAGACCGTCTTGCGCGAGCCTCTGCTTTCCTTAGCGTGTAACGTTCAGGGTCAGCGGCCTTGTATCGCATTTTACGTTTGTGTCGCTCCACCGGATCAAGAGGCGGTCGTTTCTTAGCCATTTCCGAAACATGCTCGCGGTTCCGGTTATACCAGTCTTTCTGCATCTGCTTATGACGTTCACGGTTTTTAACTCGCCACTCGTTCCGCATTCTAGCGTGGCATGAGTAACAGTATTTGATGGAAACCAAGCGGTCTGTTGATCCACAGATATTACACGGTTTACCTAAGTATCGCTTGTGGCCTGCAATGAGAGCATCATCGTAAGGTAGTGTTGCGGGAGGAGATTTTCTTGCCATGTCTCACCTGAAAACTGGACAACTATTTGAAGTAATAGAAATCCGGCTGAAGAACTCAAGTAAACAAACCGTTGGCTCGATGACTATTTGAAGTAAGCTCGATCTGTACAATTTTGGAAAGTCAAGTAACGGATCGAGGGTGCTCCCGGCCAGTGGTGTGCCGACCACCTGCCCCGGCCTGATCAGCAGCATGATTCATAGACGACCGGGCGGGTCGTGATAGCGCTAACATGGCCCCCGCCACCCGCGCCGCCCCGGCTGGCCCCTGAGGGCAAGAGCGCGCCCCGGCTGGCCCCTGAGGCAAGAGCGCGCCCCCGGCTGGCCCCTGAGGGCATGAGCGCGCCCCGGCTGGCCCCTTAGGGCAAGAGCGCGCCCCCGGCTGGCCTTAGATCACGCGACTAGCGCCGCCCCGGCTGGCCTTAGATCACGCGACTAGCGCCGCGCGACGTAAACGCAAAAAGCCCCGCGCTAGGCGGGGCGGATAGGTCGCAAGAGGGGAAGCGGCGGCGGGGCTTAACCCGCGCCTAGCCAATAGCCAAGGGCAAGCAATGCCGCGCCCGCAATGCCTAGAAAGGCATAGCCCGCCGAGTCCATGTTATCGGCAATCTGAGGGGCGGCGGACGGCGGCGGGGCGCGCTTATGGGCGCGCATGGCTTGCCGGATCACTGGCGGCGGGCTGGCGGGCTTGGCGGGTTGCTCAGGCGGCGGGGCGCGCATGGCCTCAGGCAACGCGGGGCGGATCATGCGGGGCGCGGTTGCGTTGCCGCTCGAGTCCAGCGTCGAGAAAAGGCAATTCCCAACGCCATGGGCGCGGGCGTGCTCAATACGAGTCGCGCATTGCGCCCGGATCACGGCGGGCAAGTCATCGGGCGATTGACTGGCAAAAACAAGCGCGACTCCCTTTGACCGGATCAGGCGCGCGGTTGCCTCAATAGACCTGAGCAAGGCGGGGCTGGCCTCATGGAAAAGGCAATGTGACTCGTCAATAACAAGCGCTAGGCGGGGCTTGTCTAAATCGCCCGTTTCAGGAAAGCGCGTTGCCAGCTCTCGCAATAGCCAAAGCATGAAAGCCCCGTAAAGGCGGGGGCTATGGTAAAGCGCGCTTGCGTCAATAATTGAGACAAGCCCCGAGTCCATGGCGGCGGCAATGTCAAAAGCGGGCGCGCCGAAAATCCCGGCTTGCCCGCCCTTTTCGATCCTGAGCAAAGCCCGCTGAATCGTGCCAATGCTGGCCCTTGTCACATAGCCAATATGCGCGACCATATCGGGCGCGGCGGAAAGGCTTGCTAACAGGTCGCGCAAGTCGCCTAGCGTATCAAGCGGCGCGGCGGTCTCTTCCGCATAGCTGAAAGCAATTTCAAGCGCGCCCGCTTGCGCCTCAGTCAATTCTAAGGCGCGGCTGATCAGGTCAGCCCCCATGGCCCATAGGGGAACACAAAGCCCCGCGCCGGGGGCTAGAACTTGCGCGGGGCATGAGTTGCCAAGGGGCGGTAAATCCCCTTTGACATCGGGCGCGATAACGGGAGTCCCGGCTTGGCTCAATGCCTCAATAAGGCGCATGATTGACACAGTTTTTCCCGTGCCGGTTGGGCCGGTAACAAGCGCGTGCCGATTCATGTAATGGGCAGGGATTCCCGCCGTGGCGTTTAGCTTAATCATGCAAGCAATTCCCGCGCCATGCGCTTTGCATCTGCAAACTTTGCGGTTTCCGTGATCCGTTGCCCATAGTGGCGAGTCGCAATGTCAACTTGCCAAGTTCCGCGCCGAGTCTTGCTGATATATCCCGCGATATATTGGTTTCCGGGCGCAAGGTGACGCCATACAGCATAGGTCGCGCCGCCATTTTCGCGGGGCAGATTGTGCGAAGAAAAGCGCGTTTTCGGATAAGCCATTGTCCGACTCCTATTATCTGAGATTAGGAAGGGCGCGCCCGGAAACGCGCCTAACCAAATTTCAGACCGCGCCCGCGATTAGGTTATGCGCGCCGTTTAACAGTTGCTCAGGGGCGGGCTTGCCTTCAGCCCTGAAAGCCTCAATGCGGGCTTGTATGGCGTTATATGCGGCGGCAAGTTGTGGCGTTACGGTTGCGCCATTCCAAAGTTTTTCGCCGGGGGTAAGCATGGCTCAATTCCCCGCGAAAAGGTCAGGAGTCAGCGGGCAACGGTACGCAATGCCCGCAAGGTCAAACTCTGCAAATTCATCCGCATTGTTCAGGATGAGGGAGTCAGACAGTTCCCCATTGTTCCCAATCCAAGCCCGCGCCGCCTCAGGGTCAGACTCCAGCCAATCGCGCATAAGCTCGACTCGCTTTTCGTTCCGCTTTTCGTCAAAGCGCGCCCAATCAACCGCCGACTCCCATGCCTGATAATCGGACTCGGATTCCGTGGTCGCGTAATAAATGGCAAGGTCAGAGTCTTCCCAGTCAAAGCGCTCGACTTCACAAGCCGCAATCAAGAGGGTTTCGAGTTGATTGTGATCCCAGTCGGCAAGCGCTCCCCAATCCCGCCAGTCGGAACGATAGCCGGAAATAAACCCGTCGCGGCTTGAATGGCGTTCCTTGGCAACGCGAGTCAGCGTGTCAAAGGAGTCAGCCTTCACAATGGCCCATAGCTTGCGCACAACGCTAACCGGGATATTTGCGAAAATTCTGTCTGTGCCGAAATTGTATTCGCGCGGGCTCGACATGTCGGCAAAGGTCAGGCGCAAGCTCGACACAATTTCGCGCCGCGTTTTATAGCCCTTGGCTTCCCAATCGTAAAACTTCACTTGCTCAGGCGCGCTGATTCCGAGTCCATCCCCGGCCAGTTGCGAAAAGGCGTCAACATATGCGCGCGCCAGTTTGTCATAAGCGGCTGAATAATCCGTCACATCGAAAAGGATAGACGCAAGGTCGCTGGCCTCAATGCGCAACTCTTCCGGCCAGTTCAGTTCCGAGTCGTCGCCCTCTTCCGTGGCCCGGTACTCGACGAAAGACTCCTCTTGCGAGTCAATCGCGCCCGAATAAAGGGACTCGTAAAAGCCGCTAAAGGGCAGTTTGATTTCAACGGTTTTCAGATTGCGTGCCATGGGTTCAGTTCCTCAGATTAGGGGCCAGAGTCTTTTTAGTTGATTGGTTATTGATGAAAAACCGCAACGCCGTCGCTCAGATCAAGCGCCGTCATTTCGTGGCTCAGGTCGCGGGCATAGGACTCATAATCAAAGTAATTGATGAGAAATTGCGGGGCTTTCCCGTCTGCACTATGGCAGGCGATTACCTCGTCTGCGGACTCGTCGGCATATTCGCGGAACGAGTCATAAACCCCGCAAAAATTATCAAGCTCAGAGCGCGCCGAGTCTATGTCGTGCCAGTTGTCGAGCATGGCGCGGGCAAGCTCTTCAGCCTCTTCCCCGTCGCGCCCGGTTGCCTCTTCAACCTCTTCCACAAACTCGACATAATCCGCGATTGCCTGAAGCCCGCAAAATTCGCCAAAGGAACGCGGCAAGCCTTCCGAGTCGTGAATTGCAAACTCTTCCGCGCTAGGGACTTTGCACGCGCCTTTGCAGGTCTCACAAACTGGCACGCGGCCTTGCGCATCAAGCGCGGGCGCGGGTTCGACTCCATCCCCGCCGCAATCGACACAATCAACAGTCACGTTAGGAAAGCGCGACTTGCGCAACATGGCGTTGACTTGCTCTTGCATGGCGTCAACGTCTGACTCCGCGTCAATCCATGCGCCATGCAAAACGCCGTTGTTATAGGATGCAAGGCAGGCGGCATAAAAGCGAATAGCCATTTTCTCAGTTCCTCAGATAGGCGGGGCGGTTGATCCGCTTCCCTTGTGTGATTCTGACCTTAGGTTTTTGTCCCTAGCTAGTCAACTGTTTGTTGATTAGGCGGCGCGGCATTGCGGCGCAATCATGCCCGCCGCAAGCTCTTCTGCGACTTCCCAAAGGTAGGAGTCAGCGTCGGACTCAATGCCCCAAAGGGAAGCGGTTTCCCCGGTCTCTTCCCCGTCGCGGTCAATGGCAGTGACCACAACGCCGCACCACGTCCATTCATTGCGGCACCAGTCGCGCAAGCGGTCAAAGTCAGCACGGGCGGCGGCGGCGGCATAGGCCCGCGCGCTAGGGAAGGTTGCCCGGTGCATGGCGTAAAGGGCCGTTGTGGCTTCCTGAGGGGTTTTCCCGTATGCGGTAAGCTCAGATGTGCCGCCCTGCACATAAGCCCGGAACTTGCGCCGCCCGCTATGGGCAAAGCGGTCAATGATGAGCTTACCGGGCAGGAAGCCCCAACCGTCGCGGCGCGCAATGCGGCAAGCCTCGGCAAAGTCATAGATCAGAGTCCGGCCCCGCCCGCGATTTTCGGAAAGGATCAAGCCCCCCGGCCCCTTGTTTTCCGTATAGTCTTCACTCACTGGCCCGTGGCCCTCGTGCTCTTCCCATGGCGCGCCCATATCGGAGTCTTGCTCAATCGTGACACGGAAACGCTGGCCGCACATTTTGAAAGTTTCGGTTTCGCCAATGTAAAGATTCGGTTTCATAGCGGATTCCTCAGGGCTGGCGGGGCGGGCTGATCCGCGCCCCTCTTGTGATTCTGACTATGCCGGGTTGTCCCTAGCTAGTCAACTGTTTGTTGATTAGTAGCCAAAGCCAAAGGCCAGAAAAGCAAAGGCGGCGGGGATAGCGAAAACACAAAGGGCGGCGGCAAGGTCACCCAGAAAGGCGCGGATAAGGCCGGGGCGGGGCATAGCTCAGGACTCCTTGTGTTTGGCGATTGCCTGATCAATGCGGGCGTTAAGTTCCGCCTGCTTTTCGATATATGCCGCGCTGATATAAGCCGCGCCCCGGTGAAAGGTCAGACCAAGGGCTTGCGCCTCTTTCAGTAGGGCCAGCAATTCGGCATTGTTCGGCATAGCTCAGGACTCCTTGGCTTTCAGGGCGGCGCGATATGCGCGCTTGCGGGCGGTTGCGGTTGCCTTGTCATAATGGCGGGCGGATTCAGCGCGGGCGCAAGTGACGCATTTATAATTGGCCTTGTAACGGGTTGAGCCGTGGCCGTGCTGGCATGGCTTCCCCTCATAGGTCGCGGGCTTGCTCATGCGCTCAGCCGCCCGTTTTCCAAGTTCTGAATAAAGACGTGACGGCGGACGGTTGAAACCCAATCCATGCCCGCCAGATGAGCGACGAAATCGGCGTTTTCCGCGCGCTTGGCTTTGGCGGCGGCGCGGGCTTCCGCCAGTGTCGGGAACGTCGAGTCCATCACAATGCGCCCGTCTGACTTAGACACAACGCGGAAGCCCTTATGGGCGGGAATGTCATCAAAGGCGGGGCGGATTGCCGGGGCGGCGGGCTTGCGGGCGAACATGGCGCGGATGGTGGCGAACATGGCGGGCTTTCCTCAGTGACGGTTGAAACGATATGCGACAAAGCGGGCGGCGTTCATTGCCGTTACGGTTGCGTCAAAACTAACCGGGCGGCTCATGATCCAATCGTAATGCGCCAGTGCGGCTGCAATGGCTTCAGGGCTGTAAGAGCGACCCAATGCGCGGCCCATATCGGAAAGGCGGGCGGCGGCGTTATCGGCGCGGGCGGCTTTGATTGCCTGAATGTTATTGCCGCAAGCGCTGATTGCGTCGGGCAGGCTCAGGGCGGGGCGGATGGTGGCGAACATGGCGGGCTTTCCTCAGATAGGCGGGCGGCTTGATTGCCTTCCCCTGTTGTGATTCTGACTATGCCGGGTTGTCCCTAGCTAGTCAACCGATTGTTGATTAGGCAAAGCGATAGAGGCCAGCCGATCAGGCTTCGGCGTGCCAGCGATAGAGGCCAGCCGATCAGGCTTCGGCGTGCCAGCGATAGAGGCCAGCCGGTGGCGCGGGGATATGGCGCGGGGATATGGCGCGGGATATGGGGCAGCGGGCTTGCGCGGTCTCTGTCTCATCCGTTGCGCCTGCTATCCGCTGGCCCGTCTGACTGAGGCGGAAGGGGCGCGGGCTTGCGTGGTCTGTGTCTCATCCGGCTTGCGTGGTCTGTGTCTCATCCGCTCGACGGCGGGGCGGGATTGCGTGGGATACAGACCATTTCGCGGGTCCCTCTCGGGTAGGTGCGTGCCTCGGGGGTGGCTCTGAGGCCCGCAAGATCGGGTTTTTATGGTTTTTAATTCTGAGGGCACGGGGATTGCGTGAGATACAGGCCATCGGAGCGCGGTTTTGCGGCGTTTCGGGAGCGCGGGTAGCAGGAGTTAATCAACTTTTCCCGCTACCCCTTAGACCTATTAGACAAAATGGGGGGTGCTATTAGACAGGTTTTTCTCTTTGGAAACAAAGACTTAATGCGGTCTGTCTATATTGTCTAAGGAGTCTAATAGGGTTTAACCCATGGAATTACCCCCTCCTGCCGAAAACAGTCTCCCCCGCACTCACATGGAAAAAAGAGTCCAAAATATTAAAGGAATTTTTCCTATATAGACACCTCAGACAGCCTAGTCAGGACCCTCTAAACCGTTGTTTTGATTATCAAAAAACGTGTCTAATAGGGGGTCGATTTTGTCTAAGGTGTCTAAGGACTAAGCGATTTGGTTGATTGGCTAGGGACAAAGTGCCCTCATATCACACGAAAAAACCCCGCTCAGATGGCGGGGCTCCTCGGATGGGCTGTATCCCATTATGGTCTGTATCTCATCCGTTGGTCACCCTCATTTACGGCTCGCTGCAATGGCAACGCCAATTTCCTCGGCTGTCATCATCCGCAATTCCGTGTGTCCATCGAACTTCCGATACTCTGGCACATCAGGCTTCAGCTTAAAGCGACGTAGCAATGAGCGTTCGATACGAGTGGCACTCTTATTGCGTTCGTAGAGTACGACAACTGGTTTCTCAAAATGACGGAAACCCTGTCGTACTCTGAACTCGCCACGGTCAAAAGTCGTGTGACCGATCTTCACTAGGTAATGCTCCCCCTCGGGCAACTCCTCACGGATGATATACAGACCATCCTTTACCGATCCGCTCATGAACCAGCAGATGTCATTCAACCAGTCCTTCTCTCGCGCGATTGCATAAGCGCTAGGGCTCTGCGCCCGGAACGCTGTGCGGGTCTCGTATTTCATGGCCTCCTTCTCGCAAGCCTCGAAGGTCCATGGTGACGATCTCCCGCAGGTCATGTGGGCGCAGATTTCGTCGAGCCATCCATTCTTGCGAGCGGCGCTATGCGCAGCTTCATTCGCCGCCTTGAAGTCTTCCCGCTTAGTGAAGGCACTCGCCAATTCAGCACACCGCGTTTTGGTCCAGTGGTTCCGCCGCTTTACCTGCCGCTCGATGTGAGGGCAGATTTCATCCAGCCAGCCGCGATCACGGGCCGACCTGTAGGCCCCGCGACACTCGATCTCGAACTCCTTGAGAGTGCTGTATTTTAACGCCTCCTCGCGGCAGCGTTCCTTGGGCCAAACCAATGGCGACTTTGCCATTCTCTTCAGTTCCTCTGACAAACGAATCCCGAAAAGCCGGGAATCTGTTTCCAGACTTTCCCAGCTTTCAGTTTCTCAGTCAACCAAATGTTGATTAGTTATCCGAGATCATCGACCTCGATCTCCTCGACAACATCATCCTCGGGCCACGGGATGTCCGATCCCAGATATTTCTCGAACTCCTCGCGCGCCTGCCAGAGCGGTGGCAGGAAGTAAGCCATGTGGCGGGACTTCCCATTGCGCACCTGCTTGCCCGCCGCCGAAGGGCAGAGCCGCTTGAGACGCTGGCCGAACTCGATCTCGCTAACCTCTTCGCCGTCATAGCGCCGACCCCGCATCCACCGGCTGTAGTTCTCGCGGAACTCGCCCTTGTCGATCTGCACCGTGCGCGCCGACCACACCGCATTGTCCACGCCGTCTTCACGGTTCTGGATGCCGTCAATCTTGCCGCGCTGAAGGGTATCGAGCCACCAGCGTTCGACGTTCTTGAGCCCCTGCACCTTCTGCTCTGCCAGCGCACTGGTGTCAGGCACGGCGCGCACTTGGAACTGCGAGATGTCGTACTGCTGAAGATAGGCCAGCAGGCACGCGGGCCCGTCACCTTCCATCTCCTCACGCAGAGCCGCGAAGTAGACGTGATCGTTGCGCCTCTTGTCGCTGACGTTGAGCATCAGGAAGCGGCCCTCGTCCTCGGTCGCCGGGATGACCCAGTTCTCGTTCGACGAGATGAACAGGCGCAGCACCGAGGGGATCGGGAATGCGTTCATGCCCTTCGGCTCGATCATCACCTGCGTCGAGGTGATCAGGTATTTCAGCATACCCTCAGCCTGCTTGTTCCCGGCCCAGAAGCCTTCCTGCATGTGCAGCAGCAAAGCCTTCTCTTGGTGAGCGTTGAACTTGCCGAGCATCTGGTCTTGGTTGGCGACCGTGATGTAGTGGTGCTTGATCAGCTTGCCGACATACTCGAACACGGTGTCCTTACCGATCCGCTTCTTCCCCTTATAGACCACGGCGACACCGGGCTTTTCCTCGGGCTTCTGGATCATGTGGGCCAGCCACGCGAGGTGGTAGCGATAGATGTCCTCCTTGCCTGAGCAGGCGACCTCGAAGAGGTGTTTGAGGAACAGCTTGCAACCACGCGACGGGTCTTTGTCCTTCGACGCCTCGACCGAGAAGCCCTGCCAATGGTTATAGGCCCCCGGCACCTCGCGGTTCGGCGCGAAGACAATCCCTTTGTAGCTGCGGCGCTGCGGGTGTTGGAGCCAGAGTTTTGAGACCGGCACGGTGGTGTCGTCCTTCGGCTTCCGGTCGTTCTCATAGTAGTTGTGCAGGTCGGTGACGTTGCCATAGCTCACCCGCCCGTCATCCTCGAAGTCCATGATCACGGTCTTGCCCGACACACGGGCAACTGCATGGAGCTTGTTCAGGCGCTTGACCCACTTCGGCGCTTCGGCCCCCAGAGCGGCCTCGACCTTGGCTTTAGCAACCCGCGTCTGCGATTTGTTCGGCTTTTTGGGCGTGCCGAGCAGGTCGTCTTCGTCGCTCGATTCGTCAGGCTCATCCCCATAGTCCTCAAACTCGGGCTCAGCGGCCTTGCCGAGGTCATCCTCGTCACCATAGTCCTCGATGTCGTTCAGCAGGCGGATGTCGTTGGCGACCGCGTTGAGCGATGCCATGCGGAACGGCTTGCCGTCGCGCTTGCCGAACGAGTTCCAGACGCGCTTGCTGTCCTTCAGATCGAACTTGGGTGAGCGCTTGGAGAACTCGCACCAAAGGTCGAAACCTTCTTTCGAGCCCGAGGTCTCGTGGTGGACGGCCATGCCGGTGCGGAACCAGCCGTCGCGATCCTCGAACCAATCCTCGAACGGCAGGGTCTCAAGGGTCTCGCGCACCTGAGCCATGGTCATGCCGATGGGCTTGAGGCGTTCAGGGTCAACGTCTGCCCCGTCACCTTCCTCATAGCCAATCAGGCGCTCAATGGCCTCAGCCGGGATGGCGTCGATCAGGCCAAGGGCGACATCATCCCAGTCGAACTCGCGCTCCCAGACATAGGGCTTGCCGGTATCCGGGTGAATGGACGGCGGGATCGCCGCCTGCGCGCCGGTGCCGAGCAGGTGCAGTTCCCAGTCCCACTTCTTCACGTCGCGCTGCTTGGCGTCGTCCCAGACCATCTGGAAGGACGGGCTATGGGCGAACTTGCGCGGCGGGAACGGCTTGCTGGTCAGGATATAGACGTGACGGCTCTCGCCGCCCGAGCCCGAGACCACGATGGCGGTGGAGGCCGCATCCATTTCCGGCAGCAGTTCGCGCAGCTTCTTCCACGCCGCGTCTTTGAACTCGGCGCTGCGGATGTCGATGTCGATGATGTGCAGGTAAAGGCCATCGACCTTTGACCACTTCCCGGTGCGGACACCGAGGTTGTTGCCTTTGGCATAGGTGCGTTGCAGCTTTTCGGATGACGCCACCGGCTGCTCAGCCCATTTGTTGCCAATCGGCCTCTTGGACTTAGGGTGCAGCCAGTGTACGGCGAGGCCATGGCTCGCCAGTTTCAGGGCATTCTTGAGCATGGGTTACTCCAAGGCGAGTTTTCGCGCCTCGGCGCGGATGAGCATTTCGACCACAGCCGTCCGCTTGACACCATGATACTCGGCCAGTTTGCCAAGCAACTCGTCCGCTCGCTCTGAGATACTGAAAGAAGTCGCCTTCTTTTTGGGGGCTGGCATAGGGTGCCTCTACTTACCGATATTTAGGTAATACTATTCGACTGCTTGGGGCGGCTACAACTCAAAACTCGTGTCCGCTTCAACTTAATTCTCTGGACACAACATTTAGTTGACTGGTGAGAGGCTTAACCCAACACCCGCCCAATGATGATCTCCCAGAGCGTCTGTCCCTCGGGCTCCGCGCGCCGGGAATTGCTAAGGCTCTGATAAAGTGCCTCGATCCTGTCGCGCTCCGGGTGGTTCATCACCCACATGCCCGTGTGCGGATTGAAGTTCTCGCGGAACCACTCGTCGAGATCGGGCCGCGCGGTGGACTTGCGCACGTCGATGCTCAGCGCCAGCCGGTCGAACTCGTCATCGCTCATGATGGAATCGGCATGAACCTCATAAGCCCATGCCGCCAAGGTCAGTCTGATTCGGTTGCGGGTCTCGGGGCAATGATCCATCACCGCCCCGCCCGTGGGCTCAGCTTGAGCCATACCTGATCGAGGAACAGGGAAAATCTCCAATCAGGTATGAGCTTCATCCGAGGAACCCCATGAAGTCGTCAGCCGTGAGGGGTTGGAAGTCCTCGGGGCGCGCCTTGCTTTCCGCCGACAGCTTGACCAGCGCGGGGATGCGCTTGGGCGGAATACGGTTTCGGTCGAACCACTTATAGGCGGCTTGGTAGCTCACGCCGAGGTATTTCGCGAGGTCATAGGTGCGCAGAATACCATCGTCGTCCAGCCAATCCGGCAGGCCGCGAATCAACAGGTTGTTGAGCTTGCCGAGGTCTTTGGCCTTGCGCGGGTTCTTCGGCTCGGGTCGGTCGATCTCGTGATTTGCGAGGTCCACAATAGCGTCTCCTGAATCTGTGTCATTGCCTGCACCCTACATGAGCGCAAATTTCCATTCAACTACTTGTTGACTGCTCAACCGAATCCCCATAAGACTGGCCTCACGGAAATCGAAACACCCTGACACGGAGATGCCCAATGGCTCTTGAGATCGAGATCACCAAACTGACCGCCGCTGTCGAGAAGCAGAACACCCTGCTCGAAAAGCTGCTTACGGCTGGCGCGAAGAACACCGCTGCCGCCGCGACCGCCTCGGCTGACAAGGCTGAAGCCGCTGCCCCGGCTGCTGAAGACAAGCCGAAGACCACCAAGGCGAAGACCGAAAAGCCCGCCGCTGAAACCAAGGCTGAGACCAAAGCCGAGGCCCCCGAGATCACCGTCGAAACCCTCGACGCGAAGTTCCGTCCGTGGCTGGCTGAGTTCGAGAAGGGCCACCCCGAGCGCGTTGCCCGCCAAGCCAAGTTCAAGGAAATCCTCGGCAAGCTCGGCGCTGAGAAGATGTCGGCCATCGAAGATGCCAGTAAGCTCGCCAAGCTCGACAACTGGTTCGAGACCAAGGCGAAGACGTGGGATGAAGGGCACGGCGTTGGCCGCTTCGCCGCTGATCCCGAAGAAGGTGGTGACGAAGGCGGCGATGACGACCTCTGAGCCCTTCTGACTGCCACCAACCCCTCGGCGCACTCCCCCTGCGCCGAGGGGTTTTTGCTTTTGAGGGTGTGAAAATGCTTCACGAAATCACCAAGGCCCCGCTGAGGCTGATGCCGAAAGACGAGTTCGACGAACTCCTCGGCTTCAAGAGCCCGCACTATCGGGGCTTCATCCGTCGCCCATCTGACGCGGCCCGCTGGCTGCGCTGCCACGCCTCACTGCGCTTCACCGCCAGCTATCCCAAGGACGAGTCGAGTGAGTGGGCCGACGAGGGCACCGCCGCCCACGCCGTTCGCGAGGAATGCCTCTACTGGGGTTATGACGCCTATCACTTCATCGGCAGCAAGCAGCACATCAACGGGCGCACCTTTGAGGTCGATGCCGACATGGCCGATCACCTTCAGCAGGGCATCGACGAGATCAGGCAATTCTCAGGCCGGATGGTCGTCGAGTACCGCGTCGATACGACGAACTGGGTCGGCTATGACGAGCACGGCAAGCCGCAGGGCGGCACCGTGGACTGCGCCGTCATCGGTCAGGAACTCGTGGTGCTGAGCGACCTGAAATACGGCTTCGATCCGGTGAGCCCGGTCGAGAACGAGCAGCAGATGCTCTATGCGCTGGCCTTCTATCATCAGGTGGTCAAGCACATCTCGAAGGCCACCAAGTTCCTGATCATCATCGACCAGCCCCGCATCCCGCACGGCGGCGGCTACTGGTATGTCGAGCTTGCCGATCTGGAAGCGTTCGGGGAGCGCGTGAAGGACGCGGCCTACAAGACCGAGCAGGAAGACGCCGCGTTCAACCCGTGTGTCGAGGCGTGCAAATGGTGTCCTGCGGCCAATGTCCCCGGTCGCCCCGGTGGCTGTGAGGCGCACGCGAACTCGAACATCGCCCACCTCGATCTCAGCGTGGACAAGCTCGATGTTGAGCCCGGTGAGCCGCTGCCGCTGCCGCCCGTCGAATCGCTGACGCCCGAGCGACTGCTGACGATCCACGAGAACCGGAAAGCCATCGAGAAATTCCTCGACTATTGCTCGTTCATGGCGCTTCAGCACGTTCTTCAAAATGGCCCTACGGCGGGAAAAAAGGCCGTTTTGGGCAAGGGTGGTAACCGCAAATGGCGCTCGGAAGGGGCTGCTGAAGCCTTTATTCGAGAACAACTTCCTTCTTCCTCGCCATTCAACATGAAGTTGAAAAGCCCCTCGCAAGTTGAGAAAGAAGTTGGTAAGAAGTATCAGGTCCCCGGCGCACTCGTCGAGCGGAGCGAACCAAAGCCGATCTTAGTGCCGGTGGAGGACGCCCGCGAAGCCATCACCCCTCTGAACGATGAGTTCGAGGATTACGGCGACGACGAGTTCGAGGACTACGGCGATCTCTGATCGCCTTTCAAACGCGAAACCTTAAAACGGAGAGACGACATGTCCTTCAAACCTTCCTTCGACCCCAAGACTGGCCGCATCAAGACGCTCGTTCGCCTGAGCTTCTTCAAGGGCTTCGAGAAGACCGCCTCGTTCGAGAACGGCGCTCTCAAGTACCGGACCAACGGCCTGATCTACAAGAACACCGATGAGGGGAAAGCCCAAGTCAAGGTGATCAACGAGGCGATCAAGCACTTCATGGCGTCCCCTGCGGGCTGGCCGGGTAAAGACCCCGCCAAGTTCAAAGAGGCCCTGAGCGACGGCCCGAAAGGCCGCTGGCCGCTGTTCGACGGCGACAAATATGTCAACGACGATGGTGACGTGCGCGACGGCTATGCGGACACCCGCTACCTCAAGCTCACCAACGACAAGAAGATCAAATACCGCGACCGTCGCGGTCAGGAGATCGACGACCGGGAAGTTCTCGAAGAACTGTTCCAGTCGGGCCACTGGGCGATTGCCTACTGGCACCTCTTCGGCATCAAGGACCAGAAAAAGGGCGGCAACGGGATGTTCGCAACCTGTGACGCGCTTCAGTTCTGGAAACGTGATGAGGTCTTCGCCGGTGGCGGTATCTCGGATGACGAGATCGAGGACTACGGTGACGACGAGGATGATGATCTGGGCGGCGGCTCCTCGTCTTCGGACGATGATGACGACGATCTCTGATCGCGTGAGGGGCGGGCTTCGGCTCGCCCTTTCATTCAACAATTAGTTGATTGGACCTCAACATGAGCAAGAAATTTCCCGTCACGCACTCCATCGTGCAGGTCGTCTTCAATGACGGCGAGGTCAAGGAATACGTCATCTCGGCGGGCCCGAGCATCGGCGGCTATCTGACCCGCGAGGCCGGGGAGACCGGCATCCTCAATCTCTACAATGCCGATGAGAGCTACGCGATCCCGCTCGCCAACATCCGCGAGTGGACGATCATTCACCGGCCCGACCCTGCTCAGGAAGGTGATGCGCAATGAACCACCTGATGATCGACATCGAGACCCTTGGCACGCGGCCCAACGCCCCGATCCTCTCGATTGGCGCTGTGGTCTTTGACCCCAACACCGGCAAGCAGGGCGCAACCTTCTACCGCGCCATCGACCCGGCCAACGCCTTCCTGCATGGCGTGCCTGACGGCGACACCTTCAAATGGTGGATGGAGCAGTCCGACGCCGCCCGAAAAGCCGCTGTCGCTGGCAATACGCTGCTCGCGGACGCGCTAACCGATCTGACCAAGATGCCGGTGGTCTGGAAAGACGTGCAGGTCTGGGCGAACGACCCTGACTTCGACGTGACGATCCTGAACTACGCCTTCCACAAGGTCCTCGGCCAACTGGCCCCGTGGCGCTTCTGGAACACCCGGTCCTGTCGCACCATCGCAGAGGTCGCAGGCAAGCGCCCGCCCAAGCCGCAGGGCGTCCACCACAACGCGCTCGACGACGCCAAGCATCAGGCTAAGTGGGTCAGCGACATGTGGCAGGGGCTCCGTGGCAAGAAGGCCACGCCCGCCACCAAGCCCGCCGCGCCCGCGCCGGTCGCCGCTGACGACGATCTCCTCTGAACTGACACCGGGAGCCTTCGGGCTCCCCCTCGCAAATGGCCCTCCTTTGTCTGGGGGCTGCATGAGGCACCTATGGCTACGCATATTTTTGACTGTGAGGTCGCCCCCAACGCCTTTGGCTTGGGGATCAAACGTATCGAGGATGGACGCAAGGTCTGGTTCGAGTTCAGCGAGTGGGAAGATTTCGACCGCGATCTCGTGCGCCGCGCGCTCAAGAAGAACCTCAATGTGGGCTTCAACTCGGCATCGTTCGATCTGCCGCTGATCTACATGGCGCTCGATGGCGCGTCGAACCAAGACCTCATGGACGCTGCGACCCGGATCATCCAAGAGCGGATTCCGGCATGGCGCGCGGACCAAGAGTTCGGCATCCACATCCCCAAGATCGACCACATTGACCTCTTCGACACCAACCCCAGCGTTAAGAACGGCCTGAAGGCGCTCGCCGGTCGGATGCACGTCAAGCTGCTGCAAGACCTGCCGTTCAAGCCCAACACGCCGCTGACGCGCGAGGAATGGCTCGAAGGCCGGGACTACTGCCTCAACGGCGACCTCGAAGCGACCCACGCCCTGTTCGACCGGATGCGCGAGCCGATCCAGCTTCGCGAGGTGATGCGCCAGCGCTACGACACCATCGACCTGCGCTCGAAGTCCGACGCTCAGGTGGGTGAGACGATCATCAAGACCGAGGTGGAGCGCAAGACAGGCAACCGCCTGAAAAAAGCTGTGATCGCTGAGGGGACCGCCTTCCGCTACGAGGTGCCTGAGTGGATGCGCTTCAAGACGCCCATGATGCAGCAGGTGCTTGAGACCATCCGCAACACGGACATCGTGGTCGGCAAGGGCGGCAAGACCCAACTGCCAAAGTCGTTCTCCGAGTTCGAGATCGTCTTCGATGGTCTGGGCTACACGCTCGGCATCGGCGGCATTCACTCGACCGAGGCCAACCGCTCGGTCCATTCCGACAACCAGTATGTGCTGATCGACGCGGACGTGGCCTCGCAATACCCCTCGATCATCATGAAGCTCGGGCTGTTCCCCAAGGCCACGGGCCGAGAGTTCCTGCCGGTCTACAAATCCATCATCGACGCCCGCCTTGAGGCCAAGCGCGCCAAGGACAAGATCACCGACAAGGGCCTGAAGATCGCCATCAATGGCTCGTATGGCAAGCTCGGCTCAGCCTATTCGACGCTGTTCGCGCCGCATCTGATGGTCGCCGTCACCCTGACCGGCCAGTTGTCCCTGCTGATGCTGATCGAGGAAGCCCACCTGCGCGGCATCCCCGTGGTCAGCGCCAACACCGATGGCGTGGTGTTCAAATGCCCGCGTGACCTGTGGAACGGCTTTGTCATGCGCGACGGCAAGCCGACTGACCGACTGGCCCCGAGCCCGATCCAAGACATCATCGAGTGGTGGGAAGGCGTCACCTCCTTCAACCTCGAATTTGCCGAGTACCGCTCGATCTACAACCTCTCGGTCAACACCTACATGGCGATCAAGCCCGATGGCTCGTTCAAGCGCAAAGGCGCGATTGCGAACCACTGGCGCGAGGACCTGCCGTGGGGCGGCAAGAACACCGACTATGACCCGATCCGCTCGGGCCTGATGAAGAACCCGCAGATGACGATCTGTGCCGACGCGGTGCTCGGCTTCCTGCTGCACGACATCCCGATTGAGAAGACCATCCGCGAGTGCCGGGACGTGCGCGAGTTCATCACCGTGGTCAATGCCGATGGTGGCGCGACTTGGGGCACCGGCGATCCGATCTACGAGACCCGCGAGCGTGTCGATAACAAGGGCAAGACCATCAAGAGCGAAATCCTCGTCGGCGTCGAAGGCGAGCAGTATCTCGGCAAGGTGGTGCGCTATTACTGGTCCAAGGCCGGGGCTCCGATCCTCAAGGTCAAGGGTCACCACGCCACCGGCTCGCGGCCCAAGGTGTCCAAGACCGATGGGTGCCGCCCGATCATGGTGCTGCCCGACGATCACGCTGTCCCCGATGACCTCGATTACAGCCGATACATCAGTGAAGCCAATCAGATACTCAGGGAGATAGGCTTTTACGACCGCGAGGAGGCCCCCGCCGCAGCGAGCCCGTGGGAGGCATTCCTTTGCCAAGCTATTCAACAAAAGGTTGATTAATGATGAGTGTCAGGGAAATCCCCGGCGTTGAGAAGCCGGTCGTTCGCTATGCCTTGGCGCGCGGCTGGAAGCTCGGCTGGAAGCTGCGGATCGACGGTCGCAATGGTTCGCCGGATCGGTGGTTCCTGCGCAACGGCGTCTGGCTCGTGATCGAGTTCAAGCGCCCCGGTGGCAAGCTGCGCCCGCAGCAGGTTCTCAGGATCAAGGAACTGCGTGAGAACGGCCAGCCGGTCCATGTGATCGACAACGCCGACGTGGGGCGCGCCCTGATCGACAGCTTTGATCAGGAGGACCTACTGTGAGCAAGCGCCTTCCAACAAAAGCAGAGCTTTGTCTATCGGTCGAATCTCTGCGTGATCTCCTGACATACGATTCACTCAGCGGCGAACTGCTCTGGAAGCATCGCGCTCAAGCACGCACCGAGTGGAATAACCGCTACGCAAACACTGTCGCAGGAACCATCGTCCACGGTGAGGCTATTCAGGTTCGCATTACCGTGGACGGGAAACCTAAGTATTTCCGAGCGCACAGAATCGCATGGGCGCTAATCAACGGCGCGTGGCCTGATCACATCGTAGACCACGAAAATTGCGATCCATCCGATAACCGCTGGGTCAATCTCAGGGCTGCGTCGATCAGCGAAAATAACACCAACCGCAGTGTCTTGGCCGGTGAGGTTCCCTTCAAGGGTGTCTACCGCATCCGCAAATCTGGGCGTTACGGCGCTCAGATCAAAAAGAACAGGCAGCACACATGGTTGGGTCTGTTCGACACGCCCGAGGAAGCCGCTCGCGCCTATGACCGCGCTGCTATTCAACTTCATGGTGAATACGCCAAGACCAATTCAAGTTTGGGCCTGCTATGACACTCTGGGAACTGATTCTTCGTAACGCCCTTGGCTCAACCGCGCTGACCCCGACCTCGGGCAAGCGCCCTGAGTCGATGATGCGTTCCTATCAGCGCTTTCTAGCTGACAGCATCACCGAACTCCCTAACGTCCTTGCTGCGGCAGAAATGGGAATGGGCAAGACGGGTGCAACCCTGACCGGCGTGCGCCGCGTGCTGCGTGCGAACCCCGGCTGGCGCTGCCTGATCGTCGCGCCGCTTGAGGTCAGCCGCAATACTTGGCCTGACGAGGTGCATGAGTGGGAGCATCTTGAAGACCTGACCTATACCGTGGTCTGCGGCACCGAGAAGGAACGGCTCGCAGCGCTCGCGGTCGATGCCGACCTGACCATGATCAACCGCGAAAATTTGTTGTGGCTCTGGAAGACGATCAAGGGCAAGGCGGGCTGGCGCTGGCAGGTCTTGGCCTATGACGAATCCTCGCGCCTCAAAGGCTTCACCGTCCGCACCAAGGGCAGCGAAAAGACCAAGCCGCAACTGTCCGAGTTCGGCGTGCTGGTGCAGGCGCGCCCGCTGATCAAGAAGGTGATTGAGCTTTCCGGCACCCCGGCTCCGAACGGCGTCTGGGACCTCGGCGGGCAGGCGCGCATCCTGTTCGGCCATTCCAGCCCGCTGGGCGAGAACAAGAACCGCTTCAAGGCGCGCTATTTTGACGAGAACCAATACACCTATGCCCTGACACCCAAGCCGGGGGCGGTGGACGAGATCATGGGGCACATGAAGCCGGTGATGATCGGCCTGCGCTCGCAGGATTACATCGACCTGCCGCCGCTCTACTTCAACCCGGTCTACGTCAAGCTCAGCCCCAAGCTGATGACGCAATACCGCGAGTTCGAGGAGACGCTTTACAATCAGGAGCACGACATCGAGGCCGTCAACAAGGGCGTGCTGACCAACAAGCTCCTGCAACTGGCGAATGGCGGGCTCTACAAGGAGCTTCCGCCCGATCCCGACGACCCTGACGCCAAGCCCAAGCGCGAGGTGATCTTCGTCCACGACCTCAAGCTCAAGGCGCTCGAAAGCATCATTGCCGAGGCGGCTGGCAAGCCGGTGCTGATCGCCTATAGTTTCAAGTTCGATAAGGCCCAGATCAAGAAGCGCTTCAAGGATGCGGTGTTCTTCGACGAGGAGCCCAATTTCGTCAAGAAATGGAACAAGGGTGAGATCAAGATCGGGGTCTCGCACCCGGCCTCGATTGGGCATGGCCTCAACCTGCAACATGGCGGGCACATCCAAGTTTGGTTCGGCCTTAGTTGGTCTTTGGAGCTTTGGGATCAGTTCAACCGGCGACTGGCGCGCCCCGGCCAGAAGGCTCCAACGGTGTTCGTCCATGTGATCATGGCGAAGGGGACGGTGGATGAGCGCCAATACGAGTCCTTGCAAACCAAGGGGATCACGCAGGACGACATCACCGAGCGCATCCGCGTCCGCTCAATCCCCACCTGAGCTATTCAACTATGTCTTGGAAATTTCGGGGGTGAGACCCCGAAATTCCTATTTCTAATCAACTGACGCTTGACAGGAGTGAATCTAAGGCGCATTCAATCAACCAGATGTTGATAGAAAGAGTCGGAAATGCCTAAGACAGCGACTAAGGTTGAGCAGGAAGACATCATCAAACCGCGCGTCATACGCGACAAGGCGTTTGCCAAGCGCCTCGAAGTGGCCTGTGAAGGACACCCGCATTGCCCCACGGATCAGTACCGTGGCAAGCAGAAGTGGCTCTATGAGGGGCTTGAATCCGAGTTCGGCGTCAAGGTCTCGGCAGAGGCCGTGCGCAAGTGGTTCTCGGGCGAGAGCCGTCCGCGCCCCAAGGTCATGAGCTACATCGCCCGTTTGCTGGAAGTCGATGAGGCATGGCTCTCGCTCGGCATCACCCCCGACCTGACCCCGCGCGAGCAGAAGCAGCGCAATGCGATTGCCGATGGCGCGGTCAACCTCGTCGCCGGGATGATCCAGATGGGCGGCGGGCACATTGCCTTCCCCGAGGATGACGCGGCTGACATCTACGCGATAATCGCGGGCAAGCAGGTCAGTCTCGACGTGGTTCTGCCCTTTGCCCTTGGCAAGGATCAGTTCCGCCTGACCATCGCTGACAAGCTCGACAAGAAGCTGATCATCGCCGTGATGCCCCAGCACGAGTTCTATTTCCGCGTCTTGATGATCACGCCCGAAATCGTTAAGACTGAAGGCCAACGGCGCGGTGATTTTTGGGAACTGATCATCGAGCAGCGCGGCGTGAAGTGGAAGGCTGGCGACCACCAGATCAATGAGGTCGAAGCGATCCGCGAACTGGTGCAAGACGCGCCTCAGCCGCCACCAGCCGCCAGCTCCTAGTCTGGGAGAGTGGCGGTATCCGCGACGGTATCGGGAAAACGGGCCCTCCTAGATCATTGAAATCATTAGATAAATTGATCCAGTAGGGCCCACCAGTTTTGCGCTAAGTAATTGATTTTATTCAATTAATTACTTGGGTTTTGTGGGTTGCCCAACGGGGTTGCCCAACAGGGTTGCCCAACCTACCGGCGAACGAGCTTGACGACCTTCTCCATGCCCGTGTGGGCGAGCCGCTTCTGGCTGGCTGACCGAGAGTAGAGCTCAGCGTGCTCAATGTCGTCGTGACCCAAAATGCCCATCAGTTGACGGGTCGTTGCTTCACCGTCCGCCAGCATGCCGCCCAAGGTCTTGCGAAGGCCGTGCAAAGTGAAGCCGGGGGGATTCCCCGCGAGCTTGTTCCAATGAGCCATATTACCAGTCAGCGACTTGGCGGAGAACGGTTGCCATAGGTGGTGACCAGAACTGTCTCTGTTGAGCGATCGAGGGGTTCAAGGATCTCGCGCAGCATCGGTGTGATCGGGATGAACAGCCTCTTGCCTCCGCTCCGGTTCCGGTTCTTCTGCTGGGTGAAGTCGAAACCCTCGACGTCCTTAACTTCGCCGTCCACCGCGACCCGGTGCGTAACGAGATCGGCCCAGCGTAGGGAGGCGACATCTCCACGCCGATTGCCCAACCAAAGGGCGAGGCCATAGCAGGTGCGTGCGCCCGAACCGATCGGCCATCGATCCTCGAACTTCTTCATTGCCTCGGGCGTCCAAGCCTTCCAGCCTTTGTAGTGGAGTGGCTCGTCGAGCCGAATGGTCGGGTCGTCCTCGATCCATTCCTTGTCGAATGCGATCTTGATCAGCTTGCGGATCGCGACCAGCATGTGCTTGCGCTTTGCTGGCTTCTCTTCGTACCTGTTCAGAAAATCCTTGAGATAGTTGCGTTTTGTGGCAGGGATCGGTGCTTCCCGCCAGGTGGTAGGCACTTCCTCAACGATGCGCGATTCAAGAAACTCCTCGATCAATCGCAGGTTCTTCGACTGTGTTGCCGGATCGTAGCGCTTCCACCAAACGGTCTGCTCCAGTTCGCGGGCGGCATGGCCAAAGGTTTTGGCAGGGCAGCGCCTGGCATCTTCTTGACCACGCCGGAGACCGGCTTGATGCCTTGGACCGCAGCGGCGTAAGCGGCTTCAAATGCGGCCTCGCCCGGATCCCCAGGAAGGTTGATCTGCTTTGCGCCGCGGCCCTTGCCTCTGTAGCGCCACCGCTTCTTGCCATGGCGGTCTGTGAACGACGAGACCCCGGGGTATTCTTCCATGTTCATCGCCATCGATCCGATTTACCGGAACAATGCCTAGCTGGCCTTTCGCTTGTCAAACAGGTCCTCAAAGAACCTTTCATGGCCGGAGTTCTCGTCCGGGAGGGCGTTGAACGCCATGTCCAGTGCGACGCGGTCCCAGACCACGCGGCCGCCGAGGCGCTTGGGTCGTGGCATGCAGTTGTCGGCGACCATCTGATCAAACTTCGACGCGCTCACGCCAATGTACCGCGCAGCTTCGTCGCGGCTCAGACCACGGGGCGGATAGTGAAGACTGTCGACGATACGAGCGGACATTAGAACAAGCCTCCTGTCTCGATCGGGTTGGCGCAGCTCGGGCAGGTGTGGGTGAAGCGTTCGGCCGCTGGCTTGCCGGCGATGCGTGGCGTGCTGGCGAACAGATCCTGGGGGCTGGCGTCGGCAGAGGCAGAGGCAGAGGCAGAGGCAGAGGCAGAGGCTGAGGCAGAGGCTGGGCCTGCCTTCTGGATGATCCAGCCGCCAGTCTTGGCGTCAGCGACCATCACCGCGAAATCTTCCGCGGCGTAGGTGTTCGGGTAGCTGGCGGGGCACGTGTCGCAGCAAACCTGCAGCTTGTCGTTCTCGCGCGCGATGCTCATGGCTTCACCTTCCGGATGGCGTTGCCGCTGGTGATCATGCGGAAGCCATCTCCAAACTCGACCAGGATCGAGTTGAAGCGAACCGCACGCATGGGTCCGAAGGCGAGGCGCGGCGTTTCAATGTCTCGTATGATCCGTGAGCGGGAGAGAACGCGGCACGGCTGATCGAAACGCTGCGCGATGACGCGCATCGCGTGGCTCATAACCACGAGGTCGCCAGTTCGAGTCTGGCCTCTGCAACCAATCTTGTCTGTGCGTGTGCCCGCGTTGTGGGCCGGGAGGGCAACTCCCCCGCCCTCCCGGAGCCACAGGGACCGCCATGATGTGATGTGTGCGCGGGGGTTCTTCATCCTCGCAGTCTGACTCAACCGACCAATTCCCACCACGGGAAACGCCGCAGGGCTTTCCCGCAACGGGAAGGCTTTGCCTTGGGGAGCGAGGATCAAGGACCGAATATACCGAGCGCTGGCACCTTCGTTTTCGCGGTGCGCAAAGGGATCTGATCGATTCGTGCGGCGGGATCGAGCGTGTCGCGGAGCTTACCAGCTACGGCAAGAGCACGGTCGGACGACGGCGAAGCCCGGGTGACCGGGACGAGATGCCTTACCGGGTGGCCCTGATCCTCGAGGATGATTGCGGCCGCCCGCTTCTGACGCGGCTGATGGCCGAGTTTAACGGGCGTGAGCTGAGCGAGCAGACCGAAGCCGGCCGCGAGGTCAACGAACTTTCGGCGCAAGTGGCGGAGCTTGTCGAGCAGGCGGGGAAGCTGGTCGTCGAAACGGTGCGCGCAAAAGCCGATGGCATTGTCACGCCAAACGAGGCGGACGGGCTTCGCTCCATCAACGCCGTCATTGCACGTCTCAACGAGGAGATCGCCAGCGTATTGGCCGGGGTGAAGGCGGATGGCGGCCTGAAGGTCGTTGGCGGAGGGCAGGGCTGATGCGGTCGATCGACGTCACCAAGCTCAAGCGCCCCGCCAATGTTGATTCCGGGCCCGCACCAATGCTGCAGTGGATCCGGATCGAGCAGCTGGTCGTCGATGACAGCTATCAGCGTGATCTGAAGGCAGGCAACTGGAAGACGATCCAGCGGATCGCCGAGGCGTTCCGCTGGTCGCGCTTTTCGCCAGTCTTCGTCGCCCCGGTCGAGGGTGGGCGCTTTGCCATCATCGATGGGCAGCACCGGACCCACGCGGCGGCAATCTGCGGCTTTGCGGAGGTGCCGTGCCAGGTGGTGCAGATGAGCCTGGAAGAGCAGGCCGCAAGCTTTGCGGCGGTCAACGGTCTCGTGACCAAGGTGACGTTGCAGCAGATCTTCAAGGCGGCACTGACCGCTGGCGAGACTTGGGCCATCGAATGCGACCGGATATGCCGGGATGCCGGCTGATGACGTATCTCGCGACTACCGACGCCAAGAAGCCGGGCGAGATCTACGCGCTTGCCTTGATCCGCAACTATCAAGAGCGGGGTAAGGGCGCACTCATCGGCTTTGCCCTGAAAGCACTGCGCGATTCCGAGGGCGGGCAGGACGCCGTTATGTGGAGCAATGACGTGCTCAAGGCGCTGCTTTCGGCAGTCGTCGATCCGCAGCTTGATGGTGAGGGGAAGCGGATCCTCGCAACTGGCCTCGATGGATGGTTGCCGGTTGTTCAGGCAGAGATTGTCGGCGCAGACGATCTCCTGAACATTCTCGCTTGGAATGATCCGGCGGACTGGCTGGTCGAGCAGGATCGTGTGGTGCAGACCTACACGATTATTCCGCGCCCTCTTGTAGAGGTGAAAGGGCGGGCAGCGAGTTTGATCGACAGCATGGCAGACGGCGCGCGAAGCAACTTCGTGACGCAAGGCGGGCCGGGTCAGGCGCTAGAATATGACGAGACACGTCGCGAGCTCGATCTTTGGAATGCCGCGACGGACCCAGACATTGATGACTACCCGATGCTTCGGGCAGAATACCGCGCGCGCCTCGTCGCAGAGCCGACCATCTCGGTCGAGGACGTGATCGCAGACACAGCCGCAGAACTCGCCATCTGGCGCGTTGCTGGCTCAGCGATCAAGGAAATCCGCCGTACTGCCAAGGTGGCAATTGAGGTTGCCGAAGATGGTTCTCGCGTCCGTCAGATCGTGGACTGGGCAAGTGCAGCGTTGCAGAGCGCGGCGATGACTGGTGGATTCGAGCCGCTCGGGGCGTAAGCGCCTAATCCAGCCTTCGCTCTTCATCGTGAAGGATCAGTCCGCCCTCATAGGGCTCAGCATTGTCGATCTCGGTACGATGTCTTCGTCCCTCCGCAACTCGGAATGAAGCATCGCTGTAATGATCGCAGTAGCGACTGCGCCCAGGCTAAAGCCGATCAGCAGTGAAAACAGGTCCATCCAAGGGCCCTTCCGACATCATTGTCATCTCCATTATGAAGTTGGAAGGACAGCAATGGCTACCGCTTACTCAGTTGGTGGAACAGGAGACATTGCTGCCGAACTGCTTGTCGACGGCGCAAGGGGAGGTCGGGCAGGTCAAGTCAAACTGGGCGCTCCAGCACGGTGAGGTCTTTGTCTGGCAAGGCGCAAGGCAGGTTTCTCGACTATGTGCCAAGAGAAGTACGCAGCACAGAACGCCAGGGGAAGTGCTGCAGCAGTTAGTAGATCTGGCGTGAGAACCGACCCTAAAGAACTGAAAATAAGAGCCTGCTGTAGCGGAAATCCATAAAGATAAATTCCGTAGGAGAGATCGCCCGGCCAGGCCTGCAGACTGATTGTCCACGGAAGGCCAACAGCTACGTAGATGGTCAGGTAGGAAAGGCCGATATAGAAAGCCGGGATTTTCCAAGGCGTGAATGGACCGATTATCAGTAACAGTACTGCGCTGATCGCAAACGGCGTGGACATGGGAATGTCGTCTCTATGAACCCACATTGTGCAGCCGACCATAAAGAACAGCGCGTTCTTTAGGGTGGAATAGTAGGGGAGGCCGGCGAAGATCAGGCCCCCCTGATTATCCCAACCAAGACCGGACAGCTTTGCCATCATGTACAGAACAGCAAGAGCGGCTAATGGAGCGAGTATAAAAAATCGTCTGAGCAAAAAGAGCAGACTTAGGATCGGAAGCAGCAAGTAGCAAGCGAACTCGATCGGTAAGGTCCAAATGGTCCCGTTAACCGGACCACCACCGAAAACACCGGGCAGCCCGGTATGTTGTTGAAACACGCTGACGCTCATCAAATGAGCGAGAGCTTCCTGGGACCGGAAGTAATCCGAAAAAGAGAAGTCGGTGAAAAGCGGCCCAATAATGAGTACGTCAAATACGAGCAGCACCGCCAGCGCTGGAATGATCCGCATAATGCGGGATAACAAATACACGAAAATCGGGCGTTGCAAACAAGAGCGCGCTATCAAGAAGCCGGATATGACAAAGAAGATAGATACTGCCCATCCGCCTCCTGTGTCATAGCCGCCGAGCCAATAAGCGATAGGCTCGGGCGCGCCAAGCAAAGCAAAGCTGTGACTGTAAATAACAAGGCAGGCGGCAAGTAGCCTCAAAATATCGAAGTTGTTCTTCTTGGGGTTGAATGCCCGCCCTACTGACCATGCTAATCCTCAGCCGTTCAGGCCTTTGTGTTTCGAACGGACGTATATAATCCTGAAAAATTTGAGCAAGCTAAAAGCGGTGTTGGCGCCAGGGATAGTGCGGCGCGGCAGGTCCGCAGTTCCGTCTGCGCTATAGGCGACATTCGCCACCCGGCCCTCCCAACAACATCCCATCATGAAACCAGCCAGCCGGCAACGGCGGGAAGGAGAACAACATGGACCGCAATTTCCAGCGGGCGCTTCCGCTCGTTCTGAAACATGAAGGTGGCTTTGTGAACCATTCGGCAGATCCGGGTGGCGCGACCAACAAGGGCGTGACGCTCGCAACGTTCCGCGCCTATGTGAAGCCGAACGGCACGGTTGATGATCTGACGGCCATCACCGATGCGCAGGTCGCCACGGTCTACTACCGGCATTACTGGTCGGCTGTGAATGCGCAGGCGCTTCCTTCTGGCATCGACTATGCGGTGTTCGACTTTGCCGTGAACAGCGGCCCGGCTCGCGCGGCCAAATATCTCCAGGCGGTGCTGGGTGTGGCGCAGGACGGGCGGGTGGGGCCTCAGACGATTGCAGCGGCCGAGAAGGCGAATGCGCGCGATGTGATTGATGCGCTCTGTGACGAGCGGCTCGCCTTTCTCAAGCGCATCAAGAACAAGGGCAAGCTGATGTGGGAGGCCTTTGGCAAGGGCTGGTCGCGTCGGGTTGAGGATGTGCGCACGGCCGCCCAGCTGATGGTGGGCCATCCTGCCGACGTCAAAGAAGTGGTGCGGGAAGTTTCCGTTCCTGTCGACAAGCCGGTGGTTCCCGTCACGGTCGAGCAGGAGGTCAAGCAGAAGACAGGGCTGTGGTCCTGGATCACTGGCCTGTTCTCGTCCGGCGCGCTCGGCCTTGGCTGGCTCGCTGGCATGGACTGGCAGGCGATTGTGGCGATCGGCGGTGTGGTGCTCGTCTTCCTTGCCGTCATCTTCCTGATGCGCCGGCAGATCATCGCCGGGGTCAAGGAGATCCGCGAGGGGCTTGCGTGATGTTCGGTCTTCTCGACTGGCTCAAGCTCGCCGCGCTGTGCTGGGTGCCGCGGTGATTGCGGTGCCTGTCTATCTCTACGGCAAGGCGGAAGGTCGACAGATCGAACGCGCCGCCTCTCTCTCCCGTTCTGTTGAAGCTCTGCGCGAAAGGAATGCGACAGATGACAGGATTAACCTATTGAAATCTCTAAGCAATGCGTCGCGAATGGGCCCGCCAATTTCCTAGCATCCCCAAGTCTATCCGATGCCGTGCCGGCTTTCGATCCGCCAGTCGATGCAGGCGGGGCTAGGGGACGATCAGCGCGAGCGCGTTGGTGATGGACGCGGCGGTGGTTCGGATCAGGTTCGCGAATTCGTCGTGGCGGTCGTCTGAATAGCGGTAGAGCGGGATGCTGATGCTCACGCAGGCGACCGGCTGGCCGGAGCGGTCGTAGATCATGCTGCCGAAGCAGCGAATGTCCGGCTCGTTCTCTTCGTGGTCGTAGGAATATCCGCGTGCGCGGGTCTTGCAGATCTCGTCGTAAAAGGCGTTAGCTTCGGTGAAGGTGTGGTCCGTGAAGCGCGGCAGCGCCAGCGTTGCGATGATCTGCTTTGCCTCGTCGTCGGGCAGGGCGGCTAGATAGGCCTTGCCAACGGATGTCGAGTGAAACTCGACGCGCGCGCCAATGCGGGTCATCATGCGCACAGCGTTGGGGCTTTCGAGCTTGTCGATATAGGCCATGCCATCGCCGCTGGGCACGGCCAGGTGCACCGTTTCATTGGTTGCGTTTCGAAGTGCCTCGATAAACGGACGGGCGGTGGTCCGCAGATCCGATTGCTCCCACGTTCGTGAGGCGAGCATGATCAGGCGGTTCCCCAGCGCGAAGGTTCCGGCATCGCCATCTTGCGTCACCAGCCCCTCCGCCATGAGGCCGGCGACGATGCGGTATGTGGTTGCGCGCGGGAACTGCACCTGACGGGTCAGCTTGCCAATGTCGAGCTGACCCGGATTGTCGGCAATTGCCTGAAGCACGGTCATGAACTTCGAAAAAGCAGCGGTCCCCTGAACAGCACCGGACGCGGCCTTCCCCTTTGAAGCGGGTGCATGCTGGTTCATGATACGCGTACCCTCCTGACGCTAGGCGCGCCCGCTCCCTAGCGGGATTGGCGTGGCGCGTCCACGCTTGTCGTCACGCGCGAGCTTCGAGTTCAGCGACAAGCGCGTCAGGCAGGTTCTGATAGCTCACCGGGCGCAGGAAACGGCGTATCGACATGGTGCCGACGGAGGTGGCGCCGAAATTGGTAGAGGCAGGGTAGGGCCCACCATGCACCATGGCATCGCACACCTCGACGCCGGTCGGGAAGCCATTGGCAAGAACCCTGCCAGCCTTCCGTTCGAGGATCGGCAAGAGGCAGGCTGCAAGGGGCGTGTCCTCGCTGTCGAGATGAAGCGTTGCGGTAAGCTGCCCTTCAAACGCCCGTGCCAGCTCCAGCATTTCTTCCTCATCGCGGACGATGACCGCAATGCCGAACGGACCAAATACCTCATGTGCCAGATTTTCGTTGCTGCGCCATGTGTCTGCGTCAACCTTGATGAACGCAGGTGCCGCGCTGCGGCCGTCGCTGTCACTACTCACGAGGATGTCCGCCTGCGCGGTCTCCAGGGCGGCGGCTACACCGCGCTGATAGGATGAAGCGATGTCATCCGTCAGCATGGTCTGCGTGGCGGTCGCGCGCAGCTTTTCAGATGCGGCGTCAAGAAGGCTGTCGACGCCAGCGCCATCGATGACGAAAGCAACGCCCGGGTTGGTGCAGAACTGGCCCGCGCCCATAGAAAGGGAGTCGGCCCAGGCAGAGCCGATTGCCGCCCCGCGTGAGGCGACCGCATTCGGCAGAAGGAACATAGGATTGATCGAGCCAAGTTCGCCGAAAAACGGGATGGGTTCGGGCCGCGCGGCGCATAGATCGAACAGCGCGCGACCGCCGCGAAGTGATCCGGTAAACCCGACCGCCTTGATAAGCGGGTGCTGGACGAGCGCCGAGCCGACTTCCCGGTTCCCGCCTTGAACGAAAGAGAAAACACCGGGATGGAGGTTAAGTTTCCGCCGGGCTGCGTCAATGGCCTCTGCCACGATCTCTCCGGTTCCGGGATGGGCGGAATGCCCTTTCACGACCACCGGGCAACCTGCAGCCAACGCTGCAGCGGTGTCGCCCCCTGCGGTTGAGAAAGCGAGTGGAAAGTTCGATGCGCCGAAGACCGCCACGGGTCCGATGGGGCGCTGCATCAACCGAATGTCCGGTCGTGCCAAGGGTTTGCGATCCGGCATCGCCGCGTCATGACGACGGTCCAGATGCTGGCCGGAAAGGATGTGCTGCGCAAAAAGACGCAACTGGCCAACTGTGCGTCCGCGTTCGCCGATCAGACGCGCTTCAGGAAGGCCGGTTTCTTCGGTGCCGATCTGTGTAATCTGATCAGCACGCGCTTCAATTTCATCAGCAATGGCATTGAGGAATTCGGCGCGGGCGGTGGACGGCAAATAGCCGTAAGTCTCGAAGGCGCTTTCCGCTGCGCGACAGGCGTCATCAATATCCGCGACGGTGCCCACGCTGAACGCATGTGAGGAACCTGAAGACGGAGACGACTGGAATTTTGCATCGCCGGCTCGCCAGTTTCCCGCGATCAGATGCTTACCGTGCGGCGTGTATGACATGAATTCCTCCTCCAGTCGTATCCAGTATTGCGACGCAGTAGAGAGTATTTATCTGCGTCCGGCGTGCCCACAGTGTGGTCACGCGATCCATATACTGATTGGCATCGAGGTTGGTCCCTGTCAACCGGGGAAAGCCAAGTCGGATTCAGCCGAAAAATGCGCTGTTGACATAAACTCAAACCTCGGCAACGATCATTTGGGCAGCGCGTCCACATTGTGGGCATTGCATGGTGCAAGTATTGAGGTTGCTTGTGCTGTCATGCTGCGATTGGGAGGACAGATGCTTATGACATATATGACGCCAGCCGATGTTTCATCTGGCTCTAAGGTGCGCGCCGTCTAGCCAGACGTTGCCCTGACGAAATTTTGTTGGATTGAAACTGCCGTACGATGATCGTGCGGAGATCGAAATGGTGCGCCCAAAATGCGGGGCGGCACCGCGGAGGGGACATGGATCTCATCAATTATCTGACGAGCATCAATTTCGGCGTCGGCGCGATTTCGTCGCTCACTCAGTCGATGAATGAACTGGCGATTACGAAGCCGCTGATTATCAGCGACCATGGGATCAAGACCGCAGGGTTGCTGGATCATCCGCAGCTCTCTTCCCTGGCCTCAGCACCAAGGTTCCTCGACGTGCCAACGAACCCGACAGAATCCGCAGTGCAGGAAGCGCTCGCCCTATATCGTGCGCATGGATGTAACGGGGTGATCGCTATCGGTGGAGGCTCGCCGATTGATCTGGCGAAAGGCGTAGCGCTCCTCGCAACTCACCCGGGCGAATTGGAACAATATGCTGCCATTTTAGGCGGTATTCCGAAGATCACGAGCGCGGTCGCGCCGCTTATTGCGGTGCCAACGACCGCTGGAACCGGATCCGAAGTCGGGCGCGCCGCATTGATCACTCTCGACGACGGACGCAAGCTCGGCTTCATCAGCGGCTACCTCATTCCGCGTTGCGCGATCTGCGATCCTGATCTGACGCTTGGGCTGCCTCCCTTCCTGACCGCAGCTACAGGTCTGGACGCATTGTCCCACTGCATCGAGACATATCTTTCGCCGCGATATAACCCGCCGGCAGAGGCAATTGCGGTCGATGGTTTCGCACGGATCTGGACGGCGTTGCCGATTGCGTTCCAGGATGGCTCGAACATCGAGGCCCGCAAGGAGCTGATGATGGGCGCATTGCAGGGCGGGCTCACCTTCCAGAAGGGCCTCGGAGCAGTGCATGCGCTGAGCCATGCCCTTGGCGGGCTGAAGGAGCTGAAGCTCCACCATGGCACGCTCAACGCGATCCTCATGCCACCCGTCCTGCGGGTCAATTCGGATGATCCCGTGGCGGCCACCAAGATTGCACGGCTTGAGGAGGTGGCGGGCCTTGGGACGTCGTCGCTTGCCGATGCCCTTGATGAGTTGAATGCGAAACTCGGTATCCCGAACAAGCTGTCATCACTTGGGGTGACTCGCGACGTCTTCCAGTGGACCTGCGAGCGCGCGCTGGCGGATCATAGCCATCAAACCAACCCGAAGCCGCTGAGCGAGCAAGACTACGCGGCGATCCTCGAAAGCGTGATGTAGGCGTGGAAAAGCGCGGTGGAACGTCAGCCATGACCAGACCTGTCGCACTCATTACCGGCGCAAGCCACGGCATTGGAGCTGCAACCGCAAGGATGCTCGCAGCGGAAGGCTTCGACATCTGTGTGAACTATCGAAGCGACCATCAGGCCGCGGAAAATGTTGTCGCGGACTGCGAGGCGCTGGGTGTCCGCGCGGCGTCCGTATCGGCAAATGTTGGGGACCCTGATGACGTTCAGCGCCTGTTTGCGGAATGCGACGCCGAGTTGGGACCAGTAACCTGCCTCGTGAACAATGCGGGGATCATCGGCTCGGCGTGCAGGCTTGAGGAATTATCCCCGGAACTGCTCGCGAGCACATTCGCGATCAACACGTTCGGCGTCTTCTATTGCACGCAGCAGGCAGCACTACGGATGTCGACACGTCATGGAGGAGCTGGCGGGTCGATCATCAACATGTCTTCGATCGCGGCGATGCTTGGAAGCCCCAATGAATATGTCCATTACGCAGCATCAAAGGGGGCGGTCGAAAGTCTGACGGCGGGGAGCGGAAAAGAACTGGCGCCAGAGGGTATTCGCGTCAACGCGATCCGTGTTGGTACCACGAACACCCGTATTCATAGCGAAGGGGGCAACCCGGCACGCCCGGCAAAGATAGCTGCTCTCACCCCCATGGGGCGCATTGCGGAACCAGAAGATATCGCCCGTGCCGTCGTGTGGCTGGCCTCGCCCGGTGCAGGCTTTGTGACAGGTACCACGATCACGGTATCTGGCGGCTTTTGATCTTGGGCTCACGCCGACAGTTAGGGAGGAAGCGAACGCGAGACTGAATATAACTACGGAACTCAGTCAGTCGACAACATCTCGGGAGGAGAACAACATGAAACTGACGAAGAGCATTCTTGCAGCGATATTGCTGTCGTCCGCTGCCGTGCCAGCGCTTGCCGACTATCCGGATCGGCCGATCACCCTCTATGTGGCCTGGGGCGCAGGCGGGGGGACTGACGCCGTTGCCCGCGTCATTGGTGTCGGCCTCGAAAAAGAACTGGGACAGCCAGTCAACGTGGTGAACCGTACGGGTGGCTCAGGTGTCGTTGGACATTCGGCCATGGCGGATGCTGAGCCGGACGGGTACACGATTGGGCTGGCCACGACTGAGGTAAACCTCATGCACTGGCTCGGCCTTACCGAGCTGAACTATCAGGTTTATACGCCGCTGGCGCTTATGAATACTGACCCTGCCGGCGTTCAGGTCTCCGCGGATTCCGAATTCAAGACGGTCGGCGAGTTGCTTCAGGCGATCAAAGACTCACCTGCAGCAACGTTCAGTGCGACTGGCAGTGGTCAGGGCTCCAGCTGGCATGTCGCGATCGCCGGAATGCTGAATGCCGAAGGGATCGATGCGTCCAAGGTCACCTGGGTGCCGAGCGACGGCGCGGCCAGTGGATTGCAGGAGTTGCTGGCAGGCGGAACTGACATCGTTCCATCGTCGCTCGTAGAAGCGCGTGCTCTTATCGAAGCAGGCCGCGTCAAATCGCTCGCCTATATGAGCGATGAGCGCTCCAAGCTCTTCGAAGACGTACCTACGCTCAAGGAGGAGACGGGCTCTGATTGGGAGTTCGGGGCATGGCGCGGGATCGTGGCACCCAAAGGCCTGCCGGATGACATTCGTGATCGCCTCATCTCAGCGCTCGATGCCATCTACAAGAGTGAGGACTATCACAAGTTCATGGGCGCACAGGGGTTTGGCGCGCGTTTCCTTCCCGGGGAAGAGTTCGGAAACTTCATGGCTACTAACGACGTGAACTTCGGCGAAACGATGAAGGCCATCGGCCTCGCAAAGTAAACACCAGTCCTGAATTGCAGGCCCTCCGCAAGGTGGGCCTGCCGTGTTACCGTCGACGAGGTTCACCATGCGATTCAGCGACCAGATGCTGGGAGCGATATTCCTTTTAGCCGGCCTGGCGCTTGGCTGGTATTCCTATCACCTTCCCGCGATCCCTGGTCAGCAATACGGCGCCGCGACCTTCCCGCTGCTTATCGCCCTCGGCATGGTCGTGTGTTCTGCAAAGCTGATCTTCACGGGCATCCGCAGCGGAACGGGGCCGTTGATCGAATTTCCCGACGAGATGCGAAACCCGCGGGCCCTCGCAGGAGTGGCGGCGACCATTCTCCTGATCCTCTTCTACATTTTCTTTTCGCGTAGCCTCGGCTTCATCCCCACAGCGATCGTCGTTTCACTTTCGATGTTCCTTATCCTGAAGGTTCATCCGGGCAAGGCAGCGATGTTGGCAGTCGTCGCCGCGTTTGCATGCGATTTCATTTTTCGGACGATGCTGATGGTGCCATTGCCATCCGGCATCATGCCGCGATTGCCCTGGTAGGAGGCCTGCATGGACGTGATTTTTCAAGCGTTCGGACTGGTTGCTACGTGGGACGTTGTCCTTACGGTTCTGGCCGCCTCCATATTTGGTCTGTTTGTAGGGGCTGTTCCGGGCCTGACGGCTACCATGGCGACCGCGATGCTGGTGCCGCTTACGTTCTTCATGGAGCCAGTTGCGGCGGTCGGCGCGATGGTTGCCTGCTCCGCCATGGCGATTTTCGCCGGCGATATTCCCGGTGCCTTGCTGCGCATCCCAGGCACCCCCGCGTCCGCTGCTTATGTCGAAGATACGTACCGCCTCACCCAACGCGGCAAGGCCGAGCTCGGTCTCGGCGCGTGCGTACTTTTCTCTGCGATAGGCGGGCTTTTCGGCACGCTCGTGTTGATTTTCGCCGCACCCTCTCTCGCCGAATTCGCGATGAAGTTCTCGTCGCAGGAATATTTCTGGATGGCGCTTCTGGGGCTCACCTGCGCCGTGTTCATGGGGACGTCGAGCCCGGCGAGAGGTCTTCTGAGCCTCTTCATCGGGCTCACCATCGCCTCGGTCGGCCTCAACAATCCGGCAGGCGTGCCGCGCCTGACGTTCGGATCTACCGAGATGCTTGCAGGCATTGATTTTATCCCGGTGATGATCGGCATCTTTGCGATCTCGGAAGTCATTCGCACCGTGTTGAGTGGCGGGGGAGGATGGGATCAGGCACCCAAGACCGTCGGCAATATCTTCAAGGACTGGGGATATATGCTGAAGACGTTCTGGCGTCAGTCCTTCCGTGGCAACATTACCGGCACTGCTATCGGGATCTTGCCCGGTGCTGGCGCAGACGTCGCGGCTTACGTCAGTTATGCAGTCAGCCGGCGCTTCTCGAAGACACCGGAGAAATACGGCGAAGGTCACGTCGAAGGCGTGATCGAGGCATCAGCCGCAAACAATGCGTCATTGTCGAGTGCATGGGTGCCTGCACTCGTCTTCGGCATTCCCGGAGATACGATCACCGCAATTGTCATCGGTGTGCTTTATGTGAAGGGCATGAACCCGGGGCCGACCCTGTTTCTGTTCAATCCGCAGACAATCTATGCCGTCTTCCTCATTTTCATCCTCGCCAACGTGATAATGATCCCACTTGGCTGGGGCCTCATAAAATTTTCCAAGAACATTCTGCGGATATCGAAGCAGGTGCTGATGCCGTTGATCCTCATCTTCTGCATCGTTGGTGCCTTTGCATCGAACAACGCCGTCTACGGCGTGACGATAATGTTGATCTTCGGTGTCGCAGGTTACCTGATGGAGGAGAACGGGATCCCGATTGCACCGTGTGTCCTGGGCATCGTCATCGGTCCGATCCTCGAGAAGAACTTGATCTCCACCCTGATCAAGTCGCAGGGCGATCTCATCGCGTTCGTGAACAGACCGGTCGCTTTCGCGATCTTCGCACTGTTCTGCGCGATCTGGATTTCGATCGTTTACTCGTGGGTCAGACCCAAAAGAGCTGCTGAGTTGAACTGACATTGTTCGGTCGCTTATGCGAAAGGCGTAGTCAAAGATCACGTAAAGAAGATCGCTGAGGTCGATCTTCTTTACGCGAGGTGCTACAAGAACGAATGGTTCAGTGGCCCTCCATCAACTATTCTGAATGGCGCGAGACTTGCACCGCTCTGCACTTGTGGTCGCAGGTCATCGGCAAATATCGGCTCGCGCATACTCCGTGGGTTAACCATTCCTGGCACGCGACCCTCTACGCCACTCCCCGCGGGATAACTACGGGACCGGTGCCTGACGGGAACTCGCTGGTCACGCTGACGCTCGATTTCTGCGATCATCAGTTTGTCGCCGAGGCCGAAGGCGGGGTGCGCTCGACGTTCAAGCTCGAAGCGATGAGCATCGCAAATTTCTTCGGACAGGCCAGCAAGGCGATACAAGCCGTTGGTGGCGCAGCGCTGATACATGGAACCCCCAGCGAGATAGCTGACGCCGTTCCCTTCCGCGAGGATGTGGCTCAGCGCCCATACGATGGCGAGGCAGTTCGAAGATTTCACCGGGCCCTGGTGCTGGTTGCGCGGGTGTTTGAACACTTCAGGACCGGATTCATTGGCAAGGTTTCACCGGTTCATCTGTTCTGGGGATCGTTCGACCTGGCAGTAACGCGCTTCTCCGGCCGAACGGCGGTTCCGCATCCTGGAGGCGTTCCTGGACTGCCTGACAGCGTGACCCGTGAAGCCTACAGCCACGAAGTATCGTCCGCTGGCTTCTGGCCAGGTGGCGCGGGGGTGGAGGAGGCAATGTTCTACTCTTACGCCTATCCCGCGCCTGAAGGCTTCAAGGACCGACATGCAGAGCCTTCAGACGCGTGGTTCGATGAAACGCTTGGCGAGTTCCTCCTGCCCTATGAGGCGGTGCGTACCAGTGCAAATCCTGAGAAGACCTTGATGGAATTCCTGCAGGCGACGTACGTAGCTGCGGCTGACACCGGCGGCTGGGACCGCTCAGCACTCGAATGTGCGCCAGGCGTACCGAGGGTGCCGCGCGATATCACCTGAGCGGTGCCAAGGGGCCAAATTAATCGCCAAAAACTCAACTAGAACTGACGCATCGTAAACGCCCGATGCGCGGAATCTGGTTGGGTCGTCCCAAATTCTGCCGTAAAGACCCCGAACCCGCAGCTATCTGCGCGGGATATTGTCAAGCGACAAATTTGTGGGTTCGTTCTGGTTCCGAAAGCCCGGAACGTTCGCATCGGCAGTTGCGAGTGCATCATCCTCCCAAGACACTCGCATTCGCCCAAGAAAAGGAGTTGGACTTGTCTGGGTCCCGCACAATATCAGAGCGTACGCTCTACATAATTTCGCTCGTCGTAGCGGCGCTTTTCCTTTGCAACATCTATTACCAGTTGCACGTGGCTCCCAACTGGCAGTGGGGCCCGGCGCTGGACAAGATGCCGAAGCACATGCTGACGGACTTCCGCGCCGAGGTCTACGACAATGGCAAGGGCGGTTACGCAGCCGGCGAGTACATCGCCGCTGACGCCAAGTTCGACAAGGCGCTATTCCCCGAGTTCACCGATGGTGCCGACGTCAAGTCCGAGTTGGTCCAGCCTCTGATCGGCGATGGCCGGACCGTCGTGGCTGTCCAAACGCTCACGACCAACGGTGTCGAGCAAAAGGTTGTCGACGTCTACCACATCGGCCCGCGTGGCGGCCGCATCGACAACATCCAGCGTTACATCGCGCAGTAAGGGGGCAACCATGTCGAAACAGATTTCCTACGACTGGAACCTTGGCACCATCGTCAAGATCCTGCTGACCTGCGGCCGCCTTTATCTCGGTGGCTGGATGCTTGTGTCGGGTACGTCTTACTGGCTGACGCAGCTTGGCCTTCCGCCAGTCTTCCCGCAGCCGGTCGGCAACTCGCCGCTGTCATCGCAGATGCTGGTCACGATGATTGAAGTCGGCCTCTTCGATATTGTGAAGACGCTGGAGATCGTCTGCGGGCTGATGCTCATTTTCAACCGCTTCGTCCCGCTCGGGCTGGTGATCGCGATGCCGATCTCGGCTGTCGTCTGGTACAATGCCATCATCTTGAACGGCCGCACCGATCGCCTGTTCAACCCGACTTACATGGGCGTGATGTGCTTCTACCTGTCGATCATCCTGATGTTCGCCTATCTGCGCTTCTACGCACCGTTGCTGACCTGGAAGGCAAAGATGGGGGGCCTTGGCGACGTCAAGAAGCTGGTTGATGCTGCGAAAAGCGAAGCCTGATTCATCTGACGATTGAAATTTTCGACCCGGCGGGCTTGCTCGCCGGGTTTTTTATTGCTCAGTTCTGCAGCAGGATGCTTGGATTTTAATCTGGTTCTGGCAAACGGATCACCATGAGATCCGGCCTGAGGAAGCTGATGGCCACCGACGACAAGGCGATGCCACAACGCAAGGACATTCCGGTACTGATCCTTGCAGGAGGACAGGCAACGCGGATGGGCGGTGGCGACAAGGCACTGTTGAAGCTGGGCAAAGAAACCCTGCTCGATCACATCCTGACGAGATTGCGGCCTCAGACCAGCGTGATCCTTCTGAACGCGAACGGGGATGCGCAACGCTTCAAGGAATACGGACTGGATGTCATTCCTGACACGGTAGAGGATTGGCCGGGGCCGCTGGCGGGCGTTCTTGCAGGTCTCGAATGGGCGTTCGCACATGGGCATGAGAAGCTGATATCCGTCGCCGCGGATACGCCCTTCGTGCCCGATGATCTCGTTGAAAGTCTGGAGCAAGCCGCGCAGAGCCAGATGGTGCCGGTTGCACTCGCTGCCTCGAGGGACGAAAACGGCTCGCTACGCCGCCATCCCACATTTGGCTTGTGGCCTGTCTCGATACGCGCTGACCTGCGTGCGCAGCTCGAAGCGGGGCAGCGGCGTGTTGGTGCTTTTGCCGACCGGCATGGAGCGGCATGCGCGCTTTTCGAAGGAGACGAGGGCGATCCGTTTTTCAACGTGAATACACCGGATGATCTTGAGATCGCCACGCAGCGGCTGGAACGCGTGCCGTCTTAAGTTTCGCGACGGGGAGGTCGTATGCTTCGGATCTTGCTGGTCTGCGTGCTGGTCGCCGCGACCGCTTATTTCGCCATTAGACTGGTCCGCGAGGTGCAGAAGGCCGACATTGACTGGCGAGGTGTCGGCGTGTCGGCAGGTATTCCTGCTCGTCGCCCTTTACCTCAGTTACCTCACCGGGATCGGTGGGCTGATCGCGGCCTGATCGGGCAAAAGCGCGGGTTTTTGGTCGCCGCGCGCTTTTTGCCGATCCTAACGCGTCAGGTGGAGGCGAGCGGCGTAAAGGGCGATCGCCGCAGCGTTTGACACGTTGAGCGAGCGGATCGCGCCAGGCATGTCGAGGCGGGCGAGGGCGGTGACGGTCTCGCGCGTCTTCTGCCTCAAGCCCTTGCCCTCGGCGCCAAGTACCAGCGCGATCTTCGCGCCCGAAAAGGTGTTTTCAAGTTCGGCAGGGCCTTCCGAATCGAGCCCGATCGTCTCGAAGCCGGCATCGTGCAGCTCTCCGAGCGCGTCGGCCAGATTGCGGACCTCGATATGGTCGATGTGCTCCAGCGCGCCGGATGCCGATTTTGCAAGGACGCCTGTCTCTGCAGGACTGTGGCGGGCAGTGGTGATGAGGGCACCTGCGCCAAACGCCACCGCCGAGCGCATGATCGCGCCGACATTGTGCGGATCGGTCACCTGGTCGAGGACCAGAACCAGCTTCGTGTCGGTGAGGGCGGACAGGCGCTTTGGTGTCAGCGTCTCTGCCTCCAGCAGCACGCCTTGATGCACGGCGTCGTCACTCAGCTCCCGATCAATCGCCCGCGGCTCGACGATTTCCACCGGGAACGGAAGATCGAGCGGCTCGGAGAGCTCCAGGCGCGCAAGCGCGTTTCGCGTCACCAGCATGCGCGTGATCTTGCGTGCCGGATTGTCGAGCGCTGCACGCACCGTGTGCAGGCCGTAGAGGCGCACGAGGCGATCGTTCGGCTTGCTTGCATCCTTTTGCGTGCGGTCGCGATATTCGCGGCGCAGGCGCGCGTAGTGGCTGTCCTTGGGTGTGGGTGATTTCGGGTCTCTTGTCATGGGTGTTCTATAGCGGTGTGGCGATGCGTTGGATACTGTTGAAAAATGCTTCTCAGACCAGTTGACAGTCGCGTCCGCGGACGCCATAAGGCCCACGCAACTTCGAACGAAGCACCTCGCTTCCCCGCCGAAGTTGTTCGAAAGCCTCTTCGCATGGCTCCGACGTAGTACGGAGGAATGCCCGAGTGGTTAAAGGGGACGGACTGTAAATCCGTTGGCTATGCCTACGTTGGTTCAAATCCAACTTCCTCCACCACTACGATCCGGATGCCGCGAAGATCGGGTGCTTTCAGCCCTTGGGGCGAGTTTCAAGAAAATCTCCCGTTTGATCTCGATGTAACGGCGTTGCGGCCTGCGTTCTTTTGTTTCTTGCAGGCAAGACGACACCGATTCGCCAGCGCCGCTTTGGTTTGTGCAGCTTGAACCGTGTTGCGGCTCTCGATACGCCGCTCGATCAAAAATTCCAGGGATTTCATACTGCTTTGCCAGATGGTGCGCGTGGCCTTGCAGGGCCGGCGAATATGCCCCGGGCGCTGCTTTCAGCCGGCCAGCCGCATCGCTGACAATCGCGCTGGAAGCCGTTGGAAGAGGAGCGGGACAACGAAGATCCACAATCTTCGGAAACCGGGTGCAGATCGTCTTGACGAGTGCCAAGGAGTTCACTAGTAGCACATGTGTCGCGGGTATAGCTCAATGGTAGAGCAGCAGCCTTCCAAGCTGAATACGCGGGTTCGATTCCCGCTACCCGCTCCAAGCAACCCCTTGTAATCGTTAAGTAAAATTGCTCGCGGGTGGGTGGTCGTGTCACTGGCGTGTCACAGCCGTTTCACTTCCTCAGGCTGGCACGTGCGGCGGCGACTCGGCGATTGTTCTTCAGGTCGCCATTTCGGACGTAGCCAAGGGTCGTCTTGATGTTGGTGTGACCGGCAAGTTTGCGGGCGGCGTCGATGTTGTCGGTTGCCTCTTCGGCCTCCGAAATTGCTCCGGCTCGCGTGTCCATCGATTGAACCTCGTCCGGCACCCCGGCCGCTCGTGCGACCTCCCGCCACTTGGTGGCGTAGTAGTTTTCCCGCCATGGCAGCCCGGTGTCTTCGCTCACAATAAGCGGGCCGACATTTGGCAGTTTTACTTTCTGACGAACCTCACTGACCAGCGGGCAGACCGAAAGGTCGTGCCGAACGGCGATCTTGCGTTCGCTGGTGTAGGGCGGGGTGAAGATCATCCCCTCATCAATGTCGCTGGCTGTAGGCCCGCGCCACTTGGTCTTGCCGCGGATGATACCGCCAGCATCGCCAGCCTGGACTGGTAGCCATTCGCCGATGATGTGGATCCGTCTCAGCGCCGTGTCCCACTGGATCGCCTGCGTCAATGCAACCGACGGATAACCCATCTCGATTGCCTTCCCGCATATGGAACGGGCGTGCTCGTAGGTGAGCATGATGGTGCGGGTCGCTGGCTGCCTGAATCGGATCAGCGAGAGGATCTCTCGGGCTTGGGCGCAGCCTGGCAGGCGTTGCTCAACACCGAACGAAAGCACCGAGCGCAATTTGCGGATGGCACCATGTCCGCGCCGTTCCCGACCCCTGGAGCTCCATTGGGTAAACCAGCGGCGGAAATCACTGCCGCCAAGTTTCGCAATCGCGCGATCACCAACGGTTTTCACGATCAACCGGAGCGACGGTTCGTAGTCGCGAATGCGCGTCGAGTGCTTGAGGTCGTGATATGGCGAGTCCGGATGTGTCCGGTAGAGCCTGACAAGCGACTCGATCCGGCCGTCATAGACCGGGCCTTGCTCTATCGTGTCGAGATCAGCCAGCAGCTCGTCGGTCCACATGCGGCACAGGCGCGAGATCTCCTCGTCGTCGGTCCCCGTCGGGATCGGACGAACCGGAAGGCCATCCGGTGATCTTTTGCTCGCGCGTTTGGGGTTCCAGTAGTGGGCCAGGGTTCCATCCGCTCGTTTGCGGTACTGGTAGCCAGGCCTGTCTTTTCGCAGCCTAGTCATCGAAGTTCTCTTCTCCATCAATTGCGGCGACGGGAATGTCGCCGCTGGCAGAAGAAACGATCCCGGCTCTGCGGTCAAAATATAGATCAACGGCCCTTCGGTCGGTCCGGTTGGTCAGCTTATCCTTTCGGGGGAAGGTGGGCGTGCAGCGCAGCCGGTTGAGCGCTCGTTCCGACAGTCCGAAATAGGCGCGCAACTCCGTGTCGTTCATGAAGCGCGGAGGCACCGAAAAACGGACATGCTGGTTCATCAGAACAAGCCTCCTGTCTCAATCGGGTTGGCGCAGCTCGGGCAGGTGTGGGTGAAGCGCTCGGCGGGTGGCTTGCCGGCGATGCGTGGCGTGCTGCCGAACAGGTCTTCGGTGCTGGCGTCGGCGGAGGCTGGGCCTGCCTTCTGGATGATCCAGCCGCCAGTCCTGGCGTCTGCGATCATAACCGCAAAATCTTCGGCGGCGTAGGTGTTCGGGTAGCTGGCGGGGCAGCTGTCGCAGCAGACCTGCAGCTTGCCGTTCTCGCGCGCGATGCTCATGGCTTCACCTTTCGGATGGCGTTGCCGCTGGTGGTCATGCGATAACCGTCTGCGAACTCGACCAGGATGGTGTTGAAGCGTGCCGCGCGCAGCGGCCCGAAGGCGAGGCGCGGCGTTTCAATGGCACGTATGAATCGTGAGCGGGAGAGAACGCGGCATGGCTGATCTTTGCGGCCTTGCCGGTTCCAGCGGTAGATGTAGGGAAGGGATGTCATACCCGTTCGGGCTCCTTGCGCAGCATATAGCCAAGACCTGCCGCGCCATCTATGCGAAAGCCGTGCTTCCGCAGAATGGTGATGTCATGGTAGATCGTGCGGGGACAGACACCGAATTGCGCGGCCATCTGGTCTGACGTCGCCATGCCTTTGCGAAGTTGATCGACCACAGCTTTTCGCCGGTTGCGGGCGGTGTTCTCACGAACGCTCATGGCGGAGGTCCTCCAGTCTTTGGAACTCGCTGAGGAAGAGGTTCTTGGCGACGGTTTGCGGGAAGCAGTTGATCGTTATGCCGAGTGGTTCACGCATGCCGCTCCACGGTGCGGGCGGGGTGCACATGTTCTGGGCGGCCTCGTCGCTGAGGATCCGCCGGTCAGCATCCTTCACCGCTTCCGGCATCGTGTCGGTCGGCAGATCAAAGCACTGCGCGATGACGCGCATCAGGCGACCCTCTGCTTCCCGGTAGTCAGGCATCGAGATCTTGATCGGCCTTGGTAGGTCGACGAGGTAGGCTTCAGTCGCATCATGCAGCAAGCCCCACAGGCGCACGATCACCGGCGCGCCCTGGCTCTCAAGGTAGCGGGCGATGTAGAAGGAATGTTCCGCGACCGAATAGAAGCGGTTGCAGTGACCGGCGAAGCGGCATTGCATCGACAGTGCATGAGCGATGTCCTCGATGTCGATATCCGCCGCATCCGGATCCAGAGGCCAGAACTGACGGCCGGTGAAAGTCTGGATCCAGTCGCCTTGGCGGTGATGGTGGGTGGGAATGGCGTTCATCAGTGCGACCTTTCGATTGCAACGCCGTGGTTTCCGAAAATGTCGGGCCGTTCCCGCACTGCGCGCGCGGCTTGTGCTGCGAATAGCTCGGCCTGTTCCGCGACTTGAGCGGGGGTGAGCTCGATGATTGCTGCGGCCATCATGGCGGCGGACATCAGCCGGGAGTAGGCAGCGACCGGGTCTTGCTCATGATCATGGACCGTTGCGACGAGCATGAGCGTTTCGCGATCAAGCGGACGAAAATTGATCGTAACCTTCATGGCTTCATACTCCCGCGCAGTGCTTGAGCAACTGCTCGTATTTCGAGAGCTGGTTCCAGAGGACAGAGATGAAGAGCCCGGCACTGCCGAGGCAGGCGAGGACGGTGACGACTTGGGCGGCAAGGCAGCGCATGGCGAGCGCGGCCTTTTCGGCGTTGATCTCGCGCTGAAGCGCTTCCCCGTCGAGCGGCCCGAAGCCAGGATAGCGGTATTGCGGTTCGGCAACACGCGTGCGGACGTCCATCAATTTATCTCCTGGCGCTGGAAATAAAGAACAAGGAAGATCTGAATTAATGGAGCAAAGTGGAAGGAATCCTCGGAGCCGATCTGTGAATCTAGGTGGTTGCGAAGAATTCCCGTAGCGGGAAGACACGAATCATCTTTGTAATGTTGGTGCTGACGCGCGCTCCAACGCGCGTCAGCACCTATCACCAACTCATCATAGGAGAGAAACATGAGCGGTGAATACGAAAAGAGGTCATTAGGAACGCGGCAGCCGAACAGAGCTCCGGACCGTAGATGGCTTGAGCCGCTCGCCAAAGAAACTGGAAAGTAATGTTGTAGATTACGAGTAATAGATCTGGAATAATAATCTGCATGTCGCAAAAATGATGAGTTGCGGGCTCGCCCATAGGAGTGAGCGAGCCCGCTTAACCCCTCGAACCGGAATTTAAGCCGAGGAGTATTCAAGATGAAAGAAAGTCCATGGCGCGCCAGCAAGGATCCAAAACCCCCAGCATCGCCTCCGAAGCCTCGACCCCCGTCCGGGGGGGGCGCAAGGTCGGATACCAACTTCGCTCCGCCTCCGCCGCCCCCGCGCAGGACGAAGTGAACAGCGGGCATGAGGTCCGGTTCGACCTCACAGCAAACATTGCCTACCACGCGATCCGTGAGCAGTTTTTCGTCCGCATGTATCGACTGCTTACTGGTCTTCAGATCCTCCTCGGGACCAGCGCCGTCGCCACACTCGTGCAGCAATGGCCTCGGGCGTCTATTCTTCTCTTGCTTGTCTCCGCGTTTGCGGGCGTCGTGCTTTTGGTCATCGACCCGTCCGGTTCCGCGCGGGATCACCGAATGTTCCGCACTCGCTTGCACGCAGTTCTTGCCACTCTGGAAGAGGTTGGTGAGAGCGTTGAACAATTGCGGAAGGCCAAAGCCGAGGCGACGCGCATCGCGGGCGAGGCGCCGCCCGCTTTTCGCGCGGTGGCCGCCATAGCTTACAACACGGCCGTGAACGCCACATACCGGGAGGAGGAAGCCGCTGCCTATCGATACAAAGTCGGGTTCTGGCAGCGTTTCTTCGCCAACATCTTTCCGATGCGCGGCACCAATTTCAGGAAGCCGTAGCTTCGCTGTTGCCGACTCCTTCTGGCGAGGGAGGATGGGGTGAGGTCGGGTGAATGTCACTGTCACCCATGGATTTCCTTGCAAGGGCAACTGTTCCCCCATCTCACACCCCTGCACACTGCTTGAGCAACTGCTCGTATTTCGAGAGCTGGTTCCAGAGGACAGAGATGAACAGGCCGGCGCTGGCGAGGCAGGCGATGACGGTTATCACCTGGGCGGCAAGGCAGCGCATGGCAAGCGCGGCCTTTTCGGCATTGATCTCGCGTTGAAGCGCTTCCCCGTCGAACGGGCCGAAGCCGGGGTAACGAAACACTGGTTCCGCAGTGGGGGAGTGCGCGGCCATCACGCGACCTGCCGGACCATCTTCGCGTTGCCGTAGTTGCGGGCCTTGCGAAGGTTTTCTTCGGTGAGTTCGTCCTCGGTGAAGCCGCGAAGGGCGAGCGCTTCGCGATCGACGGTCTGGCCGGCGGCTGCAATGTCCAGCATCGCATCACCCAGGCGCATATGAGCAGGGCGAGGATCTGCAGCTTGCCTGATGCTGGCAATGCGCAGGCGGTTGTAACGCGCCAGATGCGCGTTCACGCGCTCCGTTGCGGCAGGGTCATTGGCGAAGGTGAATTCGGAACGTGGCATGAGGCTCTCCCGTGGAAATCGAGAGAGTTATATCGGTAAAAATACCGAATATCAATCAAATTCGGTAAATTAACCGAATCTCACATTGCAAGAATCGTTTTTCGAACCCGGCCAATGATGTCGGGCTCGACCCCATGTGGTAGCACAAAGGGTTGGTGCTGTGGGTTGGTGGATACCGGCTCCCACGTGTTCGGTGGGCGAAATCTCTTGTATGTAGCGCCGCCTTCACCATCTCCGATGATGTAGCAGGCATTTGGCACCAATCTTTTGTCTTTGCGGTTCACGAATATGATGCTGTCGTGCGGAGAGATGCGATTCATCGAGTCTCCGTCGACGCGCAGTGCGATCCAGTCGCCTGCAGGGTCCAGATCGGGTGCGTATACAGTGGGTGCGTATTCCAGTTCGTCGTCGTGTGCTTGCTCTGGCAGTGATAGCGCGCCTGCGCTGACCCATGAAATCAATTTGGCAGGAACGAAGGAGTGATCGACGACATTGCCTTCGACGATCTCCGGCCCAGCTTCTTCAAGTAGCCATGCGACCGAAGTTTTGAGGGTGGGTGCTAGTTTGGCCAGGGTGCTGCTTGTTACTCCGCCCGTCTTGTGAGGGTCCTTTTCCACGGCGCGGCGGATATTTCGGATTGCCGAGTCGCTGAGCCCTGATTTTTTTGCGGCTGCTGACTCGCTCAGGCCTAGCGCCCGCAGGCGCTTATCTATCCGAGATAAAACATCTTTTAGCATTCCGGTATTTTTACCGAACGAACTGGAAAGTTGTATCGGTAAGATAACCGTTGACGAAATCGGTAAATTAACCGAATGTCTGGTCGACATGATCTCGATCTCCCACCTCCTAAGACTGGTTGATGCTTATGCCGCCGCGACGAGGCTGCCTGATGTAACAATCAGCCACCGCCTTTTCGGCGACAGCAAAAAGCTCGCGGCCCTAAGAGCCGGGGCGGACATCACTGTCACCCGTTTTAACGGGGCGGTTCGCTGGTTCTCGGCCAACTGGCCGCTGGATGTTGAGTGGCCCGATTGCGTGGAGCGTCCTGAGCTGGAGGCCGCGGAATGACCGCATTCAGCACTGATAAGTTGCTCTCCTTCCACTGCGCGGGGCCACGCGCGGTGGACGGGCATCCTGCGCCGGAGGCGTCGCCCGCCTCCCAAGCCCAAGCCCCCCAAAGGGCAGCCTTCGGCGCGGGACCTTCCTTTTCGGATGAGGGCGATCTGATCGCCGTTCCGCATTTCAAGCGCTTCGCGCATCTCCGGTTCGATGACGCCGACAAAGGGCTGAAGACGAAAGCGCTGCTTTCTCATGAAGGGCAGGGGAGGTGTAGATGAGCGCACTACTTTCCCAGGCGTCGCCTTGCTTCGATGCGCGCATATTCCATGCGAGCCTTGGCGGCGGGGTTTGTTCCACGGGAGGCACACCAGTCGCAGAAGCCAGCCGGGTTCAGCATGACACGGACGACTTTGACGCCATTGTCTTGCTGGCTTTTCTCCAGCTGCACAGCGTTTCGGAACCATTCGAAATAGGTCGGTGGCAGAGAATCGCCGTCGATCATGACGCGCCGGATTTCGGCGTAGTCGCTCTCGCGGTACCAGGGAATACCGAGGAATTCGGGGTAAAACACAGCTCTCTCCAGAAGTGTCTGGTTTCATCATTCCCCTATCCTCGAACAGTTGCAACCAGATGTGTTGGTGCTCAAGCGATAACCTGCGAGCCGAGCATGGGGCGGGAAGGCATGCCTTTGGGTGCCTTTCCGCCGCCGCAGGTTTCTCATCTGCAGAGTAGAGCAGCGGTAGCTCGCCGGTCTCATAAGCCGGAGGTCGCCAGTTCGAGTCTGGCCCCCGCAACCAGTTTTGTCAGTGCGCGTGCCCGCGTTGTGGGCCGGGAGGGCGGGTCGCAAGCTCTCCCGGAACCACAGGGGCCGCCATGATCTGATGTGTGCGCGGGCGTTATCCATGCCTGCACTCTGAATCAATCCAACCCATCCCTTAACGGGAAAAAACGTCGGGATTTCCCGGCGCGGGAAAGCTTTTGCCTAACGAGGACCAGCATGGACAGCACCGAACCTCGCGAATTCTCAGAACGTTGGCGCATGCGGCTTCTGGCTGCGCAGACTGATCTGATCGACGCCTATGGCGGCTGCAAGCGCGTGGTCGAGAAGCTGTCGGTTTCGAAGAGCCAGGTCGGGCGCTGGTATGGCGGCGTGGATCGCGACACGATGCCAACGCCGATCGTCATGGCGCTGGAAGGTTATGTCGGCCGCCCGATCGTCACGGCGATCATGATCGAGTTCCTCGGTTTTGAGCTTACTGGAAACGCGGCTGCGCGGGAGCGCGAATTCTGCCTGTCCATGCTCAATGCCGACCTCGTCGAAGCCGCTGGCAACATGATGGTCGAGACGGTGCGCGCAAAGGCGGACGGCATCATCACGCCAGCCGAGGCGATCGCGCTGCGCAACCAGTCGCGCCAGATCGGCAAGCTTCAAGCTCAAATCGATGATCTTTTGGCGGCGACCGTCGCCCGCGAAGGCGGGGGGGCATGATGCGCTCGATCGATGTCTCCAAACTCAAGCGGCCAGCCAATGTTAATCCGGGCCCTGCGCCGATGCTGCAGTGGATCCGGATCGAGCATCTTGTCGTAGATGACAGCTATCAGCGCGATTTGAAGGCGGGCAACTGGAAGGCGATCCAGCGGATCGCGGACGGATTCCGCTGGTCGCGTTTTTCGCCGGTCTTCGTCGCCCCTGTCGAGGGTGGTCGCTTTGCCGTCATCGATGGGCAGCACCGGACACATGCAGCGGCGATCTGCGGCTTTGCCGAAGTGCCGTGTCAGGTGGTGCAGATGAGCCTGGAAGAACAGGCCGCCAGCTTTGCTGCTGTCAACGGCCTCGTGACCAAGGTGACGCTGCAGCAGATCTTCAAGGCGGCACTGACCGCTGGCGAAAATTGGGCCGTCGAGTGCGACAGGATTTGCCGGGACGCCGGATCCAGGCTGATGACGTATCTCGCGACGACCGACGCGAAGAAGCCGGGCGAGATTTACGCGATCGCGCTGATCCGCAGCTATCAGGAGCGCGGTAAAGGGCAACTCGTCACCTTTGCCTTGAAATCCTTGCGCGACTCCGAGGGTGGGCAGGACGCGGTGATGTGGAGCAATGACGTGCTGAAGGCGTTGCTTTCGGCAGTCGTCGATCGGCCCTGGCTGCACAAGCAGAACGTCAATCTTGCCGGCTTCCTCGATCGCTTCGACATTTTTGCTGCGATTGATCGGGCGGAGGATTTTGCGCGGCAAAAGCGGCGCCAGGGTCATGTCGGCATCTCCCGCTGGGACATTGCCGCGGCTGAGATCGGCGAAGGCCTCGACAAGGCCTTTCCGCAGCGCATCGCGCTGCCGAAGGCGGAGGTGGCGTGATGTCGGCATCTGTTATCACAACGCCGGCGCCCTGGTCTGATGATGAAATTGCACTTGCCGCGCGCCTTTGGGGCAAGGATGGCCGCTCCGCAACAGAAATTGCAGCCGTGCTTAGCCGGCGCTTCGGCACGAACCGCCGTGATGTCCACGTGCTGCGTCTGGCGAACCGGCTGCGCAATCTGTTTCCGCCGCGCGGTGAGGGGCACCGCTCGCTCAGCCGGGTCTTCGACCGGCTCGGCAAGGCCAGCGACTATGTTGAGCGCCCGAGCAAGGGCGAGGCAGCTGCCTATGACGCTGCCAGCCGCAAGCTGACGCTCGTCCAGCTGGGTTCGTGCCAGTGCCGGTTCCCAGTCGAATCATCCGGCACCACACATCTTTTCTGCGGCGCGCGGACCGAGCCGCTGCGTCCCTACTGCCAGCATCACGAGATCCGTGCCTCCGCGCGCGGGCTGATGCAGGGCGCGATTCAAGCCAGCCAGGAGGAAGGTGTCTGATGGTCGAGGATTTTTACGATCCCACCGCGACGGCGGCGAATTTCAAAGAGCGGCCGGGAAAACAACTCAGGCCTGAGACCGTCGATGAAGAAACTGGCGGCTCCAACACGATCGCGGCTGGGCATCTGCGGGCCTTCATCGAGCGCATCGAGCGGCTTGAGGAAGAGAAGGCGGCAATCTCCGACGACATCAAGCAGGTCTTTGCCGAGGCCAAGGGCAACGGCTTCGATACGAAGACGATGCGCACAATCATCCGCCTGCGCAAGAAGGATCAGGCGGAGCGCGAAGAGGAAGAGGCGATGCTGGACCTCTATATGTCGGCGCTGGGAATGGTGTGATGAACACCCCGATTGTCCTTCCTGATGCTTCCGACATTGCTGCGGTCGTGCTGCGCGCCCGTGCGTTGCTCGATGACGGCGACGTGATGGCGGCACGCTTGCTGGCCGCTGGCGCTTACGACCAGGCGAAAGCGGCGGCCGGTTATGCGCAGCGCTTTGGTGCGGCAGAGCGGCTGCTTGGCAAGGCGCGGCAGCTGCAAGGGGAAGCCCTGCTGATCGAGGCGCAGGCGAAAGTGCGCCTCGCTGACGAATATGATGCCGCCCAGGCAGCGGGCGAAGTCGCATCCAGAGGGCGCCCGAAAAACGTTCCAGACGGGAACATTATTACGGCGGCGGACGCTGGTCTTTCCCGCAAGGAGATTCACGAGGCGCGGAGCCTGCGCGACGCTGAGCGTGAAACTCCCGGCATCGTCGAGCGCGCCATTGCCGCACGGCTGGAAGCAGGACTTGAGCCGAGCCGCGCCAGCTTGCGTGCCAACATCGGTACAAAAAGTGCCACCAGAGAAGAGCGCGGTCACAACCTCTATGAAACCCCGATTGAGGCCATGCGCACGTTGCTGGCGTTGGAGCGGTTTCACGCTGTACCCGGGATTCTCGAGCCTGCCTGCGGTAAGGGCGCGATCCTTCGCCCGCTGGAGGAGACCGGCTATGACGTCGCTATTGCCGACCTTATCGACTACGGCACGGTGACTCGCGACGGTGAGTGCCAGTTGGTTGGCGACTTCCTTAAAACGAGCGAATCTACAGGCCGCGATATCGTCGGCAACCCGCCCTATGGCGATGTGCTCAACCGCTTCATTGCCCATGCGCTGCGTGTTCATCGCCCGCGCAAGATGGCGCTGCTCTTAAACCTCAACTTCCTGTGCGGCTTTGACGATCCGGAGCGTTGCTTTGCAATGGATGAGAACCCGCCAGCGCGGGTGCATGTGTTCTCACGCCGGCTGCCGATGATGCATCGCGACGGATGGGAGGGGCCGCATGCTTCCAGCAGCATGAACACAGGCTGGTTTGTGTGGGAGCTCGACCGGCATGGGCGCTACGGCGGGCCAACCGAGCTTCGCCGGGTTGACTGGAAAGATTATCAGGAACGGCCGGCGTTGCCGCCGCTGAACGAAAGGCTGAAGAGCTCCGCTAGCATGGCACTGGCGGACAAGCTGATTGCGGTCGAGGCGGCTCGTGTTGCTGCGCACTCTTCCCGCTCGCGCACCCAAGCAGGAGCGGACGCATGAGCACGCTGCTGCCCATCATCGAGCAGATGTATCAGGCGGAAGATGATCGCGCGCGGGCGCGGATCTTGCTGCAATGCCCGGACATCATCCTTCTCAAATATCGCGAGCTGTTCGAGGCTGCCTGCCGGCGGGCGGGGTTTGATCTTGGTCTGGAGTTTATCGAGCTTCGCCGGGTCGGCTGGCACGAAGTGCGCGGACCTGATGGCCGTCGCAAGGGTGGCGAGCATGAGCTGGCGCGCGAAGCGTTTGCGCGATTCTCCTGCGGGGAGATTGGCTGATGTCTGCCTCCCTTTATACCCAGCCCTTTATTCAGCAGGCCCATGCAAAGCGGGTGCTTGCGGAACTGCAGCGCCGAATTCGAGAAGCGCAGGAACACGAGCGACAGCTTGAGGCTGCGGCGCGCGCCAAGGCGGATGCCATCCTCGAGGACGCCTATCAGGAAGCGCGCATCATCATGCGGCGTGCTGCTGACGAGGCGAAAGTGCCGAAACGGCTGGTGATCGAAATCATCGCAGAGGTTGCAAAACAGCACGGTTTTGCGGCGACGGCGCTCCGTGGGAAGCAGGTGACCGCACTTGCTGCACGCCGGGCAAGGCGCGAGGCGATACGCGCTGTCGCGGCGGAGCGCAAGGACCTCAGCTACGCGGAAATTGCGAGGCGGTTCGGCGTCGGTCCACGCCTGGTACATGAGGCCGTGAACCCGAGGCGCAGCCATGGATAAGGCAGCGGAGGCGGCGATGCTGGCGAAGATCCGCGCGCTTGTTGCTGCGCATGACGGGCACGGATGGGAGCTTGGCAGCGAAGGCGACGGGATGATCCTTGCTGCCGCCGGACGGGATGGCTCCAACGTCATCGTCGCCCGCTTCTCGCCTCATGCAACGATTGACGAGATGCAGCTGTCATCCGGCGCGCTCGACTATTGCCGGTTCCTGCTGTCCCTCGTCGATCGGGCGATCGTGGCGATGAAGGCGGCAGAGCAGCGGGAGCCGGAACCAGAAGCTCGCCGCGCGCCGAATTATTCCGCGGAAGCGGCGATGCTGTGCGGCTCGCCCGCCTTCAAGAAATTTCTGATGGAGCGGCACGGGCTGGAAAGCCCTGCAACGGATGAGCGCGTGGCCCAGAAGCTGCGCAGCCTCCTTAGGGTCACCAGCCGCCGCGAAATCAACGAAAGCGATGCTGTGCGCGACCGCTGGGTCCGCCTGCGCGCTGACTTCAACTTCTGGAAGGGGAGGGACGTGGTTTGAGCCTGCGTGTCCTTATTGGCTGCGAGTATTCCGGGATCTTCCGGCGCGCTTTTGCCGCGCAAGGGCATGATGTCTGGTCATGCGATCTGCTACCCGCAGAAGATGGCAGCAACAGGCATATTCGCGGCGATGTCCGTGAGATCCTCGACGAGGGCTGGGACCTGCTGGTCGTTGCTCATCCGCCTTGCACACGGCTTTGCCGATCGGGTCGGCGCTGGCTTTCCGGGCCGGGCAATATGACGCCGCCAAAAAAGCTGCCGCGCGGCCGCACCTGGCAGAGCATGATCGACGAATTCGAGGCCGGGCTTGATCTCTTCATCGCGTGCTGGCGCGCCCCGGTGCCGCGTGTCGCGATCGAGAACCCCGAGATGCACGACATTGCGCGGGCGCGTATGCCCGCCGATCTGCCGAGACCACAAATCGTCCAGCCATTCTGGTTCGGGCATCCCGAATACAAGGCAACCGGCTGGTATCTGCGCGGACTTCCCGAGCTTGTCGACACCAGCCGGCTTCCAGAGCCGCCGCGCGGCAGTGACGAGTGGAAGGCGTGGAACCGGGTCTGGCGGATGCCCCGCAGTCCGCAGCGGGCGCATGAGCGGTCACGTTCTTTCCCTGGCATGGCCGAAGCAGCCGCCGAGCAATGGGGTGGCCATGCCCTTGCCGAAATCAGGGAGGCGGCATGATGAGTGGCGTTCGCTACAGCATCATTCCGGCTGCCGCCGTGGTCGATGAGCGTGTTTCGGATCTGCATCTGCGGATTTTGGCGATCTTCGGCAAGGCCTCGGACGCCAATGGCTGGCTGCGGGCCAATCAGACCGCGCTTGCGCGCCAGATGGGCCGGGCGCGCGAGACGATCAACCGTGCGATCGCGGACCTCGTAGAGTGGGGCTATTTGCGCAAGCAGGCCCGATACAGCGGCAGCGACGGTCGCCAGCTGATCAATGATTATCAGGTGGTGATGGATCGGCCTCATCCTCAGGAGGAAGAGGCTTCGGAACCAGTCAAACCGGCTCCCCCCTGTGATCCCCAGATCACCCCCCCCTGTGACGTACAGATCACAGGGGGTGTGACGTCTAGAGATCACACCATAGATACGACCCCTTTTCTTCATCTCCCGATGAAGAGGGGCCCCCGCTCGCAAAAAGCGCCGGCCTGTCGGTTGCCTGAAGATTTCGAGCCAGATCTCGACTGGGCGGTGAAAGCAGGCATGCCAGCCGACGTCGCACGGCGGGAACGCGACAAGTTCCGGGACTACTGGCGGGCAAGAGCCGGGAAAGACGCGCTCAAGGCCGATTGGCCTGCGACATGGCGGAACTGGATCCGCCGATCGCTCGAAAGTCCGCCCGGAAGACAGGCCAAGCCGCCACCGGGACGAGACAACCTTGCCGACTACCTCAACCGCAATTTCGCACCGATGGAGAATTTCCATGACAGCGATTTCCCAGCAGGACCCACGATTGACGCCAGCCCGTCCCGAGGAAGTGCTCACAGCGCTCAGGCTTCTCTGCAACTCGCTGCGCCCGATGGAAGGCAGCGACATTGAGATGACGCTTGCCGGCTACCGGGTTGCACTTGAAGGATGCCCGGCCTGGGCAATCGCCAATGCGGTGCGGCGCTTCCTGCAGGGCAAGGTTCCACATCAGAGCAAGGTGTTCTGCCCAAAGCCGCCGGAGCTGCGGGAAGCGGTTGATGCAGTGATGGCTCCGGTGCTGAGGCAGATCGAAGACGAAAAGCGGCGGGGCCGGCTACGGGAAGAAGCCGCACGCTTTGCCTCACCAGTTGTGCGCACCGACGGCGAGAAGGCACGGGCAGCGCAGCTTTATGCCGAGTTTTGCCGAAAACATGCCGAGACTGCTTCAGCGGGGCACATCAGCGAGCCAGAGCGGGCAACGCTTGATCCGGAAAAGCTGGCGATGATCCCGGATGCGCCCACAACCTTCGAGCGTCTCGCCTGGATCAGCCGGGGAGGCCAGCATGGCTAACTCACGCGAGATGGAACGCCTGTTTCGCCGGACCTGGTCTTCCTGGCCAACGTTCCTGACCGACAGCCACGGGGCTGCATGGAAGGCATGGCAGGGGCTAACGCAGGAAGAACGGAATGAAGCTGCCGAGCGTAGCGGAGATTATGTGAGCACGGTGCGTGATGCTGGTGGCAGCGTCTGCACCTTCGGGGTCTACCTCGCGGAAAAGCGCTGGCAGGGACTGCCGAGGCAGGAAGTGCCGTTCGATGAGTTTGCCACGCCCTTCTCCAAGGCGTGGTGCGCATGGATCCTCGCACATCTCCTGACATCCGCCGATCAGGCCGGGGAAGGATGGCCGCTCGTTGCAGCCTTGTTTGCAGCCGCGAGACGAAGGAAGGGCGCACGTTTTGCCCGCCGCTGGCACGAGCTTGGCGCAGGTTTTGAGCCGGTGCCGGTTCGCTCGACCATCTTTGAGGCTTGGCAGGCGTTCTTCAAGGAAAAGGGTTGGCCGTGGTTTCCAGATCCCGGCCAGCAGCCAGTCTTGTTCTTTCCGAAAGGCGGGCCGGAAGGACTGACAGCATTTGAACTAGCAATACTAGGCGAGGAACGGGTCGATGATGGCGGTGAATGTGAAGCAGCTGAGTGATGCGCAGCATGCGTGGCTGGATGATGAGGGGAATGCCATCAACATCGATCGCGCTTGGAAAAAGAGCGACAAGGTGATGGCCGAGCGTCGCCTTGAACAAGGGCTTCTTGCGGCGGCAAGGAAGGATGTTCCTGGCGAGCGTCGCTGGTTTGCGCTGAGGACACTCGGCGTCGGTGAGATTGAACTATGTAGTCAGCTGATCGATTCGGGTGTGGATGCTGTGGTGCCAGTTAAGAAGGTGCAGGTGAAAAGGCGCTTCCAACCACGCTCCTGTCGCACTATCCACAGGCCGGTTTTGAGGGGCCTTGTGTTCGTCAATCTCGTATCGAGCACAGAAGCATTTGCTGGCCTGTTGCGGGTAAAGGGCGTCGCCGCCTTCGTTGGGAAGGAGGGGCGACCGCATCCGATAGGCGAGCATGAGATGAGGAAATTCATGGACTTGGCGCAGGAAGGCGCGTTCGACGAACGTTACGCTCCGACCGGCCTGGTGGTAGGCGAGAAGGTGAAAATCGGCGTCGGTCCGTTCGTTGCTTTCGAAGGAATTCTGACCGGCTATGGCAAAGGGCGAACCGCGCGCGTGATGACCTGGCTGTTCGGTCGTGAGCACCTCGTCGAAGTGAAGCTTGCGAATCTGGAAAAACTTGGGTAGCGATTCTTCCACTGGATGACCGGGGACCGTGAGGCACTTGCCTCCAAACAGCGTAGCCATCACCAACTGGTGAAAGTAGCTCCTCCCGGCCCAGCCCTGACAGAGCGATTTCGCTCATCGATTCAGGGCCAGTGCGTAAGCTATGCCTGAATTTCTGTAGGCCTCACCACCTCCACCCGATCCCGGCTAGGGTTATAATCGCTGTTCGTGCCTTGGAAGCTACCGTGTGAGGCGACGGCGTTGCCGTTAAGTTAGCGGTGAAGCAGCGATGCCGGGAAGTGTTTAATTTCGTTTCCTTCGTTGACAGCAGCTGATGCGTATCGCGATTTCTTCGTCGTCAAATTCAGCCGCTAGTTGGCCGCGATACTCACACCACCAGTCAACATCGAGCTTGGCGGCCATCACTTTGATGGTGGCGACCTGATCAGCCCACACTGCGTGCCCATCTTTCCAATCTTTGGTGAGGCGACCAATCGTGAGAGACGATGAGCCGCCAAACTTTTCAGCAAGCACTGCTGCGATTTTTTCGATAGAAAGATGCGTTACCGGCTTCCTTTCGCTCGTTTCGAGCGGAAGAAAGATCTCGATGGTGTACACCTCAAGGTATCGCGTCCTTGCCCGAAAGGCCTCCCTCATTGACGAGGTGCTGTAGTCGATCAGTCACCGATCGACTGAACTTCAGCCGAACGCCCGCGCCGTTAGATCCGCTTTCCGGGATGAAGACAGCGCCGAGATCTTCAAGCGCATCCTTCAGTGCGGTGACAGTGTTTGCATCTGGTGAGCCGATACCGCGCTCGAAATGCTCGATCACGTCGCGTGAAACGCCTGCATTGTTGGCAAGTTTCGTTCTCGTAACCTGCACCAGTGACCGTGCCGCTTTGCACATTGGACCAGTTAGCATCATCCCCTCCCGCCAGAATTGAGCGGTCCAGACTCTCATGGAACGGCCTACTCTTCAAGGTTCGGCTTGATATGACGACAATCACCGTTCGATGGGCGGACGATCATCTCAAGCGCTATGGGCGCAAGATAAACGAGCTGAACCGCCGCTTCCCGAAAGTTCTGCCGCGCGTCATCAACCAGGTTGGCAATCGGGCAAAGACGCAGGTCATTCGCAACCTGACAAAACAGACGGGGCTCCAGCGGCGGGTGATCGTCGAGGCGGTCAAAGTGACGATGGCGGGCGGAAAACGCCTTTCCTACGACATGGTGACGAGAGGCGGGAACATCCGCCTCAAATATTTACGGCCGAGGGAAACCGAAGAGGGCGTTGTGGCGCGGCCATTCGGCAAGCCGACGCTTTATCCGAAAACGTTCATGATGGGCGGAGCGTTTCCTGACCGAAAGAGCGTCGAGAAGTTCAACGGTCACGTGATGTTCCGCAACCGATCCAAGGGTCGGCACTACACCTTCGCGCGCTCGGGGGTCTTCATCCCGAACGAGATGACGACAGGGGCGACCAAAGGCGCCTTCGAGCGCACTGCCGCACCGCTTCTTCAAGAGCGGGTCGAGAAGGTGCTGATCAAGCTGATTGGATGACGGCCCGAGATCGCAGCCCCCCGGGTTCAGGGACCGTACCGGTGGCTCCATCTCCCGCGGGAGAGCGCGACTGCCGGATTTGCCCAGTCTGACATCAATTTCATAGCCTAAAGTTGGGGCTAAAGACGAGCCTAAAGAAGGCTAAAGATGCTGGTTGTTTCTAAGGGTGAGTTTGCACGCATGGTGCAGGTCTCTCCTGGCCGCGTCAGCCAGTGGATCGCGGAAGGAAAGATCGGACCTGACGCGCTGCAAGGTGAAGGCCGCCTGGCCAAAATCATTGTCGACCGGGCGATGGCGCAAGTGCGCCTTCGTCGCGATCCGGGGCAGGTCGTAGGCAACGGGATCGCCACCCGGCTCTTCGATGAGCCCGAGTCGGTCGCAGCGGATCAGGAGCGGCTCCCACGAGAACCCTTGGCACTGCCGATCGATCGCAGCGATGATGTTGCGCTGCAGATTCAGCAGGAGCGGCTTGAAAGCGAAAAGCGCAAGAACCGGCTTGCCAGCATCGATGAGGCGGTCAAGCTCGGCAAGCTTGTACCCGCCGATGATGTACGAGCCGAGATGATGCGACTTGCGCGCCAGGTCGACGACGAAAACGCCGCAATGTTGGCGGATTTTGCTAGCGCCATTGCCGGTCGCTTTGCGGTTCAACAGCGCGATGTGCTTCATTTGTTGCGCGAGATCCGCAACGAGAAGAAGGCAGCGTCGGCTCGACGCGCCTCCGCTCTCGTCGAGGACGTCCCCGAAACCGTTGAGGTCCAAGTTGAGGTGGGATCTTCATGACCTCGATGATTGTCAGCGTTGCCAATGCAAGGCGGATCTCGGCGGAAGTCTTTGCAGCGGTGATGATGCCGCCGCCGCCAGTCGATTATCTTTCATGGGCCGAGCGAAACATCGTCTTTTCGGAACGCGAAAGTCCGCTGCCTGGGCCCTATAACCGAGACCTTTTTTTCTACTTCGACGAGATCTTGCGCGCGCTTTCACCCAGTGACCCGTGCCGGATCGTAACGCTCAAAAAGTCGGCGCAGCTTGGCGGGACCGTTCTTGCCAACATTTTTTGCGGCGGCTCGATGGATATGGATCCGGGCGACTTTCTTTACGTCCATCCGACCGATTCCAATGCGCAACGCTGGTCGAAGATGAAGCTGGCGCCGATGCTGAAGGGAACGACGTCGCTAGCGCGGCTCTTTCCGATGCGTTCGCGCGACGGCCTGGACAGTGTTTTGTACAAGGAGCGGGTCGACGGGCGCGGGGCGATCCAGATCTCGGGGGCCAACTCGCCGGCCTCGCTCAGCCAGGTGACAATGCGCCGGCAGGTGCAGGATGACCTTGCCAAATGGGAAATGAACTCGGCCGGTGATCCGGAGACGCAGGCCGACAGCCGCTCGCGAGCACATGAGTTTGCCAAGGTCTTCAAGATCTCGACGCCCCTTGTCGAGCCTGGATGCCGGATCACGCGCAATTATGAAGATGGCAGCCAGGAGCAGCTTTATCTCCCATGCCCACATTGCGGCCTGCCGCAGGTTCTGGAATGGGAGAACTTTCTCCAGTCGATCGACGAAGAGCATCCGGAGCGCGCGCACTTTACCTGCGTTGATCCTGAATGCGGCGGGGTGATTGAAGAATATCACCGCCCGCAAATGTTCAGAGAGGCGCGTGAGCTCGAGGCGAAAGGCGAGCCTGCTTGGCGGCCAAGACAGCCGCAGATGAAGCGGGTGCATCGCTCCTTTGATTTGTGGTCGGCGTACTCGTTGTTGCAGAGCTTTGAGCGGATTGCTCGCGAATGGTTATCAGCCAAGGGCGATCCCGCTTCCGAGCAGACTTTCTTCAACGACACAATCGGCCGTGCATATCGCACCCTTGGTGAAGCGCCAGCATGGGAACTCTTGCGCGATAGAGGGGCGGAGGCAGAGCGGCCAAGGGGCGCGATCCCGGCGGGCTATGTGATCGTCACGATCGGAATCGACTGTCAAAAGGATCGGGTCGAATGGCAGGTGGTTGCCTGGGGCCGTGATTATCGCCGCGCGATCGTCGAATATGGGATTTTCCCGGGGCATATCAGTGAGGAGAAGACCCGCAAGCTTCTCGATGGGCTGATGGTGCAGACATGGAAGAATCCGCACGGCAGACCGCTTGCCGCAGATATGATCGCGATCGATGGCAATGCCTGGACAGAAGATGTCTGGGATTGGGTCAGGAAGCACCCGACTTCACGGCTGATAATGGTGCGCGGCGTTCCATCTGAATCGGCACCATTGCTTGCTGCAGTCAAGCGCGAGCGGGATGCAAAAACCGGCAAGGTGAAGCGCTATTCACGCCGGTTTTATAATTTTGCGACGTCGGTTCTGAAGATGGGGTTATACCGCAATCTTGCAAAGGACGATCCGCTGCAACGTGGCTTTGTCGATCTACCTCGCGGGCTTGAAGATGAGTTTTACAAGCAGCTGACGGCAGAAAGCCGCAAGGCCAAGCGCACAAAGACCGGCTTCATCAAATATGAATGGGTCAAGGATCCCTCGCAGGCAAATGAGGGTCTGGATACGCATCTTCAGGCGGAAGCAGCAGCGATCAAGTTTGGTGTGAGGTCGATGCCAGACCAGGCTTGGGATCGCTATGAGGGAGAACGCGAATGCCCGCTCCCAGAAGCCCAGCTTGATTTCGAAGACGGGCTCTTTGCGCAAGTAGCAACGCCTCCATCTGAAGGATCTGCTCCTGTCGTGTCCGATCCGGCGCCTTCATCGCGGCGACGTCGCTGGAACGCCTACAAATAGGTTTTGACGATGAACGCTCTGACCAATTGGCTGCGCGGTAGCAAGCAGCCGCGGCAGGCTCTCGCACCGTCGCACAATCAGATCAGCATGCGCTATCTCCGCCCGGACCGGTCAGGTCTTCTTGCGATGCGCAAGGCTATCACGCGCGATGCAAGGCTTGATGTCTTGGAAGCTGCGGAACGCGCATCGGCGCTTGCGCTCGATTTCATGCATAATTCGGGCTGGATCGCGGGGGCAGCCAGCCAGATTATTGCCGATACGATCGGCGTCGAACTGAAGCTGAATGCGCGCCCAGATCTTTCACGCCTTGGGTATGACAGCAAGGAGGAGGCCGCGTGGTCACGTCTTGTTGAAGGTGAATGGCGACGCTGGGCGTGGAACCCTGCCGAATGCGATCTTGCAGGCAAGATGACGGTTCCCGAGATGCTGGATGCCGTCATGCGCGGCTATCTGGTTGCTGGCGAGGCATTTGGCGTTCTCGACTTCATGTCGACCGGCCGCCGTGCGCATTACGGGCTCGAGACCGGAACCAAGGTCTCATTGGTTGCCTCACATCGGCTCCCACGCACAACGCGCGAATACGAAGGTCTCGATCAGGGTATATTCCACGACGGCTTGGGGCGCGCTCAGGTCTATCGCTTCAAAGCACGAGAAGGCGGGATCGAGGTTGATCGCGACATTGCCGCTCAAAGCGTCATCCATGTGATGGACCGGGGCGATAACCCCAACAGCCCGCGCGGGATCTCGGTGATTGCGCCCGCGTTGAAGGTTCTGGCTCAATATGACCAGCTCGCGGATGCAACGCTCGCGACGGCGCTGATGCAGACGATCTTTGCTGCAACGATCAAGAGCCCCGAGCCGAGCGAAGAAGCGTTCCAGGCGCTGCGCACGCTTGCCGATGATTTTGAAGGGTTCGACGGCGCCAAAGATATTGCGCAGGATCTGATAGACGTCTGGGGAATGCGGATTGACGCCTTGAAGGAAAAGGGCGTCTCGATGACGGATCATGCGAGGATCAACCATCTTGGTCCTGGCGAAGAGTTTCAGATGCACACGGCCTCAACGCCGGGAAGCCAGTATTTGCCGTTCTCGCAGAACCTTCAGCGCGAAATGGCAAGATGCCTTGGCATCACCATGGAAAGTTTTTCCATGGATCATTCCAACGCAACCTATTCCTCAACGAGAATGGCTTCATCATCGATCTGGCCGATCGTGGTTCGGCGTCGTGAGCGGATTGCAGCGCCGTTTGCGCAAGGCGTTTATGAAGCCTGGCTTGAAGAGGCGATTGCCGAAGGCCGAATTCCGCTTAAAGGCGGCTATCGTGCCTTCCTTGCGAACCGCCAGCGGGTGGTCTGGACGGAATGGCGCGGGCCAGCGATGCCGACGGCTGATCCTTACAAGGATGCGCTTGCCAACAAGGTTGCCCTTGAGACGGGCGCGACCAACCTTCAGCGGATCTATGCGGAGAAAGGCCTCGACTGGGAAGAGGAAGTCGCTCAGGCCGGCAAGGAAATCGAGAAGCTGCACGAGATCGGCATGGCAATCCCGCACGGCCGTAGTCAGGGCGGAAACGGTGGTCCGCTGGGCGGAGCTGCGGATGGCATGCGTGAGCCATCACGGGAGCGGCAGGATGCCTGATCAAATCGATTGGTGCGTGCGCGCCACGAAACTTCGCGAAGTTGAAATGGCCCTTCTTACCGGGGAGATGGTGACTGAAGCGCGCTTTGGCACCGACATGACACGCTTTGCCAATGCCTCGATTGGTGAAGTGCGCCGCGCGCTCGATGAAGCGATCCGCAACTGTCAGATCAGCCGAGGCGAGATCCCGTCGCGCCGGCGCTTTGCGGTGCGTGGAATAGCACGCCCCTACTAAAGGACCAGTTTGAAATGGCTGCGATACTTGAAGACGGCAAGCTTCGGCTGACCGGCTATGTCGGCGACTATTATTTTGAAGACGGCTTTACCTCCGCTGATGTTGTCATGGCGCTTGCCGAAATCGACGATGAGGCTGACCTTGCCGTCCACATCAACTCTGGCGGCGGGATTGCGACGGAAGGCGCGGCAATCCATGCGCTTCTTTCTGCCCGCCCAGGGAAGACGGATATCGTGGTTGAGGGGATTGCCGCCTCTGCCGCTTCCCTGATTGCCATGGCCGGGAACACGGTGACGATGTCGGCCGGCGCGATCATGATGATCCATGATCCGAGCGGTTATACCTTTGGAACGTCCGCCGAGCACAGCAAGACGGTGGAAACCCTTGAGGCGCTCGCAACCGCGTATGCCCGGGTTTATGCCGCAAAAAGCGGCAAGAGCCCTGAAGAATGCCGTCAGATCATGAAGGCTGAATGGTGGCTGACGCCGGAGCGCGCCGTCGAGGAAGGCTTTGCCGACAAGACGACCGAGGCGATTGCCGATCCTGTCGCTGCCTTCGATTACCGGCTTTACGCACATGCCCCAAAGCGCCTCGTAGCGCTCGCGGCCAAAAAAGATTGGCGTCATGGCGATGCCAATGTGCCGGCGGCGTCCGCCGCAAAACCCAGTCAACCAAGGGAGCTACCCAGCATGACTGACAAGGAACGGGCGGACCAGCTTGCCGCCGAATTGACCGAACTGAAGGTGAAGGCCGAAACAAATGCGAAGGAGCTGGCTGAGCTTCGGGCCGAAAAGGAAGATCGCGAGCGCCAGGATGCAATCATGGCGCTGCCAGAAGCCAAGGGGCGCGAAGCGCAGGCAAAGACGCTGGCTGCAACCAAGGGCATAACTGCCGATGCTGCAAAAGCAATTCTTGCTGCAGCCCCTTTAGCACCTGGCGGTGAGGAAGAAGATGACCTTGCCACTTTCGAGGCAAGACGGATGAACGGCGAGGGTTTGAGCGCAAGTGGAGCGGGACGTCCACGCGCCAAAGGCGACAAGTCCGTTCTTGCTGAAGCTGTGGCCCGCGCCAACAAGCGCCGCTGACTGGAGATTCCATCATGACAATCCTTACCGAAGACCGCTTCGCCGGAGCGGCGCATTATCTTGTCTCGGAAGCTCATGGCTATCGCTCGCGCGAACAGGCGGTGATTATCGCAGGCTCCGGGGTTCTGAAGCCGGGAACCGTCCTTGGCAAGATCGCGACCGGCACGGCAACGGCCGTTGCCAACCAGGGCAATACAGGAGATGCAACCATCTCCGAAATTGCCTTGAAGTCCGGCGCCAAGGCAGGGACCTACAGCGTCACCTTCACCTCGGCCACCAAGTTCGACGTTCATGATCCGGACGGGTTCAAAATCAAGTCGGGGACGGCCGGAGCGGCCTACTCGGACGACATCGGCTTTACGATCACGGCCGGCGGCACCGCCATGGCCGCTGGTGATGGTTTTGCGATTTCGGTCGCACCTGGCACCGACAAATATGCGCCGTTTGATCCCTCAAAGAGTGACGGCAGCGAGGTTGCAGCGGCCATTCTCTATGAAGGCTGCAATGCCAGCGACAAGGATGTGCGTCGCACCGTCTCTGTCCGTGATTGCGAGGTTCATGCGCACGTTCTTGTCTGGGGTGAGGAGGTAAATCCTTCTCAGAAATCGACCGCGCTCGCCGCCTTGGCGAAGTCCGGCATTGTCGGCCGCTAAGGAGGGCTGAGCAAAATGGCACTTGTAACCGACATCTTTACCCAAAACGGCTGGGGCGTCGTCGACTTTCACGAAGAGATCGTTGAACGCACCGAGTTCAGGCCTCAGCTTCTGGGTTCGCTTGGAATCTTCGAGCCCGTCTATTCGCGCTCGCGCACGATTGCGATTGCAGATCGTGACCGCACGCTCTCGCTGATCCCAACCTCGGAAATGGGCGCACCGCCTGCCGAGCTCATCCCACAGGGTGCGAAGGTGCGCCCGTTCAACACGACGCGCCTTGCCAAGGGATCGACCATCTATGCGGCAGAGCTTGCCGGGGTAACGGCGTTACCTTTCGATATCCAGACAAAGGATGTTGCGGCGGAGCTTGCCGACCGCACCCAGCAGATCATGAATGATCTGGAACTGACCTGGGAGCACATGCGCTTTGGCGCTATCCAGGGCAAGGTTCTTGATGCGGATGGTTCTGTTCTCATCGACTGGTTTGAAGAATGGGGCGTTGACGAGCCTGACGAGATCGATTTTGCCCTTGATGATGAGACCACTGACGTTCGCAAGAAGTGCCGGGACGTCAAGCGTGCCATGGTCAAAGCCTCAAAGGGTATCTGGACCCCTTCGACTCGCGTTGCTGCGCTTGTCGGCGATACGTTCTATGATCTTCTCGTCAATCACAAGCAGATCAAGGAAACGAAGCTCGGCACCGAGCGCGCGTCCCTTCTTGAAGATATTGAGGGCTTTTCCGCGATCGAGATCGAAGGGATTACCTTCATCAATTATCGCGGCACCGATGACGATTCCACGATCGCGATCGACACTGACAGGGCAAAGTTCTTCCCCGTCGGCGCGCGAGGTGCCTTCAAGGTGGGCTTCTCGCCAGCAAACGAGTTCAAGCCATATCTCAATCAACGGGCTCGCGAATATTATGGCTTGATGCTGGCCGATACGTCCGGGCGCGAAGCCTGGGACCGGGTCGAGATCTATAGCTACCCGCTCTTCATCTGTACACGCCCGGAGATGATCCAGACCGGCAAGGCAAAATAACCATGCCTGTGGCTGCCCGCTTTCACACACTTCGCGACCGTGTCGTTGCCGCGGTCGACAAGACCTTCGCTGAACCGGTGAAACTTTCGTTCCTTAAAAAGGAGGAGGTGGATCCGGCACGGCCATCCGTCGAGATCGAAGCGGTGCTGAGGGTGGGCGGCGGCGAGGAGACGGGAATGAATGGCGGCTATGGTGCCACGTGGCGCACCCGGCTTGCGGCAGAAAAGGCCGAGCTTCACATCGATCGCGCGAGCTATCGCGGACCATTGCCGGAAAGGGGCGACCGCGTACAGACGCTTTCGCGTCATGGCAAGCCCTGGTTTGAGGTGCTTCGGGTTGATGATCGTGGTGAAGCCAGGCTTGTTCTTGAACTTGGGATTATATGATGAGCCTTGCCCGCATCGCCCTTCGCATTGCCGCCGTCGAAGCCATCAAGGGCCGAACTCTTGTAGGCGACAACGTTCTTGACAGTCCAAACGGGGCGCTTGATGTCCAGGCGGACGGATCGCTGCGCAGCGAGGAAGAAAAGCCGTTTATCAGCATCTACACCGACTCCGGCAAAGTTGAGAATGTCGCGTCGCGCCAGCTTAACGAAAACGGAATCTGCGACATCGTTTTCGAGATGGGGATCTCGCAGGCGATGACCGACCTGGATCGGGAGACTGGCGTCACGAGCCTTGTCGGCATTGGCGTTCCCGCATCCGACCGTGCGTTCGAGTTCTTCCTTGATGTCGTTCAGCGGCAGATGTTCGATGCCCTGAACGATCCTGAAGATCCATGGGCGGAAATCTATCGCGGCCTGCAGTACGGAATTCGCAAGATAGAATATGCAGGTGCCCGTAACACCGATGATGGACAAAAGCTCGCCGGGCATCAGGTGAGGATCACGCTTGATCTGATTGATGATCCGGTCAGGGGCGAGGTGCTTGATGATGAGGCGCCGTTTCAAAAGTTTCTCAAGCAGCTCGAGGCGTCAAGTGATCCAGTCTACCGCAAGCAGGGGGCCACGATACGAAGCCTGATCACTGCAGAAGAAGAGTCCTGGCAGCAGATCCAGCGTCGCCAAGGCATGACGGCGGACGAGCTTCTTGCTCTTGGGCTTGGCCCAGTTGCAGGCGACGACGAGCGGGCAACGCCAGAATTTGCGCAAGGCCATCTTGAGCTTCCACATCGCGCGAACGTCGTGGAGGAATAAGTGGACAGCATCATTGCCCTCAAGATCGACCTGGAGATGCTCAAAACCGCCTTCGCCAATTCTCTGAAGGTCGGTCCGGTCGAGATGATCGACGCACAAAAAGGATATCGGCTCCGCCTTGGCGGTTCGGACGAAAAGCCGTTTCTCTCTCCCTGGTACCCGCATCCAGAAACTGGAAAAACCTCCGTTCCGCTCAAGAAGGGGCAGATCGTCGGCGTCATCAACCCCAGCGGAGATCCGCGACAGGGCATCCTGATACGCGGCGGCTATTCGAACGAGCACTCAAGCCCGAACACCGACATGAACGCCAATGTGTTCGAAGATGCAGGAGTGCGGGTAACGATTGCAGATGGGGCGCTCCAGGTGAGTGTCGCCGCCGTTACCTTGACGATCAGCAGTTCCGGGCTTTCGATCTCCGGGGGCCGCGTCGAACATGACGGCAAGAATATCGGCTCGGATCATGTTCATGGTGGCGTCGTGCCGGGCGGGGCTAACACGGACGTTCCTGCGAACTAGCAGCATCGATGAGCAAGGGGCGCAAAAATGGCAGGCATTGATCGGCGCACGGGTAAGGTGATCGATAATCTGAGCTCCGCCTATCAGGGCGTCGAAGTAACGCTGGCGACCAGGATCGGCAGCCGGATCATGCGGCGTGAGTTCGGTGGCGGTGTTGTCGAACTTCTGGGGCGTGCGGTGGTGCCGTCTCTGTTTGCTGCCTGGCAGCAGCTGGTGGCAACGGCAATCGATCTTTGGGAGCCACGGTTCGCGGTGCGCAGGATCGTTCCCACCGGCTCGGTCGATCAGCTTCGCCTGGGCCAGGCTGGCCTCAGGATCGAGGCAGATTTCCGGCCGCGCGGCCATCTTGGCGACTTCACCGTGGAGCGCATGGTGAGCTTCACGCTCTTCTTTGGCGGCGGACGCGTCTCCGCGCTCGGCTAAACCAGCGGATAAACATCATGACCCGGTTCTCGACCGACGGCCTGCCACGGCCCGTCGTCATCCAGCCTGTCAGCTTCGATCATGCATTTGAGCGCCGCCTTGGTGAGTTCGTCGACCTGATGCGTGCTGCTGGCATCGATTACGATGTCGAAGATCTTGAAACAGATCCTGCCGTTATTGCGGCGCAGGCGGCCGCATATGGCGACATGTATTTTGTTGCAGCGCTTAACGATGCGGCGCGGGTGATCCTCCTTCCTTCCTTTGCCGAAGGTACAGATCTTGATCTTCAGGCGATGCGAGCCGGGCTGGGTGACAGGCCACGGCTTGAGGGAGAAAGTGATGCGTCCCTTCGAGAGCGGATCCGTCTTGCCTGGAAGGGCAAAAGTGCAGCTGGACCTGATGATTATTACAAGTCGGCAGCCCGCAATTTTTCTGGCCTCGTCAAGGATGTCGCGATCACCGCCGAAACGCGCAACTTCTCCGACCGGATCCTGATCGTTTCGGTTCTGACCAGCGAGGAGGGTGGTGTCCTGTCAGATGAGCTGCGCGACGGACTTTCGGTTGCGCTCAATGACCCCTCGTTTCGCTCCAGGAATGTGAGCGTTGAAGTTGTTCCTGCGGTCATCAGCACCAAGAACGTCAATGCGCATATCTATCTTTATCCAGAAACGCCTTCGAGCGTGATAGACCAAGCGCGCGAGGCGCTGATCGAGGCCATGGCAAAGGACCAGCGGCTCGGCTTTGATCTCACGCGCTCCTACGTCGAAAAGCATCTCCATCGTCCGGGCGTCCAGCGGGTTGAGCTTCAGGGGTGGACCAATGCCTACGCCGGGTTCAACCAGGCGATCCGCCTTGGTGCGATCAATCTGACGATGTTCCGGGTGACGCTGTGAGCGAAGCACTCCTGCCGCCAGATAGCGGCGCGGCAACGTCCGGCTATGCCAGGATCTGGGCCATATGGAGCGAGCTTGGTCCGCTGATCGGGACCATCAAGTCCTATGGCATCGCTCACGTTCCTGATGATTGGGTGCCCTGGTTCATCTGGGATCTCGGGCTTGAAGATGTCGTTCCTTATGTGCGCGATTATCGGCGTGCTCTTGCCGAGGGACCCGAATGGCAGCGAACCCGCGGTACCGACCGCGGCATTGAGATTGGCATTGGCTGGGTTGAGTCTGCCGGCAAGGTAGCAGCGCCCGATCAGCGCCACTCCTGGTGGGAATTCCAGGTCGGCTTTGATGTTCCTGCCTCCGACATCGAGCAACTGCAGCAGCTGTTCGGCATCATCAATCTTTCCAAGGCTGCCGAGGATGAACTCTTTCGGATGTTCTCGCCGGGAGCGGATTACCGTCCGGTGAGGATGGATCTTCATCGTTTCGATGAAGGTCAGATGGATGGATATTCCGGCGAGCGCCTCTGGGAAGGCGGCCCGATCATCTCGATGGGCTGGGTGGGTGCCTATGCCACTTCTACCGACACGAGCTCTGAATTTGCGATGCAGCGTAGCGACGCGAGCGCAGTTTGCTGGTTCGAGGGTCTTCGCCTTGATGCCGATCGCATGGGCGAAACAAGTCCCGCAACGCTGAACTCCGTCGCGGTCCTCGCGCTCGCAAATGACGACTATCTTTTCGACGACGATGTCTGGCCGCTGCGGTGGCCGCAAAGCTGGGAAGAGGCGGCAGAGCCTCATTCAGCCTCGACTTCATGGGGAGACATATGAGCGCCTATGTTCTGACGAGCCTTGGCCGCGCGGTCATGGCTGAAGCGCTTGCTGCGCTGCCCTTTGTGGTAGCGCTTTCAGCTGGTGATCCTGATTGGGATGATGCCTGGGGCGAGGTGAACCCGCCAACACCGTCGCTTGGGGCCAACGGGATTCTCGCCCTTGTCGGCTATGTGCGTCCTACCATCGTTGGCTTCGTCGTCGAAGACCCGGAAGGAATCATCGTCACCGATGAGGGGACGAAGTACTCGACCAGTGAAGCCCGCACCCGCAATTTGCGCATTCGCATCCAGATTCCGGCCGGAAGCTGGACCGGTGCCACCATTCGCGAGATCGGGGTCTTTGCCAATGCAAGTTTTGACGCCGGCATGCCCGCCGGCAAGACGGTTCTTGATGAAGGCGACGTGATCGCAGCTGGCGATCTTCTCCATCTTTCGTGGTTGCGACCGCAATTCCTTTCCGCCGGCACCAGCCTGATCCGCGACTTCATCCTGAGGGTCTGACGATGACGATCTCGAATGTTTACAACCGGCGCGAAAAGCCGGGCCACAAGGAGAAGCGCTACGCCGAGACCGTCTTTCGCGGGCGTCAGTTCGTCGAGTCTGCCGAGCTCAACGAAACGCAGGACCTGGTCTATGACCGCATGCGTGAAGTGGGGGATGCCTCGCTTGGGCAGATCTCGCTCCGGGAAGGTGGCACCATCGTCGTTGATCAGGCCGGTGGCATCGTTCGCCTTGGCTCAGCCAAGGTCTGGGCAGGCGGCTACATGCACAGCGTGCCTTCGGCTGTTCTGGAAGGCGTGCCGATGGTGGGCACGGTTGCCATCGGCATCGCCGTTGAAAAGGTTTTCGTTACCGAAGTCGAGGACCCGGATCTTGCAGGCATCGTTCCCGATACGGCTTCCCATGGCAGCGCACTCGGCGCCCGCGTTCGCTATGATGCAGTCTGGGCAACCGGCGGCGATACGTTCTACCCGATCTACACCCTGATTGACGGTCACCTCCCGAACGAGGTTGTGGCCCCTCACGACACCTCGGCCGAGCGCGCTGTTGAACGGCACATTGACGAGACGCATGGCAGTCATATCGTCGACGGCTTCGAAGTAACCGCAGGCGGGTTCGCCGACGGTCGCCAGACCTTCATCATCGGGGCGGGTGCACTTCGCGCTGCCGGCAAGAGCGTGCGCCGCGTGGCGGATCAGCGCTTCGTGCGTGCCGAAGATCCGGATCTCGTCCAGGTCAATGGAGAGCCTCAGGTCTATCCCGCGGGCGGCGTCGTCAACTTGAACAACGGGCCGATCGACAGCGTCCAGACCGTGACGGTGATCAAGGAAGTCACGCGCACGATCACCCACCAGATCGCAGGCGGATCTGACAACCTCCCGGAAACCCCGGTGTTCGCCATCGTCAGCGTCTCGCAGGGCGGCACCACTTACGTTGAGAACGCGGACTACAAGCTGACGAGCGATCGTGTGGACTGGTCGCCGGGTGGCGCTGAGCCATCACCCGGTTCGACCTATTCCGTGACCTATCGCTATGTGGCGACAGTCACGCCGAACGCGACCGACCGTTTCTCGATCACACTTGGCGAGGCGGTGGTTGGCCTGCCGGTCTCGATCTCCTATCGGTACAAGCTGAGGCGTATCGACGTGATTGCGATCGACCAGGCGGGCAATGTGGTCTATTTGAAAGGCGTCTCCACAAAGTACACGCCGGTTCCGCCGACCGTGCCTGCGCCTCTCGCGCCTCTGGTTCGCGTAGAGAATATGTGGGGCATTCCGCCGATCCTCAGTGACCTCGGGCAACGCAAGCTCACCGAAGCTGAAGTTCAGTCGATGCTGCGCACGATCCTGACCATGTATGACCAGATCTCGCTGGTCTCGATGGAGCGGGATATTCAGGAACGCGATCCTGCTTCACGCCGGGGCTCGTTCGTGGACCCGTTCCGCGATGACAGCCAGCGGGACATGGGCATTGCCCAGGACGCGGCGATTATCGACGGGGTGGTGACGCTGCCGATCGACGTGATCACGCTGATGTCGGACCTTGGTGATCAGCCAATCATGCTTCCTTACGTTACCGAGCCTGTGCTTTCGCAGCCGTACCGGACTGCCTCGCGTAAGATCAATGAGTATATGGCGTTCGATCCTCTGCCGGCAGCACTGTCATTGAAGCCTGCGGTTGACCGATGGAACCAGAGGCAGTCGACGTCGACCAGCAGCGAAACCGAATCCATGGTGAAGGTTGGCGTTTACCGGCCTGACCTTCTGGATACGCCCCTCTACGGGACCTCCAGCTTCGAGACGACGGTGACACGCAACGTCACCTCGAGGAGCAGCACCCGGGACTTGCCGAACCTTCGCTCGATCTCGGTGGAATTCCGGGCCGAACGCATGGGCCCGGGCGAGCAGCTCGATGCAGTCACCTTCGATGGGATTGACGTCACGGCGTCGGTCACCGGAACAAAGGTGGCAGATGCGCAAGGCGTGTTGACGGGGAGCTTCATGATCCCGTCGGGCGTGCGCGCTGGCACCAAGCAGGTGATCGTCACCGGCAAGGGTGGAACGCGCGGTCAGACCACCTTCACCGGCCAGGGCACGTTGACGGTCACGCAATACCACACCACGACGCATACTCACACGGTGGAGTCTGTCATCGACCCGGTCGCGCAATCCTTCGCGCTGCCGGTAACGAGGCAGATCACTGGCGTCAAGGTCGAGTTCACCAAGCGCGGCAACGCCAGCAATCCGGTGGTCCTAGAAATGCGGCCGATGGCCGATGGTGGCCTTCCGGGACTTGAGACGCTGGCAGAAGGCATCATCAGCGGCGGAGCGTTCAACGTCTCAAACCCGGATGTTGACCAGCCGTCCAACTGGACAGAGATCAGCTACCGCTTCCCGGTGGTGACACGTGCCAACGAGTTCCGCTGGTTTGCGTTGCTGACGTCTGATGCTGAGCATTCCGTTGCGGTTGCCCAGCTGGGCGACCAGAGCGATCCGAATGCACCGCGCGGCTACGATGCTCGTAAGCAGGAGTGGATCCGTCAGAACCTTCTGAATGGCGATGCTGCAGACGGGTCGAACGGTGTCTCGTGGAAGCTGCTTCCCGATACCGACCTCACCTGCCAGATCATGGCTGCCCGATATACGGCAACCAGCCGGACTGTCGTAATCGGTGAGTTCGACCTCGAGGAGATCAACGAGGACGGTATCTCCGACATTCTCGTTCTGCTGATTGTCGACCAGCCGTCGGAAGACTGCCGGGTGACGCTCGAGATGGAGCGCGAAAGCGGTGAAGTCGTCCGCTTCGAGCCGGGGGTTGCCCTTCACCTGACCGAGTACCTGAAGGAGACTGTCGAGATCCGGATGGTGCTGGCCGGAACAGCAACGCTGTCGCCTGTGGTCATGCCCGAATGCCAGATCATGTTCGGCCGCCTCAAAGAGGCTGCCACCTATGTGAGCGAAGCCATTGAGCTTCGCCAGGTCGGCAGCGGCCTCAAGGTGCGCTCGGTCATGGAGGTGCTCACGCCTGGCTCTTCAGGTGTAACGGTGGAGCTTGGCGACGATGGCGACTGGACCTCAATGGGCTCGCCCATTGCCGATGATCTCGGGGATGGCTGGGTCGAGCGCGAGTACCTAGCCACCGGCGTCACTGATCTTGAAACCCGTCAGAAAATCACTCTAACCGGCTCGCCTGCGGCCCGACCTGCGGTTCGACGGTTGCGAGTCCGTGCAACGGAGATCTGATCATGGCACTTGAAGACACCCCGCATCTGGGGCTGCCTCTGCCTCATCCTGACAATAGTCCGAGGACCGTCGATGTGCCGCGTTTGCGCGCGGCACTCACGGCGATCGATGGGCATCTGAAGGATCTTCAGGACGCGGCCTCTGCGCTCGAAGATGACAAGGCGGACAAGGCCCGGGTCGCGATAGACATCGCGACGGCCGTTTCACAGGCGATCTCGGATCTCCTTAATGGAGCGCCAGAAGCCTACGACACGCTGAAGGAGATCGCTGACAAGCTTGCGGATACTGACGATGTGGTCAGCGGCATCATCGCTACAATAGCCACGAAAGCTGCAGCATCATCTGTCTACACCAAGGCTGAAATAGATCATGAGCTTTCCGGAAAGGCCAACTCGTCAGCGCTCGGTGGGAAGGCGAATCTTTCCGGAGGAAACGCCTTTACCGGACCGCAGCGAGTGGCATTCACGTCGCACTCGGTTGGCGCTGCGATCCTGACGCTCGACCTCGAAGCCAATAACGGCTTCGCCATCACGATGACTGGAAATCCGACCATCGCCAATCCGTCGAACATCGCCAGTGCGATCGGGCAGGAAGTTTTAATCGTCTTTAGGGGCGCGTACCAGCCGAGTTTCGGCAGTTTCTGGAAGTTTCCCAAAGGTGAGGCTCCCAGCTTTGAAGGGGGCTTAAACGCCATCGGCGGCACGGTACTTTCATCGACGGAAATTCTCGTCCATGGCGCAGCGGGGTATGCGTGATGTTTGGATTTAGTCCTATTGCGATGGGAAGTGGTGGAAAATCACCGTTCAATTTCTCTGGAACATTCTCAAGTGACCTAGAAGGATGGGTCACAGGGGCTCAAGCAAGATGGGACGGAGGCGATAGCAGTCGGGCCCGGACACTACCTGGATGTCTGTTAATGGTTGCTTATAACTTTAACTCCAATTGGGCCGAGTATACGATACCAGCTGAAATAGCTGGAGGGATGCAGATTACAGCATCTGTATGGACTCGCACATTTGATTCAGAAACTAATAATAATAGACGTATTCGATATAAGATCGGCGCTGGTTCCTTTTCAGTGCTTGCAAACGTACGGGGCGATGAACGTCCCTACAGACTTCTATCTGGAACGTTCTCTAATCCTACTGAATCCAGCGTCACCATTCGTCTAGATTGCAACGCGTATGGAGCGTTCGATGATTGGGCGATTTCCGGAGTCTTGTTGTAATGCAATACAAACATCCGAATCTACCTGGGTTTATCAGTCCCGCACCCTTCAAACTCGGGGAAGGTGACGAAACAATTTCTTACGCCCGAGCATGGTGGGATAAAGCGACAGAACAGGAAATTGCTGATCTCGGCTTTGTTGAGTACCGCGCGCCGGAGTCACTCCCACCAACGCCAACCCCCGAAGCGATTGACGCCGAACGCGACCGACGCATTGCGGCGGGCTTCATCTTTGAAGAAAAGCTCTACCAGTCGCGCCCGGAAGATCGGGAGAACATGGCGGGGGCATCGGTCGCTGCACTAGCCGCGATGGTCAGCGGATCGGAGCCTGGCGACTACCGCTGGCACAGCGGCGACAGCGACTTTGTCTGGATCGCGGAAGACAACAGCCTGACGCTGATGGACGCGCAGACGATGTTCGCGCTTGGTCAAACCGCAATGGCGCACAAGCAGGCGCATATCTTCGCGGCCCGCGCCTTGAAAGACGCCGATCCTATCCCGGCGGATTACACCGACGACGCCTACTGGCCGTAGCTGCCTGCGTCCGAGCGCGCGCCAGCAACTTTCTTCACATCCTGAACATCCATCACCACCGGCTTTTGTGCCTGGCGGCGACATACCCTTTTGCCCAATGGAGATGATCCAATGACCAGTCCGCATTTCGGCATGACTTTTTCACGTCCGCAGGACGAGCCGGTACCAACGCTTGGCGCCGACTTTTCCAAGGTGCTCCTGATCGAAATATCGAATGATGCAGATCCAGAAGTTTTCGCGCTCGATGAACCGGTGCGTTTTTCGTCAAGTGATCCGCGCTACACGTCCAAGCTGGGCACCGGCCCGCTGGCTGATGCGGTGCGCGCGATCAATTCGCAGCTGTCCGGTCTGAATGCGGGTGCGGATGTGACCGTGGTGCGCGTTGCTGAAGGGACAAGCGAGAACCCGCGGGATGCGCTCGAGGAAACAAGCGCCAACATCATGGAGGCGCTGGAAAACGTTTCGTCGATCCCAAGCCATGTCAACGCAACGCCGCGGCTCGTGTGGGCCGGGCGAACCGCCTGGCGTCCTGATGCAAACACTGCCAATCCGGTTGTTGCTGCGCTTCCTGCGGCTTTGGAAAAGCTGCTTGCGGTCGCGGCTGTCGATGTCGATGACAGTTCGGCTGAGGAAGCGATCGACGCGCGCGAGACGATGAATTCCCAGCGGCTTATTCCGATCGGCATTGCCGGACGGGTTTTTGAGGGCACCGATCTCGTCACCCGTCCGATGGGACCCCGTATTGCCGGTTTGTTCATCCGCACGGACAATGATCATGGTGGCAAGCCGTTCAACCCGATTGCGAACCGGCCGATCCAGGGGTTGGCCGGCCTGTCGCGCAAGCTGCCGTTCTCGCTGCTTGATGGATCAACCGAAGGTCAGCAGATGCTGGAGGCCAATGTCTCGATCGTTGCAGAAGGCGAAGTGGGGGTCGATGGATCGATTGCCGATGGCGGCTTCGTCTTCATCGGCACCGACAACACCGAGACGGGCGAGCTTTGGCGGCAAATTCACCAGGTGCGCGGGGCTGATTATCTCACCGTCAAGATGATGCAGATCACCCGCCAGTTCCTTGGTCGCAAGATCACTGCGGATCTGACCGAAGCATGGCTTAACTCCCTGAAGTTCATGCTGCGCGATCACAAGGCGGCGGATGACATTCTTGGTTATGACGTTGGCTTCCGCCGCGACAGGAACAGCCCCGAGCAGATCCGGCTTGGTCATCTGACGGTCAATCTCGGGATTGAGCCGGCACCTGCCTTTAAACTCGCCAATCACGAGATCCGCCGCTACCGCCCTGCAGTTGAGGGGCTGGTGCAGGAGATCATCGCCCGCCTCAACGCCGCCGTCTGAGCCAGTCAGCCGCATCCAGTTTCACCACAGGTTCCTTGAAGGGAGCACCTTATGCAGCCGCTTTACCTTTTGACTGCCGTGGACGTACGCCGCGCCGAAGAAGCAGATAGTTCACGCGCGACAACGATTGCGAGCCTCACCATCCCCTCGATCACTTTCATGACCGCCAACCACAATCCGGGCGGCGGGGTGATGAGTGTCGATTTTGCCTTGCCTCGTATCGAGCCGGTTGAACCGGCGATGACCGTGAAGGGCTTTGATACCGACATCTTCCGGGGTCTGGGTGTTGTCGATCGCTGGACCTTTGCCGGGGCCGTGCGCGACAAGAAAACGGGACGTGCTGTTCCCGCACGCGCGATCATTGAAGGTGCGATTGTCGAATGGGAGCCGGATGAGGCGAGCCCGGAAGAGTTTGTCGGCTGCACCCATGGTTTCAAGGAAGTTACGCATTACGAGTTTACGCTTGATGGCGATGAGCTCTGGTACGTCGATTTCTGGGAGCGCGTCATCCGGCGCAAGGGTGATGACCTCTTCCGGGAAGATCGCCTGGCGCTTGGAGCCTGACACCTCAGCTTTGCGCATTCCCTCTCGGATGTCTGACACCGAAGAGTGGAAATCATGAATCGAATTCTAAAGGAAACAATATGAGCGAGAAGCTGAGAAGCGCGACCGTGACGCTGGACTATCCTGTCCAGCATGAGGGCCGGGATATCCAAAGCCTCACCTTTAGGCGGATGAAAGCCAAGGATGCTCTTTTGGCCGAGGGCGAGGAGAACAAGGCCCGGGCTGGCTATCTTCTGTTTGCCGCGCTTGCCGGGGTCGATCTTGCCGTCATCGAGGAGCTCGACATCGAGGATCTCGAAAAGATCGGGGAGGCGGTCGTTCCTCTGATGGGAAAGTCGGCGGAAGCTCTGATCGACAAGGCCAAACAGGCGCAGTGAAGGTTATGTGGCGGGACATTATTACCCAATTGGCCCGCCATTTGAACACTGCCGTAGATATCGTCGAGGAATGGGACATCGACAAGTTCGCTGCTTACCAGGCGTCGCTTGGCCGCGTCCTGAAGGCTGAGGCGCCAAGATCGCCTCGCTCGGGTCGATAGGGCCCCCCGTCCGATCCCTTCTTCCCTCATCATAAGCAGAGCAGATCCATGACCACATTGACTTCGCAGTTGATCGTGTCGCTGCTTGACCGTGTTTCTGCGCCGGCAAAAGGCGTGGCGGCAGCCGTCAATAATATGCAGAGCCGGATCGATGCCAACAATCGGCGCATGGAGGCGATGCGCGGACGCATGGTCGAGGCGGCTGCTGTTGCCTATGGACTTGCCCGGGCAATGGCGTCGCCATTGAAAGCGGCAACCGAGTTCGAGACAACGCTTGAGGATATCGGCCAGAAGCTCGACGAGCCGGTGGCAAAGCTGCCGAAGCTTGGAAAGGAAATTCGGGACGTGGCGCGGCAGACGACCCAGTCTGCCGCGCAAATTGCAACGGGCATGGATGTTCTTGCCGGCATGGGTGCAAGTCGTGGCGATGCGCTTGGCCTTCTGATGCCGATCGGCAAGGCTGCTACCGCGTATAATGCCAGCATCGCGGATCTTTCGCAGGCAGGGTATGCGGCGCTCGACAATCTGAAAGTTCCTGCCAATGAGTTTGGCAAGGCACTGGATGCCATGGCGCAGGCCGGCAAGGCCGGTGCCTTCGAACTGAAGGACATGGCGCAATATTTTCCCTCGCTGGGAGCTGCCTATCAGGGGCTGGGGCAAACGGGCGTCTCTTCGGTCGCGGATCTGGCGGCTGCTCTCCAGGTGGTGCGAAAGGGCACAGGCGACAGTGCGGAGGCTGCCACCAACCTGTCGAACATCCTGCAGAAGGTTTACGCGCCGCAGACGATCAAGGCATTCAAGAAGATCGGCATTGATCTTCGAAAGGAAATGGATCGGGCTGCTAAAGCCGGGATGACGCCAATTGAGGCAATTGCCGAGATCACCCGCAAGGCGCTGAAGGGAGATCTCAGCCGCCTCGGTGATCTCTTTACCGATGCCCAGGTGCAAAAGGGGCTGCGCCCCCTGATCCAGAACCTTGATCTTTACCGGCAGATCCGCGCCGAGGCGATGTCCGCGCAAGGCGTCGTCGAGGAAGATTATCAGCGGCGACTGGTAACAGGGCAGCTTGCGACCCAGCGGATCCAGATCGCCATGGAGAACCTCAACCTCGCCATCGGCTCAGCCCTTCTTCCAGCTCTTGCCAATCTTGGCGATGTGATCGTGCCGATAATCACCAAGATGGCAGAGTGGGCAGAAGCCAACCCTGCTTTGACGCAGGCGATTGTTGCGTTGAGCGCCGGGCTTGTCGGTCTTCGTGTTGCAGCCATTGCTGCGCAGTTCAGCCTTCTATGGATGAAGGGGGGGCTTTTGGCCGCCGGACTTGCCGGAATGAAGGGCCTGGCCGCTGCGCTGAGGATTGCCGGGCTAGCCTTCATGCCCTTTGGGGCTGGGGCGCGCGCGGCCCGAAGCGCCATGATCGGCTTTACAGCCGCAGCGTCTGTTGGCGGAACGGGATCCGCCCTTAAAATCATGGGCTCAAGCCTGCTTGGGCTCCTCAGTCCGATGCGGCTGGTCACGTCCGCTCTCAAGGTGTTGCGGCTTGCGGTAATCGGAACCGGAATCGGGGCAGCGCTTGTGGGCATAGCTGCGGCAGGAACCTGGATCTACAACAACTGGCAGGGGATCGGCGTTGCCTTTGAAGCTTTCAAGGGCGCTTTCATGCGGGCGATCGAGCCGGTCATGCCCGCCCTGGAGCCGGTCATCGACGGGGTTTCCAGCCTGTTTGACTGGATTGGCGATCTCTTGGGACCAATCGATGAAATGAATGGCAGCTGGGCTGCCTGGGGGATCGCTGCCGGAAATGCTGTCGGTGAAATTGTTGCGGCAGTGGTTGGCCTTCCGGGCAAAATCATCGCGTTTTCCGAAGATATGCTCGATGCAGGTCGAGAACTCGCCCAGGCGATGTGGGACGGCGTCAAGGAGATGATTGCCCAAATGGTTGACTGGTTTCGGGAATTGCCGGGGCGGATCATCGAGGCGATCGGCTCGATCGACCTGACCAGCATCATCAGCTGGCCATCACCGCCTTCCTGGTGGACCAACCGCCCTTCCTGGCTGGGTGGAGGTGGTGGTGAGAGCGCAGGGATTGCAGGTGCACGTGCGGCGGGCGGGCCGATCGCTGCAGGTCGGACCTATCTGGTTGGTGAAGAAGGTCCGGAGCTGATCACCCCGTCCCGTTCTGGCTACGTCCATTCTGCGGATGAAACAGCAGCAATGGCACATGGCGGCTCGCGGAATACAGGAAGTGGCAGTGCGGGTTCATCCGTCCTGTCCCTCGGATCGCTCATTGGCGAACTTCATGTGCATCCGGCTCCTGGGATGGATGAGGAAGCTTTGGCGCAAAAAGCAGCGCGACTGATTGGCCAGGCGGTGCGTGAGGCGCTTTCCGGCATCCAATCCGACAGCGAATGGGCTATTGCGTGATGCTTTATATGCTTGGAGCACTCATCGTCGACACTAGGCCGTTCTCGGCGGAGGATGTGCGCCGCACCGCCTCGGCCGATATTGTCGCAAAGCCCCTGATGCAGGCTTTCCCCTCCAAGGAGTTCATGGGTGAGGGGGAAGATGACCTCATCCTTTCCGGGCAGCTCCTGCCGGCAAAGATTGGCGGGCTTTCCGAACTTGAGATTGCGCATGAGATGCGGCGGAGCGGGACCCGCTTTCCGTTGCTACGCGGCGACGGGCAGCGCCTTGGCTGGTATGCGATCACTCAGATCAACGAACAGCATTCGCATCTGATGCGCAATGGCATCGGCTTTATTGTCCGTCATTCGATCACGATGACCAAGGTCGAGCCTGACCAGGGTGCGGGCCAGCAATTGATCGCCGGTCTTCTTTCTCTCTTCGATGCAATGGCGGGTTGAAGATGGCCGAGATGGTAACGATCAGGGGCGAGAACATCACGCTCGATCTCTTGCTTTGGCGGCGCCATGGTGTCCGCGGGCAGGGGCTGGTGGAGGAAACGCTGGCGCTCAATCCAAACCTTGCTTCGCTCGGGCCAATCATACCGCTCGGCACCGTGGTTAGGCTGCCTGACCTTCCGGTAAGGCAAGAGCCTGCACCGCGCAAGGTCGTGAGCTTGTTTGGGTAAGGTCACGATGAGCTGGAAAGTTGCGTGGAAGGTTTTTGTCGAAGGGCGGGACGTGACGAGCGCGATGCGGCCATACCTCATCGACATTGAGGTTCAGGACAAGGCGGGTTCCGTCTCCGACAGCTGCAGCCTGACCTTTGATGACCGCGATGGTCAGACGCTGCTGCCGCGAGACGGTGCATTTGTCAGCGTGCATCTTCAAGGTGTGCTGGTCTTTGAAGGAACGGTGGACAGCTGCCGCTCTTCCGGCTCGCGCGGTGGAGGTGGCATCCTCAAGATCGGGGCCAAGGGCTTTGACAGCCGCGGCAAGGTTAAGCAGCCGCAGAATCTCCACAAGGATGAAGCAACCCTTGGCGACTTCTTGAACGATGCCGCCAAGGGAGCTGGTTTGAGCGAGATCCACATCGATCCCGATCTTGCAAACATCAGCCGCAATTACTGGGCAGCTGAGGCGGAGAGTTTTCTTCATCTCGGCCAGCGGCTTGCCCGCGAATATCACGCCACCTTCAAGATTAGGGGCAAGACGGCCGTTCTGGTCAAACGTGGCAAGGAGCAAGGCCTGCCGACGATTCAGGGCAAGGTTGGGGAGAATGTCATCTCCTGGGACATTGCTCCCTACACGGGGCGTAAAGTCTTCACCAAGGCGAAGGTCAGCTGGTTCGATCGCGATGATGCGAGTTTCAAGCAGGAAGAAATTGAGTTTGCCCTCAACCGCGAGCTGCCAGAGGCCGAAAACATCATCCGCTCATTTGCCGCCGACGAAGACCAGGCAAAATCCATTGGCGAGGCGCGCAAGGCTGAGGCAGAGCGTGAAGGCGGTGAAGGAAGCGTCGAGCTTGACCTCACCGTAGAAGCGCAGGCGGAGGGTATGTTCATCTTAACGGGTGCAAGAGCCGGCGTCGACGGGAGTTACCGGATCGAGAGCGTGCGCCATAAGGCGTCAAGGTCGGGCGGATCGACCACGATGCTGGAGCTCAAGCAGCCGGGAAGTGGAGTAGGTCGGGATGATCGTAAGTCTAGCGCGAAAGGTGCTGAAGAGGCGGGCCAGGGCGCTAGGACCGGAGCTGCAGCGTCGGCTGTTGGTTCAGGGGGAGGCACCGGCTTTGAAGGTTCGCCCGAACTGCCCGGGCAGAGGTAGCAACTATGAACCTCTGGATTCCGTAGAGACTGCCAGTGCAATAGGTCGGCCACATGTAAAAAGAGCCCCAGCACGAGGCTAGGGCTCTCATAGTTTGTATACAAGGGCAGCTTGATACGGTCAGGCGACTGAGCTGTTGACCGAGACGTAACCGTTCGAGAACGACACGTCATCTGCATTAACGCCTACCAACGTGATGGTTTCGCCCGCCCAGGTGCCATTGGCATGGCCGTCGTAAGTGTCGAGTTCGACATAGACGACCGTGTCGTCCGCCACCTGCTTAATGAAGACGTCGAAACCGGTGAGGGAACCGAAGTCGGCGTTGCCGTCCAAGCTAGCATCGCTCGGAATCGTGGATGCAGTATAACCGTTGCCGATGAAGAGCAGATCACCTGCTTCAAAACCGATTATTGATTCGTCCGTCGCCTTTGCGCCGGCAAACAAGAAGATATCGTTCTGATCGGCTTGAGCGTTGACCGCGTCTTCAACAAATACAGGCTCCGCATATCCGAGTGCTTCGATCGCTTCAACGGCAGAGGCGACGTTCTCTTGCAGGACTTCCAGTGCGTCGACGAGCGCTTGGGCTTCGCCAATTTCCGACCGCAGATCTCCGCGTTCCTGAACGAGTGCCTGAACCTGCACTAGTATAGCCTGTGCGTCTAGAAGATCTTCATACAGGCCGACTGCAGTCTCTGCTCCGACAGCAGGAGCTTCAAACAACGCGATTTCTAGTTCCCCAGTGAATTCGTTGTAGAAATCGTTGAGGTCGCCATCGAAGCTGTCGAGGACGAAGTCTGGATTGGCAGCGAGGATGAAATTGTGGATTGCTTCCTCGAATGCTTCACGTGCGGCTGCGTAGGCGACAGCGGCGTCAAACGCTGTCTGGGCATCTTCTAGAAGTTGAGAGGCACCCAGCAGTGTTGCCGGATCAAACTCGCCGTCCGCGTCAGCAAATCCGAGCTGACCGTTTTCTCCTACGATCAAAATATCACGGCCGCCCACTGCCAAGATAACCGTTCCCGGCTCCAGACCTGCAAGATCTCCCCAGCTTACATCAGGAAAGAGGTCGTCTTCATTGGGATCATAAGAAAGGCTGTTGATTTGAGCGAAGCTGGCAACCTCCGCTTGCAGCGCGATCATCGCTGGCATGCCCGCAGCAGCGGCCGCTACGTAACCCTCTTGCGCGGTAGTCAAGGCTTCTGAGGCATCCGCAAGGCCTTCTACCTCGGCAATCTCGTCCTGAATATCGCTGATGCCAGCGTTTGCCAGCGCGATCCTTGCTTCGAGCTGTGCGTCCGAACCGTTGGTATCAATATGATTTGCCAACTCAGTCTCAAGAGCGGTTAGTGCACCCGCAACATCCCCGTTCTCCTCTGCGAAGTCAGCAACAGCTTGCTCCGCTGCCTGAAGATTCGCCAAGGCTGTCTTAAGCTGAAACTCTGCACTGTCCGGAGCGCCAGGACGGCTCTCATTCCAGCCGTAGGTGATGTAATGGTCGTAAGCTGCGGCCGCAGTGTTAATACCGGCCGCCTGAAGGTCAGTGTTGGCGTTGACGTATGCTTCCCAATCGAATTCCGCGAGAGCCGGGAATGACGAGTTTGGAGCGCGGCCTTCAGCTTGACCGTAGGTATTGTAGTGCTCGAACGGGTTTACACCAGCTGCAGCTACGTCCGGGTTGTCGGCCAGATACTCATCGGTGATGAAGGCCTGGTTCGGGTTGAACCCTTCCTTCCAGCCGAAGGTGTTGTAGTGGTTCAGGGCGAACTCATAGCCTGAAACCGACATGTCGGAGCTCAGGAACGCCCGGAGGACGTCGGGGCGGCTTGTGTAGTAATAAACAGCGTCGAATGTTAGAGCCATAAGATCCATCTCCGTAGTCGTGGCTTCTTGACGTCAAGCATAGCGGCCGAAAGGGACCCCCGTTTAGCCGCTATGTTCCACTGGAGGAGCATGCAATTCCAGTGGAATGGTGGATCTGCAAGGTGACCGATCAATCCCTCGATTTTTCGCGAGGTATAGATTTAAGTCGTCTCTGCAGATTGTTCGGTAAAAATTCTGGTGGGGTAAAAAAAGGTTAATCTTCCCCAAAGATCATTTTGAAGGCTACGGGATCATATCCTTCAAGCATCTTCATCGCGAAGATACGAGGATGGACGTTGAGCGTTTCGGCCCAAATTTCCCAGCGCTCCGGTATAATCTTACCCTGGCCAAGCTCAATCTGGGAAATGTAGGTGTAATAAAGCGAGCCAACTTTCTCAGCGAGTTCTCGCTGTGTCAGTCCAGCTGCTTCCCGTTGCTGCCTCAGCCAGCGCCCGACTTCGGCGCGGTTGTCGGATCTGTCAACACCGTGCAAATCCGGACTCGTCCTTCCTCTGGCCATGCAAAGCTCCAACCCGTCCTGTAAACCCAATGGCCATAGGAAAAGCATAGATGTTTTTACTTGTCTACTGAGATTCTTACTGAAAAAAATGACTATATACGATCACTGGAATTCGGGTGGTTATTTGGTGTGCTAGGTTGGCTGAGTCGTTTGCAGGTAATATATGTCGAAAGGACTGCATACTGTCACAAAAGACGACCTGAAATCGTGAAATTGGTGCGTCATTTTCTAATATACTTTGAGGAATGCTACATTAGGCAAGCCTAATAAGCGTCAGCTTAACGATTAGAAATAAACGATAAAAATGCGTGATCAGCTTTGCAGGCGTGGGTTGGTTGAGATGTGCCCTGATGTGAAAGCGCATGTCGCGGATTTGCTTGTCGGCGGGGTGCCGAGGCAGCCTCGCGCCGAGGTCAATCGACCGCTGAAAAACCAGTAAACACTGGAGAGAAAATTTCCGCTGGGTGAGCCACGAAGGCCGCGAGCAGCGTTGCACAGCGACAAGGCGGTCGATTCTTGCTGAACTGAAGGCTCGAAATGGAGGGCCGCGTCCGGAATCAAAGCCCTTGTTTCGTCTTACGGGCAGGGTGGGCCGGAGTGATTTCGTACCGTGGGTGGCGATGGAGAATTCAGGGATCCGGTGTCGTCCTCCGTGGGCTCCTGGCTCCAAGGCGAAAGGGCAGCGCTGCAGGCGCGTAAGGTGCTGCTGCCACTGCGCTCCAGATGGGTGGATCATCAACGGCTTAAACAATTGCGCTGCACAGCTATGTCGACGCTTGCTCGCGGGGAACATTGAAGAGCCGCCATATCGTCCACGCGGCAATGAGGAAGTTCAGTCAATCCGTCGGTTTTCCGGCGGTCCTATGCGTAGAGAGACCGGCAAGATCTACGGCCGAAAGCAACCTGCGGATCATGAGTTCAGGAAAAGAATTAGTTCCTGATCGACAATTTTCACGGTGGGCACGGAGTGCTTCCACATAAGTATGCTGGAAGCGATTTTATCTCGGCTTTCCGGCTTCTCCCATTCGTTAAACGAACAAACCAGCCCCTCCTTCGTTGGGAGGTCCCCCAAAGAAGGAGGAAGCAGTGTTTAACGAGACCTACTATTTGCGGATGAACCCCGATGTGGCTGTGGCAGTTGAGCAAGGCCGCTTCACCGCTCAGCAGCACTTCGAGTTGTACGGAAAATTCGAGAACAGATCTCCGTCACCGTTTTTCGATCCAGTGATGTACCTTCAGGCGAATCCTGATGTCGCCGCGGCGGCCCAGAGCGGTCTGATCAACCCGTTTGATCACTTCATGACCTACGGCCAGAATGAGGGGCGCAGCCCATCTCTGTTTTTCAATGAGGCGGTTTATCTCGCATCAAGCCCCGATGTCGCAGCGGCGGTTGAGGCCGGCCTGTTCTCGTCGCCTTTCGAGCACTTCCTGCTACACGGCCAGAACGAAGCACGGAATATCTCGCCGTTCTTTGACTTGGCCGGTTACCTCGATGCGAACCCTGACGTGGCCGACGCTGTTCGGGCTGGGTCGACGACCGCCTTTGACCATTTCATAAATCATGGTTTTGAAGAGGGCAGGGACCTGGGCAACGGCGTTTCACTCGCGCGATTTGCCAATGATCCGCAGGCACTTGAGGCGATAGAAGCAGGAGACGTTACCGCCCTGATGGGGCGCGTTGCCGAGATTGCGCCATTCCTTCCCACCTTTACACCGCCGGAAGGCTACGAAATACCGGCTGATACGCCGATCCCAACTGACTTTGTTCCCGTAGGGGATGAAAAGCTCGTGATCCCGCCGGGAATTGAGGCGCCCGATGAGCTGCCGCCTTATTTCGAAGATCAGCCGGATCCAGACCCGGAGCCCGAACCAGAGCCTGATCCCGTCTATGATGTTGTAAATCTGCACAATGTCCCGCTTGATGACGTGGCGCTGCAGCCGGGGGGAACGATGTGGGTTGGATCGAGCAACCCCGGGAGTAATTTTCAGGTTACGCGCATCGATCACGATCAGGACGGCGAGCATGATCTGGAAATTGCATTGGGTGGCCAAGGGCGGTTCGGTCCAGAGATCTACGTTCCTGAGGTCGACGGAACCATAAACGTTCCCGCGGGAAATGACCCCGTGTTCAAGTTCTCCGTGGCAAGCCTCAATGAGGATGTAGATTTGGGGGCGCTGCTGGCAACGTATGACATCAGGCTTCAGGTCGATACGTTGGGAAGTGAAGAGACCAGTTTCATCACCCTGAAAGCGGAGGCGGATTCAGACGGGTCATCTGGTGCGCTCGACTGGGGCTTCCTTCCCTCCAGTCTCTACACGGGAGACCATGAGCTGTCTGATGATCAGGGGACGGATTTCGTTTCCCAGAATATTCAGCGTCTTTCCTGGTATCAGCCGCAAGATGGTGAACTCTTCCACGGCGAAGCCGTCCAGGGAGGAGCCTACACCGTCCGACTTGAAGTGCTCGAGAAAGGCACGGTCAACGTTGTCGGCGCCTCTGAGGTGGTCTTCAATGTGCCGTCGGCAGATGTCGTCTAAGGGTCGCCGCCTGAACCTGCCGTAAGAATAGCTGCCGGTAGAAGGGTTAGCTACCCGAAATTGAAAAGGCCGCGCCGAGCGGCCTTTTTGCAGTTCATCGGGCCAGATCCCTTGAGCGCCGCCGTCGGACAGTCTCTGGCCGAAGAGTTTCACCGGCCGTCTCCACTGGCGGCCGAGGCGCGCATAGTCATTCTTAATCCAGAAATTGTTGGCTCGAGCTTCGTGCGGACCTGGCACGGTCAGCCGGTCTTCGCTGACTCTCTTACAGCGTCGATCACACTGGTGGCGGGCTTTGTGCTCCGGCGGGGCTGGATGCTAGCCGAAAAAAAATGCCGGCGGGAGCCGGCTGAATTTGCTGCTAGGCATGCTCGCGTGGAAACGCGTTGAACACAAGCTCTAATCACAGAGCTCCCCACTTGTTCCCTCATAGAAAGGAATAATTTATGGACCGCAATTTTCAGCGGGCGCTTCCGCACGTCCTCAAACATGAAGGCGGCTTCGTGAACCTCGTCGCCGATCCGGGTGGCGCGACCAACAAGGGGGTGACGCTGGCGTCGTTCCGCGCTTATGTGAAGCCGAACGGAACGGTTGATGATCTCAAGGCCATCACCGATGCGCAGGTCGCGACCGTCTATTACCGGCACTATTGGTCAGCGGTGAATGCGCAGGCGCTTCCTTCCGGGATCGACTACGCCGTCTTTGACTTTGCGGTGAACAGTGGACCGGCAAGAGCTGCCAAGTATCTGCAGGCGGCTCTCGGTGTGGCGCAGGACGGGCGGGTCGGGCCACAAACAATTGCTGCGGCCGAGAAGGCGAATGCGCGTGATGTGATCGATGCGCTTTGTGACAACCGGCTCGCCTTCCTCAAGCGCATCAAGAACAAGGGCAAGCTGATGTGGGACACGTTTGGCAAGGGCTGGTCGCGCCGGGTCGAAGATGTGCGCAAGACCGCTCAGCTGATGGTGGGCCATCCAGCGGACATCAAAGAGGTGGTGCGGGAGGTCCCTGTTTCGGTCGACAAGCCCACGGTTCCCGTCGCGGTTGAGAACGAGGTCAAGCAGAAGACCGGGCTGTGGTCGTGGATCACTGGTCTCTTCTCGTCCGGCGCGCTCGGCCTTGGCTGGCTCGCTGGCATGGACTGGCAGGCGATTGTTGCGATCGGCGGCGTGGTCCTCGTCTTCCTTGTCGTCATCTTCCTGATGCGCCGGCAGATCATCGCCGGGGTCAAGGAGATCCGCGAGGGGCTGGCGTGATGGGCGGCCTTCTCGACTGGCTCAAGCTCGCCTTGGGCGCTGTGCTGGGTGCCGCGGTGATTTCGGCTCCCGTCTATCTCTACGGCAAGGCAGAAGGGCGGCAGATCGAACGCGCCGCCTCGCTCTCTCGCTCCGTTGAAGCTCTTCGTGAAAGGAATGCGACCGATGACCAGGTTCGCAAGATGGATGGTGTTGCCCTGTGCCGCGCTCTTGGCGGGATGCCAGACGAATGCGCCAGCCTCGGTCTGTGATGGCTGGCGCAAGCTGAGCCCATCTTCCGAGACGAGGGCGTTCATCATCGAGCGTGACCGGCCCTTCGCGGAAGAGGTCGCGTCTCACAACGGGTTCGGCACCCAGCGCGGTTGCTGGTAGCGTTTAACAGGGGCTGGGGCATTGGCGCCAATGAACGAACTCAACCGGGCGATCGGTGAACTGACGGCAGAAGTGCGCGGGCTTCGCCGTGACGTTCAGGAAGACCGGCAGACGTCTGCCAATCATCGACAAGGTGTGCGCGAGGAACTGGCCAACATCGTCCTGCGGCAGACGCACCTCGAGGCGGATCTCTCCTCGCTGAAGCACAAGGTCGATGCGCATGAGCAGGTGACCGTCGAGATCAAGACGCTGCGCACCAAGGCAGAAGGGGCGGGGACAGTCGGACGGTGGCTGATCCGGTTTGGGATCGGGGTTGTGACGTTGGCGGGCTGGATCGTGGGAGGCTACACGTGGCTGACGGGAAGGCCGCCGCCGTGAGCAATCAACCAAGAAAATCATATTTCTTGAGGCTCATTTAGAAAAACGGGCCCCCTGGGCCTTGAAGTCAGTCACTTCTTCGACATCACGCAGGGCCAGCATCGCATCGGCAAGCCTTGCCAATACCAGCAGATAAGCCGAGATCAATTCGTTATCGTTATCGTGGTGTCGTGCCATGCGCCCCGAACAGGAGGGGCAGTCTGAAGTTCCGCGGGGACACTAGGCGAAAAAGCCCCACGTCCGTGGGCAGACAGACGTGAGGCCCTCTGACCGCAGGGGTTTGGGACTTAGGTGCGCCAGTTCCCAGTATGGATAATCAAGCTTGAGTGAGGCTGGCAAAAGAAAACCCACCAAAGTGCCGGGGGCATTACGTCTCGCTCGTCAGCTGTTAGGACTGATGGTGGTCTCCATCGCCTATCCGGCCATGATCCGGATCAGGACAGCAACGACGACCATGACCAACATAGCTGCAACGATGATCTTCGTCGGATATTCCATTCCAACCCCATTCCACGTGGGCACTCACGCCTCACCTCCCTAGTTGAGCGTGAGCCTCGATGCTCGTCTACCCCGCAATGATGTTGGCTTGTCTGCCTCTAACGCTATATGAACGGTGGCCAGGGCATGGATCCAGGCGGCTGCGTCAGGTGGTATCTCATCAAGACCAAGCGCCCATGCCTCGATCAAGCTTTCATCGCATTCAAAGGCCTCTGCCAGTTGGCCATTGGACCAACGCAAGGCCTTCATGCACTTCAATAAGCGCTCTGGTGTCATAGCTGGCCCCCAGCTAGATTTTCAGCCAGCAATCATTGCGACTTATCTACCCCCTCGGCAAGCCACGTCCACAAAAGAAACCCCGCGCCTTTGCGGAGGGTGGCGGGGCTTCTACAACGCGCTGAGGTGACGCACATGCTGATCGTGCTCTTGCGTGGTTGCTAAATCGTTAAAGCAGCCAGGTCAGCTCTGGCTCGTGCAGAAGCAGTGGGTTCTTACTGATGCGAACGGGCTCTAGTGGATCTTGTCGTCGTGAGCGTCGCGACGCCTTTGAATGTCAATGAGACGTTCCTGGATGGAGCCTCTCAGTGCATTCCATCTTTCCTCCATTCGCTCCGCAGCGTCGATCACGTCATCGGTAACACCCGCGGTTTCCAGCGCGTCCATCAAGCGCTCCACCTCTGCCGAATGCTGATCGATGGCTTCAATCATACGCTTCGCATGATCGAACGTGATCGCCGGATCCCCAAGAACAGTGGGGATTTCTCGCTCCAAACGTTTCGCCATCGCCTCATTTTGGCGGATCCGCTGCAGCCAGTTTGTGTGCATCGTGATCAATCTCCTGCTCGTGACAGAGCGTGACAAAGCAAATCGAGATGTCGCAGCGTTTGCTAAAACCCCGCCCTGCGGATCTGAGCAGAGCGGGGCTGGTCTTCCCCGTGGTGCGGGGGCATATTGCACCACATGAGAAGTCTGACTGCAGGTGGTCCTTCCGTCAAGAATGAGCGCCTTATCATTTCGGATGAACCTTGAAGGGGCCCTCAATACCCGTCCGGATGCGGCGTAACCGTCAGGTAGCGCCGATACAGCAATCCTCGGAGGGCGAGCAGCCGTAGAGTTTAACCTCAAAGTAACAGGCTCGTCTCTAGCTCGACTCGCAGAAGTACCAGGTGTTCATCTGGCAACGGAAATTGCGATGAACTTGCGACCTTCCAGACGCGCGGAGCCCAAAGCATCCGCGCCACCATAACAGAAGTGGCGGAATCCATTCAAAATCTGGCGCCTTAACGTCATGGCAAGTCAATCTTGAGAAGCACCCCTGAAACCTGAGTGCTCAACCCAACGGTTCGGGAGAAACGAGTTCAAATGCAGGACCTGGGTCGCGTTTCTCTGTTGCTCATTGCTCCAGGCACAATAGCTGTTTTTGCAGGTGCCTTCCTCTGGGCATGGGTGATCGAAAGGAAACGCCATTATCTGCTGATGTTGAGTGGAGCGTGCCTGCTTTTTTGCGCCGGTGCGTTAAGCCAGTTGTTCTACATGCCGCCCGACCTTGGGCTCAACGCTATTTCATCCAACTTGCTCTACACGTCCGCGGTTCTGATGGTCGCGGAGGGTCTTCTGCACCGCTCCGGCAAACGCTTCGGATTGACGATTGATCTCGTCCTTATCATCAGCTTCAGCTGCCTGATCTGGTACTTTTTCTATGTTGACCGCAATCTGGTCGCCAGAGTGTACATTCAAAATTTCGGCTTCGGCGCGATCTTGCTTGTCACAACACTTCGACTGACAAAGCTTGCGAGCGGACGAGTTGTGGATCGAGTGCTGTTCTGGGTGTTGCTCATTTTCAGCGTTCAGTTCTTTCCCCGCACGATACTGACATTCGGGCTAGCTGCGCCGGCTGGGGAAGCTCCTTTTGGGGAGACTTTCTTCTGGCAGGCGCTTCATCTTTCGATTGCTGTGCTTGGTGCGGGGCTCGCAATCACGATCCTTGCTGCGGCCGTGACTGATGTGATGGATGATCTGCGTTATGAGAGAGACATTGATCAACTGACCGGAGTGTTCAACCGGCGTGGGTTTGAAGAGCGCGCTGAACGTATTCTCAGCCAGCACTACCGCGTGGCGTTACTCCTGTGCGACCTCGATCATTTCAAGAAGATCAACGACACATATGGCCACAGCGCCGGGGATCAGGTGCTTCGAAGTTTTGGTGCGCTCTTAAGCAAGAACTCAAGGGAAGGGGATCTTGTTGGCAGGATTGGAGGTGAAGAGTTCGCGGTTCTCATGCGCGACGCAGATGTGCGAGCTGCAAAACTCATGGCCGACAGGCTACGAGAGGCGCTGGATGAAATGCCTCTTCCTGGGCGGCTTTCGGGTGCGCGCATAACCGTAAGCATCGGAGTTGCCGTATTGCAGCCGACCGAGAGGTTGGGCCCCTTGGCAGAGCGAGCGGATCTGGCTCTTTATAATGCCAAAAACGCTGGGCGCGATCGCGTTGCTCTTGCTGATAGCTAAAGTTGGGTGAAAGAGGCGCTGCAATTCGGCAAGAGAAAGAACGCCATACATCCGCCAATCATCGACCAATTAGCACGACGTAGTTTTATGCCGAAGCTGGGCTTTTCATCGAACCCGATCGATGGTAAGTTTGGCTACGCTCAGTGAAGTAAACTGGTCGCTGCCCAGGAGGCTATCATGTAAGCTCGGTACCAAAAGGCCCGTTGGGGCCTTTTTCATTGATGCAGCGCCACATGCAGTGCCGGGTTTATGACGTAAATGGCTTCATCCCCAAGTAGACGCATTTCCGCTTGCAGCCGTTTGAACATGTAGTCGTAATCGTAAATGTACTTCGGTTCGCCTTTGGCATTCAGAATCCCGATCAATCCGTACCATAGTAGCAGTTCGAAGGCCTCTTCTGCTTGGGGGCTTAGCAGACCAAACTTTTCTAAGCGATCGAGCACGTCCGGGGCCAGGACCTGCTGCTCCAATCCTATAAATGCAAACAGAAGATCCGCTGAATGTCCTGAGGTATCTCGAATTTCGTAGCCGAAGTCGCTGACCAAGTAATTGGAATGTTGCGTGACTGCGTCGACTAAATCTTCTTCACGGACGGTTTCATGGCCTCGGTTGATCGCGTTAGCGATTGAATTCTCAATAATCGTCAGTAGAAAGCGGGGCCTCATGAGGCAATGGTCGATGCAATATTCGAAGGACGGTCTTCCTCCAACATGGCTCGTGAATATGTCAGTCCATATCGCTTCGAATGATGCGTCGCGACGGTTCAACGAAGATTGTAGCCTCCTGTAGATCACTTGACGCAGTTTCGCTCGATCGTTCCAATCAATCCGTATCTGTCCCGCTTTGCCCCGATCCGGAGTGTCATCCACAAGCCGTTCGTAAATATCATTTCGGAGGAACACGACGCTCGAGAACTTTCGGTCAGCAGCGTCGAAATCACGTCGTATTTTATCTAAAGCTTCAATAAGCAAACGGACTAGGCGAACATCGAACTGCTCAACGCCATTCGTTGGCCAGCCTTTGTCCAGATTGTCAAACAAGATCACGTGTTCAGTTTTCGGGTCGGAGTGTTTGATCAGAAGCTCTTTGAGCTTCATGATCCCACCCCTAAATACGATGTTGGTTATGCGCTCGGGTGATAGAGCGCGGCCCTTACGTCGCTCGCTTTGCATCTCATCGATCACCGAGCGACTCAGGCGGTTAATGCGGGAGGTAAAGTCGCCGCTCTCCAAAACCTCAAATTCCGACAACACCTTTTCGATTTCATTTAACGCTTCTAGGGCACGCTGATCTCGTTTAGCGAGATACGCATATTCGCGGCGTACGGTATTCAATGACTCCGATAAAATGAGGAAGTACCAGAATGCCGCCAGCGTATGGTCGAAAACTCCGAGATCTACCAGCTTTAGTAGCTCTTGTCTGAAGAGGCTGAGCTGATGCGACTCAGGTTTCAGGTCTGTGACGTAGGTGTTCTTCTTCACCCGCGTGTTGTTACGAACCATGAAAAAGATAGCAGTCTTGCCCGAGCCCTTCCGACCCGCGACCACTCCTACTTCGCCTCGTAACGTACGAACGTATTCGGAAGTTTCGACGAAGTAGTCATCCAGTGTGCGGAACTCATTTTCGGCCGCGGAAGCTCCTAAGGTGAGCTGTTGTAGCCGAGTGGCGCTTCGCTTGCGTGCGGGCCGCGTGCCTTGAATTGCAATCAGCGCCTCGTGGGCAAACTGCTTTACCTTTTCGGATATTTCCATCTCGCTTGACGCCGTGACGACGAGATCTCGATAGTCTAAGGGGTCGGCAGCTGGCCCTTGTCTAATCAGGAGGGTTTGCCGCGACAGGCCGTGGCTCAAGCCCGCTAGGAAGGAAGCGCGCAGGTTGTGAAGGCGCGCACCATCTATATGCTCAGCCAAGATCGGGATCACAGTTCCAGACGATGCAGTGACTTCTGAAATGATCTGCACCATGCTGAACCGCGGAGATTCGACAGGATCGAAGCTTCGGTAGTGCGCTTTCCCTTCTTTTACAGCAGAGACAATTGCGTTCCTGAAGTCAGTCTTCCTGTACGTATCGAGTATGAAGACGGGCTGGGTGGTATTCAACGGTTTCGCATAAAGCTGCGACAAAGCGGAGTTGGGAAGATTTCCAAGAATATCAGCAAGCTGCTCGGCGTTCTCGTACCTACCATACCCGATGATATCGAATAGACCATCTTCACGAAGAATCCGCTCAGCATCGACAAATGAAACGTTCACTACGGGTGCAATGGATTTGCCCCGCCCAATTGCGTAGCCGATCTCGTAATAAACGTTTTGGTTAGGTTTAGTTACATCACATACTAGAACGTCGACCGGATCGATGTTCTGCCGTACTTCGTCCGCGATATTTTGTCCTAAGATATCCATCTGGGGCCAAGGTTTGACCCTCAATGCACGGCCTGTAGCGTTTGCTTGTGCGCAGGCAGCGTCGATCGAGTTAAGAAGCTCCCGATGCGAGGCTGGGTAAGCAAAAAATGCCTGCCGAAAACCCACGCTTGTCGCAGATACCGTCAACCCCGTCTCCTCCCTGTGCTGATCTGTACAGCTTGCTTCGACTATTTCGGGAAGGCAAGCAGAGTTGTTGCTTTCGAATCTTAGATAATCGTATCGCGGAGGAGGAATATGACGGATACAGCCATTCATCTTCTGCCGAGAAGATTTCGGCATGTCTAGCACTCTCTGCAGGAGCGCCCGGTCGGCGCGGCATGGACCGCATGTTCCGGAGCCATTCGGGGCACTATCGATCTGCGGCACGGCGTCACCGCATGCTGCAATTCCTGCCGCACTATAAGGAGCTCGATCTCGCCCACGTTCTTCGGCACAGATATAGGCTGCCCCATCTCAGCGTGAGTCGGGAACAATCTCATTGGATTGAGGTTCCGCAACTGCAACGGAGACCTTGATCATGAAGAAGATTATCTCAGTCACTGTATTTGTGCTTGGCCTCACCATGCCCGCCTTTGCGCAAACCACGGTCACCGCTACAACGGACTTGAACGTTCGAACCGGCCCAGGTCCCCAATATCCAGTAACGGGGGTCATCCCGTCGGGGGAATCTGCGCAGCTCCACGGCTGTATTGAAGGAAGCAAATGGTGCTCGGTTGCCACTCAAGCAGGCGACGGTTGGGCCTATTCTGAATATTTGTCGGGCGATTTCGGCGGCGACGTAGTGATCCTTAGCGAACGGCCTGCCGAAGCTCAGATTGCTGTCGTTCCTGCTCCAGAGGCGCCCAGCGGTGGCGAAACCGGTGCCGTGGTTGGTGGAGTGGCCGGTGCAGTAACAGGCGCACTGATTGGCGGTCCCGTAGGAGCTGCAATTGGCGGTGCCACCGGCGCGGTGGCAGGGGGAACGACCGGGAATCTGGTAGACCCGCCCGAGCGTGTTCGCGAGTATGTGACCAGCAACCAAATTGATCCCGTGTATCTCGAAGGTGAGGTGGTTGTAGGTGCTGGTCTTCCTGAGACGGTGACGTTGCAGGAAATCCCGGATTATGAGTACCGGTATGTTTATGTGAACGGTCAGCCAGTCCTGGTCGATTCTGCATCGCGTAGGATCGTTTATGTGGTCCGGTAATACAACGCTGCGATCCTAAATCTGGGCGTGCTGAGCTGCTATCAAGCGTGTAAAAGAAGGTCGGGGTCCTCCCGGCCTTTTTTCGTGCGTTGCGACCAATTGTTTGAGTAAATCGCGTCCGGATCAAAGGACCAAACCAGCTGCCTCCTGCAGGGGCGAAGGAAAAGGTTCCGCTGGCGCGTGGAGAGGGCAGAAAGCCCCGCCGAGCTTGGGGAGGCGACGGGGCTTTCAGGCTGCCGTTGAAAAGAGACGCCCGGGTGGACTGGATGGACGCCGGTGCGTCATCAACCTAAGCGCCGACCCCAAGAATTGTTCCACCTTCCACGATCTATAATTGTCGCAACCAACCCGCTGAAGAACCAAATCGTCATATTGTGGGGGGCGTTGAAGCGCCCTGTGATGCGAGAGCGGAATTTACCGCTCAGAGATCGTCAGCATTCTTGTCAAATTCGACCGCCAATCCCATGCGCGTAGCGCCGGCAACGATTGCTTCAACCAGATGTCGATCTGAGGTCTCAGGTGAGGGGTGGCTTTTCCTCACTTTGTCAACAATCACTGAGACCGGTATCGCGGCGGCGTGGTTGCGCTTGAGCGCATCGTGGATGGCCGCCCGCAAGGCAGGTGACATGACTCTGCGTGTCATGGCTCTCTCCTTCAGCCGGAAGTCCCAACGATACGGATGTCCTATCAGTTGCACAAGCCGCCATGGCTCAACAAATCTCGTGCGTCCAGCTTCAGACGGATGAGGTGGCCAAGAGCTCTTTGGACGATGCGGCTTCGCGGGGGTACGGAATATTGAAGGGATGCCGCGTCTTGCCGAAGTCCTGCAAAAGCAGCCGTTGATAGAAGGAAGGGCCCGATGCCCCCCTCGGCTTCGGACCCTTCGGTTCACTCAGGCCCTGGAGAGGTTAATTGAATGAACGGTTGTTGATAACATATTGTTAAATAGTTTTTCAAGGGCGTACGGTCTGACCTAAGGCTCGCTGCTTGGTGTTCGATATTGTTGTCTATGGCTCCCTCACAACCAGGGCGGATACCTTCGTGGAGGTCACCCCTCTGCCGATTAGCTGCCGATCACGAACCGCCGTGAAGGGAGCGTTCCATTCCCGCTGTGCTCGATTAACACAATGTGAGTTTCACCGATCCATACACCGCGTATTCGCGGCTGCTGCATTTCGAGCTTCTTCCAGGGTGCGGAACGGGCCGTGCTTCAGTTTATCCCCGTGGAAAAGGCCGAAGCGTCCGTCAATGACAAGGATGTCCCATCCGTGCAGGCCGATTTCTACAATTGGTCGTCGCTCGTTTCCCATGTGCTTGCTCCATTTCTGGTGCTGTACATGCTTAAATGGGCTGGTAAGAGATTGGGCCAGCCGCCTTGCGGGCACCTCAGGATCTGGCTCCAGAGCTGCTACTTATACGTCGATCGCCTGTCGGCCGGTCATGGTCTTGATGATGATGCGGTAGAATAGGTGCGAGGAAATCTCGGCAGGCGGCGGCACGATCGGCTTGAGACTGCCAGGCTCCCACCAGTTCGGGTGTTGACTGAGAAGCGACCAGGCCCGCTCCCGCTCGTGTTTGAAGCCAATCTTTTCAGGCAGCTCCTCATAGGTCCCATAGACCACCACGCTCTTCCACTCCCGTCCATGGGTGAATTCGTCAACCTGAACGCAGACCTTGGGGTTGGAGCGCATCCAGTCGATCTTCTGGCCCAGCATCGAGAGGCTGTATAAATAGACGCCAGAGTAGGAGAAGGTGATTGGCACGACGTAGGGCTGGTCATCCTGGGTGCAAGCCAGGCGCCCCAGCCTGTTGTTCGCAAGAAGCGCTTGGACCTGCGCTGTATCCAGTTCCGTGACGATCATTTCATCGGCCTCGCCGTGACCAGGAAGATCATGAGGGACTGAATCGAAGTCGTCAATCGACGGTCGGACGAGGTAACTTTTGGCGTTACCAAGTCCTCAACGGCCACCAACTAACTCGGGACTGTGCTTCTTCAGGCTTTACGTTTTTTGGGAGAGTCTTTCGATCTGGATTTTGGCGTATGGCCAAGACCATGTTCAAGCGCCAATTGTGTGCGCCTTTCTGAATAGGTCGGCGCAACCATCGGGTAATCGATCGGCAAATTCCACTTTGTGCGGTACTCTTCGGGCGTCATCCCGTGATGTGTCATGAGGTGACGCTTCAAGGATTTGAATTTCTTGCCATCTTCAAGGCAGATCAGAAAGTCTTGATGTACGGACTTCTTCGGGCTGACCGCTGGCTCCTGCAGTGCACAATCAATTTCCTGCACGCTGTTATTGCTTTGAGTCAGCGCCGAACGGACATTCAGAATAAATTTTCCGATAGAATCATGCGGTATTGTGTTGGCCGATACATAAGCGGAGACAATTTCTGCCGTCAGTATCATCGACAGGCTCTCTTCTTCTCTATCTTTCTCTGAGCCCATTATTTATCCCTTCGGCAACTTAAGATTCTCTCCAAGAAGCTTACAGTAAAAAATATAAGTTCATTCTGCAACGGTGTCTGTGTGTCGCGTTGTAATACTTTTTGCTCTTATCAGGGCGCAGCGTTTTTCGTCTTCGGATTAGCAGGCGTCGAGATTGTTGATGACGAGCAGGGCGCTATTCTTCCGACTGCGCTAAACGCGTCCCGGGTGGGGTTGAGCGTCGATACGATGACTGGGAGAGGGGAGGCTCCAGGAGCCGAAGACCTAGCCTACGGGTGCGGGAGGTATCTGCTTGATCGGTGCCGTCTGGAGGGTCAGTTCGCACCTTCGACCCACGACTTCGTCCGGTATCGGTCACGCGCAGCAGGGATGCCTCAGCATGGGGTGCCCAACCTCTATGGAACAAATTGGGAATCGACGTTGGGTAACCTCCCGAAAAAGGCAATAAAAACAATGTTTCAGGCGCTCCCTCCGGGCCCATCAATTCTATTGTGTCGCTGCGTTGGGGGGGGGCTGGTGAGTGGTTAGATCCCCGCCGGGGGGACATGAAACTGCAGGAACAAAACGGGCGCTGCCAGCGCCCGTTTCAGTTGCGTGAGTGACACGCCTGTTTGAAATCATTCGGCTTCTAGCTGCCTTCCAAGCTGAATACGCGGGTTCGATTCCCGCTACCCGCTTCAAATTTCCAGCAAAAAACAGTATAAAAATCAACGACTTGCTCGAAGGCGAGTGTCGTTGGCGGTGTTTGTGAAGGATCGGGCGCACGGCTTGGGGCGCAGATAGGGCGCAGCACTGGTAGCTGTGGAATCGCGCAGCTGTGGCGCGCTTGTGGTTCGCGTTCTGGAAATGACGCTTTTTATGAAGCGGACGGCCGCAGATATGACAATCAGGGAGCGATGCCTCAGTTGTTGAAAATGCGGCTCCAGTCGATGGTTCCGTTATCGCCGCCATTGGGCTGGAACAGGCGCTGGTGTTCCGCATTGGCGGCATCCTGCCGTTTCTGGATCTCTCCATGGACCTGCTCCAGCTGGGCCAGAACGCCGATATTGGCGGAGGAGAGAAGCTGGGCATACGCTACCTGGAGACCACCAACCTTGCGCAAGGCCAAGAACGCTTGATCGTCCAAGCCGTTCAATGACTGCTCGTTAACCCGCAGCAAGCCGGTCACATCCCGTTCCTTATCGCCATCCTTGATCTTGATCGGCCAAGGCTCGAGAACACCGGCTTGAGATAGCGCTGTTGCAGCTTGGGAGAGCGCTTCCTGGCCCTTGGTCGTCTGGACGAGGAGCTGCATCACCTGCTGGACGGTTTCGGTGGGGGTTGCGTCGTCGTTGAACAGAGCTTCGCCTTGGTCGCGCTCCACCAGAAGACCGCTTGTTGTGTCGATGCAGAGGGCGAAATTGTTGTCACCTGACCGGGCGAGCTTGAACGGATAGCCACGGAACACGGCTGGTACATAGGCACCAAGCCAGCGCCCGTCGGGGGCGATGAAGAGGTTTTGCTCTGGGAGAAGGCCGCACACGGCGACAAGGGATACAGCCTCACCCACCTGCATGAACGCCAACGGCATCGAAAGAGCAGCTTTGGAAATTTCCGGTGCAGCAAGCTGCGCGACCGGTATTCCCCGGGCGAACTGGTAACCGGTAAAGCGCTTCCACGCCTTCTCGCCATGCGCGTCGTGGTGGATCAGCTCGAATGTGCCGCTCATGAAAACCCCGGTTGTTGATGCCTCAAGAGGCAAGTTCGATCAGAAAGAAACGGGGGACCCGAAGGCCCCCGTAAATGTACAATCCGAGGATTGATTAGGCGAAGATGACAGCGTCGGCAGTGACAGCCGTCTGGCTAATGCCGGTCAACTGGATAACGGTGTCGACGGTGGCGGTGTCGATGAACACGTAAGCATCACCACCGAAGTCGAACTTGAATGCGTCGCCGCCTGCGAGGTCAGCGTGGTTCGAAATCTCAGACAAGACCTGAACCAGCGTCGCGTCTGCGTTGTTGTTCACAAAATTCTGAACAACGGTGTTGACTGCGTTCTGAGTAAACCATGCCTTAGCAATGCTGCCGGCCAGATTAAGAACGTCATCACCATTACCGAAGTCGGTGATGGAGACAAGGTTGGCTTGCAGGAGGGCCTCTGCTGCAGCATCGGTTGCGCTAGTCGCGTCGATGCTCGCGTTGCCGCCCGTGAACGCGAAGATGTCGCCACCTGCACCACCGGTGATAGCAACGGTTGTTGCATCAGCCAATGCAGTTTCTACGTTCAGCCCAAGCTTTACGGTATCATTTCCGGCGCCCAGATCAAGCGTAGCAGCCTTTTCTTTCAGGCTTGTCTGCTTGAGCTGAATGTAGTCTGCGCCGGAGCCAAACGATGCGGTCTTCAATGCGGCAAGTGCATTGGCGTCGCCGGGGCCAGTACCGGAAGCATCCAGCCAGATGCCTGCAGTCGAGTCTGACGCGTTAAGTGTGACGAGCTTGTCGGGAACCGCACCCGCGCCTGCCGGGGTGCTGTTGGTGTCGTAGACCGACAGGTTAACGTTTTCGCCTTCAAGTGCGAGGTCGAGCGTCTTTACGCTGCCGTCGAGGTGTAGCGTCAGGCCGGTCTTGTAGCCAGCGGCTGGCGCGCCAGTGCCTGTTGCTGTGCCCTTGGCAACACTGCCTTCAACCGACACGGTCGCAACCTTGCTGGTGCCGGCCGATGTGAACGTGAAGTGTGAGCTTTCTACAACCTTATCCAGTGCAACGTTGATTTCAGTTGCGCCGGCTGCTGCTTCTACAGTCGCACCGGATGTACCCTTGAAACCAGCCGTCTGACCGTTCTTAAGGCCGCTGATATTGCCAGCATTACCGGACTGCCAGATTGCCTTAGCACCCTCGAAGCCGCTGACGTCGACAGTGTTAGCAGTGGAATCATTGAGAACGTTAACCGTCTGGAAGTTCTTGACGGTCGCGCCGAGAGGAACTTCCACATTTTCCTTAGCGATGATGTTGAGGGTATTTTCGCCGCCGCCGCCGTCAATTGCGTCGAACGAGTTCAGCGTTGATTTCCCGCTTTCAAGGATCGCGTTGGCAACATCATTGAGTGCGGAACCAGTCCAATTGTCGATGCCAGTCGTGAGATTGAAGGTCTCACCCTTGTTTGCACCGTTGTCGACAACAGGAGCACCCTTACGGTTTTCGAACTGGCCGTGCATCACGAAGTGAGCATAGGCAGCTTCGGGTGTTTCGATACCAGCTTCGCCAAGGTCAGAGTTGGCGGCGAGATAGGCCTCGGCGTCGAAGCCGTCACCCAGCTTCGGGAAGGAAGCGTTCGGAGCGCGGCCTTCGTTAACGCCGTGGGTGAGATAGTGCACGAACGGGTTCACGCCAGCGTTGAGGACGTCCTCATTGGCAGCAAGGTACTCGCTGGTGTTGAAGATGGCGTTCGGGTTGTAGCCCTCTTTCCAGCCGTGGTTGTCGCAGTGCTGTGCGGCATAGGCAGGCCAGGTAAGGCCGGTGCCGCCCTCAGCTCCCGAATTCACAAATGCGGTCAGAACGTCCGGGCGGGCGTTCATGTAGTAAGCAGCATCAAATTGCATCGACATAAGTCTCTCTCCGTAGTCGTGGTCTCTTGACGTCAAGCGCAGTGGCTGTTGTGAAACCCATTCACTGGCCACCACGGTTTCACTGAACTGCATGCAAAGTCAGTGAAATTCTTCGGGGTTCGATCTGCATAATTGCTTTCGAACCATGTAAACTTCTCAATTTCAGTGCAGGTTGCTGGGAAGTTTTCAGTAAAGCGATGCTTGTTCAGTCATCGCCAAAGATCATCCTGTAGGCGACAGGCTAGTATCCTTCGAGCATCTTCATCGCGAAGACGCGCGGATGGATGTTGAGAGTATTCGCCCAGAGCTCCCATCGCTCCGGAATGATCCGGCCCTGTCCATGCTCGATCTGGGAGATGTAGGTGAAGTAGAGGGAGCCCACCTTTTCTGCGAGTTCCCGCTGAGTGAGGCCAGCTGCTTCGCGCTGTTGGCTAAGCCAGCGGCCCACCTCGGCACGATTTTCTGTGCGGACGACGTCGCGCAAATCGGCACTTGTCCTTCCCCTCGCCATTACTTCCTCCAGCCCGTCCTATACCTGACGGCGTTAGAAGAAACACAGAATCTACTTAGAGTCCACTAAGAAAACTACCAGATTGGCGGGCTATATATGAGTGTTGTAGTTGCGTGCGCTAGAATTCGTAACCATGAGGCAATCGGCTGAAAAGAAAATCCCGACACACAGTTCTTTTTGTAGCGCATCCAGTGCCGAAATTTATACTTTTCGTTAGGAAATAGTGATTTGGAACTACAGCAATTGCTGGAGGCAATTTGGAAAAAAAAGCTGAGAAAAGCTTGGTAGTCCATGGTGTCGGGTATTTCAGATGTATGGAAAATGCTGTAGTCGGCGGCGAAGGGAAAAAATGTCGCTGCGCTTCACGCGAAGCCTGGAAAAGCAGGTGGCTCTACTTGAGCGCTTGCTTAAGGAGGAAAGTAAAACTACAGCGAATGCTGTACAGGATTTTCCGCTTTTGACCGGAATTTTGGACCCGGCGCTCGCGCTCAGGCGTTAACGATCACCAAATTTTACAGTCCGACAGAGTCGTGAGGCGCTCAGATCGGTCGGCGATTCCAGAACTGCACATAGAGGCGGGATTGGTTTTCGAGGCGAAGCAGGGCGGATTTCGCCTCGCGTCCGGACGTGCCGGAGTGCGCAGGGGAGGCGCAAAAGAGGCGCTGCGCGGTCTTCGTTGCGACGTGTACCGGGCAGCAAAAAGCCCCCGGCACGTGGTGTCGGGGGCTTTTTCAGGTTGAGGCTGTCTGGCTGTTATTCGCTCAGGAAGGCGAAGCGGATGATGAAGAGGGCCGCTACCAGCCAGGTTGCCGCGTGGACTTCGCGGGCGCGGCCGCTGACGGTCTTGAGGACCGCGTAGCTGATGAAGCCGATCGCAAGGCCGTTGGCGATGGAGTAGGTGAACGGCATGATGATTGCCGTCAGCACCGCCGGGGCGGTCTCGGTGACGTCAGCCCAGTCGATATCGACCAGCTCGCGCGCCATCAGCACCGCGACGTAGAGCAGTGCAGGAGCGGTTGCATAGGCAGGGACCGAGCCGGCAAGTGGCGCAAAGAACAGCGCCAGGAGGAAGAGCGCGCCAACGACCAGCGCGGTCAGGCCCGTGCGGCCGCCTGCCTGAACACCCGATGCACTCTCGACATAGGCGGTGGTCGATGAGGTTCCGAGCATTGAGCCGCCGGTGATGGCGATGCTGTCCGCCATCAGGGCCTTGCCGAGGCGCTTGTTCTCGTGGGTCGGTCCGTCGGCCAGAAGACCCGCGCGCTTGGCAACGCCGATCAGCGTTCCGGTGGCGTCGAAGACTTCGACGAGCACGAAGACCAGCACGACCTGCAGCAGGCCGAGGCCGATCGCGCCCATGATGTCGAGCTGCATGAAGGTCGGCATCAGGCTTGGCGGTGCGGACACGAGGCCGCCAAAGCTGTTGACGCCGAGGATCATCGAGATGACCGTGATCGCCAGGATGCCGATCAGGATCGCGCCGCGAATCTTCAGTGCATCAAGGCCGGCAATGATGAAGAAGCCGAGGATCGCAAGCAGGGTCGGTGTCTGGGTCAGATCGCCGAGGCCGACGAGGGTCGCCGGGTTGTCAACGACGATGCCCGAGCCCTGAAGCGCGATGATGCCGAGGAAAAGGCCGATACCGGCAGCAATCGCGCTGCGCATCGAGGTCGGGATGCCTTCGATCAGCCAGCGGCGGACGCCGGTGACGGTCAGGATCAGGAAGATGATGCCCGAGATGAAGACGGCGCCGAGTGCCTGCTGCCAGGTAAAGCCCATAGCGCCGACGACAGTGAAGGCGAAGAAGGCGTTGAGGCCCATGCCGGGGGCCATCGCGACCGGCCAGTTGGCCATCAGCGCCATGATCAGGCTGCCAATCGCTGCGGCAAGGCAGGTGGCGACGAAAACCGCACCGTGATCCATCCCCGTGGTCGCGAGGATCTGCGGGTTAACGAAGATGATGTAGGCCATCGTCAGGAAGGTCGTCAAACCTGCGACGATTTCGGTGCGCACGGTCGTGCCGTGAGCCTTCAGGTCAAAGAACTTTTCCAGCATGCCGTATCCCCCGGGTTTGCTGTACCCTTGTGTCATTCAGGCGCATCGCCCGATCTATACCATTGCACGGACACAACAGTTCTCTAACGGGCCAAATGACGGCGAGTGGATAATCCACAACTTCAAGCTTGAAATTGTGCCACGACTACCTAACAGCAAAAGGGGAGGGGGGGCTGTACTGCTGGTGCCAGGCTTTCGCCGCCGCGGTATCAGCTTCCGTGAGGCTGTGGCCGCCCTCCAGTTGATGCTGCTCGAGCGCGGCACCACGTTCCCGCAGCCAGTTGGCGAGGGCTGGCGCGTTGCGGGCGAATGGGTCATCGATCCCGTCGAGCAGCAAGACCTGTGCGCCGGAAAGATCGACATCTGGCAAGCTGTCCAGAACAGGGATTGCGCGAAGCAGGATGGCTCGACGGATCAGGTCTGGATACAGCGCCATCACCGCTGCGGCGAAATTTGCCCCGTTCGAAAGTCCTATAAAAGTGATCCGCTCCGGGTCGAGCCGGTAGCCTGAAACCGCGCCCTGGATGAACGCGTTGAACGCCTCCGCCTCCGAATGGATGTCGTTCTGGTCAAAGCTGTTCAGCGTAAAGCGCCTGAACCACCTGGCAGAACCTTCTTCGGTCGCGCGGCCACGAACACCAAGGATCGACGCGTGCGGCGACACGCGATGCGCAAAGGGCATCAGATCCGCCTCATTGCCACCAGATCCGTGCAAGACGATGATGGTGTCATCATTGGGTTCATCGGGCGTGTAGAAACGATGGACGAAGGGCAGGTCGCGCCGGGGCGGACGGGGCTCGCCCGGTCTGCCAAATTGAGGAAGCATGACCTTTATGTCGGCGGCTCTACCGGTTTCATAAGGGGGAACGAGGAGGGTTTCACCGAGGTGATCCGCGTCTTCGTCCACGGTGAATCCGGGACCATCAGTGGCGAGTTCAATGAGCGTCCCGCCTGGCTCCCGCACATAAAGTGAGGAAAAATACTTGCGGTCGTGGAAGTTCGTTGGTGAAGAATTGAGGCTGGCCAACGATGCTTCAACCTGCCGGACGGCGTCTTCGTCGGCGGCGCGAAATGCGATGTGATCAGCCGTGCCGGTTCCGGGAATGCCGGGCACATAGCCAGTCACGTCGCGCACATCCACGACGTCTGTATCCGACATGAGGCGCATGATGGAGCCATCGGTTGCTAACGGACGATATCCGAAGCGCGAAATGAAGGCCGCCGTTTCATCGCCGCTGTCCGTCAGGAGGGTCACCGCCCGGATCCTGCGGATCGCGGTTGTTTCGTCTCCCCAAGGTGCAGGCGCAGGCTGGTCAGAGCCGACGAGTTTTACGATAAATCCGTCGGGGTCCTTGAGGCGCAGAACGGGCTCGCCAAATTCTCGGGAGGGGCGCTCCATAGGGACGCCGGCAGTCAGCGCCCGCGTCATCCACTCGCCGATTGAATCTTGCGGAACAGCGAAAGCGATCTCTGAGACCTGCCCGGTCCCGACACGCCCGGGAGCTCCATCTTGCCAGACGAAGAAGGTGACAACCGTGCCCGGCGATCCCAGCCTGTCACCATAAAACAGATGCAACTGAAGGCTGTCTTCGTAGCCGCCCGTCTGCTTCACAAGGCGTAGTCCGAGAAACCCTGCGTAAAAATCGACATTTGCCTGAACGTTACGGGTGATCAGGGTGACATGATGGATGCCGCTCTGGGCGCTTGTGGTCATTTCGCAGGCTCCTCAGCGACATTCTTCCTGAACAGAATTGATCGCATTTTAATGGCGATAAAATCCAGCCGTTTACTGTCTCCAAAGGTAGTCGTCACAGCTTTCGAGCTTGATAACTCATTCGCCCGTAGCGTCGTCGGCAATTAAAAGAGGCGGACCAGGGTCAGGCAACAATGACGGTTCTCGTTACCGGCGGGGCGGGGTATATCGGCAGTCACATGGTCTGGGCGCTGCTCGACGCTGGCGAGCGCGTAGTCGTACTTGATAGGCTAACGACGGGTTTCGAGTGGGCAGTAGCTCCTCAGGCCAAGCTGATCGTCGGCGACGTCGGTGATCCAAATCTCGTGGAAGCTGTCATCGAGCAGTACGAGATCGAGGCCGTTTTCCATTTCGCCGGTTCAGTCGTCGTGCCTGAATCCGTCAGCGATCCCCTTGGCTACTATCACAACAACACATCCAACACGCGGACACTGATCGAAGCGGCTGTTCGCCAGGGTGTGCGGCATCTCATCTTTTCCTCTACCGCTGCTGTTTACGGCGCGACGGGCAGTGAGCCTGTCAGTGAGGACGCACCGTTGCGGCCTGAAACCCCCTACGGCATGTCGAAACTGATGAGCGAAATGATGCTGCGGGACGCGGCGGCGGCTCATGGCTTTACCTACACCTGCCTGAGATATTTCAACGTATCGGGAGCAGATCCGCTCGGCCGCACCGGTCAGTCCACGCAAGGCGCGACGCATCTTCTAAAGGTTGCGTGCGAGGCTGCGTTGGGAAAGCGGGCTTCCATCTCGGTCTTCGGTACCGACTATCCGACCCGAGATGGCACGTGCATCCGCGACTTCATGCATGTTACAGACCTTGTAGATGCTCACCTCCTTGCTCTGGCGAGGTTGCGGAGCGGTGGGGTTAGCCTGACCGTAAATTGTGGATATGGCCGAGGCTTTTCTGTCCTTGAGCTGATCGACTCCGTCCGGCGCATCTCGGGGATGGACTTCAAGGTCGAGCTTTGCGAGCCCCGGTCGGGTGACATGCCGTCTGTGATTGCTGATCCGACGCGAGCCCATGAGGAGCTCGGCTGGAAACCGGTACACGACAATCTCGACAAGATCGTCGCGGACGCCCTTTCCTGGGAAGCGGCACTCGCTCGGCGCGATCTCCGCGAAACGCTTAAGCGAAGCCGGGAAAGAGACAGCATTGCTGGTCGTCTCAGTGCTTCTTAACCGCAGAAGTTGACGCTGGCGCGGCACAGACATAAGTAAGCCATATAATAAGGTCTGCTTACGATGTTGACGAAGCCTGATCCCGACGCGCTCGGGTTCCTCTTAACTGACGTTTCTCGCCTGCTGCGGGCTGAACTTGAGCGCCGAATTGTTGCTGTCGGCATCGACCTGACGCCGGCCGAAGCGCGTACGCTGCTGCATGCAGCCCATGCGGGGGCAACACGTCAGTCCTTGATTGCCGAGCGGATGGGCGTCGAAGCGATGACGCTCTCATCTTACCTTGATCGCCTCGAGGCACGTGCGCTGATCAGACGTGAACCTGATCCGAATGACCGTCGCGCCAAGATCGTGCAGCTGACAGAAGATGCTGAACCGGTGCTGGCTGAGATCATGCGAATAACAAGCGAAATGCGCAATGACATTACCGAGCAGTTTCCGGCGCCAGAATTGCAGATCTTTCGTCAGGGCTTGAAGCGCCTTCAGAGGACCCTCACGGACATGCGTCCGGAGTGCCGGAAGGGGAACTCCGCATGAATATCCAGTCCCCCAAGCTGCCGGCACCATTGATGAGCGAGCGGCGCGTCAGTCTCATTTGCGCGTTGATCGTCGTGCTGGGGCCCTCATCCCTCGTGCTTTTCACCCCTGCGATGCCGGAACTTGCAACCGTGTTTGGGGTGTCGGAGTCGGCCGTCAAGATGACGCTGATCTCCTACTTTGTCGGCTTTGCGATGACGCAGCTTGTCTGTGGTCCCGTCTCGGACGGGCTTGGGCGCAAGCCGGTTATCCTGTTCTTTGTCATCATTTATGCACTGGGTTCCTGCGCCTCCTTGTTCGCGCCGACTATGGAATGGCTCATTGCAGCCAGGTTCTTGCAGGGCATAGGCGCGTCCGCCGGAATCGCGATATCGCGGGCGATCGTTCGAGACATGTTCACCGGCGAGTCGTCAGCGCGCATCATGAACACGATCGGCATGATCATGGGTGTTGCGCCGGCGCTGGCCCCGACCTTTGGCGGCATCATCCTGGAGTTGTTCGGCTGGCAGGCGGTGTTTTTCGTGATGCTGGTCCTCGGAATTATCGTCGCCGTGTCGGTGAAGATTTTTCTGGTAGAAACCGTGACACGGGATCTGTCGCGCATCCGTCCCAAATCGTTGTTCCGCTCCTACAATTCCCTGCTGCGGCATGCGTATTTCATGTCATCGTCCATGGTGCTCGCAGGCAGCATGGGGGCCTTCTTTACGATGACGACGATCTTGCCGTTCGTGCTGATGAATAGAGTCGGCCTCTCGCCCACCGAGTTTGGTATCGGCATGCTGGCGCATTCGCTGAGTTTTTTCACCGGTACGATCGTTGTGCGCTACGCGCTGAAGAAGTTCAGCGCCGCTTCGCTCGTGCCTGTGGGGCTCGTCTCGGTGTCAATTGGCTGCATCATGCTTGCGGTTGGGCTACTTTTTGCGGAGCCAACCTACATTTCAGTAATGGCACCTGTCGGGTTTTACGTGTTCGGCGCGGCATTCATTATGCCAGCAATGTCGACGGCGTCACTTGCAGGTTTCCCTCACATGGCGGGAGCAGCCAGCGCATTGGCTGGCTTCCTGCAGATCGGCGGCGGTCTGGCGGGCGGGGTCATGGCGGTTCTGGTCGGTGACCCGGTAGTGGCTCTTGCCACGGTCGTGCCTGGCATGGGGTTGGTGTCGGCGGTCAGTTGGCTGATTTGGCGGCGTCTCCCGGAGCCGGTATTTGCCAAGGTTCTTCCGATGGACGAGACCCCGGCACCGCCGCCGGGGGCGTGAAGAACCCCAGTTTCTGGTTTACATAGCGAGCGGGCTAAGGCATGGCTAAGCCATGTTTTTGCCAAGCTCGTTGGCTTGAACGTGCGCCTTTGCGGCCCGATCTTGGGAGCGCAGACCGCGCTCCGCTGCTTAGGTGCATGAATTGTGAAATTTATTTGCTGCCGCAGTACAATCGGGGCCTGATCGTCGACAGGTATCTGACGGCGGATAAATCGAATCCACTTGAGGGACAGGAAGACAACTGGCCGTGAAGCCGTTCTTAAGAGCATTTAGATCACGTCCCATCTTCCGTGATGTGGCCAGTCTGGCGTTCGATCTCGGTGTGGCGGTGTTCTCGATCTACGCCGCGTTCCTCACGGCCTATGGCTATCCGCGCATCCTGTACGTGCCGGCGCAGACCGAGAAGATGCTAGGCTTCGCCATCGCGGCGTTCGCGGCCTTCATGATCTTCAAGCCCTATCGTGGTTCATGGCGCTATGTATCGATCCCGGACCTGATCACGATTGCCAAGGCTGCTCTGCTGGCGGTCGTGATCTTCACAGTCGGATCGTTCCTCCTCACACGCGGCGAGCACCTGCCACGGTCCGTCCCGATTCTCACCTTCATCTATATTGTCGCACTGTTCTGCAGTTCGCGGCTGATTTATCGCCTGCTGGTTGAGGGGTCGTTTCAGCTTCCGGGCATCTTGTCCCCGAGATCAGCAAGCCAGCGGATTGTCATCCTCTGCGGTTATACGGACAAGGCCGAGAACTTCTTGAGAGCTGCCAAGCTGGGCGGAAACTTCGCGGTGCCCGGTATCCTGGACGACACCGAACGCGCTTTCGGACGTACGATGCGCGGCGTTCCGGTTTTGGGAAAGCTCGACAACCTTCCTGATGTGCTCGCGCGGATCAATCGGCCCGGCGTTGAGGTCCGGGAACTGGTTGTGACGGAGGAAAATCCGTCGCGTCAGCGTTTGTCGCAAATCCTGGAGATCGCGAACGACAATGGTCTGAAGGTTTCGCTTCTGCCCGACGTGATGGCCGTGTCTGAGGTTACCAGTAACTTCCTCCTCGATCCCAAGCCGATCGAGATTGAGGATCTTCTGGAGCGGCCTGAAGTCAAAGCGGATCTCGAGCAGGTCGCTGAACTCATCAGAGACCGTGTGGTCATGGTGACCGGAGCAGGCGGTTCCATCGGATCTGAGCTTAGCCGGCAGATAGCTGCGATCGGACCCAGCATGCTGGCGGTGACCGACAGCTCAGAGTTCATGCTCTATACACTTGAGTCCGAACTCAAGCACAAATGCGTGGGCGAAAAGCTCGTTGCGCGAATTCTCGACGTCCGGGATCAGCCGCGCGTTATCCAGTTGATCCGGGACCTCAAGCCCGATGTGATCTTCCACGCAGCGGCATTGAAGCATGTGCCGATGATGGAGGAGAACCCGCTCGAAGCCATCAAGACAAATGTGCTCGGTACCCGCAATGTGGCAGATGCTGCGCTGGCACAAGGCGTCGAGACATTCGTGATGATCTCGACTGACAAGGTCGTGAACCCGACCAGCATCATGGGTGCCACCAAGCGTGCGGCGGAGGCTTATTGTCAGGCGCTGGATATTCAATCGACCACGACCCGCTTTCGCACCGTGCGTTTCGGCAATGTGCTCGGCTCCAACGGTTCTGTTGTCCCGCGTTTTCGCGAGCAGATTGCAGCGGGCGGCCCGGTAACGGTGACGCATCCTGAAATCGTCAGGTTCTTCATGACGATCCCCGAGGCGGTGCGCCTTGTTCTCCACGCGTCGGCGCACGCCATGGTAACGGGTAACGGTCGCGGGAAGATCATGGTTCTGGACATGGGGAATCCAGTCCGGATTGCCGACCTCGCCGAACGGATGATCCGCCTCGCAGGCTTCAGGCCGCGGGTCGATATCGATATCGTCTACACGGGACTGCGCCCGGGTGAAAAACTCTACGAAGAGCTATTCGATGCCTCCGAACTTCCGGATGAGCGCACGGAAGAAGGCTACGTCATCGCTTCGCCGCGCGTCATTGATCGGGAGTTGCTCGATCGGACACTGACCGAGATCAGCGTTTGTAGCGAACACGAGGACGCGACGGGCGCCCTCGAGCTGCTTTGGCACATTGTTCCGGAATATAACGACGGTCCGCGGCAGCAAACGACCGCGCCATCCGAGAACCTGGCTCAAGTCTAGAACCATCTTCCAAAAGCAAGCAGGGTAGCCGGACGTTCGGCAACCGGAGCCGATCCCGGCTGCATATGGTACCAGACGCCAGCGGACTCACTGGTCGCGGCGGCCTGCACGGAATGTGAGACTGCTCCTGCGCTTGCCTGCATCGCTATTTCATCGGTGCTTCCAGCAGCAAACGCTGCAGGGAAGGTCCAGTTCTGCGGGTCCGAGCGATAGCCACCGCCAAATGCGGTGTCGATTGATATATGTGCGGCCGCGCGGTGGTGGCAAATTTGGGTTCCGTCGGCGAACCTGATGCAGGCGCCATTGCCGTTGGATATCCGCTCAATAATCGATCCGGTTGGGACCCCGCCGATCTGAGCCACCTCGCCGACGACAGGTCGCATAATTGCTTCGTCCGCTTCATTGAACAGGACGAAGTTTCCGGGCGCTCCAGACATTGGGCTCAGCGCATTGAGTGCCGGTGTGCTCGGAAAGCTAACGCGCCCGCTATCATTCGATACGCGCAACGCTTCGACCCACGTATCCCCATCGGCGGAAACGCTGCAGGTAAGATCATTATCCCCCACCAGGCCAAGTTCTGCCCTGCCGGCCCAGTTGGACTGCATCAGCAGTGAGAGTACGTTACCCGCGCTCTCCTTGTTCATGGTGTAGCGCAGGTCCCCGTCGCCCCCTTCGGATGCGGCCAGTGCGGACCAAAGCGCCTTGTTCAGCTTCGCCGCGAATGGGTTCTCAGCGTCCGGCGACGTGCCGATCCCCAGCGCCTTCAGGTTACGGAGTTCCCGAAATGTGTGTTCCACTTCCGTCCACTGGAAGCCGTCGAACACTGACAGGACGTCTTCGTCGGCAATCCATGCCAGCCACCCGGTTGTGGGAGTGAACCGACGCCACCCGCCATCGAGGCTAAGGGTGATGGAATGATCCCACCCAGACCAGTCGCCTGTTGCGCCCGCCGCGACCAGATACCGGTCCCCGTCGCCTGTTGCTTCCGGAGGGGTCTCGAACTGGCGAGACTTGACCGAGAGCTGGACCATCGCGTCCAGCAATACGAGCGCCTCATTATGTGTCACATGCTTTTGTGCTTGCGACGGCATGATGAAGGGGAGGGAGAGATTTCTTGTTTCTTCCATGGTCCGCTGTTCCTGTTGATTGAGACAAGCCTAGAACGGGTGCGAGGGTGGTGGATAAGTATTGCATGTGCCTGCCTCAGCCGTCGGACAGGAGATGGCCGCCGTGATGAGAGCGAACAGATGCGGATCGCTTTCATGCGCTTTCCATCGCGTGGTTATCCAACGCGTATAGTCAGTCACTGCAATTAAACGGAGCGGATGTCTGTCGAGGGGTGCAGATCCAGACAAGGATAACTCGTTTGCCGATTGGCAGGGGCTCGGATAAGCGGTTGTTGCGCTCAATGCGAGCGCAAGAAATTGCATGCGGAGGGGACAAATGCAGGTAGGCCAGAACGAGAAAATGACGGTGTTCGCCGCATTGGCTCGAGCGCTTGGAGATCTTGGCGTAGACACGATGTTCGGTCTGATCGGAGACGCGAACCTCTTCTTCGCAGACGCTTTCGTCCGCGAACAAGGCGGAAGATATGTGTCAGCCACACATGAAAACAGCGCGGTCTTGATGGCGCTAGGCTATGCGCAGGTTACCGGCAAAGTGGGAGTGGCCACTGTCACGCACGGGCCAGGCCTGACGAATACCATAACCGCTCTGGTCGAAGGCGTGAAAGGCACCACGCCAATGGTGCTTATCGCAGGCGACACTGCCATCATCGATAAAGACAACTTCCAGAACGTGCCGCAGCGCGAGCACGTGCATGCTACCGGTGCTGGCTTTGAGCAGCTGCGTGCCCCGGAAACCTTCGCCGAGGATCTGTCTACAGCCTTCCGCAGAGCGGAACTTGAAAGAAGGCCGATTGTCTTCAACATGCCTTCGGACTTCCAGTGGCAGGAGGTGGCTTACAGCCGTCCAACTGTGAGGCTTTCAGAACATCGCGGCGTCGTGCCTGAGAGCGAAGATCTCGACAACGCAGTGGGCATCATCGCTTCTTCGCGCGCGCCGATCATACTGGCCGGACGTGGTGCGGGTGATAAGCGCTCCAAAGAAGCTCTCATTCGTTTGGCCGAACGCATTGGCGCGCCGCTTGCCACCACCTTGAAGGCGAGGGGGCTGTTTAGCGGACATCCCTTTAATCTTGGGGTGTTCGGCACGCTCTCCACTGATGTTGCCGCTGAAACCATTGGCCAGGCGGATTGCATCATCGCTTTTGGGTCTGGCCTCAACAAATACACGGCCGGTCACGGCGCCTATCTTGAAGGCAAGCGCGTCATTCAGATCAACCTGGAGCGCAGCGAGGTTGGTCGCAGTCGCACGGTTGATGCCGGCGTGGTCGGAGATCCCGCGCTTACAGCGGAACGTTTTATCGAACTCCTCGATATGGCTGAGATTCCGGCATCAGCTTTTTGCAGCGATGATCTGCGCGAGAGGATCGCGGCAGACAAGATCCGTCCCTACCTGACGCGCGATCTAGCACCAGGGACTGTCGATATCCGCGCAGCACTTCTGCGCCTCGCGGAAGCAATTCCCGAAGATCGGGTTGTGGTGCAGGATGGCGGCCGGTTCATGGTGGAGGGCTGGAAGACGATCCACGCGCCAGATCCAAGATCATATGTCCATACGGTGAATTCTGCTTGCATCGGCCTTGGCATGGGCGAGGCGATCGGCGCTGCAGTTGCAGCCAAGGGACGCCCGACCGTGCTCATCGCAGGAGATGGTGGATTCATGATCGGCGGGCTGGTGGAGTTCGCTACAGCCGTTCGCGAAAAGCTGGACCTGATCGTCATCGTCTGTAACGACGACGGATATGGCGCGGAGTACATTCAGTTCAGACGCAAGGACATGGATCCTTCGCTCTCGCTGCTGAACTGGCCGGACCTGGCACCGGTTGCGACTGCTCTGGGCGGGCACGGGGTCACAGTACGTAGCGAGGAGGACCTTGATGCGGCGGTTGATGCGGTCGCATCGCGTCAGGGGCCACTCCTGATAGATCTCAAGCTCGACCCGGAAAGTCTTTCGGCGATCACGCTTTAGGTCAGCGAAGATATCAGACCGGGTGGCCTTGCCGCCCGGTCACGAATGTGAAGCAAAAGAGGTATGGAAACCTAGGAACCCATCAGCGCAGCCCGCGTTCGGATTGACGGAGTTGCACATGGCCCATTTCCACGCTGACAATCTGTCCCGCCTCGAAGACGTCGAAAGCCTTCTGCTTACCGCGCAGGCTATTGCTGCACGCCTCAGTGACGAGGAGTTGGATGAAGCAAAACGCTGTATCCGTCATGCGCTGGAAGAAGTGCGTAATGCCAAAAGTACACTGGCGCTCCGCTGACCTTGAATGATGTTGGCCGCGAAGCGCAGTCTGGCACTAGAGCGGATGGGTAAGGATCGAGTGCCTAGCGAGATTTCTTGTACAGTTTCTCAGCGATCTCGAACATTTCTTCGGGGGCATAGTCAGGGGTGAAGGCGCAAGGCTCTCCCACCAATTCATGGATCTTGCCGCCGTCGGGCATTCCTTCAACGACTTCCAGCTCGCCCGGTGGATCATCGGGGAGGGCCATCTCGCCGTTACCCCACACACCGGCGATCTCCCGGTAGTCCTCGGGGCTGAACGTGTAAAGACATCGGTGCGAGCCCTCTGCAAGGTACTTCTGACACTCTGGAATGTTGCCGAGCGGAATGTTCGGCGTGGGCAGCATCTTTTCAATCTCGACGCCGGTGATTTTCTTCAAGGCGAGAGCATATGCATGTGCATGGACTGAGCCCCGAACCAGAAGATAGCCGCAGACTTCCCGGCCTGTCGGATCAGTGAGGGACTCATAGACTCTCAGCTTGTGAAGGCGCGCGCCGCATTCCAGATGGAAATTATGAAGGAGGTCAAAGATGACGTTGCCGGTTGTGGTGACGAAATCCTTGTTCCAGCTCAAACCGTTGGAATCTACTGGCACGGCCCCGCCGCCATGGGAGAAGAAAGCCGCCGCAAGTCGCGCATCTTTCATCGTCTCGTAAGGCGCATCGGAGATATCGTCGGGACCGGCAACATCGCGGTCTGGCTCGTCAGGGCCGTTTGCAAGCATCGCTACGCCGTTGCTCACCAGTTCCACGTGACCCAGTTCCTCGGCCGTAATGGCGGCCACCAGGCTGTAAAATGGTTTCAACTTGCTTTTTGACCGGAAGTTGAAGCTTTGGAAAAGGTAGTTTCCGAGGGTGGACATCTCCCCGTATTTTCCCCCGAGAAGTTCCTGGAGGGCAGAAGCAGCATTCGGATCCTGTCGCATGGGTGGGGGAAGCTCGATCTGGAGCTTGTCGACACGCAAAAACATGAGGTGAAATCCTCTCTTTGACGCCCGCCACCCTTCCGTCCAACATCACTAAGCGACGATAGTTCCATCTCGACGAACCTGCGGACGACAAGCCGGAATTACTGGCGTTCGACGGTGGAGGAGATTTAATCGCGATGCCGCAGATTCTCGCTTGCTACGGCTGCGCAAGCGGATATCTTGGACAGCAGTACTGACCTATCCTGGCGAGATGCGCGGTTGGAAGTGCAGAATGCCGAACTTCCTTTCCTGCATAGATCGCGGCATGCATGCCAAGAGCGTAGGGCACACGAGAATTCATTCACCGGGACGTAGCCACAGCGGCTATTTCTTCGATCCGATCTGGACATTCAAATGACTGAAAAATTGGAAGAACTAAATATTTCTCGTCGTGCCTCGCGGATGCGGGCGTCCGAAATCCGCGAACTGCTCAAGTTGCTCGACCGGCCTGGCATGATTTCGTTTGCCGGTGGCATCCCGGATCCTGCACTCTTCAATCAGGCCGCGTATCGTGAAGCCTATGCCGAAGCGCTAAGCGACGATGGCAGGTCTCTGCAATATTCGACGACCGAGGGGCATCCGCAACTTCGTCGCTGGATTGCCGACTATATGCGCGAGCGCGGCGTCGCATGCGACGAGAGCCACATTCTGATCACGCACGGTTCACAGCAGGCTCTAGACCTCATCGGCAAGCTGCTGATTGATCCCGGCAGCGAGGTCATCACCTTGGCTCCAACCTACCTAGGTGCTCTGCAGTCCTTCTCTGCTTACGAGCCAGAATATTACCCGGTTCGTTTTCAGAATGGTGTTGCGGAGACCAACGTGACTTCCGCGCGGGTGCTGTATCTCGTGCCCGACTTCGCGAACCCGACCGGTGTGACGCTCTCGCTCGAGGATCGCAAGGCGGCGCTGGAGCTTGCGAGGCGGACCGACTCAGTGATCGTTGAAGATGCGGCCTACACGGAACTTCGTTTCGAAGGCGAGCGCGTGCCGCTGATCGCGGCGCTCGACATTGCGGAGGCCGGGTCGATCGATGAGTCACGAACACTCTTCTGTGGCACGTTCTCAAAGACGCTCGCGCCGGGACTGCGTGTCGGCTGGATCTGCGGACCGACAGCGCTGATCCAGAAGCTGACGCTAATCAAGCAGGCTTCTGACCTACATACCTCGACCATCAACCAGGATGTAACATACCGGGTCGCCAGCAAGCACTTCAACGAGACCGTGGAGAAGGCGCTAGTGGTCTACAAGTCGCGGCGGGAAGCAATGCTGCGGGCGCTCGATGCATATGCACCTGAGGGGATGAGCTGGTCGACGCCCTCTGGCGGCCTCTTCGTGTGGGTCACCTTGCCGGCGCAACTCGATGCGGCACGCATGCTCGAGATCGCCGTCGAACGCAACTTTGCATTCGTACCTGGTGGTGCCTTCTATCCGGATGGCTCGGGCAACAACCATTTGCGTCTGAGCTACTCACTCCTGCCGGACGACCTTATTGATCAGGGCATCAAGGGGCTTTGTGACCTGGTGCGTGAACAGCTCGCCTGAGGCTGCCGCAAGCAACCGTAATATATAATCGCTAACCGCGGAGCTGTGCTCCGCGGTAGCCGCTCAATTCCGCTTCCCGCGAGCAGCTTAATTGCTCGAGGAATTTTCGGGTCCAGGTTGAGCAGGAGCTGGCTCTGGCAGGGTGCTCAATTCAGGAACCGGTGAGGTCCCTGCCTCCTCAAACAGCCAGTTACGAACCGCTTCAGTGGCGTCGCTGAGGGGGCGGTTTTGTGGCTGGAGCAGGAAATAGCCCGACCTCGTGCGGATGCTGTTGGGTAGCGGTCTAACCAGCGTTCCCTGTGCCAAATGCCCGTCCACGAGATAGCGCCAGCCAAGCGCCACGCCCAGACTGTCAATCGCGGCCTGAACCGCCAATGCATAGGTGTTGAAGGTCAAGCTCGCAGCACCGGACGTTTCACGAAGATTGCTGGCGGCCAGCCAGCGCGCCCAATCCGTCCACTCCGTGTGGTGGCTGGCTACATTAATTAATGTGCAATCTAGAAGCGCTTCCAGGCGATGGAGACCCATCTGCTCAGCGTAGTCCGGAGCGCAGACCGGGAAAATCTCCTCGTCCAGAAGTCGCTCTGACGAGAACTTCTCCCATGTCCCTTCGCCACGCAGGATTATCAGATCGTGCTCACTCGTCAGTGCTTCGCGATCGAGGTCGGTCGACACCAGGCGGATGTCGATATCGGGGTGGTCGAGCCGCAGACGGGGAAGTCTGGGCATCAACCAGAGAGTGGCGATCGATTGAGTCGCGGCCAGCGACACGCGGGCTCGGCGGGCTCGATCATGCAGTCCCTCAACGCCTTTTTCCACTGCGTCCAGTGCTTCGGTAACGTATCGCAGGAAACTCTTTCCCTCCGGTGTCAGCTGTACCGAGCGGTGCCCTCGCTGGAACAACGACACGCCCAGATGTTCCTCGAGCAGCTTGATCTGTCTGCTGATCGCTGCCTGAGTCAGGTTGATTTGTTCGCCTGCCGCCGTGAACCCGCCAAGGCGCGCTGCGGCTTCAAATGCCACAAGATAATCCAGTGGCGGCAGTCTGCGTCGACGTCCTTGCATTAAATTTCCTTAGCCTCAGCCTCAGACAATGCAGCTTTACGTAACTGTTCTGTCAATACCCAATAGCGCTGACGAAGGGAGGACGTCAGATGGGAATTATCCAACAGTTCGAGAGACCTGCGACCGTCGGCAAGGTCTTGGTGCCGGGCATGCCTGTGCTTCCGCTCGGTGTCGAACGCCATCCGGTCCCGGGTGGTGGGACACGTGCGGTAGCCATCGAGGAAGGTGACGTCATCACCGTAGTAGACCGCGCCGGTCTACAGCTTTGCGAGCTTGTCTTTTTTGATCCCGAAGGAAAGTCGGATCCGGCAAGGCTCGGATCTGGTGCGTCGGATGAGCCGTCTGGCACGCGAAAGATTTTGGGTTCGGAGGAAGCGTCTGCAAAGCGCGTGCGCGAGGCTCTTGCGAAATCCGGTTTTGACCTTGGAATTGCGCGCTGTATCCGCCTTTTTGGCGACGGCTCGCGTGCTGGAAACAGCGCCAGCTTCACGGCCCAAGGGCCGGGACTGCTGATCGTAGCCGCACCGGGCGAGGCTATGGCGGTCGATGAGCAGAACGCTCCAACCGAGATCGTACTCTACGTCAAGCGGGCAAATCCGGTGTCCGGAAAGCAGCGCCGACAGGCTCCCGAACCGCTCGCAAAGCCGCTGATCGACAAGAATATTCTTCCCGGCGAAGCCTTCGTCTACGAGGTCAAAAAAGGTCAATACATTCAGGTTCTCGACGTACAGGGCCGAGAGTGTTCCGACTTTCAAGCGCTTGATATGCGCGCAGTCGAACAAGGTCGTATCGCCGCTATTGATCCGACCACGACGCGTAGTCTGAGCGGAGAGCTATATCCAAAGCCAGGGCTCTTCGCGCGGTATTATTCCGTCGACATGCAGCCCTTGATCGAACTCGTCCAGGATACATGCGGCCGGCACGATACGTTCGGTCTTGCATGCACGGCGCGCTATTACGAGGACATGGGCTATCCGGGCCACGTGAACTGCACGGATAACATCAACCGGGAGCTTGCACGGTTCGGCTTGCCCGCCCAAGGTGGATGGCCAGCCATCAACTTCTTTTTCAATACCATGCTCGACGACGCGAATGCGATCAGCATGGACGATCCCTGGTCTCGCCCCGGCGATTACGTGCTGATGCGTGCTCTGACAGATGTTCTCTGCATCTCGACTGCATGCCCGTGTGACATCGACCCGGCCAATGGCTGGGAACCGACCGACATCCAGGTGCGCGTCTACGACGAGCACGAAGAATTTCCAAGATCCATAGGTTTCCGAATGACTGTCGACGCTGACGTGCAGCCGACCAAGAAGACTGCCTTCCACGATTGCTTTGCACAGCACACCCGCGATTTCGTGGAATACAATGGCTACTGGTTGCCCAATAAGTTCAACGGGCATGGGACGATCGCCGAATATTGGGCCTGCCGTGAAAAGGCAGTGATCATGGATCTGAGCCCGCTGCGGAAATACGAGATCACCGGTCCTGATGCAGAAGCGCTGATGCAGCTTTGTGTGACGCGCAACATGAAGAAGTTGAGCGTCGGGCAGGTCGTCTACACCGCCATGTGCTACGACCATGGTGGCATGGTGGACGACGGCACCGTCTTCCGTCTCGACCAGAACAATTTCCGCTGGGTTGGCGGTTGCGGGACTTCCGGCCTGTGGATGCAGGAGCAGGCGGAAAAGCGCGGAATGAACGTTTGGGTTCGCTCCTCGACCGATCAGCTTCATAATGTTGCTGTTCAGGGACCGCGCAGCCGAGACATCCTTAGCAAGATCATCTGGACCAAGCCCGATCGTCAAACGGTTGATGAGCTTGGCGTATTCCGCTTCACCGTCGGACGGATCGGCGACTTCCACGGGCCTGCGGTCATTGTTTCGCGCACCGGCTATACGGGCGAGCTTGGCTACGAGGTATTCTGTCATCCGAACGATGCGAAGGCGGTCTTCGATGCGATTTGGGAAGCTGGACAGCCTTACGGGATGATCCCGTTTGGTCTCGCGGCCCTCGACATGGTGCGCATCGAAGCCGGCCTGATCTTCGCTGGGTACGAGTTCACCGACCAAACAAACCCCTTCGAGGCGGGCATCGGCTTTACCGTGCCGCTCAAATCCAAGGAGGATGATTTTATCGGACGTGCGGTGCTGGAGGAGCGCAATGCACATCCGACCCGGAAGCTTGTCGGCCTGAACCTGGAGGGCAATGAAGTCCCGTCCAAGGGAGATTGCGTCCGGATCGGGCGCGCGCAGGTTGGCGAAATTACATCGGCTGTCCGTTCGCCGATCTTGGGCAGGGTCATTGCCCTGTGCCGGATGGATGCCGCGCACGCGGAGATCGGCACCAATGTTGAGGTGGGACAGCTTGATGGGTTCCAGAAACGGATTCCTGCGGAGGTTGTAAGAGCTCCGCATTTCGATCCGACCAAGGAACGCGTGAAAGGCAATTACGCCTGACAGAGTGCCCCGGGGGAGTTCCAACTCACCTCGGGGCCTGTCTTTTTGGCTCCGGTGGAATTGGCTAGGGCCTAGACCGCCCATCGGAAGCAGCCAGCTTCGGAGGACCTGGAGCCGATTCAGCGCTCGTTAATACGAGCAAACCTTTAGGGAGGGGTTCGAGGATATGGCAGAACCATATTATCAATTTACCACTACAACTACTTTGATTTTGCTGCTGGCGTTTTATGGCGGCACGTTTCTCATGTCCCTTCTGGTGCGACAGAAAAACGAGAATGTTGACGGCTACATGGTGTCGAGCGGTGAGGTCGGGTTCGGCGTTTCCGCGGCCAGCATGACCGCCACGTGGATCTGGGCGGCCTCTTTTTACGCCGCTGCAAGTTCCGCCTACACCTACGGACTTTCAGGCGCCATTCACTACGGGTTCTGGGGCGCGCTGATGATCCTTTTCATTTACCCCTTTGGGCAGCGGTTCCGGAAGCTGGCGCCTAACGCGCATACACTCGGTGAGTTGATGCACGCGCGTCACGGCTCATCGAGCCAGCTGATCCTCGCCATGTCCAACGTTCTTGGCAGCTCCATCAGCCTGATGGTGAACTTCACCGCAGCGGGCGCGGTGGTGTCGATCCTCTCGCCGCTATCCTTCGTCCACGGCGTTGTTATTGCCGGGTTCGGGACGCTTGCCTACACGCTGTGGTCGGGCTTCCGCGCATCGATCCTGACGGACGTGGCCCAATTGATCGCCTTGATGGGGGTTGCGGTCGTGATCATCCCATGGGTGATGTTCAGTGCCGGCGGCCCGGAAGTCATGGCTCAAGGCCTTGAGCGCTTGACTGCGGAGCAGGCGGACTTCTTCTCGACGACTGCTATCCTTGAGCAGGGAGCTCCGTTCTTCGTCGCCGTTCTGGCATACGCCATTGGCAATCAGACCATCGCGCAGCGGCTCTTTGCAGTGCGTCAGGATCTGATCAAGCCGACCTTCCTGACCGCGACTCTGGGTTACGGTGCGGTCGTTATCGGTCTTGGTATGATCGGTCTGATGGCATTGCTGCTTGGCATTCAGCCAGATGGTGGGGACCTTAACAACCTCATCCCGCAGATGGCCTCAACCTATCTGCCGCCGTTCATGATCGGTTTGTTCTTCGTCCTCGTCGTTGCATCCTTGTCTTCGACCGCGGACGCAGATCTGACCGCCTTGTCGGCAATCATGATGACCGACGTCTATGCCAAGAACATCGTCAAAGGTCAGCCTGACCCGCGCAAGATGCTTCTTGTCGGGCGTATGACAATGATCATCGCAACCATGGTTGGATTGATCCTGGCAAGCCTTGCGTTGGATATTCTGGTCATGCTGGTCTTCGTTGGCGCGCTCTGGGGCACCATCGTTTTCCCGGTCATTGCCAGCTGCTACTGGCCGCGCGTTACCAACCAGGCGTTCACCTGGGCGGTTCTGGGCGGCATGGTGCTCTTCACCATCGTGCGCTTTGAGTTCGTTCCGATGAACGGTTTCTTCGGCTTCGGTTTCGAACTGATCGCAGGGGTTGGTGCAGGCGTTGTGGCGGGGCTGATGTGCTTCGGGTTCTTCGGGCGGACAGTGGGTCTGGCAGCGGGCGTCATCGTTGCGCTCATCAGTTCCTATTACTTCTCGGGTTTCCTGCGGGACTACACCGTATTGCTCGCCTCGCTTGTCGCTTACGGCGCCAGCACGATCATCTGTGTCGTCCTTAGCCTGATGCGACAGGAGCACTTTGATTTCGATCTTATTGCTCAGAGGGTCCAGCGTTTCCAGGAGACGGACACGAAAGCAGGTCATGGAACCGTTCCGGCAGCCCATCCGGCTCCGGCGGAATAGGAGGATCAACATGACAACTTTTTGGCTGGCCTTCTACATTCTGATTTGGCCGACCTTATCCGCTGCGGTGCTCTTCGTGATCGTGCGTGGGTTCTTCCGCGATCTCGGTGAAGCTCGGCGTACAGGGCACGACATCGTATAAATAAAGCAGGACATCCGCCCATCGGCGGGTGTCCTTTCCTGATTTGATGGGCATCCGTCATGCTACCCAAGGGCTGAGCCTTCGTGATGTCTGCTTCGCCCCGATCGTCCAAGCTCATTGCGAGCGTCCCCTCGGCGTTCAAGAGCATGGCTCCTTGGCAGGCAAGCCGCCTTGCAATCCCGCGGTATCGACGGTCGGCAAAATGTGGCCATGTTTCGCGATTAGGTCGTGGCATGCTCCGGTTCCGTACGATGCTAGTCAGTTTCTTTTGCGTGCTGCTGCTCTGCACTCAGGCGGTGGCGGTCACGTCAGTTGGCGAACCCAAGTGCGGCTACCAAACAAAATATCAGGTCGGTCCGAACGAACCCGGCGCGAGCCCGCTGGCCGACGATAGTGCATTATCGAAATGTTCTGGCGGTGCTTGGCTTGCGCCTAATGACCGCAATGCATCATTCACATCCAGCGCCGACCAGCAGCTTCACTGGCCTCACTCCAGGCTCAGGATCGAGAAGCGACCCGGAAATCTCGAGCGTCCTCCGCGGTCGTAGAACTGATCGAAAGAAAATCCGCTTTTCGATGTTTCTCAGTCGCGGCCCTTAATGCCGCGCATATGATCTATGAGCAGTGATGTCTGACACATATATGAAGCGTGCGCGTTCTCGTGCGCCGGCTTTCGATCGACGTTTATTTCTGATGGGCGCTGGCTCTCTTGTATTGGGGGGCTGTGTCGCCAGCCCTAAGCCTCAACCGGCCAAGGTTTTAGCGGCTCCGCCAGCGGTGACGCGCCCTGCCATGTACGAAGCTGTTCCGGACGAGAAGTTCGAGGTTGGAGCCGTTGATGTAACCCAGATGGCTCCGAAATGGTGGCGACGGGAAGTCGATTACGAGACCGATGAGAAACCCGGAACGCTCATCGTCGAGACGGGCGAAAGATACCTGTATCATGTGCGTCCCGGCGGACGCGCCATGCGCTACGGGATAGGCGTCGGCCGAGACGGCTTTTCCTGGCAGGGACGCGCCATCGTGGCGTACAAGAGGATCTGGCCACGATGGACACCCCCGGATTCGATGGTGGCCCGACAGCCAGAGCTCGAGCCCTACTCAATTGCGAACGGCGGCATGGATCCGGGGCCGACCAATCCAATGGGAGCAAGAGGGCTGTACATTCATCAAAATGGCCGCGACACGCTCTATCGCTTGCACGGAACGTATCAGCCCTGGTCCATCGGGCGTTCTATCTCGTCAGGCTGTATTCGGTTGATCAACCAGGACGTCATACACCTTCACGACAATGTCCGGGACGGCAGTGTTATTGTGGTCCGCCACGCTACCGCGCCAGATCTCAAGCAGGTAACTGGCTGACCAGCTTCAGTTCCGCTGCAGGTGGAGCAGAGGCGTTTTGAGCGCCTCTGCCGCTTAAACGTAGCGCCGCTCGGCGTCGACTTCCAATCGATCGACGCTTGCTACTCCCTTATTCGTGATGATCGTTATCCAGTGTTTCATGCTAATCGATCCTTGGAAACGGATCGAGGATGGACAATGAACCGCTCCACGGTCGAGACCTATCGCGGTAATGACCGCCTGCTCTACGGCATAATACTCGTGGTCCTCGCCTTCTGGCTGTTTGCTCAGACGACGCTGAATATCGCGCCAGACATGGCTGCGGACCTCCAGGTTGAACAGTCCTTCATGAACATCGCGGTGTCGATCACCGCGCTTTTCTCCGGCATCTTCATCGTGGTCATGGGGGGACTGGCGGACCGCCTGGGTCGCGTCAGGATCCTCCAGTATGGATTCATCTTCTCGATCGTCGGATCCCTTCTGGTCGGCTTGGCCCCGTCCGGTGCCCTTGGCGGCACGTTCCTCATGCTTGGGCGTATCTGCCAAGGGCTGTCCGCTGCGTTCATCATGCCCTCATCTCTCGCCTTGGTGAAAGCTTATTGGGAAGGTGCGGAGCGCCAGCGCGCGATCTCACTGTGGTCGATGGGCTCGTGGGGCGGATCCGGCTTTGCCGCGCTCTTCGGCGGATTGATGGCGCAGAATGTCGGTTGGCGCTGGATATTCATCATCGCCGCCATTGTATCGGTTGTCGGCATGCTCATGGTGCGTGGTACGCCCGAGAGCAAGGCACCCCAGAAAGCAGACTACAAGTTCGATCTGGCTGGCGTGGTGACGTTCATGATCGCCATGGTCGCTTTGCAGATCTTTGCCACGCAGGGCGGCGCATGGGGCTGGACCAGTCTTGCATCGCTTGGCCTGCTGGCCGTCGCGGTGATCGTCAGCATCTTGTTCTATCGCATCGAAACCAACAATCCGAATGCATTCGTCCAGTTCCGCTTGTTCAAGAACCTGACCTATACAGGCGCTACGATTTCGAACCTGCTGCTGAACGCTACCGCTGGCATCATCATGGTGGCCATGCTGGTGCTGCAGCAGGGCGGGGCGATGACCGCACAGAAGGCAGGACTTCTCACCATCGGCTATGCCGTGACCATTCTCGCCTTCATCCGCTATGGGGAGAAGCTCCTGCAGCGTCATGGCCCGCGTAAGCCAATGCTTTGGGGCTGCTATATCGTTGGCGTGTCGGTTGCCTTGCTAATGCCGACCAATTTGATGCTCGGCACCTATACCATTCTGGCGCTCATCGCGTTCTCGCTGTTCGGGATCGGCCTTGCCTTCTACGCCACACCATCCACTGACGCGGCATTGTCCAACCTGCCCGAGGATCAGGCAGGTGCGGGGGCTGGTATCTACAAGATGGCCTCCTCACTTGGCGCATCATTCGGCGTTGCCATATCGGCCACGATCTACACGGCGATCGCGGGGAACCCGCAAGGGGTCGAGTGGATCGAGGGGGTGATTACCTTCGCAGGTAACCAGGAAAACCTCGCCTCGCGCGAAGCGGCATTTTTCGCTTTTCTGGCTAATCTTGTGATGGTGGCAGCAGCGGTCGTCTCCATCGTTTTGACCGTGCCAAAAGGCAAATCAGTTGAGCGCGTCGAGCCGGTCGCCCTCAAGCAAACCGATCCGAAAATTTCGGGAGAAGTGACATGAACGCCATCGCCATGCAGGTTGATACGGAGGCGATGCGGCAGTGGTTCGAGCACATGCACAGGCATCCCGAACTTTCGATGCAAGAAACAAATACTGCAGAGTTCATCGCGCAAACGTTGCGCAGCATCGGTGGCTATGAGATCGACACAGGCATCGGAAAAAATGGCATCGTGGCCTCGCTCTCGGTCGGTGACAGCGACAAGGCGATTGGCCTGCGAGCCGATTTCGACGCGTTGCCCATTCAGGAAGTAAACGATTTTCCATACAAGTCGACGACCGAAGGCGTTTCCCATCTTTGCGGCCATGACGGGCATACGGCGATGCTGCTCGGTGCCGCCAAGTATCTGGCAGAGACCCGCAACTTCAATGGCACGGTCCGTCTGATCTTCCAGCCAGGCGAAGAGACTATGGAGGGCGGCCCGGCGATGATTGCCGACGGCCTTTTCGCGCGTTTCCCGGTAGACGCTGTTTTTGGCATGCACAACATTCCCGGCCTTGAGGAAGGGAAGTTCTACTTCCATCCCGGCGAGATGATGTCCGCGGTCGACAATTGGGAGGTCGAGATTGCAGGCAAGGGCGGCCATGGCGGCATCCCCGAACTCACTATCGACCCCGTGGTTGCCGGATCGTCCATCGTCATGGCGATTCAGAGCATCGTTTCTCGCAACGTCGCACCGGCGAACCGCGCGGTCGTCACGATCGGCGCGTTTCTGGCGGGCAATGCTGGCAACGTCGTCGCCGGCAACGCGATCCTGCGCTTTTCGATCCGATCAACGACGCCCGAAGACCGCGAGATGATTCTCGGGAATATCCGCCGCATCGTGGCGCATCAGGCGCAGTCGTTTGGCTGCACGTCGGAAATCCGTGAAGGCGTCCCAGGTGCCGTCTTGGTGAACGACGCGGAGGAAACCGACAGGGCCGCCAAAATTGCACAGGCGGCTTTCGGCAACGACCAGGTAATCTATCCGGGCCCGTCATTCCTCGCCTCAGAGGACTTTGCTTTCATGCTGCAGAAGAAGAGGGGCAGTTACTGTTTTCTGGGCGCAGGCCCCGGCAAGATGGTCCACCACCCCGAGTACTTCTTCAATCAAAACATCCTGCCGCTCGGCGCAGCCTATTGGGCGGCGCTAACCGAAGGCTACCTGCGCTGAGCCGATCAACTCGCTCGCTGATACGAGCCCGATCGTAGTCAGACGTTCGGATGCTTGGGAGGCAGCATAAGATGCATAGAGGTTGGCTGGGGAACCTGGATTCCAAGACAGAATAAATTGGTTCTCCAGCTATCTGTTTGAGATCGCTAGAAATTTAGGTCTTTCGAGGTGGTCTCGCCACAATTTGGGCATCACCTGTGTGCCCAGATCCGGGTGCGACGTCAAGTTACAAAAAAGAGCAGGTTTGCATGTGTAAAACGGCGCTTGCGGCATCCGGTTGCGAAACGGCCAGTTTTAAGCCATCCGGTCGGAAGCAGAGAAGGTCAAACGGCGTATCAAATTGCGCCCATTGGACCATCGATCTCAAGCCTACTAAATCAAAAAACTGACGGACCGGATCTCCAGACTTTCAAGCGCCGAGCTATTCTAAATCATTGGTTGGCCGACATGCACGACTGTCGGTTTCCCATAGTGGCTCCAGTTAGACGTTGGTTGATGGCGTAGCGCTCACAAGCACAATGAACCAGGCCAGCGACCTTCTTTTACCATGCGGTGGCATGTTTCGGTTAAGAGCTGAGCAATCGCCAGATTAGCTCGTGGTCGGTTGGAGTCATATCGGGACGCGAGGTGGGCAGTCCATTCAAGATGCGGGCGGATTATTTCAATATTCTTTATACGTCCATGCTTTATGTCAGTACTGCAGCGAAAAGTTGGAAGAATCGTCATAAATCCTCCGGCAACCATATTTATTAGTCCGGGTAGGGAGTCGATATCGGCCGTCACATTCGGGGTTAGTCCCTCAGTCTGGAATGAGTGTTCAATAAACCGCCTGATGGAATGCTTGACGCTGGGTAAGACCATAGGCTGAGTTATTTCAGACAATCTCACGGTCTGTTTTGAAGCTAGGGGATGATTGGTTGGTACCAGCAGGTCCAGCCGTTCTCTGATCAGTGGCTTGCTTCTCAAACCGGCCATTGGCTCGCTGTCGTAGATGACCGCAAGGTCGAGATGCCCCATCTGTACTTGTTCGTTGAGAACACCAGTCATCGCTTCGAGAGCATAAACTTTGATTTTCGGGTATCGATCTCGGATCTGTGGCATCAACTCGGGAAGGAGGCCACCTGCAACTGTGGTTGGGAGGCCAATTCGCACGGTTCCCGAAGCTTCTTGGGAAAAATTTTGAGCCGCGGCAGAGATTTCAGTCATCTCTCTCACCACACCATAGGCCCTCTCAACGACCATTCGGCCTTCTTCGGTCAGCGAGACTCCACGAGAATGGCGCTGGACAAGCTTCAAGGAAAGTTCGGCCTCGAGCCGCCTCAAGGTTGAGCTAAGTGCAGGTTGGGTAAGGTGAAGTTTCTTCGCGGCGGCTGAAAGGCTCCCTGCTTCCGCAATTCCTATTAGCGCTCTCAGGTCTCTCACATCCACGGCGTCCCCTCCCGAGATATAAATCCCGTTTATGGGTGCTATACTCATTTTCCCGATTGTCAATGCAGCACTTGCCGGAGAAGGTTCCTCAACAAAGGTTGAAAAACAAACCAAATGGGGAAGTCAAAATGCGTAAAATTGCACTGTCTGCCTGTGTTTCAGCAATTGCTCTTGGACATTTAATGGGATCTGCGAGCGCTGATACAATCTCGCTTCGAGTTGGTTCAGGTCACCCGATCGGTCTCCTCGCCTATACCGAAACCGCCAATAAATGGTGGGTTCCGGAGCTCAAAAAGCGAATTGAAGAGCGCACGGACCACACAATCAACATTCAGGAATTCCACGCAGGCCAAGTTGCAAAGGTGACCGAGGTTCTCGAGTCGACCGAAACCGGAATTCTCGACGTTGGCTTTACAAGCCTAATTTTCTACCCATCCAAGGGTGTTTTCCAGAATTTCACGCTTTATTTGCCGTTCTCGTCGCCGTCCGCGGTAAAAACCGTCGAGGCATATCACGCGACGATCGAGAAATTCCCAGAGCTACTGCAGGAATTTCAAGACAAGCATAACCAGATCGTTCTCGGCGGTACCTGCGCCGAAAATTACGGTATCGGCACGAAGTTTGGGTGGTCTGAGTTTTCTGATCTTCAGGGCCATAAAATTGCAGGCGCTGGTACCAATCTCGAGTGGATTAAAGGCGCAACGCCAGTCGCTTCGAACCTGAATGAAGCTTACCAGTCGATCCAGTCAGGTGTGTATGAGGGCTATCTCAGCGCTTCATCCTGGTGGCACATGTTCAAGCTGAACGAAGTTGCTCCGCATTTCACGAAAGCGGACTTCGGCGCGCAGTTCATCCACTACGTCACAGTGAATATGGACGTGTGGAACCGTCTCCCTGACGACGTGAAAGAAATTATGCGTGAGGTGAGTGAGGAGTGGGCGCTCGTCACGGCTGAAACCTGTGACAGGAACGATGCTGAGGGCCTTGCGAAACTCGCCGAACTCGGCGTCGAGGTGAAAGACATCTCCCCAGAGGCCAAGAAGGCTTGGTCTGAAGCCTTGAAGGACTTCCCACAGCGGATGGCAGATGACTTGAAATCCAAGGGCTACCCTGGTGCAGAGGTCATGAACTTCTACATGGATAAGCTGGAAGAACTCGGTCACGAGTGGCCCACCCGTTACGTGATCAACTGAGATCGGTGGGGAACTGATCCATGTCCGCAATTGAAGTCCTAGACAGACTTCTAGCGATCGTCAGCCAGGCGTTGAAATACCTGGCTGCGGCACTGCTAGTCGGTGTGTCGATCCTCATTTGTGCCGACGTTGTGATGCGATTTATCTTGAACAGCCCAATCCTGGGTGTCGCGGAAATCGTTGCCAACGGCATTGTCATTATCGCATTCCTCCAGCTTACATACGCAGTTCGACAGAACAGCATGCTGAAATCTGAGCTCATTTTGAATTTGATGGGCGAAAAGGGGAAATTGGCCTCCGATACGATAAATGCACTTTTAGGAGCGCTTTTATTCGGTCTGGTCGCTTGGGCGTCTTGGCATCCGCTCGTTCGGTCAATCACCACAGGCGAATTTGTGGGATATTCTTCGTTTCAACTACCTGTCTGGCCAGTACGTCTCGTGATTGAAAGCTGTTCGATCCTCGCGATTATTGCATACCTTATACATGCGATTAAGGCGGGAATTTTCGGAATTAGAACCGACGAAGTTTCAGCCGCTCACTGATCTAAATTGATCATTTCCTCCCTTTCCGCGTCATTCTTGAGGTGAAGCTCCCTCAAGTGACGTCGAAAATCCTCATGGAGAATTCCAATGGGCGGTCCTGAATTCGCCTTCATAATTATCTCGGCGCTTATAGGGCTCATTCTACTGAGCGTTCCGGTGGTAATTGCTCTTGGTCTGTGCAGCTTTTTTGGGCTGGCTTACCTGACTGGCTCGTTCAACGTGCCAGGGTCTCTCCTTGCCAGTACGGCCTACGAAGCGCTCAGAGATTACGTTTTCGCGGTCATTCCGCTTTTCATCTTGATGGGCGAACTGATCTCCCGATCAGGCGCAGCGAAAGACCTATACTCGATGATCAACCGAGGCCTAAAGCGCCTACCGGGACGACTTGCTTTGGCAACTGTCGCTGGCAATGCGGTTTTCGGTTCGGTGACAGGAGTGAGTATTGCTTCTGCGGCGGCCTTCTCTCGAATTGCCTATCCGCAGATGAAGCAACACGGTTACGATAAGTCCGTTGCTCTTGGTTGTATCGCAGGCAGTGCGTCTCTCGGTATGCTCCTGCCTCCGAGCGTCCTTATGATTGTTTGGGGCGTCATTTCCCAGCAGTCGATCGGCAAGTTGTTCGTTGCGGGCATCATCCCTGGGATCTTGCTCACGGTCATGTTGTCGATCTTTATCCTGATCTACGCTTCTCTAAGCCCTGCAAAATTCGGCGGCGGCCGAGAAGCGGAAGCAGCTTTTGATGATCAATCCTCTGAAGAACGCCGTAGCGAAATGATCGGCAGCTTCGGTGTCTGCGCTCTCATTATGGTTGTGCTCGGTGGAATTTGGCTGGGTGCATTCACTCCTACCGAAGCAGCAGGCGTCGGTGTCCTCTTCGCGGTTGTCCTGGCGATAGTCAAAGGAGTTGGAACGAAGGGCCTTGGTGAAGCTGTCCTTGATACCGGACGTATTTCGGCACCGTTGCTTTTCCTTCTGATCACGGCACAGATGTACTCTAGGCTTCTCGCACTGGGCGGCATCAATGACGTCATTCAGGACACCCTACTAGGCGTCGGCGACTCCCCTCTGATGATCTTGATGATCATGATCATCATCTGGTTCATCCTTGGGATGTTCATTGATGCGACCTCGATAATCCTGCTGACAGTCCCGATCTTTGCTCCGTTGGCCATGGTCATTGGTTATGACCCCATCGCATTCGCGATTATCGGCATCATCACCATCGAAGCAGGTCTCGTAACTCCGCCGCTCGGTTTGTGTGTCTTCACCGTAAAGGCAGCAATACGTGAGCCAGATGTATCGCTAGCAACGATTTTTCGAGGGTCGATACCATACTGGTTCATCCTTCTCATCTTGGTCGCGATCATCGCAACCTTCCCTCAGGTCGCCACATGGCTTCCATCCCTGATGTAAACCTTCAAAACGTGAAAGGACTTATTATGGCACAGCGAATTATCGATCTCAGCATGGCCATCGTCGACAACATGCCGTCGCACAAGATGTTCCAGAGCCCGGTCTATCTGAAGGCTCTGACCCATGAGACGACCGAGTCGTTTGGTCTGGGTGTCGACGGTGATCGCATGACATTCCAGACGAACTTCATCAGCATGCTGGATCACGTTGGCACTCACGTTGACGCCTTCCTGCACGTTAACCCCAAGGGCGCACCGATTGATGAGATGCCGCTCGATATGTTTATGGGCAAGGCCGTTTGCTTTGATCTCCAGCATATCAGCGATCTCGAAGACATCACGGCCGAGCATATGGAAGAGGCTGAAAAGAAGGCAGGCGTAAAGGTCGATGGACACATCGTTCTTCTCTGCACTGGTTTCCATAAGCGCAACCTCGACAACCCGAAGCAGCTTGTATGGGGCAATCCTGGTCTTACCGTTGAAGCTACTCGTTGGCTCCATGAGCGCGGTTCGCGCGTGCATGGCGTCGAAGGTCCGTCGACCGACAAGCCGACCGATAATATCTTTGCTCAGCATCGCCTCTGCCGTGATCTTGGCATCACGCACTACGAGTGGCTCGTCAACCTTGAAGAAGTCGTCGGAAAAGGGGAATTCCAGTTCGTCGGTCTTCCGATTAAATTCAAAGGCGGTTCTGGCTCGCCAGTTCGCGCAATAGCGATCATCGAAGAATAATTCCAAAGGGGGACGAGGCTAAAATCTCGTCCCCCTTTTACAGGGGTTTTCACATGGCTTCCGGACTTGCGTTTAAGACCATTCGAGAATTACGGGCAGACCTTTCGAAAAAGGAGATCTCCCCGACCGAACTTCTCGATGATGTAATTTCTCGCTACGAGAAATTAGAACCTGAGCTGAATATGTTTGCGCATGTCGATTTTGACAGTGCTCGCAAACAGGCAAAGGACTCCGAGGATCGCCTGATGAAGGGCGAGATCCTCGGTCCTTTGGATGGAATCCCTACGTCGGTTAAAGACCTGATCGCTGTTGAAGGCATGCCCCAGCGGTTTGGCTCATTGGCCACGTCTGACGCACCGATGCCCGCAGACGCTCCATCAGTTGAGAGATTGCGGTTGGCTGGTGCCGTTATCCTTGGGAAATCCACCACGAGCGAGTTTGGCTGTAAGGCGGTTGGTGATAGCCCGCAAACTGGTATTACCCGTAACCCATGGAACACAGCTAAGACGCCAGGGGGATCAAGCTGCGGCGCAGCTGCAATGGTCGCTGCTGGTCTTGTCCCATATGCTTTGGGTACCGATGGCGGTGGCTCGATCCGAATTCCTGCATCGCTGTGCAACCTCTTCGGGATCAAGGCGAACTTCGGTCGAGTAGCCGTCTATCCTACTTCCGCCACACCTACCCTTGCGCATGTCGGCCCACTGACGCGTTCCGTGGAAGATGCCGCAATTGCACTGTCGGTCATCGGCGGGACTGATTGGCGCGACCCATTCACTATTGCGGGATCACAGCCTGACTATAGCTCTGCAGTGAACTCCAAACGTCGTTTGAGGATCGCATGGAGCCCTACGCTTGGGTACGGTCGGGTCGACCCGGAAGTCGCCGCGGTCACTGAGAAAGCCGTCGAACTTATTTCCTCCCTCGGCTACCAAGTTGAGCTCGTTGAAAAGATTATGGAGGATCCGATTGATCTTTGGATGGCCGAGTTCTACGCAGGTGTCGGTACGCGCCTACGCGAAACCATTGAGACGAAGCCAGACATCATCGACCCTGCCGTTCTGGTTGTCCTCAAGGATGCCATCAACCAGGATATGAAGTCCTACTATCAGACGGTCTTTCAGCGATATGAGTTCCGGGAGAAGATGCGCCGTCTATTCTCGGACTACGACATTCTGCTCACGCCAACTCTTCCTGTGGCCGGTTTTGACGTTGGGCTGAATGTGCCCCCAGGATACGAAGACAAGACGATTGTCTCTTGGGCTACCTTTACCTACCCGTTCAATCTGAGCGGCCAACCAGCAGCATCGATTCCGGTTGGGTTCAGCAAAGACGGCCTGCCCATTGGTCTGCAGGCTGTAGCCGCGAACCATGACGAGCTTTCCATCGTTGCGCTTGCGGGATCGATTGAAGCTGCCCTTCCCGGGATTCCGGAACGTCGGCCGGTTGTCGGCAGATGAAAATCTATGATCTCATAAAAAACTGGTCTGGAAGCTACTTCTGGTTCCTAGATCAGAAAACAACGTGTTTCTTGGGGCCGCGAAATGCAAGCGGACCAACGTGATATCAGTAGGCGAAGCGCTTCAACCGGTCTCGTCTTGGCGATCTGACGCAGCAGGGCTTTGACGCGCGGGCAACTGAAGAGGTTCTCGATGCACTCGTCGAGAAATACCGCCGGGGCTGGGATTTTCTGCGCAAGCGGCATCTGGAAGTTGCCGGGCCAAGTGACAAAGCGGATCTTGATGGTGACCGCTGACTTGTCAGCTTAGGCGACAAGATGTGCGTTGTTCTGGCGACCGTCTGACAAACGGGGTTTTCAATCAAATTGCCTGTTCTCCCCATTACTTCATGTAACGGCGTTTGCAATTGAATCGCTTGATTGCCCCCCCACACACACGGAGGCAAAGCCACGCCGAGGCAAGGAATCCGGTGCTTCCCGGTGGCGTTAGAAAGTTGGGAAAAGTTTTCCCAACTTGTTTCGACCCGCATGACGCCCGCGGTGCGACGGTACATTTGTGGCGGAAGATGATCTATTTAAGGTACGGACGAGCCATCGCGGGAGCTGCGCTCAATCTAATATTTTTTGAAGTAGCGATCGCAAATCTATTTGAAAAAAGAGGCGCGAAGTTACGAGTTGTCGTCAGACTTCCATTTCATCTACGTACCGCAGTAGCACTTAATTAATTTAGCCGTGGTGGTCTCTTCAAAACTTGGAGGGGGAGGGGCTGATGGGTGGAAGAAGGCGAGCGGCGACCAAACCAGCCAGCATCCGATTGGAACGTCCTGCGCTCGTTTCGTTCAGCGGCGGCAGAACCTCAGGCTACATGCTCTACCTTTTGATCCAGGCGCATGAAGGAAAGCTCCCCTCCGATGCCCACGTCGTATTTGCCAATACGGGCAAGGAGCGATCCGAAACTCTCGATTTCGTTCACGAATGCGGAAGACGCTGGGGTGTTGATATCCACTGGCTCGAACGCAGCGAAGCGGCGCCGGGATTTACGGAAGTCACTTACGAGACCGCGTCGCGCAGCGGCGAGCCATTAGGCCCTCATTGACCGCAAGAAGAGGCTTCCGAACTGGCGAGAACGCTGGTGCACACAGTTCCTCAAGGTTCAGCCGATGATCGATTTCATGGCATCCAAGGGCCATGGTCTAGGACAGGCCTTCGCACGTCCGCTTAGCGCCCCCATGCACGAACCCGCTTCGCGGGAGGGGTGCCACGGCCTGAGATGGCATAGTATTCTCAGCCTTTGAGCGGTAGCGGCGGTCGAGCCGACCGTGGAGT
>NZ_JADGMQ010000020.1 GCF_016124105.1 Aquamicrobium zhengzhouense
GCTCCCCCACGGGCTTGGTGTCCCCAGGTGGCTGCGGCCTCGCATCCGCCACCGCACCAACAATGATAGCAGATGCGGCGGGATTTAACTTACAAGGTGTCGAGGAGCGACGGAGGGGGCACCCTATGCGCCTGAGCCCGAAGGCTCCCCCTCCTACTCCCCGCCCCGGTCCCTCATCGACTTCTTCGGCTGCAATTCACTCACAATCACGCCGACGACGATAAGCGCCGCGCCGAGCAAGGCGAGCGCGGGAAGGCGCTCGCCGGCGATGCGTCCGAAGATGCCCGCCCAGACGGGCTCGCCAGCGTAGATGACCGTGGCGCGGGTCGGCGAAACCTCCTTTTGCGCCCAGTTCATCGTCAGCTGGATGATGCAGCTCGCAAACCCCATGCCGAGGGCAGCTCCTGCCCATATCCAGGAAAATTCCGGGATCGCCTCGCCGGTCACCGGCATGGCCAGCAACGAAAACACTCCGCCGCTCAGAAGTTGAACCGCTGTGATACGCCTGCTGTCGACGTCATTGGCGAGGCGGCCGATCAATATGATCTCGGCGGCAACTGCGACCGCACAAAGTATCGTCGCGATCTCCCCGGAGCTGAGCGAGATGGTGCCTGCATCCGGCCCTGCCAGCAGCACGAGCCCAACGAAGGCGAACACAACCCCGACCCAGCTCATCAACCGTGGTGGACGACCGAGCACCATCCACTGCAGCAAGGGGACGATGGGGACATAAAGCGCGGTGAGGAAGGCAGACTGGCTCGAGCTGATGGTCTGCAACCCGTAGGTCTGCAGGCCATAGCCAATGGCAAGGGTAAAGCCGATAGCCGAGCCACCGACGATCTCCGTGCGCGTAAAGCCGCGCATCGCCTTGTGAAACAGGAGGCAGGTGATGAGCCCGGCGGTCAGAAAGCGCACGCCGACGAAGAAGGCGGGACCGCTGACCGTCATCGCTGCCTGGACGACGAGGAAGGTCCCGCCCCACACGATGGTGATGGCGATCAGCGCAAGCTCATGGCGCGTGAACTTCAACATTCCCGCGCCCGTCATAAATCAGTCGTCCTGAACTTGTGTCAGGCGGAACGGATGGGCGTTGTAGACGCCGAGAATGCGCACTTCCTTGGAGAAGAAGGCGAGTTCCTTTAGCGCTTGCGCAACATTCTTGTCGTCAGGATGCCCTTCAATGTCGACATAGAACTGCGTCGAATAGAACTTGCCTCCAAGCTGGTAGCTTTCCAGCTTGGTCATGTTGACGCCGTTGGTGGCAAAGCCGCCCATCGCCTTGTACAGCGCGGCCGGGATATTGTGGACGCGGAACACGAAGGTGGTCATCATCAACCGCTCGGCGTCGGTGCGCGGGGTCCAGCGCTTTTCCTTCGACAGGACGACGAAGCGGGTGACGTTGTTGTCCGAATCCTCGACATTCTCCTCGATGATGTCGAGGCCGTAGAGGGAAGAGGCCAGGCGCGGGGCCAGAGCCGCCCGCGTTCGATCACCCTCCTCGGAAACAATGCGGGCTGCACCCGCCGTATCGCCAGAGACAACCGGCTTCCAGCGGTTCTTGCGGATTACCTTGCGGCACTGCCCGAGAGCATGGATGTGGCTGTGGACCGATTTGATCTCCTCTTTCGTCACACCCGGCAGCACCATGAGCTGGAAGTGAATCGGCAGGAAATACTCATCGACAATGTGCAGTCGTGATTCCGGCAAGAGGTAGTGAATGTCGGCCACGCGCCCTGCCAGCGTATTCTCGATCGGGATCATCGCAAGGTCAGCCTTGCCCGATTCAACCGCGTTGAATGCATCCTCGAAAGACGGGCAGGGCATCGGCTCCATGTCCGGGAACATGTCACGGCATGCGATATCGGAGTTGGCCCCAGGCTCGCCCTGGAACGCGATTTTGTTGGTTTTCGCGATCATGAATTACGGCTTTCGATGAGAGCGCGGGCGCGCTCGAGATCCTCAGGTGTATCGACGCCCAGCGGCACCGAATTGACGATTTCAGCGTCGATCCGCATGCCCGCCTCCAAGGCGCGCAATTGCTCCAGGCTCTCACGCTTCTCGAGCGTGGACTGCTCCAGCGAGACGAAACGTGCAAGAGCTGCACGGCGCCAGGCATAGATACCGACGTGATGGTAAAGTGGCCCCTCCCCCCAGGGAGCAGTAGCACGCGTGAAGTAAAGTGTCCGCAAACGTGTCTCGTTTAGCGGCGAGCCGACGATTTTCACCACGCTTGGCGCGGTCTTTTCCGCCTCGTCCACGATCGCCACTCCGAGTGTGCCGATATCGACAGCCGGATCTTCAAGCGGTGCAAGCGCTGCCTGAATAACCGCCGGATCAATGGTCGGCAGATCACCCTGAAGATTAAGTACCGTCTCAATGTGACCTTCGGGGTCAAGCGTTTGCAACGCCTCGAACACGCGATCCGAACCCGACTGATGCTTTGCATCCGTCATCACGGCCTCATGGCCGTATGCGTGCGCAGCATCAGCAATTTCAGCCGAATCGGTAGCGATAACCACGCGGCCCAGGCCGCTTCGGCGTGCCCGTTCCGCGACATGGATGATCATTGGCCGACCGCCAATGTCTGCAAGAGGCTTCCCCGGCAAACGCGTCGACGCCATGCGGGCTGGGATAAGGATCAGAACTGACATGCGTTTTTAGTGCTCAATCGCTGGAAAAGTGGCAAAACGTCTCACCGGGATGCGTTCTTATATGTGTTGCAAGGAACGAGCAAAAGACCTAGTTTCCGCGCGATTTTCACCGGCACCCGCCGCACGGGGGTTTTCGCCTGCGCAATGCACAGGTTGAAGTGACGCACGGCGGGCCTAGTTAGCCGGATCAAGGGAGCCTTTGGCAGATGATGGATTCGTTCGAGCTCAATAAGGTGATCGGTGCGTTCCTTGCGGTGGTGTTCGTGATGTTTTCGGTCAGCCTTGCGTCCGATACCATCTTCTCCACCCATGCACCTGAGACGCCGGGTTATGCAATCGAAGTCGCGGAAGACACCGGCGGCGGCGCTGGCGGCGCACCAGTAGAGGAAGGTCCGTCGATTGCGGAACTCCTGCAGACGGCTGATGCAGATGCCGGCGCGAGCGCATTTCGTCCCTGCGCTGCCTGCCACACCGCTGAAGAAGGCGGCCCGAACAAGGTTGGTCCGAACCTCTGGGGTATCTTGAACCGTCCGATCGCGTCTCACGAAGGCTTCAGCTACTCGGCGGCCATGCGTGAGTTCTCCCAGGGCGGCTCGGTCGCCTGGGACTATGAGCACCTGAGCGAGTTCCTGAAGGCTCCGCGCAGCTACATTCAGGGCACCTCGATGGCCTTCGCCGGCATCAAGAAGATCGAGCAGGAAGCAAACCTGATCGCATATCTGCGCACCTTGTCGAACGATCCGGCTCCGCTGCCGGAAGTGATCAGCGAAGAAGCAGCTCCGGCAGAAGAAGCCGCACCAGCTGAAGACGCAGCGCCTGCTGAAGAAGCTGCTCCGGCTGAAGAGGCAGCGCCTGTACAGGAAGAAGCTCCGGCTGAGACCACGCCTGCACAGCCTGACACGCAGGACGATGGCACCTCGGCTTCGCCTGAGACCTCTCCGGCAACGGAGACCCCGGCAGAAGAGCCGGCTGCGCAATAACGCAGTTGTAATCATCCGATCACGAAAAAGCCGGGTTTCGCCCGGCTTTTTTGTTACTGTCGAATCGGCGGAGGCAAATCGACAGGACCGGCAGTTCCATTCCTGGCGCAAGCGTTTAGTCTCCCCAAACCAGAGTGCGGGGCATGAGGATGATGATGGGAATTTCGAGCTGGCGTAAGTTTGCCATTGGCCTGACAGCTATCGCGACCTTATCGGCAACGACGCTTCCGTCCCGGTCCGACGAATGGCGCACCACCTCATCCCTCATTGCGGACCAGACCGAGAGCGCCACCTTCGAGCGCTACCCTTATGTCAATCCGGATGCGCCCAAGGGCGGCACGCTGAGCAGCACCGCTTTCGGCACTTTCGACAGCTTCAACCCCTTCATCGTTCGCGGCACACCCGGCGCTGGCATCTCCCTTCTCTTCGAGACGCTGATGGAGCAGTCGACGGACGAGTCCGGCACCAGTCACGCATTGATCGCCGAAGCTTTCAAATATCCCGATGATTATTCGTCAGCCACCTATCGCCTGAGCAAGGATGCACGCTGGCATGATGGTCAGCCGGTGACCGCCGAAGACGTGATCTGGTCCTTCAACATGCTGAAGGAAATCAGCCCTCTATACAGCCGCTATTTTGCGAATGTGACGGAAGCCATCGCGCTGAACGAGCATGAGGTCGAATTCAAATTCGATCAGGCCGGCAACCGGGAGCTGCCCCACATCATGGGCGACCTCTATGTCCTGCCAAAACATTGGTGGGAGGGCGAGAACGCCAAGGGCGAAAAGCGCGACATCCGCAACCCGACGCTTGAAGCGCCACTCGGCAGTGGCCCCTACAAGATCAAATCCTTCACTCCGGGATCTCGCATCGTCATGGAACGGGTCAAGGATTATTGGGGCGAAAAAATCCCGGTGAATGTCGGTCGCCATAATTACGATGAGCTGGTCTACACCTATTTTCAGGATGACAACGCCGCCTTCATCGCCTTCACCAAAGGCGGGCTGGAAGATGTCCGCCGCGAGTTAAGCACCAGGCGCTGGTCGGTTGAATACAACTTCCCCGCCTTCGAACGTGGAGATGTGATCAAACGCGAGTTTGAGCAGGGCGGCGTCCAGCAGATGCAGGCTTTCGTCTTCAACATGCGCCTGCCCCGCTTCCAGGACCGGCGAGTACGCAAGGCCCTGACGCTCGCCTATAATTTCGAAGAGCAGAACCGGCTGCAGTTTTTCGGGCTGAACAAGCGGCTCTCAAGTTATTTTCAAAACTCCGAGCTTGCCTCCAGCGGCATGCCTGAGGGTAAGGAACTTGAGATCCTGGAGCCCTTCCGTGACCAGCTCCCGCCAGAGGTCTTTACCGACGAATTCAAGCTGCCCGCATTCGAGACCCGCACCGCCGAGCGCGATCATCTGCGCGAGGCCGTGAAGCTGTTCGATGAGGCTGGCTGGACCATCAAGAATGGCCGGATGGTCAACAAGGAAAGCGGCGAGCAGTTCGCGATTGAATTTCTCGGTGGCTCGCCGACTTCGGAAGTCATTTCGGGCGGCCTGATCGCGACATTGAGGCGCCTTGGCATCGATGCCTCGCTGCGGATCGTTGATACCTCGCAATATGTCCAGCGCTACCAGGCATTCGAATTCGATGCGGTGACCGCAGGCTTTCCCCAGACGGAATCGCCTGGGAACGAGCAGCGCGACTATTGGAGCACCAAGGCTGCGGACTCTCCAGGTTCTCGCAACGTCGCCGGCATCAAGGACCCCGCCGTTGACGCCCTGATCGACAAGATCATCTTCGCCAAGGATCGCGAGGAGCTCGTTGCCGCAACGCGCGCGCTTGATCGGGTCCTGCTCTGGAACTACTACGCGATCCCGCAATATTATCAGCCGACCATGCGCTACGCTTACTGGAACAAGTTCCGCATCCCCGATCAGCAGCCGCGCTATGCCGGTATCGATCTGATGTCGTGGTGGGTGATCCCGCAGCGCGAGGCGGCGATCGAAGAAAGTATCGAGAACGAGGCAGCCGAATGAGGAACGGCAACTGCCTTCACCGTCGCGGCTTTCTGGCCCTCGGCGGCGCAGCAATCCTTGCTCCGCAACTGCCAAGCCTTGCCGAAGCAAAGATCAGCACCCAGACGCCGCTGTACGGAATTTCGGTGTTTGGCGACCTCAAATATCAGTCAGACTTCAAGCACCTGGAATATGTGAATCCAGACGCTCCGAAGGGCGGCCGGATCGTGCCCCAGGCGTCTTCGATCGTCTACAATCAGAACTTCAACACGTTCGACACGCTGAACATGTTCGTCCTGCGCGGCAATGGGCCATATGGGATGGGGCTCACCTTTGCCAGCCTGATGCAGTCGCCCGCCGACGAATTGTCCAGTGCATACGCCTATGTCGCCCGCTCGGTCACGGTCAGCGACGACAAGCTCACCTGGCAGTTCGAGATCGACCCGGAAGCGCACTTCCATGATGGCACGCCTATCAGCCCTGCCGATATCGTGTTCTCGCTGAAGGTCCTTCGAGACAAGGGCCACGAGAACCTGGCCAGCTCGCTGCGCCAGATGGAAAGCGTCGAAGCTTTAGGCAACGACAAGGTCGTCGTCAGCTTGCTGCCTGACAGCAACATATCCACGGTCCTCACCATCGTCGGATGCCCGATCTTCTCCGAGAAATGGTGGGAAGGTCGCGATTTCGAGGCGACGCTTTCCGAAGCTCCCCTGGGCTCCGGCCCTTACCGGCTCCGCCAATATTCGTTCGGCTCATATATCGAGTTCGAACGCGTCCCGGACCACTGGGCGGCAAAAAAACCGATCATGATTGGTCGGTACAATTTCGACCGCATCCGCTACGAATATTATCGCGACCGCACCGCCAGCTTCGAGGCTTTCAAGGCGGGCCACATTCAGTTCAGAGAGGAGTTCACCTCAAGGAGCTGGGCGACGGACTACAACTTCCCGGCGATTATCGATGGGCGGATCAAGCGGGAAGAGGTCAGGGATGAAACGCCCTCCGGCGGGCAGGCATGGTTCTTCAACACGCGCCGCGAGAAGTTCGCCGATCCACGAATTCGTAAGGCCATCGGCCTCATGTTCGACTTCGAATGGACCAACGCGAACCTCATGTACAATTCCTACGAGCGTTCGGCTTCGTTCTATGAGAAGACGGAGTACAAGGCGACGGGAACGCCGGATGCTGCCGAACTGGCCATCATGGAACCAATGCGTGACCAGATTCCGGCCGAAGCTTTCGAAGAGCCCTACGTGCCCCCCAAGACTGACGGATCGGGACGGGTGCGAAACCTCGCACGAGACGCCGTAAAGCTCCTCACCGAGTCCGGCTGCAAGCTCGAGGGCGGCCGTTTGCTGCTTCCTTCTGGAGAGCAGCTGGCGCTCGAGTTTCTCGACGATGACAACACCTTCGAGCCTCATCACAACGCGTTCGTGAACAACCTTCGCAGTATCGGGATCAACGCCACCTATCGCGTGGTCGACGCGTCGCAATATGCGTTGAGGCGTCGCGACTTCGACTTCGACATGACGATCTCCCGTTTCTCGATGCCGCTCTATCCGCACCGCTTCATCAAGCAGCTCTTCGGTTCCAGCAGCGCGAATGCTCCTGGCTCGTTCAACCTCGCGGGTGTCGCCAATCCTGCTATCGATGAAGTTCTTGAGAAAATCATCGCTGCCGAGACCCCTGAGGAATTCAAGGTCGCCAGCCGCGTGATGGATCGGTTATTGCGGGCGGAGCACTATTTCGTCTTCCAGTGGCACAAGGCATCGCACTGGCTCGCCTATTGGGACTTCTATGATAAGCCGGCGATCAAACCGAAATATGATATCGGTGTCATAGATACCTGGTGGACCAGACCTGATCGCATTTCAGCAACAGGCATGAGCGGCTAGCAACGCTTGCCATGCCAAACCATTACGATAGCTTTTGCATGAACATATTTGAAGCCGGACCGACGACCTGATGGGCGCCTACATTCTTCGCCGACTTCTGCTGATGATCCCGACACTGTTCGGGATCATGGCTGTTTCCTTCATCGTCATTCAGTTCGCGCCGGGAGGTCCGGTCGAGCAGGTCATCGCTCGCATCTCGGGTGAAGGTGGCAACGCCATGGACCGCATTTCCGGCGGCGGTGGCGATATGGGTGGAGGAGCGGCCGAGCAAGGCGACTTCCGCTACCGCGGCGCGCAGGGCCTCGACCCCGCCTTCATCGCCAAGCTCGAGCAGCAATTCGGCTTCGACAAGCCCCCGCTCGAGCGCTTCTTCACGATGATCTGGAACTATGCCCGCTTCGATTTCGGCGACAGCTATTTCCGGGACATTTCTGTCGTCGATCTCATAATCGAGAAAATGCCCGTCTCCATTTCGCTCGGCTTGTGGATCACGCTGATCTCTTACGCGATATCAATCCCGCTCGGTATCCGAAAGGCGGTCAAGGACGGTTCAGCCTTCGACGTCTGGACCAGTGGCATTGTCATTGTCGGCTATGCGATCCCGGGTTTCCTGTTCGCCATCATGTTGATGGTGCTTTTCGCTGGCGGCTCGTTCTTCGACTGGTTCCCGCTGCGGGGACTGGTCTCCGAAAACTGGTCACAGCTATCGTGGCCAGAGCGCATTCTTGATTATTTCTGGCACCTCACGCTGCCTTTGACGGCAATGGTTCTGTCCGCTTTCGCGACCACGACCCTTCTTACGAAAAACTCCTTCCTCGATGAGATCCGCAAGCAATATGTCGTCACGGCACGCGCAAAGGGCCTATCGGAAAAACAGGTGCTTTATGGGCACGTCTTCCGCAATGCGATGCTTCTCATCATTGCCGGCTTCCCGGCCGCGTTCATCTCGGCGTTCTTCACCGGCTCGCTGCTGATCGAGAATATCTTCTCCCTTGATGGCCTTGGCCTTCTCGGCTTCCGCTCGGTGCTTGATCGCGACTACGCGGTCGTCTTTGCGACACTCTACATCTTCTCGCTGATCGGCCTCGTCGTTGGTCTGATTTCCGACCTCATCTACACATGGATCGACCCGCGCATCGACTTCGACCGGAGGGATGTGTGATGTCGGAGATCGTTACCAAGACCACAGTTGAAACCGTCCGGCAGACCAAGCGGCCGTTCCTGTCGCCGCTAAACCAGCGCCGGTGGGAAAATTTCAAGGCCAACCGACGCGGGTACTGGTCGCTCTGGATCTTTCTGGTCCTGTTCGTGCTGTCGCTGTTTGCCGAGTTCATCGCCAACGACAAGCCGGTCCTCGCTTCTTACAAGGGCGAAATACTCTTCCCGGTTCTCGTCGACTATCCGGAAGAAAAGTTCGGCGGGTTCCTCGCGATAACCGACTATCGCGATCCGGTCATCCAGGAAGAGATCGACGCGAATGGCTGGACCATCTGGCCGCCGATCCGCTACTCCTACCGCACCGTCAACAACGATATTCCGGAAGCAGCACCCGCCAAGCCATCATGGCTCTATGACGCCGAGACCCGGTGCTCGCGCTATTACGAAGGCGTTGATGATCCCAATTGCATCAAGGGCAACTGGAACTGGCTTGGAACGGATGATCAGGCGCGTGACGTGCTCGCCCGGGTGATCTACGGCTTCCGCATCTCGGTCCTCTTCGGTCTCACCCTTACAATCGCCTCAGCAGTGATCGGCGTCTCCGCCGGTGCCGTTCAGGGCTATTTCGGCGGCTGGACCGATCTCATCTTCCAGCGCGTCATCGAGATCTGGTCGTCGATCCCGGTGCTCTACCTGATCCTGATCATCGCCGCGGTTCTGCCACCGGGCTTTTTCATATTGCTCGGGATCATGCTGCTGTTCTCGTGGGTCGCCTTTGTGGGGGTGGTGCGTGCAGAGTTCCTGCGTGCCCGAAACTTCGAATATGTGAACGCAGCGCGCGCGCTGGGTGTGTCGAACCGCACCATCATGTTCCGGCACCTTCTGCCGAACGCAATGGTGGCGACACTGACCTTCCTGCCTTTCATCCTCAACGGATCGATAACGACGCTGACTTCGCTCGACTTCCTCGGCTTTGGCCTGCCGCCCGGCTCTGCCTCGCTCGGGGAGATGCTGCGTCAAGGCCAGCGCAATTTGAACGCACCATGGCTTGGCATCACCGGCTTCCTCACGCTTTCGATCATGCTGTCGCTGCTGATCTTCATCGGTGAAGCCACACGCGACGCGTTCGACCCGCGGAAGACTTTCAGATGAGCCAGTCACTTCTTTCCGTCCGTGATCTTTCCGTTGCCTTTTCGCAGGGCGGCAGAGATTCTGTCGCGGTCGATCACATCTCGTTCGATGTCGCACGTGGTGAGACGGTCGCACTTGTCGGGGAATCTGGTTCGGGCAAATCGGTCTCGGCCCTGTCGGTGCTCAAGCTCCTCCCCTACCCCTCGGCCAGCCACCCGTCGGGCCAGATTATCTTCAACGGCGAAGACCTTCTGGCCAAGAACGAGCGTGAACTGCGCAAGGTGCGCGGCAACAAGATCACGATGATCTTCCAGGAGCCGATGACCTCGCTCAATCCGCTACACACCATCGAGCAGCAGATTGGAGAGATCCTGAAGCTCCACCGTGGGATGAGCGATACCGCCGCACGCGCACGCACCCTGGAGCTTTTGCACGAGGTCGGCATCCGCGAACCTGAAAAGCGCCTGGGGGCCTATCCGCACCAGATGTCCGGCGGGCAGCGCCAGCGCGTCATGATCGCGATGTCGCTTGCAAACGAACCGGAGCTTCTGATCGCCGACGAGCCGACCACTGCGCTAGATGTGACGGTGCAGGCGCAGATTCTGGAGCTTCTCGCCGGGCTCAAGAAGAAGAACAACATGTCCATGTTGTTCATCACCCATGACCTTGGAATTGTCCGCCGCATCGCCGATCGCGTTTGTGTCATGACCAAGGGCAAGATCGTCGAGACCGGACCGACGCGTGAAATCTTCGCCAATCCTCAGCATGAATATACGCGCCATCTTCTGGCGGCGGAGCCGAAGGGTCGCGCGCCCAACCCCGATCCTGATGCAGAGACGGTACTGTCCGGTCAGGACATCAAGGTCTGGTTTCCGATCAAGGCAGGCTTCTTTCGTAAGACGGTCGACCATGTGAAAGCGGTCGACGGCATCGACATCGAGGTAAAGGCCGGTCAGACGTTGGGTATTGTCGGCGAGTCCGGATCTGGAAAGACCACACTTGGTCTGGCTCTCTCGCGCATGATTTCGTCTGAGGGGCGCATCCACCTCGGAGACAAGGAAATAGACGGCTTTACCTTCAAGCAGATGCGTCCGCTGCGGCGTGAAATGCAGATTGTCTTCCAAGATCCGTTCGGCTCGCTGAGCCCGCGCATGTCGGTTTCCGAAATCATCGAGGAAGGCCTGAAGATCCACCAGCCCCAGCTCGACCACGACCAGCGCGATGCCATTGTCGTTGACGTGCTGCAGGAAGTTGGGCTCGATTCCGCGACGCGCTTTCGCTACCCGCACGAATTTTCAGGCGGCCAGCGCCAGCGCATCGCGATCGCACGCGCCATGGTGCTGAAGCCGCGCTTCGTCATGCTGGATGAGCCGACCTCGGCGCTGGACATGAGTGTCCAGGCGCAGGTTGTCGACCTGCTTCGCGACCTGCAAGCCAAGCACCGCCTCGCCTATCTCTTCATCAGCCACGACCTGAAGGTCGTGCGAGCCCTTTCAAACCATGTCATTGTCATGCGCAATGGCAAGGTCGTCGAACATGGACCGGTCGAGCAGATCTTCGAGAATCCTCAGACCGATTATACCAAGGCGCTGATTGCCGCCGCGTTCGACATCGCAACCGCGCCGGAAGGCGTGGTCAGTCAGTAAGCTTCTTCTTGTGGGGGACGTCATGAGCACTTCTGCGCGCAGCCGCGTATTGATCTCGGTTACCGGGTGGGATCCCTCAGACTGGGTGCGCCTGATGTCGGCGGAACACGACGTGGTTCTCGAACCTGAAGGAAGCGCTGATCCGAGCATCGACTATGCCGTCGTCTGGAAGCATCCGCAGGGCATCCTCAAATCGCTGCCAAATCTCAAGGCGATCTTCTCGCTTGGGGCGGGTGTCGACCACATCATGACCGACACCGACCTTCCGGATGTGCCGATTGCCCGCGTCGTTGCGGACAATCTGACCCGCCACATGGTTGAGTACGTCACCTGGCGCGTCATGGACCACCACCGCCAGGGCTCCACCTACCGGGCGCAACAGGCGAAGAAGGTGTGGTCCGAGCCGTCCCAGCCTACCACCGACGAGGTCAATGTCGGCATCATGGGACTTGGCGAACTCGGGCGCGCCGCCGCTTCCGCCTTGCTAACGCTGGGTTTCAACGTCACGGGCTGGGCAAGATCCCCCAAGAATATTGAAGGCGTGACCTGCTATGCCGGAAATGAAGGCTTGGCCGACTTTCTCGCGGCCACCGACATTCTGGTCGTGCTCCTGCCGCACACGCCGGCCACCGAAGGCATGATCAATTACGAGCTGCTTCGGGGCCTGAGGCGCGACAACGCACTCGGCGGCGCATCCCTCATCAATGGCGGTCGCGGCAAGCTGCAAAACGAGGCAGACATTTTGCGTGCCCTTGACGACGGCACTCTCAAGGAAGCCAGCCTCGACGTCTTCCAAGTCGAGCCGCTGCCGCAAACCAGCGGCCTGTGGGAACATCCGCGCGTCTTCATCACACCCCACGCGGCAGCGACGTCGGATCCGGCTCACCTTGCGCCCCTCATCCTCGAGCAGATCAAGCGCTTTGAGCGTGGCGAGCCGCTGAACCATCTCGTCGACATGCAGGCAGGATACTGAAAACCGTCTCTTGGTGAGCGAGACCACTCGCTCACCTTCCTGCCTCGAAGAAGGTAAGTCGACTTTCCATCCGAACTTTCCGGCCCGGATGCGATATTTCAAGATTGAAGCTTTGACCGCTTTGCGCCTGTTACCCTAGGTCAGTACACTCGCGTCACAGTCAATCTCCCCACCGCCTAAGCTTCTGTAAAACAATACTTTATTTCGCCCAAGCAGCCTTCAGGCGAGACTTATAAACAACCCTTCCCAAACAACAAACGCTCCCATAAGGTATTTGCCAATCGTAGGCAGGCGAAGTCCCGCCGCGGGGAACCGAAAAAATTGAACAGATTGCTTGGGAGCTATCATGCGTAAACTTCTGATTACCGCGAGTGTGCTCGCGCTCGGCCTGGCCATCATGCCAGCGTCGGCCGAAACAATCCGCTGGGCACGCAACTCCGATGCGTTGACGCTAGATCCGCATTCGCAGAACCAGGGAACAACCCATACTTTCAGCCATCACATCTATGAAACGCTCGTTGATCGTGACGTTGAAGGCAATCTGATCCCCCGCCTCGCGACCGAATGGAGCGTCAAGGAAGACGATCCGACGGTCTGGGTCTTCAAGGTCCGCGAGGGCGTCAAGTTTCATGATGGCGCTGAGCTGACCGCCGAAGACGTCGTCTTCTCGCTCGATCGTGCGCGCTCCGACAAGTCGAACCTCAAGCAGCTTCACTCTGCCGTCGCGAGCGTCACCGCTGTCGATGATTTCACTGTCGAAGTGAAAATGACGGGCCCGTCGCCGCTCTATCCGAACAATCTGACCAACACCTTCATCATGGACAAGGGCTGGACGGAGACGAACAACGCTGTCGAGGTGCAGCAGGCAGGCTCGACCGACGACAATTACGCGGTCCGCAACACCAACGGCACCGGCCCTTACATTCTGGTCTCACGTGATCCGGACGTCCGTTCGGTGTTGAAGATCAACGAAAATCACTGGGCTGAGAGCAAGCCTGCCATCACCGAGATCATCTACCTGCCGATCGCTGACAATGCGACCCGTATCGCGGCTTTGCTTTCAGGCGAAGTTGATCTGGTCCAGGACGTTCCGGTGCAGGACGTCGAGCGGCTGGCTGGCACTGCCGGCATCCGCGTCGAGACCGGCCCTGAAAACCGCATCATCTATTTCGGCTATCGTCTGGGTGAAGAACCGCTGAAGTCATCAAACGTCACGGACAAGAACCCGCTCGCCGATTCGAAGGTGCGCGAGGCGATGCACCTGGCGATCGATCGCAATGCCATCAAGCAGGTCGTCATGCGTGGTCAGGCCGTGCCGACCGGCGTGGCGACGCCGCCATTCGTCAACGGCTGGACGCCGGAGCTCGACGCCTATCCTGAAAAGGCGGACGCCGCCAAGGCCAAGGAACTGCTGGCAGAGGCCGGTTATCCGGATGGGTTCACCATCACCCTCGACACCCCGAACAACCGCTATGTCAACGATGAGGCGATCAGCCAGGCTATCGTCGGCATGCTCGGCCAGATCGGCATCAAGGTGACGCTCGCTTCGCGCCCCGTCGCTCAGCACTCGCCGCTGATTCAAAACGCCGAGACCGACTTCTATCTCCTTGGCTGGGGGGTTCCGACCTTCGACTCGGCCTACATCTTCAACGACCTGGTCCACACCAAGGAAGGTCAGTACGGCGCTTACAACCCGAGCGGTTACAGCAATCCTGAACTGGACAAGAAGATCCAGTCGCTCGCGACCGAGATCGATGTCGAGAAGCGCAATGCGACGATCGCCGAAATCTGGAAGACCGTTCAGGAAGACCGCGTCCTCCTGCCGATCCACAACCAGGTTCTTGCTTACGCGATGAAGGACAAGTTTACGCTGGCGGTTCATCCTGAGAACCAGCCACGTATCTACGAAGTCACCATCAACGACTAAGCAACGCCGTTATGCTGCTTGCGGCGGACTCCTCCGCCGCAAGCAGCGCATCGTATCCCATCCCGAACACCAGCTCCGCGGCAGTTCCAGTTTTTGAGAGCATGCCGCGCAGCCAAGCGTCTACCTTCGGCGCTTTTCAGTCGAAGACGCCATTGCGGGGAAAGAAGCCATGCTTGCCTTCATCCTGAGACGGCTCGCACAGTCCATCATTGTCATGGCTGTCGTCGCTCTGATTGCTTTTATGCTGTTCCGCTATGTGGGCGACCCGGTCGCTTCATTGCTTGGACAGGACTCGCGCCTTGAAGACTTTGAAGAGCTGCGCGAGAGACTGGGTCTCAACGATCCGTTCTACGTCCAGTTCGGCCGCTTCATCGGCAACGCGCTGCAGGGCGAGTTCGGGATTTCCTACCGGCTTCAACAGCCTGTAAGCGAGCTCATCATCAGCCGTCTGCCGGCAACGATCGAGCTTGCCTTTGCCTCCGCAACGATCGCGCTCGTCTTTGGCCTGACGCTCGGCGTCTTCACCGCACTCAAGCCGCGCAGCTTCGCCTCGGGCGTTATCATGACCCTGTCGCTGGTCGGCGTCTCGCTGCCAACCTTCCTGATCGGTATTGGCCTCATCTACGTCTTCGCGGTCGAGCTGCAATGGTTGCCCTCATTCGGGCGTGGCGAGGTGGTCGATATAGGCGGTTGGAGAACCGGGCTGCTGACTGAAACGGGGCTGCGTTCCCTCATCCTTCCCGCGATCACTCTGTCGCTGTTCCAGCTCACGCTGATCATGCGCCTGGTGCGGGCCGAAATGCTTGAGGTATTGCGGCAGGACTACATCCGGTTCGCGCGAGCACGCGGCCTGTCCAAGCGGGCAATCAATTTCGGCCACGCCCTGAAAAACACGATGGTGCCAGTCATCACGATCACGGGCCTGCAGCTTGGTTCGGTCATCGCCTTCTCCATCGTGACGGAAACCGTCTTCCAATGGCCGGGCGTTGGCTCGCTCTTCATCAACTCCGTTCAGGTTGTCGATGTCCCGGTGATGGCCGCTTATCTGATGTTCATCGCCTTCGTTTTCGTCGTCATCAACCTGATCGTGGACATTCTTTATTTCGCCGTCGACCCGCGACTTCGCGTCGGCGCCGGGCGGAGGTAGGTACCGATGAGCTCCACAAACAACCCTGCTGTCACGGAACAACCACGGTCGCGCTTCCAGCGTATCTGGGACTCGGACATCTTCTTCTCGTTCCGTCGCTCGCCGATCACGATCGTTGCTGCCCTCGTCACGCTGGTCCTGATCCTGTCTGCACTTTTTGCGCCGTGGATCGCGCCTTACGACCCGTTCAATCCGGCAAGCCTCAACCTGATGGATGGGTTCACCCCGCCCAATTCGGAATCGATGATGGGCAACTACTTCCTGCTCGGCAGCGACCATCAGGGACGAGACGTGCTGTCCACGATCCTTTATGGCAGCCGCATCTCCCTGTTTGTCGGCATCTCCGCAACGCTGTTTGCGATGGCGATGGGGATCTCGCTCGGGCTTCTCGCGGGCTATCGCGGCGGCACTATTGACGCCGTAATCATGCGTGTTGCTGACATTCAGCTTTCCTTTCCCGCCATTCTGATCGCATTGCTGATCTTCGGCATCGCACGCGGGATCATCCCTCCCAGCCAGCAGGAAAACATGGCTGTCTGGGTGCTGATTATCGCCATCGGCCTTTCAAACTGGGCTCAGTTCGCTCGTACGGTTCGCGGCGCGACGATGGTGGAGCGGCAGAAGGATTATGTGTCCGCCGCAAAGCTGATCGGCGTCCACCCGCTGCGGATCCTCATCCGTCACGTCCTGCCGAACGTTCTTGCGCCCGTTCTCGTTATCGGGACCATTGGCCTCGCTCTTGCCATCATCGAAGAAGCGACCTTGTCGTTCCTCGGCGTCGGCGTGCCTCCGACCCAGCCGTCTCTCGGCACCCTGATCCGCATCGGACAGCAGTTTCTGTTCTCGGGCGAATGGTGGATTCTGTTCTTCCCAGCCATGACCCTCATCCTGCTGGCGCTTGCCGTGAACCTCCTTGGTGACTGGCTGCGCGACGCGTTGAACCCGAGGCTGCGCTGATGTCTGAGCCGATCATCTCCGTACGAAATCTCGTCGTTGAGTTCCCGCTGCGGCGTGGGCTGTTCACGGCAGTTGATGATGTCTCGTTCGACATCATGCCTGGCGAAATCCTTGGCGTTGTCGGCGAGTCAGGGGCCGGCAAGTCCATGACGGGCGCAGCTATCATTGGCCTGATAGAGCCGCCGGGCCACATTGCCAGCGGCGAAATCTATCTGAAGGGCAAGCGGATCGACAATCTGCCGCCCGAAGAGATGAGCCGTCTGCGCGGTAAGTGGATTGGCATGGTCTTCCAGGACCCGCTGACCTCGCTTAACCCGCTCTACACCGTCGGTCAGCAGCTGATCGAAACGATCCGCCGACACCTGCCAATGAATGAGGCACAGGCACGCCAGCGGGCGATCGATCTTCTGGACGAAGCCGGTATTCCGACCCCGGAGAGCCGGATCGACAGCTATCCGCACCAGTTCTCCGGCGGCATGCGTCAGCGGGTCGTCATCGCACTGGCACTCGCAGCAGAGCCCGAACTGATCATTGCCGACGAGCCGACCTCGGCTCTCGATGTCTCGGTTCAGGCGCAGATCATCAAGGTGCTGAAGAAGCTCTGCGAAAGCCGTGGCGCGGCAGTCATGCTTGTCACCCACGACATGGGCGTGATTGCCGAGACGGCAACACGCATGATCGTGATGAACAAGGGCAAGATCGTCGAGACAGGATCGGTCGGGGACATCATCAAGCGCCCGAAGGAAGACTATACGATCAAGCTGATCGAGGCGATCCCGTCCATCAAGGATGAGACGCGCCGGCATGAAGCGCCTCCGACGTCGACACTGTTGGTCGAGGTCAAGAATCTGACACGGGATTTCGATCTCTCACCCGGCTTCTTCGACAGACTGCTCAAGGGGGCGAAGCGCAACGTCGTCAAGGCCGTCCAGAATGTCTCCTTCGACATTCGCAAAGGGTCGACCTTCGGGCTGGTCGGCGAGTCCGGCTCGGGCAAATCGACCTGCGCGCGCATGCTGGTCGGGCTGATCAAGCCAACTTCCGGGCAGGTTCTGCTTGAAGGACAAGACATCGCAGCCGGCCTTACCCAGGAACGACGCCAGAAGGTTCAAATGATCTTCCAGGATCCCTATGCCAGCCTCAATCCGCGCTGGCGGGTGGCGGATATCATCGCCGAACCGATGCACGCGCTGAAGCTGGTATCTAACCGCCGAGAGGCTGAAGACCGCGTTGCCGACCTTTTGCGACGCGTCCGTCTCGATCCCGTTTCGATGCGCAAATACCCACACGAATTTTCCGGCGGTCAGCGCCAGCGCATTGCCATTGCACGTGCCCTTTCGAGCCAACCTGAATTCATCGTCTGCGACGAGCCGACATCCGCGCTCGATGTCTCCGTCCAGGCGCAGGTGCTTGATCTCATGCGAGACCTTCAAGATGAGTTCGGGCTTACCTATCTGCTGATCAGCCACAATCTCGCAGTGGTGCGCCAGATGGCGGACGATGTCGGCGTGATGCACAGCGGAGTGCTTGTGGAACGTGGTCCGGTCGATGCGATCTTTGATGACCCGCAAGCCGAATATACGCGTATGCTGCTGAATGCGGTACCGGACATTTCGAAAGTGGAATAAAGAGGAGCACGATATGGCAGAAGCTTGGGTCGAGGATGTCCTGGATTTCTGGTTCAAGGATCTTACACGTCAGGACTGGTTCTCGGGCGGTCCCGAGCTGGACGAGAAAGTCCGCGCGCGGTTCTTGCCGCTCTATGAGAAGCTGAAATCGAGTTTTAGCGCGAAGAGCACCGCCGATGCCCGCACCGCGCTTGCTGCGATCATTGTGTTCGACCAGTTCCCACGCAACATGTTCCGCGGCACACCGGCTGCCTTTGCGACGGATGATCTAGCGCTCGCCATTTCGCGGCTCTCGATCGAAAAGAAGTTCGATGCTGATCTCGACGACGATGCCAAGGCGTTCCTCTACATGCCCTTCATGCATTCGGAAGTCGCCGCAGATCAGGAGCGTTGCGTAGATCTGTTCCGGTCACTGCCGAATGCCGAAGAGAGCATCAAATACGCGATCGAGCACCGCGATATCGTCGCTAAATTCGGACGTTTCCCGCATCGCAACTATATTTTGGGTCGCGAGAGCACGGAAGCGGAAATCGAATTTCTCAAGACGCATGCAGGTTACGGCCAGTAGACGCGGTCTTGTGTCGGCGTTCGGCGCGGCCATAATTGCACCTGCTGCGGTCTGACGACACTGATACGCTTGGATACCGGGGAGGATGATTTGGCACGCGAACCAGCAGACAAGATCGAAAAGGTGGTTGACGCGGCTGCCGCCGAGCCGAAAGCGGCACCCAAAAAGACTGCCACGGCCAGAACTGCTTCCAAGCGTACGGCGGGGACAAAGAGCGTGAAAGAGGGGGACGGGTCCCCCTCACCCAAACCTGCTGTGAAGAAGGCAAAGGCTACCAAAGCGCCAGCCGCCGTAAAAAAGGCGCCAGCCGCCAAAGCCGAACCACGTCCACAACCAGCGCAAGCGGATGACGCTGAAGTCACAACCGAGGTAAAAAAAGCCCCGGCGCGAAAGCCTCGCCCGAAAAAGGCAGCTACTACAGCCACCCCACCCGAAGCTGCGGCCACAGCTGACGAGACGGTCACCGGTCAGGAAAAGCCGAAGACAACACCTCGTCGCAAGTCCAGCTCGACCGCAGCAAAGGCTCCCTCGACCAGGAAGGCTACAGCTTCCAAGGCATCATCCGGTAAAAAGAAGGCCGTGGTAGCCGCGAGCGAAGCCGACGCTGTGCCTGCCAACAAGCCCGGTCAGGAATCGGCCCAGCCCGAAACGGCGGCAAACACCGACGTTCCTACCACAGCCTCCAAGCCGTGGCTCGCCAGCTATCCCGATATCGTTCCTCATGAAATCGAGGCGATCGAGGACAAGTCGCTCGGCGACATGCTGTTGAAAGCATGCAGCACCTTTGCCAACCGCCCGGCTTTCATCTCGATGGGCAAGGAGTTGAGCTACGCCGACCTCGAAAGAGCATCGGAGCATTTCGCTGCGTTCCTGCAGTCCCGCGGACTGGAAAAGGGCGCACGCATAGCCCTGATGATGCCCAACATTCTTCAGTATCCCGTCGCACTGATGGGCGCGCTGCGTGCGGGCTACGTCATTGTCAACGTCAACCCGCTCTACACGCCACGAGAGCTTGAGCATCAACTGAACGATTCCGGTGCTGAAGCCATCGTCATCCTGGAAAACTTCGCCGCTACGCTCGAAGCTGTCGTGGCAAAAACCGGCCTCAAGCACATTGTGGTCGCGTCTATGGGCGACATGCTGGGCCTCAAAGGCCATGTGGTGAACATGGTCGTGCGGCGCGTGCGCAAGATGGTTCCAGCATGGAACCTGCCTGACTACATCTCGTTCAAAGATGCGATGAAGCAGGGAAAGTCCCGAACTTTCCGCAAGGTTGAAGTCACACAGGATGACAATGCGTTCCTGCAATATACGGGCGGGACAACGGGTGTGTCGAAGGGCGCAACGCTCACGCATGGCAACATTTTGGCCAACGTTCAGCAGACGGAACTCTGGCTGGAAAGCGCCTATCAGAAGCGCACCCGCCCTCGCGCGCTGACCTTCGTTTGCCCACTGCCGCTTTACCACATCTATGCGCTGACGGTGAACGCCTTCATGGGAATGCGCCTTGGCGGTCATAACATCCTGATTGCCAACCCCCGCGACATACCCGGCTTCGTCAAAGAGCTCGGAAAATACCAGGTAAATGTCTTCCCCGGGCTCAACACGCTCTTCAATGCCCTCCTGAACAATTCCCAGTTCCAGAAGCTCGATTTCCGTTCGCTGTTGCTGACGTTTGGCGGCGGCATGGCGGTTCAAAAGGGCGTTGCCGACCGCTGGCAGCAGGTAACCGGCAGCATCATATCCGAAGGCTATGGCCTTTCGGAAACATCCCCGGTGGCGACCGCCAACCGCTTCGATGCCGACATCTTCTCCGGCACGGTCGGCCTTCCGATCCCCTCAACGGAAATTGCGATCCGGGACGATGACGGCAACGACCTGCCGCTCGGCGAAGTTGGCGAGATCCTGATCAAGGGACCGCAGGTGATGACCGGCTATTGGAACCGCCCCGACGAGACCGCCAAGGTCATGACCGAGGACGGCTTCTTCAAGTCCGGCGATATGGGCTTCATGGACGAGCGCGGGTACATCAAGATCGTGGACCGCAAGAAGGACATGATCCTCGTCTCTGGCTTCAACGTCTATCCGAACGAGATCGAGGAAGTTGTCGCCATGCATCCCGGCGTTCTCGAAGTTGCAGCGATCGGCGTGCCGGATGAGAAGTCGGGCGAAATCCCGAAAGTGTTTGTGGTCAAGAAGGACCAGTCGCTGACCGAGCAGGAAATCATCGACTTCTGCCGCGACAAGCTCACCAACTACAAACGCCCCCGCCGCGTCGAATTCCGCACGGAACTGCCAAAGACCAATGTCGGCAAAATCCTGCGGCGCGAGCTGAGGTAGCCAGATTGGCGACCGAACAGATTCGGCCGAGACCCGAATCTCACAACTCCTCGCTACAAGCCCCCTCCGGCTTTTCAGGCCACCTCCCCCGCAAGCGGAGGAGGATCCGAGTGTCGAGCGCTACGTTTCAGGGATCCTCCCCCATTCATGGGGGAGGCGGCACGGAGCGACGGAGGGGGCGGCTGGCTCCAGCCCTTAAACAAAAACCACCCTCAAGCAGCGCTTAAGGGTGGTTTTTCAGTCTCATCCGGCGATAGCGTGCGCCTTAAGCGACCTTCTCCACCGGGGCCGGGCGCTTGATGCTCGGGGCAGCTTCCAGCACGATCGGCTTCAGCCCCTCTCCGCCAGCGTCGAGAACTTCATAGAGCTGACGCCGCATGCGCGGTTCCCAGAATTTGTTGATGTGCTCGGCGATACCGGCAACACCTTCGGCGCGATCAACCTTCGACTCGAAGAAAGTTCCGATCTGATTGGCCATGCGGATCAGTTTGGTATGCGGATTGGAAGCGGCGTCATGCGACATGGCGGATGGCTCCGTCTGAATGCGATTTGAATGGGTGAAAACGTCAAAATCATCGCCGCGTACAAGCGCGACGAGTGTCATGCCCGATGCGTCAGCCGTGCGGATCGCCAGCGCCGTCGGGGCAGAAACTGCAAGAATGAAGGGCGCGCCAATCGCAGCGGTCTTCTGGACCATTTCGACCGAAACACGTGAGGTCACGACCACTGCGCCGGACGAACCGGATATCCCTGCCTTTGAAAGCGCTCCTGCGAGCTTGTCGAGGGCATTGTGCCGGCCGACATCCTCACGTGCCGCGACGATCCCTCGTCCCGGCACGTAAAAACCTGCAGCATGAACCGCGCCGGTCTGGCGGTGGTAGGGCTGCTGCTCCGACAGAAGGCGCACGGCTTCGGCGACCTCTTCGGGGCTGAGTGTGAGGGGCGCGGACCGAACCTCGTCCACCGCCCGCATCGCCTCGTCAATCGATTCGATGCCGCAAAGGCCACAGCCCACCGGGCCAGCCAATCGGCGACGCCGCGCCTGAAAACGCGTATTCGCCTGATCCTTGAGCCGAATCTGGATATCGACGCCAGCGCCCACATCCTCGACCGCAATCTCCTCGATTTCCTCGAATGTGCCGATGATTCCTTCGGTCAGCGAAAAACCGAGGGCAAAATCGTGCAGATCAGACGGGCTGGCCATCATCACCGCATGAGTGGTCCCGGCGAAAGAGAGCGCCACGGGCGTCTCGTCCGGGACCATGCGATCAGCCGTTTGCATGCCATCTGCGCGGCGCGCGAGCCGGGACGTCGAGGTTACGGGCGGACGGTTCATCATGCTTGCTCCAGCCAATGCACGTCGCCAACGTTAGCACGGGCAGTGTCATTGTCACCGTAAACCGGGACGGCCCGCCTGGCGAAGAGTGTGGAAGCGCGCCGCAAAAGACGCGCTTCGCCTACCCAAACCAGTCTGGGAGCGGCCATTGCTACTCCGCAGCCTCCAGTGGAGCGATGCGGCGTGTCTGGCGAGACAGTTCCTGATAATCCCGCTGCCACTCGCTCGGACCGTTGGATGGACCGACCTGAACCGCTGTCACCTTGTATTCCGGGCAGTTGGTCGCCCAGTCGGAGAAGTCGGTCGTGATGACGTTGGCCTGCGTGTCCGGGTGGTGGAAGGTCGTGTAGACCACGCCCGGTGCCACGCGATCGGTGATCTGAGCGCGCAGCGTCGTCTCGCCGGCGCGGCTGGTCAGGCGAACCCAATCGCCCTCGCGAATGCCACGCTGTTCGGCGTCATGCGGGTGGATTTCAAGAACGTCCTCATCGTGCCAGACCACGTTTTCGGTACGACGTGTTTGCGCGCCGACGTTGTACTGCGACAGGATACGCCCGGTCGTCAGCAGAAGCGGGAAGCGCGGACCGGTCTTCTCGTCGGTCGGCACGTATTCGGTGCGGATGAACTTGCCCTTGCCGCGGACGAAGCCGTCCATGTGAACGATCGGCGTGCCTTCCGGCGCAGCCTCGTTGCACGGCCACTGAACCGAGCCCATCTGCTCGAGGTACTCATAGGAGACCTTGGCGAAGGACGGGGTGGTCGCAGCGATTTCGTCCATGACCTGCGACGGGTGGGCGTAGTTCCAGTCGAGGCCCATGGCCTGCGCAAGCTTCTGGGTGACTTCCCAGTCCGCCAGGCCATTCTTCGGAGCCATCACCTTGCGCACGCGGTTGATGCGGCGCTCGGCGTTGGTGAAGGTGCCGTCCTTCTCGAGGAAGGTCGAGCCCGGCAGGAAGACGTGAGCAAAGCGTGCGGTCTCGTTGAGGAACAGGTCGTGCACGACGACGCATTCCATCGCAGCAAGACCAGCCGAGACATGCTTGGTGTCCGGATCGGACTGCAGGATGTCTTCGCCCTGGATGTAGATGCCGCGGAACGAGCCTTCGACAGCCGCGTCGAGCATGTTCGGGATGCGCAGGCCAGGCTCGTCGGAGAGCTCGACGCCCCACAGCTTTTCGAAAGTCTCGCGCACTGCGTCAGTCGAGACGTGGCGGTAGCCGGGGAATTCGTGCGGGAACGAACCCATGTCGCACGAGCCCTGAACGTTGTTCTGGCCACGCAGCGGGTTCACGCCAACGCCCTTGCGACCGATATTGCCGGTCAGCATTGCAAGGTTGGCTATGCCCATGACGGTGGTCGAGCCCTGGCTGTGCTCGGTAACGCCGAGGCCATAGTAAATCGCGCCATTGCCGCCGGTTGCGTATAGGCGAGCCGCACCGCGAATTTCTTCAGCCGGTACGCCGGTGAACTTCTCGACTTCTTCCGGGCTGCGCTTCGGATCCGAAACGAACTCCGCATAGTCCTCGAACTCGGACCAGTCGCAGCGCTCGCGGATGAAGGCTTCGTCGAAGAGGCCCTCGGTCACAATGACGTGCGCGAGTGCGGTGACAACGGCGACGTTGGTGCCCGGACGCAGTGCCAGATGATGCTCTGCCTCGACATGCGGCGACTTCACCATTTCGGTGCGGCGCGGATCGATGACGATAAGCTTTGCACCCTGGCGCAAGCGCTTCTTCATGCGCGAGGCAAAGACCGGGTGTGCGGCAGCCGGGTTTGCACCGATCACCATAACGACGTCGGAATGCTCGACCGAGTCGAAGTCCTGCGTGCCGGCGGAGGTGCCGAACGCCTGGCCGAGACCATAACCGGTCGGCGAATGGCAGACGCGGGCGCAGGTGTCTACGTTGTTGTTGCGGAAGCCCTGGCGGATCAGCTTCTGGACGAGATAGGTTTCCTCGTTCGTGCAGCGCGACGAGGTGATGCCGCCAATGGCTTCACGACCGTACTGGTACTGAATGCGACGGAATTCGCTCGCAACATGCGCGAACGCCTCTTCCCAGGTGACCTCACGCCACGGATCCGTGATCTTCTCGCGGATCATCGGGTTGAGGATACGCTCTTTGTGGCTTGCATAGCCGTAAGCGAAGCGACCCTTGACGCAGGAGTGGCCACGGTTCGCCTTGCCGTCCTTGTACGGCACCATGCGCACCAGCTCGTCGCCACGCATTTCCGCCTTGAACGAGCAGCCGACGCCGCAATAGGCGCAGGTCGTGACAACGGAACGCTCCGGGACGCCAATCTCGATGACCGACTTTTCAACCAGGGTTCCGGTCGGGCAAGCCTGAACGCAGGCACCGCACGAGACGCACTCGGATTCCAGGAAATTCTGGTGCATGCCCGGCGAGACGCGGCTGTCGAAGCCCCGGCCCTCGATGGTCAGTGCGAACGTGCCCTGTACCTCTTCACAGGCGCGAACGCAGCGTGAGCAGACGATGCACTTCGACGGATCGTAGGTGAAGTACGGGTTGGACTCGTCCTTCGGCATGTATCGGATGTTGGCTACGCTGTCGTTGAGCGCACCCCGCGTCTTGGCGAAGACGTGGTTCTCGCCGTCATAACCGTAGCGGACGTCGCGCAGGCCAACCGCGCCAGCCATGTCCTGCAGCTCACAATCGCCATTGGCAGCGCAGGTGAGGCAGTCGAGCGGATGGTCGGAGATGTAAAGCTCCATCACGCCGCGACGCAGATCCTTCAGGCGGCCGGTCTGGGTGTGAACCACCATGCCCGGTACAACTGGCGTCGTACATGAGGAAGGCGTGCCGTTGCGACCTTCAATCTCAACGAGGCACAGGCGACAGGAGCCGAACGCATCGACCATGTCCGTCGCACACAGCTTCGGGATCGAGATACCCGCTTCCATGGAAGCGCGCATGACCGAGGTGCCTTCCGGAACGGTGACATCAAAACCGTCAACGGTGATGGTCACCATGTTTTCCGACTTGGAAGCCGGCGTTCCGTAATCGATTTCTTGAACGAGACCCATGATACGTCTCCTATTCCGCGGCTTCCGCGACAGGGCGCGGCGCAAAATCTTCAGGGAAATGGGTGAGCGCGCTCATAACCGGATATGGGGTGAAACCACCCAACGCGCAAAGCGAACCGAACTTCATCGTGTTGCAAAGGTCTGTGACCAGCTCGAGATTCTTCTGCGGCTCGATGCCGGCAGCGACCTTGTCGAGCGTCTCGACGCCACGGGCTGAACCAATGCGGCATGGCGTGCACTTGCCGCAACTCTCAATGGCGCAGAACTCCATCGCAAAACGCGCCATCTTCAGCATGTCGGCGGTATCGTCGAAGACGGTAATGCCGGCATGGCCGATCAGACCGTCCTTTGCGGCGAAGGCTTCATAGTCGAACGGCGTGTCGAACATCGAGGCCGGGAAGTAGGCGCCCAGCGGGCCGCCGACCTGAACGGCCTTGACCGGGCGACCCGAAGCCGTGCCGCCACCGATGTCATTGATAAGTTCGCCAAGCGTGATGCCGAATGCGACTTCGAACAGACCGCCATGCTTGATGTTGCCAGCAAGCTGAACCGGGATGGTGCCCCGCGAACGGCCCATGCCGAAGTCGCGGTAATGCTCCGCCCCCTTGTCCATGATGACCGGGACGGAAGCGAGCGAAATCACGTTGTTGATGACCGTCGGCTTGCCGAACAGTCCTTCGATGGCCGGAAGAGGAGGCTTTGCACGGACAACCCCGCGCTTGCCTTCAAGGCTGTTGAGCAGCGAGGTTTCTTCACCGCAAACATAAGCGCCAGCACCGGAGCGAATTTCAATATCGAACGCGTTTGGCGACCCCATCACGGCCGCGCCAAGAATGCCGGCTGCGCGCGCGATCTCGACTGCGCGGGTCATGGTCACGATCGCGTGTGGATATTCCGAACGGATGTAGACAAACCCCTTGGTCGCACCGGTCGCGATGCCGGCAATCGCCATACCTTCGATCAGGACGAACGGATCGCCTTCCATGATCATGCGGTCGGCGAAGGTTGCGGAGTCGCCCTCGTCCGCGTTGCAGACGATGTATTTGCGGTCAGCTACGGTGTCATGCACCGTCTTCCACTTGATGCCGGTCGGGAAGCCCGCACCGCCTCGACCGCGCAGACCGGAATCGGTGACGGTCTTGACGATGTCAGCGGGTGTAATTGCGACTGCCTTTTCAAGGCCGCGCAATCCGCCATGGGCACGGTAGTCTTCCAGCGACAGCGGATCGATTACGCCGCAGCGCTCAAAGGTGAGCCGTGTCTGCTTGGCAAAGAAGGGCAGATCCTCGACCCGGCCGAGCGACAGGCGATGCGCGCCGCCTGCGAGGAAGCCAGCATCAAACAGCGAGGCTACGTCAGCGGCTTTTACCGGGCCGTAGGCGACGCGCCCCTGGGAGGTCACGACCTCGACCAGCGTCTCCAGCCAGACCATGCCGCGGGTGCCGTTACGTACGATCTTTGCATCGAGACCGCGTGCCGCAATTTCAGCAGTGACTGCGGTTGCTACCTTCTCGGCGCCAAGCGCCAGTGCAGCCGCGTCCTTGGGGATATAAATCGTGGTTGTCATTTCCGCACCTCGGCAACGATCTCATCGATGACATTTTCATCGATGCTGCCGATCACTTCGCCGTCGAGCATGGCAGCGGGGGCACAGGCACACAGGCCGAGGCAGTACACCGGCTCCAGTGTGACCGCACCGTCCAGCGTCGTTTCGTGGAAGCCGATCCCGAGGAGGCGCTTGATGCGATCCGCGACCGCGTCAGAACCCATCGACTGACATGCTTCTGCCTGGCACAGCTTCAACACATGGCGACCAGCCGGCTGGCGGCGGTAGTCATGGTAGAATGTGACAACGCCATGCACTTCAGCATTGGAAAGATTAAGCTCGTCGGCAATCACCGGCAGGGATTCCTGCGGGACATAGCCGAACTCTTCCTGAATCTCATGCAGTATCGGCAGCAGCGGCCCTTCGAGCCCCTTCAAGCCTTCAACGATTGCGCGAGTCTGCGTCGCGATCTCGGTACTCTGCGCCTGCATAATCAAGCAGCGCCCTCCCTGTATACACTCGATGACACACCGAGCCGTCATACTTCAGCTGGGGAAGGCTTAAGTCAATAAAGCCGTATCGTTGATCGATAAATTTCTTCTATTGATGAGCTAGACGGTATACAATTAGCGCAGACGACCTTCGCTGGCGAGCCTGGAAGCCACTTCCAGAAGTGCACTGACGAGGGGCGGACGCGGCTCGCGCTCGGCAGCAACCACCCCGACAGTATGACTGGCGTCCGGATCAATAATCGGGATGGCGCGAATGGGCTCGGCAAACCCGAAGGTTTCGGCGAGATTCAACGGCATGATCGAGGCCCATTTGCCCGTGCGGATGTGGCTGAACAGCACGATCATCGAGTTCGACTCAAGCGTCGGGCGCGCGCTTGCGCCAGCGTCGGCCAGGTGCTGATCGATGATACGGCGGTTCTGCATGTCGGGGGTCAGCAGACACAAAGGAAGTTCCGCAACCTCGGCCCAGCTCACTTGCGTGCGGTCGGCAAGCGGACTGCCGATCGCGGTAATGAGACGGTAGCGCTCTGTATAGAGCGGCAGCGAGACGACTGGCCCCAACGGCTCATTATCAAGATAGGTGATTCCTACATCGATATCGAAATTGCCAAGGAGGGACAGGATCTCCACCGACGTCCGCGACAGGATCGTGAACGTCACGCCTGGGTGGCGCTCGCGAAAAGGGGTTGTCAGCGCCGGCACCATCGCCAGCGCGGTCGGGATTGCCGCAATTCGAAGCCGGCCCGAAAGACCGTGGCGCGCAGCCCGCATCTCCTGCTTCATCGTGCGTGCATCGCCAACAATGCGGCGCGCCCAGTTCAACACCTGCTCGCCTTCCGGGGTCAGCCCCTGAAAGCGCGAGCCGCGCCTGACGAGCATGACGCCCAGCTGCTCCTCAAGCTGCCGCAGCGAAGCCGAGAGCGTCGGCTGCGTAATTCCCAGCTCTTCAGCTGCCCTGCCGAAATGTTGTGCCTTGGCCAAGGCGATGAAGAACTCAAGCTTGTCGATCATGATGGCGACCATAGTGCCTGCGCGTCATGCATACCAGACCGCCGCCATTGCGACTTGAGGTTGGATGTCGAATGCCGTTTACAGGCACCATCTCGCTGGGTTCGCGAGTGGTCATTCGTGAATGTGGAATTGAAATGAAACTGAATATCATTATCGGCAGCACCCGTCCGGGCCGCATCGGCCCCAAGATCGCCAAGTGGTTCGAGGGCATTGCTCGGGAACAGGGCGGGTTTGAGCCGGTCATCGTTGACCTTGCGGATTTCAACCTCCCGGTATTCGATGAGCCGAAGCATCCGCGGATGCAGGACTATCAGCACGAGCACACCAAGAAGTGGGCTGCATCGGTCGCTTCTGGCGATGCCTACGTGTTCGTGACCCCGGAGTACAATTACTTCCCGCCCGCGTCGCTGATCAACGCGATCAGCTATCTGAGCCTGGAGTGGAACTACAAGCCAGCTGGCATTGTCAGCTATGGCGGCATCTCCGGCGGTCTGCGCGCCGCTCAGGAACTGCGCCAGCTTCTGACCACTGTGAAGGTCATGCCGCTGCCGGAAACCGTTCCCCTGCCGATGGTATTCCCGCACCTGACCGAGGACAGCGTCAACGCGACCGACCCGATGAATGACGGCGCCAAGCTGATGCTGGACGAGCTTCAGAAGTGGAGCAAGGCTCTGACGCAGATGCGCGCGGCCGCCTGACCAAATTGAGATGAGGCAGCGGGCATCAGATAGCCCGCTGCCTTTTCCCGACACTCGGCGGACACCTGCCGCGAGTTACATGTCCAGTTCTGGATATTGCCGGACGATATCCTGTACCGGTTCCGAATAATCCTCCATCTCCTGAATCTGCCGCACCTCGATCACTTCATTGTCCGCAGCCGGGCATCGTTTTGCCCAGGCAATCGCTTCGTCGCGCGATCCGACATTTATGATCCAATAGCCCCCCAACACGTCGCTCGTCCCGGCAAAGGGGCCATTGGTCACGGTCGGCTGGCCACTCTTGAAGGAAATTCGCGCACCGGAGGACGGGGGATGCAGACCATTAAGGGCAAGAAGAATGCCCGCCTTCTGCAGGTCCGCATTGAATTTCATCATTGTTTCGACACGTGCGGGATCAAGATCGATCCCAGGCGGCGCAGTTTCGTAACCCTTGGGGATCATCAGCAGCATGAATTGCATCGTCATCCTCCATCGCCATATTTGCGGAGATGAAGGATGACTCAGCGGCAATCCGTTGACCAACAAATATGCTTGATTAGTTGATCAAGTCGCGACCGTCCGCCGCGCTTTCTCGCCCAGCGCTTGGTTCGCAAGGGGAATTAGACTATCTCAGTCACAGTCAACCGATAGAGCCGCCGCCATGTCCGTTACCAAAGAACTCGTCCTCGATGCGCTGAAGACAATCAAAGGCCCCGATTTCGAGGGAGATATCGTATCACTCGGATTGGTGTCGGAGATTTTCATCGCCAATTCGAAGGTCTTTTTTTCGATCACCGTTCCGGCAGCACGTGCGCAGGAACTTGAACCGCTTCGCACAGCCGCTGAGCGTGTTGTGAAGGCAATGCCAGGTGTTGAAGGCGCGGTTGTCGCGCTGACGGCCGAGAAGAAAGGCGGCGGGATGGAATCTGCCCCGCCTCGCCCTGTGCCGCCTCGTCCCGCCCCGTCACGTCCGGCAGCGCAAGCAGCGCCACGGCAAGCGCCATCCAGCCCGTCTGGCCACCAACCAGGCAAGCGTGGCGTTCCCGGCGTAAACGCGATCATCGCGGTTGCCTCAGGCAAGGGTGGTGTCGGCAAATCGACAACCGCAGTGAACCTTGCTTTGGGCCTTGCTGCGCAGGGGCTGAAGGTCGGCCTTCTCGACGCGGACATTTATGGCCCGTCCATGCCCCGGATGCTCGGCCTTCAGGGACGGCCCGAGACCATCGATGGCAGGATCCTGAAGCCGATGGAAAAGTACGGCATCAAGGTGATGTCGATGGGCTTCCTCGTTGAGGAAGCGACGCCGATGATCTGGCGTGGCCCGATGGTGATGTCCGCTCTGTCCCAGCTTCTGCGCGAGGTCGAGTGGGCACCGCTCGACGTGCTGGTCCTGGACATGCCACCCGGAACCGGTGATGCGCAACTGACTGTTGCCCAGCAGGTTCCGCTTGCCGGGGCGGTAATTGTGTCCACGCCGCAGGACATTGCCCTGATTGATGCGCGCAAGGGCATCAACATGTTCAAGAAGGTCGATATTCCGCTCCTCGGCATTGTCGAGAATATGAGCTACTTCATCGCTCCCGATACCGGCGCGCGTTATAACATCTTTGGCCATGGCGGCGCGCGGAGCGAAGCTGAGCGCCTTGGCGTGCCGTTCCTTGGCGAAGTGCCGCTGACGATGGATGTGCGCGAGACTTCCGATGCCGGAACGCCAGTCGTGGTTTCCAACCCGGATGGCGCGCAGGCGAAGGTCTACAAGGAAATCGCAGCCAAGGTGCAGGAACGTATCCGGCTGGAGCAGGCGGCATCACAATCCGCAACGCCTGCTATCGTCTTCGAATAATCAAGAGCGGCCGGCCAGATAGGCCGGCAATTCCGCAATCGATCCCAAGATGACATCGGCAAGCGGCTCGAGCGTTTCGCGCGAGCCGGTTCCCGAAAGTACGCCAATGGCAAGGCCCACTCCGCCTGCCTTCGCCATCTCCAGATCGTGGCGATTGTCGCCGACCATAGCCAGTTGCGAAGGTTTGAGGCCCGTTAGGTCGCAAAACGCCTGGACGGTGTCCGGCGCAGGCTTGGGATACGCCACCGCATCGTAGCCGTAAGCTGCTTCGAATAGCTGTGCGATCCCTAGTGCGCTCAAGGTTCGCTCGGCGCTTCGCGTTGAATCATTGGTGGCGACTGCCATGCGTAATCCCGCCGAATGAAGGTCGTGCAGGGTCTGTTTGATGCCAGGCAATTCAACAGGCGTCGCCATGTTCTCGCGCAAGATGAACTCGTCGAAATCCGCCAGAATATCCTGGCGGGCCGCATCAGGCGTGTCGGGGAACCAGGCGGCGACGATCTCGGCATTCGTGCCCGCGGCAAAGATCGAGTTTGGCCGAAAGCCTCGGGCCTCGAAGTCGTAACCGACCAGATCCAGAAGCGCGTCAGCCTTCGCGCGGTCCCCGGCGGCTGCGCGCAGCGCCAGTTGGTCTGCAACCGCGAACCAGGTTGCATGGAAATCGACAAGCGTCCCATCCTTGTCGAACAAAATTCCCTTGATAGTGGCCAAGCCGGCTACTCCGCCCTTGTTAAGTCGTGGACATGTCGCACGAGCCCTGCAGTAGAGGCATCGCGTCCGGCGGCACTTTCCTTCCCTTCCACGACAGGCAGGAGGCCGGTGGCAAGTTCCTTACCGAGCTCTACGCCCCATTGGTCGAAGGCGTTGATCCCAAACAGCTGCGCCTCGATGAACACCCGGTGTTCGTAAAGAGCGATCAGGCGGCCGAGCGTGTACGGATCGAGCTTGCGATAGATTATCGTCATGGAAGGGCGATTGCCCGAAAAGACGCGGTGCGGCGCGATCCGATCGATCTCGTCTTCGGCCACCCCCTTGGCGCGCATCTGCGCCCGCGCTTCCTCGGGGGTGCGTCCCTTCATCAGGGCTTCGGATTGTGCAAGGCAGTTGGCCACCAGAAGATCCTGATGGTGGCGCAGCTCTGGCTCATGTCCCTCGGCTCCCAGGAGAAATTCGACCGGGATGATGTCTGTGCCCTGATGCAGGAGCTGGAAGAACGCGTGCTGACCGTTGGTTCCGGGCTCGCCCCATACCAGCGGGCCGGTGACGGTGCCAACGGCCTCGCCGTCAGTCATAACCGCCTTGCCGTTCGATTCCATGTCGAGCTGCTGCAAATAGGCCGGGAACCGCGCAAGCCGCTGGTCATAGGGGATCACCGCGCGCGCCGAATAAGAGCAGACAACGCGGTGCCAATAGCCGACCAACCCGAGCAGCATCGGCAGATTTTCTTTTAACGGCGCGGTGCGGAAGTGCTCGTCAATAGCGTGCGCCCCGCGCAGGAATTCCCGGAAATTCTTGCTGCCGACTGCGATCATGATCGGCAGGCCGATGGCCGACCACAGCGAGTAACGACCTCCGACCCAGTCCCAGAAGCCGAAGATCCGATCCTGCGGGATGCCGAAGGTAGCAACCTTGTCAAGCGCGGTGGAAACGGCCGCGAAATGATGCCCCACCGCATCCGAGCCACGCGCGCCTTCGATCCATCGACGAGCCGTCTCGGCATTCGTCATCGTCTCGACGGTCGTGAAAGTCTTCGAGGCAACGACAAAAAGCGTCGTCTCTGGATCAAGCTGTTTCAGCGTATCAGCAATGTGGGAACCATCCACATTGGAGACGAAATGTGCCCGCGGGCCGTCATGATAGGGGCTGAGGGCCAGCGTCGCCATCGCAGGACCAAGATCTGATCCCCCAATGCCGATATTGACGATGTCGGTGATCTTCTTGCCGGTGGAGCCGGGGACGGAGCCTGACCGGATGCCTTCGGCAAAAGCCTCCATCGCGTCCAGCACCTGATGCACGTCTTCGACGACGTTCTTGCCGTCAATCAAAAGCTGAGCGCCCTTCGGGCAGCGCAAGGCGGTGTGGAGCACCGCCCGGCCCTCGGTCACGTTGATCCGCTCGCCAGCGAACATGCGATCCCGCTGCGCCCCTACTGCGGCCGCATCCGACAGAGCCGCGAGCAGTGCCAGCGTCTCCTCGCTCAACGCACATTTGGAATAGTCCAACAGGAGGTCATCGAACCGGGCCGAGAATTTTTCGAAGCGTTGCGGATCTTCAGAAAACGCTGCGCGCAGATCAAAAGAATCCTGCGCAGCTCGATGATCTTTAAGCGCATTCAATGCGGCACCGACATCGTTTCGGTCCATGATCACTCCAGGTCGATCCAGGTTGCACGTGACACTAGCAGGCCATCGAGAAATGGTAACCCCACCCGATGGATCAAGCCTGACCTATCGCTGGTACAAATTGGTACGATCAAATCTTTTGATTGGCGTAAACGGTTAGGCCAGCCCTTAATGCATTGAGCCAGAACTGGCTAGCTTGGGAGGGTTAAGTCAATGTCGTCACGCACGGATCCTGCGATCTGGTCAGGTTTGTTTCGTATATCGCCCGATTCGGGCCAGACCTTACAGGCGCAGATCAGGCAGGCGATCGTCGCTGCTATTCTTGATCGGCAGATTGCGGCTTCCATGCCGCTTCCATCATGCCGTGTACTTGCTGAAAAACTCGGTGTTGCGCGCGGCACGGTGGTGCTGGCGTTCCAGCAATTGGTCGACCAGGGATTTCTGATCGCGCGGGAGAGACGCGGTCACTTCGTCAATCCGGATATTCTGGCTGCGCCGGCAGGTCTGCGCGAGGTCGCGACCAGGACGCCAAAGGAAACGATCGACTGGCGCGCGCGCCGCCGCGTCTTTGCGTCGGACATGCCAGAGCCGGTCAAGCAGGAGAACTGGATCAAGGCGTCCTATCCGTTCGTCTACGGCCAGTTTGATCCGGCGCTGTTTCCAACCGCCGAATGGCGCGAGTGCAACCGAATGGCGCTGGCGGTACTGGAAATCCGCAACTGGGCCGCGGACATGGTCGATCGTGACGATCCGCTCCTGATCGAGCAGATCCAGGCCCGCTTGCTTCCGCGCCGCGGCATCTTTGCCAATCCCGACGAGATAATCGTCACGCTTGGGGCTCAAAACGCGCTCTACATGCTGGCAACCCTGCTGATGGGCAAGGGCACCAAAGTCGCGATGGAAAACCCCGGCTATCCCGATGCACGAGCGATTTTCCGCCTTGCAGGAGCCGAAGTTGCCTCCGTTCCGGTGGATCACGAAGGCATCGACCCGATGGCGATCCCTCGTGACAGCAACTTCGTCTTTGTGACGCCCAACCATCACTGCCCAACCATGGTCGCACTGTCGGATGAGCGCCGAAATTTCCTGCTTGAAGATGCCGAGCGCAATGACCGCATCATCATTGAGGACGGCTATGACAGCCAGCTGATGGACGAAGCGCCTCAACAGGCTCTGCGCAGCATCGACCGTTCCGGACGCGTCATCTATGTCGGCTCCATGTCAAAGACGCTGGCTCCTGGGCTTCGCATTGGCTTCATCGTCGCATCGGCCGGGCTTATTGCTGAATTGCGGGCCTTGCGTCGCTTCATACTGCGCCATCCCCCCGCCAACAATCAGCGCGCAGTCGCCCTCTTCCTGTCGCTTGGTCATCACGAGGCGCTGGTGCGCAGACTTTCCACCGCCTTTGCGGAACGCCGCCGACGCCTGACGCAGGCGGTTGATGCCTTCCTGCCCGAATGGCAGGCGATCAATGCTCCGACTGGCACGTCCGTCTGGCTCAAGGGCCCACGCGGAGCAAATGCCCATTCTCTTGCCGAAGTTGCGGCAAGCCGCGGCGTCCTGATTGAGCCGGGTGCGCGTTTCTTCGACCGCCCCGAGAACAACGCGCATTTCGTGCGGCTCGGCATTTCGTCGATCGCCCTTCAGCACATCGAGCCCGGCATCAGGGAGCTGGCAACGGCGGCGGGGAGACGTCCCGCAGCCGCCTGACCCAACGGATTGATCCAGCGACTTCAGGCTGGATCAGTTCCACGCTTGAGGTGGCTCATCACGCATTGAAGAATGCCGCACATAGTTCTCTTCGGCCCCTGTTGAGGAGACGTGCATGACCGACACGTTGGAAGAGCAGATTGCAGCCAGTCCGTCCCGCCGTGCCGGTGGTCGGGAAGCCAGGCGTGCCCTTCGCGCCGCACCACTTGGCGAGGACATTCGCCCGGTAAAGGCCGGCCTTGAAGGCGGCCGCTACAAGCCCCTCAACGATGCCGATCTCGACCGCATTCATGAAGCTGTCCTTACGCTTCTCGAAACAGTCGGTTTCGCGAATGCAATTCCTTCCTGCATCGAGGCCCTGACCGGCGCGGGTGCCGATCTTGGCGCGGATGGACGCATTCGCTTTCCTCGTCAGCTGGTTCTGGAGACGATCCGCAACGCTGCGCGCAACTTCACGCTTTGCGGGCAGGATCCCAGGCATGACATGCGGGTCCAGGGAAGCCGCGTGCATTACGGCACTGCAGGCGCTGCGGTGCACGTCGTCGATGTCGAGAAGCGCGAATACCGTGAATCGTTGCTGCAGGACATCTATGACGCGGCGCGGATCGTTGACGTCATGGACAACATCCACTTCTTTCAGCGCCCGATGGTCCCGCGCGACATGGTCGACCCAGCCGATCTCGATCTCAACACGCTATACGCCTGCGTCACAGGCACCACCAAGCATGTCGGCACCTCGTTCACCGTCCGCGAAAACGTCGCGCCTGCGCTCGACATTCTCCACGCGATTGCCGGCGGCGAAGAAAACTTCCGCGCCCGGCCCTTCGTTTCAAACTCCAACTGCTTCGTTGTCCCGCCGATGAAGTTTGCCGAGGATGCCTGCGGCGTTCTCGAGGCCTGCGTCGAAGGCGGCATCCCGATCCTGCTTCTCTCTGCCGGACAAGCCGGAGCAACTGCGCCCGCCGCAATCGCCGGTGCTGTGGTACAGGCCGTTGCCGAGGTTCTCGCCGGCCTCGTCTACGTCAACGCGCTGAAGCCCGGGCACCCCTGCATCTTCGGAACGTGGCCGTTCGTGTCTGACCTTCGTACCGGCGCCATGTCCGGCGGGTCAGGCGAGCAGGCGCTTCTCACCGCCGCATGCGCGCAGATGGCGCAATATTATGACCTTCCGGGTGGCTCTGCCGCGGGCATGGCCGATTCAAAACTCCCGGACATCCAATCGGGCTACGAAAAAGGCATCACGGAAGTGATGGCCGGGCTGTCTGGGCTGAACCTGATCTATGAAGCGGCAGGAATGCACGCTTCGCTCCTCGGCTTCAGTCTTGAAAGCCTGATCATCGACAATGACATGATTGGGCAATGCCTGCGTTGTGTTCGCGGCATCGAAGTCTCCGACGCTGCCTTGTCTCTCGATGTTATCTCGGATGTCTGCCTCAACGGCCCGGGACATTATCTCGGCCATGAGCAGACCCTCCGCCTCATGCAGACCGAATATTTCTATCCTGCGGTTGCTGACCGGTTCAGCCCGAAGGAGTGGAAAGAACGGGGCAAGCCGGATCTTCTCCAGCGTGCGATCGCGGAAAAGCAGCGCATCCTCGGCAGCCATTTTCCGCGGCACGTGCCAAGAGAGGTCGATGACGCGATACGTGCCCGCCACCCCAACATCCACCTGTCCCGAAAATCCATGGGCTGGTAGCTATTCGGCGCTGAGGTCGAACCTGGCGAGGACTTTCGGGTTTACGAGCTTGGCGTGCAGCGACAACAGGACCAGTTGCGCGTCGAGGCTCCCTTCCCGGTCAAGCGCCAGTTCTATCCGCCGCTCGGCATCCTGAACCGCTTCATCCCCGTTCGCCTGCCGGAAAAGGTCGGGACCGATCAGGCAATAGGCAAACAGCCTTCCTACCGCGCCATAGGCCTCGATCGGCGGCTCTCCATGCGGCCACTGATCCTTCATCAAATTGACGATGGTCAGCTTCACACCTTCAGGCACCTGCGCAGGATGCAGATCGGCCGCTCGCAGGGCCATATCCAGATTGCGCAAGTCTTCCGAGCGACCGAAGCGGCCGAGAAAACCCAAGGATGAGTTGCGCCGTGTCATCAAGAAGGCCCCATATCATTCGTTTCGTGCGCCAGGCACCTGCAAATACGTTCGGCTTATTGCATGGTTGCACGAGCTTGGGCTACCACCCTAGCAAATTGGAGGATGAGAGATATGGCACTGGTCATCGAAGGTGAGGAACGCATTGCGGCTTCGGTCGACAAGGTCTGGGAGGCTTTGAACGATGTCGAGGTGCTGAAGGAGTGCATCCCTGGATGCGAGAGTCTCGAAAAGACCTCGGACAATGAAATGTCTGCCGTCGTTTCTTTGAAGATCGGGCCGATCAAGGCCAAGTTCAACGGCGCAGTCGAATTGGTCAACCTCACCCCACCCACCGCCTACACCATCCAGGGCGAAGGCAAGGGCGGCATCGCCGGCTTCGCCAAGGGCGGCGCTGACGTAACGCTCGAGGCCGACGGCGACGAAACCATCCTGCGTTATTCTGCCAAGGCCGATGTCGGCGGCAAGATCGCCCAACTCGGCAGCCGCCTGATCGATTCCACCTCGCGCAAGCTCGCCGGACAATTCTTCTCCTCGTTCAACGAGAAGGTCAGCGCGGGTTAAGGGTCAGCCACCAAGCCCCCCTCCACCACCTACGGTGGTCCCCCTCCCCCGTAAACGGCGGAGGATCAGAACGTCGAGCACTACGATTCCCGCGGATCCTCCCCGATCTGTGGGGGAGGTGTCGCGAAGCGACGGAGGGGGCGGCTGGCAGATCCCCGTCCGGCGATTCTCCCAAAGCCACACCTGGCAAGGCCTCACACTCGAGGCCACTTTTACCGCCGCGCAGGGGAGGATCGGAACGGCGAGCACAGCTTCTCCGGGATCCTCCCCCCGTGGGGGAGGTGTCGCGGAGCGACGGAGGGGGCTCGCGGGCAAACAGGTTTCCACGAAAAACACCCCTACACAAAAAAAGCCCCGGACGCTTCCGCCCGGGGCTTTTCGTGATCAGAATACTGGCGGGTAAGGACGGCCGCCGCGGTCGAGGGTGATCCAGCGGGTCTCGGTGAAGGTTTCGAGCGACCAGCGACCACCGTGCTTGCCAACGCCCGAGGCCTTGAAGCCGCCAAACGGAACATGCGGCTCATCATTTACCGACGAGCAGTTGACGTGGCAGTTGCCCGTCTCGAGGCGGTTGACGATGGCGAGCGCACGCGCTTCATCGCGGCTCATCACGCCAGCCGACAGGCCGTATTCGGTGTCGTTGGCAATGGCGATCGCTTCGTCGTCGGTTCGGAACGGGATCACCGGGACAACAGGACCGAACGTCTCTTCCTGATAGATCTTCATGTCCGGGGTAACGCCGGTCAGGATCGTCGGCTCGACATAACGGCCTTCAATCTTGCCACCGAGCACCACCTTGGCGCCCTTGGCAATGGCATCTTCCAGCTGCTCCCTGACGCGCGCGACCTGCTTGTCGTTGATCAGCGGGCCGATGATGTGTTCCTTGCTCTTGGTCGGATCGCCAACCTTGAGCTTCGACGCGCGTTCAACAAAGCGCTTGAGGAAATCGTCAAAGATCTTCTCATGCACGAGCACTTTTTCGACGGCCATGCAGATCTGGCCCTGGTGCATGAACGAGCCAAAGTTGGCGGCCTGCGTTGCCCGCTCCATTTCCGCATCGTCCAGAACGATAATCGAGTCCTTGCCACCAAGCTCAACGCAGCACTTCTTCAGATGCGCGCCCGCCTTGGCTGCGATCTGGCGGCCAACTGCTGTCGAACCCGTGAACGAGATACCCTTCACGTAAGGATGCTCGATCAGCTCGTCGCCAACTTCCTGAACGTTGTCGCGCGAGCAGGTGACGACATTAAAGACGCCCTTCGGCAGGCCGGCTTCCTCGAAGATTTCCGCGAACAGAAGACCGCCGAGATACGGGGTTTCTTCCGATGGCTTGAGAACGATCGTGTTGCCGGCGGCCAGCGGGAAAAGGAAACCGCGTGCAGTGAGGATGCACGGAAAGTTCCACGGGCTGATGACCGAGACGACGCCCATCGGGCGGCGAACCGCCATCGACACCTTGCCGTATTCCGACGGCATCACGTCACCGACCGGGTTCCACACCGAAGCTGCAGCAGCATGGAAGACTTCGGTCACATAGCCGGTTTCGAACATGCCCTTGCCGAACCAGCCGCCGCCTTCAGCCTGGATCGCGTCGATGATCTCCATCTTGCGACGTTCCCAGATCTCGGCGGCCTTTGTGATGTAGCCAGCACGCTTGGAAAATGGCAGCTGCGACCATTCGTGGAAGGCTTCCTGAGCAGCTTCGATGGCAGCTGAGGTTTCGGCGCGGCCGCAATCCGGCACCTCGGCCCAGACCGAGCCATCAGCCGGATTATAATCCTTGAACGTATTCTTTGCGCCGGTCCATCCGCCGCCAATATACATGCCTTCAAATACGCGAGCCATGGGTGAGGCCTCCTTGGTCAGTGGTTGTCGCCCCGTGCGGGGTCAGTTTCTGGAACAGCCGGCCGCATCAAAGACGGCTGCGTTGGAATGGTGTAGGCAGTCAGGCCCTTGCGGTTCTTCGCAATGTGCGCCGCCTGTATCGAAGCTGCGCGTGAGACGAGTTCGCGGACAGAGGCATCCTTCGGACCTTCCACCAGCACATTGTCCGCAGCATTCGCTGGCGGAGCCGCTGTCGTAGGAGCTACGCCGATTTTCCGGGGCTCTGGAGGCTGCCATTGCGGAATGTCTGCGATCTTCGTCCGGCGAAGGCGCGCTACATGTTCGGCGTGGCGCGCGGCAGCGCGCGTTGCCATATCCGCAAATGAATCCGCCTGTGGCGCGGTGGCAGTGAGCGTTGTGCCCGCAGGTTCCCGCGTCACAGAACTTAAATCGGAAACCTGCGCGAACTGGGCAAGCCCCTTGCGCCGCATGGCGATATGCGCCGCCTGAATCTGTGCGGCCCGTGCCGCAAGGTCGGCTGCGGACAGTCGCACGGGCTGATCCACCTTCTGCCGGTTCCCGCGCGGCTCATCCTCATCATCGATCGACAGGCCACCGCTATTATGCCCGATCAGGCTGGGGCGCGGCTCTGGGGCTACGTCCCGGATTTCCGGCGTTTCGGGATTAACCGCGACAGGCTTCTCCGGAAGCTCCTGACGAACCAGTGCCTTTTCAAAAGCGCTAGGACTCGGCGCCGTCAGACGTGACGAGGTGATGTGAGCAGCAAGCCGCTGCGAAGCGCGAAGCGCATAGTCACTCGCGCTCTCGGCAAGGCGAGCGGCATCCGCTGCCGCGCTGCGCGGCGTGTTGGGCACGAATGCAGGCGCCGATGCTTCTGCCACCGCGATCTCAGCCCATGGATCCGGGATCGTCTTCGGATCATAACGCCCGACGAAGGCCGATGGCGGGGGTGCATCACGCCGTAGGGCGCGCACAAATGCCCACTGGATGCGCCCTGCCCGTGCCGCCAAAGCGGAGACAGCCCGCCCCAGCGCATCAACCGACAAGGGCAAGCGCAGTGCAGACGGCAGGCTGAAGCGAGGCTTGACCCCGTCCTTCTTGGGCGCAGGCGCAGTGCCCGACTTGGCACCTCCAAGGTAAGCGCTGACCACGGCCGGATCGTTCATCAACGCTGCCGCCGTGTTTTCGCCGGTGACGAGACCGTTTTCGATCAGATAGCCGCGCTGTGCGATCTTCAGGCTCTGCCGCGCATTCTGCTCAACGAGCAGAATGCCTACACCGGTCTTGGCGACTTCCGCCAGCGCGCGGAAAAGCTCTTGCGACAGGAGCGGCGACAGACCGAGCGATGGCTCGTCTAGCATCAGGATGTCGGGTTTCGACATCAGCGCACGGCCGATTGCCACCATCTGCTGCTCGCCGCCCGACATGGTGCGGGCGATCTGCGTCTTGCGTTCGCCAAGGCGCGGGAACAGGCGGTAGATGTCGGCGAGTGTCGCCGTCTCGCTCGAGCGTGCACGTTTGGCGAAGGCACCAAGCTGCAGGTTTTCGGCCACCGTCAGATCGCCGAAAATGCCACGGCCTTCCGGCACGAGCGCGATGCCCTCCTCGACGATCTGGTGCGCCTTGAGGGTGGTGATGTCCTTGCCGTTCATGATGACAGAGCCGCTTTCGCTCTTCACCATGCCGCCAATCACCTTGAGCAGCGTCGACTTGCCGGCACCGTTGGCACCGAGAATAACGCAGATCTGACCCTTATCGACCTTCAGGCTCGTTCCCTGTAGCGCCCGGTGACGGCCGTAGGAAACGGATACGTTCCTGACCTCAAGCATCGTCGTCTCCCAGATACGCACGCACAACTTCGGGATCGGACAGCGTCTCGGCGACGCCACCTTCAGCAATCTTCACGCCGCTCGACATCACGACGCAGCGGTCGCAGAGCGTGCGGATCGCGTCCATCACATGTTCGACCATGATGATGGTGCGCCCTTCAGCGCGCAGTTCGGCAATGAGTTCGATGCCGATCTGCAATTCGCTCGGGTTAAGGCCCGCGAGCCATTCGTCGAGCAACAGAACGCGCGGGTTCGACGCCAGCGAACGGGCAAGCTCCACACGCTTCTGATCGATATAGGTCATGGCCGAGACGGGCATGTGTGCACGTCCGCCAAGACCGACACGCTCAAGAAGCTGGTGAGCAAGCTTGCGGGCTTCCTCACCCCACAGGCGCTGGTGCCCGAAGACGGCACCGGCCATGACGTTCTCTTCAGCGTCGAGCGACGGCAGGACGCGGACGAGCTGAAATGTGCGCGACACCCCCTTGCGGGCAATGTGATGCGCCGACAGGCCGGAGATGCGCTCGTGTCCCAGCTTGATTTCGCCGGCGGTAGGCTTCAGTGCGCCGGAGATAAGATTCATCATCGTCGTCTTGCCGGAGCCATTCGGGCCGATCAGGCCGAACAGTTCGCCGTCAAAGACGTCGAAGGAGACATTGTTAACAGCAACAAGCCCGCCAAATTGCTTGCGAACGTTGCGGACGGAAAGTGCGTAAGCGCTCATGGATGCGCCTCCGCAGGCTTGTCAGCTGTCGCGTGAGCCGCCGTTCGCGCCTGCCACTTCGCCCTGGCCTGCTCGAGAAGCCCGGTGATGCCATTCGGCACGAAGTAGACGATGGCAAGGAATGCGATACCCATCACGATCGGCATCTGGTTCGGCAGCTTCGCCGAGACGAAGTCCATGACGAAGATGAACGGCACGACGCCAACCAGCGGACCCCACAGGCGCTTGGTGCCCCCCAGGAGAGACATGATGACCACGAGGAACGAGATGTTCGGATTGAAGGCGGACGGCGGCTGGATGTAGGCGTAGCGAGGTGCGCAGATGGCACCCGCAATGCCTATGAAGGCGCCCGAGATCATGAAAAGCAGGATCTTCGAGCGCGCGGTGTCGATGCCGACATGCTTGGCCACCGTCTCGTCATTGCCGATGATCTGCATGGCAAAGCCAAGGCGCGAGCGGTTGATCGCCCAGCCGGTGATGAAGATCACGACGGTCAGCGCTAAGAGCATCCAGAAGATGTGCATCTCGCGGAAGTCGGTGAAGACGTAGAGGCCCGTCTTGCCGGTGTATTTCGCCTGCGCCCAGGTCACGACCTGACGGACGAGCTCGGCAAGACCAAGCGTGAAGATGACAAAGTAGACACCGGAAAGGCGCAGCGTCGCTGCACCGACCAGCCCGGCGAGAATGGCCGCCGCCAACGCGCCGAAGATGACGAGAATCGGGAACGGAATACTCTCGATCCCAAGCGCGACCGCATAGGTGCCGAGACCAAAGAAAGCGGCGGATGCCAGCGACACATAGTGGGTCGGGCCGGAGAACAGCGTCCAGGCGGTGCAGAGCGCCGCATAGAGCATGAGGTTAACCGACAGGGACAGGTAATAGCCCTGATCGAACAGGGGCAGCAGCGCTGCGACTGCCGCAGCGACGGCAATCCCTATGCCAATGCGCAGCTCTTTTTGCGTGATGCCGAACGGAAGTTCGCTCATGTGGTGCGCCTCCCGAAAATCCCTTGCGGGCGAACAAGCAGGATGAGGATGAACAGGGTGTAAGTCGCTGCGAGCGTGAGGCCCGGGTCGATGTAGGTGGCGACCAGCGTTTCAGCGATGCCAAGGATCAGCGCTGCCACCACCGCGCCGCGTACGTCGCCTACACCACCCATGATGACGATGATCAGAGCCTTCATAGTGAAGGTCACGCCCATCGAGGCGTTGAATGTGTAGAACGTCGACAGAAGCGCGCCACCGCAAGCGGTGAGCGCCCCGCCGAGCGCGAAGGTAACTGCCGCAACCTTGGCAACGTCAATCGCCACCAGATTTGCGGAATTGGGGTCGACTGCCACCGCGCGCACGGCCGTTCCAAGCCGGGTGCGGTAGAGGAAGTAGTACAAAATGGCGGCAATAATGACCGCCGCGATGAAAGCGACGACGCGGTTCAGGCCGAACGCGTTGCCGAAAATCATGAAGCGTTCGGAGAGGAACTGATAGGAAAAATACTCGCCGCCGAAGCCGGAAATCATCAATCCCTGCAGAAGGAACATCAGGCCGAACGTTGCCAGGATCGAATCCACCTCGAGCTGGCCCCGGCTCTTGGCCCGGTCCACCAGTGGCTTGAGCGCTACCTTGTAGATGCCCCAGTTGAAGGCAAATGCCAGCGGCGCAATGATGAGAAGCCCGAAGATGGGGTTGATCGCGAAAGAGGCGAACAGCCAGAAGGCGATGAAGCATCCAGCGACAAGCGTCTCGCCATTGGCGAGATTCATGATGCGCGCGACGCCGTATTGGAGCGTAAGGCCTAGCGCTATCAGCGCGTAGGTCCCGCTCAACAATATGCCGGTGACGATGATCTGCATGAAACTCTTCTACCGATGAGATCTTCCGGCGCGGTTCTCGCGCCGGAAGATTCAGCTGCTAGGTTACGGCTTATTCCCAGCCGTTCTTCTTGACCGGCTCGGCCGAGATCGACATGCCATCAGCTGCAACAGCAACGAAGTTGCCATCGCGCCACTGGCCAACGGTCCAGACGTTCTGATTCACGTTGTCGACGAACTTCACCTCACCAATTACCGTGTCGAAGGTGCCCGACTTGATCGCTTCGATCACAGCCGCGCGGTCCTTGGTTCCGGCGGCTTCGATAGCCTGGCCGAGGATCTGCAGACCAGCATAGGTCGTCGCGCTCGCCCAGAAGTCAGGGCCAGTGCCAGCAGATTCAGTGTGACGCTTGATGTAGTCGGCAACCTTCGGGTTATCGATGTCGATGCCGCCAATGCCCATCACGCCTTCAGCGGCCTTGCCGAAGCGAGCGGCGAAGGGCGGGAATGCCGTGCCGACACCGGTGTAGAACGCGCCGACTTCAAGGTTCTGGATCTGCGCCTGCTCTGTCAGGGCGAACGTCTCGCCCGGATAGGAGAAGCCGACGAACGCGTCCGGAGCAGCCGCCTTGGCAGCGGAGATCACCGGAGCCAGATCCTGCGTTCCGAGCGGGAACGATGCTTCGTAGACGATCTCGAAATTCGCGGCTTCAAGCGCTGGCTTGGCTGCACCGACAAGTTCAAGACCGAAGGCGTCGGCAACGTGAACCAGAGCCACCTTATTGCCGATGTCACCCTTGTCGCGCAGCTTTACCAGTGAGGCGACTGCCCCTTCTGCCAGCTGGGTTGCGGTGCCGAGCATCCAGAACGAGTTCGGCCAACGTGCAGCGAATTCGGCTACGCCGTCGGTTGCCGCGCTGGTGGTGATGTGCGGGAAACCGTACTGCGCGATGATCGGCGCGGTCGCAACGTTGATGCCGGTCGAGTACGGGGTAACGATGAAGTCAACCTTGTCGACGGTCGCCAGACGCTGGATGTTCTGGATCGCGGTTTCAGCCGAGGTCTGATCGTCATATTCGACGACTTCGATCGTGTGCTTGATGCCGCCAATGTCGAGGCCGCCAGCTGCGTTGACTTCGTCAACCCAGAGCTTGATGTTCGGCCAGTGGGTCATTGCGCCGCCGCCTGCGAGCGGGCCGGTCTTCGGCGCGCTGGCGCCGATCTTCAAGACTTCCTGAGCATAGGCGCCGGTAACGCCCAAGGCTGCCACGGCAACCGATGTGCCCAGTGCAATGAATGTTCTTCTCAACATGTCATAACCTCCCTTTGAATAGTCACGATTGCGGTATCCCCCGCGGGTATGCGTCAGATCGGGTAATCCTGTTTCCCGCTCTGAATGGTGATCCACCGAAGCTCGGTGAACTCATCGATGCCGGCGCGGCCGCCAAACCGGCCCCATCCCGATGCCTTGACGCCCCCAAAGGGCATCTGCGGCTCGTCATAGATTGTCGTCCCGTTGATGTGGCAAATTCCGGTTTCAAGCCGCCGTGCCACATCAAGCGCGCGGCCGACATCCCGTCCGAAGACGGCAGCCGCGAGGCCGTATTCCGTGTCATTTGCGATCGAGACAGCTTCATCGATATCGGCATACCGGATGACGCAGGCGACGGGGCCGAACGTCTCCTCGTAATAAATCCGCATGTTCGGTGTGACGCCATCGAGAATGGTGGCATCGAGCCAGGCGCCCTCGTGCCGCCCGCCCGCGACGAGGCGTGCGCCTTTCGTCACCGCATCATCGATCAAACCACGTACGCGTGCTGCTGCCTGCTCGGAAATCATCGGCCCGATGCGGCTTTCCGGCTTGTCCGGATCGCCGACAGTCATGCGCTCCGCACGAGCCTTCATCGCGTCAATGAAGTCATCCGCGAGGTCTTCGTGAACAATTAGGCGCTCGGTCGAGATGCAGATCTGGCCCTGATGGAAGAACGCACCATAGGCGGCAGCGGCAACCGCCTCGTCCGTGTCTGCATCATCGAGAACAATCAGCGGCGCCTTCCCACCCAGCTCAAGCAAGGAGCGCTTGAGGTGCTGTGCGCAGATAGATGCGATGACCTTGCCTGCCCGGGTGGAGCCGGTGAAATTCACGCGCCGCACGGCGGGATGAGCGATCAGCGCCTCGACGATTTCCTCGGCGTGGTCGATTTCATTATGGATGACGCCAACCACACCTTGAGGCAAACCGGCTTCGTACAAAACCTGCGCAATCAGCTCATGTGTCTGCGGGCAAAGTTCGGATGCCTTGAAGACGACCGTGTTGCCGCAAGCAAGTGGCCATGCGAGTGCCCGCGTCGCCAGGACGATCGGTGCATTCCACGGGGCCATCGACAACACGACGCCACAGGGCTGGCGCAGTGCCATCGAAATCGCTTCCGGCTTGTTTACAGGAACGACCTCGCCGGTGATCTGCGTTGCCATTGCTCCGGCTTCACGCAGAATCGAGGCGCCAAGCTTCAGATTGAGATCACTCCAGGCGGCCGTTCCGCCGGTCTCTTCCGCAATGAGCCTGACGAAATCATCGCGATGGGCGAGGAGAAGATCGGCGGCCTTTTCCAGGATATACCGCCGTTGCTCGGGAGCGGTCCGGGACCAGCGCGGGAAAGAAGAGGCAGCGACATTGGCCGCATGCTTCGCCTCGGCGACAGTCGAGGCTTTCCAGCTTCCCGCCAAATTGATGGTCGTGGTCGTGTCGCGCACGGCCTTGTTCAAACTTGCCTCCCCTACCGGGCCTCCAGCCCAGTGCTCGCCATCTCCTCAGTAGGCGAGCTCCAACCTTTAGGAGCAAACAACAAGGAAAGCACGTCCGATATGGATAAATCTGGCGATCTCTTGTAAAAATCTGGCGTCCGCCATAGGAATCTCGGCGCACTGCATAAGCAGTCAGCGTGGTATTTCCGACAAATGGCGGTGAAGATTGAAAGCAGAGCGGGTTGAAAGCAGCCTCCATCCAAGAATCTGGTCCTTTAACAGGCAAGCAGATTCATCCGGTCGACAGTTTCTTCTTCTGACCGACGGAGATGGAGAAGCGGAAAGCGAGCAGCATCGCTTTTCTATTGCCGCACCTGCTTGCGTCTGGATCGGCTCACTTTCCGCGGGCAAACTGCGCGTGGATGCTGGAGCGACGGGCTATCGCTGCTGGGCCTCGGAACCGCTGGTGATCGCGGCAATCGGCGATCAGGCGGAGTCCGTCAGCCTGCATCAGCTTGCCGACAGAAGCTTTTCGCTCTCGCTTGCCCGCCATGAAGACCATGCTGCCACGCTGGAACGCTGCTGTAACGGCATATTGCGGGAGTTGCGGCAACCGATGGACGGCTCGCCGCTCCTCCTGTCAGCGTTCTTGCGCATCATGCTCGTCTCCATGCTGCGGATTACCGGCGGCGAGGACGCAGCCGCGTCGGGAAGCGGCGCGCGGTCAGGAATCTTGCGCAGGTTCCGCCAGCTGGTGGAGATGAATTTTCGCAGCCATTGGCCGGTATCGCGCTATGCCGCCTCACTTGGGATTTCCGCTGATCGTCTCCACGCAATCTGCACCTCGGAAATCGGCAAGTCGCCCAAGGCGCTCATCTCCGAAAGACTGGCACATGAGGCGGCCCTGCGGCTTGAGCGATCCTCGCTGACGATAGAGCAACTTGGTCATGCGCTGGGCTTTCAGGATCCGGCGCATTTTTCCAGCTTCTTCAAACGCATGATCGGGATGCCGCCAGGGCGCTATCGAAAGATCGCTGCCAACCTCCAGCAAGAGGGCCGCAAGACCCCCGCACCGGGCTTTGCCGACTGGCCCTGATCATTTGCGGTCCCACCTGACGGGCACCGGCACTGGCTGGTACACGACCCAAGGGCGGCTATATTCCAGCGAGGCGTAGCTCGCGCGCCGTTCGGCGCGGCGATCCAATTCCAGCCGCAACAGGCACTCGGCCATGGCGTCATTTCGTTTGCTGAAGCCATAGGAACGGCAGGTTTCCTCATCCATGGCGCGCTGCTCTTCAGCGGTCACGCAACCGGCAAGAAAAACGAGCAGAGCGGGAGCAATCAATTTGCGGAACATCACAATTCCCCTTGGAGACAAGGTCAGTCTGTCAGGAAAATGACGGCTGCAGGAATTGGTTGCACTTGCGCACACCGTCCGCCCGCGAATTGCCATCTTCCCCATTAGTGTCTCGCGCATGACAATTCTCGACAGCCAAACCTCCACACCGATCGCGCTTGATCGCCGCTTCGTCCTTACCGGTGTCGGTGCAACCCTACTGCTCGGCCTGGCCGGCTGCGGCACGATGCAGACGCCGACTGGTTCAAGCAGTGGTGCGTCGTCAGAAGGTACGCCCTTCCTGCGCCGCATCCGCGAGCAGTACGGCCTGCCGTTGATGTCACCGGATCGCACGCTCGAACGCGCGGCGCTCGAACAATCCGCCTTCATGGCGCAAGCGGGCAAGATGGATCACACGACCGGCCCTGGCCGTGACTTCGCTTCACGCGTCAAGAACAACGGCATCAAGGGCGCGGCCGCAGAAAATCTTGCTGTCGGCCGCTTTGGCATGGAGAAGCTGTTTGACATGTGGATGGCATCGACCGGCCATCGCAACAACATGCTCAACCCGGCATTCGGCAAGTTCGGCCTTGCCTATACCTACGATGCCAGCGGCGAGCGCCGCTATTGGGCGCTCGTGCTTGGCAGGTAAGCTGCCTTAGTTCGGCATCGTGTGACGGCGATTGACGTGCACGGGGCGGCCCGGCAGGTTCAGCTTGGTGTCGCGGCGCGGACGCTCGGCCACCACATTGCCCTTCGAGACAACAGCAATGCGTTCGGCGCGCAGGCGGATCGCCTCGATCGTGTCATTGGCGTCGAGCACGACGAGGCTCGCCGTCTTGCCGACCTCAAGGCCATAACCTTCAAGGTTCATGACCGCCGCGTTCTCACGGGTCACGATGTCGAAGCATTTGCGCATATCGTCCGGATGCGTCATCTGCCCGACATGCAGGCCCATGAACGCAACGTCGAGCATGTCGCCATTGCCGAGCGAGTACCATGGGTCGAGCACGCAATCCTGACCGAAGCCGACGCGGATGCCATACTTGAGCATCTCCGGCACGCGGGTCATGCCCCGGCGCTTTGGATAGGTGTCGTGACGGCCCTGGATGACGATGTTGATCAGCGGGTTAGCGATCGCCGAGACCTGCGCTTCCGCCATCATCGGTAGAAGCTTCGAGACGTAATAATTGTCCATCGAATGCATCGAGGTCAGGTGCGAGCCGTTGGAGCGGCCCTGAAGCCCAAGGCGCTGCGTCTCGTAAACCAGCTGTTCGATGTGGCGCGACATCGGATCGTCGGTTTCGTCGCAGTGCAGATCGATCATCTTGCCGCGTGCGGCTGCGATCTCGCAAAGTTCCGTCACCGAGCGACGGCCATCTTCCATCGTGCGTTCGAAATGCGGAATGCCGCCGACGACGTCCGCGCCCATGTCGAGCGCACGGATCGTGTTTTCGCGCGCGGTCGGGTCGCGATAGAGGCCGTCCTGCGGGAAGGCGACCAGTTGCAGATCAAGATAGGGCGCGACTTCCTTCTTGACCTCGAGCAGCGCTTCGAGCGCCAGCAAACGGTCATCGCAGGTGTCGACATGCGTGCGAATGGCGAGAAGGCCCATCGAGACGGCCCAGTCGCAATAATCCAGCGCGCGCTGCTTCACGGCCTCATGCGTCAGAAGCGGCTTCAGCTCTCCCCAGAGCGCAATGCCTTCCAGAAGCGTGCCCGACGCGTTGATGCGCGGAATGCCGTAGCTCAGCGTCGCATCCATATGAAAGTGCGGATCGACGAAAGGCGGCGAAACCAGCGAGCCTTCGGCGTCGATGACGCGGCCGGCCTCGGCTTCGATCTTCGGTTCGATCGCGGCGATCTTGTCGCCGGAAATAGCTATGTCGGCGGTGCGGCCATCCGGCAGCACACCGTTCTTGACGATCAGGTCGAAGCTCATCTTTCGCCTTTCTGGTAGGGGATCATTAGCGCCTTCGGATAGGAGGCCCGGCGCGACATGACAATCAGCGCAAGGATCGACAACACGAACGGCATCATCAGGAACAGCTGGTAAGGCACTGCGCCACCTGTCAGCTGCTGCAAACGAACCTGATAGGCATCGAATGCGGCAAAGAGAATCGCGCCCAGAAGCGCCTTGCCCGGACGCCACGAGCCGAAGACGACGAGCGCGATGCAGATCCAGCCACGGCCGTTGATCATCTCGAAGAAGAACGAGTTGAAGGCGGACATGGTCAGGAACGCGCCGCCAACCGCCATCAGGGCGCTGCCAACCATCACTGCGCCCATACGGATCGCGGTGACGCTGATGCCTTGGGCTTCGACAGCCGACGGGTTTTCACCCGCTGCCCGCACGGCAAGGCCAAGCGGGGTGCGATAGAGCACCCACGCGACGAGCGCGACGGTGACGAAGGCAAGATAGGTCAGCGGCGTCTGGTTGAAGAGCGCCGGTCCAATGATCGGGATCTCGGACAGAACCGGAATCGGCAGCGGCTGAAACGCCTCGATACGCGGCGGCGACGTCACTTCCGGCAGCACCAGTCGATAGGTGAAGTAGGAAAGGCTCGTTGCGAGAAGCGTGATGCCGATGCCGACAACATGCTGCGACAGGCCAAGTGGCACCGTCAGCGTCGCATGCAGAAGACCGAAGGCAGCGCCAGCTAACGCGGCGACCATGACGCCGAACCAGAGATCACCGCCAAGATAGACGGTCACCCAGCCCGAAAACGCCCCCGCAACCATGATGCCCTCGATGCCGAGGTTCAACACGCCCGCACGCTCGCAGATAAGTTCGCCCATCGTCGCAAAGATCAGCGGCGAGGCGATGCGGATAGCGGCAACCCAGAAGGATGCTGTGAGAAGGATATCGAAGGCTTCGATCATAGCGAGGCCCCCTCCACCATGCTGCGCATGGTCCCCCTCCCCCGCTTCGATGGGGAGGATCCGAAGTCACCGATCCCGCTTGCCTGGCGCCTCCCCCGCTTCGCACGGGTGGATCCGACGTTGCCGCTGCTGATCCTCCCCCGTTCACGGGGGAGGTGGCGCGAAGCGCCGGAGGGGGCGGCCATCGTGGGGGCGGCCATCGTGGGGGCGGCCAACGGGGGGGCGGCCAACGTGGGGGCGGCCAACGAAAACATCATTGTCATCACCGCCACCTCACCCTGAACCGTGTCATCATGATCGCAACGACCATGGTGAGCAGCGCGGTGGCGACCATCACGTCGGCGATATAGGAGGGAACGCCGGCGGTGCGGCTCATCGCATCTGCGCCGACGAAAATGCCGGCAACGAAGACCGCCGCGAGCACGACGCCAAGCGGGTTCAGCATCGCCAACATCGCAACAACGATGCCGGTGTAGCCAAAGCCCGGAGACAGATCGAGCGTCAGGTTGTTTTTCAGGCCCGCGACTTCTGAGAAGCCGCCAAGCGCCGCCAGACCGCCCGACAAAAGCGCCGTCTTCATCAGGACGCGGTTGACCGGGATGCCAGCAAACCGCGCAGCCTCCGGATTGTGGCCGACTGCGCGCATTTCATATCCAAGCGTCGTCTTCTTAATGATGATCCAGACGATGAAGGCAGCAACGATCGCAATCAGGAAACCAAGATGCAGGCGCGTGCGCGCGATCAGCTTCGGCAATTGTGCGTCAGCTATGATCTTCGGCGAGCGAGGCCAGCCCATTCCCATCGGGTCTTTCAGAACGCCTTCAAGCAGCATCGACACAAACAGGAGCATGATGAAGTTGATGAGGAGCGTCGTCACGACCTCGTCGACACCAAGCCGCGTCTTCAGAACAGCGGGCCCAAGCAGCAACAGACCGCCCGCCAGCATCGCCGCAATCATCAGGATCGGGATGAGTATCGGCGCTGGCAGCGGCAGCGCGCCAGTCGCGAGCACCACAGTAATCAGCGCACCCGCGTAAAGCTGCGCTTCGGCACCGATGTTCCAGAGCTTGGCGCGGAAGGCCACCGCAACCGCAAGGCCGGTGAAGATCAACGGCGTTGCCCGAGTCAGCGTCTCCATGATTGCAAAACGTGACCCCGCCGCACCCTTCACGACGAGCGCAAAGACCGAAAATGGCGATGCGCCTGCGGCAAGGACCAGCAGGGAAGCGAGGATGAAGGTTACCGCCACCGCGCCGAGAGGATAGGCAATTGTCTCGATCAGCGTCGGTGCTGGTTTGGGCTCAAGCCGCATGGTGTGGCCTCGAAGCTGAAATACAAACCGGCAACGCAAGGCGTTGCAGAGCGATACTGGCTAGCATCAAGCAGCCTCCCCAACCGAATGACCGGCCATCAATTCACCGATCTCGCGGACGCTGCGTTCGCCGCGCAGGGAGGCCGAGGACAGCTTGCCCTTGTAAATGACCCTGACCTCATCCGAGAGGCGCAAGATTTCATCCAGATCTTCGGAGATCAGAAGGATCGCAGCGCCTCTTGCACGCGCCTCAAGCAGGCGCTTGTGAACATAGGCGACGGCACCAACATCGAGACCACGCGTCGGCTGGTTGGCGAGAATGACAACGGGGTCGGGGTCAAGTGCACGGCCGAGGATCAATTTTTGCATGTTACCGCCTGACAGAAGGCGGATACGCGCCTCCGGTGACGGGCATTTGACGTCGTAGTCGCGAATCAGTTCTTCGGCGAAGGCACGGGCCGCTTTCCAGTCCATGATGCCGTGGCGGCTGAAACGGCGGGAGCGATAGCGCTCGGAAATCACGTTCTCCGTCACCGACATGTCGCCGATCGAACCTACGGCATGGCGATCTTCGGGGACGCGCGCGATGCCCTTCGCCACAGCTTCACGCGGCGACCAGCTTGAAACGGTTGCGCCACCAGTGCGAATGGACCCAGCAACCGGCTTTTCCGTACCTGACAGCAAGGCCGCGAGTGCCGCCTGCCCGTTACCTGAAACACCGGCCAGACCGGTGATCACGCCACCATGTAGCGCAATCGAGACGTCCTGGAGCGGACTTCCGCCAGCACGCGGCGCAGTGGAGACATTCTCCAGAGAGAACAGTTCGGGACCGCGCGGCATTGCCTCAACGGGAGGAAAGGAGACCTCCTGGCCAACCATCAGCGCGGCCAGTTCCTGACGCGTCGCGCCTGCCGTGTCGCGGCCGCCGACCATCTTGCCACCGCGCAAGACGAGTACGCGGTTGCTTACCGCCATCACCTCATGCAGCTTGTGGGAGATGAAGATGACCGACATGCCTTCGGCGACGAGCATCTTCAGAGTCGCAAACAGCGCGTCCGCCTCGAGCGGCGTGAGGACCGCGGTAGGTTCGTCCAGGATCAGGATGCGCGCATTACGGTAGAGCGCCTTTAGGATCTCCACCCGCTGGCGCTCGCCAACTGACAGCTGAGCCACTATGCGATCGGGATCTACTGCGAGACCGAAATCTGTCGAAAGCTGGCGAATGCGTGCACGGGCTGCAGAGCGATCCAGCTTCCACGACCAGGCGCTCTGAGTGCCGAGCGCGATATTTTCGAGGACAGTCATATTGTCGGCCAGCGTGAAGTGCTGGTGGACCATCCCGATGCCGGCATCAAGTGCGGCCCGCGGATCTCCGGCGGGCAGAACCTTGCCGAACGCTTCGACGCTTCCCTCGTCAGCCACATAATGACCGAAGAGGATGTTCATCAGCGTTGTCTTGCCAGCCCCATTCTCACCCAGAAGCGCGATGACTTCGCCTTCCTGCAACTCCAGTGAGATGGAATCATTAGCCACAAGCGGGCCGAACCGCTTGGTGATGTTGGTAAGGCGCAGAACCGTTTCAGCCATGAGTCCGCAGATGTGTCGACAGCAGAGGCTGCCCGTCAAGGACAGGGCAGGCAGAAGGGTGTTTCCTCCACCTGCCCCATGAAATTCTGCCTCCCGTCGGGGAGGCAGAGTGATGTATCAGCTCGACTTCGGTTCGGTGTCGTTGATCTCGACCACCAGATTACCGGAACGGATCGCCTCTTCCTTCTCGGCGACCAGCTTCTTCACCTCATCCGGAACCTTGTCCTCGAAGGTTCCGAGCGGTGCGAGCGCGCAGCCGCCTTCCTTCATGAACGAGTAGACGCCGTAATCGGCAGCCTTGAAGGTGCCGGCGCGAATTTCGGAAAGGGCCTTGTCGAGCGTCGGCTTGAAGTCCCACAGCGCGGTCGCAACGACCGTCTCGGGATATTCCGACTGCGTATCGATAACGTTGCCGATCGCCAGAACGCCGCGCTCCTTGGCAGCGTCAGAGACGCCGAAACGCTCAGCGTACAGAATATCAGCGCCAGCATCGATCTGCGCGAATGCCGTTTCCTTTGCCTTCGGAGGATCGAACCACGAGCCGATGAAGGCAACCTGGAACTTGGTGTCGTCGCCAGCCGTCTCGCGAACGCCCTGCATGAAGGCATGCATCAGGCGGTTCACTTCCGGGATCGGGAAGCCGCCGACAAGGCCGATATTCTTGGTCTTGGTCATTGCGCCGGCAACGAGACCGGAGAGGTAGGACGCATCCTGGATGTAGTTGTCGAAAGGCGCGAAGTTCGGCACTGCATCGTCGGCCGGGAATGACGAGCCCATCAGGAAGGCGACTTCCGGATAGTCGGCTGCCACTGCGCGCGCCTCATCTTCGACGCCGAAGACCTCGCCAAGGATCAACTGATAGCCCTGCTCGGCATATTCGCGCATGACGCGCTCATAGTCGGTGTTCGAAACGTTTTCGGTCGCGACATATTCGATTTCGCCAGCTTCCTTGGCAGCGTTAGCCGCAAGATGGAGACGGCTGACCCACTGCTGCTCGAACGGCACGGTGTAGACGGCAGCGACCTTGATCTTCTCCTGCGCGAACAGGCGCGTCGGAAGCCCTGCGAGGCTGAGTGCGGCACCCGCCCCTACGCCCTGCAGCAGACGACGCCGGGAAATCGGCATCACACTAGAACCTTTGGAAAAGCTTGGCATTTGACCACCTCTGGCTGGCACGGATTCAAAAAACGTCCGTTTTTATCTTTCAGCGAACCTATGCGAATTTCCAGCACCCGGCAATCGGATGACTTTCTTTCGCGCACACCGGTTTTACTGCGATAAAATTGGGCGACATGGTCATGGCCGCCCGCCTGAACGCCCTTCGAGGAAGGTCCCCACGTTCGACCCTGATCGGCTTCTCCTAGCGCCTGAACGCCCGTCTTCCTAGCGCCCTTCGCATACATCCACTGATTTAGGGATTTTTCCGGCGCTAGGCTCAACCACCATTGACGACAAGCGCAATCGCCTCTCGCAACTCGTCTATCCCCTCCGCCTTTTCCGACGAGGTCGCGATCAAAACCGGAAAAGCTGCTGGCCGCTTGCGTATCTTTTCCTGAGTCTCCGCCATCAGGCGAGGCACGCCGGCAGCCTTGATCTTGTCAATCTTGGTCAGGACGATCTGATAGGAGACCGCAGCTTTGTCGAGGAGGGTAAGAACATCCTCGTCATTCTTCTTGATGCCGTGGCGGGAGTCGATCAGGACGTAGACGCGCTTTAGCGTCACCCTGCCCTTCAGATAATCGAAGACCAGGTCGGTCCAGGCGTCCACCTGGGATTTCGGCGCCTGCGCATAGCCGTAACCGGGCATATCGACCAAAGCCATCGGCGGCAGATCGCCAGCCGCGCCCGAGTAGCCGTCCGGCACGAAATAATTCAGTTCCTGCGTGCGGCCCGGCGTATTCGACGTGCGAGCCAGCCCCTTGCGGCCCACCAACGCATTGATCAGCGATGATTTACCCACATTTGAACGTCCCGCGAAGGCGATTTCCGGCGGCCCCTCAGGCGGGAGGAACTTCATTGAGGGAACGCCGCGGATGAATACCCACGGGCGCGTGAACAGACCCGCGGTTACTCCCTGCTGTGCTTCGCTCATTGCTTGCTCCTTAAGTGTCGCGGTTCCTTAGCTGATCCGGATACAAAAACAAAGAAGGCCCGCGCGAGGCGAGCCTTCTTCAATCAGATTTCGGCGTCTTATTCCGCCGGCTTCGGCTTTTTCTTGAACAAGCCGATAAGGTTGTCCCAAAGCTCGATCCTGGCACCCTGGCGCTTCATGATGATGCCCTGTTGCGTGATCGAGAGCAGGTTGTTCCACGCCCAGTAGATGACGAGACCAGCCGGGAACGATGCCAGCATGAAGGTGAACACGACCGGCATCCAGTTGAAGATCATCGCCTGGGTCGGATCCGGAGGCGTCGGATTCATGCGCATCTGCAGGAACATCGTGATGCCCATGAGGATTGGCCAAACACCGATCAGCAAGAAGGCAGGCACGTCGTACGGCAGCAGGCCGAACAGGTTGAACAGCGAAGTCGGATCCGGTGCCGACAGATCCTTGATCCAGCCAAAGAACGGCGCGTGGCGCATTTCAATGGTGACGTACAGCACCTTGTAAAGTGCGAAGAACACCGGGATCTGGATCAGCACCGGCCAGCAGCCGGCCAGCGGATTGATCTTCTCGGTCTTGTACAGCTCCATCATCGCCTGCTGCTGCTTCATCCGGTCATCGGCATAACGCTCGCGGATTTCCAGAAGCTGCGGCTGCACCTTCTTCATGTTTGCCATCGACTTGTAAGACTTGTTGGCAAGCGGGAAGAAGATCGCCTTGACGATAACGGTGGTCGCGAGGATCGCGAGACCGAAATTGCCAAGTGCATGGAACAGGAAGTCGATGACGTAGAACATCGGCTTCGTGATGAAGTAGAACCAGCCCCAGTCGATCAGAAGGTCGAACTGGCGGATGCCGCGCTCTTCTTCATAGGCGTCGATCTTGGCGGTTTCCTTGGCGCCGGCGAAAACCATGGTCTCAAGCGTATGGGCCTGGCCTGGCGACACGACGATAGGATCGGTCAGATAGTCTGCCTGATAGCGGATGCCGCCATCATCGAAATAGGCGTAGCGCGGCTGGAACGGCTGAGCTCCGGACGGCACCATGGCGACCGCCCAATATTTGTCCGTGATGCCAAGCCAGCCATCCTCGGATTTTCCGGGCTGAATCTGGCGCTTCTCAGCAAGATCGGAATAGTCGATCTCCTGCAGGCCCTCGGTTCCGGTAACGCCGATCAGGCCTTCATGCAGAATGAAGAACCCTTCGGTCGCCGGCGTCCCGATGCGTGCAATACGGCCATAGCCCGACAGGGAGACTGCCGCCTCGCCGGCATTGGCAACGCTGTCGGAGATCGTGAACATGTAATTGCCGTCAACGGCAATCGTACGCGTGAAGGTCAGACCACGATCGTTGGTGAAGGTCAGCTTCACCGGAGTCGACGGAGTCAGCTTCTGCTCGCCCTCGAGCGTCCAGACAGTTGAAGGCCCCGGGACCTCGCCGGTCTCCGCATTTCCGACGAAGCCGACTTCGGCGAAATACCCATCCGGGCGGGCCGACGGATTGAGAAGCTCGATATTATCGGATCCTGGCTCAACCGTAACGCGGTAATCCTTGAGGATCAGGTCATCAATGCGACCGCCCGTCAGGTTGATCGAGCCAGCAATACGGGGGGTATCGATCTCGACACGACTGCTTGCAGCAATGGCCGCTTCGCGGGTTGCTGCCGCCTGAGGTGCGCCTGCGCCCGGGACGACCGCCGGGGTCTGACCAGGAACATCATTGGCTGCGCCGGGCGTAGGAGCTCCATCGAGCTGAGGCGCCTGGGTCTGTGTCTGCTCCTGCTCGACGCGCGCGACCTCGCGCTGCGCCTCGATGCGGGGGTTCATATAGAACACCTGCCACAGGACCAGGATCGCCACCGAAAGCGCGATCGTGATGAAGAAATTGCGATTGTTTTCCATCGGTTCCTTACCGCGCGCCGCGAATTCTGCGGGACAGTTCCCGGGTCAATTCATCGAAAGTGGCGCCGAGCGCATCCTGACGCCCGACGATCACATAGTCATTGCCGGCCTTCATGTCATCAGCGGCAAAAACGCGAACGGCCTCCCTGAGCCGCCTGCGTATGCGGTTTCGAACCACCGCATTGCCGACCTTCTTGGTCACGGTCAGGCCGTAACGGGGCGGCAGATCATCCTCGCGATCAAGAACCTCAAGCAGAAACAGCCGTCCGCGGCGCTTTTCGCCCCGCCGGACAGCCAGAAACTGCTTGCGCTTCTTGAGACGATCCGGCCCCTTGCCGACAGGCCGCGCCACGGGTGCTCGGCCTTCCGACAAATCAGGCGGACAGACGCTTGCGACCGCGGTTGCGGCGAGCAGCAATCACCGCACGACCGCCATTGGTGGCCATACGGGCACGGAAACCGTGACGACGCTTGCGAACAAGCTTGGAGGGTTGGTAGGTGCGCTTCATTTATTTTAATACCGCGGTGTGCGGCCCTTCTTCATTCTGACTCTTTATGAGCAGGAGCGTCGCTCGTTATGGCAGCCAACACTTCGCCATGCACGCATGACAAAGCGCGACGGAACCAAGGCCCGAGCGTGCGCGGCTTATAGGGATGCAGACGCATTGAGTCAATCTTTGCACAGCCAGAACCTTGAAGCGCATAGATCAAATCTCCGCATATCAGACGAGATTGCAGGACAGGTGGCCTAACCTCTGCCTCTCGACTATTTTGCTCTGACAGGACCGCCCCTATATCGCGCCTGATCGCTTTGCATTGCGGAGGATGGGTTGACGGCAGCCAGTACCGACAAGGACGACACCGCCTTCTCCGCCGGAAGTCAGGTTCCGCTTTCGCGCGGCCTGTCGACTAAGCTGCTTGTCATCACAATCCTGTTCGTGATGCTCGCGGAAATCTTCATCTTCGTACCCTCCGTCTCCAATTACCGCGTGCGCTGGCTCGAGGACAGGCTGGCGACCGCCGCCGCGGTCGGCATTGTCCTGATGGAAAGTGAGCCGGGCAGCCTGTCACGCGAGGTGCAGGACGATGTTCTGATCGCTCTCGGCGCGAAGGCAGTCGCCGTGCGCGATGAAGGCTCCTCAAAGCTTCTCGTCGTGACGGAAGTTCCACCTCAGGTCGATGTCCATATCGATCTTGCCCACCTGTCGACACCGCAGGCACTTCAGCGGGGGCTGGACACGCTGCTGTTCGGCGGCGACCGCGTCCTGCGCGTCTTCGGCCCCGTTGGCGGCAGCGACAAGGAGTTCGAACTCCTGATCGGCGAGGCCGAATTGCGCAAGGGGATGCTGCTGCACGCCCGCAACGTCGCCGTCGTATCGCTGATGATCCCGCTGGTGACGGCGATGCTCGTCTTCTGGGCGATCAACCGCATGATGATCCGCCCGATTCGCAAGATGACGCGGTCGATGCTGGATTTTGCCCGCTCGCCCGACGACCCCCTACACATCATCCGCCCAAGCCTTCGTGACGACGAGATCGGGGTAGCCGAACGGGAACTGGCGTCCATGCAGGCGCAACTTCAGCGAACCCTCGCCGAGCAAAATCATCTGGCGAACCTTGGCCTGGCCGTCTCCAAGATCAATCACGACATGCGCAACACGCTTGCCGCCGCGCAACTCATTTCAGACCGACTGACGACCATCAAGGATCCGGTCGCCCAAAATTTGGTGCCGAGGCTCCTCAGGGCCATCGACCGGGCAGTGTCGTACACAGAAGGCGTTCTTTCCTACGGGCGCACCCAGGAGGCCCCGCCCAGGCGCCGTAAGCTGCGATTGCGCCAGGTTGTCGAGGAGGTGCACGAATTTCTCGGCCTGGACATTGGTACCGACATCGAACTCGTCAACAACGTGGCGGCGGAGTTCGAGATCGATGCCGATTCGGAACAGCTTTTCCGCATCCTGTCGAATCTCTCCCGCAACGCAGTGCAGGCAATGCTGGCGGATCGTGACAGTGCGATCATCAAGCGGCTGTCGATCAGCGCAGAGCGTACCGGCTCGGTCTGCCGCATCCTTGTTGAGGATACCGGGCCCGGCCTTCCTCCCAAGGCGCGGGAGAATCTCTTCCTGCCCTTCATCGGCTCGGCGCGCAGTGGCGGCACTGGCCTCGGCCTCGCAATCGCGCAGGAACTGGCTCGACTCCACGGCGGAGCGATCGACCTTGTCGAGAGCCGCGGCGGACGCACCTTGTTTGCCGTCAGCATCCCGGACCAGTCTGCGGAGCTCGACCCGGCCCGCGCCGCCTTGCGCCGCGGCGCCTGACCCGATTTTTTCGGGAGTTATCCCCCGTCCACGAAAAAATCCAAAATCTTTTGCAAAGGCGGCTTGCAATTCCCGAAGCGGTTGAGTAGTTACCCCTCACGAACGACGACGGCCTCGCGGCCAACACGTTCCGGGGTTGGTTTCACACCACGCCATGCGCGCCCGTAGCTCAGCTGGATAGAGCACCAGACTACGAATCTGGGGGTCAGAGGTTCGAATCCTTTCGGGCGCGCCATTAAATCCATACAACGCAAGGCTTTAATGAGCGGGCATCAAGTCCCGCGACGCCACGCTTTCGATGCCTCCCCGAGTTTTATACCACGTTTATACCAACCTCGACGCCTAGGCCGGTTTTAGTGTCCCACTTCGCCTCATCAGGGAAGCGAGGCTCCCAACGCGCCTCAGGCGATGGACCTTCATGAATACAGTTCCCATGGAGCGTCCATGCCTCTGCCCGATCTACCGGAGACCTTTTTGGTTTGGTCGCTTCTTCGTGAGGGTGCTGTGGCGGTCTAGCTGGGCTTCCAGGTTCCCCAGCCAATTGTTCTCCAGAATCGCCTGAAACGCTGGATCTGCAAGCCTTTCGAAAGGCCAGCATACCGCGCCGAATCCGTCTCCCACA
>NZ_JADGMQ010000021.1 GCF_016124105.1 Aquamicrobium zhengzhouense
GCCGACAAAGGTCGTCACCAGGATGATCGCCAACGCAATCGCCGAAAGTGACGTCAAGAAGCGCACCGCCCATTCGACCGGAGTCGAATGGGACAGGCCCTCTTTGCGTTGGGTTTCCGTTACCGGATCGTTAGTCATTCTTCAGCGCTTCAACGTAGGCGCGGGCGCCTGCGCCTGACGCCTCGACCTCAGCGACGACTTCCTCGACTACAGGGGCAGAAGCTGCGTTGAACTTGGCAATCTCCTCATCGGAGAGGGTGATGACCTCTTTGCCTTCGGTCTTGGCAAAGGCGTCGAGCGCACTTACGGCAACTTCCGCCCACGCCCTGTGGCCATTGCGGGCAGCGTCCTTGCCGGCTTCAATTACGGCCTTCTGGTGCTCTTCCGAAAGCTCGTTGAAGCTGTCGCTGTTCATGACAAGGAAGAACTGCGAGATCGCCGTATCCATGCCAACGGTGATGCTCTTCGTTACTTCAGCCAGTCGGAAAGCGGTGAGCGTGGTGGCGTCGATCATCGCACCGTCGATCACGCCGGTCTGCATCGAATTGTAGACGTCTGGTGCCGGCATCGAGACCGGCACGCCGCCCCAGGCTTCAACGACCAGACCTGCGTTGCGCGATGGCACGCGGATCTTCATGCCCTTGAGGTCTTCGAGCGTGCGGATCGGTTTGTTGGCCGAGAACAGAATGTTCGGCTGGTTGTTCCACAACGCCAGCAGCTTCACCCGTCGGTATTCCTGATCGAGCAGGTCCTGCGCGGAAATGATCTTTTCGGTGCCGGTTTCGGCATCGATGACGCCGGGCAGTTCACCGAGAAGGGTCAGCGGGAAGGTCGAAGCGGTATAGCCAGGCAGGCTGAAGACGATATCGGCAACCCCGTCAACAGCGCGGTTATACTGTTCAGCAGGACCGGGTCCAAGTTCGCCACCCATATAGGTCTTGACGGTGACTTCCCCGTTTGTAGCCTGGGCGATGGCTTCGCCCAGCGGCTTGTAGACCTTTTCCAATGCGAAATGTGTTGGCGGTTGGAAGTCAGCCAGCTTCAGTTCCTTCGCCAAAGCGCCTGATACCGACAACAACCCGACGGCTACCGTCGCAAAAAGTGCAGACTTGAACATGTAAGGTTTCCTCCAAGGGCCTTGCGTCGATTTATCCCCCCGGCGCAAGGCGCATCCTGTTCTAAAGTTAGTGCAATTCTCCTGCCATCCAAAATACTTCTAGACACCCAAATTGAGATGGCTAAGTCAATAAGAGCCACCGAAGTAAGACATGCAAGCGTTGCCCAAAAAGCCGCGTGCGAAAAACAAAGAATCAATGGTGGCGTTGTCCATTCTTATGGTCATTTCGGCGCGGCACGATTGGCGGCGTTGGCGAGGGTGGCAGTTGCTTGATTACTTCCACGCCAAACATGCTTGCGGAGCAAAGGGTGCGGATGCTCGACAAACTTGTCGCGACGCGAAGAGTAGCCTTATTTGGGGGACGAGGGCGGAGAGCGAATGTCGCGCAAAATGAAGCGGGGATCGTCCCGTTAAAGAAGCGCCACGCCACTCTGTGGCGCGGTTTTCTCTAAGAATGCGTATCTGGGCATTCTGGTCTGGCATCCCCATCGTCCGGCTGGCCAGGTAACTACAGCTTCATCAAAATTCGTCCCAGCTGCCTGCATCGTCACTTTGCCGTGCAGCGAATATCGGATTGCTGCGCTGACGCATCGTTCGTCAGAATAAATCTTGTTCGCTTTGCGCTGTTCTGCGCGGCAATGGAGCCGATGACGAACGAGCGTCGTGGCTCGGCTCTTCGCCGCCAATCCGCCTGTTACCTGGTTGCCTAGGGCTGACGCAGTAGCAACGTGACCAGTTCTGCCTGCCGGCTGGTGCGGGTCTTTTGGAAAATGTTGCGCATGTGGAACGCGACAGTGGTGCGCGAGATATTGAAGCTGTCCGCAATCTGGGACAATTGCCTTCCCTCCACGAGGGCGAGGACGATACGGGTTTCCGATGCTGTGAGGCCGAATGAAGCAGCAGCTGTCGCTGCACCAGCAGAGGGATCGACCGACGGAAAGGACGAGCGAATGCGCTCAATCTGGCGCAGGCGGGCCCCAACGGTCGCGAGCAGCAGGTCGTAGTCGATCGGCTTGACCAAATAGTCATCTGCGCCAAGACGCTTGCCTTCCACGACTTGCCGTGGATCACCGAGCGCCGTCAGAAATACGAACGGAATGTCGGAAAAACCGGCCCCCTTCGCGTGAACCGCTTTCAAAACCTCATAGCCGTCGCGGCCAGGCATCGAAATATCGCACAGGATCAGGTCAGGACGGGTTGTGTTCAAAAGCTCAAGCGCTTGGTTTCCATCAGACGCTTCAATGGCAACATAGCCAGCTTCGACCAGCTCGTCCGTGATATCGCGGCGCAGGGCGTCTTCATCCTCAATGCACAGAACTACAGCGCGGTTGTTTCTCAGGCTCACGGATTGGCTGTTCATGCTGGTTCCGAGTGGGATAAGGGGGCTTCGTCTTTTGCCGTCACGGTGGTTGCACAAGGAAGGTCGAGGACGAAGGTGATCCGGTCGTCTTCACCTCTTTCGATCCGTACATCGCCCTCCTGCATCCTTGCGAGCGTCCGGGCTATGTAAAGCCCAATGCCGATGCCTGGACGTCCCTCCGCATTCGTTCCGCGAAAATACCGCTCAAAAACGACATTCGGGCCGTCTTGCCGGTCGAGGGCTCCCTGGTTGCTGACGGCGCATTCAACGCGGCAATTTTTCGTTTCCACGGAGACGTCGATCGTTGTCCCAAGGGGCGAATATTTCACCGCATTCGACAAGAGATTGGTGAGAATGTTCTCCGCGTGGACCGGGTCGCAATGGGCAATCGCTGCATGTCCTTCCACGGGGATAACTTCGATCTTTCGATCAGGCGTTTGTTCGGATTGTCGAAGGCAGAGATCATAGACCAATTGCCCGAGATCGCATGGTTGGATGCGTATCTCGATCTGACCGGCATCGAGCCGTGCGGAATCGAGTGTGCTCTCGACCAGTTTGGTCAGCCGCTCTATCGCCTGTCGGGCATTGCTCCCGCGCTGCAGAACCTCGTCCGGAGTAAGATTGTTGCGCCGCCTCATCAGCCTCTGGAGCGCAGAATCGATGATTGCGAGCGGTGTGCGGAACTGGTGTGAGACCATCGTGCCGAAATTTCGATACAGCTCTGCGGTCGCCCGCTCGCGCGTCAGGGCCGCGTCGAGTTCCTGAGTGCGCTCCTGCACAAGTTGCTCCAGCCGGTCGCGATGATCGGCAATCGCTCTTTGCGCTGCGCGCCGTTCTGTGACGTCGGATATCAGCAGGATTGAACCAACGATCCGCTCGCCATCGCGCAGTGAAAAGCAGCGTAGATCGACATAGAGCGCATCGGATTGACCGGGTAGGAAGAAGGGCTGGTCCAGCAATGCCGCAGATTGACCCGCAAGCGCTTCGCCGATTGCCTGTTCGATCCTTCCGATCTGGAAGAAGCCCGAAACGTCGGCCAGCCTGTGGCCGATTGTTTTGTCGACAGTCACGCCAAACAAACGCTCCGCAGCCTCGTTCCATACGGTGCAGCAGCGCTCCTTATCGACCGCGATAATGCCTTCGCTGCTGGAGCCTATCAGTAGTTCTGAGAACGCCTTCTCCTTGTTCAGAAGCCGCGTACGTCTTCTCGCCTCGCGTATCGCCAGCAGGAAGTGGATGAAAAGTGCGGCGCCCGCCAGAGCGATGCCTGCCAGCGAGACGATGATGTGCCAAAGCTGGTCCCGCGAGATATCGAGCTTGTTGCCCAAATCATCCCATTCCGCGACCATAGCCTTGTTGGCAGCCTGACCCAGCATGGCGTTGTACGGCGCGAGTAGGCCGTGCAAGCGCTCGATGTCCGGTATTTCGGGGGAGCCGATCAATCCGGCAAGTTCGGGAAGAACGTTGCGAAAGTCGCGCAGTGCATTGGCGAAGCCGAGTTGCTCCATTCGACGACGTTGCGGACCGTCATCGAGCAAGGAAAATCGGCTCAGGAATACGTTGTAGCGCAACCGCAGTTCAGGCTGATCCGCGTAGTCGGCGGTGCTTGTCGCAGCCGCCTCGCTTAACTGGAGGCTCGCAAGATGCGCACGCGAGATCACCCACAACATGTTCTGTGTCGCCTCAATGCGCATGTCGCGCTCGACCTCGGACAGGCGGGTCAGCGAATACGCCAGCAGGACGATGAAAACGGCGATCGTCAGGATCGGCAGCGCGACGCCCAGCAATGCGCGCGTGGTCCAGTTCATCTGATGTCGAGCCGCTGCAATTGCCACACCCAGCGGTAATCGTATCTTATGTCTTTAAGTGCGGCATGCTGATCGCGGGGATAGACAATCCATAGCGGCCCCTTGTCCGAGGAAAGGAGCGGCTCGCCATCCATCTCATAGGCCACCAGCACGTCATACCGGTCGAATTCGTTGATCTCGATTTCTATCATGTAATCGTTGAGCGCTGTTGCGATCACGGTGGAACCGTGCGCGCCGACGTGAGCCAGCAGGTCGCGCATCAAGAAGCCGCCGAAACGGCGCACCCCATCGGTAACTGCCGTTGACGTCTCCAGGCGGGCGGATGGAAGCGCCTTCAGCATCTCCATGTCGAAATACGCTGCGCCGTCGATATTGGTCCTCGAGATCCCGCCGCGTACTTCGAGCACGAATGGGCCTTCGGGGATGGCCAGCATTGACGAATCTCGTGCAATGGAAGGTGTTTGGATGCAAACGGCAGCCACAATTGCGGCAAGGAGAAGTCCACGCAAGTTGACCCTCAATTTTTCTAAATCTATCGCGTCTGGATAGATCGTAGCAGATTATAGCGAGATTTCCCGACATTTCCCCGTTCATTTGAACGGGGCGCGTTTGCTTTCACTTTGCTAGATTTCATGATGCCAAGGCAAGGGTGGGAGGAAGTATGTGGGATTTTAGCACCGTCCGCGCGCTTGCGATGATGGGACGGACCATGCCTTTCATCGTGCTGCGCGCGGCAGTCTATTTTGGTATTGCAGTCGGCTACGTGCTGGTGACGGGAGTGGGGGCCGGAATCGGCTATGGCCTCGGCAGCTTCAGTGACGAGGGGTTCCAGGAAAGTTCATCGCTCTGGGGTGGCGCGATCGGCTTCAGCGTCTTCGGTGTCGTCATGTACTGGTTGCGCGAGTACACCCTTTACATCGTCAAGGCGGGTCATATCGCAGTCTTGGTCGAACTCATCGATGGCAAGCAATTGCCGGAGGGACGAGGCCAGATCAGTCATGCAACGACCGTGGTTAGGGAGCGTTTCGTTCAGGCTTCGGCCCTGTTCGCGCTCGATCAACTGGTCAAAGGCGTGATCCATACCATCACCGGGCTGGCGCGAGGCATCCTGTCGATCCTCCCGCTGCCCGGCGTCAGGCAGATAATGTCTCTCCTGCAAGCATTCCTGCGGATCGCCGTTGGCTTCGTCGATGAGGTGATCCTCGCCCACGCCATCCGGGCACGCTCGACCGACACCTGGCGCTCGGCGCGGGAAGCTCTGGTGCTCTACGGCCAGAACTGGAAGACGATGCTGAAGAACGCCGCCTGGCTGACGCTGTTCGTCTATGGCCTGTCGTTCGCCGTCTTTCTCGTCGTGCTCGCGCCGGCCGCGGCCTTCGCCTACATGCTGCCCGGCGCATGGACGGCGGGTGGCTTTGTGTTCGCGCTGCTTTTTGCGTGGAGCGTCAAGGCAGCATTCCTTGAGCCCTTCGCCATCGCCTGCATGATGCAGGTCTACTTCCGTACCACCGAGGGACAGCAGATCGATCCTGAATGGGACGCGCGGCTCGAACAAATGTCTTCGCATTTTCGCAAGATCAAGTCTCGCATCCTCGGCGGTGGCACCGCGGGCAAAGCGCATAGTGGAGCACCCGCATGAAAGGTCTTCTGATGGCTGTTCTAGGCACATTCGCCATCGGAACGGCTTCGCTTGCCCCCGCACTTGCGCAGGACAAGCCGGGCACCATTCTGGTGCTCGATGCTTCCGGCTCCATGTGGGGCCAGATTGACGGCGTGAACAAAATCGTCATTGCCCGAGAGGTTGTCTCCGGCATCCTCGCCGATTTTCCTGCGGACGAGCCGCTCGGCTTCGTCACCTATGGTCATCGCGAACGCGGACAGTGCTCGGACATCCAGACGGTCATCGAACCTGCGCCCGGAACTGCAAACGAGATCGTCAGGATCGTTGATGGACTGAACCCTCGCGGCATGACACCGATGACGGATGCGGTGATCGCGGCGGCACAATCGCTGCGTCATACGGAGCAGGTTGCGACTGTCATTCTCGTCTCGGACGGGATTGAGACCTGCAATCCGGATCCTTGCGCCGCCGCCCGCGAACTGGAGCGAGCCGGTATAGACTTCACCGCCCATGTGATCGGCTTCGACGTCAGGGGCGAGGCGGAAGCGCTGCTTCAGATGCAGTGCATCGCAAGCGAGACGGGCGGTCGCTTTCTTACTGCAGACAACGCGCAGGAACTGACAGAAGCGCTACAGCAGGTGGTCGCCGCGCCAGCAGCGCTTCCCTCGTCGACGGAACTGACACTGCGTGCAGTGATGGACGGTGAAGACGGGCCTCTTGTCGAAACTCCCATCACCTGGACCTTCAGCCTGGACGGAGAAAGCTTTGAGGTTGAGGGCAACCCGGGCCTGATCGAATTGCCTCCCGGGCCTTGGGAAGTCACCGGTTATCACGTCGCGTTGGAGCAGGAGCAATCGGCACAGCTTGCGATCGTGGGCAGGCAACCGCGTACCCATTCGATGGTGTTCGAGACGCCGGTTCCAACGGCTTCGCTTGTCGCGCCGGACAGTGCCGCAGCCGGGAAGGTGATCGAGATTGGCTGGAACGGCCCGGACGAGCCGAGTGACAACATCCAGATCGCCCATGTCGGGGGCCGATATATAGATTTTGCCTATACGCGGGACGGAAACCCGCTGCGTCTCCAGTTGCCCGCCGAGCCTGGAAACTACGAACTGCGCTACAGCCTGCGTGATCGCCACGTAATTCACACCAGGCCGATTGAGATAACGCCCATAGAACTGGACATTATTGCCCCGACAACTGCCTCTGCCGGTTCGGTGACCGAGATCGGCTGGGTCGGCCCGGCGGCTTCCGACGACAACATCCAGATCGGACCGGAAGGCGGCCGTTACCTCCACTACGCTTATGTCCGCGATGGAAACCCGCTGCGGCTCCAGATGCCTATCGAACCCGGCATGTACGAACTTCGCTACAGCTTCCAGGATCGCGAGGTGATCCATACCAGGCCGATTGAGATAACGCCGGTAGATCTCAACATCATTGCCCCTGAAACCGCCTCTGCCGGTTCGGTGATTGAGATCGGCTGGGTCGGCCCCGCGGCTTCCGACGACAATATCCAAATCGGACCGGAGGGCGGCCGTTACCTCCACTATGCCTACGTCCGCGATGGAAACCCGCTGCGGCTTCAGATGCCTATAGAACCCGGCACGTACGAACTTCGTTACAGTTTCCGGGATCGCGAGGTGATTCATACCAGGCCGATTGAGATAGCGCCCATAGATCTCAACATTGTTGCCCCCAAAACCGCGCCTGCCGGTGCGGTGATCGAGATCGGCTGGGTTGGCCCTGCGGCTTCCTACGACAATATCCAGATCGGGCGGGAAGGCGGTCGTTACCTCCACTATGCTTACGTCCGCGATGGAAACCCGGTGCGCCTCCAGATGCCTAGCGAACCCGGAACATACGAACTTCGGTACAGCTTCCGTGACCGGGAGGTGGTCTTTACCCGCACCATCACCGTGACTGAATGAGACGGGGGGAGCGTTGAAGAAATTAAAATCGGCACTGCTTGCCGTCCTGTGGATCACGACGGCTGTCGCGATCGCACCTGCACGGGCCGAAATCGACGGCCATGGCCCGGATGCGTGGCGTGTCACCTCGGTTTCGCCACACGACGTGCTCAATGCGCGCATGGGGCCGGGGACGAACTATCCGATAATCGAGACATTCGCTCACAATGAGCGTGGCATGCAGCAGATCACGTGTGTCCCGTTCTACACCCTTGCCCACTATGAACGGTTTACTCAGGCGCAGATTGACGCCCTGCCGCAACGCTGGTGCCTGATGCGTAATGCCGCGATGACAAAGGCGGGATGGGTCGCCCAGCGTTTCATCACGCCAGACGATTTGGCCGCCTCAGGTCCGGAAAGAGGTCCGGTGGAGGTTTTCAGCACCAGGCCTAGCGGGGCGGCGGGGTATTCGTCTGCTGGTGATGCCATTGTCGATGAGGCGGAGAGGCTTGTCCGGAGTCTTTACGATGCGCAGGCCTTGGCGGAACAAGGCCGGGGAGCTGATATGCTTCAAGGCGGTTTGGCCGCGAAATATTTCACCTCAGATGTGGTCGCGCTGATGCGTTCGGGCGTAGGCGCACATCCACTTTATGGTGGGCAGGATTTTGAGGGCTACGTCACTCGCATCGCGCCTGATCCAGATCTTCCCATGCTGCGGGGGATGATTACCATCAATGTCGATTTCACAAATTTCGGCCAGCCGCAGCGCGCTGCCTTTTATCTGCGCGCAGATACGACACAACCGGGCGCCCCCTTGCGCATATTCCGGATTGAGCACGATGGCTGGTCTATTCCGTAGAGGTGCGAAATGATCTTCTCGATGAATTGGACACCAAGGACTGGCAGAGAAGGTTTTGCGGTAACGCTATCTCTTTTGGCTGTCTTCGGCTGCTCACAGCCTGCATCTGCCGGCACTGGCACCGGGGTATTGGAGACATCGGCGGGCCCCTATGCCTTCACGCCGGTGATGTGCGCAATTTACAGGGAAGACGGCGTTGACGATATTGAGGTCGGCGGCCCAGGTACGGCACCGGATGGGGAGGAGTTCTACTTCCAACTGTCATCGACGGGGAACGAACTGACCGTCGACCTTGGCGTCAGTGGGCCTTTCGCTAGCGCTGACCGCAATCTCAGAGCCGGAAGATACGTGTCGCAGGAATTTGTCCTGGAGGTCATGGGCAGAACTATGATCGCCCCGTCTCTCGTCCTCGTTGATCAAAGTGGCAACACGGTCGATGACGACGCAATCCTCACACTCGATTGCGGCGGTTGATCACAAATCTGAAAGGCCAGCCAGATGCAAAGTGGTTTTTTCTCATATTTTTCATTGGCGATCCTGCTCGCTATGCCAGCGCTGGCGCAAGAAATGCCTGTTTACGAGGAGACTGGGACTATCGAAATCTCGTTTGGCAACGAGGGAATGACGTACTACACCACTTCGAATACTGTTTCGGCCGATCCTGGCCGCCAGGTGCACACCGCAAGCTGGCTGATTCTGGAGCCGCGTTTAATGGGCGGAGTGAACATCTCTCCCGACGACGTGTTCGTCGTAATTCAAGCGCGTGACAGCATCGAGCCGAGGGCCGGGCAGGCGACGATCCGGGTGGAAGTTTCGCTTGATCCGGACACGCTTCAGCTCAAGAAAAAGCCCGCGCCATCAATCCGCTTCTTCCCCAAAGGTGAGGATGACTTCTACGCCATGACCGATGGCACATTTGAAATCGACAGTGTCACCAGGATTGATGCCAACAATTTCTCTATCGTCGCCAGCGCACGCGGCGTGATGACTGGCCAGACTGGCGAGCCGGTCGTGCACAATCCTGATGACCCTGTAGATTTCAGCGCTCGCTTCGAGTTGCAGAGAGTGAGCAACCGAGGTGACGTGTCACTGCCTTGATCCGGTGACGAAAGGAGCGCCTACCGGGCAGTCCGAAAACGCGGAAATCGATCGAGAGGCTGTGTCCGCCGGTGACAAAATAGGTGAGGCAGAGCGCACCGCCTTTGTGGAAGACGAATACGAGCGGATCTTTCCAGGCTTTGGGGCGTGACGATCCAAACCTGGAGAACGTCCCTGACGCCGAGTTTCTAGGGTAGGGGCGGTTTTGCCATCACCAGGGCGACGTCTGGACGATGGACCAGTTCGTGACGACAGGCGTAGAGGCCGGGCCAGAGTTCATCGGCACCAGCGCCGCCCGGGTCACGCGCCGTGCCAACGTGTCTGCGCATGTTGCGAGATCGCCCGAGGTTCTAAAAGCCGTCGCCATAGATCATACGTCTCACCTCTTGCAGGGGATGAGCTATGTCTCGGCCTGCTTGGATCTTTGTTTGACATCGGCAGGAGAAACCCGTCGCTAGTATTTGTCGACCCTGCCGTTCTACATGCTGTCGCCAAGACATTTCGAAAATGCGCGCAGAAGTTTTCACGTTTCTCGTCTCGTGCCCCCACGTGCCTGCCATGCCGCAACACCCGGCATTGGGGACAGAGATCTCGGTTCCAAGAGCGTTGAATATCGCTGACCACTCGCCCTTGCTTTCGGGGCGCATAGTGCGCTCCGTGCAGTGCAACATAAGCGTCAGCGGGTTTGCTGTATGTTTTCTTTCTAGCGTGGATAGCTCAGATGTCCTCGCCGCCAGCCACTGTTGCGGAAGTTGCACGGGCACACCGCCGGGAGCGAGGTCGCGATACTCATCCTGATAGGTGAGGGTGGTCGCAGGCTCTATGCCAACGAGAGCAAACCCCTTCCTCTCGATCGCGTTCAAGGCATCCGCGTTGCGCCGAGCCTGGCGCTCGAACGCCTCGAGTTTGCCCAACACATGCAAGGGCTTGCCGCTGGGCCGGAATGGCATCAGGTAAGGGCTGTAGCCTAGCGTCTTCATGATGCGCGCAAGATCCAACACCAGCGCGGGCTCAAAGTAGCGGGTGAATGCATCGGGGACGATGATGACCGAGGTTTCCGGATCCGGAAGTGCCCCTACGCGTAATTGCTGCAAGCCCGCCCCCTGCATATCGTCGTGACGCAGTGGTTTTGGTAGTCGAGGCAGGTGGGTCAGCCCGAGCCCCTTAAGCAGCGGGGTGAAGGGGCCGTCCAGTCCCAAATTAGACAAGCTAGGAAAGCGTGACGCGATCGGCACGATCACCTCGAGGCCAGCCAGCAAAACGTCTCGCAACGGCCGCTTATGGCGGCTGTACCAGCTCTCCATGAACCTGGCACGGAAGCTGGGCACATCCACCTGCACCGGGCAGGCTCGGGCGCACGCCTTGCACGAAAGACATTCGTCCAGAGCGTGCTTCACGTCCCTCTCAAATTTGGGGTCAGCTTTTCCGTCTGGTCCCCCTTGTCGTAACCACTCGCGTACGAGAGCAGAACGTCCTTTCGGCGAGTTGCGACGGTCATTCGTGGCCTTGTAAGAAGGACACATGACGTCATTTTGCATCTGGTTAAAGCACGCGCCATTGCCGTTGCAGGAAACTGCGCCTTCAAACTCCTGACGCCGATGCTTGGGGATCTGGCGATCGGATGCTCCTCGGAGCGGAACCTCATCGATCTTGTGCAGCGGTGCGCCCCTCGATGAGGCGATCTTGCCAGGGTTAAGTTGATCGTTTGGATCGAACGCTCGCTTGATCTCTTCAAGCGCGGGGTAGAGCGATCCGAAGACCTGCGGCACGAACTCCGACCGGAAGCCCTTGCCGTGCTCCCCCCACAGAAGTCCGCCATATTTGCGCGCCAAGGCCTCAACCTGTTCGGTCACCCGCCGTACGAGAGGCTCATCCTCAGGATTTGTAAGGTCCAGAGCGGGGCGAACGTGGAGGACGCCGGCATCAACGTGGCCAAACATTCCATACTGAAGTTTCTCGCGGTCCAGAATGGCGCGGAATTCGCGGATGAAGGGCTCAAGGTTTTCAGGTGGAACAGCGCAGTCTTCGACAAACGGGACAGGCCGGCGGGCACCAGCAGTGCGGCCGAGCAGGCCGACAGCCTTCTTGCGCATTTCCGTAATCCGCGCGACGTCCGTACCGCGGGCCAGAGTGTAGCCGCGGCGCATCGACGGCGACTCCCTAAGCCGGGAGAGGGCAGCGTCTACGTGAGCTGCAATTTGTGCCTCATCGTCGCCGGCAAATTCGACAAGGTTTACGCCCTTCGCTCCGTGGTCGGGGAAGAACTGAGCCACTTGTTCCCAGATCGGATCCGCTTGGGCGAGGGAGAGGACGCGACTGTCGATGGTTTCCACGGCGGCCGCGCCGAGGCCGGCAAGCAACCGCGCCTCCGTTAAACCAGCCTGAAAATCGTCGTAGAAAATGTTGATCTGCTGCGAGACCTTCGGAATTGGAACGAGGTTGACTTTCGCCTCTGTGAGAAGCGCCAGGGTGCCTTCCGATCCACAAAGGACAGCTCTGGGGTCAATCTCCCCTTTTTCGTTAAGCAGATGGGCAAGGTCGTAGCCCGTGAGGAAGCGGTTCATCTTCGGGAACCGGTCTTCGATCAAGTCGGCATATTCGTGTGCGACGCGGCTAAGTGCATGAAGGATGTCACCCTCACGACCAGTGCCGTTGTCGATCTCGTTCAGCGAGCGCGGATGTGCATTGAAGGTCTCGCCACCGACCAGCACCGATTGTAACTCAAGAATGTGGTTGGACGTTTTCCCATAGAGGCACGATCCTTGGCCACAGGCGTCGGTTGAGATCATACCTCCGATCGTGGCGCGATTAGAGGTGGAAAGTTCTGGAGCGAAAAACAGGCCGAACGGCAGCAGAGCCTCGTTGAGCTTGTCCTTGATGACACCTGGCTGGACCCGCGCCCAACGTTCTTCCACGTTGATCTCAAGGATGGCGGTTAGATAGCGGGAGAATTCAATAACCAGTCCTCCGCCAAGCGACTGGCCATTCGTGCCGGTGCCTCCGCCGCGCGGGCGCACGACGATTCTGTCAAATTGGGGAAGGGCGAGAAGCTTTCCGATCAGCTGCAAGTCTTCCGTCGATTTCGGAAATGCGACGGCATCAGGAACAACCTGATAGATCGAGTTGTCGGTCGCCAGCACCTGACGCACGGAAGGCTCTTGGCTGAGGTCTCCGGCAAAGCCGTCCGCGCGTAACGCCGACAAAAAGGACGCGTAAAGATCCATCGCCAACTGATTCCAAGTTGGGCGGCAGTGTGCCGCCCGGCCTCGTTGTATTATTTGTTGAGCGAAAAACGCTGCTCCACGATCTCCGAGATCGCGTCTGGGAGATCCGTCTTGCTCAGGTCATGGGCTGGCGCTTTGCCTTGCTGCTCCTGAACGTCGGCAACCGCGTCAGCAAGCCGGCCAACGAAGCCCAGTTCATCATACGTCTTCGCGACCTCTCGCATTTCGGCTGCACGCCGGATGCCGTGACGCAACGTGCGCTCAAACATGTATTCGACGTTGTTTGGCCATCCGAGACCGGGGAAGGTGTCAGCTAGAGACCCCATGACACGATCGAGGCAGCCGGTCGCACGCGCGGCGAGCATGGTTTCGACGGTGATAGCCTCAAGCCCTTTGACGAATAGCGAGCGTACCATCTTGATAGCGGTGGCGGAGCCAACATCTTCGCTGACAGTCTCGAAGGCAAAACCGTGCGCCGCAAATATGGGCTCTAGCGACCTTGCGGTTTTTCCGGCCAAAAGTACCGGAGTTGCGTGGCCGCGCGGGTGGACGGGAGCCATCACCGCCATGTCGAGATATATCGCGCCGGTGGCTTCGACGAGGGACGCTGTTTCCTTTTTCCGACCGGGAGAAACGGAATTAATGTCGATGTAGAGTTGTCCCGGCTTCAGCGACGTGAGGGCCGATTTTGCTGCCTCAAGAGATTGATCGGCTGTCACAGCGGCGAAGATCCAGTCTGCTCCTTCGATCGCGGCTGCAGCTGACGCCTCGAATCGTAGGCCGCGGCTGCGCGCCTCGGACGAGACCGCCTCACTTTGCAGGATGTCATAAGCTGCGATAAAATCTGCCTCACCCGTCCCCTTCAGGGTGTCGGTGAAGGCGCGAGCAGCTTCTCCAAAGCCGATGAACGCGATTTTCATGAGAGTCCCTTGTCGTGAGTGCTGTGGAATGCCGGCGCGAGGGCCGCTTCTGGCATTACTGGCAAAAGCGATCCTGTTGGCGGAGTTGTGCACCCAAGACGCGGTCGAGACTTAATCGAAACTTGTCGAAGCGTTATAAGAAAAGCGAAATCGTCCTATTTTGGCGGCTGGAACCCTTCGATTTCCTCCATGAGCACTTCATAGAAATTCTTTAGAAAAAACAATTGTGTACTGCTCGGTAGCCAATCGTTTCGCATTGTTATGCCTATAGCGCGCCCTCCAATAGGAGCCTGAAAGCGCAAAGGGGTCAGCAGGCCCACACGCACTTCCAAGGCAACCTGCCTGACGGACAGGATAGCGACGGCGTCGCTTTCCAGGAGTACCGAACGCGTCAGCAGTGTTGACGGAGCTTCGATGCGAACTCGAGGACCTTTCGCGCGGCCTGCGAACAGAGAGTTCAGGGCGTTGCGGATCGGTGTGCCTTCTTGTTGCGCAACCCACTCGCACGCGGCCAAGTCGTCAATGGTGACATCTTTGCCGTCGAGTGGATGTCCCTTTCGGGCGATGATCGAGTATGGATCGGTGAATAGAAATGTCTCGACCACATCGCTGGTAGGTGCAGGATTTCTGATCGCTCCGATAAGCATGTCAGCTTCGCCTGATCGCAGGGCCTTGAGCATCGTGTCGTAAATGCCTTCGAGAACGACGAAGTCGAGTTCAGGCGCTTGTTTCTGAGTGCGGGCGATGGCCTTTCCCAGGATTGTTGAACGGACCATGGGCAGTGCTGCTATAAGGGTGCGGCCTTTCAATGAGCCGTCAGAGGCTTTGAGTTCCTCTTCTGCAGTTACAAGTTCGCGCAAGGCGAGCCTGAATTGCCTAGCCAGTTCTGTGCCTGTGCGATTTACAGCTAACCCTTGCGGGGTCTTGCTGTAGAGCTCATAGCCCAAATTACCCTCGATATCCCGGATCGCTCGGTGGAGAGCTGACACTGAAATGTTGTCCGCTTTCGCCGCCAGAAGCAGAGAGCCGTAGTGGCTCACGGAGATATGAGCAAAGATCTGAGCGGCGGTGAGCCGAGCGAGTATGGTGTTGGACTGCGTCAGGTTTGGCGCAACACTGCGCTCCGAGGCCCGGACTATCCCCCGCTGAAGCAGGCGGAAAAAGCGTGTGCATCTACGCCATAGAATCTTTCCTTCTTCGGTTGGCTGGCTGCCGCCAGTTCTCCGCAACAGAAGGGAAGCCTGGTAATGTTCCTCGAGCCGCATCAAGGCCTGTGAGATGGCCGGTTGCGCAACGTTGAGCTCTTTTGATGCAGCGTTCAGCGAGCCGAGCTCGCAGGCCGCGACGAACATTCTCAGGTGGCGTAGGTTGGGGAAGCTCGCAGGCCGTTTCATCAAAAGTTATATCGCATTTCGTGGCTTATATTATCGAGCCGCGCGGAACTCGGATCAATATGGTGCCGCTTTTTCTATATTCCGCCCCTTTATAAATACCCCCCGGAAATCGGCCGGTACGCGAAGGAGTGAAATATGATTGAGCGCGGAGGTGATAGGTCAAATATTTCCCGTTGCCGGTCAATATGAGCAGCCAGCTTCGTCTGGAAGGGCTTTAGGTCGAGTGTTGTTAGAATTCTAGACAACGATAAGGCATACCTATGCAAATATTATTAGACACTCTTTCTGTCCTGTTTTCCTTTTCGGGTATGCTTTCTATCGTCGCTGGTGTGGCGATCGGTATTGTCGTTGGTGCGCTGCCCGGTTTGGGTCCGTCGATTGGCATCAGTCTTCTGATCCCTTTCACCTATGCTATGACGCCCGAAAATTCTATGCTCCTCCTGATCTCGCTTTATATGGCGGCGGAGTATGGCGGTTCGGTATCGGCGATCCTGCTTTCAACCCCCGGTACAGCGGCTGCGGCTGCCACCACGATTGATGGTTTTGCTCTGACACAGCAGGGCAAGGCGAACAAAGCCTTGGCGGTGTCGCTTTCCGCTTCGACTGTAGGCGGGATTGTTGGTGGTATCGCGCTCTTGTTTTTGGCAATGCCACTATCCCAACTTGCATTGCAGTTCGGTCCTGCGAGCTACTTCGCCGTTGGTCTTTTCGGGTTGACCTCCGTGGCGGCGCTATCTGGAGGCTCTATTGTCAAAGGCCTCATCGGTGCCGCGTTTGGTCTGCTTCTAGCCTTCGTAGGCATCGATCCGATCAGTGGGATGCCAAGGTTCACCTTCGGTCAGATCGCGCTTTTTGAGGGCGTGCCGATGCTGACTGTTCTGATTGGCTTGTTCGCTGTTTCCGAAGGGTTTTTGCTTGCCGAGTCAGCGGGTAAGAAGTCTCGGCAGAGTGTCGCCAAGGGCGCGGTTCGCGCTGTTTACCTGACATTCAAAGAGTGGAAAGAATTGATCGGGACGATGGTGTCTGGCTCGATAATCGGCACCTTCCTTGGTATTTTGCCGGGTATTGGCGGCAATATCGCGTGCTGGGTGGCACGTGACTTCACCGTCCGCCGCAATCCAGGTCTGGAGTTTGGCAAGGGCGAGCCTCGCGGTATCGCTGCGCCTGAAGCGTCGAATAACGCTACAGTTGGTGGTGCGATGGTGCCGCTGCTCTCCCTTGGTGTACCGGGATCTCCGACTACCGCGGTGATCGTCGGCGCGCTCGTCCTGCACGGTCTGCGTCCGGGTCCTCAACTTTTCACCGAACAGCCCGTTCTCGTCTACACGATCTTGCTCGGGCTTCTGCTCGCGTGCCTCGTGATGTTTGTGATCGCGTCGCTGTCGCTTCCCTGGATGGCGCGCGTCGTGAACCTTCCGGACTCCGTGCTCGCAGCGGGTATCTTGGTGTTCGCGATCTTGGGCGCTTATTCCCTGCGCAATCTCGCATTCGACGTATGGCTGACCATTGGCTTTGGCGCGCTGGGCTATCTGATGAAGAAGCTCTCGTTCCCGGTGCCGCCTGTCGTGCTGGCTCTCGTCCTTGGCTACCTTGTCGAGACGAATTTTCGGACCGCGCTCGTAACCTCGCGCGGCTCTTACAGCATCTTCTTCACCGATCCCGTCTCGGTGATCTTCCTCGCCCTTAGCGTGGCAAGCATTGTCTATCCAATCTGGCGGGCCTGGCGTTCCAAGAACGCTAGTGCCGCCTAGCAAATTCACACGGAGGAAATATAATGACTTTCAATCTCAACCGTCGCGCGGTTCTCGCTGGTCTCGGCGCTGCTCCTCTGATCTTGCAGGTAAAGGGCGCGTTTGCGGCGAGCGGCTTTCCTGACAAAACGGTCAACCTTGTGGTGTGGGCCGGCGCTGGTGGTGCGTTGGATACCTACGGGCGCCAGCTTGCAGAGCTGCTGAACAAGGAAGCAGGATGGTCTGTTGCAGTTCAGAACCGTCCAGGCGGTTCGGGAGCGGTCGGCGTTTCGACCGTCATGACCCAGCCGGCTGATGGCTATAACATCCTCGTGTGCACGGGTACGCTGACGTTCGGCATCGCCCAGGGGCTGATCCCATTCAAGCTTGAGGACTTGCGTTATGTTCGCGCGATGCAGGCCGAGCCATCATCGGTCGCGGTTCGAGCGGACAGCGAATTCAAGACCCTCAACGACTTCGTGACCTACATGCGCGAGAACCCGAACAAGCTGCGTGTGGGTGGTCATGCGCCTGCAGGGTTCCACCAGTACATCCTCTATCAGCTGGCTCAGATGGGTGATTTCGAGGCAAGCTGGATCCCGCACGACGCGTCCGGCAAGGTTCCGCTTTCGCTGCTCGGTGACCACATGGAGGTTGCGGTCATGACGCCGTCCAGTGGCCTTGCTCAGGTTGAAAGCGGCGAGATCCGCTTGTTGGGCGTTTCGACGGAAGAGCGTTCCGAGTTCTTCCCGGATGTTCCGACCTTCAAGGAGCAGGGATTCGATATTGTGGACAGCGTCTGGCGCGGCATTGCCGTGCATGGACAAACTCCGGACGATATCGTCGCGGAAATCCAGAAGGCAATCGACAAGGTCGAGGCTTCCCAGACTTGGGTGGACTTCCAGGCGCGCGAAAAGCAGGAGAACATCAATCTTGCTGAAGACGCTTATACCGATCTGGTGAAGCGCCAACTGAGCCAGCAGACCGACTTCCTGAAGTCGATAGGTCTGGTTCAGTGACGGCAGCGGCTCAATCCGCAAAGAGTGGGAGTAGCACTGCCACTCTCCTCTTCGTTCAGAGGCTGATCATCGCTCTGGCTGCACTGGCGTGCTTTCTGGCGTTCTTCTGGATGTCGCGCCAGATGCCACCTGTGCGCGCGGCTGGCGACGTTGGAGCGGCCTTCCTGCCGTTGATCATGGCGTCGATTGGCTTCGGGCTCGCTCTCATTTACCTGTTTCAGGTGGTGACCGGCCGTGGCGAGGGCGACCGTCTCGCACATCCGATGGCGTTGGTGCTTCTCGTGCTCACGATCGCGACCGTCGCCTTAATCTATGGTGTCGGGATGCCAATCGCGATTGGTGCAGGGGCTGCTCTCATGGTCTTCGTCCTGGAGCGTGGAAAGGCGCCGTTCTGGGCCGCAGGAACGGGCATCGCGTTCTGGGCTCTGACCAAGTTCGGCTTTGGTATGCTTTTGGGTGTGCCGCTTTTGTGAGCCCTAGATTTCGAGTGAACGGGGGCTCTGTTCCCGTTCACTCATGCATCGACATTGCGCACATGCGCCAACGACGTTTCTCTCCGAGACCTCCGCGTCTCTATGCTTTCCCCGCCTTCGGCTCCGACATCAGTCCTTTCGCCAATGCGTAGCAGGCGAGGAGCAGGACGATTGTGAAGGGAAAGCCGGTGGAGACGGCTGCGGCTTGTAAGGCCGCCAAGCCGCCGCCCAAGAGAAGCGCTACAGCGACCAATCCCTCGAAGTCTGCCCAGAACACCCGTTGAGCGACGGGTGCGTCGACCTTTCCGCCGGCAATGATCGTGTCGATGACCAGCGAGCCGGAGTCGGACGAGGTGCAGATGAATACGATCACCAGGATGACGGCGACGAACGAGGTGATCGCTGACAAGGGCAGGTGCGACAGCATCGTGAATAGTTGAAGCTCAAGCGCTGCATCCGAAATGTCATTGAAGCCATCATTGACGAGGTTGATGGCTGTGCCGCCACCGGGCGCTGTCGGTCTCTCCTTCCGCCCCGCCGAGTGGTGCCCAATCCGTGCGCGCTCCGCCGCTCCCCTCAACGCCACCGAACGCCGCGTCAAAGTGGCCGAGTGGCTCAGCTACGCGACGATAACGAGGCCTGATATGGCGAAGACCGGATTGTGGACGTCGAAGGCCAATGTTCCGATGTTTCGCTGGACGTTGTCTTGTCCGACTTCGTAATTCGTATCGATGATGTCCGTCGGGCCTTCCGGCTCCGGAATGCCAGTCGTCTGCGGCTCAGTCATATTTGTTTCCCCTCATTCAGGCGGCGCGCCTGCAGCCTCCAAGTATCTCGAAGATAGCGGTTCCACCTATCGGCATAGGGCGTTTGAATGGATGCTCAACCTTAAGCCGAGTGTAACTGGGCGTGAGCGCCGACCAACGTGGTTCGACGTGGCGTCATCTCGGAATTGTTTTGGTGAACCTGAGCGCCGCCGGAGTTTTGTCTCGAAAGAGGTCGCCAGGTGGTCCGAATTTTGGTGAAACAAATGGATTGCCGATCGGTGTTTTGATTCAAGTGTTGCGTTAGGCGTCCATGCGACCTAACGTTGCCCTATGGAGCCTAAAATCATCCGCGAACGCCTGACTGCTTGCTACGACGCACTGCCGAGACAGATGCAGCAGGCGGCGCGGTATGTTCTGGATCACCCCGCTGATGTTCCGCTCTTGTCCATGCGCCGTCAGGCAAGGGAGGCAGGTGTGCAGCCGGCAACGATGACGCGCCTTGCAAAGCGGGTCGGTTTTGATGGCTATGAGGCGATCCGGGATATCTACGCCACCGCCCTTCGCGATCCGGTCCCGCAGACGTTTACCGCGAAAGGTGGAGCGCAGGTTCGGCGGCAATTGGTCGAGGGTGATCGAGCGCTGGCTCAGGACATGATCCACCGGCTGAGCCACCAGATGGCGGAACTGGCGACTGAAGCAGGGCTGGCGAGTCTTGAAGGGGCGGCCCAGACGCTCAGTTCAGCTAAGCGTATCTACTGCGTGGGTATGAGGTCCAGCTACGGCATTGCCTGGCAGTTTCACTACATGCTCTCGATGGTCGGCGACCGTTCGGTGCTGTTGGATGGACCTGGCGGTACAGCGATTGATGCGTTGGGACGCATCGCCCCGGGCGATGCGCTTCTGGCAGTGAGTGTCGCGCCCTACACCAAAGTGACCGTCGAGCTCGCCCAGTGGGCCGCTGCCAGGGGAGCCACGCTTGTTGCGGTGACCGATAGCGCCGTCTCTCCATTGGCCCGCACCGCGCAGAACGTCATAGTTGTTCCGATCGACAGTGCATCGTTTCTGCACACGATGGCCCCCGCATTTGTTGTCGCGGAGATATTGGGCAGCCTCATTGCGGGCCACCTGGGCGATGAGGCCCTGAGCGCTCTGAAGCGTTTCGACGCTGACGCCGAGAGCCTTGCCATTCATCTTCAATCTTCCCGAACGCGAAAGACAGCCAAGTCATGACCCGTCTCATGCATCGTTCGTTGCTCACGAAGCCGCCTGTTGCTGTCGTAGCAAGAGGAGTCGAAATCTTCGACGCGGATGGGCGCGCTTATATTGATGCTTCGGGTGGTGCAGCGGTGTCGTGCCTTGGTCATGGGCACCCTGCGGTACTCGAAGCGCTGCACAAGCAACTAGATCGCATCGCCTATGCACATACCGGGTTCTTCACGACCGAAGCGGCGGAGCGTCTGGGCGAACGCTTGATTCACGATGCCCCGGATGGCCTTGAGCACGTCTACCTCGTGTCGGGTGGATCGGAGGCTGTCGAGGCCGCACTGAAAATGGCCAGGCAATATTTTGTTGAAATTGGACAGCCGCAACGTCGTCATGTGGTTGCTCGACGTCAGAGCTATCACGGCAATACGCTTGGTGCTCTGGCGGCTGGCGGTAATGAATGGCGTCGCGAACAATTTCGCCCTTTGCTGATCGAGACGCATCATATCGATCCTTGTTACGCCTACCGCTTCCAACAGGAAGGGGAGAGTGATGAGGGCTACGCCGCACGTGCTGCGGGGGCGCTTGAGGAGAAACTGCTTGAGCTGGGGCCCGAGACAGTCATGGCATTTGTCGCCGAGACCGTCGTCGGTGCAACAGCAGGCGCGGTGCCTCCAGTTGCCGATTATTTCCGCCGGATACGCGAGATTTGTGACCGCTACGGTGTTCTGCTTATCCTGGACGAGGTCATGTGCGGAATGGGACGCACAGGTACGTTGCACGCGTGCGAGCAGGAGAACATTTCACCGGATCTGATGACGATCGCGAAGGGCCTCGGGGGTGGTTTTCAGCCGATTGGTGCGGTGCTCGTCTCAGGGGTGATCTACGATGCGATACGCCAAGGCACCGGGTTTTTCCAGCACGGTCACACCTATATGGGGCACCCTATGGCGGCAGCCGCTGGCTTGGCTGTCCAGGAGGCGATTCATCAAGAGGGCCTGCTCGAGAATGTCAGAAACATGGGGGCATTGCTTGAACAAAGGCTGCGCGCCCGGTTTGGCAACCACCACCATGTCGGCGATATCCGTGGCCGAGGTCTGTTCTATGGCATAGAGCTCGTTGCAGAACGAGCAACCAAAAAGCCGTTCGTACGAGAGAAGAAAGTAAATTCGGTGATAAAGAGGGAGGCAATGGCGCGTGGTCTTATGGTTTATCCAATGGGTGGAACCATAGATGGTGCGAATGGTGATCACGTGTTGCTTGCGCCGCCATTCATCGTATCGGAAGGTGACATCGAACAAATTGTGGTTCGTCTTGGCGATGCCCTTGAGGCAGCGCTAGGGTCATAACGAATACTCTGCGTCCTTAGCGGAAGAGTTTGGACGGAAGTGGGAGTAACCAGACGAGCGGCGATGAGCGTCGCTCGAATAGATCGTGCTTAACAGGGAGGTGCACTTATGAAACGTCAATCAGCATTGGGCTTTGGTTTGGTCGCAGCAATGTTTGCGTCCATGGCCGCTGGGACGGCGTCGGCGCAGGATCAGCGCTTCGTGTCCGTCGGTACGGGTGGCGTCACGGGCGTCTATTATCCAGTTGGAGGCGCAATCTGCCGTTTGATGAATCAGACGCGGCGCGATCACGGTATTCGGTGTTCCGTGGAATCCACGGGGGGCTCCGTATTCAACGCCAATGCAATCAAGGGCGGCGATCTGGAATTCGGCATCGTTCAATCTGACGTGCAGTACAATGCTTCAAAGGGCGAGGCTGGATTTGCCGACGGCGGGCCGCACGAGAAGTTGCGCTCTGTCTTCTCGCTGCACGCCGAACCTCTCACGGTCGTTGCACGTGCCGACGCAAACATCACCGATTTCGATGGTCTCAAAGGTAAGCGCGTCAATATCGGCAACCCGGGCTCCGGCCAACGAGCCCTCATGGACCTGCTGATCGCTGAGAAGGGCTGGACGAACGCGGATTTCGCTTTGGCGGGTGAACTTGCTCCGGCCGAGCAAAGCTCACAGCTGTGCGACAACAATATTGATGCTTTCGCTTACACCGTGGGTCACCCCGCCGGTGCAATTCAGGAAGCGACGACAACCTGCGACTCCCGCATCATACCTGTTGAAGGTGAAGCAGTGGAGAAGCTGGTCAGGGAGCGTCCTTATTATTTCGAAGCCGTCATTCCCGGCGGCATGTACAATGGCAATCCGGATGACGTGAAGACATTTGGCGTTGGCGCGACGGTCGTCACGTCCGCTGACGTTCCAGACGATGTTGTCACAGCTTTTGTCGACGCCGTGTTCAAGGACTTTGACGCGTTCAAGAGCTTGCACCCGGCACTGGCCAACCTCAATCCAGAGGACATGGCGAACCAGGGCAACTCTGCGCCGATGCACCCCGCGGCAGAGGCATATTTCAAGGAAAAGGGGTGGCTCAACTAAGCAGCTCACAATGACCCGACGGGGGAGCTTGAGGGAGCTTCCCTGTCGGACTGCATAATCGTCAACAGTTCGGGGAACAGCCATGGCGATGGACGGTAAGTCAGGGGCGAATGCGCCGCTAAGTGAGGCCGAGCTTCAGGATCTCGTTGCCGCGACAGATACGGGCGCACGAAAGCCGCTGGGCTATGCGGCGTGGGTCATATCGGGCGTTGCGCTGTGCTGGTCACTCTTCCAGCTCTATATTGCCTCGCCGCTCCCCTTTATGCTCAGCAGTGCGACCGGGATACCGCTCGTCTTCAATGACACCCAGACGCGCTCGATCCATCTCGCCTTTGGCATCTTTCTCGCCTACATGGCCTATCCCGCCTTTTCCAGAAGTCCTCGCGACCGAGTGCCCTTACTGGATTGGATACTCGCCCTCACTGCCGCGGGGGCCGCACTCTACATCTTCATCTTTTACCGCGACCTCGCACGCCGACCGGGTCTGCCAATCACGCAGGACCTGATTGTTGCCGGCGTTGGGATTGTGCTTCTGCTCGAAGCTACCCGCCGCGCCTTGGGGCCGCCGCTGGCCGTGGTCGCGCTGGTTTTCCTCGCCTACGTGTTTTTCGGCTCCTCGACATGGCTGCCAGACATCATTCGCTGGGGCGGCGCGTCCTTCGGTCGTGCGATGGACCAGATGTGGCTGTCGACAGGGGGCGTTTTTGGCGTTCCTCTTGGCGTATCGACCGCTTTTGTCTTTCTGTTCGTGCTGTTCGGCTCAATGCTCGATCGTGCGGGTGCCGGCAACTTCTTCATCAAGCTTGCTTTCGCGCTGCTGGGTCACCTTCGCGGTGGTCCTGCGAAGGCCGCTGTTCTGTCATCAATGATGACGGGTCTCATATCGGGGTCCTCAATCGCGAACGTGGTGACGACAGGCACCTTTACGATTCCGTTGATGAAGCGTGTCGGCTTCTCAGCTGAAAAGGCGGGATCTGTCGAAGTAGCCAGTTCGGTGAACGGTCAGATCATGCCGCCGGTCATGGGCGCGGCCGCGTTTCTTATGGTCGAGTATATCGGCATCCCCTATATCGAGGTAATCAAGCATGCATTCCTGCCCGCGGTCGTCTCCTACATCGCGCTGCTCTACCTGGTGCATCTTGAGGCAGTGCGCGGCGACATGCCTGTTCTGCCAAAGCGCGTTCACTCGACAGGTTTTCAATCTCTGCTGAGGGCAGGGATTGTGATGGCGTCGATCGTGATCCTCGCCGGTGTGGTCTATTACCTTATCTCGCTCATCCGGATGATCATTCCTGGTGTGTCCGGCCCAGTACTGATCGCGCTGCTTCTGCTCGCCTATGTCGGCTTGATCTATTACGCCGCGAAAGCGCCGGATCTGGAACTCGACGATCCGACAGCGCCAGTCGTGGAACTGCCGCTGGTCAAAGATGTCATCAAGACCGGCCTGCATTATCTGCTGCCGCTCTTCGTGCTCGTCTGGTTCCTCATGGTTGAGCGTCGTTCGCCTGGGCTATCCGCGTTCTACGCCGTGCTGCTGCTGATTGTCGTCGTCCTGACTCAAAAGCCGCTCAAGGCGCTATTCCGCGGTATCCACAGCCACGGGCAGGTTGCCGCTTTCCGCGAAGGCTTCGAAGATCTCGTGGTGGGCCTTATCGCGGGTGCCCGCAACATGATCGGCATCGCCTGTGCGACCGCGGCCGCTGGCATCATCGTCGGTACGGTGACCCTTACCGGCATTGGTCAGGTGATGGCGGAGTTTGTGGAGTTCCTGTCTGGCGGCAACATTTTCCTAATCCTCGTCTTCACGGCGATCATCAGCCTCATTTTGGGCATGGGGCTGCCAACGACTGCCAACTACATCGTCGTGTCCTCACTGATGGCACCGGTGATTGTGGAAGTTGGGGCTGCGAACGGCGTTCTGATCCCGCTCATCGCAGCGCATATGTTCGTTTTCTACTTTGGCATCATGGCGGATGTGACGCCCCCCGTCGGGTTGGCATCTTTTGCCGCCGCTGCGGTTTCAGGTGGAGACCCAATGAGAACGGGCTTCGTTGCGTTCTTCTACTCGCTGCGAACCGTGCTGTTGCCATTCATTTTCGTGTTCAACACGGATCTGCTCTTGATCAATGTAAGCGTGCTGCAAGGCATCTGGATATTCGTTCTCGCGACCATCTCCATGTTGATATTCGCGGCCGCGACACAGGGTTTCTTTATGGCCCGCAACCGCATATGGGAAACGCTGGCGCTCCTTCTGGTCACTTTCCTCTTGCTGCGACCCGGGTTCTTTCTCGACTTCATCCAGCCGCCTTACCAGACGGTAGAGGCTGGCAGCATTGAAGCCTCCATTGCGGAGCTGCCTGACGGTGCGCCGATACGAGTTCATATCTCTGGGCCGACCTTTGACAATCCGGATGTCGTCCGAGAGCGAATTATGTCTTTCGATGTAGGTGCTGCGAGCGCAGGGGGCCTGGCGCGCTTCGAAACATCGACTGGCCTGACCATTCGCCAGGAGGGGGATGTCGTGGTGCTTGACGAGCCGATGGATCTAAACAGCCTTGCCGGGAGAACGCTTTCGGACCTCGACTTCTACGCTGACAAGCCTGTCGTAGTTAAAGCTGTTGAGGTTCCGTCCAAGCGATTGCCACGAGAAATATTCTATATCCCGGCGCTGTTGCTATTTGCGCTGGTAGTCTGGGCGCAACGCCGCCGCGGCGGCACCTGGGCTGGCAATCCGCAGGCAGCTTGAGGGGGGAAAGTGATGTTCAAGAACATTCTGGTCTCAATCGACCTCGGCGAGGCAAAGGCGGAAGAAAAAGCAATCCGAACCGCCGTAGAGCTGGCGCGGTTCAGTGGTGCCAATCTCCATGTCCTTACAGTGGTTCCCGACTACGGAATGTCGCTGGTCGGGGGCTTTTTCCCCAAAGGGCACGAGAAGCAGGCGATGGAGCAGGCCAACATCGCGCTGCATGAGTTCACCAAGGCGCATGTCCCGGCCGACCTACGACACCGCCATATTGTCGGCCACGGCTCAATCTACCGCGAGATCCTCCACTACGCCAAGGTAAGCAAGGCCGACCTCATCGTGATGTTGGCCTCGAAGCCAGGGCCAGAGGATTATCTCCTAGGCCCAAACGCCGCCCGCGTGGCTCGCCATGCCAACGTGTCCGTGCATGTTGTAAGATAGCAGTGGAATCCAAGCTGGACCAACCACAGCGCCTAGCTGGTAATCTCGAAAGACGCGTGTTCGATCTCCCTCCGGCGAGCGGCAGTCCCATGTCGGTCTTTCAGTGAACACCTGTGGGGGGCTAAAGCTGCCTATCGCCTCAATCTAACTACCGGCTTCGATAGGGACACGTCCGTCTTCGCAAAGTTAGGGCACCTACTCGGCTTCCGCCCCGATCTCTGCCGCTACTGAGGATGCGTGTTCAGCCTGCTCGCACAGGTGGCCGCCGCAGGTACCGGGACACTCTTTCTCGACGAAATCGGGGAACTTGACGCGCATTTGCAGGCTGCATTGTTGCGGGTCCTTGAGGATGGACGTTATCGCGCCGTCGGCGGCCGGAAGGAAAAAGTCTTCCAAGGCAGGATCGTGGCAGCAACCAACGCTGATCTTCCCCGACTTCGTCAAGAGCGGCAATTTCGGGATGATCTCTATTATCGCCTGTCGGTTCTGGAGATCCACATCCCACCGTTGCGAGAGCGCAGGTCCGAAATACTCGATCTGGCGACAGCCATGCTACACGCTGCCACTAAGGAGACGTTAAAAGAGCATCGGTTCTCCGAGCGCACTACGGCTGCCCTGCTGGATCACGACTGGCCCGGCAAAATTCGCGAACTGCGCAATCGCCTGCAAAGAGCTTTGGTGTTTGCAGGCAGTGCCGAACTTCAGCCCGAGGACATTTTTCCGGAGAAACGGCTGCAAGAACAAGAACGCACGCTAGCCGACGCACGCCGTCGTGCCGAAGCCGAAATGATCGAAAAAGCCCTTGCTGCCTCTGGCGGACGCGTGACCGAAGCAGCGAAGAGCCTCGGGATATCCCGGACGACCTTATGGAAGCGCAAGGGCAGGACCTAAGCTTCTAGAATGGTCCACGTGGGCCATCCACGCTTAGATCGAGGCTGTACGCGATGAGATAGACGAGCTCTATGACGCGGCCGATCACACGAGGTACCGTCCGGCTCCTGCTGACCGTGGGCGTTGCGAGGAAGATTCGCCAGCAGCAGTCCGCCCGTTTTCGCGCGATACCTTTGACGACACATCCATGGCACGGATACCCCAATTTGGGATCCTAACGAGAGAATATGTTCGGAGAATAGCGTTTTGCGCGTAATTGACGAAGAGTCGGAAACGCCGTGGCGGAGAGGATGGGACTCTCCGCCAATTAGGCGCAAAAGGCTACTTTCCCGCCTGGCTTTCAGAGCGGGAACGCTTCAGCGATACTTTCCGCGATACATAGCACGATACTTCAGCCCTGAGAGCCCCTATCCGGGCAAAGTTTACCTTCCGATCGGCAGGGCCGATTTGCACGTGCTCCTGAGGTGGGCGAGCGTCACCATCACGTTGCCGCAACGGGCTCGAACTTTCGGCAGGCATCGCAGTGGGCCAGGTGCGGCCGAGGCAAAGGCCCCGAGGCGGGAAGCCGGGTTGCAGTGGAGCAGGGCGAACGACGTTCTTCACCCCCTGCAGCCCTGAGCCCCAAGATCCATCGGTTTATGTTGGGCAATTCCGACAGTTGCCGCTTCCGTCTCCATGTTAGCCGGCCGCGGATCTCTTACCACTGAACGATATCGCTGCCCAATCTCGCGAAGGTTCTTTCGAAATCAGCAAGAGGTTAAGGCGCTTCGCCTGTATTTCCGTTGGACGAGAGGATGCTGCAGAAGTCGCGACCTCATGGCTAACACGCAGCGAATGAAACTCCCCTTTCAACCGGGGAGCTTGCGGATTTCGTTTCCTGGGCTAGTAACCTCAATAGTTCTAGCCAGGGCGGCGTGAATGAAACTTCGTGCGTGAAGACGGTCGAAATTTCCCTACGCACTTATTTCAAGAGGCACGATTGGGTCACCTAGCGGTATCCATTGCAAGAGTGGATTGGGATGCCACCGCCGGATCGGCATGCTTCAGGGGGAATTCGAGCTCTTCGACTACGGCTGTGGGCGTGGCGACGACGTAGCCATCCTGCAGGCGAACGGTTAACCACGCGCCTCGGCCAGCACTTCCAACGGCGTCTCACCCGTGAATTGTGGTGCGCCCGGTCCGTAAGCTTCGCTGCGGCTGCTCGCTCCGTCTTCGTCTTGCCCGTTTGCCAACTTTCTTGTCCTCACTCCCTCAAAGAAGAGGCGGGCATGAGCCGCCATGATGTCCGCCCGGATGCGGGCCTGCCTCGCGGTCAGCGCGCCGAGGCTGACGCGGACGAGGGGAAGCTCGTGGCCGCAAAGGTCCTTCGGAACCCTAATCTGGAAGATGTAAACGGAACCTGATCGCACGAGGTACCGTCCGGCCCCTGTGCCGCGCGGACGTTTGGAGGATGCTTCCCGGGCCGCTGAACGCGTCCTCCCGAGCGATACTTCGGGCGATACATTCAGCGATACTTCTGACGATACATCCATGGCACAGACACCCTCATTTGGGTTCCCAGCCAGGAAATCATGTCGGGAAAACAGCGTCTTGCGCGTAATTGGCGAAGAGTGGGTTCGCCGTGGCGGAGGGAACGGGACTGGGGTCCAACCTTCTCCATGCCAGAGCTCTATAAACCTGCTCGCCTTGGCACCTTCCTGCTGTATGCCTCTCGCGCAATGCGTCGGGTCGAATTGGTATGAGCAGGTGTCTTTGGCGCGGGCTTCGTTCCGCCCCCGCGAATGGGATCCCTCAACAAGCGCAGGCCGTTTAGCACCACCAGAACCGTTCCCCCTTCGTGACCGATCACGGCGAGCGGGAGAGGGAGTTGGAAGAACAGCCCTCCGGTTACCAGAATTGCCATTGCTCCCATGGCGAACACAAGGTTCTGCCGGATGACCCTTGCGGTGCGACGGGCCAACTGGTGCGCATCCGCGAGCCGCCCCATGTCCTCCGACAGGAGCGCCACATCGGCCGCCTGCAGCGCTACGTCTGAGCCTGCGGCACCCATGGCGATTCCGACATCAGCGCGGGCCAGCGCGGCCGCGTCGTTGACGCCATCTCCGACGAAGGCGACCTTGCCTCTGGCTGCGCGATCGCCGACCATCCGGACCTTGTCCTCCGGAAGCATGTCGGCGTGGATCTCGTCGGGCTTCAACCCCAGCTCCTGGCCTATCCGCAGGGCAACCGGACGGCGGTCGCCGGTCATCATGACGATTTCGCTGACCCCACCTTCACGCAGCGCGGCAAGAGCTGGCGCGGACGTCTTGCGAGCCTGATCGGCGATGGTGACGGCTCCCATCACTCGCGAACCTCGCCCCATGTAGATGACCGTTTGCGTGTCGGCGGCCAGCGCCTTCAGCATCGGGTGGTCGATAGATGCGCCCATCTGGACGGCAAGACGCGGATTGCCGGCCCATAATTGCCCTTCACCGTCATCGCCCACGATGCCGGCACTCGGCCGCGTGATCACGTTCATCACTCTGACCGGGTCAATGCCTCGATTGGCAGCTTCCTGCCGAATGGCCGCCGCGCTGTGGTGTTCGGAATACGCCTCGAGCCCCGCAAGAGACGACAGGAGGAGCCGCTCATCGCCATCGAGTGCCACAACCCCGGTTACCGACGCTTTGCCAGTCGTCAGTGTTCCGGTCTTGTCGAAGGCAAAAATGTCGACTGCCGCCAGTGTCTCCAGTGCCGCCCCGCCCTTGAACAACACACCGCCCCGCGCTGCCGCCGATAGCGCCGACAGGATTGCAGCGGGTACGGAAATGACGATCGCGCACGGGCTCGCGGCCACCAGCAACGTCGCGGACCGGTAGAGAGCTTCCTCCCAGTTGCGCCCCAGCCAATAAAAGGCCGCGAAAGCCAAGATTGCTCCGGCCATCACCGCCACCGTGTAGCGCTGCCCGAACCACGCGCTAAAGCGTTCGGATGGTGCCTTAGCCGCCTGCGCCTCCGTCACGAGCGCAATCATACGTGCAACGGTGCTTTCCTCGACCGTCCTCGTCACGGTCACCTCGAGCACACCGTCGAGGTTAACGGTCGCCTCAAAGACTTGTGCGCCAGGCTCCTTGGAGACCGGCATCGACTCGCCGGTGATGTTTGCCTCATCCAGCGAGCCGCGACCGCCGACAATCACACCGTCCGCAGGAACGCGCGCGCCCGGTCGCAGCACCACGACATCATCCACTTCGAGATCGGCGGCAGGTACTTCGGATACCGTTCCGTCCGAGCCACGCCTTAACGCGGTCTCGGGACGCAGTTCCATCAACGCCTGGATGGCGCGGCGCGCGCGGCCGAGCGCCCGTTCCTCCAGCGTGGTCGAAATACTGAAAAGCGTCAGCAGAACCGCACCCTCGAAGGGTGCGCCGACCGCCGCAGCCGCGACGGCCGCAACCACCATCAGAAGGTCGATGTCGAGTATACGCTCTTCCCACAAGGTGACGGCGGCTCGCCATGCGGCCGGGAGCCCTCCAGACAGATAAACCAGCGACAGACCTGTGACCGAGAAAAAAGCGGCGACGTTGCCTTGAAGAGGCCATAGCGCGAGCGTGGCCAGGAGCATCCCCAGGACGGTGAGGGCCGTCAGTATCATCGCACGATCAAGATTAAATAGTTTGCTCACTTTGTCTCCTGGTCTGGGTATAGCCTCACACTGGAACTGCACCGCAGGTCCAGCGACGCTGCCGCACTTGCCGAGCGCCCAGCGACAATGGGTAATCGTCGGTGAGCGACGACGATCTCCATCGAAGGCGTCGGTAAGAATGAACTACTGTTCGGCCGTCTTGCGGCCGAAGTTTTCGTGGGAAGCGTGGGCATCGCTCTTGGTTCGGTGGACAACGCCATCAACATGCTCCGGAGGACTGTAAAGGGTATAAAGTTTGAGCGGCTCGTCGCCGCTATTTTCAGGTTGTGGCGCGTCCCGGCCGGCTCATTGCCGTGTCCGAGATGACCTCGTTCACGACGCCGTTCGCCACGTCCTTTTCCGACACGGCAGACCTGATCTTCCCTCATCGTGCACTTCTTCGCCGATCTCCTCGCCGGGCTGGCATTGGCGCGCTCCCTCTAGGCAATCGGCACCTTATACAACAAGATCAGGTTGGCGAGCTATCATTGCCAGTGACACGGATGAGACTACGTCGAAACCACCAAATCACAAGGGAACAACGAATGCAGGTACTCGTTTTCAACGCCGGCAGTTCCAGTCTCAAGTTCGGCGTCTTCGGAGTCGGCACGGAGACACGTGAGGTCTTCAGGGGTTCTTACGAGCGCTTTCGGGCGGGAGGATGCGAATACCGCTTCCGCCATAGAGAAACCGACGAGCAGGGTGCGGCCGAATTCGATAGTCCCGGCGAAGCGCTGAAAGGGGTTCCGGCCGCGCTGAAGCGGTTCGGGCTCGACGCAATCGACGCTGTCGGGCACAGGATCGTCCATGGCGGCGCAAGGTTTACCTCGCCGACACTGTTGGACGACGAAACGGTCGAGGCCATAGAGTCCTTGACGCCGCTGGCTCCGCTGCACAACCCGGCGAACCTGGAGGCAGTCAGGCTCTGCCGCGGACTTTGGCCGGATGTACGACAGGTGGCCGTATTCGACACAGCCTTCCATCTTGGCAACCCAGCCTTTGCGAACACCTATGCGGTGCCGGCGAAGTGGCGGGATGCCGGTCTGCGCCGCTACGGGTTTCATGGTACCTCTCACAAATATGTGGCCTATAGGGCGGCCGAAGAGATCGGCCGACCGCTCTCCGACCTCCAGCTTGTCAGTATCCATCTCGGCAACGGGGCAAGCGTCTGCGCCGTCAACCGCGGAAACAGCATGGACAGCTCGATGGGCATGACGCCGCTTGAGGGTCTGGTGATGGGAACCCGCTCCGGAGATGTCGACCCCGGCGCATTTGGCTTCCTGTCGCGCGAACTTCAGCTTTCGGTGCAGGAGATCGAGGATGCCCTCTACGAAGATAGCGGGCTGAAGGGACTGGCAGGCTCGTCTGACATGCGCGACATCGAAGAGAGGGCTTCGAAAGGGGACCCCCACGCCCAGCTGGCGATCGAGATCTACGCCTACCGCGCCAGGAAGTATGTCGGGGCGTATGCGGCGGCCATGGGAGGGCTGGACGCGGTCGTCTTCACCGGGGGGGTCGGCGAGAACTCTCCGTCGATGCGCCGGCGCATCTGCGACGGGCTGGACTTCATGGGCCTGCAACTCGACCACGACCGCAACATGGCCGTGAACCTGTCAGACCATGCGGCGCCGCAGATCCAGGCGTACGGCTCCCGAGTCCGCGTCTTCGTGACAGAGACGGCGGAACAGCTCATGATCGCCCGCGAGACGGCGGCAGCGCTCGCTGACGGAAAGCCAGGGGGCGCGTTGCGCCTACCGATCGCGGTCTCGGCCAGGCACGTCCACCTGTCCCGCGAGGCGGTCGATGCGCTGTTCGGCAACGGCTACTTGCTCGATCATGCGATACCGCTGCGACAGCCGGGTCATTGGGCCGCAAGGGAACGGGTCACGCTCATTGGGCCCAAGGGCAGGCTCGAACGTGTAGCGATCCTCGGACCGCTGCGCCAACGCACGCAGATCGAAGTGTCGCGCACCGACAGCTTCGCACTCGGCATCGACGTGCCGGTGCGCGACAGCGGCAGGCTCGAAGCTACACCGCAGGTCACGATCGAGGGGCCTGCCGGAAGCTTCACCACCGATGGCCTGATTATCGCGGCCAGGCACATCCATACCAATCCCGCCGATGCGGCGCGGCTCGGCATTCAGGATGGGGAGTATGTCGACGTCCGCGTCAGCGACGACGATCGCGCCCTCACTTTCGGCCGGACGCTGGTGCGTGTGCGCAAGGACTCTTTCACGGAAGTGCATATCGACACCGACGAGGCTAATGCCGCAGGCATCGAAGTCGCCGCAACGGGCGAACTGGTACAGGTTTGACGCAACGGAGTGGCTGTCGTCGGACGCCATCAATCTCCCGCATAGGCGGCAGTCTTATAGGGCCAGCTCCATTCCCGGATCTCAGGCATGTCCTCACCGTATTGCTGGACATACGACGCGTGCTCGGCCAGCGCTTGCTCGCACAGCTCGACCACTCGTTCGCCGCCCATGCCAGGATTCGGCAGCCGCCTGACCGCGGCCATGACCAGATGGAAGCGGTCGAGCTCGTTCATGACTGCCATGTCGAAGGGGGTAGTGGTCGTGCCTTCTTCCTGGAACCCGTGGACGTGGAAATTGTCGTGGTTGGTCCGCTTATAGGTCAGGCGATGAATGAGGTACGGATAGCCGTGATAGGCGAAGATCACGGGCCTGTCCTTTGTGAAGAGAACGTCGAATTCATCGTCCGTGAATCCGTGCGGGTGGGTGGTGTGAGATTGCAGCGTCATCAGGTCGACGACATTGACAATCCTGATCCGGAGATCGGGTAGCTCGCGCCGCAGCAGATCGACGGCGGCGAGAATTTCCAGTGTCGGCACGTCGCCGCAGCAGGCCATTACCACATCGGGCTCCTCGCCAGCCGGGCATGTGGAAGCCCATTCCCAAATCCCGGCGCCCGCCTCGCAATGGCGTTCCGCCTGCTCGGCGGTGAGCCATTGCGGCTGAGGCTGCTTGCCGGCCGTGATCACGTTGATCCGGTTCCAGGTTCTCAGGCAGTGGTCGGTGACCCAGAGCAGGGTGTTGGCATCCGGAGGAAAATAGAGGCGGACGGTGTCGGCCTTCTTGTTGGCGACGAAGTCGGCGAAGCCCGGATCCTGGTGGCTGAAGCCGTTGTGGTCCTGGCGCCAGACATGCGAGGTCAGAAGATAGTTGAGCGACGCGATCGGCTTGCGCCACGGCAACTCGGCGGAGACCTTGAGCCATTTGGCATGCTGATTGACCATAGAATCCACGATGTGGATGAAGGCCTCGTAACAGGAGAACAGGCCATGCCGCCCGGTCAGCAGGTAACCCTCCAGCCACCCTTGGCAAAGATGCTCCGACAGAACCTCCATCACCCGGCCCTCGCGCGCGAGGTGCACGTCGTAGGGCTCGATCTTTTCCATCCAGACCCGGTCCGTCACCTCGAAGACGGCGTCGAGCCTGTTCGAAGCGGTCTCGTCCGGACCCATGAGGCGGAAATTCCGCGCCTCCGCATTGAGGCGCAAGACCTCACGCAGATAAGCTCCCATCAAGCGGGTCGCCTCGGCGATCGTCTCGCCCGGTCGGCCGATCTCGAGCGCTAAGCTCTTCCAGTCGGGCAGGACGAGGTCTTTCTTCAGGAGGCCACCATTGGCATGCGGAAGCGAACCCATGCGCTTCTCGCCTTCAGGAGCCAATGCGGCAATCTCCGGCCGGAAGCGACCTTGCTCGTCGAACAGCTCCTGTGGTCGATAGCTGCGCAGCCACTCCGCTAGGATCTTGCGGTGAGCAGCATCGCCGCGTGCATTCGACACCGGGACCTGATGCGAGCGCCAGAAGTCCTCCACTCGTTTCCCGTCGACCTCCTTCGGTCCGGTCCAGCCTTTCGGGCTGCGCAGGATGATCATCGGCCAGCGCGGGCGCTCGCCGGACCAGCCTTCCTTCCGCGCTTCTCGCTGAATGTCGCGAATACGATCCATGGCCAAGTCCACCGACGCCGCCATGGCGCGGTGCATCGGTATCGGCTCATGGCCCTCGACGAAGAGCGGCTCGTAGCCGTAGCCTCTGAAGAGATCTCGCAGTTCCGCGTTCAGCATGCGCGCCAACAAAGTGGGATTGGCGATCTTGTAGCCGTTAAGATGCAGGATCGGCAGGACCGCGCCATCGACATGCGGATTTAGAAACTTGTTGGAGTGCCAGGCGGCCGCCAGCGGGCCTGTCTCAGCTTCCCCGTCGCCGACCACGCAGGCGACGGTCAGGTCGGGATTGTCGAAAGCGGCACCGAAGGCATGGACAAGAGCGTAGCCGAGTTCGCCTCCCTCGTGGATGGAACCGGGCGTCTCTGGGGCGACGTGGCTGGGCACGCCGCCCGGGAATGAGAACTGCCGGAAAAGCTCCCGCAATCCTTTTTCATCCTGCGTGATCTCCGGATAGATCTCGCTGTACGAGCCCTCGAGATAGGTGTTGGCGACCATTGCAGGCCCGCCGTGGCCGGGACCACAGATGTAGAGGATGTCTGTGCCGCGCTCCCTGATGGCTCGATTCAGATGCACGTAAATGAAGTTGAGGCCGGGCGTCGTGCCCCAGTGACCGAGAAGCCGCGGCTTCACGTGCTCCGCCTTCAACGGCTGACGCAGCAGGGGATTGTCCATGAGATATATCTGGCCGACCGACAGGTAGTTGGCCGCGCGCCAGTAGCGGTCCATCAACCCCAGTTGCGTGTCATCCAGTTCCGCCATACCGAGCTCCGTAATCCAGTTTCTGCCACAAACCGTTCGTCGGTGGCCTCGCCGGCCGGTCATGATTAGCTGTACCGCCTCTGCGGCCTCGAACACCCAACGGGACTCGCCACGGTCGCCTACTTTTGGCCCGATGACGTCAATCACCCACCAGGTCTCAGCGCAACAGATCAGAATCCTCCCACCGAGTATCGCACAGCCAAGACTTATCGAAATCTGACGTGTGCGTCTGTTCGCCACGCGCTACCCTCCATGGTATCAGAATGAAACAGCTATCGACAGGGAGGAAACGACCCCATGTCCAGAACGATGGTCGGAATGGCCTGGTTAGCGGTGCTGATGACTCTCGGCCCAGCATTCGCCTATGCCGATGACCTTGCCCAAGGGAAGGCGCTGGCGGAGTTGAACTGCGCGCGCTGCCACGCGATCGATCGAACAAGCAAAAGCGAGCATGCGGATGCGCCGCCCTTCCGGACGCTTTCACAGCGTTACCCTATCGATGCGCTGGAGGAAGCCTTTGCCGAAGGCATATCTACAGGGCACCCTGACATGCCAGAGTTCGTGGCGACACCCGACCAGATCGACGCAATCCTTGACTATATAAGCAGCCTCAACTGATTAGATCATGGCTCGGATCGCAAGACTGTCGGATGGGCTTGCGCCACTATTATAGCGGTCGGCTTCGAGGCCTGCGCGTCGGCCTCCGCGCAGATGTCTCCGCGCCGGCCGCTCCTGCGGTTGATGCAATGCAACTGGCTTTGGCTTCCGGTACTCGAACATGCGATCTTCGATACCGACGGCCGCTATTGCCAATGCTACAGTCTCATTCCCCGCTGTCAGTCACTACCTGCCTCAAGGCTGATCCTTCATGCGGCATACATACTATTGCCGTCCAATGTGATAGTTTTCGCCTGCAAGGCTGATCGACACGGTTAAGGAGAGCGCTCAATGAGCCAACCTGAGGTCGAAACCTACCGCGGCAACGACCGCGGGCAGCGATGTTGCCATCGAGACCGCCGATATTGCGCTCCTCAACGATGATCTCGGCAAGATCCCCGAGGCCATGGCGATCTCGCGTGCGACACTTGGCAATATGCGCCAGAATCTGGTGATCGCTCTGGTGACCGTCGCCGGACTGCTGGCCGGTGTGTTCTCGGGCGACATTCATATGGCGGGCGGCATGCTGGTGCATCAGTTGTCGGTGCTGATCGTCATCGCCAATGGCATGCGGCTGCTGCGGGTGCCGAAGGCGGCCCGGCGCGCGGCCATCAGTCGGGAAACGCAGGCGTCCGCCGCGGCCGCCAGGACGTAATTGTTGTTCATGACGAGTCTCCCCGCGCCCACCGGCGCGGGGATGGAACTTTCGATAAGGTACATAATGTACGGCAGGAATGATTTGACGGAGATGCGGACATGAATACTCACCCCCACGAACAACCCTGGGACGAGGTTCTTCAGTTCTGGTTCCCCGAGGGAAGCTCCGCGGCAATCGCATTGAACGCCCACCGGGAACATTGGTTCTGGCGGATGCGAGGCTGCGCGGACCGCGAGGTCATCGCCCGCTTTTCAGACATGACCGCACAAGCTGCGGCTGGCAATCTTGATCACTGGGCCACCGATCCTGAAGGAAGGCTCGCACTCATCATATTGCTGGATCAATTTTCGCGCTCGGTCTGGCGCGGCACTCCACGCGCCTTCGCTCACGACCCGGCGGCACTGGAGCTTTCACTGGATGGGTTGGCGAATGGTCATTATACTGCCCTGCCAACCCCATGGTTCAAGATCGTTCACGGCCTACCGCTCGGTCATTGCGAGGGGCCGGATCACCTTGCACGCATCAGACGACTTATCGGCCTGCGCGAGGAAGTCGCTGCAGAAGCACCAAAGCCATTACAGCCGATCTACCAGTCACTGGTGAAACAGGCACAGGACGTAAAAGAAGTGATCGAAGCTTTCGGTCGTCATCCTCACCGCAATCGCGTTCTCGGTCGGGTATCCACTCCTGCAGAAGAAGCCTATTTGCAAAAGGGCGATTTTCCGCATGAACGGGCATTTCAATGAACCGCCGGTGAGAGAGCGCTCACCCTGCGGACTTTTTTCAAGAGAACCCCACCATAGTCGAGACAACTACCGCGTTGATGAGATCGATGAAGAACCCGCCGACGAGTGGAACGATGACAAAAGCCTTGTGCGCCGCGCCATGCACCTGGGTGACAGCGGTCATGTTCGCAATGGCCGTCGCGGTCGATCCAAGCGAGATTCCGCCAAAACTTGCCGCGATAACGGCGGCTTCGTAGTCTTTACCCATTGCCCGGAACACGACCAGTATTGTGTAAGCGACCGTAAGCAGGATCTGAAGCGCGAGAACCGTAAGGATAAAGCCGAGGAAACCGCTCAATGCCCATAGTTGCAGACTCATCAACGCCATGGTGAGGAAGAGCCCGAGAGCGATATCCCCTATCAAACTTAATCCCTGCTGGATGCTTGGCCAATGGCGGTGAAGTGACTTGTTGACGATGCCAGGCGTGGTGTTGCGCACCACGATGCCTGCGATCAGGCAGCTCACGAAGGTCGGTAATGTGAACTCCATCGCTGCGATCGACCGGTCGATGAGCAAACCCAGTATAATAGCGACGTTGAGCCCTAACATGGCCCAAAGGACACTGAAATAATCAAGCTTCGGGGCAGGCTCCTCGTGCGGTGCGCCAATGTCGAGCCGTATGTCACCAGAGGTCACTATCCGATGGCGGCGGATGAGGAAGGTGGCGATTGGTCCGCCGATCAAACAGGCTGCGATCAAGCCTACGGTGTTCGATGCGACGCCGAGTTCCAGGGCATTGTCGATTCCTAGCGTTTCGACGAAAAACGGTGCCCAGGCAAGAGTAGTGCCAACACCTCCTGTCAGGGAGATGGATCCGGTCATCAGCCCGGCGCGAGGATCGTGGCCAAAAATCGTTGCCATCCCCATTCCCGCCAAGTTCTGCACAATCAGAAAACCTGCCGCCAGGAGGACCAGGATTGCAAGTGGGCTCCCGCCGCTTCGGAGGGTGCGAACATCGGACTTGAGCCCTATCCCAGCAAAGAAGACGAGCAGAAGGAAGTCCCTGGCATCGAGTGTGAAGCGGATTTCGCGGCCCAGGACGAAATAGAGGAAGCTGACAAAAGCTGCACAGGCAAGACCCCCGACGACTGGCTCTGGCACCGAGTAGCGACGCAGGATTTCAGCGTTGAGCGTCAGTATCTTGCCGCTGAGGAGGAGCAGGATCGCGATCGTGAACGAGAAAAAACCATCGATCTCGACCAATAGTACCTCAGGGAAGTTTGTGCAGATGAGGGCAATGCAGCACGATGCAGTGCGGGACGCTCTTCGTCAATATAGCTATGCGGCTCGCTCATCCCTCGATCATCCTTCTCACATCCCGCACGGCACAAACATGGCCTGACCCCATAGGGTGGTCCGGTTTCAATCTTAGTTCATGATCGGCCTTGGGGCTATTGCCTGGGCAGATGACGGTGCTGCTCCGCTTGCTGGCGCCGGCCAGATGATGGCCTCGGGTGCCGGTGGCTTGTATCCAAGCGACGAGTGTGGCCTCTCGGTGTTGTAGTACCGCCGCCAGGCTTCGATGATGATCTTGGCCTCGGCGAGGCTGTAGAAGATCTCACCGTCGAGCAGTTCGTCGCGGAGCTTCGAGTTGAAGCTCTCGCAGTAGCCGTTCTCCCAAGGGCTTCCAGGTTCGATGAACGCTGTCTTTGCGCCGACGGCTACGATCCACTCCCGTACAGCCTTGGCGATGAACTCCGGGCCGTTGTCGGAACGGACATGGCCGGGCACACCACGCAGGATGAACAGGTCCGACAGGGCGTCGATGACGTCGGTCGAGTTGAGCTTGCGATCGATGCGGATTGCAAGGCATTCCCTGGTGAACTCGTCGATGATGTTGAGCATGCGGAATCTCCTGCCATCGTGGGTCCGACCCTCGACGAAGTCATAGGACCAGACATGGTTTGGATGCTCGGGTCGAAGCCGGATGCACGATCCGTCATTCAACCAGAGCCGCCCCCTCTTCGGTTGCTTCTGGGGAACCTTCAGCCCCTCCCGCCGCCAGATCCGTTCGACACGCTTGGCGTTCACCGTCCAGCCTTCAGACCGCAGCATCGCCGTGATCCTGCGATAGCCGTAGCGCCCATACCGGGAAGCGAGCCGGATGATGTCGGAGGTCAACGCCTCTTCATCGGGCCGGCCTTGCGGCTTTTTGCGCTGGGTCGAACGATGCTGGCCGAGAACCTTGCAGGCAAACCGCTCCGAGACGGAGAACTTCGCCATGACACGATCGACGCAACGGCGACGGCGAGCGGGGCTCAGAAGTTTCCCGAAGCAGCCTCTTTCAGGATCAGCTTCTCGAGTGTCAGGTCCGAGACCGCCTTGCGCAGCCGGTCATTCTCTTTCTCGAGCTCCTTCAGCCGCTTCACCTGGTCACCCTTCAGGCCACCGAACTCCTTGCGCCACCGGTAATACGTAAACTGCGTCACGCCGATCAAACGGACCGCTTCTCCGACAGAACGACCTTGCGACAACAGAACATCGACTTGGCGCAGCTTCGCCACGATCTCTTCGGGTTTGTGCTTCTTCTGGGGCATTCCAACGTCCTCCTACGGCTCAATAGCCTACTTCAGGGAGGACCACTTTTCAGGGGGCAGACCAAACCAGTTCGACCAGAATGCCATGGGGTTCTTTCGTACGCTGGTTAGGTCACAGCATCAGGATGCCGTCGCTTTGCCTGATGGCATGTCGACCGCTTGTTTTTGGGTCCGGCTCGTGCACGATATCCAAGTAATTCCTACCGGAGAGGGTAAAATGTACAAACACATTCTGATTGCCACCGATGGCTCTGAACTTGCCCGCAAGGGCCTTGAACATGGTCTTTCACTTGCCAAGCCGCTCGGCGCAAAAGTTACGGTTCTAACCGTCTCGGAACCCATGCGTCCGGAGGTGGAGCGTGCCGCCCGCATGGGTGGTGTCGATGATCCCGCCGGTTGCTTCGATCAGCAGATCGATGCAATCATGAAGGAGCGATTTGCGTTCATCGAACAACGCGGGTCCGAGCACGGCATCACTGCAGATTTGATGCATGAAATTGATGATTCACCTGCAGAAGCAATCGTCCGGTTTGCCAAGCTCAGGGGGTGTGATCTCATAGTAATGTCCTCACATGGCCGACGTGGTGTGCAAAAGGTGCTGCTCGGCAGTCAGACATCCGAGGTGTTGGCAAACACCACTATTCCTGTTCTGGTTGTCCGATAGTCGACCCTTGCAGCTCAGAAAGCTGCGGGTTTCGTGGACAGAGTGGCCGGCTCGGCGGCTGCTTGTCGAGGCTAAGTGTGCGCGCTACGATCAGGATACGTTTCTGAGGCTGAAGGATTGCCATGTATACTCACATTCTCATTTCCACCGACGGTTCCGAACTGGCACAGAACGGCGTCAATCACGGGCTATCCTTGGCAAAATCTCTCGGCAGCAAGGTCACCATCGTCACTGTGACCGCACCATTTCCACCGATGGCGGGTACCGCGGCGTCGGCCGGCTGGGTTGCGACCAAGGCAGATGTTGAGCACTACGATGCTGGCCAGAAGGAATTCGCCAGCGGCATACTCGCGGCGACCGAGGCTGACGCCAGGAAAATCGGTGTTGAAGCAACCACGGTTCACGTGTCGGATGCCTCGCCGGCCAGTGCAATTGTCAATGCGGCTAAAAACCAGGGTTGCAACCTGATAGTTATGGCCTCTCACGGTCGACGCGGTATCAAAAGATTGCTGCTGGGTAGTCAGACTTCTGAAGTTCTTGCCACTGCACATATCCCAGTCCTTGTGATCCGCTGACCAGCCAACATCACAGCATCAAGATGCCGCGGGTCTCGTAGACCGAGCGGCAGGCATTGACGTCACGGGCCACAGCCCGGCCAAGTGCGTTGCAGATGGCGACGATGCCGTCGATGCGTTCCGTCGAGCGCTCCTTGTCCGGCTTGATGTTGCCAGCCGGATCGTGGCGCACGGCAACGTTTGAGGCGTTCCACCGCAATACCGGATGACCGCCATGCCAGAGTGAGCGCGACACCGACAGCCGCTCCAGTTCCGCCGTGGGGGCGGCCATGCTCAAAAACCCCTGTCCGAACTGGACCAGGCTCAGCCCTTCATCAGTCAAGTGCTGGACGATTTCGCCGGCAAAGGTTCGGTCGTAGGACAGCTCACGCAGGTCGTAGCGTGAAGCCAGTTCGATGATTTCTTTTTCGGCGAAGGCGAAGTCGGTGGCGTTGCCGGGCGTCGCCGTCAAGAATCCCTGGTCGCGCCAGACATCGTAGGGCACGCGATCGCGCCGCACGCGACGCAGGATATCGTCCTCCGGGATCCAGAAGCGGCTGAGCACAATCCACTTGTTGGCAAGCGCCCCGAGCTCATCGTCCAGCGTCGGCGGAAACACCAGCACGAATGCCGACAAATCATTGACGCGAGCGAGATCGAGACCGCCATAGCATTCACGACCCAGCAGCTTCTGTTCCAGTTCCTCGAGATCGTGTTTGACGATGCGCCAATCGGTTGTGGCAGGCAGGCCACCTTCTTCCCAGACCGCCATGTCCAGCCAGCGGGTGACCTGTTCGGTCCATTCATTCAACCGCAGCCGCCGGATGGCATTCTGTTGTGCCGGCATTTCCTTGGCCTCGTCGATCTGGCGCTTGAGATCATCGACTTTGACGGGGACGCCGAGGCTCGGATTGGCCTTCACCCAGACTTCTGGATCGGTCCAGTCGTCGCCCTCGTCGATGGTGGCGATATAGCCAAACCAGCTATCGGAGGAGTCCGTCGGCACCGTGCCTTCCAGTGCCCGGTGAATGGCCGTCGGTGTTTGGCGATGCCAAGATGACGACGGCACTCCTCGACCGTTTGACCCACCACTGCGAGATTGTGGAAACCGGCAACGAGTCCTGGCGCTTCAAGAACCGCTCTCAAAGCTAAAGCCGAAGATAACCATCACCCGCACTTGGCCTACCCTATGCAACCCCGGCCAGCGCCGGGCAGGCCAAGCGCTGATCGTCTGTAGGAGGGGTCAATATTGGACGCCGATAAGGGGTCAATATTCCGCGCCGATTGACAATCTGCTGCTAGAAGCGAGGGACGCACGGGGCTTGCCATATGCGCGCACCAAGGTTGAGTAAAGTACGAGCCATAGAAGCAATAGGGTTCACCGAAACTATTTCTGCCAGTCTGTTAGGAGTTATTGTATGTCGGATCAAAATAATCGTGACCAGCTGAGGAGCATCGGGTCCACTACGGGCGGCGGCGCACCGGCGCCAAGCGACCGAAACTCGTTAAGCATCGGCCCGGATGGTCCAATTGTCCTTCATGACGTGCACTTTCTCGAGCAGATGGCACATTTCAATCGCGAGAAGGTGCCGGAGCGTCTGCCGCACGCCAAGGGCGCTGGTGCGTTCGGCGTCTTCGAAACCACCGAGGATGTTTCGGCTTATACCAAAGCCGCATTGTTCCAGAAGGGCGTTATGACGGACATGCTGGCGCGGTTCTCGACCGTTGCCGGTGAGCAGGGTAGCCCTGACACATGGCGCGACGTACGCGGCTTTTCGCTGAAGTTCTACACCAGCGAAGGCAACTACGATCTCGTCGGCAATAACACACCGATCTTCTTCGTGCGCGACCCGATGAAGTTCCCGCATTTCATCCGCAGCCAGCGGCGCCTTCCGGATTCCGGCCTGCGTGACAATCACATGCAGTGGGATTTCTGGACCAACAATCCGGAAAGCGCCCACCAGGTTAGCTATCTGATGGGTGAACGCGGCCTGCCGCGCACCTGGCGCCACATGAACGGCTACGGCTCGCACACCTATATGTGGATCAACGCCCAGGGTGAGAAGTTCTGGGTCAAGTACCATTTCCATACCGAACAGGGCATGGAATTCTTCAGCAACCAGGAAGCGTCGGTTATGGCCGGGTCGGATGCTGACTTCCACCGTCGCGACCTATTTGACGCGATTGAGCGAGGCGAGCACCCAAGTTGGATCCTTTCGGTCCAGATCATGCCGTATGCGGAAGCTAAGACCTACCGCATCAACCCGTTCGACCTCACCAAGACCTGGCCGCGCAGGGATTATCCGTTGGTCAGGGTCGGTAGGATGACGCTCAGCCGCAATCCGGAAAATTTCTTTGCGCAGATCGAGCAAGCTGCTTTCTCGCCCGGCAATACAGTTCCTGGTATCGGTCTGTCACCGGATAAAATGCTGCTCGGGCGTGCGTTCGCCTATAATGACGCGCAGCGAAACCGCATCGGTACCAACTTCCATCAACTACCGGTCAATCAGCCAAAGGTGCCTGTCAACACGTACCTGTTTGACGGCCACATGACTTATCATCATAGCGGGAATGCACCGGTTTATGCGCCTAACAGCGGCGAACGGCCGTGGGCTGACGAGACGGGGCCCATGCCCGATGGTTGGGAGGCTGACGGCACGATGGTACGCAGTGCCTATACGCTGCGCAGCGACGACAACGATTTCGGTCAGCCGGGAATTCTGGTCCGCGACGTCTTCAACGACGAACAGCGTGCACAACTGGTGGAGACCGTCGCTGGCAGCCTGCTCGGCGGCGTCCGCGAGCCTGTGCTGAGCCGCGCATTCGACTATTGGAAGAGCGTGGACGCGGATGTCGGCGCTCGCATTGAGGAGAAGGTGCGCCAGGGCAGCGCGGCGAAGCCCGCCGAAGGCATGGGCGAAGCTTAAGGAACGTAGCCGCCGGACGAGTTTGTTCCGGCGGCTACCATCACCAAGCGTCAGGCCTGACATATCTCTCGGCGTGGCGCTCACTGCTTTCGATGCCCTGATTGATGAAAAACGCGACAGGGCAGGGATGCTTCAGCGGCGCGTATACTCTCGCCGTCTACTCTGATAGCCCTTTCCGGCAAGGCGGATCGACACGGTCAAGGAGGATGTAGAATGACCCGAGCCATGACCGAAGCCTATCGCGGCACCGACAAATTGCTCTACGGGATCATCCTGGGTGTCCTCGCTTTCTGGCTGTTTGCCCAAACGACGCTGAATATCGCGCCTGACATGGCAGCGGATCTTCAGCTCGAACAATCATTCATGAACATAGCGGTGTCGATCACCGCGCTTTTTTCCGGCATCTTTATCGTGGTCATGGGCGGGCTGGCCGACCGGTTGGGCCGCGTCAAGATACTGAATTACGGCTTCGTCTTCTCCATCATTGGTTCGCTCCTGGTTGGTCTGGCGCCATCGGGGGCCATGGGCGGCACATTCCTGATGCTGGGGCGCATCTGCCAGGGTCTTTCCGCCGCCTTCATCATGCCCTCGTCGCTGGCGCTAGTAAAAGCCTATTGGGATGGGGCCGAGCGTCAGCGCGCAATCTCGCTCTGGTCGATGGGATCCTGGGGTGGCTCTGGTTTCGCCGCACTGTTTGGCGGACTGATGGCGCAGAATATCGGCTGGCGCTGGATATTCATCATCGCGGCCGCAGTGTCTGTCATTGGCATGCTGATGGTGCGTGGTACGCCCGAGAGCAAGGCACCCCAGAAAGCAGACTACAAGTTCGATCTGGCTGGCGTGGTGACGTTCATGATCGCCATGGTCGCTTTGCAGATCTTTGCCACGCAGGGCGGCGCATGGGGCTGGACCAGTCTTGCATCGCTTGGCCTGCTGGCCGTCGCGGTGATCGTCAGCATCTTGTTCTATCGCATCGAAACCAACAATCCGAATGCATTCGTCCAGTTCCGCTTGTTCAAGAACCTGACCTATACAGGCGCTACGATTTCGAACCTGCTGCTGAACGCTACCGCTGGCATCATCATGGTGGCCATGCTGGTGCTGCAGCAGGGTGGTGCCATGACGGCACAGACGGCGGGGCTTCTGACAATCGGCTACGCCGTTACGATCCTTGCCTTCATTCGCTATGGTGAGAAGCTCTTGCAGCGACACGGACCGCGCAAGCCAATGCTTTGGGGCAGCTATATCGTTGGCGTGTCAATTGCTCTTCTGATGCCGACCAACCTGATGCTTGGCACTTACACCATTCTGGCAATCATCGCCTTCTCGCTTTTCGGCATCGGGCTTGCGTTTTACGCCACGCCGTCCACTGATGCGGCTCTGTCGAACCTGCCCGAGGATCAGTCTGGTGCCGGTGCCGGTATCTACAAGATGGCCTCTTCGCTAGGCGCGTCGTTCGGCGTTGCCATTTCGGCAACGATCTACACGGCTATCGCCGGGAACCCGGAAGGGGTCGAATGGATCGAGGGTGTCATTACCTTCACGGGTAACCAGGAAAACCTTGCTTCGCGAGAAGCGGCGTTCTTTGCCTTGCTGGCAAATCTGGTGATGGTAGCAGCAGCCGTCGTCTCCATCCTGGTCACCGTGCCGAAAGGCAAGTCGGTTGTGCGGGTGGAGCCAGCCCCTGCCAAACGTGTAGGCTCGAACAAGTCGGGAGAAGTGATATGAATGCTATCGCCAAGCAGCTTGACACGGAAGCGATGCGGCAGTGGTTCGAGCACATGCACCGCCACCCTGAACTGTCGATGCAGGAGCAACGCACAGCAGAGTTCATCGCCGAGACGCTGCGCAGCTTTGGCGGCTATGAGGTTGAGACTGGTATCGGCAAGCATGGTATCGTTGCGACGCTAAGTGCCGGGAGCGGCGACAAGACAATCGGACTAAGGGCCGATTTCGACGCGTTGCCCATCCAGGAACAGAACAACTTCGCCTACACGTCGACAGTGGACGGGGTTTCACATCTGTGCGGCCATGACGGCCATACCGCTATGCTGCTCGGGGCCGCCAAGTATCTCACCGATACGCGCAACTTCAACGGAACCGTCCGTCTGATTTTCCAGCCCGGCGAGGAAACCATGGAGGGCGGCCCCGCGATGATCCGGGAAGGCCTCTTCGAACGGTTTCCGGTCGATGCGGTGTTCGGCATGCACAACATTCCGGGCCTAGAGGAGGGCAAGTTCTACTTTCATCCCGGCGAGATGATGTCGGCCGTTGATAATTGGGAGGTCGAGATCGTCGGCAAAGGAGGCCATGGGGGTCTTCCTGAGCTGACCATTGACCCGGTGGTGGCAGGCTCGTCCATCGTCATGGCAATCCAGAGCATTGTCGCGCGCAACGTGGCGCCGGCGAACCGCGCGGTTGTGACCATCGGGGCGTTCATTGCCGGCAACGCGGGCAATGTGGTCGCTGGCAACGCCATCCTGCGCTTTTCCGTTCGTACTACTACGCAAGAGGATCGCGAGATGGTCCTGCGTAACATCCGCCGCATCATCGACCATCAATCGCAGTCCTTCGGCTGCACGTCCGAAATCCGGGTAGGTGTGCCGGGTGCGGTGCTGGTCAATGACAGGCAGGAAACCGAAAAAGCGGTAAGTATCGCGCAGACCGCGTTTGGGGAAGATCAGGTGATCTATCCCGGCCCTTCATTCCTCGCCTCGGAGGACTTCGCGTTCATGCTGCAAAAGAAGAAAGGCACCTATTGCTTTCTTGGCAGCGGTCCGGGAAAGATGGTCCATCATCCCGAATATTATTTCAATCAGCAGATCATGCCCATCGGCGCGGCCTATTGGGTGGCGCTGACCGAAGGGTACCTGCGCTGATCCGCTATCATGGTGCGTGCCGCATTATCTTCCTTCGTTAGCTGGACCGTCGTAGACGCGGCAAGAATGACGACTTCGACGCGGAAAGTGCAGCCCACGCAGCCTTTGCGAGACGACATACTACGCCATGCTGGAGCAGCCGGCCATGGCAGCGTAACTCAAACCATATGGCCTCCGGCAAATCCGGGGCGGTTCAAAACTCTGACTGGCCATGGCCGCCTCGAGCGTTGCGCGCCTGCAGCGAAAAGTTGCGCGCACCGCTGTCTCGGCTGCCTCCGCTCATTCCTTCCGTAGGTGCTACGGCCCGGAGCTCATCGCCAAGGCCGTGCGGGAATGGATCGAAGCCGTGGGCGCGAAGACCGCGTTCATCGAGCCGGGCAGCCCATAGGAGAACGGCTACTGCGAGAGCTTCAACTCGAAGCTGCGAGACGAACTGCTCAACCGTGAGATCTTCTACAGCCTCGCCGAGGCAAAGGTCATCATCGAGGCATGGCGGCACTACTACAATACCGAGCGGCCTCGCTCATCGCTCGGCTACAAGCCGCCGGCACCGGAGGCCATCATCTGGCCAGGACAACCACCCGGATCGGTTACATCGTCGGCACAGGCGATGGCCCAAAAGCCATCATGCATTAAGACTGAAACTGGACCACCCTATGGGGTCAGGCCATTCATGAGTCACGAGGCGATTGCGCGCGCTGTCCTAACGGCCTGGATGTCAGGGCGAGGGTCGTCCCGCCCGATCAGACAGATTCGCTGACGGACTCGGTTTTCACCCTGCACTCACCGATATATTCGCCATGATCCCAGAAAAATCCATGCGGGTGCTGCAGGTAGAAACCGCGTGGCAGGCGATAGAGCGTGAGCAAAGCGGTGTTTGATCCTCGGGCTCTTGCATCAGTGTTCACATAGTGACGCTGCGCTCTGTAGACAAAGATGTCACCGAGTTCGCTACCGTAGTGCCCGTTGAAGTCGAGCTGATCGATGACGACCTTGTTGGTATCGTCAACGAGAACGAGGGTACCATTGGAAGCTCCGGCGATGCGGGCAGCCTTACGGTACTCGGTCCACGGCAGAGGTCCGTTCGGGCGGTAAGTTTGTAGCAGGAGGCCTTCTGACGCCGGAAATGCGAGCTTTCCTGTCTGAAGATCCTCGACAATGCGGTCGATCAGGGTGGTGGGACGGAAACGTTTCTTCATCATTTGTACTCCTTCTTGATGAATTCCAAGTCTCTGGCGCGGCGTTGATCGTCCCGCTGCAGCCGCGCTGAAGCAGGTGATGATCAACAGGGTTCGCGGACAGCCGGATCTGCTGTCAGCGACTTGCCAGGTTTAAGATGTGGGAGCCCGTCTGACGGGCAGCGTCGGGGCTTAGCTTATCAAGCTTATGTCGTATGTATTGAACATAGTCGCCTCCATGGTCGAGCGCTCCGCCTTACAGCATCGGCGCTAACTCTAGGAAGCCGCACTCTCGAAAGTATTGCAAGGGGTGGTGAGGAGAAAATCGGATATTTTTTGCGAGCCTGTTAAAGGAATCTAGTTTTTATTTAACTCAAAAGCGAGATTTCGAGCAAAACCCGGGAGACGCGTTATTCACAGCCGCAGGCTTGGTGAGATCCTAGAATTTATTGGCGCGCATCGTATTAACTATAATTGGCCACCAATTCTTAGGCCCTGCTGACCAACGTTAGCCATAGTTTTTACGGGGGGGGGGGGGATAAATGTTGGACTTGGATTTGGCGGTTGAACTCGATGAGATCCGCAAGAAGATTGCGAGAGATCGCCAGAAGGCTGTGCAAGCACTTTTCGCCACGGCGGAGCGTTACCGCCATTTGCAAGAACGGATGGCCCCGCGCGAGCTTTCTGTGTTCTTGACCAATGAATGCGAACTACCTGCTCGCGCAGCCGCGTCTTACACGGCACTGAACAGTTTCAGTGATAATGATCGCGCGCTTTTGGAAAGCTGCGGAGCATCCGCGGATGTTGTCTTGAATCTCTCCCGTGAGCGCAGGGATGTTCGCGAACGTGCCCTCGAGATGATCCGTTCGGGAAGAAACGTCCAAATTGACGAACTTGGCCGCATCCGACGCGATCTCGACCACGCTCCGATTGAAGCAGGTCTCAAGGCCGATCCGGCACCGCTTGCTTGTCTTCACAAGGCCGCACGCCTGCGGACCAAGAACCAGACTGTTTCGCTGATCGATCGGCTGGATCGGTTCATCGAAGACCTGTCAGAATTCGTATATGCGGAACCGTTCGATCCATTCGATGAGAGGCCGTGCGCCATTGTGGAGCGTGCCAGCCAGCTGCATGCGGAACTGGCCCCTCTCATTGAAGGAATGGTGAACGATAAGTCTCACGAAGCCAAGCTGTGGCGGCAGGCAATCTCTGCGATCAAGAATATCTCCGAGCATCACTTCATCTTGGAGGATGAATGGGACCCTGAGTTCCAGCGTAGTCTTCCAAGCGACAAGCGATGGCACGTTACCATCGAAGAGATTTTTCTGGTGCGTCTGGCGCGTGCGGTTGGTCAGGGCCATCTCGTTGACTCTGCCAAGACACTCATAGAAGACTTTGCCGCCAGTGGTCGGGTGACGATGCATACGGATGAAGCTCTGGCGGCTCCTTCCAGAAGATTGCGTGTTCTGGAAATCTGTGCCGGGGGCGGTGGCCAGGCGATCGGGCTTAAGCGCGCAGGCTTCTCCTCCGTCGCGCTGATCGAGTCGAACCCGAGCGCATGCGCCACACTGCGCCACAACAATCTCGGTTGGGACGTCATTGAGGCTGACATTCGGGATGTCGATTATTCGCAGTTCAAGGATGTCGACCTCATTGCTGATGGGGTTCCGTGTCAGCCCTTTTCTCAAACTGGGGATCGGCGCGGCCATGAGGACGAGCGCGATATGTTCCCGGTGGCGCTCGACATCATCGACCAGATCCGCCCCAAAGCCGTCATGCTTGAGAACGTGAAGGGGATTTCGTTCTCAAAGAACCTGCCTTACCGGCTGCATATATTTAAACGCCTGCGTCAGATGGGCTACGATGCGGAATGGCGCTTGATGCGAGGGACAGATTTCAATGTTCCCCAAGCGCGTGAACGCATGATCCTGGTCGCGCTGCAAAAGGGGATAATGCACCGCTTCCGCTGGCCGGTACCTCACATTCGTGATCAGCTTACTGTCGGCGAGGCTCTTTTTGACCTTATGTCTGAGCGCGGATGGAAACACGCTGAAGAATGGGCCAGGCTTGCCAATCGCCCGGCATATACGATTGTTGGAGGAAGTTAGAAAACCTCGCCGGGCATTACCCAGGAGCGTAGCCGGCAAGATTGGCTCGATCATCTTAAAACCGAACCGGAGGAATTTGTTCTCGATGCGCCAGGAGAAGACGCCGGTACGGTCGTTATTGGGGATTTTTCCACCTACCCCAAGATGACAGTCCGGATGCTGGCGCGCCTGCAGGGCTTTCCCGACACATGGAAGTTCGCGCCTAAGCCCGGCACGACAGGATTTGATAGCCGGAGTGATATTCCCGAAAATAACAGGGTCGAGATCTGCCGCCAGATTGCCAACGCCTTCCCGCCGCCGATGGCGCTTTCGATCGGACTTGCCATCCGCTTTGCGATCACAGGCTCATCGGACGACTTCAAGAAGATGATGGAGACCCCTTTGTTCACGCGGCCATCTCTGCGCCAGCCTACTCCAAGGGTCGCGGCCGAAATGGAAGCATTTGAGTGGGAGAATGAAGATGAAGCCTACTTGGCGAGCTTGTTGACGGCATAACCAGAGCAAGCTCACGACGCTATGCACGGCAGGATGCGTGCCGGGCGCAGCCACTTGGCTGCGCTTCCTCGCCTGCCCGGCTGGAGCTGCAGGCGATTCACATGTAAACGACGTTTCAGGAAGTAATGGGGGGAACGATACAGGATTAAAGGAAAACTGACGGTCATCCAGACCGCGTCGGTCTAGTCCTGACCTGACCTCAGATGGACTTTTTTGAGGAAATCCCAGCCACGTTTATATTTGTCGACTAAATCCTCAAAGACGAGATCGCATTGGTCCTTGTCGAAACCCTGATTGACGAGTTTATCGACGAGGCCGTCCTGGAGACGCCCGAGTTCGGCAAAATTCCGGCTGCGTACATTTTCTTCAAACGCGATGTGAAGAAGCATCCGGGCCAAATCGTCACGCGAAGGTCGTTTCAGAGCCCGATTGCGCTCGCGCAGTTCCTTCTGCCGCACGCGCTGCTTCTCCAATCGCGCCATATCTTTAGCCACAGCTGCTTACCTCGTCTCCTTGTCCGCAAACGACGTTTGCGCCTGTAGCGTCATTTCAGAACTCGGAATCGTTTACAACCAATCCAGAATCGCAAATCTCGAACTCTGAATCGGGTTTGCGCAATTTATTTCGACTTGAGATAAGTTGTCGGGACCTTGGAAGGACTTGGCGGCACGGTGAAACAGCGTTCGGGCGATTTGGATCAAGTCGTTGGCACGTTGCTCAAAATCGTTTTCCTTCATGACGCTGATTAGAGGCTTACTGCAGTGGAAAAAAAGCGTCCTGACATCTCCACCCTACGCTTGACTGAAGACGCGTGGGCGGAAATCCGAAACGCCCTCACACGCCACAACCGCAATATCCCGTTTGGTGATCTGCGTGGCCGGCTGAGCCAGCTTAAGCCGGTGATTGAAGCAATCATCATGCTTCCCAGGGAGCCCCTCGAGGTCCTCAACAAACACTCCTCTCATGACAGTCTCGAAATGATCCTTTGCGAGTTGATCGCAAGGCTACCACCACCGGCACCGAGCCCATTTGTTGACGTTGATCTTGAGGAGCTGCCGGCCGAAGACGGGGTCGGCGAAGGAATGGGCGAACGTGTAACTTATGAAGAGGGCCTTCGTCGTCTAAGGGAGTATTCCGTTGATGTTGACCTGGAAACAATCGCAGGTCCTCTGGGGGACGCTGCGGAAATCGAACGAAAACTTGGCATTCCCCTTCCACTGCTGGCTCAGTGGCATGAGCAGAAACAAGTTGTCGCGTTGAAAGGCAAAGAGGAATGCTCTTTTTACCCGCTAGCTCAGTTTGTCGATGGGAAACCGATCGATGGTATCAAGGAAGTTTTGGAGTTCATCCCTCATCCGCGTACCGCCTGGATGTGGCTTATCAGGCTCAAACCGAGCATCGGGGGGATGCCGCTGGAGCTGTTAAGGCAACGCAAGCTTTATGATGTCCTCGCAGCTGCCGAGCGGGATTTTGGGTGAGCGTCGTTGATAAGTGTGAAAGCTTGAAGGTGCGGGCTGGCAGGCTTGTATTTGCGGCGGGAGGCGTTGGGTCGGGTCCTAGATTTGCATTGTCACGATTTGCGGCTCTGTCGCGTGCTCGTCGATTAAAGAGCCATAAAGGTCGGCAGAAGAAACGTCGTTTTAGCGGGCACTAGATGGGTGCTGTTGAGCTTGGCCCCGTGCTTCTCTGGAAGGTAAGGGACCGCGTAGGGTGATCAGCTAACACGCGGGCGCGTCTTAAGCGCCTTGATTCTCTTTGTCGTCAGGCATTCAGCTTCTCACATATTCCGGGGTCCGATTAGCAGCATGGTCCTAGCGATGCTCATTCCGGACCTGCTTGCCGTCTAGTCCTCTCTCTTCCGAGTGACGTGATTTATGCCGGTTGGAGAAGATATCGCTCTCGCGGACCATATCGCGTTGCAGTTCAGTGTTTGCACCGCTGCCGTCACCCTTGCCTTGGGCTCCGGGGCCCATGTGCTTGTTGCTGGCATTGGCCATCGTGTATCTCCTCTTGAGTGCACGAAGGCCAACCACCGGGCGGCGGGATAAGTTCCGGCTGACCGGCAGAGATCAAGCCTCCTTGGGCGTCACCGCACCACGAGGACCGGAACGGGGCTAGTCTTAACCACAACGTTCGTCTGGCTTCCGAGGAGCAGCTTGTTGAGGCCGCTACGCCCATGTGAGGCCATCACGATCAGGTCGCAGTCAAGTTCCAGAGCCTTGTCCAAGATCGCTGTCGAGGCAGCGGAGTTCGCAACGTGAACTGTCTGCACTTCGACACCTAGTTCGGATGCGCGAGCCAAGGCTTTCTCAAAGATCTGTGTGGCGGCTCTGTTGTTTTCTTCCTCGAAGCTGCGCGCTGCTTCCGGTGTCGGGTTCCAGGTCCGACCATAGACGATAGGGAAAGGCTCGGTCGCGGTGATGATCGTCGCTTGGCTGCCAAGCGATTTCGCCAGTCCCAGACCGTGTTCAACGCCCTTCATCGATACGTCAGAGCCATCGGTTGGGATTAGGATGTGTTTGTACATGTGCTTCCTCCGGGTTGCTGCACGAGAGTAGTAGAACATCGTGCCATCCACTTGCGATAGATCAACAACCCGAACGGGTTTAAAAAAAATTAGACGATGCCGACGAAGTTCACGGCGTACCTTACACTCTTACATCTGAGGGGGCGGGAGCAACGCATGGCCGGTATCCAGGGACCAAGGAGGCCTTGCCGTTCATGTGCTCCCTCGCCCTACTGTGGACCATCACTGATCGATCCAGATCTTCCCGGGCATAAAAATGCTGCAGCGCACTTTCGCGGCTTGCCGGGCAAACTTTGATCCGGCAGCATCACGTTGGTTGAAGATAAAGGGCACAAAGCGGTGCTAGGAGACTGTGCAGTGGACGAGTTGGAAGTTAACGGAGCGGCTCTCGCAACGAGAATTCTCGGCTGGGATCAATCGAGGCTGGAGGCGGAAATGCACAAAGCCGGCCTCGGTACATTTTACCGGCCGTCTTTTGTGATCAACTGATGAATACTATGCCAATGCCCCCGGAACTCGAGGAGTTCCTCCTTGATCGGCTTTGGTCACAGACACGCGCTCCTTACTTTAAACCGGATGGAGGGGCAGAAAATATACTTGTGGTCGGCCCGGGTGCGGCCGGCAGTCACCCTTTTTCCTATCTGTGCGCGGCTGCCCTACGGAAAGAGCGAGGGGTGAATGCTGGGGTCAGGGAACTATCTCATGAAGCACCTTATTGGGGCGCGCTTGCCAGCCGCACAAGAATTGGAAAGAGAATGATACAAGGAGACCATGCAGTGACATTTACTATCGCCACGGATGTTGCTGCTGATCTTCAGAACCATGAGCGAAAGACGCTCACTCCTTTAGGAGAAAATTTGTTAAACAGAAGCTCCGCGTTGGTGATATTAGGAGACTTTCGCTCGAACCGAGTTCATCGGCAAGGGATATTGATAAATAGAGCCCTAGAAATGGGAATTCCGGCAGTCATTGTTTTTGGAAACAAAAGCGTTGCCTCCCATCCGTCATCTGAGTGGGACAAATATTTTTCGGCTGGAGCCGACTCGCTTATATACACGATGACAAACATCCGGGATGAAAGGAATTTCATAAATAGTCTATGTCATGTTGGTGAAGAGATAGACCGCAATGACGAATACATTGTCGACGCTGCGACGAACCTGGTGGAAATGCTGAATTGGCTTGAAGACGAGAACGTGAAGCCCTCAGATCTGATAGAATTGGTAACCGCAAGAACCGTGACGTGCCACTGAGTTTTCATCCAGCGGCGTTTAGAGCCTCGGCCTTTTCTGTTACGCCGTAGGGCGCGGGTTGAGCAACCGGTGGAGACGCGAAGC
>NZ_JADGMQ010000022.1 GCF_016124105.1 Aquamicrobium zhengzhouense
GCCCGAACCATTTATTGGGAACGGCGTGTGCGGATCTCATCATGGCCTGGCTGCAACCGCAGCCCACTCGCGAGAGGCCGGATACATTTATGCAACTGGTATCGTCGCTCACGATGTCGCGTACCCTTGCACGGACGAGGCGGACCATACATTCTTTGACAAAAGCTCCTTCAGCGCAGCTGCTTCTAGCATCTGGTCCGCCAGCAGCTTCTTCAGCTTAGCGTTCTCATCTTCCAGGGCCTTCAGACGCTTGGCGTCGGACACGTCCATCCCGCCATACTTCGCCTTCCAATTAAACAGTGTCGCCTCGCCTGACCCCATGCTTGCGGGCCAGATCGCCTGCCTTCGCGCCCGCCTCGTGCTCGCGCAGAACCCCGATGATCTGTTCTTCCGTGAACCGCTTCCGCTTCATCTATCTGTCCTTCGATCAAAGGCCGGACTCTAATCTCAGATGGAGGAAAAACTCAGTGGCAGGTCAATACGGTCAATTCCCAAAGCTACAAAAGCAACTGCAGCTTTCACAGATCAGAGTGCTGACACCAGACACCAAGATGATCGCAGGTCCAGCAATACCGAGTAGGATGCCGAGTTCGGTGTTCGAGCCCCGCCGAAGTGGGGCTTTGATTGACGTTCTCTTATTTCTTCTGGATATTGCTGCTGGTATCTCGCTTTGCTGGTCTAGGTTTCGTATCGCCCGTCGGTACCGCGATACTGCTTCCGCGTTCTGCGCAGCCTCGTCTGGCTTGGCTATGGGTGATCTCCTGAGTACCGTCACCGTATGTCCATCTATAGCCATCGTCACAAATTACGGTATATCGCTCGTTCTTATATTCGATTGAATATGCGAAGGCCGTCGGGATTGGTGCGAGAAGAACGGTTGATGCGATTGTGACCAGGACGATGTTCTTGAAATTCATGACTGGCTCCTCCGGTTATTACAATCAGACGAACAAAAAACGCAAACCTATCGTTTTTGGACGCTGCTGCTCGTGTCTTTCTGTGCTGGTCCTGTTCTGGCCAATCCGTCCGGGACCTTGATGCTACTTCCACGTGCTTCGCAGACCTTCTTCGCGTCGTCATGTGTTATTATTTGAGAACCGTCGCCGCGCCTCCATCTGTCCCCGTTGTCACAGGTAACCGAATACTTCTTATCTTTGTAGTGGATCGTATATGCGAAAGCCGACGAGATCGGCGCGATAGAAACAGCTAGCGCGAGGGTTGCTAGAGAGATGGCCCTACAGCTCATGTCTTATTTCTGCCTTTTGAGTACAAAAATAGTGTAGTCTTTGCTTTGAACTCGTGCTGAACGCGTTGTTCAGAATGTATTCAGATTTCGGCGATAAATATTTTGAGGCAGCGCGCGTACCGGTGGACTTACCGTCATCGGGCACAGCCGAAGCAAACATCACCCAGTTGTCAAGGCACAACGGTTCGGGTGACGCCGTAACTCTGCCAAGTCCCGCGCCCTCCTCCGCCTCGCCCCTCCCCTACCTCGGAACGATCCCCCCAGGCCTCGCATTAGCAAACTGAAGCAACACTGGATCTGGAGCGCGGGATGGCTGATCGGGCACGTCACCAAACCTACACCCAACCAACGGGGGGCTGGGGGTCGATCAAATCATTGGCAAAGCATGTGACAAAGCAGGGGGCGTTTGCGGCCGCGCCCGGCTTGGTGCGTGATCACAACAAGACTGGCGGCTACATGTGCACCAGCTGCGCATGGGCAAAACCGGCCAAGCCGCATTTCGGCGAGTTTTGCGAAAACGGCGCCAAGGCGACGTTCTGGGATCTCACCCCGCGCCGCGCTGATCGCGCGTTTTTTGCCCGCCACACCCTGTCGGAGCTGCGCAAACGGGACGATTTCGCTCTCGAGAATGAAGGGCGACTGACAGAGCCGATGCGCTATGACCCGGCCAGCGACCGCTATGTGCCCGTTTCCTGGGACGAGGCATTCGCGGATATCGGAGCACGGCTGAAGGGTTATGATCGCGAAAGCGTCGTCTTCTACATGTCCGGCCGCGGCTCGCTTGAAACCTCGTTCATGTATCAGCTGCTGGCGCGGATGTATGGCAACAACAATCTGCCCGACAGCTCCAACATGTGCCACGAGACGACCTCGGTTGCGCTGCCGCAGAGCATCGGCACGCCGGTCGGCACCGTGCTGCTCGAGGATTTCGCGCAGACGGATTGCATCCTTTCCTTCGGCCAGAATGTCGGCACCAACTCGCCGCGCCTTCTTCACACGCTGGAGGAGGTGCGCGAGCGCAACGTGCCGATTGTGGTATTCAACCCGCTGCGCGAGCGCGGCTGGGAGGAGTTTCTCAATCCCCAGCATATCGGCCAGATGGTAACCAACAGTCCGGTGCAGATCGCGACGCAATATTACCAGCCGCGCGCGGGTGGCGACATTGCCGTGATGATGGGCATGGCGAAGGCCCTGCTTGCCTGGGACGACGACTCGAAGGCCGCCGGCGCAAAGCGCGTCCTCGACATTGCCTTCATCGACGAGCACACACATGGATTTGACGCGTTCGAAAGTCGCGTTCGCGCCTGCTTGTGGGAGGACATTGTCCGTGAAGCCGGAATAGCGCGCGGTGAGATCGAGGCCGCGGCGCGGACCTATGCCAATGCAAACTCCGTCATCGCCATTTACGGGATGGGGCTGACCCAGCATCGCCTTGGCGTCGACAATGTTCAGATGCTGATGAACCTTCTCTTCATGCGAGGTAATATCGGCAAGAAGGGTGCCGGCATCTGTCCGATCCGAGGCCATTCCAACGTTCAGGGCCAGCGCACCGTCGGCATTGCCGAGAAGACCGATCTGGTTCCGCTGGACCGGCTCGCGGAGCGCTACAGCTTCTCCCCGCCTCGTCAGGACGGGCTGAACACGGTCGAAGCCTGCGAGGCAATCATCGAAGGCAAAATCAGGGCCTTCATCGGCCTTGGCGGTAATTTCCTGCGCGCCATTCCCGAACGCGAATTGATGGAAGAGAGGTGGCGCGATCTGGATTTGTCCGTACAGATTGCCACCAAGCTCAACCGCACTCATCTGGTGCCCGCGAAAACGACGTATCTTCTGCCGACCCTAGTGCGCTCTGAGATCGACGAGCAGGCGACAGGGCCGCAAATCGTGACGATGGAAGATTCCACGACCCGGATCCACGCCTCGCGCGGCAAATACAAGCCTGCCAGCCCGCACCTTCGCTCCGAACCGCGTATCGTCGCCGAGATCGCCAAGGCAGCGCTTTTGCCAAACGGGCGTGTGCCGTGGGATGAATGGGTGGGCGACTATGCCCTGGTGCGTGACGAAATCGCGGCCATCTTTCCGGCAGATTTCGGGGATTTCAACGCGAGGCTCGACATTCCGGGCGGCTTCGCGCGGCCGGTCGCAGCCCGGGACCGTGCGTGGGAAACGAACACGGGTCGTGCCAATTTCAAGGTGCCGCAGGCGCTGAACGCCTCCTTCGACGAGGGAAATGATCCAGACATATTGCGGCTGATCACCCTTCGCTCGAACGACCAGTTCAACACGACGGTCTACGGTTATGACGATCGCCTTCGCGGCATTCACGGCTCGCGCATGATCGTGATGATGAACCGCAAGGATCGCGAGCGACTCGGCATCGAAAAAGACGGGACCGCAAGGTTGACCACCGCCGTTGATGACGGGATCCACCGCAGCATGGGCGGCTTTCAGGTGATCGATTACGACCTGCCCTCCGGCACGATCGCCGCCTACTACCCAGAATGCAACGCCCTCATTCCTCTCTGGCACTACTCCCAGGAAAGCAAAACGCCAGCGGCAAAGTCCGTGCCGGTGCGGATTGAGGCTGAGCGGCGGATCATACCAGGTCACCTCAAGGTCACGGCTTCTAGAGCTGCTAACTAGGCATTGGCAGGCTAGGCATTAGGTATGTCGTACTGAGGACCTCCACTTTCATCACTACCCGCGTCAAGTAAAAGAAATTTCCTCATATTCCGGCATGCGGAACGCTGTGCTGTCTTGCTGGAGAGCCTCCATCTCCTGACATAGTAGTTTACCTATCCGCCGCACTGGGAGGCCATCGCAAATGGTCCGCGGCAAATCGGGAGAGATAGCTATGTTGAAGAAATATTTGGCAAGCGCCGCGATTGGCATGATGGCGCTCGGCTTGGGCGCATCGGCTTCGTTAGCACAGACCTATCCTGACCGTCCGATCACACTGGTTGTTCCGTTCGCTGCAGGCGGCGGCACGGACATTCAGGCGCGCAAGGTTGCTGACGGCATTTCCAAGGCACTCGGCCAGCCGGTCGTTGTCGAAAACAAGCCGGGCGCAGGCAGCCTCATCGGCGTGCAGTATGCAGCCCAGCAGAAGCCGGACGGCTACACGCTGCTAATGATGTCGTCGTCCTACGTGACGAACGTCGTTCTGGGCGAAGGCAAGCCATACGATCCGGCAGCCGATTTCGAGCCGGTCACCATGGTTTCGATCTCGCCGACCGCACTCGTCGCTCACCCGAGCGTCAAGGCTGAAACGCTGCAGGAATTCATCGATCTCGCCAAGGCAGAGCCGGGCCTGATCAACTACGGCACGTTTGGCGACCGTTCGCAGCCGCATCTGTCGGCTGTGCTGTTCGGCGCTGAAGCTGGCCTTGAGATGAATGCAATTCCTTACAATGGCGGCGGCCCGGCTGTGACGGCTGTCGTCAGCGGCGAAGTCGACATGCTGATGCCGACGATCATGCTGGTTCAGCCGCATGTCGAAAGCGGCGCGCTGCGTGCGCTTGCGATCGCATCGTCGGTTCGCAGCCCGCTGGCTCCGGAAGTCCCGACCTTCGCTGAAGCTGGCTTCCCGTTCGAAATGGGTACCTGGTTCGGCATCGCAGCTCCGGCTGGCACCGATCCGGAGATCGTCAAGAAGGTTTCGGAAGCAGCCATCGGCTTCCTGACCACCGACGAAATGCGCAAGGAAATTGAAGGCGAAGGCTCGGTCCTTCTCGCACTCGACCCGGCGAAGACGAAGGCATTCATTGCCGACGAAATCGAGCGCTGGACGAAGGTCAAGGAACTCGGCCTCTTCTAAATCTGGACAATCCGGGCGGCCTCAGCCGCCCGGTCTGCTTTACGGATAGGACCATGACAGTCAGACTTACCGGCAAGATTGCCGCCGAGCGCATTGCTGCGCTGGATTTTCCGCGTCCCGACCAAGACATCATCGACGCGTTCAAGACCATCGGATGCGACACTTCGATGGTGTCGGATGTCATGGACAAGCTTGGTCTCGTCGGCGCTGTTGGCGCGTCGGACCTCGTTCCAACCATTCACGGCCAGCCGATCGTCGGCCCCGCCATCACGGTCAAGCACGAGCCGCTGCGCGGCGACGACAACCCGAACCAGCGCGCTGCCGCCGGCTTCAACGGCATGGCCGAAATGGAAGCGCACAACCTTGCCCAGCCGGGCGATGTCGTCGTCATTCAGGGCGTCGCCGGTCTGTCGAACATGGGCGGCGTCTCGTCGACCATCGCACAGCGCCAGGGCATTGTGGGTGCCATCGTTGACGGTGGTATCCGCGACCTCAACCTGTCGCGCGAAATCGGCTTCCCGAAATGGGCGACCGAAATCTCGCCGATCACCGGCAAGTGGCGCATCCAGACGACCGAGATCAACGGTCCGGTCAATGTCTGCGGCTTGCGCATCAATCCGGGCGATCTGATCGTCGCCGACGACACGGGCGTTTGCGTTGTCCCGATCGAACATGCACGCGCGGTGGCCGATGGCTGCCTCAAAATGTTCAACCTAGAGGCACGTCGTCTCGAAGCCATCGCTGCCGGCGCGCATATCGCAGACCTGCCGAAGGCCTGATTATCACGACAACGCTCGCTCCTCACCGGGGGCGGGCGTTTAGTCTTGGAGGAAATGACATGCTGCGGTTTTTGCTGCGCAGTCCTGATGGGCAAACGGCCCTGACATTTGTCGGGCTTGGCCTTGCCGTCGCTTGGGGTGCAACAAGCTACAACGTCGGAACGCCGGGCCGCATGGGACCGGGCTTCTTTCCGTTTGTCCTCGGCCTCCTTTTGGCCGCGCTCGGTCTTGGTGTCTTCCTTGCCGGCTGGTTCAAGCGCGAGCACGAAGCCTTTGGACCAACGCCGTGGCGCGCGATCATTTGCATCACCGCATCGGCCCTTATTGCCGGTGTCTTCCTCGAGCAGTTCGGACTGGCACCTGCCGTCGTCGCATCGACCTTCATCGGCGCACTGGCCGAGCCGCGCGCCAACTGGCTGCGCGTTGCCGTCGTCTCGGTCGCTCTTGTCGGCTTTGCGTGGCTTGTCTTTGTCGCCGGGCTGGATCTTCGACTGCCGCTGGTGAGGACCTGAGGCCATGGATTTCATCAATAACCTCGCGCTTGGCTTTTCCCACTCGCTGGCGCTGCACAATATTCTCTATTGCTTCATCGGTGCGCTGCTTGGCACCGCGATCGGCGTCCTGCCGGGTCTTGGGCCGCTCGCCACCATTGCGATGCTTTTGCCGCTGACCTTCAGCCTTGATCCGATTTCGGCGCTGATCATGCTCGCGGGCATCTATTATGGCGCGCAATATGGCGGCTCGACCACCGCGATCCTCGTCAATCTGCCGGGCGAAAACTCGTCGGTCGTCACCGCGATCGACGGCTACCAGATGGCGCGTCAGGGGCGTGGTGGCGCAGCGCTTGCAACCGCAGCGCTTGCCTCCGTGCTAGCAGGCGTCATCGCCACCTTCTTCATTGCCGGCTTCTCGCCGATCTTGGCTAAGGCCGCGCTGTCGTTCAAATCACCAGAATATTTCTCGCTGATGATCGTTGGCCTGTTTGCGGCGGTTATCCTTGCCAACGGCTCGATCATCAAGGCGATCGGCATGGTGGTGATCGGCCTGATCCTCGGCACGGTCGGCACGGACTTGAACAGCGGCGCCAATCGCTTCACCTTCGGGACGCTGAACCTGATGTCGGGCCTTGAATTCGTCGCCATCTCGATGGGCCTCTTTGCCTTTGCCGAGATCATGTCGAACGTGGCGCAAAAGGCCTCGGCCAAGACCGACCTGCACAAGGTCTCGCGCCTGTGGCCTTCGAAGCAGGATTTCCGGTATGGCACTCCTGCAGCGGTGCGTGGCACCTTGCTTGGTTCCGTGCTCGGCATCTTGCCTGGTGGCGGCGCGGCGCTTGCGTCTTTCTCGGCCTACTCGCTGGAAAAGAAGGTCGCGCGCGATCCGTCGCAGTTCGGCAAGGGCGCCATTCAGGGCGTTGCAGGTCCAGAAGCTGCCAACAATGCGGCGGCCCAGACCTCGTTCATCCCGATGCTAACGCTTGCGATCCCGTCCAACGGCGTCATGGCGCTGATGATGGGCGCGATGATGGTGCACAATATCGTGCCGGGCCCGATGATCCTGACGCAGAACGCGCCGATGTTCTGGGCGCTGGTCACCTCGATGCTGATCGGCAACGTGATCCTTGTTCTCCTCAACCTGCCGCTCGTCGGCCTATGGGTCAAACTGATCAGCGTGCCGTACACGGTGCTCTATCCGGCTATCTTGATGTTCTGCCTGATCGGCCTCTACGGCATCGAAAACTCGAGCTTCAACGTCTATGTCGCAGCTGTGTTCGGCCTCGTCGGCTTCATGCTGCACCGGTTGAAGTGCGAACCGGCTCCCTTGCTGCTCGGCTTCATTCTCGGCCCGCTGCTGGAAGAGAACCTGCGCCGTTCGCTGCTTTTGTCTAAGGGTGACTTCACCATCTTCGTCGATCGCCCGATCTCGCTGGCGCTTCTGCTTCTGGCTGCGGTGCTGCTTTTGTCGACGATGATGCCAAGCTTCCGCAAGAAGCGCGAAGAGGCATTCGCCGAAGACTGATCAACGGCACATTCCCGAAACGAAAAGCCCCCGTCAGCATCCGCTGCGGGGGCTTTTTCGTGACTCAGAGATAATCCAGCGGTGCGGCGTCTTCGCGGTCTAGCTCGTGATGTTCGTGCTCGCCGCGTTCGGACGTCGATGCCGCGCGCGGCATGGCGCGCAGACGTTCGAGGATTTGCTCGGACGTTGCGTGCAGATCTTCGGCAAGCTTGGCCTTGGCGTCTTCGCCAACCGCCGAGCGGAAGAATGTGATGCCGATTGTCGCCGCTACCCGCCCGGTACGGCACAGCACCGGTACTGCGATCGAGTTGGTGCGTGGCTCCGTTGCCGGGTCACGCTCGGCCCAGCCCTGACGGCGATAGATATCGATATAGGGTTCGATGAAATCGCGGCCTGCCTTGTCGAGACGGCCGAACATTCGCTCGCGCTCTTCATCCGGGCAAAAGGCAAGGTAGGCACGCCCATGCGCGCGGTGCAAAATGCTCAGCCGCCGGCTCATCGTTGAATGCGTATGGGACAGCGGGCTGCTCGACATGGTCGAATAGCGCACGACCATGTGGTCGAAATCCACCACAGCCATCGCCGCCGGCCACAGCGCCCGCTCGGTAAACGCATCGAGCGGCACGGCAGACGCCTCGACCAGCCGTGACACGCTGTTATAGCCATCGCTCAGCGCCAGAACGCGCGAGGACAAGCAATAGCCGGCATTGCGCTCCAGTCGCGTCACATAACCGCGGCTTTCCAGAACTTTCAGCATGCGCACGATGGTCGGCTTTGCATAGCCGGTGCGCGCGTGAATATCACGCAGCCGCATCGGCCCGAGGTGGTTCATCGCCTCAAGGATGGCCAAGCCCTTTTCAAGTGAGGTTTCCGCGGACATCGACACCATCAGAAAATCGGCATGTTCCAGTTTGCGGAACGTTTGCGCGTTCCGCTCCAACCTGGCCCCCATGCAGGCTAAGCAGATACGGCATATTGCGTTCAAGACAATGAGAGCATAACCATGAAGCTGGGTACCATCAATCACAACGGTCGCCGCGAACTCATCGCTGCTTATGGCGACGACAAGGCCGTATTGCTGCGCCCGCTGCTGGCCGATGCCGGCCTGCCCGACGCTGGCCTGTCGCTGAACGATTTCATCGACGCAGGCGCAGCCGCCATGGACGCTGCCCGCGCGATCCTTGCACGTACTGATCTTCCGCAAGCCGCTGTTCTTGCGGTCGAGGGCCTCGACTGGTTGCCGCCGCAGCCGCGCCCGAGCAAGATCCTTGGCGTTGCCTTCAACAACATGGGCATCCGCAACGCGGCTTTCCACGATCCGGGCGTGCCGAACTTCTTCCTCAAGGCTCCGTCGTCGCTGACGGGCCACGGCAAGCCGATCGTGATCCGCAAGGATTACGGCGAGACGATCCCCGAGCTCGAACTTGCTGGCGTCATTGGCAAGCGCCTCAAGGAGGCGACCGTCGAGGAAGCCCGCGAAGCGATCTTCGGCTTTGGCATCATCAACGACATCACCTCGCACGGCCTGAAGTTTCAGCTCGACTCGATCTCGACCGCGCGCTCGGCTGATCTGCTGCGTCCGTTCCACCTCGCATGGCGTCGCCAGCACGGCGAGGAAGACCGCGACGTGCATTATGTCTACCACGCCCGCTCCAAGGCTTCTGACACGTTCGGTCCGATGGCCCCGTGGCTGACGACCGCTGACGAGGTGGAAAACCCGAACAACCTTGCCGTCACCGGCTGGTACAATGGCGAAGTTTTTGCGCAGGATTCGACGTCGAACTACCGCTTCAAGGTTGAGGAAGTCGTTGCCGAGGCATCGCGCTACTTCACGCTGGAGCCGGGAGACATGTTCTGCTTCGGCACCTCGGCCCGCGGCAACGAAAAGTTCCCGCACGGACACCGCAGCGTCAACCTGCACGAGATGCAGGGTGAAGTCGCGATCGAGATTGCCGGCCTTGGCCGTCTCTCCAACCCCGTCATTCTGGAATAATCCATGCTGATCGATCTTCGCGATGCACCGCTGTCCGACCGCGGCTTAATGAATGCGATTGTCGCGCCGCGCCCTATCGCGTGGATCGGCAGCCAGGACGCTGATGGACGAGGCAACCTTGCCCCGTTCTCCCACTTCAACGTCGCTTCAGGCGCGCCAGCGATCATCTCGGTGTCGATGAACACGCCAGATGACCGCCCACGCAAGGATACGCTGGCGAACATTCTCGAAACCGGCGTCTTTTCAGTCAATCTGGTCAGCGAAGCCTTGCTGCCCATGATGGTGGCCACATCCGCGCCGCTCCCAAAGGGCATGGATGAAGCCGCGGAACTCGGCGTTGCAACGGAACCTTGCGACTTCATCGCCGCCCCGCGAGTGGTCCAGGCTCCTGCAACGCTCGAGTGCCGCCTTTATCGCACTATCGAGATCGACCCCGAGCGCGAAGGCGACACGCTGAGCACGCTGGTTCTCGGCCGTGTCGTCGGCATTCATCTCCTCGACGAGCATCTCGACGAGAAATCGCGCTTTGATCCCAAGCGCGCGGCGCTCGTCGCCCGCTCTGCCGGTATCCAGTACCTCACGGTCGGCGAGACCGTCGCCATCCCGGCCCCTTTCAAGCGCGCAGGAAGCTGATCCGATGGAACCGACCAAGTATTTTTACGACCTGTTCGACACAAAAGCCGCTTCTACGTCGCTTGACGGTGATGGCCTGACCGTTCGTCGCCTCGAGGCGGCGCAGCGCAGTCTCTCCCTGACCACGCCCGACACCGCCGAAGCGATCCTGATCCTGTCGCACGGCAAGGCGCAGGTGACAGGCCAGACCATTCAGGGCGAGCGCCAGCTTGCCATTGTCGCGCCCGCAACCGACATCGTGCTCGAACCCGAAACGCTTGCCTATCTCGTCGCGCCAAAGGCAAAGACGGCTCGCTTCACGAGGGCAAAGACACTCCCCGCCATCTACGACATGGATAGGTTGCAACCGCCAGCGGACAATCCGCGCCTCAAGATGCTGCAGACCGATGCGATGAGCATCAACTGGGTGCATTATCAGGGCCCGCGCGACCGCACGAAACTGTCGCCGCATTCCCATGCCGACTTCTCGCAAGGCAGCCTCGCGCTTGAAGGCAACTTCATCCATCACCTGCGCACGCCGTGGAGCAAGAACGCCAATGAATGGCGCGCGGATGTGCATGTCGATGCTGCAAGCCCGAGCCTTGCGACGATCCCACCAACGGTCGAACACACGACTGAAGGCGTCGGCGATGGCCCGCACCTGCTCGTCGATCTGTTCCACCCTGCCCGCGCCGACTACATCGCCAAGGGCTGGATGCTGAACGCGAACGACTATAAGAGCTGCGGCAAACAACGCCTGCCCGAGCGCATGGCGGGTCAATCGGCCTCACATCCCGTGGCCTTGCAAAATATGTTGCACGGTAGGGGATAGAACGGTTGCCTGATTAGGCGAGCGCTTTGGATGGGCTTTTAACCCTTTGCGGTCCCCTCCGGAGCAGCCCTACAACGGTCAGACGGCATCTCGATAGGCTTCAGGTAGGCTTGGACAAGGGGAATAATGGCAGCAGGGCATCGCGTCCGCACATGCGCGGCGGTGTGCGCGCTTGTGTGGAAGGGAACGCCGGCGAGGATTGCAGCACTCGCGTAGGATCAAGCGCGGGAGCCTTGTCTGAGGCTCTGGTCAGGTCTCGGAACGACGGGCATTCATCGCTGGACTGATGGCTGATGGGGCGGCCATAAGGTCGCAATGCTCGCCGCGGTTAAGGTTTGGGGATAAGGTTCACCGAACAGGGTATGCGTTTTCGCGCTGGCCCTTCCGGGGCCAGACGCCGGGCTTCTAGCTGATCGAAGTCATTATCGATAAGGCCAGGCGCGGCCGGGCCTTGCCAATGAAGGGCTTTCGCTGCCTGATCGACATGTTGCCCGCCTTAGGACCCACCCGAATTTCACTCATGGACGGGTCCGTTTTATAGGTCCGACAGAGACAGCTGCGTCTTTCATCACCAGGTGGCCCGGGGAGACTTCTGCGTAGTCACGTTGAGGTGGGACGAAATTGATCGGGCGAATGGGGCTCTTGATCTCGTCGTTGGACAGACCGTTTCGGATGTTGCGTCGTTCAGGATCCGAAATCGGCACAGCCGAAATCAGCTTTTTCGTATAAGGATGCTGCGGATCGCTAAACACGCGGTCGCGGGGGCCAATCTCGACGATCTCACCGAGATACATCACGGCTACGCGATGGCTCACCCTCTCCACCACTGCCATGTCGTGGCTGATGAATAGGTAGGACAGGCCAAGACGCTCCTGGAGTTCGAGCAACAGGTTAACCACCTGCGCCTTCACCGACACATCGAGTGCGGAGACGCTTTCGTCGGCGACGATCAGCTTGGGGTCGAGGATCAGTGCACGAGCGAGCGATATACGCTGGCGCTGACCACCCGAAAACTCGTGCGGAAGACGGTTTAGCATGTCGGCACGCAGACCAACGCGCTCGAGAAGGTCGGCCGCCTTGTCGCGTGCCTGAGAACGCGTTCCCATGCGGTGGGCGAGGAAGGGTTCGGTAATGGCCTCGCCGATGGTCATGCGCGCATTGAGGCTGGCGACCGGGTCCTGGAATATCATCTGAACTTGCTTGCGCATCTGGCGTAGCCCGTTGCGGTTCAGCGCAGACATCTCGGTGCCTTCGACAATGATCTGACCGGATGATGGCTGGGTCAGGCGCATGATCGAGCGTCCGGTGGTTGATTTGCCGCAGCCGGACTCGCCTACGAGCGACAAGGTTTCACCGGGGCGCAAGTCGAAAGAGACGTTTTCGACGGCATGAACCCTGCCGGTCAGCCCGCCAAAAGTCCCACCCTTGATGTCGAAGCGGGTCACGAGGTTGCGCACTTCCAGAATAGGCTTGGCGGCCGGATCGACCGTCGGTACGGACGCGGGCACCGGTTCCGCCAAACCCGTTTTCTTGCTCACAACCGGAAAACGAAGAGGGTCTTGTAGACCGCGCATGCTGCCAAGACGCGGTACAGCAGCCAGCAGCGCCCGCGTATAGGGAGCTTGCGGTGAAGAAAAGATCTGCGATGTCGGCCCTTCTTCAACCGCGTTGCCGTGATACATCACGACAGTGCGGTCAGAGATCTCGGCGACGACGCCCATGTCGTGTGTGATGAACATCACAGACATGTCGTCCTGATCCTGCAACTCCTTGATCAGCTCGAGGATTTGCGCCTGAATGGTGACGTCAAGCGCCGTAGTGGGCTCGTCGGCAATCAGCAGGCGCGGCTTGCAGGCCAAAGCGATCGCTATCATCACCCGCTGGCGCATGCCGCCAGAAAATTGATGAGCATAATCATCGAGGCGCGACGCGGCAGATGGAATTCGCACACGGTCCAATAGCCTGACCGCTTCCTTGCGGGCCTGGGCGGCAGAAAAGCCCCGATGGCGGCGCAAGGTCTCCACCATGTGGAAACCAACGGTGTAGACCGGGTTCAGGCTGCTTTCCTGAAAAATCATCGCAATGCGATTGCCACGGATCTTGCGCATCTCGGCATCGGGCAGCGCCAAAAGGTCATTTCCTTCGAAAAGGATCTGGCCTTCGATGCGGCTTGTCGACCTTGGCAGGAGTTGCATGATCGACATGGCGGTCACGCTCTTTCCCGAGCCACTTTCACCGACCACCGCGACTGTCTCACTGCGGCCGATGTCGAACGAGATGTCTCGCAGCACCGGCGTCCAGAGCCCATCTTGCTGGAAGGATGTTGTCAGATTGCGGACAGCCAGAAGCGGCCCGGCTTCCGCGCGTAACGAAACGTGGCCAGTCATTATGCCTGTCCTCGCGGGTTGAAGGTTTCACGCAGGTGGTCGCCCACCATGTTGATGGCCACGATGGTGATCAGAAGCGCAATGCCGGGGTAGAAACTCATCCAGTACTGGCCCGAAAGCATGTATTGGTAGCCATTGGAGATAAGCAGCCCAAGGCTCGGTTCGGTTACAGGTACGCCAAGGCCAAGGAACGAAAGGGTCGCTTCAAGGGCGATGGCGCGCGCGATCTGTACGGTGCCGATAACGATCAGCGGGCTAAGGCTGTTTGGGAGCAGATGCCTGAGGAGAACCCGCCAGGTTGGCACACCAAGGCAAACCGCAGCTTCGATATATTCGCGGCGCGTCTCGACAAGCGCAGAGCCTCTTGCCGTGCGCGCATAGGTCGCCCACTCCACGATCACCAGCGCAAGCACGACGTTTGCCACGCCCTTGCCCAGGAAGGCCAGGATCATCAGCGCAACGAGGATGGAGGGGAAGGAGAGCTGCAGATCTACAATCCGCATGATCAGGCTCTCGGTGCGGCCCCCGGTATAGGCAGCGATTAGCCCGATTGTAGCTCCGATCAAGGCGGCCGTAATCGCCGACACGATCCCGACAAATAGCGAGATGCGCAGTCCGTACATGATTGCGGAGAGCATGTCGCGGCCCTGACCGTCCGTGCCGAGCATGTAGACCAAGTCGCGACCGAGTGCTTCGCTCCCTGGTGGCAGCAGCCCGTCCATGATGTCGAGTTGCAAAAGGTCGTAGGGGTTCTGCGGCGCGAGGAACGGGGCCGACAGCGCTACGAGTAAAATAATTGACAGGACGATGAGCGCTAACAGCGCTGCAGGAGCGCGGCGGAAGCTGCGCATCAGTGTCTTGAACGAGCCGGCCCTGACCGGCATTGCCACCGGTCCGGCTTGAAAATCCGTATCCGACATTATTTGGTCCCCCGCGCGCTCAACCGGACCCTCGGGTCGAGGAAGGCGTAAAGAATGTCGACGATCAGGTTGATGCAGACGAACATCAGGACGATCAGCATCAGGTAGGCGACGATGATCGGGCGATCGAGAACGTTGATGCTGTCGATGATCAGCTTGCCCATGCCAGGCCATGCGAAAATGGTCTCGGTGACGACGGAGAAGGCGATCAACGAGCCGAATTCCAGGCCAATGATGGTCACCACCGGGATCATGATGTTCTTGAGAACATGAACCCAGATGACGCGCTTCTCGGTCAGGCCTCTTGCACGGGCGTAGCGGATATAGTCCTGGGGCAGCACTTCCTGCACACCGGCTCGGGTGAGACGCATCACCAACGAAACCTTGAAAAGGGACAGGTTGATTGCGGGCAACAGCAGATGGCTCAGGCCGTCGCGCGTCAGGAAGGACCACTGGACGCCGAGGAACTCGGCGGTGTCACCTCGCCCACTTGCCGGAACCCAGCCCAACTGCACCGAGAACACCATGATAAGCATCAGGCCGACCCAGAAAGTGGGCAACGAGAAGCCAAGGATCGATCCCGTCATGAGGAGCTTTGCCGGCCAGCGATCCGCGCGAAGGCCAGCGTAGAGGCCGAGCGGAATGCCGATCACAATGGCCATCAGCATCGCGGCTAGCGCCAGTTCGATCGTTGCGGGCAAGCGTTGCAGGATCACACCGAGTGCCGGCGCACCGTAGACATAGCTGGTGCCGAGATCACCGCGAAACAAATTGCGCAGGAAGTCGAGATATTGAGCCCATAGCGGCTTGTCGAGGCCCAGATATTCAATGGCCCGCAGCCGTTCTGCCTGGCTCGCGTCCGGCGGGATCAATATGTCTACCGGATTGCCAATGACGTTGACGCCGATGAAGACAATGATCGACATGGCCGCGATAACCAGGCAGGCCTGGAAAAGTCGTTCGAACAACCATCGCAACATTTGAATCTCTTTCTGTCCGGCGCGAGGCGAGCTTTTAAGCGCAGCCACACGCAGCGCGAGGCGCAGCCGCCGGTCCGGCGGCTGCGCTCAAGGCGTCGGTCTTAGTTGGAGCGGATGTTCCGGATCATGGTGAAGCCGTCACCACGCGGCTCCTCCATGACTAGATCGGAGCGCAGGCCCCAGCTCGACGTCAGGAACATGATGTTCAGCATGGCGTGTTCCTCGACTGCCTTGGCCGCGATGCCCTGAAGCAGCTTTTCACGCTCATCCATATCGAAGGCAACACCTGCTTCCTTGATCATCTGGTCGATTTCAGGATTGGAGTGCTTCATCCGATTGTTCGAACCAGTGCCCGCCTTCGGGTCGTTCGTCTGGATCAGAGCGACGTAGAAGTTCATCGGGCTGCCGGTCGGGGTCGCGTAACCGGCCATCATTGCCGAGAACTCCGAACCGTTCTCATTGCCGGTGCCGCGACGGAAAAACACCGAAGCCGGCATCGCGTCTACGGTCGTGCGAACACCGACCGAAGTGAACATCGATGCAAGTGCCTGGCAGGTCTGCGCGTCGCCTGAGAAGCGATCATTGTAGCACGCCAGAGTCATGTTGAAGCCATCCGGGTACCCAGCTTCTGCCAGCAGTTCGCGGGCCTTGGCCGGATTATACTCCGGAGCCGAGATGGAGACGTTGTAACCGGAGAAGCCATCGGGCGAATACTGATTGGTCGGCACGGCGCCGCCCTGCATGATGCGCTGTGCGATGCCCTCGCGGTTGATCGACAGGTCAAGCGCCTGAACGACCTTCGGATCCTTGAACGGGTTGCTCTCAAGAGGCTTGCCCGCACTGTCTGTGACCTGAGGGGTCACGTCGCGCGCGCGGTCGAGTGCCAGATAGACCGTGAAGACGGACGGCGCTTCAACCAGCTGAGCACGTTCACGAATCTGGCCCGAGAAGTTGCCTGGAATGTTGTCGATGACGTCAACGTCACCGGCGAGCAAGGCTGCGACGCGGGCGCTGTCATTGGGAATAAAGCGATAGGTCACCTTCTCCCACTCCGGAAGGTTCTCACCCCACCAATTGTCGTTTCGCTCGAGCCTTACGTCCTGTCCCGGCGTCCAGCTGACCCATTTGTAAGGGCCCGTACCAATTGCGGCCGACCCGCCGTTGAAATCATCGGCGGTCGCGTCCTTGGCCGCGATGTGGGAAACCATGCCGATCGATGTCAGGTTCTCGGGCAGGAAAGACGTCTCCACCTTGGTGGTAATGCGCACGGTCAGCGGATCCACCGCCTCGATGCTCTCAATATCCTTGAGATATGAGCGGTAGGTGCGTGCGCCTTCGATGGTCAGACCGCGCTCGATCGAGAACACCACGTCATCAGCGGTGAATGGCTGGCCATTGGCGAACTTGACGCCCTCGCGCAGGTGAATGAGCCAAACCTTGGGCTCGACTGCCTCCCAGGACGTCGCCAGCCATGGCTGCGGCTTCAGGTACTGGTCCTGATAGAGGAGCGGCTCGTAAACCTGCAGCTGAACGTTGCGGTTTGGAGAATAGAGCTGGTGCGGATCGGCGGCATCGACCGACGCCTTGATCGCAATCGTGAGATCTTGCGCCAGAACAGGAGCCGAAAGGCAGAGCGCAAGGGCGGTGGCAAGGCAGGCGGGTTTAAGCATGGGTTTCGATATCCTCATTTGAGCCCATTCTAAAGTGTGAAAGTGAGGCAATTGACGCCGTCGCCTGCGCCAAATTGTATTCGAGCCGATTCAGGGCGCGCTGCGCATCGACCCGGGCGAAACGGGTTGCGTCAGCCTCCTCGCTTGCGGCTTTTTGCTCGGCGGCCAGGCGCCGCAGCGGTTCCAGCACAGGCCATGGCACGGTCGGTAGCGCGGGGAGATGGCTGAAACGATCGCCATTGCCGTAATCAAGCGGGACGAGCCAACGCGACAGCTCCATAAGCGCAGCGTTGACGATCGGCGCATGCCCCGCTCGCGTCAGGTCCTGCAGCTGATTTCGTAGCGTTTCCACCGCGGTTGCGGCGATGGCGAGATCGAGGGACCCTTCCAGGTTTTGCTGAAGACCCGCAATTTGCGCGGCTAGGTCCGCAAGCGTTTCATCATGGGAGATCGGCAGGATCTCGTCGCAAAGCAACGCCTCAAGACATCCAAAAAGGATGCGAGCGTCGCGCGCGAGAAATTCCGGATTGATCTTGTCAATGAGATCGTGCGGGGTGTGCCACCACCAGCCGAGCGCGTTGCGCATGCCGGGAACCGATGATTCCTGGCGGCTCAGGGACCCAAACATTGACGGTACGCCCAGCGACTGCAGGGAATCGTCAGCAGAACGAACCTTGCGGTTACCGGCCAGCTCCTGCCCGGTTTGGGAGAGAATAACGCGGTGGGCGAGCGGTCGAAGCGCGCCCATAACCCCGGTGCCTGTCAACGAGGTGAAATCCAGCCCTCCGGGGCTGTCGATGTTCACATGGGCAACACAACGCTTGTCGAGCTCGCGCCAGTGGTTATCCACATACCAGGCCGAGCCGGAATAGCGGCCCTGTGAGTGGCCGGACCAGATGCAGATGCGCAGCCCCCGCTTCCAGCTCTTGTGAAGCTTCACGAGATTGCGCGCGACTTCAATGATCGCGACATTGGCGCTGCCATTGTCCATGACGCCGTAGTGCCATGTGTCGTGATGACCGGAAAACAACACGAAGGGCTCGTCTTCTTCGGTCGAGCCAGAGGCGGAAGATAACTCAGCCACCAACAGCGGGGTTTCCCGCCAGCCAGTATCGACTTCCGCAAATATGGTCGCCTCGACGCCGCCCTCGCGCGCCAGATCACTCCGGACTGCGGCTCCATCTGCTGCGGAGACGGTTACGACAGGCACCTTCGGAAGCTGTCCAACCGTTTCCAGCGATGGATTTCCCCAGACCGGAGACAAACACATTTCGTGAAGATGCTCATGCGGACTGACGTGAATGACGCCAGCAGCCCCGGCGCGGGTTGCGCGCAAGGCGACTACGGGGCTTGCAATCCCGTCCACGAGCAGGATGCGTCCGCGCAGGTCTTCGCGCGCAAAGGCAGCAGCATCACCGCGCCCGAGGTCGATAAGCATACCGCAAATACCGTCTGGTCCCGTTGCGGCTGCCATTGAATGGGTAATGCAGGTGAGCGCTTGGCCCGCAACAGTGCAGGAAGCATTGCCGGGAAGGCTGATATAGGCGTCGTGCGAGAGCACGTTGCAGCTGAAACCAGCCTCGCGCAGACGGGCTTCGATCACAGCGAGGCTTTCGCGCTCCCCGACCGTGCCAGCATGTTTCGTATGACGGGCCAGCTCCGCAAGGTCCGCCATCATCCGTGACGGCTGAACATTGATTTCGTCGCCGGAAGTCCGGTTGGCATTCATCAAATTCGTCCCTCTGGCCGCGTTGGCGACCTCTATGTCACTTCCCCTGACGTGTTTTTCGATATATGTCAATTCCTACATTACGACGTCACGCCTGTCGTGACAGACGAAGCCCGGAAGGGGCCTGCCTGGTCCGGGCGCAACATGTCAAGGAATGAAAATGAGCGGCACCTACGACATCATCGAAGCAGAAGGTACGGCACTGCCGATCCTCTATGACTCACCTCACAGCGGTACGCAGCGGCCGGCAGACTGGGCTCCGCTTGCAAGCGATGCCGACCTCGCGACCAGCTGGGATGCCTGGGTGGATGAGTTGTTTGCAGCAGCACCCAGGCATGGAGCCACCTTGCTGCGGGCGCATTTCCCGCGCTCCTTCATCGATCTCAATCGGGCACGCGACGATATCGATCCGGCGCTAATCGAGGGCGACCTCCCCTTCCCTCTGCGCCCCACGCGCAAGAGCGAAGTCGGAATGGGGCTGTTGCGGCGCCTGGCGTTGCCGGGGGTTGAAAACTACGATCGTCCATTGCCGGCAGCGACCGTGCTGCGTTGGATCGAGACCTATTACGACAGCTACCACGATGCGCTACGTGCGCGGATCGAGGCCATGCATGCAGTCCATGGGCTTGTCAGGCATATTGATTGCCACTCGATGAAATCCGTCGGCAATGCCATGAATGACGACGCCGGATGCGCCCGGCCCGACTTCGTCATCAGCGACCGCGACGGGGAAACCTCCGATCCTGCCTTCACTGCATTAGTTGCCGACGCGTTTCGTGATCTCGGCTACAGCGCGCAGATCAATGATCCCTACAAGGGTGCACACCTCGTCGCGCATTATGGCGATCCAGCGCGCAACATCTTCAGCGTCCAGATTGAGGTCAATCGCGGCATTTACATGCACGAGAAGGCGCTGGAAAAATCTGGACGTTTCGCTCAGGTTCAGGCAGACATCGGCACCGTGATCGCGCGGATCTCCGCGTTGGTGAGACAGGAACTCGCATAATCGGGGATGAAGATGGGATCCGAGGAGCCGGACGGTTCAGCCTACCATATCGAGGCCGTTGACTTCGCCGTCCGCGTTCTGACGACCATTGCGGCAGAAGCCGATTTGTCGATGGCAGAGATTGCCCGGCGAACGGGCGTCAGCCGCCAACGCATCCTTCGCATGCTGCGCACGCTTGAATCATCGCAGATGATCGTGCGCAGCGGTGAAGGAAAGTCCTATCGCCTTGGCTATCGGGCGCTCCTGATTGGCGAGAGCGCCCATGCCCAATCGGATGTGCTCAGCAGAGCCAAGCCGATCATGCACCGCCTCGGCGAGGCCGTACAAGAGACGGTGCAGCTTCGCATCCGCCATGGCGACGAGACGGTGTGTATTGCAAGATGGGAGCCACCGCGGGACGTTCGCGTCCACGCGGTTGTCGGCCGCCGCCGTCCGCTGCACGTTGGCTCCGGAAAGGTGTTCCTGGCGTTCATGCCGCAAGAAGAGCAGGAACGTTATATGGGCGGCGAACTGGCAAGCTTTACACCGCGTACGCCGACCGATCCGGTTTTGCTGCGTGAGCGGTTGCGAGAGCTGCGCGAGGAAAAGTTCCATATAAGTCGCGGCGAACTCAGCGAAGATCTTATCGCCGTTGCCGCGCCGATCTTCGGGGCCGGCGGGGCGGTCGTCGCCGCTTTGACGGTGGGCGCACCCGCTGCCCGTGTCGATGACGACGACATTGCTGCCATCAAGGAAGCCGTCTGCTCGTCTGCCCTAGACCTGTCCCGCCAAATGGGCTTCCGTGACACGTCCGCCTTCTGATCTTCTAGCCTTGCTCTCTCGCTAGTTGGTCAAGTCGGTAGCCTTCGGGTATTCCAGAGCCAGGTCCGTCTGCTGAGCGCTCCCGTTTGGTTGCTTTGCTTCAGACACCCGCCCCGCCATCTCCGGCGTTGCGGGTGTCGCCTTTTTCAGTCAGATCCGGCCTGGATCGGATTTGGTAACCGCTTCTCTATCGCATGCTTCAGCAGAGCGGCCGTGCGGTAGAATCCATGGGCGAATTTGCCGTAGGGGATCGTCAGGAACAGGCCCATTACGAAGCCGAGATGGAGGGCGAGAAGAAGCGGCATGCCGGAGGTCTCGCGTAGTGCCAGCAAGGCGAGGCCTGTCAGGCTGATGAAGAACAGCAGAGCGATGAAGCCGCGGTCCATCGACTTCTGCCGCTCGTCGATCTGGAGGTCGTTGCGGCGGAGGTTCAGCCAATAGAGGCCGATCGGTCCTGCAATCAGTCCAAGACCGCCCAGCGTGCCAAGCAGGACCGGCAGGCTGAGGACGGGATATGGCGCCTCAATGCCCCACGCATAGTGATAGAGCGTTGCCACCGACGTCGATGCGAAGCACAGCATGAACCCGTAGAAGGTCAGGTGGTGGAAGCGCCGCCGCCACAATGTGAAGGCGTCGTCTTCGTTATTGCAACCTTCGCCATGGCCGCCATCCAGGTACCTGAGCGTCAGCACTGACGTGGCCGCTTCCCCGATCGCAGCCGGATTGGCAAGGGTTTCCTGCGGAGCCGATACCTCCCGCCAGAAGCGGACAAGGCCAACACCGAGCGCGACGAGCACCCAGGCGGCGGTGGTGCCGAACAGAAGCACCAGCGTGTTGTGCGGGAACACAGCATAGAAGTCCGCGTCGAGGCCCGGTACGAACAGGCGTCCCTGGCTGGCGATAGCGATCATCAGGAAGAGTGCCATGCCGAAGCTCACCGCCATCGCGACGGCAAGCCCGTTGCGGCAATAGAGCTGACCGAAGGCCTTCGGGAACGCATACTCCACGTAGGTGTCGCGGCGCACCCGGGCCAGTGCCTTGGGCAGGTTTACGCCAAACTCGTGCGGCGGCGCATACTGGCAGGCATAGAGGCAGGCCGAACAATTGTGGCAGAGGTTGGCGAGGTAGTGGGCATCCGCCAGATTGAAGTCGAGCCGCCGCGTCATCGCCGAAAAGACGGGGCAGAAGCTTTCGCAATACCGACAGGCGTTGCAGATGTGCAGGATGCGATCCACCTCGGCGGCGTTGGCATCGGCCTCGCGGACTTCCGCTATCGGGACCGGTGCGCCCCGGGCAGCGACCGGAGCTTCTGTAGTTTCACAAGCATTCATGAAGGCATTCCTGATCAGGATTTGTTGAGAGCTGCTGCTGCGGCACCGGATCCGGCAATCCTGCCGAACGTCGTTCCGATCGACATGCCGACACCGGCCGTGTAGCCCTTGCCGAGGACGTTCCCGGCCATCATCTCGCCCGCCACGAAAAGGTTGGGGCTCGGACGATCCTCGAACCGCACTGCGGCCGAGCGGTCAGTCTTGAGGGACAGGTAAGTAAAGGTGATGCCGGGGCGTAGTGCGTAGGCATAGAACGGCGGCTTGTCGATTGGACGCGCCCAGTGGCTTTTAGACGGGGTGAGACCTTCCGTCCGGCAGTCGTCCTGGATGGTGTGGTCGAACGTTCCCTGGTGACAGGCCGCATTATAGGCGTTGAGCGTCTGCATGAACGTATCCACCGGAAGCCCGATCTTCTGCGCCAGTTCGGGCAGTGTGTTCGCAGTGATTCCGGGGAACACCGGCGGCATGTACCGGCCAATGACTTTCTGGTCGATGAGCGAATAGGCAATCTGACCTGGCTGCCCGGCAACGAGAAGGCCCCAGATGGCGTAGCGCTTGGGCCAGAAATCCTCACCCTCGTCATAGAACCGCTCGCCATCGCGGTTCACCACCACGCCGAGCGGCACGCAGTCGATGCGGGTACAGATGCCGCCATCATAAATCGGGGCGCGCGCGTCGATAGCCACGCAATGGCCCTGCGACGGATCCCCGATCATGTCCGCTCCCTGGTTCATCATGAACTTGAGAAGCACGCCCTGATTGAAACGGGTGCCACGGATCAGGAAGTTCTCTGCCGGCCACTCGCCCCTCTCATTTTGTCCCCAGGCCTCGCGAAGCCATTCGCGATTGGACTCAAAGCCGCCGGCGGCGAGAACCGCCGACCTTGCCTCGATCCGTTCTCCGGACTCGGTAATGGCCGCAACAAAGCGATTGCCGTCGAACACCAGTTCCTTCACCGGGGTTTCGTAGCGGACCTGGACGCCAAGCTTCTCTGCGCTGCGGTAGTAAGCATTGACCAGCGCCTTGCCGCCGCCCATGAAGAACGCGTTGGTTCGGGCGACGTGAAGCGTGCCCGCCAGCGCCGGCTGGAACCGAACGCCATGCTTGCGCATCCAGTCGCGGCAGGTGGCGGTGGTCCGGATCACGAGGCGTGCGAGCTCCTCATTGGTTTTGCCACCGGTTACCTTCAGCAAATCCTGCCAGAATTCCTCTTCCGAATAAGCGTCGACGAGGACGTCCTGTGGCGTGTCATGCATGCAGCGCAGATTTCTGGTGTGCTGCGAGTTGCCGCCGCGCCATTCCCGAGGAGCCGCCTCGAGCATCAGGACGGAAGCGCCGGCCTCCCGCGCGGTAAGGGCCGCGCAGAGTGCCGCGTTCCCTCCTCCGATGACCAGCACGTCAATCGACATGTAAACTCCCTGAAGATGTGTCCTTCACTCTCCTCTAAGGAAATCCCGGAAGTCCGCCATCATCAAAAGATGAAGAGCCCCTCTCGAATCAAGAAGACCCCGGAAGCGACACGGCCCGCATTCCTGTTGGGGGGCCACGCCTCCCTGCGCAGAGATCCGATCTATCGGCATGCATAAACGTTTGCCCTCACTTTCGGAGAGCAATGGAGGCCGTGCTTCGCCCGAAAGGCGGTGGCACGCACGATCTAGGCGGCGCGAAAGTCTATACGCTTTCGTGCAGCACGGCACCGAGCCAGCGGCCGTCACGGACGAGCTTTGCCACCACCTTGCGAAGTTGGGCACGCAGCGCCAGGGCAGCTGGTGCGAGCTCATGGTCGGGCAGGCTTACCAGCACGTTGCTGCGCCGGACTTCCGAAGTGGTGAGTGGGACGAACGCCAGCTTCTTGGCGGGAGCGCGCGTAAGAGCAGCTCCAGGCTGGATGGTGACGCCGAGACCGGCGGACACGACCTCCATGATGACCGCCAGTGAATCTATCTCCATCTGTATCTCCGGACGGCACTCAGCGTTCGCAAATGCTCTGTCGAGGCTGTCTCGCAGGCCATGTCCTCGGCTCGGGAGAATGACGGGCAAAGAAGCAATCTGCCGGAGCGAGAGATCGCCTGTACCTGCCGCGATATTCGCTTGCTGCAATAATTCGCTGCGTCCGATCAGAAAGAGCGTCTCATCGAGAAGCGGCGTCATATCTCGGCTGGCGGAGCTGTTGTCAGGACCGAACAGAACCGCGAGGTCGATCTGCCTCGCCTTCAGCATGCCCGACAGGTGACCGGACATGCCCTCGACGAGCTGCAATCGGATATCCGGGTAGCGCCTGTTCATTGCCTGGATAAGCGGTAGCGCCAGGATCGAGGACGTCGTCGGTGCCAGACCAAGGGAGACAACACCGGTAAGTCTCGCTCCTTGGGCGGCTTCGACTGCAGCATCGATATGCCTCAGCGCGAGAGTTGCGTGCTGGCAGAAGAGTGTGCCAGCTTCGGTCGGGGTTACCCCTGAGGCACTCCGCACAAGAATGCGGGTCGATAATTCACTCTCGAGCCGGCTGATCTGTTGGCTGAGCGCCGAAGTCGCCACGCCAAGCTGCGCGGCGGCCTTGCCAAGGCTTCCGCACTCCACCGCTGACAGCAGGTATTTTAGTTGGCGCAATTCCATAGGCACTCTCTCGCAGTTGTGTCTGCCAGTCACCCTCGTTTTGCCGCATGGCCAGGTTGCCTATTCGGACGGCGGCTCAACGCTAGGCGCGCTACTGGGGCCGTGGCGAAGATGGGAGATCTCCCTTTAGGCCGAAGAAGTTAAGAGCACTCTTACCTCCATTAGTGCGGAATTGAGCCTAAATGGCTCCACAACCGCCGCACCATACGAGCGCCTGTTATGATCGATAATCTTGCCTTATCAGTCATGATCCACCACGAACCTCTGACGCTGAGGCATTTGAGAAGAGCAACGATGTTCTGGTGCGTCACGCGCCCGCTGTGGCGTCCCTACTATCGGGAGATGCTGGCTTGGCGTTTCCCTTGATATTGCGCTTAATGTCTCCTCGTTCGTGATCGTCGATCACATCGTGGAAACCTGCGATCTCATCTTCACCACTTCGGCCGGGTTCGAACGGATCTTCTCGCCAAGGCTGACAATGATCCCCGCTCCGTTCGATTGTGATTTTCCGATTCGGATGTCATGGGCAGCACGCACCCACAAATCCCCCTCTCACGTCTGGTTCGGCTCGCTGATTTCACAGATCGCGAACGACCTGCGAAACGAAGGCGGGAAATTGATGCGTCCTTACGCCGAATGAGGAACCGGAATTTGACCAGTGCACCTTAATGCGCAATCCAGCGGCTCTCGAACAGACGCGCGCGTTTCCATTGCGAAAGATCATCGGCTGCCTCACATGGCGCTTCCACTGCGTCACGTCGCATGCCGAATTCCCTATCGATCAGATATCCAATGATCACGCATAACTCACTATATTCGCCGCGTTGGGCGTTTTTGGTGACAAGCGTTGCGCGCATCAACACAGCCTCAAGGCGACGAGCTTTCCATTCTGCAGTGCCATAATCCACGAGCTCATCGTGATACTCGTCTGCAATCCAGCCATTAACAGCCTGCGCTGCTCTCCATTTTCCAGTTTCCGGGAAAAGGCCCGCGAAGTCTGTGTCGGAGGCCGTTCCGGAGCTGAGGAATGCCTTGCTCAGCTCGGAGAGGTCGTTGTGAGCAGCTCGCGCCTCCTGCGAATAGCGGCTTCGCAACTGGTTCTCTGTCCTTCGTCGCGCAACCTCGGCTTGACGGTTGTTCTCCTCGTTAAATCGGGCCGCCGCTTCCATCTCCTGGCGACGCAGTGCGATACGCCGCTCGCGCTCCTGCACGCTGCTCGCCGAAAGCGCTGCGCCCTCTTCTACCAACTCCGGGGTGATCCAAACCGGCAGCACCAAACCGTTCTTGTTAATCTGAGCGAGTGCGGCCAGGAGGCGAGCGAGATCGTCCGCCTGCGCGTAGACGATCCGGCATGAATTTCTCTGGATGTTCGAGAAGGCGCGGTCGAGCGTTACGACCAATCGGCTCATATTGGCCGGAACATGTCGCTCAATTGCAGTCCCTGCAAGTTCGAACGCATTCTCGTGATCGGCCGCGTCCGCTGGCGGAACCACCGTACACAAAGTGGTGTCAGCGTTATCAAGGGAGACAAAGCCAAAGCCCTGGCGCACGCCGGCGGTTACCTCGTCCTTGATCTGCATTGACATTTGCGCGTCCGCTTCGACGGTCTGCCCAACCGAAGACCAGGAGACGAGGTCGATAGCCTTGAATGTGCCAGCCTCAAAAGCGGAGATAATCGGCTGAACCTCCAGAAGATCGTTCGACAGGAGAGTTCCCCGTTCTATGACCAACACGTCCTGCTTCAAGGCGTTTCGGGCATTGCACAAGCCGGACGCAGAGATCTGCTGTGCGCCCAGCTTGCGCAAGATAGGCGTCACATAGTCGCCAAGTGGCAGATTCTGAGAGTCCGGCCCGATCCAGCAAAGGTTTGCAGTGCCGTTTTCGAAAGTGGTTAGACCGACAAGATTGACGATAAGATGGGGGGCATTCGGGCTGTAATTGCCAAGAATGATTACATCGCGCGGATCACCAGTCAGAAGAGACTGGTTGGCATCTGTGATTGCCAGACCGTTATCAGCTTGTTCAACCGCGGTCTCCGAGGATACCTCGCTATAGACGAACCCATCCAGCTCGGCACGGAGCTTCAGCCTGTCAACAGCGTTGGCGGCAAGGCGTTGGGCGTTGAAAAGCGCCTCATCCTGACCAGATGAAACACTCTTGGCGATAAGTTCCTGCAATTCCAACAGATCGTTGACGGCCTCATGGAGAATGTTGGCCCCGACAAAATCCGCGATGAATGCCTCGGTTCTGCGTAGTTCCGCAGCAGCGGTCGCGCGGGCGTTTATTCGGGAGATTTCGACGGCTGTCTTCTGTTCCTCGATGAATGTCTGATAACTGTCCTCACTCTTCAGCAATTCATCCACGTTGAGGATCACCTGCTCGATCTGTTTCACATCGTCAGAGGCTTCAAGCTGACGCAGGCGCACAACAGCCCGGGCGACATCGATCGCGTTCGTGAATGTTCGTTTGCTTTCAGTGAAGTCGGCGATTGATGACAGCAGTGAAGCGAGGCGCTGCTTGCCTGCGCTAAGCGCAAGTCGGCCGCGTTCGGCTTCGGCTGCCTCCCTCGCAGTGCGCTCTTCCTCGGCTGCCTGATCCTGCTGCGCCTTGAACTCGTCGGCGGCCCGCGACGCAAGTCGCAGCATATTATGGTCGCCAGCCTGCGCAGTTACCGCACAATCGCTACTGGCCGAGGCCCAGTCATGTCGCGCAACCGCGATACCGCAGCCAAGTTTCGAGCGGGCCCCCTTTAAGGCTGCCTGGGTTTGCAAAAAGGAAGCTGAATCCACCGTTAGCTCGGCATCACTTCCCTCAGCAGCGACCTCGACAGACGGGGTCTGCCGCGCCAATGCATCGAGTGCATCGGAAATCCGGCGGTCCAGATGCTCAAGTTCCGACAAAAGGTTCCTTTGATGTGGATGAGCCAATGCAGACAAGCATTTGGCGACCGCGTCTTCGATTTCGGCACCGGGCGCCGCCTCGCTACAAATATCGGCGGCACCGACGGCGAGCGCCAATTCGGCCCGATATTCAACGAACGATGCCTTGTCCGGCAATCCACTCTGCCGAAATTCCACATAATCGCTGTGATCTGCGAAACCCGCCGCAAGAGCCTCCTCGAATTCATGGCGATCCGTAAAGCCGCCATCTCTCGCCAGCCGAAAGTCCTCGGCGCTTTCAAAGCCCGATGCCCGGAACTTGCGATAGTCGTCGTACCGGTTGAAACCTTGCTGTCTGGCGATCGCCAAATCCTGAGCGTTATCGAAGCCTCCCTCTCGTGCTGCGACAAGCTCTTCTCGCGTCTCGAAACCTAGAGCCGCTGCATCCGCAAGTTCTCGTGCGCTGCGAAAGCCCAACTGCGCGAGATACTCGACATGCGAGATATAGCCTTCCTCGAGCACGACAGGCGCAAGCTCATATGCGGCTATGAACGAAGCTTCCGCCCTGCGCGTACCTGGTCCGCGATCGCCGTCAACGACCATGTCGTAGAAGCCCAGCCGAGCCATGGCCGCTTGAAGTCGACGGACATATTGAATTTCCTTACGACGGATTTCATTTTGCCGCGCTCTTTGCTCCGCGGCAGCAGCCCGCTGCCGCTGGCGTACGGCTTGATCCTCTGCTTGCCGTCGCTGACGATGTTCCTGCCGACGCATATCCTGTTCAATGATGCGGCCCATCATATTTATGATGCCACCAACATCTTGCGCTGCCGTTGGAACAACACTGCTGATGAGCGCCGATACACAAAGCGCCCAGGTGACGCGCCGCAGAACAATCATATTTATTCCCCCAACCGGTAACAGGCTATACGGTTGTGGTGAATTCGCAACTGTGATTATTCGACATTGTCAGTCGTACACTTCGCCGACGAAGTCTTTTAGATAATGCTTACTTGGAATATTAGAATACGTTGCTGAATCTTCGTTTCGTCGATCGTTGTCGCTACTTCCTTCGAGAGAGCACCGGCAATGCACAGATTTCTCGAAACTAGGCTCAAGACGGGCGAGCTCTCAGTGTTTCTCGATGTTTGAGTGTGCGGTGAACCGCAGCGTCTAGAGCAGCTCTAACTGTTTGTTTTTAATTCCGAATTTCCACGCGGTCCGAATCGTATGGTTAATTTTCCGTTCTCTGTGGTCGAGCAGGATTTCAGCCGACGGGCAATTGCACGCTCTGCTCAATGAGAGAGCCGGTTTTGCCGCAGCGGCGGAGGCCCCTCCCCTCTTTTTAACAAAACGGCGAGGATCGGGATATTGTCCCGCTGGGACGACACCGGCGAACAAACGACGCAGAGCAGCGCCATGCAACGATCAGGCCGTCATCCGGTTGGACCCCTCACCCGACTTCGCGCCGTTCCCCCTCAAGGGCGGCCAGCATGGGGCGGACGGAGAACTTGCCTTGCTCGGCCCGCTCGGTGAGCGCGCGCAGATAGCCGCCTGGGGAGCGGATGCCGTCGGCGCGCTCAAGGATGGCCGCGACCGTGATTGCCGCGCCTTGGGTTCCCATGGCCTCGCACGCACGTCTCCATGCGTCCGGCGAGATGCCCAGCATGGCTCGCACGAGTTCTGCCGTCGAAATGGCGTCGCGCCAATCATTTATGCCGTCTTTGGCGTAGCTCGCCAGCGTCGGGCACACGCCAAGCACATAGGCGAGTGGCGCAGTTTCCCCTTTCTGTTCCGGCGCAGCTGTCTGATGGGTCTCATCCGAACCTTTCGCCGCTTCGTTAGGGATTTTGGTGCTCACCTCGCGCTTCGGCTCTGTTTCGGAGCTTAGTTCAAATTGGGGGTCTGTATTTGAATTCTGATAGTGCCGCTCGAAATGAGAGTCATTGCCGCTCATTTCTTGTTCCGTGAAGGAGTCGAGATAGGTCTTTTCCACCCGTGCGCGCAGTGCAACGAGGTCCTCACGGCGGCGCTCCAGCACACTTCGTTCAGCCTGACGCGGCAAACGTTTTGCAAGGGGCTGCAACTGCATCAGGAAGCTTGCCCAGTCGCCGTTGAGCCTTTCGGCAAGACCGGCCTCAATAACCTTGCCAGTGTCGCGCAGATGGATTGAAATCTCCGTCCGCAGCTTTTGAAGCGCCCTCGCCTCGTCGCGCACAGCTTCCGCTGCTGCGTAGATCTCGCCCGCCGCAAGCGCCAGGGGCGACAGGTCGAAGCCAAAGGCATCCGCAATCGTACCGCGCTCGTCACGGCGGCAGTAGCGCTTGCCATTGGCGCTGTCGCGGCGAAGGATCAGCCCCGCTTCTACGAGAGCGGCAATGTGCCGGCGCAAGGTTGCTTCAGCCATTCCCCGGCTGCGCAGCGACAGCTCCGCATTTGATGGAAAGACGACGATCGGCTCCGAACCGTCGATCTCACGCGGCGTGTGAAAGCTCAAAAGCGCTTCCAGGACGACGATTGTGCGATCAGACAGACCAAAGACGCCCCGCGCTTCAGACAGGGCGCGAATAAGTTGCCATTTGTCGGCGCGGCCGTTGTCGTTGCCGCCATTCTTGAGTGCGCTGCGCTTGCGCTCGACAGCTTCCCGCCGCTGAAAATCGGCAACACTTACCCGTCCGCCGCCAAAAGGCGTCGCTCCAAAAAGCTCAGTCATTTTCGAGTCACCTCGTCTTGAGGCACAGAAATCCGTGGCCGGAACGCACCGACGCCTTGACAGCGGGACTCGGAAGTGATTCTTTCGGATTGCTACATTCGAAAAGGGGCTTCCGGGATGGTAACGTTCTGGGGGCCTTTTTTCTTGCCTGTTTCTCCGTTGTTCGTGTCGTCTTGTACGCGGTTACGCACCGGGCAGGCGGCAAACCCGCCCGGCAAACTCTATTTCTCGCCTCCGCTCTCCTGGAAGGCGGCGTGAAGCTCTGGCAGGCGGGAAGCGAGATAATCCGCGAATCCCTTGCCCGCTGATTCGGGAATCGTCAGCCGCACCGCCCTGCCCGCGCGTGCGAGCTCAGCGATGGGCGAGCCGGAGGGCGTCGCGATCGTCACCGTCTTGGCGTCTCTGGCCGCAGCCCCCCTCCCCTTCGCTGAAGCCTGGAGCCGATCGAAAAGACGCTGGAAGCGCGTATCGCTGTCGGCTTCCAGGAAATCCGGTGCGGCAAGTTCGCTCTCAGCCAGGCCGTCACTGTCCTTTTCCAACAGCTCTCCAAGGGCGAGCCAGCGCGGGCGTCCAACCTTGGGCGCGGGGCCAATGGCGCGCACCACTTGTGGCGGTACGGCTTCGGCGACCTGGATCAGGCGCGACATTTCCGACTTGTGAACGGAAAGCGCTGCCATCGCGGTCGCGCGGTCGAAACCGTGATCGAGCAACAATTTGGCGAAGAAGGCGCGCTCGATGAAGGACAGGTCGCGCCGCTCGGCATTTTCCTTGCCCTGCGCCATAACCAGCGCCGTATCATCAAGGCTGCGCACGACAGCGCGAACCGGCTGGCCAATCTCGCGCGCTGCCTGAACGCGGCGGTGACCATAAGCAAGCTGATAGACACCTGCCGCCGCCTTGGCCGGATCGGCATGTGGGCGCACCAGCACAGGAACCTGCTGACCGCTCTCCCACATGCTCTGCTTGAGGGCCTGAAACTCCGGGTCGTTGATCGCGCCATCACTGAGACGATCGGCAAAAGGCGACCGCTCGATCAGCTTCGGATCCAGTTCGACGACCTGCTCTCCGGCAGCGAGCGTTTCGCGCAGCCGTCTCGCCTCCTCTGCTTCTTGCGACAAGGAGCCGAGGGAGAGCCCCATGGCGCGAACGGCAGCCGAGGGCGTGCGCTTGACGCCGGCATCGCTAATCGGTGTTGGAACGGCGTTCGCCGCCTCTTCCGGCGCCTCACCGGCGAAAAGCGATTTCAGCCTGTCCTTCCTAGCGTTCATCACAATGATCCTCCTTCGAGGCCATTAGGCAGCATCTGGCGAAGGGGTGGATAAGTCTGTCCCCGGCAGGGCCGGACGGGACGCTTGTTGACAGCTGTCAACTTTGCTGCGGCCATCAGTTCCGCCCCCAGCTTTGCAGCATCAACCCTTCGACTTCCGCATTCACCGCATTCAGCGCCTCATAGGCTCGGTCATAGGTGGTGCGATTGAAATTCTCTCTGCCGACCTCGTAGAGCGTTTGCTTTGAAAGCCCCGCATCCGAAATGGCAGTCGATTTCAGCATCGGCGCGGTCAGGACGCGATCGGCGAATTGCGTGCGCAGGAAGCCCGCGATCTGCGTTTGCGGACCGTCATTCGGTTCGTAGCGCGTGATGAGATAACGCAGAAAGTCGAAGTTGAGCTCGCCGCCCGCCTCACGCACAACCGACAGAAGATCGGACGTCATGAACAGGAACTGGCTCATCGAGGCGACATCCAGCATCTGCGGATGAACCGTGACCAGCACCGATGTCGCCGCACAAAGCGCGCTCAACGTAAGGTAACCAAGCTGCGGCGGGCAGTCGATGACGACCACGTCGTAATTCGCCTCAATCGACTGGATCGCCTGCTGGACACGCGCAAAGAACAAGCCGCCGCCATCATCTTCGGTGCGACGAGCCAGATGTTGCGGCGTGGTATGCTCGAACTCCTGCAGTTCCAGATTGCCGGGTACAATGTCGAGCCCGTCAAAATAGGTCTTGCGAATGATCGAGGCGAGGGGACGGCGCTCTGAATCGTAGCGGATCGCGCCGTAGAGCGTGTCGTTGCCCGAAAGGTCCAGCTCCGGCTGATAACCAAACAGCGCGGAGAGCGAAGCCTGCGGATCGAGATCGATCGCAAGTGTGCGATAGCCCTGAAGCGCGAAATATTGCGCCAGATGCGCCGAGGTGGTGGTTTTACCCGAACCGCCCTTGAAGTTCGTTATGGCAATGACCTGAAGATGCTCGCCGGGTTGACGCCACTTTATATATTGCTTGGCCTTGGCCGCGCTCTGGCCCGCAAGATGGTGGCGCAGTGCGTTAACGTCGGCGAGCGAGTAATGACGGCGACCACCGGGGCCCACCTCCGGCTGTGGCCCCTCTCCGGAGATCGACAATTGGCGCAAATAGCCATCGCTGACGCCGATCAACTTTGCGGCTTCACCAGAGGTGAACGAGCGCAGCGTCTTCATCGCCGTCGGCGGGAACAGCCTGCCGCGAAGCGCGGCGAGCTGCGCCGACAAAAGCTGCGCATCCGCAGCAATCTGGATGTCAGCCGGTTGCGTTTCTGGTTGGGCGATCGTCATCAACACCGTTCTGCCTGCCTGTGTGAAGCCGGAGAATCGTCTCCGACTCACCTCCAATACGAATTCTACGCGAAGAAACCAAAAGTGACAGTGTGGACCGGGAGTAACGGCAAAGCTCTGTGCAGAACCCACTTTCCGTAGATAGGGTGGGCCAACCGTCGATTCTCGTCAAGGGAATTAGGGTTAACGGAAATTAACCTTTCTGCAACCGATGCAGGGCCCAATGCAGGCACTTAGTTGACAGCTGTCAACTCGGTTGGACCGCACGCCAGCCTTGAACCAGCTGCTGCAAAAACCCATTACTCACCCATGGCCAAGGCGAAAACAAAGACAAAGCTCACTGACGAGGACCTGATACGCGAGTGGCGCCTGGATCCCTCGGTGACCCTTGGATCCGCTGTCCGCCTCAAAGGCATCCTCCTCGAAATCCGCGCGCGGTTGCCCCGCCCGATCCGCAAAGATCTCGACATCGAAGCCAGCGCACTCGTCCTTCGCATGCCCAAAGAAGAGGCCCAGGCATTTGCCGGCGCCGTCGAGATCATCGAAGTCGCAATGAGGGGCGTCGCGGATCTTCCGGTGATCCCCCGGGAGATCGAAGACATTCTGTCGATCTCAGCGTCGCTGCGCCACAAATGGCTCAAGGATGGGCGGCTGAAAAGTGCAGGCACACGCACCGTGCGCCTGCGGGGCAGGGCACGAAAGATCACTTTCCATGTCTTCGATCCGCATTATGTCGAAGACCTTCTCGATCGCGATCAGGTAGCCACATGGCGCGAGCAGGATAATCACCGCCACCGAGAGCCGCCGCCACGCAGCCGCACGCGCAGCCCATAAGCGGTTGACGAAAAAGGCTGCCACCGAAGCGTCAGATAAGGATGCCTCAGCTTCGCCCATAAATACGGGCCTCAAGAACTGGGACGATTTCGACCTCGACGGCCTTCTGCGCTAGGCTCGCGCCTTACGCGCAGCTTCATTTAACCCCGAGCTTCATCAAACAGTCCAATATCCCCGCTGCGTTCGACGCTTGAGCTGAGCTTGCCAGGCCCGTTCCGCAGCCTGCGCATCTGGATGGAGTTCAATGATCTGTCGCCCCGTTGTTCCGATGCGGCCCCAGCGCCGCACTAAAGCCACATCGCCGAACAAGGTCGGCTCGAGGGACAGCGCATAAAAGCGGTACGCGTTGGCGGCGGGATCTATGCGATGCATCAGAATTGTCATGCCGGCAATTTGCCGACATCGATTCTGAGCGTCCAACGCGTATTATGAATCGATCAGCTTGCGCCGATTCATCCGGTTGATGGATCGCGTGTGGTTTCGCCGCGCTGCCACCAGCCTCTCCTTCATAAGGAAGGGGGCCCGGGGGAGGGGAGGGGCCTAAAGGCCCGCCGCCTTGGTGAGGTTCACCCTGAACCGATCGCGCCGACGCTGATATTTACGCGTCATTTCCGCCGAGGCATGCCCGAGATGCTTTTGAACATAGCGCTCATCCACATCGGCCGAAGAGGCAAGGCCCGCGCGCAAGGAATGGCCCGCGAAAAGCGCCCCGCGTTCCGCTTCGCCGAGATCCCCGCGCAGACCAGCTGCAAGAGCCGCGCGCTTCACGAGCCGAGCCACAGCCTGATCATCGAGCCGGTTCGGGCCGATCTTGTTGCTCTTCGAAAACACCCGGCGAAAGACCGGGCCATGCGCAATCTTGGCAAAGTCGAGCCATAAGCGAAGAGCATGAACGGGGCATGTGGCATCTGACGAGCCCCGACCGATCTCTACCTCACGCCAACCCGTCTTGCCCCGCAAGGTGAGCAAAATGCCCTTGTCCTCATAAAATTCGATCCAGCCGCGCCCGTCCTCCGTCTGGTCGCGGGCGACATCAAGTCCGGTGATCTCCGAACGTCGCAGCGCGCCCGCAAAGCCAACCAAAAGCATGGCGCGGTCACGCAGCCCCCGAAGCCTGCCCCGATCAATCGTCTCCAGCATCGCCAAAAGGTCTTCGGGCAAGATCGCTTCCTTCTGGCGGGGCGGTGTCCCGTGGCGCTTGCGAACGCCAGCCATCACCGTTGCAATGTGGCGATCCTTGCGATCGAGCGTCAGGCCGCGCTGCGCATAGTTCCAACTGAGCGCAGCAAGCCGGCGCTCGATTGTCGAAACCGAATGCGGCTTGCGATCACCGCTCGCTGCTCCAGACGCGCAAGCGGTGACATACAATCCGACAATCTTGGGGTCGGGTGGAAATGGCTCAAAACCCTGGCGCCGACACCAGCCGGTGAAATGCGACCAGTCGGACGCGTAGGCGCGCCTCGTATTCGCCGAGCTCGCCGCCTCTACATAGCCCCGCGCCTTCTGCGCCAGCTCGTCCATTTGCGAAGGAAATGCGCCGGCCTGTTCCCCATCCTCCGATAGGGGAGGGGAGGGGAGGCGGGGGGAGGGAGAAGCAGCCGCCGGCCTGCTCATCTCGTTGACGAGATCGACAATATCGACAAGCTCCGCCTCCGCACGATCAGAACCGGTCAAAGCAAAACCTCCAGACGACATTAACGTTCATTCAGGCGAATCATCGCATAGCCTGTCCACCAGACTGACACGAGCCTGCGCTCCTGATAAGGCAACCTGTACCCGTGCTGGCTCCTCGTCGGTCGCACGCGCGCGTAAAAACCGCCTCAAATTGCCGGTGCGGAAACAGGCCACAACAACCTTGCGGCACAACCGGCGTCGAGGAAATGAACCGCCTTTCAGGCACGCCGGCGGCAGCGGCATCAAATTCGAAGCACTCAGGACTGAGGCGAATTCCATTAACGGCAGCCGGCTAGCGCCGCGAATATCTCATCCTCTTGAAATAACGGGTAATCCCGCGGCCAGCCGGTTTCGCGCACACCCTTCTTTAATTGTCGCTCAAAGCCAATCACAGGGTGTTGACAAAACGAGGCAAAAGAATTTCAGTATTCGTGAAAAAGTTCTGGAAAGTGAAATTCGGAGGTGGAGATGAAATTTATAAAATCGGCGATTGCCGGACTAGCACTTTCAATAGCCGGCCTGATGACATTGCCTGCAGCCGCACAGGAATATGTCTGGCGTTTGCAGACCAATCTCAATCCCGGCGATCCGGGCCATATCGCAGTCGAAAACCGCTTCGCCAAGCTCGTCGAGGAGATGTCCAACGGGCGCATGAAGTTCGAAGTGTTCCCCGTCGGCGCCTTGTTCCCTGTTGCTGATGGCCTGGACGCAGTCGGCGCAGGGGTTGCCGAGATGGGCATGCTGACCGGCGGTTATTTCTCCGGCAAGATCGGCCCGGTGGCGTCGATTGAGAACGGCGTTCCGGGTGCATTGCGCAGCCCGCTCGAGAGCTTCGACTTCTTCTACAAGAAGGGTTTCATCGAAATCGCTCGCGAAGCCTATTCGCCTTACAATGTGTTCTATCTTGGGCCACAGGTTTCTCCGCAATGGGATATCGTGTCCAACAAGCCCCTGCGCACTGTCGCTGACTTCAGCGGCCTGAAGATCCGCGCATTCGGTCTTGAAGCAAACTGGTTTGAGAGCATGGGTGCATCGCCGGTATTCATGGCCGGCTCCGAGCTTTACACCGCGCTCGCAACCGGTGCGCTAGAGGCAGCCCGTTGGGCCAGCCCTTCGGCAAACAAGAGCCTTTCGCTGCATGAAGTCGCAAAGTACTACATCCAGCCATCACCGATGCCCGCACCAAACAACTTCTTCGCGGTCAACCTCGATGCATGGAACAGCCTGCCGGATGATCTGAAGGCAATGCTGCGCGAAGCGGCGATGCTATCCTCGCTCGAATATCTTACCACCGGCATGAAGCATGACGCGCAAGCACTCGTCGACATGCAGGCTGCAGGTGTCGAACTCGTCACCATCGAGCCTGAAGAGTTCTCCAAGATGGAAGCGGCAGCCCGTAAGTTGTGGGCGGCTTATGCGGAGCAGGGCGGTATCCACGAGCGCGCGGTTAACATGCTCCTGGAATACCTGACCGAACTAGGTCGCGGCGAATGAAGTCGCGTCTCTCGCACACTGCGGAGAACGCTGAATGAAGTTCCTGTCAGATATGATAGGCCGACTGCTGGAAACCACCGGAAAGGTGGTTTCCCTTTCAGTGCTGGCTATTGCAGCAGTCGTGCTGATTGAAATCCTGTCACGCCTGTTCTTCAGAGTGTCTCTTCCATGGGCTGCAGACGTTGCATCCTGGTTGATGTGCGTCCTGATCATGCTTGGCGGCCCTTGGGCGGTTTCAACGGGAAAATTTGTTCGTGTTGACGCGCTCTATGCCGGCTTTTCTCCCAAAGTGCGGCTGATGATCGACACGGTTGTCTCAAGTGCCCTGCTTCTTTTCCTGGCCTATGTGCTGATCCGCTACGGCTACACTTTTGCCGAACGCGCCTTCATTGCCGGCGAACGTCCCGCCTCGGCCAACTGGCCGGCGCCTATTTGGGCGTTCAAGGCGCTTATCCCGGTGGGTGCCGGGCTGATGGTGCTCGGCTGGGCGCGATATCTGATGACCGAGTGGTACGCATATCTGCACCCTGAAGAAGCCGCCAGCACCCCGGAGGAGATTCAGGTCCATGGCTGATCCCACAATCCCTTCAATTCTGCTGTTCGGCGGAATGTTCTTCTTTCTCGGGCTTGGTGTTCCCATCGCGTTCGCGCTGGGTGGCCTGTCCGTCGCGATGATCTACTTCTTCTGGAGTCCAGCAGCGCTCAGCATGATCCCCATGCGGGCCTTCGCGACAGCGACAAGCTTCGAATATCTCTCCATTCCGATGTTCATCTTCATGGCGTCGATGTTGCAGAAATCGCGGATTGCCGACGATCTCTACGACACCATGCAGAAGTTCATGGGTGGAATTCGGGGCGGCTTGGCTATCGGTACGATCCTGATCTGTACCCTGTTCTCCGCCATGGCGGGCATCTCGGGAGCTGCGACGATCGCTATGGGTATGGTGGCCATCCCGGCGATGTTCTCACGCGGATACAACCGCCATATGACTCTGGGCTCGATCGCCGCCGGCGGCTCACTTGGCATTTTGATCCCGCCCTCGGTCACGATGATCGTCTATGGCCTTGTGGCCAACACGTCGATCGGTGGTCTCTATATGGGCGGCGTCTTGCCGGGGCTGTTGCTGGCATTCCTGTTCGGCCTTTATGCCTATCTGCGATCCGCCTTCGATCCGCGGGTTGCGGTCGACAGCACCACCTACACCTTGGGTGAGAAGCTGCGCAGCCTGCGTAAGGTGTTGCCGCCGATTATTTTGACCATGGCGGTGATGGGCTCGATACTGACCGGAACTGCTGCCGTTGCAGAGGCGAGTGCCGTCGGTGCGGCCGGCGCGGTACTTGCTGCCCTGATCGCACGGCGGCTGACTTGGGAAAACCTGTTTGCCGCGTCGCGGGAGACTTTGATCCTGTCTGCCGTGATCTTCTGGATCATCATCGCATCATCGGCACTGTCGACCTTCTATACGGCGATCGGCGCGACACGGATGATCGAGGGACTGATCCTGGATCTGGATGTCAATCGCTGGATCATCGTCACCATCATGTTCGTCATTCTGGCAATCATGGGGATGGTGCTCGAAACGACCGGCATCATCATGATTGCTGCGCCAATCTTCGCGCCGGTAGCAGTGCAGCTCGGCTTCGATCCGGTCTGGTTCGGCATTCTCTTCATCGTGTTGATGGAGATGGGCTTCCTGACCCCGCCATTCGGCTACAATCTGTTCTACCTGAAGGGCGTCGCTCCAAAGGACGTCACGATGAACGACCTATACCTGTCGATCATCCCCTTCGTGCTGATTATGATTGCTGCGATTGCCCTGATGATGCTGTTCCCGCAGATCATCCTGTGGCTCCCGCAAACTCTGATGTGAATGTGAAAGGCCGGCTGCATAGCCGGCCTTTCAACCTATACCGATGGGGAAGGGGCTCAGGCGCCCTGCATGCCCGTGAGCAGCTGCACCAGACGTTCTGCTGCCAGCTTCAGGGGCCCAACAAAATCCGCTGCGTCACGAGGCGCCATTCTCGACGTTGGACCCGTGACGCCCAACGCATAGACAACCGGTTCATCCAGGAAGCGCAGAGGCACGGCGTAGGCCATGACGTTGTCATCGATCTCGCGGTCGCAGACGGCAAAGCCGTTGCGGCGCACATCATCGAGTTCCGAATAGATGTCGATGCGGCTGGTCTTGGTAAGGGGAGTGAAGGCAGCTAATGCACCGGCCAAATGCATGTCAATTGTCTCGTCGGGTTGCGACGCCAGGATCACCTTGGCGGTTGCGGCCGCATGAAAGGGGAGCACGTCACCCGGGATGACGTGGAATCGATGCCCCGAAGGAGCAATTTCCTGCGCTATTGAAAGCACTTTCTGGCCGTCATAGCGCACCAGATAGCAGGTTTCGTTCAAGGACTGAGACAGCTCGGCGCAGACAAGCTGGCCAAAGCGCAACAGCCGTGAGGGATTGATCCCCAGCTGCAGGATCCTCCACAGCCGCGGCCCTGCAGAAAAGGTCTTTCGCCCCTGCGTATCGCTCTCCAGCAGACCGGTTTCGGTGAGCGAGTTGAGCAGCCGGTGCGCCGTTGGCTTTGCAAGCGACGTCAGATTGGCAACTTCGGTCAGCGTTACCCCCCCCCCTGAAGTCACGACCGCTTCGATGATCGAAAAATAGCGTTCCAGCGGGCTGTCGCTGCTGGCCCGGGCGGGTTTCGGCTTTTGCATCCGGGTTTGATTCTCTTGAGCGTCACTCATCGATCAACCCTATCGGACATTCCGGATTGTGAGAAGCAGCGCACACGGCATTCTCGCTTGACAATCAGATGTGACGCAAAAATAATACCGATTATCATAACTAAGTTTCGATAAATGAAAAAAGGAATGACGCATGGCCGTCACGATCGGGGTGGATGTCGGCGGAACCTTCACGGATTTTCTGCTGATTGACACCGAAACGGGCGAGATCCGGACCGGGAAGGTTCCGACGACAGTTGATGACCGCGCGCGCGGATTTCTCGAAGGCATCGCCGGGCTAGGTGTTACGCCGGAAGAAATTCGCTGGCTGGTCCATGGCACAACCGCAGGAACGAACGCCGTCCTGGAACATAAGGGTGCTAAAACCGGCCTGATCACCACTCAGGGCTTTCGGGACGTTCTCGAACTGGGCCGGCGGACCCGACCTTACGCCTACGGACTGTCAGGCACATTTAAGCCACTGATTCCCCGCGACCTGCGGCGCGAGGTCAGCGAGCGAATGGACGCCAAGGGCCGGGTCATTACCCCAGTCGATATCGAAGCCGTCGTCGCACAAGCGAAGGCACTTCTGGATGAGGGCGTTGAATCTCTGGTGATTCAGTTCCTGCATTCATACGTGAACCCTGAGCACGAAATCGCTGCAGCGCGCGCAGTACGCGAAATCTGGCCCAACCCATATGTAGTCGCTTCGCACGAGATCGTGCGCGAAATGCGCGAGTTTGAGCGCGGTTCGACCGCGGCCATCCACGCTTCCATCGCGCCGATCGTTTCCAGCTATATCGACAAGGTCGACAGTGCGCTGAAGGCGCAGGGCTTTGACCACGACCTTCTGATCATGCAAGCCAATGGCGGCATGGCCGCCGCGCCGGTCATCGCCGAACATGCCGTCCACACGATTATGTCGGGTCCGGCCGCCGGTGTGCTCGCCGCCGCCGAGCTTGCAAGCCTTGCAGGCTACGATAACGTCGTCACCGGCGATATGGGCGGCACAAGCTTCGACATCGCTCTAGTGACCAACGGCACCCCCCTGATCACGGCGGAGAAAGAGCTGGCTTATGCCATGCCGATCCGTATCCCGATGATCGACATTTCTACCATTGGTGCAGGCGGCGGCTCGATCGCGCATATCGACAGGGCCGGCATGTTGCGGGTTGGACCGGAGAGCGCCGGATCATATCCCGGGCCGATCGGTTATGGACGCGGCGGCGACCGCGTCACCATCACGGACTGCAACTACATGCTGGGCCGCTTGAACCCCTTTGCGGTAACGGGTTCGTCCGCCGACGCGCCGCTGGCCGAAATTGAAACGGCACTTACCCAACAGATCGGCGATCCACTTGGCCTCGACGCTGTTGCGGCCGCGCAGGCCGTGATCGATGTTGCGGTTGCCGACATGGCTGGCGCAATCCGTCTGATCTCCGTGGAAAAGGGTATCGACCCGCGCGACTTCACCTACATCCCCTATGGCGGTGGTGGACCACTCCATGCTGTCGCAATCGCCCGGATGCTGAACCTGCCGCGCGTGCTGGTACCGCGCTATCCTGGTCTCAACTCGGCACTTGGTTGCGTGTTGGCCGATGTCCGACATGACTTCGTGCAAACGATCAACCTGCCACTCGCGCAGATCCCTGCAGGCCAGGTCGATGAAATCATCGACAGCCAGATCACCTCCGGCAAGGAGTTGCTCGAGCGCGAAAAGGTTGTCGTCAACGAAGTGGTTCTGCAGCACGAGTTCGAGCTGCTTTACCGCGGCCAGTCTCACGTTCTACGCATCCCGGCACCCGAAGGCGCTTTCGACGCCGAGAAGATACGTCTCGCCTTCCGCGAGGCGTTTCTGGCGCGCTTTGCAATCGAATTGCCGACGATGATCCCCGTTCTGGTGAACGTCCGCACGACCATTATCGGCCGTCGCGACCGCATCAGCCTTGCCGATTTCACGCCTAAGGGCGGCAATGCCGACGCGGCCCTCAAGGGCACCCGGCGCGCCTGGTTTGACGGAGCCTGGTGCGAAGCGAAGATCTACGATCGTGAGCTGTTGCCGGTCGGCTTCGTCTTCCATGGCCCTGCGATCGTCGAGCAGTCAGATACCACTCTTATCCTTGATCCGGGCACACGCGGTGAAGTCGACGCGCTCGGCAATATCATCATTACTTTCGAGGAGCGCGCGGCATGAATGCAATTGCGCAAACTTCCACATTGTCCGCCATTGACCCGGTCACGCTGACCGTCGTCGAAAAGGGCTTGCAGCAGGTCTGCACCGAGATGGACCTCGTGCACGAGAAAACCTCGTTTTCTCCGGTCATCTCCGAAGCCTATGACCGCTCGAACGGCATCTACGGAATCCATGACGGGCGCATGATCTCTCAGGGCGAAACCGGCCTGCCGATCTTCCTCGGCGTCATGCAGGAATGCGTCCACTCCGTCATCAAGGAGCGCGCTCAGCACCTGAAACCTGGCGACGTCATTATCGTCAACGACCCTTATCGGGGCGGTACCCATCTGATGGACGTCAAGATGGTGATGCCGTTCTACTACCAGGGCAAGCTATGGTGCTATCTCGCCAATGCCGGCCACTGGCCCGACACCGGAGGTATGGTTCCGGGTGGTTTCTCTACAACTGCGACGGAGATCCATCAGGAAGGGCTTCGCATTCCGCCCGTCAAGATCATGGAAGGCGGAGTAATCGTCCAGGATATCGTGGATTTCGTTCTCGCAAACATCCGGGTCTCGGAAGAGCGCATCGGCGACATCTATGCACAGATCGCAGCCCTGCGGGCGGGTGAGCGCGCACTTACCGCGCTGATCGACCGCTATGGACTAGACGTGGTCAACAATTGCGTTGCCGAAATCGAAGACCGCGCCGAAACGATGATGCGCGCCCACATCGCGGACATTCCGGACGGCGTCTATTCTGCCTCCGCATTCATCGATAGCGATGGCGTAGTCAATGAGCCGCTTGAGGTCGCACTTGATGTTACCGTCAGCGGTACGAACATCACCTTCGACTTTTCGCGCTCGTCCAAGCCCTGCCGAGGTCCCCTCAATTCAGTCTGGGCAACGACCCAGTCAGCGGTGTTCATCGGGATGAAGCACATCTTCCCGAATGTGCCGATGAACGCTGGCTGCTTCGCGCCGCTTAACGTACTCAAGCCGAAAGGCACGTTCCTTTACGCTGAGTATCCGCGCCCCGTAGCTGGCTGTTCCGCCGAAGTGTCGCAGCGGATCATGGAAGCGGTGTTCCTTGCACTGGCCAAGGCCATTCCGGACAAGCTGTTCGCAGCGCCGGCCGGGACATCCGGGAACCTTTCGCTCGGCGGTTTCGACCCAGAAACCGGCGAACACTACATCATGTATTACTTCTCGGGCGGCGGCTATGGCGGCTGGTGGGATGGTGACGGCATTTCAAATGGCTGCTCAACCATCGGAATTTCAAAATCGCAGCCGGTAGAGATTCTCGAACAACGCTATCCGCTATTGTTCGAACGCTACGCTCTTCGCGAGGGTTCAGCCGGTGCCGGCCAGTTCCGGGGCGGCATGGGCGTTGACTATCGCATGCGGCTGCTGCGTGGCGAAGGCACCGCATCCTTCCTGATGGAACATGGCCGCTTCGGCCCTCCCGGAGTTCTGGGTGGTGAAGACGGCCAGCCAAACCGCATCCGCCTCAACATTCAGGGCCGCGAGTTCGAACCCGAGCATCTGTCCAAAGGCGAGAACTTCCGCCTCCAGGAGGGCGACTACATTGAAGTCGGCACACCAGGTGGTGGCGGTTACGGCGCACCCGAAAACCGCGATGCGCAGGCGCGCGTCGCCGATGAACGGCTGGGTTACAACGGCTGACACTGCATGCCGGGGCGCCATGGTGCGCCCTGGTTTTTCCATCGGGCCAATGCAGAATCTGGGAGAAAACCATGAGCAAACTAGAAACTCCGAAATCCGCCGCACTTTATGAACAAGCCAAGAAGGTCATGCCCGGTGGTAATACTCGCCACACCGTGTTTCGCACCCCTCACCAGGTTTACGCGGCACGCGGTGAAGGCTGCCGCATCATCGACATCGACGGCAACAGCCGCATCGACGCGGTCGGCAATTTCACGTCGCTGATTCACGGCTATGGCTGCGAGGCGATCCGGGTGGCGGCGCGCGAACAGCTGGAAAACGGCCTGTGCTTCGGCATGGCGACGCCCGGCGAAGTGCGCCTGTCGGAGATGCTTGCCGAACGCCTGCCCTCGGTGGAGCATGTGCGCTACTGCAACTCCGGCACCGAAGCGGTAATGAATGCGGTCAAGGTGGCGCGTGCCTATACCGGCCGGGCCAAGATCGCCAAATGCGAAGGCGCGTATCACGGCACCTATGACGTAGTGGAAACCAGCCAGGAAGCGCGCCCCGAAAATTGGGGCGAACCGGATGCGCCGCACCCTGTCCCGACTGCCGCCGGAACCCCGCAGGGCGTTCTCGATGATGTCGTGATCATCCCGTTCAACAATGTCGAGCTGGGCGAGAAGATCTTGCGCGCCAAGGGTAACGACCTGGCCGCCGTTCTGGTTGACGTTATGCCGAACCGGGCCGGGCTGGTACCTGCCACGCAGGAGTTCCTCAACATGCTGCGCCGCGTCACCCGTGAGATCGGTGCTCTGCTCATTTTCGACGAGGTGATCACCTTCCGCCTCGGTTATAATGGCGCCCAGGGACGATACGGTATCAACCCCGACATCACCGCCTTGGGCAAAGTAATCGGTGGCGGTTTCCCGATCGGTGCGGTGGCCGGACGCACGGACGTTATGGCGGTTTATGACCCGACAAACGGCTCGCCCCGTGTCCAGCATGGTGGCACTTTCAGTGCGAACCCGATGTCGATGGTTGCTGGCATCGCAGCCCTCGAAGCATTGACGCCGGAAGCATATGAGCATCTTGAAGCCCTGGGAGACCGGTTCCAGAGCGGAATCACCGCTCTGTTCGACGAACTGGGTATCGAGGCGCAGGTAACAGGTCTTGCCTCGCTGCGACGCATCCACCTCAACCGTGCAAAGCTCACGGATTTCCGTTCGACGGTGCTGGCCGGTAGTGATGGCGCAAACAAAGTCGCAGCCTTGTCACGTCTGCTCTTTGATGAAGGCGTCATCATTGCCGCAAACGGCCTACTTTGTTTCTCGACGGCGATGACCTTCGACGACATCGACGAAATCATCGCCGCTTTTGCGCGTGCACTTCCGAAATTGTGATCGCCCCCTGGAAGCCGCTGCGGACTTTGCGGAAGCCCGTGCCCTTAGCTTGATGTTATCGGGACGCGCTTGCGTCGAGCATTGCCTGACTGGAGTTGCCAACATCGGCAACTCCAGTTCCACTGGTTTAATGTTGCGACGCTGGAAAAATGGCATGAGAGCATAGCCGCTTTTCACACGGTCAGGTGCAAAGGGACGCGCCAAGGTCGGTCAGCCACTGAAGCGATCGCGGAGATAGAATCGTACGCGAGGCGCGCAGCGGCATTGGTGCCTGGATCGACCTTTATAATAATCGATGACCACACTCAGTCCTCGCCGGCCGGCCACCAATGAGGTCTATGCTAGGGCGGAAATAGCAGGCCATTCGGCATGCTAGACCTTAGCCAACCTCCCAAGCTGTCTCACCCGCCAGGGTCGCCCCACAGACACCCTATGCAACCTTTTTGAAGAGCAAAACCGGCACATGACACTTGCGATTTCAACCGCAGGCGCTAAAGAGGACTAATTCACTCCACTTTGGCCCAGCCGCTGCCAAGCCAAATGTCCCCATCACTTTTGAAGCCTTTGAGGACGTTATGCGCAGGCACATCACTCCATTCCACACCACCACTGCACTCACGCTCATGATTTCCGCCGGCCTGTTTTCAGGCGCTGCCGCGCAAGAAATGGCGGATGATGGCGCAGAGGTGCTCGTTCTGGACGAAATCACGGTTTTGTCCGCTGAGGACCAGCTCAAGCAGTCGCTTGGGGTGTCGGTAATCACCGCGAAGGATCTCGAGCGCCAGCCTACCGGTCGGGACCTGTCTGAAATGGTGCGCAAAATGCCCGGTGTGAATCTCACCGGTAACACCGATTCAGGACAATACGGTCAAAGCCGCCAGATTGATCTGCGCGGCATGGGGCCGGAGAACACCCTCATCCTGATCGACGGAAAGCCCGTTCTGTCGCGTAACTCACAGCGTATGGGCAAGAGGGGCGAGCGCGACACGCGCGGCGATTCAAGCTGGGTTGCACCGGAGCTGATCGAGAGCATTGAGGTAATCCGCGGCCCGGCAGCCGCACGTTATGGTTCAGGTGCCGCCGGCGGCGTCGTTAACATCATAACCAAAAGACCGGACGTCGCCAGCTATTCGCTGTCCACCTATCTGGAAGTGCCGGAGTCGAGCAAGGAAGGCGGCACCCGCCGCGCAACCGCAATGGCATCCGGACCAATCAACGACGCGGTGTCCTACCGCTTCAACGTGAGTGGCAGCTGGACAGATCCCGATAGCATCGACATCAACCAAGCAGCCGCGGAAGCGGCAGATGGCACCCCTGGTGCAGACGTCCGCGCCGGGCGTGAGGGTGTGCGCAGCTACAACATCGGAGCACTTGTAAGCGCTGCGATCGACGAAGCGAACCGCCTCGACTTTGAGGCGTCCTGGAGCCGTCAGATGAACAGCTTCGTCGGAGGTGTTCTTAGCGGCAGCATCGGTAATCCGAGCGACATCGTGGCGGACCTGATGAACTCCGAGGCAACAACAAGTCGTCTCGACCGCATGACCCTCTCAGCGACGCACATTGGCACCTACGATTTCGGTGAATCCAACAGCTACATCCAGTGGGAGCGCACACGGAACCGCCGCCCGTCCGAAGGGCTCGTCCGCGGCGATGAAGGTATTTTCACTTCGCTCGATGACTATCGCACCTCTCAGCTAGACAATCTGACGGCAAAGACAGAGTGGGTTCTGCCGCTCAATTTTCTGGTCGATCAGAAACTGACACTGGGCGCGGAATATCGTGGTGAGTTCCTGCGTGCACCGATCAGCGGCGACGCGATGTCCTCCGGTGAGTACAACAACATCGAGACGCATACGCTCGGCATCTTCCTCGAAAACAACATGCTGATCACCGACAAGCTGACGGTCACTCCGGGCTTGCGCGCCGACTATCACAGCGAATACGGGCTCAATGCCAGCCCGAGCCTCAACGCGTCTTACAATTTGACTGACGAGATCACGCTCAAGGCCGGTATTGCCCGCGCGTTCAAGTCACCCAATCTCTACCAGTTGAGCCCTGATTGGCTGTGGAACAGCATGGGCAATGGCTGCCCCGCATGGCTGCCTTCAAACTGCGTCCTGCGTGGCAATCCCAACCTTGATCCCGAAATCTCGGTCAACAAGGAAATCGGTATTGCCTACCAGAACGATCTCGGCTGGGCGGCGAGCGTCACCTATTTCCACAACGACTACAAGAACAAGATCATATCCGGCGAGGTCTTCTCCGGATATACGGCAAGCGGTCAGAAGATCTTCGACTGGGAGAACTCCGGGCCTGCAACAGTCTCCGGTTTCGAAGGAAGCGTGACTGTTCCTGTTCTCGAAAATCTGACCTGGACGACGAACTTCACCAAGATCCTGAAGTCGGAGCGCGAAATCATGCGCCGCGACCTCAATGGAAACAACTCAATCGGCAAGACGCAGCTTTCCCTCGTGCCTGACTACACGATCAACACCTCGGTTCGGTGGGAGGCGATCGAAGGGTTGGGCCTGACAGTCGGCGCCACGCATTATGGGAAGACCGAGGCCGCGATCGTCAATGCGCGCGGCATCGAGATCGCTCCGGAAAATCGTATCTCTCGCGATGCCTATACGCTGGTCAATGTCAGCGCGGACTATGAAGTCAACGACAATGTAAGCTTTGCCGCCGGTATAAATAATCTCTTCGATAAGAAGGTTCACGCTACTGGCGGCGCAGTCCTGAATGAGTCTGCCAACGGCTCCGGTGTCAATGCGTCCAACGCCAATACGTATAACGAACCCGGTCGTACGTACTGGCTCTCGCTGACCGCAAAATTCTAACTCGAAGTTTGGTGGCCTCCTGCGCCTGCGGGGGAGGGGAGGCCACCAGCACACGCAGGATACTTTCGCGATGGATGTTGAGCGGGACTACATCACAGAGGTCGCCTATCCGCCGCAATTTCATCGCGAACACGCACCAGTCTGGCTGGATGCAGTTCTCGCTGCTCTCGGCACGAAGGTCCCGGAAGATACAAGCCGAGTATATTGCGAGATCGGCTGCGGCTCCACCTTTGGCCTTCTATTGCTGGCCGCCACCAACCCTTCCATGACTTTCCATGGAATAGACATTAATCCCGAGCACATTGCAGACGCACAATCCGCAGCGTCCGACGCGAAGCTGGAAAATGTAACTTTCCACTGCATGGATTTGCGCGACGTCAGGAATTTCCCGTCATGTGACTACATCATTGCACGCGGAATATACTCTTGGGTGGCACCGCCGGTTCGATCTGCAATATTGGACTTCATCTCGCGGTATCTTTCCACAACAGGCGTGGCACTGATCCACTATATGGCACTGCCCGGTGCAGCGGACATGGTGCCGATTCAACGCCTCTATCGATCCCTGTTCGAAAAGTCCGGCCATGCGCACCTTGCTGCGATTGATGCGGGCCGACAAATCCTCAGTGGGCTGCGCGAAGGAAGAGCGGGCTTTTTCGAAACTCATCCGGTGGCGCGTCTCAAAACCCTACAAGAGCAGCACGACGCAGCCGGTCATACGATCCATGATTATCTCAACGATCACTATGAACCGTTTCTCGCAGCGGATGTCATCGAGTCTCTGGAGCAAAGGGGGCTCGCTTTTGCCGGAAGCGCCACGCCGTTTGAGAATATCGATGATTTCGCGGTCCCGTCTTCCATGCGCAGTCTGGTTAATTCGCAATCGACGATCTCTATGCGCGAGGCGGTAAAAGACTTCGCGTCCAACCAGTTCTCCCGCCTTGATCTCTACACGCGCACGACACGCCGTCTTTCTCCGGAAGAGCACACGGCTGCACTCCGCAGGCTGAAAGTGCGCGCTGTATCCGTTCTACCTGATAGTGCAGGCGTGAAATTTGACACTCCCATCGGCCCCGTTGAAGGCTCGGCGCAGATATTTGGGCCCGTGCTCGAGCGCCTGCGCGCCAACGGCGTGGTGACTTTCAGGGAGCTGGAGACGATACCACCTTATCGCGGCCAACCAGGCCTGATCAATCAGGTCCTCCACTCGCTGGTCGGGTCAGGCGCGGTCCATCCCGTGCCCGATGTAGCGGTGGCTGAAGATGCCGCGAAAAGATTAAACGCGTTGCTCCTCGAAAAATACAGATGCGGAGGGCTAATCCCCGCACTCGCATCGCCTCAAATAGGCTCCGGTATCCGCACCGGCACAGAAGACCTGGACCTCCTGGCGCAAGGGATCAAGCCCTCCGAGCCACTGGCAAGTCTCCTGCCGTGATATCCCTGCGACACCTCACAGAGCCTGCCAGTCGGCTATCTCGTCGATCTTTCTGTCCCGGACCAATAAGTGGTCAAGCTGGCCTGTCTCTGCGGCTTTCGAATTGCCCCTGCTGATCCGGACGCACAAATTGTCAAAGCACATCCCACCTAACGCAAGTCCCCGATTTCGTACGCATATGAGGTTCAGCCAGTGACCCGGATGCGACCTCGCGCAGCCACCATACCTCACAATAGGGTTGATTAAAGACTGACCAGTCTGATATTCGTGCAGCCGATTTAGCTGCATGAACAGCGGCACGCATTGCCAGTCAATTCTCCGGTGAAGATGGCTGGCCATAGAAGAGGTATTCGATGGCTATTTCCAGACGTAGCTTCCTTGTCGGAGCGGGCAGCGGCGCAGCGGGTGTCGCGATTGGTGCGGGCCTGGGCATTGGTGCCATGTCCGGATCGGGCTGGCGCATCAATTCCTCCGTCCCGCGCGCCATGCCGGTTCAAACGCTTTCCGAATTGCCCGCCGAAGCCGACGTCGTCGTTATCGGAGCTGGCATTGCGGGCATTTCAACCGCCCTTTTCCTCAACGAGAAAGGGCTCAGCACGGTTGTACTTGAAAAGGGCGTCGTGGCGGGCGAGCAGTCCAGCCGTGCCTTCGGATGGGTCTATTCCAATGGCTGGGACCTTGGAAAGCTGGAGCTCACGAACCAGTCGAAGACGATCTGGCAGAGCTTCTCAGAACGTTTTGGCGAAGACATCGGCTATCGCCAGTCCGGCAATTTCACCCTGATCGGTTCCGACGATGAGGTGGAGATGCATCGGGAATGGCTGAAAGCCGCGCTGGAAATACAGCCCCAGATGGATTCCAGGGTCGTCATGGGATCGGAACTCGACGCGCTCATCCCGGGTGCCAGCGAGAAGTTCCCCGCCGCGCTCTACCAGCCCAGTGACGGCACGGCAGAACCCGACTATTCCGTGTCACGGATCGCCCAGGGGGCAATCCGCGAAGGGGTCAAAATCGTTGCGCCCTGTGCGGCCCGCTCAATCGAGCGCGAAGCCGGTAAGATTGCAGGTGTGCATACCGAGAAGGGGTACATCAAGGCGCGGTACGTCGTCATCGCAGGTGGAGCCTGGAGCTCGCTGTTCGCCGGGAATATGGGCGTTCGTGTACCGCAGCTGACGCTCTCCTCCTCAATGCAGCGCTTGAGCCGTATTGATGGCGCTCTGCCTGGCGCAGGCTACGGACCGGACTTTACGTGGCGAATGCAAGCAAACGGCGAGACTTCGGTCGGCGTCGGCACAAGCGCATCGCCGATTACCAAGGACAGCTTCCGCTTCCTGTTCGATTTCTGGCCGACGCTCGGCTATTCGGGGGATCTGGTCAAAGTTCGCCTGAGCAAGGACTTCTTCGAGTCGCTGCGCATGAAGTCGAGCTGGAGCCCCGACGAAGTGACGCCCTTCGAAGAGGTGCGCATGCTTTCAGGAGCCGTCGATCGGTACGAGAACGACACGGCTCTAGCCAACCTCCGACGCGCATTCCCGCAGTTTGAAAAGGCGGTGGTCAAGGAAGAATGGGCCGGCATTATTGATGCTACGCCGGATTCCACCCAGTTCGTCACCGACATACCGGACGTTCCCGGTCTCTTCCTGATCACCGGCTTCTCCGGTAATGGCCTGACAACCGGCCCGGCCTCAGGCCAAATGATCGCGGAAATGATTGCAGGTGAGGAAACGACGTGCGACCCTTCAATCTATCGTTTCAATCGCTTTACTGACGGTTCCGAATTCGTCTTCCGTTACTGAGGGCGGCGTAACCGGGGCAACAACATGACGTGAGATGGCCAGACCAAAGAGGATCGACAAGAGCGAAATATTGAAGGCTGCCGAGGCTCTGATCACGGAGACCGGCGGCCTCCATTTCACAATGGACCTCGTGGCCGCAAGGGCAGGCATCAGCAAGGGTGGCTTGACCTATAGCTATCCCACCAAGGATGCGCTGATTGAGGACATGTTGCGCCGGGAGCTGCAGCGCTTCGTTTCCCATCGTGAGTCTGAAACAACTGGTGTTGCGCCTCGGGATAAAATGGAGGCACATATCAAGGTTTCGGCTGAGCAAAAGGCGGTCTACCTCACGCGCGCGGCGCATTTGATGGCGGCTTTATCCAGCCACCCCGACCATCGCAAGCAGGTGCAGGCATTTTATCGTGAAGCCTTCGAGCTTGCCGATCCGACTACCGAAGAAGGCAGGAGGGCACGTACCGCCTTCCTCTCGATCGAAGGACTTTTTCTTCTGCGCGGGCTCGGCCTCATGGAGGTCAGCGACCAGGAATGGGACGATGTATTTGCCGATGCGCTCAAGCATCTGAACTAGGGCTCGGCTTCTGCGGTTACCGAGAGTTCAAGATCGTGCCAGCGCCGTCTTCAACTCCAGTCCAGCACAACCGCAGCGCCATGATAAAAAAGGTTCCGTCGCAAACTTTTCGTCAAGATCGCGTAGGGCATGAAAGCTGCTCCGTTTGACGTGCTCGCATTAAATCGGACCGTTTTAGCTGGAATTTTCCAACTATGATCCCTCGATGGGAAAAGGAGAGTTCCGATGAAGGGATCGAAGTTTTCGGAAGCGCAGATCGCATTTGTTTTGAAGCAAGCAGAGGACGGTACTGCCCATTCGGGCTTTGTGCTCGACGCCCAAGACCAGGCGCTTCATGATCGGCATCCCGTCCACCGTGGCGGACTGGTTCACCATTCCGACCGCGGGGATCGCAATATGTGTCCTTTCACTATTCCGAACGGCTGGCGGAAGCGGGCATCGAGCCGTCTGTCGGATGTGTTTGCGACTCCTACGACAACGCTCTCGCTGAAACGATCAACGGTCTTTACAAGGCCGAGGTCATCCATCGGCGGACCGTGGCGAAATTTCGAAGCCGTGGAGTTCACCACTTTGGAATGGGTCGACTGGTTTAACCACCGACGCCTCCTGGAGCCTACCGGCAACATAACGCCAGCCAAGGCAGAAAAGCGCAACTATGCCATGCTGGACGCGCCAGCCATGGCCGCATAACTTAGACCAACGGTCTCCGGCAAAGCCGGCGGGGTTCAGGCTCGGCTAGTCTCCCTTTGGTTGTCGGTTCTGATCAATGTCAAGCACCGGCCGCATCATGTTTTCCACGCTGACGAAGGGCACAAGGCTGATCGGGTCGAGCGGCGGAAATAGCTCCATGGAAACATTGACCATGAATGCTCGGGCCGGAATCATATCAGACCTTGTCCCGGAAAATCGGGGATTGATGGCAAGGGCCAAAGCTGGAGGCGCGCGGTAGGCCGGCATGGCCGCGCCCGATTATGTAGCTGTGGCTCGGCCTCTTAAAGCGTGCTAGTCTTGACTGGTTGGGGGCACCACAAGCTTGATAAGCGTTCTGCTTTCCAAGTCCAGTTGCGGCGGTCTGATATGACTAACCTCCTTTCTCGTAGGTCGATTCTAGTCTCGATGGGCTGCGCAGTCGCTGCGCCGTCTTTCGCCTTCGCTCAGCCGGCGACGCCTCGATCGCTGTTGCTTTCCAATGTGCGCATCTTCGACGGCGTCAATGACCAGTTGCGTGACGGCCATGTTCTCGTCTTCGGCGACAAAATAGAGGAAATCTCCAGCAGCCCTATTCAGCCTCCCGCCGGAACTGAGACGATCGATGGCGGCGCACGGGTATTAATGCCCGGCTTGACCGACGCGCATTGGCATATGGTATTCGCTCCCAACACACTGGCCAACATGGAAGCGTCCGACACCGGCCTGATGTACGCGAATGCTGTCGCGGAGGCGGAACGCACGCTGATGCGCGGCTTCACCACGATCCGCGATGTCGGCGGTCCGACATTCGGCCTGAAACAGGCCATCGACAGCGGAGCGGTCCCCGGCCCCCGAGTCTATCCCTCTGGCGCGCTCATCTCGCAGACCGCAGGACATGGGGACTTTGCGCCCGCGTATGCGCAGCCGCGGTCGCTGGGCAGCGAACCGTCGCGTTTCGAGCAGATTGGCGCGTTCGTCATTGCCGACGGTGTCCCCGACGTCATGGCGGCGGTGCGCGCGCAACTCAAACGCGGTGCCAGCCAGATCAAGCTGGCTCTGGGCGGCGGGGTCATTTCAGACTCCGACCCCATTGACACGCTGCAGTACACGCCGGAAGAAATCCGCGCCGCCGTCCAGGTGGCAAGCGACTGGGGCACCTATGTCGCGACACATGTCTACACCGTCGCCGGCATCCACCGCGCCATCGACGCCGGCGTTCGCTCGATCGAGCATGGCCACATGGTCGACGAACAGACCCTCAAACTGATGGCGGAGCAGGACGTCTGGCTAAGTCTTCAACCCTTCGAGGCGGGCGACAATCCCCTGACCCCCGAACAGATCCAGAAGGCCGAACCGACCAGCCATTGGGACCGGGTCGCCGAATGGGCTAAGGCGCAGAGTACCAAAGTGGCGTTTGGAACCGACCTTCTGTTCCAGCCGGACGGGACCGGGGCTCAGCCCAAATTGCTCTCGCGCTTTGCCAGGGTTTTCGGCAACAGTGGTGCGCTACGGATTGCCACGTCGGGCAATTGCGACTTGTTCGCTTTGAGCGGCGAGCGCAATCCCTATAAAGGCGCGAAGCTCGGCGTGCTGGAACGCGGTGCCTGGGCTGACATGCTGCTGGTCAACGGCGACCCTACGCAGGACATCGATCTGCTGACGGACTATGAGCGCAATCTCGCCGTCATCATCAAAGGTGGCGAGATCTTCAAGAACACGCTTCCCGATCTCGCGAAGTAGCGCTTTTGGCAGAGGCGATCGGCGCCAGTACAGCCACGCGATCACGTCCCTGCCTTCGATTCCGACGAACAGACGCGAGGTTCTGGATCTTGGATAGCGACGCTCGGAGCGTGCAAAGCGCTACTGGCGAAGCCAGCTTTGGAACCAGTGTCTTCGGGTGGCGATGTCATTTCTGGATGGCGCCCGCGCGGCAATGTGATCTGGATGATCGTTGAGCGTTGCGGGTCGGATACAGTATGCTGTCACGTCTCCGGCCTGTTGGTGCGGCACAATACGGCCGCAGCCCCCTGACGTTGTCCGCCTGAGCCGATCCCCATTCCTATGTCGCTGTCACATCATACCACCATCACTCCGCTAACTGTTTTGCCCGATGGGCACTGCCGTGATCAGGCAGGCCCGTGACCTCAGAGCTGTTGCTGGCTGATGACAAGCCTGAACGCCGATCGCTTCAAGGAATTCCTTCGACCAACTGTAATACAGGCTCGCGCCGAAGATCTGAGGTGGACCCGTCTGCTGAGACAGTTTGGCGGCTTGGCTAAGGTGGATCAGGTTGGTTTTTACGCCGCCAGTTGCTCCATCATTTCTGCGGTAGCA
>NZ_JADGMQ010000023.1 GCF_016124105.1 Aquamicrobium zhengzhouense
GCTCCCCCACGGGCTTGGTGTCCCCAGGTGGCTGCGGCCTCGCATCCGCCACCGCACCAACAATGATAGCAGATGCGGCGGGATTTAACTTACAAGGTGCCCCGAAGGGGCGGAGGGGGCGTCTGGGCAGGGCTTCCCCCTCCGCACGCTCCTGCCAGCTTGACCCGATCCCATCTTCCGTTACGTCTCAATGCACATTGAGGAGCTGTTGATGAAGACCGTCTTTTCGCCGCGCCATGCCGGGCATTCGGGCAATGTGGAGCTTGATACCAACGAGATCGTGCCGGCTTACGAAAAGCCGTCGCGGGCAGAGTTCATTCGTGCCCGCATCGAGGCCGTCGGGCTGGGACCCATTGTCGAGCCGCAGGCCCATGGCCTCGAGACCGCGCGCAAGGTGCACGATCCTGCCTATCTCGAGTTCCTCGAGAGCGTCTATCCGGAATGGCTTGCCGCGGGTCGGTCGGGAACGGCGATGCCCTATGTCTGGCCGACGCGTGCGCTGCGGGCCGATGTGGTGCCGACCAGCATCGAGGGAAAGATCGGGTTTTACGCCTTTGATGCCGGAGCCACCTTCGTTGCGGGCACCTGGGATGCGGTTCGCTCCTCGCATGACAGCGCCCTGAGCGCTGCCTCACTGGTCGAGTCGGGCGAACCGGCAGCGTTTGCGCTGTGCCGCCCGCCCGGCCACCATGCAGGCTCAAATTTTGCCGGCGGCTATTGCTTCATCAACAATGCAGCAGTGGCCGCCCAGTGGTTCCTCGATCAAGGCGCAAAGCGCGTTTCGATCCTCGATGTCGATTATCACCACGGCAACGGCACCCAGGAAATCTTCTACCGCCGCAGCGACGTGCAGGTCGTTAACCTTCACGCAGATCCCTTGTTCGAATACCCGCACTTCCTCGGTCATGCGGATGAGGGTGGTGAAGGCGCGGGCGAGGGGTTCAACCACAATCTGCCGATGGCGCGCGGCACGGATTGGTCCGGATGGTCGAAAGCGCTGGAGCGCGGCTTCAAGCTCGTCAGCGACTACACCCCTGATGTGCTGATCGTCTCTCTCGGCGTCGACACATTCGAGCGCGATCCGATCAGTCAGTTCAAGCTTGTCAGCGATGATTATCCGAAAATTGGGCGTGAGATCGCGCGCCTTCGCTTGCCGACTTTGTTCGTCATGGAAGGCGGATATGCGGTTGAGGAAATCGGCATTAATGCGGTCGGAGTGCTCACCGGTTTCGAAGATCGCTAGAGCCGCGCTTGTTGTACAAAAGCAACATGTTGAGCGCGTGGTGCCCACCGCGCGCCTGCGCCACGAATCAACCGCAATTCAGCCGCCGAACAGCCGTTCTCGGCGCAGTTATTAACGTTGCGTTCACGGCTTATTCATGTGGCTTTGCTAAAGCTTGAAGGAACGGGAAGGCACTGGCTAGTTTTAGGACCTTGCGTCATGCGTATCTGGGTTCACATCGTCAAATACATCGTCGCCGTGCGCGAGTTTTTTGCACCGAGCTATCGGCCTGAGCGCCATTATATGCGCGGGCCGGGACCTGCCAGTGCAAGGGCGCGCGAAACAAGCTACCGCTAGCCGTCTTGCCTGCACGGCTCAAGAAGCACGGCTTCGCCTGCCGTGTCGCCGACGCTCAGGCACTTTCCTTCCGCGCAGATCGTCCAGCCGGAAGAGGTTGCGCCTGATGAAGCAAGCGAAAGCTTTTTCAGGGCCGGGACCTTCGGTCGGTAGACCCACCAGCCATCCTGCAGCACGGCATCTTCGGGAGGCTCCATCCCGGCGCCGGATCCCTTCACCCGTGCCTCGATCAGTTCAAGGCCTGCCGGTGTCACCTGCCAGTTCTCCTGCCAGGTAATTTTCTCGACCGAATGCGTCCACGACAAGGAAAAGGCAGAGACGGCCAATGCGACCGTCTTTGCTCCTGCGAGGATACAGAGTGCCATCAGGCGGCGGCTTCCTCTCGCTTGATCCGGCGCACGCGCAGCCAGTGGGCGATCACGACGATCAGGCCGAGGACGAAACCTGCCTCATCGGTCATCGGCAGGTACAGGATCATCAGAACGCCTGCCGCGAAGGCTGCGATCCGCTCCCACCAGAGCGCCTTGCCGAAGAGGTGACCGACCACCGCCATACCCCAAAGCGCGATGCCGGCGCAGGCCTTGAAGAGGACATAGGCGACCTCGACCCAGTAGCCATAATTCTCGGCCATCGGTCCGCCATCCTGCAGCATCAGCGCCGGGGTGTAGACCGCCATGAAAGGAACGACAAACCCGGCCGTCGCGAGCTTGGTGGCCTGTAATGATATTTTTAAGCCAGATGTCTTGGCCATGGGTGCTGCCGCAAAGCAGGCGAGAGCCACGGGCGGCGTCAAATCCGCCAGAATGCCGAAATAGAAGACAAACATGTGGCTGACGAGAAGCGGTACACCAAGTTCCAGAAGGGCAGGGCCAGCGAGCGACGAGGTGATGATGTAATTCGGGATCGTCGGGATACCCATGCCGAGAATGAGGCAGGTGATCATCGTCAGCACCAGCGACAGGAACAGATTGCTCTCGCCGACGCGGATGATCGCGCCGATGAAGGTCGAGGCGATGCCGGTCAGCGTCAGCGTGCCGATGACGATGCCGACGATGGCGCAGGCGATGCCGACAGGGAGCGCGTTTTTCGCGCCTTCCGCCAGAGAATCGCGGCAGATCGCCAGCGTCTCATGGCCGCCCTTGAAGAACAGGCACCCTGCGATCAGCGTGCCGATCACCAGCATCAGGATGTTGACGCCGAACTTCATGAACATCGCCGCAGCAAGTCCAAGTGTGATCCAGAACACCATGCGGAAGGCGAACGGGCCGATCAGGGCTGCGATCGGGGTGCCGAGAATGAGGACCACGATCAAGGCAAGACCCATCGTGCCCGCGAAGATCGGCGTGTAACCGGCAAAGAGCAGATAAACGAGCATGCCAAGCGGCAGCACCAGCGGCCAATGCTGGCGCACGGCTTTCCACGGATCGGGAAGCTTTGCCTTGTCGAGACCGCCAAGTCCCGCCTTGCCAGCTTCCAGATGCACCATCCAGAAGCAGACGCCGAAATAGAGCACCGCTGGGATGAGCGCGGCCTTCACGACGTCGACATAAGGTACGTTCAGCGTTTCCGCCATGATGAAGGCAACCGCGCCCATCACCGGCGGCATGATCTGCCCCCCCATCGATGAGGTCGCCTCTACACCGCCGGCAAAGGCAGAGCGGAAGCCGAATCTTTTCATCAGCGGAATGGTGAACTGGCCGGACGCCACGACATTGGCAACGCCCGAACCCGAGATCGTACCCATCAGCGCCGAAGACAGGACGCAGACCTGTGCCGGGCCGCCGCGCCAGTGGCCGACAAGGCCAAGCGCGAAATCATTGAACAGCGCCAGCATTCCCGCGCGTTCAAGGAAGGCCGCAAACACGACGAAGATGAAGATATAGGCGGCCGAGACATAGATCGGCGTGCCGTAAATGCCTTCGGTGCCGAAGGCAAAATGCTCAATGATCATGTCGGTCGGATAGCCGCGATGGATAAACGGCGCGGGCAGATACTGACCGAAAAAACAATACGCCAGGAAGATACCGGCAATGATCGTCAGCGGCAGGCCCATCAGGCGCCGTGCGCCCTCAAAGACGAGCACCAGCATGATCGAGCCAACCACCAGGTCGGTGGTGGTCAGAAAACCGGAGCGATGGATGAGCGGGACATAGTTCACCCACTGGTAGACGCCGGTGAGGAAGCCCAGAATGCCGAGCGCCCAGAACCAGGCCGTTCCGCTTCTGGTTTTGGCGACGAGGTTGCCAAGAAGCGCGAACCCCAGCAGCAGCAGGAAGCCGACATGCATGGCCCGCACGACCTGACTGGGGAGCGTGCCGTAAGCGGCTGACCAGAGCTGGAACAGCGAGAAGGCAAAGGCGATCCAGAATGCCGCTTTGCCGAGAATGCCCTTGCCAAAGCCTGCTGGCAGGCCCTCGATCGGCTCCTCCGCCGAATGCGGGATATCGAGTTGATGCTCGCCTGCTCCCGTATGTGAAGCGCTCATAATTCCCCTTGCCTCCCCGCCGGGTGTCGAGTCGAAAACCCCCTCGGCGCTGCCTCGTGCAACGGCCGAAGGGGTGTCATTTCAGTCGCGAGGCTTATTTGAGCACGCCGACTTCGCGGTAATAGCGCTCTGCGCCAGGATGCAGCGGCAGCGGCATTCCTTCGATCGCCTTCTGGACGTCGATTGCCTTGGCCGCGGCGTGCGAGGCGACCATCTTGTCGAGGTTCTCGAACATCAGCTTGGTCATCTGGTAGGCGGTCTCCTCCGAAACGCCTTCATGGCTGACGAGGAAGTTGCCGACGGCGGCGGTCGGGACGTCTTCGGTCTGGCCTTCATAGGTGCCGGCCGGGATGGTCACGGCCACGAATGGCGCGCCGATCTTTTCGACGATTTCTGGTGACACGGCGACGACGTTGATCGGAACCGACGTTGCAAGGTCACGCAGCGAGGCAACGCCAAGGCCAGCCGACTGCAGTGTGGAATCCAGCTGGCGATTCTTGATCAGTTCGACCGATTCCGCGAATGGCAGATATTCGAGTTTGCCAAGATCCTGATAGGTGAGGCCCGCGGCAGTGAAGATCGCGCGGGCGTTGAGTTCGGTTCCGGATGCCGGTGCGCCGACCGACAGGCTCTTGCCCTTCAGCTCTTCGAGCGAAGTGATACCGGATTCCTTGGAGGCAACGATCTGGACATAGTTCGGATAGATCGCCGCTATGCCACGCAGCTTGTCGAGCTTGCCCGGAAAGCCTGCTTCCGTGTTGCCTTCCCAACCATCGCGCAGGGAGTCGCCGAGGGTAAAGGCGATTTCGCCTCGCCCGGCCTGGAGCAGGTTGAGGTTTTCAACCGATGCCTTCGTTGCCTGAACCTGAGCGCGGGCTCCCTCAATGCCCTGGCCGTAAATTTCGGACAGCGCGACGCCGAGCGGGTAATAGACGCCCGAGGTTCCGCCGGTGAGCACGTTGATGAATTCCTGCGCCTTGGCGCTGCCTGCCGTCAGTCCGACGGAAAGGGCCATGGCACCTGCAGCAAGCAAGTTCCGGGTCAGATGTTTCATGCAGTTCCTCCCAAATGATCTGCTGGCCGCAGCATTTCCTCCTCGAAACGTCTGGCGACCGGTGCGTTAGTTTTAGAGGTTGAGTGGAAGAATCCAATCGTTATTTGCTGGACCAGCAGCAACGAGGCGCGAGCGTGGCAGAAAACAGGAGCGGATGCTGGTTTGGGAAGGTTGCGCGGCAAGAGCGGCGCGGCAGCCATCATGGCGCCTGCGCCGCCTCGCCCGGCCGCGAGACTGATCCGCTACTCAGCGGCCGAACCACAAGGTGGAATGGGCGCGAAGCAGTGCCTCCGGACAGCGAAAACGCCTGTCCGAAGGTTTGGTTCTCTCAAGTTTCGCAGAGTTGATCGCCTAGGCGATGGCGAGGAGGCGGGGCAGGTCACGCATGTCATCGAACAGGACACCGCCTGCTGCCGCCAGACCCTCGCGGTCTGAATGTGGGTCGCCATGATAGGAGAAGACGCGCATTCCGGCAGCAATTCCGGCCTGCGTGCCCCAGACGCTGTCTTCGATCACGACACAATTTTCCGGCGCATGGCCCATTTCGCGCGCGGCATGCAGAAACAGGTCCGGGAACGGCTTGCCGCGCGGAACCATCGTCGCGCTGTACAGCACGTCGCGGAAATGATCGATGAGCCCGGTGGTGCCGAGGGTCAGATGCATCTTCTCGATCTTGGCCGATGAGGCGACACACCAGGGAATACCCGCATCGCGCAGCGCGGCGAGCACCTCCTCGATGTGAGGGATGGCCTCAACGCCCTGGCTGAAGATCTGGTTGATCTCGGAATACCAGCGATCCATCAGGTGGAAGCCGAGCAAATGTCCTTCGGCTTCAATCTCCGCCTGAACGCTGGGCATGCTGCGCCCGGCAAAACGTTTGCGGCAGTCTTCGTAGGTGACTGGATATCCGGCTTCCGTCAGCCAGCGGCACAGCACGTTGTTGGCCGTCGTCTCGGTGTCTACCAGAACGCCGTCGCAGTCGAAGATGACGAGGGAAGGGCGCATGCTCATGCCGTCCCCGTCGAGCCAAAGCCGCCACTGCCGCGTTCGGTTGAACCGGCAAGGCTGCGCTCTTCCAGGAGAGCTTGCGTGACCGGCGCGATGACCAGCTGCGCAATGCGCATGCCGCGTTCGATCAGGAACTCTTCATCGCCATGGTTGATCAGAAGGACGCGTACCTCGCCGCGATAGTCGGAATCGATCGTTCCCGGCGTGTTGAGGCAGGTAATGCCATGCTTGAAGGCGAGGCCCGAGCGAGGGCGCACTTGTCCTTCGAAGCCTTCCGGGATCTCGAAGACGAGGCCGGTGGGAACCAGCGCACGCTTGCCCGGAAGCAGCAGAAGCGGACGATCAACCGGGACCGCAGCGCGCAGGTCAATCCCGGCGGCGCCCGGTGTCTCGTATTGCGGCAGGTCGAGGCCTTCAGCGTCGGGAAGGCGCACAATGCCGATAAGGGGAGTTGTGTCGGGGGAAGAGTTCGTGTTCATGGCCGTTGCTATGGCGCTCCTTTGGCTTGGCGTCAATTCGTCGAGCGTCCGCCGCAGCGCCAGACCCGTTCCCCTGTTGCTGCGGAGCGACAGCGTGGGCTATTTTTTCATCAAGGAAGTTTCGTTCAGAGTTTCTTGTCGCGTCTGCGGTTAGATTTCGTTTTCGCAAGTCGCGCAGCGCAAGATGATCTTGCTGTAAGGGCTGGGAGGAAGACGATGTGCCGTTGGGCGGCGTATTTGGGCGAGCCTGTATTTCTCGAAGACATCGTTACGTCTCCGTGCCACTCCTTGATCGCGCAAAGTCATCATGCCCTTGAGGGCAAGACTGCGACCAATGGCGACGGGTTTGGCATTGCCTGGTATGGGGCGCGCGACGAGCCGGGCCGTTACCGCGACGTGCTGCCCGCCTGGTCGGACTGCAATCTGAAGAGCCTGTGCGGCCAGATCAGCTCGCCGCTCTTCCTCGCCCATGTTCGGGCATCGACTAGCGGCGCTACCAGCCGCGACAATTGTCATCCCTTCGTCTCCGGGCGCTGGTCCTTCATGCATAATGGCCAGATCGGCGGGTTTGAGCGGGTGAGGCGGCGGCTGGAAGCCAGCTTGCCGGATCATCTGTACGAGCAAAGACATGGTTCGACCGATTCCGAGCTCATCTTCCTGCTGATGATGGCGGAAGGGCTGGCCAGCGATCCGCAAGGCGCAGCCTCGCGTGCTGTTTCGCGGGTCATCGAGGCCAGCGAACATGCGATGATCGAGCCGGATCTGAAGCTCACGGCGGCGTTCTCCGATGGCGAACGGCTTTATGCGATCCGCTATGCGACATCAGGCCATGTGCCAACGCTCTACGCAGGCACCCTGCGCGGCGGGACTGGTCGGTGCCTCGTCTCCGAACCGTTCGACCGCAGCGATCCTTCATTCGAAGCGATCCCGGCCGCCAGCTTCGTTGAAGTCACTGACCGGAATGTGCTGGTACGCCCGTTTGAGCCGCAGCAAGCGCGGGCACTTGAAATGAGTGCCTGAGCCGTTCGGCCTCGCTGAGGCAATCTTTATTCGACATGGGCGGCAGCACTTTGTATAAGCCGCCCACCTCAGGGATTTCATCGAATGGCCGAAACCATAACCGACGCGGTGTCGCGCCGCCGCACCTTCGCGATCATCGCCCACCCCGACGCGGGTAAGACCACCCTCACCGAGAAGCTACTGCTGTTCGGTGGTGCCATCCAGCTTGCCGGCGAGGTCAAGGCGAAGAAGGACAAGATCCAGACGCGCTCTGACTGGATGAAGATCGAACGCGAACGCGGCATTTCGGTCGTCACTTCGGTGATGACCTTCGAATATGGCGGCAACGTCTTCAACCTGCTCGATACACCGGGTCACGAAGACTTTGCGGACGACACCTACCGTACCTTGTCGGCGGTGGACTCCGCTGTGATGGTGGTGGACGCTGCGAGAGGTATTGAGCCGCGTACGCTCAAGCTTTTCGAAGTCTGCCGCATGCGCGACATTCCGATCATCACCTTCGTCAACAAGATGGACCGTGAGGCGCGCAACACCTACGAGATCCTTGACGAGATCGAACAGAAGCTGGCGCTGGACACAGCGCCGATCACCTGGCCGATCGGGCAGGGGAAGAGCTTCGCTGGCACGTACCATCTTGCCGAGAACGCCGTTCGCCGTGGCGATTCGGAAGAAGAGCGGACCAAGGTCAACGGTCCGGATTCCAACTGGGCGGCAGGTCTGCTGCCCCAGAACGAGCGCGAACAGTTCATCGAAGAGACAGACCTCGCCCGCGAGGCATGCCGGCCCTTCGATCTTCAGTCCTATCGTGAAGGCCATCTGACTCCGGTCTTCTTCGGTTCGGCGCTGCGCAATTACGGTGTTCGCGATCTGATTGAAGCGCTGGGCGAATGGGCTCCCGCGCCGCGCGCGCAAGAAGCCGACAGCCGTACGGTCGAGGCGACTGAAGAGAAGATGACCTCGTTCGTCTTCAAAATTCAGGCGAATATGGACCCCAATCACCGGGACCGCATTGCTTTCGTCCGTGTCTGCTCCGGAACCTTGCAGCGCGGCATGAAGGCAAAGCTTGTCCGCACCGGAAAGGCGGTTCCGCTGACGGCACCGCAATTCTTCTTCGCACGCTCGCGCTCGACCGCCGATGAAGCCTATCCGGGTGACGTCGTGGGCATTCCGAACCATGGCACCTTGCGCATCGGTGACACCTTGACCGAAGGCGAGGACATCGTCTTCCGCGGCGTGCCGAACTTTGCAGCTGAAATCCTCCGTCGCGTTCGCCTCGGCGATCCGATGAAGGCAAAGAAGCTGAGAGAAGCCCTGCAGCAGATGGCCGAGGAAGGCGTCGTTCAGCTCTTCACCCCCGAAGATGGTTCTCCGGCCATCGTCGGCGTGGTCGGCGCGCTGCAGCTCGACGTCCTCAAGGAACGTCTCAGCATCGAATACGGCCTTCCGGTCGACTTCGAAGTTGCGCGCTTTTCGGTCTGCCGCTGGATCTCGGCAGGTTCAGATGCTGATCTCGATCGCTTCATTGAGACCCATCGTGGCGATATCGCCCGTGACCTTGATGGGGATCCGGTGTTCCTTGCCCAGCACGAATTCGGCCTTAACTATGAGGCAGAGCGCTGGAAGGCGATCAGCTTCGCTGCAATCAAGGACTATCAGGTACGCAACTGAAACGCGGCTTCGGCGTTTCCCGCTGAGGCCTATATACTTTTTGCGCCATGCGAATTAAAAGCTCGCATGGCGCGTGCTCGATTAAACGGCATGGCATCGATTGTATCGATTGCTGCCTCGCGCAAATTCCGAAAGACATTCGCACAATGACTCAAATTGAAGGCATCGTTCCGGCCCTTGCTGCCGCTTTGGCGACGCGCGGCTATGCCGATCTGACCCCCGTACAGAAAGCGGTGATCGCGCCTGAGCTGGCCGGAAGCGACGTCCTCGTCTCGGCACAGACGGGTTCGGGCAAGACTGTAGCTTTTGGGCTGGCAATTGCCCCGACCGTGCTCGGCGAGAGCGAACGGTTCGGCCGGGCCGAGCTTCCCTATGCACTTGCCGTTGCTCCGACCCGTGAACTGGCACAGCAGGTGCGCCGCGAGCTGGAATGGCTCTACGCTGAAACCGGGGCGGTGATCGCCTCCTGCGTTGGTGGCATGGATATGCGCACCGAACGTCGCGCTCTCGAGCGTGGCGCACACATCGTCGTCGGCACGCCCGGACGTCTGCGCGACCACATCACGCGCGGCGGTCTCGATATGTCGCAGATGCGCGCCGTGGTGCTCGATGAAGCAGACGAAATGCTCGATCTCGGCTTTCGTGAAGATCTCGAATTCATCCTGGAATCGGCCCCTGAAGATCGTCGCACCTTGCTGTTCTCGGCAACGGTTCCGCCAGCGATCGAGAAGATGGCGAAGAATTATCAGCGTGACGCCGTTCGCGTCTCGACTGCGTCCGAGCGCAAGCAGCATGTCGACATCGAGTACCGTGCGCTGACGGTGGCGCCGAGCGACCGCGAAAACGCGATCATCAACGTGCTGCGCTATTACGATGCGCGCAATGCGCTGGTGTTCTGCTCGACAAGAGCTGCGGTCAATCATCTGATGGCCCGCTTCAACAATCGCGGTTTCCAGGTCGTCGCACTGTCGGGCGAACTGAGCCAGAACGAGCGCATGCATGCTCTTCAGGCGATGCGCGATGGTCGCGCCAAAGTGTGCATCGCAACCGACGTTGCCGCGCGTGGTATTGACCTGCCGCACCTTGACCTCGTCGTGCACGCCGACCTTCCGACCAATCCGGATACCTTGCTGCACCGCTCGGGCCGTACGGGCCGAGCCGGCCGCAAGGGCGTCAGCGCCCTGATTGTCCCGACGAATCTGCGCCGCAAGGCTGATCGTCTGCTGCAAAATGCGAAGATCGTCGCCGAGTGGACCAGTCCGCCGTCAGCCGATGAAGTTTCGAAGCGTGACGATGAGCGCATGATGTCCGATCCCCTGCTGCAGGGGGCTGTCGGCGAAGAAGAGGCCGAGGCCGTTGCCGCGCTGATCGAGACCTATGGCGCCGATCGGATCGCCGCTGCCTTTGTTCGCCAATGGCGATCCGGCCGCTCTGCGCCAGAGGAATTGATCGAACTCTCCGTCTTCAGCGCGCCGACGGATCGTGGCGAACGCCGCGAGCCGGCCGCTCCCCGCGAGGAGTTTGGCGAAAGCGTCTGGTTCACCATTTCAGCCGGCCGCCGCCAAAGCGCGGAGCCGCGCTGGCTGATCCCGCTGCTGTGCCGCGTCGGCAAGATCACCAAGGCGGAAATCGGCGCGATCAAGATGCAGCCGGAAGAAACTTATGTTCAGATCGCTGCTGCGCGCGCCGATGGGTTTGAAAAGTCAGTTGGCAAGGCGGGGGAACTCCAGAACGGCATTACCATTTCTCGCATGAACGGCGCTCCGGATTTCAGCCGCTCGGCTGGTCGTTCAGGCTATGCAGATCGCGCGCCTCATGGCGAACGTGGTCCAAAGCCGGAATGGAAGCAAAAGCGTGCTTTTGGCGACAGCCGTGGTCCGCGCAAGGAAGGCTGGCAGGAGCGCAAGCCCTTTGATGGACCTTCAGCCGATGGACCGGCACGCAAGCCGTGGGCGAAGAAGCCAGGCAAGGCGGCTCCGGCTGCAAAACCAGGCTGGGCCGCTAAAAAGCCGAAGCGCAGCTGACAGGACGGCTGACGCTCCTGGACGAATGCCGGGCAAATTAATTTTGCATACGCAGGGCATTCGGGATTATATTTGCGCGACTACAGACACAATGCGAAGGGATGTCTCGATATTCCTTCGCATTGTCATATGATTGCCGCCACATATTTCTACAACGCGAACTTCGCGCGATATTTCAAGGAGAACCGTCATGGGCCTTCGCATTAATGATACCGCCCCGGATTTTACCGCAGAGACCACTAAAGGCACGATCAACTTCCACGAATGGCTCGGCGATAGCTGGGGCGTGTTCGTCTCTCATCCGAAGAACTTTACGCCGGTCTGCACCACCGAGCTTGGTACGATGGCGGGCCTTGAGGAAGAATTCCGCAAGCGCAACGTCAAGCTGATCGGTATTTCGGTTGACCCGGTTTCCGACCACGCACGCTGGAAGGACGATATCCGCGTCGCAACCGGCTTCTCGGTCGATTATCCGCTGATCGGTGATAGCGATCTCAAGGTTGCCAAGCTGTACGACATGCTTCCGGCAGGCGCGGGCGACTCGTCCGAGGGGCGCACCCCGGCCGACAACGCCACTGTGCGTTCGGTCTATGTCATTGGCCCGGACAAGAAGATCAAGCTGATCCTCACCTACCCGATGACCACTGGCCGCAACTTCGATGAGATCCTGCGCGCGATCGATTCGATCCAGCTGACCTCGAAGCACCAGGTTGCCACCCCGGCCAACTGGAAGCAGGGCGACGACGTCATCATCACCGCTGCTGTGTCCAATGAAGATGCGATCAAGCGCTTCGGCTCGTTCGAGACGGTCCTGCCTTATCTGCGTAAGACCAAGCAGCCTTCCGCCTAATTGGCAGTTTTTGGCGCGGCGTCGACGACACGATCGGTCACCGCCGCGCCAAACGCCATCGCACACAGTGCGATGAGCGATGATACGGCCAGGACGGAGCCTCCCGTCAGGCCTGCGCCAACGGTGCAACCCACGGCAAGAATGCCGCCAAATCCCATCAGAGCCGCTCCTATCGCGTAGCGCCAGATCGACGGAACGCCGGGTTCTGCGAATGTGGCGATCCTGAACTCCCGCGAAGCTATCGCCGCGACCGCTGCACCGGCGAGCGTCCCGATCAAGAGCCCCTGGTCCATTCCGACAGTCTCGGTACGACCGAGCGCCAGCATCAGCGTCGAGGCGTAGGGGCGGATATAGGACAGGCTTTCAATCGCGATCGGGTCAAAGACCTGTGATGAAAGCTCGTAGGTAAAGAGCCAGCCCCCCGCGACCGCGATCCCCACTGCAGCGCCACCAATGACGCGCCCGATGGAGGCCCGGGCGAGAGTTGCGAGGCCGAGGGCCGCGGCAAGCAACACGGCCCCGATCATGACACCGCCAGAACGTCCCGCGCCAAGCTGCGCCAGCACCTCGTTGCTGCCGATCGATGCTGTTGAATAGAGCGTGGCGACAGCGTCTCGCGCCGGAATGAGCACACCGGCATAGGTCGCCCACCCGACAAAGGTCATCACGATCAGTGAGAAGATCGCGCGCATATTTCCGGAGGCAGCGAGAACTGTGAGGCGCGAGACGCATCCACGCGCCAGCGCCATGCCGACGCCAAACAGCAAGCCGCCAATCAATGCCCCGGACAGGCTCTGCGCTGTCGAGAAGAAGCGGGTCTCGACCGTCGATAGATTTCCGCTGAAAATTGCCAGCTGGACGAGGAAAATTGCAGTGGCAAAGCCAGCTGCCCAGACCGCAAGTGAGCGGAGATTGCCGTCGCGTGTTGCGTGAATGACAGCTGCTCTGGTGCAGAAGCCACTGCGCTGTGCGGCAATGCCAAACACCAATCCGAGCACAGCTCCGCCAAGCACAGCCACGGCTGGCTCCCCGATAGCGTCAATCAGCGGAACAAAATCCATCCCCACCATCCTTGCTTGTGATTGCGGAGAATTACCCGATTGCAACCGTGCCGTCGACAAGAAGGCTTCATGCACGGCGCCAACACAGCTTCGGCGCACAATTGCGGTGGTTGTCGACAACTACAAGCTGCGGCATGATGAGCGTCGAATTTTTTGATTCAGCACGGGTGGGATGGTGGAAGTCGCAGTCAATGCCGCAAGGATCGCAGCTGTGCGTATCCTCTCCCTGTTCTTCGTGCTGGTTGCACTTTCAGCCTGTACGACGCAATCCGTGATGCAATCGGCGGTTACGCCGCTTTCATCGGAAAAATACGCGGCAATCGTCGTCGATACGAATAATGGAAGAGTTCTCTTCCAGGAGAATGCCCGCGATCTTCGCTATCCGGCATCGCTGACGAAGATGATGACCCTCTACATGCTGTTTGAGGCGATGGATGAGGGACGTATCGGACCGCAGGACGAGATCCCGGTATCGGCCTATGCAGCAAAAAGGCCGCCGTCGAAAATCGGGCTGAAAGCCGGACAAAGCATCGACGTGCGCACGGCTATCCTCGCGCTCTCCGTCCGCTCGGCCAATGATGTGGCGGCTGCGATCGGCGAGCATCTGGGCGGCAGCGAAGATCGTTTTGCCGCCATGATGACCGCCAAGGCACGCTCGCTTGGCATGCAATCGACAGTCTTTCGCAACGCCTCCGGTCTGCCGGATGAGGGGCAGCGGACCACCGCCTACGATATGGCGATCCTCGCCATGTCGTTGCGCAAGCGCTTTCCCCACCACTATCACTATTTCGGCAATCGTGAGTTTTCCTACGCCGGGAAGGTCATTCGCGGGCACAACAATCTGCTTGGACGTGTCGCCGGTGTCGATGGCCTGAAGACGGGCTACATCCGCGCATCAGGCTTCAATCTCGCCACCTCCGTCGGGCGCGGAGGCCGCCGCATTGTTGCGATTGTGATGGGTGGCGAAAGTGCAAAGGCACGCGACGCCCACATGGAAGAGCTGATCGAATATTATCTGCCGCGCGCCTCGCTCGCGGGCGCATAGCCGATCAGTTGCGATAATTCGAACCTTCCTCGTCGAGGATCGCCTTCAGTTCCTGCAAATGGCGCTGGGCGTTGTCGACGGGATAATTGTCGTTTTGCCTTGCGACGGTCTCGGCAACCTCGTCTGACAATATGCGCAGGGGTTTTCCGGTCCACAGCGCCTTGATGTAGGTCTCGCACGCGCGTTCGAAATAATAGAGGCGGTCGAACGTGTCGCCGACCGTCTCGCCTATGACGAGCACGCCATGATTGCCCATCACCATGACTTTGACCTTCGGCTCGCTGAGCAGCCTTGAGCAGCGTTCGCCCTCATCTTCGAACGCCAGACCACCATAATGTTCGTCGATGACGACACGGTTGAAGAACATCGCTGAATTCTGATCGACCGGCAGCAGTCTGGAATCGGCAAGCGAGGCGAGGACAGTCGCGTGCACCGAATGAACGTGCATGACGCAGCGCGCATGCGGGCAGTTGCGATGGATCGCGCCATGAAGCCCCCATGCGGTCGGGTCCGGTGCATCGGCGCGCTTCATCGTGTCAGGATCATTTGCATCGATCAGCAGCAGATCGCTCGCCTTGATGCGTGAAAAATGCATCTGGTTCGGGTTGATCAGCAACCTTGTTCCTGCATCGTCGACGGCAAGCGAGAAATGGTTCGCGACCGCCTCATGCATGTTCATTCGCGCGGCCCAGCGAAAGGCGGCGGCGAGATCGATGCGTTGCTCGTAGAAAGGAAGATTGCCGCTGACTGGCGCGTTAAGTCGGGTAATGCTCATCTCGTCCTCCCAGAGCCAAGGAGCGAGCTTATCGCAGGGTCAGCAGCGAGGAAAGTGAGGCTTGCACTGCCTCAGTGATGATGGCCGCATCCGCAATTCGGTCCATGATCGTGATGGTGGGCATGATCGTGATGATGTGCCGCCATATGGCCCTGTCTGGCTTGTGTCGCCGGCAGCGGGTGAAACGATCCCGAGACCTCGATCAGCTGCGCTCCAAGGTGACGCAGCTTCTCTCCGATCTCTCCATTGCGCAGGATCAGGATGCGTTCTGCGCTGGCATCCATGGCGACCTGCTGGCTGCCAAGCGCCCAGGAAAGCGCAAGAAGATGCGGAAGATCACGCCCGCTTATTTCAAGCAGTTCCTCGTCCGCATCAGCAATTTCGACCGTCCTGCGATCCTCAAGCACCAGCCGGTCACCGGAGCGCAGTTCAACTGCCTCGAGCAGATCCACCAGGATCTTTTGGCCGTCAGTCGTCTGCAGCACCTTGCGCCGCAATTGCCGCTCGTCATGGGCAAGGGCAATGACGCCCAGGGCGGCAGCAGCGTCAGCCGGAACCTTGTCCGCGCGCAAGAAGCTCTCTGCCCGGGGCAGCTGGGTGAAGTCGGTTTTGATGTCGAGTTTCATGCGTTGAGCGCCTCTTTTGCCTGGCCTTGGTAGCGGCTGAGCCTTGAGATAGGCGCTGGGTCGCGATGAGTCGACGGCTTTCTTGGTTAAAGGATCACGCCGGGATAACCGCTGTCGCCTCGATCTCGACCTTCGCCTCGTCCTCGATCAGATCTGCAACCTGCACCATGGTCATGGCGGGGAAGTGTTTGCCCATGACAGCGCGGTAGGCTTCACCCACCCCCTTGAGATTGGCGAGATAGTCGCTCTTGTCGGTGACGTACCAGGTCAGACGGACGATATGTTCGGGACGGCCTTCGGCTTCGCTCAGGATGTCGATGATGTTCTGCAAGGCTTGCCGGATTTGGCCCGGAAGTTCCTTTTCCTCGAACACTTGCTGTCCATCCCAGCCGATCTGTCCGCCGATCCAGACGGTCTTGCCTTCAGCAAGGATCCCGTTGGCATAGCCCGATGCCTTTTTCCAGTTGGCCGGATGCAGTATCTGGTGCGGGCATTCAGTCATGGTTTCTCCTCCGACAAGCAGGGCTCGCCTGCTCCTCCAAAAGGCGTCATACGCCGAGATAACGATCCTGAATTTCAGGGGTGAGTTGTTCTGGCTTGCCGCGCCAGACGGTTGCGCCCTTTTCGAGAACGAAGCAGCGGTCGGCGCAGGGCAAAAGCTCCGACAGCGTCTTGTCGACGATCAGGATCGACTGGCCTTCTGCCTTCAATGTTCGGATGACCGCCCAGATGTCGTTGCGGATCACAGGTGCCAGCCCTTCCGTCGCTTCATCGAGGATCAGAAGGCTCGGATTGGTCATCAGCGCGCGCCCGATCGCCAGCATTTGCTGCTCGCCGCCCGACAGTGTCTTCGCCATCTGGTCGCGGCGCTCGGCAAGGCGCGGAAACAGGCGATTGATCTCGGCGATGTTCCAGCGCCCCGGCCGCGCGGCGGCGATCAGATTTTCTGCAACGGTCAGGTTCGAAAAGCATCGACGCCCTTCCGGAACCAGGCCCAGTCCCAGCCGAGCGATCTTGTACGGGGCCATGGTGCGGATCTCTTTGCCGCCAAAGCGCACGCTGCCGCTCTTAGCCGGTGTCAGCGCCATGATCGAGCGGATCGTCGTCGTCTTGCCCATCCCGTTGCGGCCCATCAGCGCCACAACCTCACCCTCGGCAACGTCCAGCTCCACCCCAAACAAAGCCTGGCTCGCCCCATAGAAGGTTTCGAGACCTTTTAATTCAAGCAGCATGGCGGGCCTCAGTCCGGTTCACTTCGCGCACGGCAACACCCCCACCCCGTACCCCTCCCCACAAGGGGGAGGGGTATTCTGTGAAGCTCAGCCAGCCACCACGCCTCGATAAGCGAAACGCAACCTCAAAGTTTCCCCTCCCCCTTGTGGGGAGGGGTGAGGGGTGGGGGTAACCCCCGCTCAAGATTTCACGCTGCCCAGCCATCATGCCGGGTCTCCCAGATACGCACGGCGCACTTCCGGGTCGTTGCGGATGTCGTCGACGCTGCCCGAGGCAATGATGCGGCCGTAAACCAGCACCGAGATCCGGTCGGCCAGTGCAAACACGGCGTCCATGTCGTGCTCGACGAGCAGGATCGGCGCTTCCTGTCGCAAGCCATCCAAAAAGGCGGTCAGCTGGCGCGAGCCTTCCGGGCCCATACCGGCCATTGGTTCATCGAGCAGAAACGCCTTGGAATCGAGCGCCAGCGCGATGGCGATTTCGAGCTGACGGCGCTCGCCATGCGATAATTCTGCGGCGGGAACATTGGCGCGGTCTTTCAGGCCTACGCGTTCGAGCGCTGCCATGGCAGGTTCTGTCAGGCTCTTGTCGTGCATCACCGGCTTGAAGAAGCGGAAGCTGGAACCCTGCTTTGACTGCACCGCCAGCATCACATTGCGCAGGGCCGAAAATTCCGGCGCGAGCGATGAGACCTGAAACGAGCGGCCAAGCCCCTTTCGCGCACGTTCGGCAACGCCAAGATGGTTCACGCGCTCGCCGAGGAAATGGATGTCACCGGTATCCGGCTTCAGCGTGCCGGCGATCTGGTGGATCAGCGTCGACTTTCCAGCCCCGTTCGGCCCGATCAGCGCGTGGATTTCACCGGGACGAAGGTCGAGCGTCACGCCATCGGTTGCCTTCAGCGCGCCGAAGGATTTGCGCAAATCCTTGATGTCGAGAATGGCCTCAACCATGGCGCTGCCTCCCAGCCAGAAGTCCGACAAGGCCACCGCGTGCGAAGAGAACGACGCCAAGGAGCACGAGCCCAAGGAAGAACTGCCAGCGCTCGGTGAGCCCGCCGAGCAGGAACTCGAACATCACGAACAGCATCGCACCGGCAACGGGTCCGGCAAGACGCCCGACACCGCCAAGGATGATCAGCACGATGAATTCGCCGGACATGTGCCAGGACAGCATTGACGGGCTGACGAAGCGGTTGAGATCGGCATAGAGCGCACCGGCAAGCGCAACGATCATGCCCGAAAGAACGAAGGCCACGAGCCGAATGCGGAACGGCGCGATACCGACCGACGCCACACGCACCTCGTTCTGGCGCGCCGCTTGAAGCGCAGCACCGAAGCGCGAATTCTTGATCAGCGCAAACAGGATCAGCGCGGCAACGAGAACGCCGTAGCAGATCAGGAAGAAATTCAGCGGCACCATCGTGTTGAAGCCGGGGAACTGGTTGCGCATCAGGATCGACAGCCCGTCCTCGCCGCCATAAGCGGGCCACGAGATCGCGAAGTAGAAGGTCATCTGCGCGAAGGCGAGCGTGATCATGATGAAATAGACGCCGGATGTGCGCAGCGAGATCGTGCCGATCGCCGCCGCCAACAGGCCACCAACCAGCATCGCAAACAGCCAGATCGTCGGCATCTGGTTCGATCCCGGCAGCGTGAACAGGCCAAAATTCAGCGGCTGCATCGACATGGCGTGACTTGCCAGAATACCGGCGACATAGCCGCCAATGCCAAAGAACGCGGCATGGCCAAATGAGACCAGCCCGCCAAGGCCAAGCGCAATGTTGAGGCCAACGGCGGCAAGGCCAAGGATCGCCATGCGGGTGGCAAGCGTCACATAGAACGGATTGCCGAACTTTATCGCCGCATAAGGCAGCGCAAGCAGAAGGGCGAGGAGGAGAAGGGAAACCCAGTTTTCGCGCGAAAGGTTCATCATCTTACCCTTTCGCAGCCGGGAAGAGGCCCTGCGGGCGAACCGCCAGCACCACGGCCATCACGATATAGATCAGCATGGAAGCCAGCGCGCCGCCGACAATGCCGGCCTGCGAGGCATTCATGAACAGCCCAAAGATTTGCGGCAACAAGAAACGGCCCATCGTGTCGACGACGCCGACGATGACAGCGCCAACCAGCGCGCCCCTGATAGAGCCAATACCGCCAATGACGATCACGACGAAGGCGAGTATCAGCGCCGGTTCACCCATGCCAACCTGCACCGATTGCAGCGCACCAACCATCGCCCCGGCAAGACCTGCGAGCGCAGCACCCAGCGCAAAAACGATGGTGTAGAGCGTGCGGATATCGACGCCGAGCGCCCCGATCATCTCGCGGTCGGATTCACCGGCGCGAATGCGCATGCCAAGCCGCGTGCGGGTGATCAGAAGGAAAAGCCCAACCGCGACCGCAACGCCCACACCGATGATGGCAAGGCGATAGAGCTGGTAGCGCGAGCCGCCCGGCAGCGGGACGGTGCCCTGCAAGAGCGGTGGAATGTCGAGATAGAGCGGGAACGAGCCAAACAGCCAGCGCGTGCCTTCAGAAAAGACGAGGATCAGCGCAAAGGTCGCCAGCACCTGATCAAGGTGATCGCGCTCGTAGAGCCGCCTGATTACCAGAATTTCGATGATTGCGCCGGCGGCTGCGGCGGCTGCAAGGCTTGCAATCAAGCCGAGCCAGAACGAGCCGGTATAGGCTGCGACGGTCGCGCACGCGAATGCCCCGACCATATAGAGCGAGCCGTGGGCCAGATTGATCAGGCCCATGACACCAAAAATCAGCGTCAACCCTGCGGCCATGAGAAACAGCATAACCCCGAGCTGAAGCCCGTTCAGAAGCTGTTCAATGAAGAGCGCGGTTTGCAAGGTGAAGCTCGAGCGTTCGCCGTGAAAAGATTGCCGTAGCCGATGGTCCCTCGCCCCGTTTACGGGAGAGGATGGCCCGAAGGGTCGGGTGAGGGGCAGCGTCAACGCATCCACTTCTTGGCGAAGTGGGCATCAGCCCCTCATCCCCCTGCCGGGACCTTCTCCCCGCCAGCGGGGAGAAGAAGCGCTCGTAAGCTTTCGCCTACTTCAGCGCGCACTGCTCTGCATAGGCATCGCCGTGGTCGGTGAAGGCGGTGGCGATGATCTTGTTGGTCAGCACGTCACCATCCTTGATCACTTCGCGGACATAGATGTCCTGGATCGGGTGGTTGTTGGTGTTGAACGAGAACTTGCCACGAACCGACTCGAACTCGGCAGCCTTCAGCGCGGTGCGGAACGCGTCGGCGTCCTTGACGCTTGCCTTGCCAGCAGCCGAAACGATCAGGCTACCGGTGTCGTATGCCTGTGCGGCATAGATCGACGGCAGACGGCCATACTCAGCCTGGAAGGTTTCGACGAACTTCTTCGACGCTTCATTGTCGACGTCCTGCGACCACGAAGCCGAGTTCTTCACGCCAAGCGCTGCATCGCCGATCGCCGGCAGAACGTCCTGTGAGAACGAGAAGCCAGGTCCGATGACCGGAATTTCAACGCCCGACTGCGCGTACTGCTTCATGAACGAGATGCCCATGCCGCCCGGCAGGAAGATGAACAGCGAGTCCGCACCCGATGCGCGGATCTGCGCGATCTCGGCTGCGTAGTCGGTCTGGCCGACCTGCGTGTAGATCTCGCCAGCAAGTTCCTGCTTGTAGTAGCGCTTGAAGCCGGTCAACGAGTCGGTGCCCGCCGGGTAGTTCGGCGCCATGATGACGGTCTTCTTGTACGTCTCGTTGGCGTACTGGCCCATCGCTTCATGGAAATTGTCGTTCTGGTAGGCGACGTTGAAATAGTTGGCATGGCACTGCGAGCCGGCAAGCGGCGAGGGGCCTGCATTGACCGAAAGGTAGAACTTGTCCTGCGCAACCGCGCTCGGCACGACGGCCATGGCAAGGTTCGACCAGATGATGCCGGTGAGAATGTCGACCTGATCCGACTGGATCATCTTGTCGGCGATCTGGACGGCGAGTTCCGGCTTCTGGCCATCGTCTTCGACCACAACTTCGATGTCCTTGGCTGCATCGCCGGCGTTCTTCAGCGCCAGCAGGAAGCCGTCGCGTGCATCAACGCCAAGACCTGCGCCGCCGCCCGAAAGCGTGGTGATGACGCCAACCTTGATCGGATCAGCGGCGGCCACCCCGGCGACGCTGATGGCAAGCGCGGCAACGCTTGCGGCTAGAAATTTCTTCATTCCTCAACTCCCGTTGTTCTGGCACCCTCTGGGTCCCACACGATGATCAAAAATTGGCTGCATTGCCAGTATGCGGCGGTATTTTTGTTGGGCTGTATGCAGCCATGTTCCCCTTGTCCAGCCTCAACTTGACGCTGCGTCCCGAAGGCGGAAGCGCTGGATCTTTCCGGTTTGTGTTTTTGGCAGCGTCTCGACGAAGCGCACCGAGCGCGGATATTTGTACGGTGCGATCATCGCCTTCACATGCGCTTGCAGGAGGCGAATGGTTTCCTCATCGCCATCAGCCCCGTTCGCAAGCACGATGTAAGCCTCGACAATCTGTCCGCGCTCCTCATCTGGAGCACCGATGACGGCGCATTCTGCGACGAGCTCATGCGACAGCAGCGCAGCTTCGACCTCAGGTCCGGCAATGTTGTAGCCAGCCGACAGGATCATGTCGTCGGATCGCGCGGCAAAGTGAAAATGCCCGTCCGTATCGTGGGTGAAGGAATCGCCCGTCAGGTTCCAGCCGTCGCGCACATAGTCCTTCTGGCGATCGTCGTCGAGATAACGGCAGCCCGTCGGCCCCCGCACGGCCAGCCGTCCAACCTCGCCCCGCGGCAATTCGTTCATGTCCTCATCAACGATTTTTGCTTCGTAGCCGCTCACCGCCTTGCCGGTAGAACCCGGCGCGCGATCATCCAGCCGATTGGTGATGAAGATATGGAGCATCTCCGTCGCCCCGATCCCATCAAGGATCGGCTTGCCAGTCTTGCGCGTCCATTCCTCATAGACTGGCGCGGGCAGCGTCTCGCCCGCCGACACCGCGATGCGCAGCGACGACAAATCCGCACCTTCATCCATCGCCTTCATCATCGCGCGATAGGCGGTGGGCGCGGTAAACGAGATCGTCGCGCGATATTTTTCGATGATCTCGATCATGTTCGGCGGCGTCGCGCTTTCGAGCAAAGTCGCCGCCGCCCCAAAGCGCAGCGGGAACACGGCCAGACCACCAAGGCCGAAGGTAAAAGCCAGCGGCGGTGAGCCGACAAACACGTCATCCGGCGTGACGTTCAGCACTTCCTTGGCATAGCCATCGGCAATGATCAGCACATCGCGATGAAAGTGCATCGTCGCTTTGGGAATGCCGGTCGTACCCGAGGTGAAGCCCAGCAGGCAGACATCATCGCGTCCGGTCTTCACCGCCTCAAACGTCACCGGCTTGTCGAGCGCGACACGATCGAGCTCGGCATCGTGATTGGCCGTGCCGTCAAAGCCGATCACTTGCTTGAGGAAGCGGCTGTCCTTGGCGCATGCGATCAACTCGTCCTTGATACGCGTGTCGCACAGCGCCAGCGAGATTTCCGCCTTGTCGACGATCTTGGTCAATTCACCCGCCCGCAACATCGGCATCGTGTTGACGACAACCGCCCCCGCCTTCGTCGCGGCGAGCCAACACGCGACCATGGCCGGATTGTTGGGCGAGCGGATCAGGACGCGGTTTCCCGGCGTGACGCCGTAATTTTCAACCAGCGCCCGCGCCAGCCGATTGGTCCAGTCGGCGAGTTCCTTGTACGTCCGCCGCCGCCCATTGCCGATCAACGCCGTGCGATCGCCAAAACCCTTTTCCACCAACCGATCGGTCAGCTCGACGCCGCAATTGATGTAATCCGGATACTCAAACCCCACCTGTGGCAAGTCCGGCCACTGATCGAACGGCGGAAGATTGTCCCGGCTAAACGTATCCACATGCGCAGAAGGCCCCAGCATCACGCGAGCCCTCCGACTGAGACGTTCGCGTAATGCAACCCCGGCTCTCCGCCGGAGACGCCCGCGCCAGGCAACCCCCACCCCGTGCCCCTCCCCACAAGGGGGACGGGGATTCTGAGATGCCGCGACGCTTCGTGGCGTCTTCCTAGAGCAGTTACTCTTCCAAATTCCCCTCCCGCCTGTGGGGAGGGGTAAGAGGTGGGGGGACTGCCACGCACCGTGCCCTCCGCCCATCTCCGCCCCAACGCCCCCCGCCTATCAATGCTTAGCAGGGCCTCTCCATTTTCCCTTCCCTCTTGTGGGGAGGGGTAAGGGGTGGGGGTGCCTTTGCGCCCAACCGTCCCCGCTAACCGCCAACCTTCTTCAAAAATGCAGCCGCATTGGCTGCCGAACTGGCTCATGTCGTCAGGCTCCCATTGTCTGCCGGGCGATCACCACCTTCTGGACGTCTGATGCGCCCTCATAGATGCGGAGTGCCCGGATTTCGCGATAAAGGCTCTCGACGATGTGCCCCTTTCTCACACCGTCGCCGCCATGCAATTGAACCGCCTTGTCGATGACGCTTTGGGCGCGATCGGTGGCGTGAAGTTTGGCCATTGCGGCCTCGCGTGTCACACGCGGCGCGCCGGAATCCTTGGTCCAGGCGGCGCGATAGACGAGTAGCGCCGAAGCATCGACGTCGAGTGCCATCTCGGCGACGTTGCCCTGCACCATCTGCAGATCAAACAGAGGCGCACCGAAGAGCTGTCGATTGGCGACGCGCGACAGCGTTTCATCGAGCGCCCGCCGCGCAAAGCCAAGCGCAGCCGCGCCTACCGTCGAGCGGAAGACATCCAGCACCGACATCGCAATCTTGAACCCGTCACCCGGCTTGCCGATCATGGCGGAGGCGGGCAGGCGCAGATCATCGAACACGAGGCGCGCCAAAGGATGCGGCGCAATCGTCTCCAGTCGCTCGGCAATGATCATCCCCGGCGTATCCGCCGGTACCAGAAACGCTGACAGCCCCTTCGCCCCAGGCGCTTCGCCGGTGCGGGCAAAGACGCAATAAAGGTCGGCAATGCCGCCGTTTGAAATCCAGGTCTTTTCGCCCGACAGCACATAATCGCCGCCATCACGCGTTGCCGTCATTTCCATATTGGCAAGGTCCGAACCCGAACGCGGCTCGGTCAGCACAAAGGCCGAAATCGCCTTGCCAGTGCGGGTCTTCTCCAGCCACTGCTTCTGCTCGGGCGAGCCAAACAGACTGATCGCGCCAGTGCCCAGCCCCTGCATCGCAAAGGCAAAATCCGCCAGCCCATCATGCCGCGCCAAAGTCTCGCGCGACAGGCACAGAGTGCGCACGTCGAGCGGCTTCGGATCAGCCGGATCAATCGCCGTCGGCAGCAACAAACCCGCCTCGCCAAGGGAAGCCACGAGTTTTCGGCAGGCAGCGTCAACGTCGCCATGATCTACCGGCAGATGAGCCTCGCACCAAGCCTCAAGCTTTTGCGCATGCGCGCGATGGTGATCGTCGAAGAACGGCCAGGAGAGAAACGAACGATCAGCCATGGTGAATTCTCCTGCGCGAGGTCGCGGAAGCGCCCCCCTCTGGCCTCCCGGCCCTCTCCCCCTCAAGGGGGGAGATCAGCAGTGGCTGACGATCCGCGCAGCTTGCGACGTAACAAATCGGCGAAACCCAAGATGCCACCTCCTCTCCCCCCTTGAGGGGGAGATGGGCGGCAGCCCAGAGGGGGGCTTGAATGAGTTTGCGCAGAGCTAAGTCCGCCCCCTCCGCCGCTCCGCGGCACCTCCCCCGCTGCGCAGGGGAGGATCCAGGTTTGCGCACTACATTTCCACCGATCCTCCCCCGTTCACGGGGGAGGTGTCGCGAAGCGACGGAGGGGGCGCCCGAGCACTTGCCGTCAAAATTCGCTGAGAAGAATCCAGCACGGTAAAGCTCGGCACCCCTCACGCTTGATATTACCGGTTCGGCCTTTCCGTTGATCGTTCCCCGCTCCCGGAGGAGATGGGCGGCAGCACAGAGGGGGGCGTTGTCGAGTGGGCGCCGCTTCAACGCCGTGCCACCCGCCCCCTCCGCCGCTCCGCGGCACCTCCCCCGCTGTGCAGGGGAGGAACCAAGGCCGCGGCTTTCAAGAAGTTCGCTGCCTAATTCATCAGGCACGCCATCTCCACGGATCCTCCCCCGTTCACGGGGGAGGTGGCGCGAAGCGACGGAGGGGGCGGCTTGGCTCGCACCTGCAATTCCTACGGAGCGGGCGGCCTCGTCCCTGCCGGAGGGGGCTGCCTGATGCATCTCTCTTCCGATCCCCATCCGCGCGCGCATCTCAGTTCCCCTCGAAGACCGGACGTTCCTTGGCCACAAACGCGTGGTAGGCGCGTTCGAAGTCGCGGGTCTGCATGCAGATCGCCTGCGCCTGCGCTTCAGCCTCGATCGCCTGCTCCAGCCCCATCGACCATTCCTGGTTGAGTTGGGTCTTGGTGATGCTGTGCGCGAAGGTCGGGCCCGCCGCAATCTGCCGGGCGAGCTTCATCGCCTCCGCTTCAAGCTCACCTGCCTCGACAAGCCGATTATAAAACCCCCAGCGCTCGCCCTCGGCGGCGCTCATGGTGCGACCGGTGTAGAGCAGCTCCGCCGCGCGGCCCTGTCCGATGATACGCGGCAGCATGGCGCAAGCGCCCATGTCGCAACCGGCAAGGCCGACGCGCGTGAACAAAAATCCGGTCTTGGCTTCGGGTGTCGCAAGGCGCAGATCGGACGCCATCGCAATTATGGCCCCAGCCCCGACCGCGACGCCATCAACCGCCGAAATGATCGGTTTGCCGCAGCCGATCATCGCCTTGACGAAGTCACCGGTCATGCGCGTGAAGGCCAAGAGCTCCTTCATGTCCATCTTGACCAGCGGGCCGATAATGTCGTGCACATCGCCGCCGGAGCAGAAATTGCCGCCATTGGGCAGGAAGACGACGACATCGACATCTTCCGCATAGACCAGTGCGCGAAAGGTGTCGCGCAGCTCGGCATAGCTGTCGAAGGTCAGCGGGTTCTTGCGCTCGGGCCGGTCCAGCATCACACTTGCCACGCGGTCCTCGACCTTCCAGAGGAAGTTCTTCGGCGCAAGTTCAGCCATCTTCGTCAATGTTCACTCTCCCAATTGCTGCGAAACGCCTTCAGCATCGAGGACAGCACGCGGGCATCCTCTTCGCTGATGTCGTGCAGAAGTTCTTCAACCCAGCTGCGATGGGCTTCGGCCATCAAGGCAAAGCGCTCTTCTCCCGCCCTGGTCAGGCGCGCGATCGAGGTGCGTCGATCTCCCTCGCGGTTGGATCTTGAGACGAGACCCTCTGCAACCAGCCGGTCAACGATCCCGGTAACATTGCCGTTCGAAACCAGCAGAAACCGCGACAGGTCGCTCATCAGCATGCCGTCGCGTTCGCGGTAGAGGGCCGACATCACGTCAAAGCGTGGTAGCGTCGAGTGGAACTCGCGCTTCAGCCGCTCGCGAAGCTCACCCTCAACGATCCGCGCAACGCGCAGCAGCCGGATCCACAGGCGCAAACGTTCGCGATGGGCCGGATCGGCGATGGCGGCGTCCATCACATCTCGCCTCCTGTGATTGCAATGGTCTGGCCGGTGACGGAACGCGCTCCCTCCGAACACAGCCACATCACGGCGTCCGCAACCTCCTGCGGCTCGATGATCCGGCCTTGAGGATTGCCCCTGGCGATGGCGTCGCGCGCGGCCTGTTCGTCGCGGCCGGTCTTGCCAACGATGTTGGCGACAGTGCGCTCCAGCATCGGCGTCTCGACATAGCCGGGGCAGACTGCGTTCACGGTAATCGGGGTCTGCGCCAGTTCCGCCGCCATCGAGCGCATCAGCCCGACGACACCATGCTTGGAGGCGGCATAGGCTGAAATATACGGCGCGCCCTTCAGCCCTGCGATGGAGGCGATGAACACGATCCGGCCCCCTCCTGCCGTTTTCATCGTGTCCATCGCGGGACGGACGCTCAAGAAGGCGCCCGTCAGATTCACGGCCAGCGTCTGGCTCCACATGTCGAGCGAGGTCTTGCCCACCGGCGCGCTCAGCGCGATGCCGGCATTGGCAATGACAACGTCAAAATTCCCCCGCGCAGCCTGCGCGCTCTCATAAAGCGCTTCGACGGAAGCTTCGTCGGTGACGTCTGCGGTCATGGCATGAATGCGCGGATTGCCAGCGGCCACCTTCTCCAGCGGCTCGATGTTGCGACCGCAAATGGTCACCTCCAGACCCGCGGCCGCCAGGCTTCCCGCAATCGCCTGCCCAATCCCGGTCCCCCCACCGGTCACCAATGCATGTTTGAATTGGGTCATACAGAAATCTCCAAGGCTGGGCGCTGCTGCCCCTCACCTGCCTGCCGGCATCCTCTCCCCGTAAGCGGGGCGAGGAAGGCTGCCATCGACGATGCCACCTGTCTCTTCTCTCCGTTTACGGGGAGAAGTCCCCGGCAGGGAGATGAGGGGCGGCACCAACGCTTCAGACCCATCACACCTTCCCCGTCATCTGTTCCGGCCCACGCTCTGCCAAGCGATAAAGCTGGTCGCGGCCAGGGTGGTAGGGGTTCGGCCAGACGACACGCTTGTCACCAAGCTTCGCCGCCGCGTGCAGCGTCCAATAGGGATCTGCGAGATGCGGGCGGGCGAGGCAGACGAGGTCGGCGCGCCCTGCCATCAGGATCGAATTGACGTGGTCGGGCTCATAGATGTTGCCGACGGCCATCGTCGCCATGCCGGTCTCGTTGCGAATGCGATCCGAAAACGGCGTCTGGAACATGCGGCCATAGACCGGCCTTGCCCGCGTCGAAGTCTGGCCCGCCGAGACGTCGCAAATGTCGACGCCAGCGGCCTGCAGCATGCGCGCAATCTCGACGGCCTCGGCAGGCGTTACACCCTCATCGCCGACCCAGTCATTGGCCGAAATACGCACCGAGACCGGTTTGTTTTGCGGCCAGACGGCGCGAACGGCATGAAACACTTCAAGCGGAAAACGCATGCGGTTTTCGAGCGAGCCGCCATACTCGTCCCTGCGCAAATTCGTCAGCGGCGAAATGAACGACGATAGCAGATAGCCGTGCGCCATGTGCAGTTCGATCATGTCGAAGCCGCAGCGTTCCGCCATGACAGCTGACGCCACAAACTGGTCGCGCACCATGTCCATGTCAGCGCGGGTCATCGCCTTCGGCGTCTGGTTGCCGTCTTGCCACGGCGTTTCTGACGCCGACAGAAGCGGCCAGTTGCCTTCCTTCAGCGGCGCGTCGGCATCTTCCCAGCCAATCTGCGTCGAGCCCTTGGCTCCCGCATGGCCGATCTGCGCCGACATCTTTGCCGGTGTCTCTGCATGGACGAAATCGACAATGCGCTTCCACGCCGCTTCATGTTCCGGCTTGTAAAAACCGGGGCAGCCGGGCGTGATCCGCCCTTCCGGCGACACGCAGGTCATCTCGATCGTGACGAGCCCTGCACCACCCTTGGCGCGCTCGGCATAATGGACAAAGTGCCAGTCGGTCGGCGTGCCATCGACGGCACGATATTGCGCCATCGGCGAGACGACGACGCGGTTGGGCAGTTCGAGGCCGCGCAGCTTGAACGGCGCAAACATTGGCGCGCGCTGAGCCTTAGCTCCCGCCTGTTCCTGATACCACTTTTCCGCGCCGCCGAGCCAGTTGCCATCGCGCAAACGCAGGTTTTCGTGGCTGATGCGCTGCGAGCGGGTCAGAAGCGAATAGTTGAACTGCACCGGGTCGAGATCGAGATAACGCTCAACCTCTTCGAACCATTCCATCGAATTGCGTGCCGCCGATTGCAGGCGCAGAACTTCCAGCCGCCGCGCTTCTTCGTACTTGGCGAAGGCCGCCTCAAGCGTCGGTTCCGAATGGAGATAATCGGCAAGCGCGATGGCGGATTCGAGCGCGAGCTTCGTGCCCGAGCCAATCGAGAAATGCGCGGTTGCTGCCGCATCGCCCATCAGCGCAAGGTTCTTGTAGGACCAGCGCTCGCACAGGACGCGTGGGAAATTGATCCAGGCCGAGCCGCGCACGTGGTTGGCGTTGGAGATCAACGCATGGCCGCTCAGATGGTCCTTGAAGATCGCCTCGCAGGTCGCGATGGATTCTTCCTTCGACATGTCGCCGAAGCCGAACTTGTCCCAGGTCTCTTGCGTGCACTCGACGATGAACGTCGCTGTCTCCGGGTCGAACTGGTAGGCATGGGCCCAGACCCAGCCATGCTCGGTCTTCTCAAAGATGAAGGTGAAGGCGTCGTCGAATTTTTGGCGCGTGCCAAGCCAGACGAACTTGCACTTTCGGGTGTCGACGTCGGGCAGGAAATGCTCGGCAAAGGCCGTGCGCGTTTTCGAGTTCAACCCGTCCGCCGCGATGACGAGATCGTACTCGGCCATCAGCTTTTCGTGGTCGTCGATTTCGGTCTGGAAACGCAGGTCAACGCCAAGCTCCCTGGCGCGTTCTTGCAGCAGGATCAGGAGGCGCATGCGGCCGATGCCGCAAAAGCCATGGCCGGTCGAGACGGTTCGCACGCCCCTGTGCACCACCGCGATGTCATCCCAATAGGCAAAGTGTTCGCGAATGGACGCGGCGCTCTTGGCGTCGTTGACCGCAAGGTTATCCAGCGTCTCGTCAGATAGAACGACGCCCCATCCGAAGGTGTCATCCGGGCGGTTGCGCTCGAAGACTACGACTTCGTGCGCCCCATCTCGCAGCTTCATCGAAATGGCGAAATACAGGCCAGCAGGCCCGCCGCCAAGCACGGCAACCTTCATCCTCCACAGTCCCCATTATTATGTTTTCAGGGAGAGTGACACCGATTTTGCTGTCCTTCAAGCATAAAACTTCAAGGTTGAAACATTTCCGTCTGGACATTCGCCGCGTGTCTGCGCGATTGGTTTTGGCAAGCAAAGGGGAGCTGTTGCGCGATGATCTTTCACGGCATTGACGATTGGGATGACGCCTACGCAAACGGTCCCAACATTCCTCGCGGGGATGAGTGGCCGCAGCGCTGGTCTGACCTGGCAGAGCCGTTTCGCACGCGAATGGATGAGGAAGGCCGCGCGATGCTGGGCCAGCGCTATGGCACCCGCTCACGCAATCTGTTCGATCTCTTCATGCCGCAAGTCGATGCAAAAGGGCTGGTGGTCTTCATCCATGGTGGCTTCTGGCTCAGGCTCGACCGCGATTTCCTCTCGCACCTTGCCGCAGGGCCAATGGCACACGGTTACGCCGTGGCCATGCCGTCCTACACGCTGTGCCCGGACATCAAGGTCTCAGGCATCGTCAAGGAGATCGGCTCGGCAGTTGAAGTTGCGGCGTCGCGGATCAACGGGCCGATCTACCTCACCGGACATTCGGCCGGCGGGCATCTTGCGACCCGCATGGTGTGTGCGAACTCTGCGCTCAAGGAAGAAACACGCAGCCGCATCGTCACCACGGTGTCGATTTCCGGGGTTCATGATCTGCGCCCGCTGCTGCGGACCAAGCTGAACAACGGACTGCGTCTTGATCCCGAAGAAGCGCATCGGGAAAGCCCGGTTTTGCTGGCGCCGATTGAGGGCGCGAAAATATGCTGCTGGGTCGGCGCTGGCGAACGCGCCGAGTTCATCCGGCAAAATGCACTTCTTGCCAATGTCTGGACCGGCCTCGGTGCAAAGACAATGACGGTAGAAGAGCCCGACCGGCATCATTTCAATGTCGTCGACGGCCTTGCCGATCCCGAGCATCCTTTGACGCGCACGCTGCTGATGGGGTGACGGGGCCGGACAAGTCTGGCAGAAGGGTTCAGCAGTTTTTACCGGAGCAGGTTTGATGAGAGCGGTTTTCGTGCAGCTTCAGGTTTCGCCGGGCAGGACCTACGAGGTCGCCGACGAATTGTTCAAGCGCGAGGTCGCGTCGGAGCTTTATTCGACCAGCGGTGACTTTGATCTCCTGATGAAGATCTACATCGAGGACGGCGTCGATATCGGCAAGTTCATCAATGACAACGTCGCCAACGTGCCGGGCATTGTCCGCTCGCTGACGACGCTGACCTTCCGCGCCTTCTGATCGATCGCTCAGGCTGGCGAACGCCAGCCATTGCGCAGATCATCCGCCGTTGCGAGGCGTCGCCCGGAGGCGGCGCACGCCGTTGCCGTCGCGGCAACAATCGCCGCATTCGATGGCGCATCCGTGCCGTCCGGCAGCCACAGATTGTTTTCAAAGCCAACGCGCGCATTGCCGCCCGCATGTGAAGCGCGTTCCATGAACTGCGTCTCCTGCGGGCCGAAGGCGCACATCATCCACTGATGGCGTGAAATGTTCGCGGCAATGTAAGTGTCGAGCTCTTCGGGCGTCGCGCCCTGTTCGGTGTAGCGCCCGGCAACAGCCAGAACCGCCAGCGGTCCATCCGGCAACAAGCCGCGCTTGGCCAGCGCATCAAGGCGCTCAAGCTCGCCTGCCTCGTAGATGATGATCTGATAGAGCGTGCCAGCCTTCTCCATGCGCACAAACAGAGCCGCAGCCTCTCGCTCATCTTCGCCTTCGGGAAGAATTTCGCGCAGGGCGATCGACACCGATTCTGGCATCAAGACATCGACCAACGCGATCTGCTCTTGCGGTGTATAGCGGCCGACCGCCTCGGTGGTGATCTGGATCACCAGCTTGTCGCCAACCGCCGTTTTCACAGCCGCCACCGCCTCACGATAGAGATCTGCGTCCAGCGTATGCGCACCGTTTTCGTCGCGCACGTGGAGGTGGATCATCGCCGCGCCCGCGTCCAGCGCTTCCGCCGCATCGCGCGCAATCTCATCTGCCGTCATTGGCAGGCGAGGGTGGTCAGCCTTCGTACACCGCGCTCCGTTGGGGGCAACTGCAATGGCAAATGGGTTCGTCATCGAAATTTCCGGTATTCTTCTTCTGCAAAGAGATCAGGCTGTCAGCGCGCGCGGCATGCGCGTACGCCACAGGATCAGGATCATGATCAGGATGTTGAGAACGTTCCAGGCGATGCCATTGAGGAACGCCTTGGCGTAGGAGCCGGTAAGATCGTAGATCCAGCCCGACATCCAGCCGCCGACGGCCATGCCGACGATTGTCGCGAGAATGACGAGGCCAACGCGCTGGCCTGCCTCATGTGCCGGCAGATATTCGCGCACGATGATCGCATAAGCCGGAACAATGCCGCCCTGCGACAGGCCGAAGATCAGCGACACGATGTAAAGCGAAGCCAGCCCGTCGAACGGGATATAGGCCAGCAGCGCAAGGCACTGCAGCACCGATCCGATCAGCAAGGTCTTCACGCCGCCAATATAGTCGGCGAGGACGCCGGAAGCGAGGCGGCTGACCACGCCGCCAATCAGCATCAGCGACAGCATCTCGGTTCCCCGCGCAACGCCAAAGCCGAGATCAACGCAATAGGCGACAATGTGCACTTGCGGCATCGCCATGGCCATGCAGCAACCAACGCCTGCAACCGCAAGCAAAAGCTGCAGCGCTCTTGGCGACAGATCGATGCTTTTTGACGGAACAGCTGCGGATGTACCGGCAGGAGCACTGACATAAGGCGCTCTGCGACGCAGCATCAAGGCCAGCGGAACCATGCCGACGAGGCAGGCGATCGAGATTACCGCATAGGTGTAGCGCCAGCCTTCGCCGCTCATCATCATCTGCATGAGGATCGGCCAGATTGCACCGCCAAAATAGTTTCCGCTTGCCGCTGCCGCGACTGCAACGCCACGCCTTTTGTTGAACCAATGCGACAAATCGGCGATCAGAGGCCCGAAGGTTGCTGCGGCCCCGAAACCCACGAGGCCCTGCATCAGCCCGAACAGCCAGATCGACGTCACCATCGAGGCGACGACGTAGCCAACGAAAAGCGCTGCGGCAGCCACCAGAAGCGGTACCACGATGCCGGAGCGATCCACCATCCGGCCCAGCACCACATTGCCAAGCGCAAAGCCGATCATTGTCATGGTGTAGGGCAGGGAGGCCGAGCCGCGATCGACGCCGAATTCAGCCTGCACTTCCGGAAGCACCACCACGACCGACCACATGCCGACGCTGCCCACGGTGCCGATCAGCACCGACAAAATGAGCCGCGTCCAGGCGTATCGGCCGTCAATTTCACTGGGGGAGGTGATGGTGTGCATCCGAAGCCCTTGCCGCAGCTGCGCTGCTTCACATGTTATTCATCTATAGTGTGCACGCAAAAGTCCAGCGGTGACAGCGCCACCGGGCTTGTTTGATCGCACCAGACGCATGCGCCTCCCAAATCGGGCGGAACCAGCCCCTGAGCGCGCAAATGTTTCAACGTGACTCGATAAGTGTCTGGCCAGGTCCCATCGTGGCCCGATTCCCTTCCTAGGCGGCCTGCAAGTTCAACAGCAGGAGCACCCTTCGGCATGAAGGCACCCAAGGCCCTAAGCCTCGCAGCAATTTTTCTCACCCTTTCTGTAGTTCACGCCGCGGCTCAATGTGGAGGTGCATCCTGGTATGCTCTTGGGTCGAAAACGGCATCCGGCGAGCGTATGAACCCCGCCGCCATGACAGCGGCACATCGCTCTCTTCCCTTCGGCTCGAAGATCAAGGTCACCAACCAGCGCAACGGCAAATCCGTCGTCGTGCGGATCAATGATCGCGGACCGTTCATCAAGGGCCGGGTCATAGATCTTTCCAGGGCCGCGGCGGCAGAGCTTGGCTTCATCCGCGCAGGCCATACCAAGATCTGCATGCAGCAGATCGGTTAAGCGCCGATAGCTGCGCGGGCACCTTTTTTCGGGCCATAGCATGCATGGAGAAATGCCGACGTAGCCTCGGCATTTTGTGGTCGGCCGAACAGGTAACCCTGTCCGCCGCTACAGCCGAACTCGCTCAGCATCTCGGCTTGAGCGTCGTCCTCAATGCCTTCAGCGACCACATACATTCCAAGCCCCTCGCACATTGCGAGGATTGCGCGGATGATGTGCTCGGATGGCTTGTCATTGAGGATCGAGGAGACAAAGGCCCGATCGATCTTGAGTTTGTCGAACGGAAAGTCGCGCAGACGTCCGAGTGACGATTGGCCGGTGCCAAAATCGTCGAGCGAAATCCGTATGCCTACGCTGCGCAATTCGCCGATGATCTTTTCTGCCGAGCTTGCATCGGTCATCAGCCCGGTCTCGGTGATCTCGATTTCCAGGCGGCGTGGGTCGAACTCGTTGCGCGCGAGGATGGAAAGGATCTGGTAGCCGGTGTTTTGGTCAACGAGTTGCGATGGCGAGAGGTTGAATGACAAAAACAGCTCATCCGGCCACTGGCTTGCCACCCGTGTCGCTTTATCCAGCAGGAGCTGGCTTAGCGAAGCGATGACGCCACGCTCTTCCGCAATCGGGATGAAAACATCCGGCGGCACGAAGCCGAGATCTCGATCATTCCAGCGCGCTAGCGCCTCAAAGCCGATGACGCGGCGGGTTGAAAGGTCAACAATTGGCTGGAAATGCGGCTCGACCTCACCTGCGGAAACCGCGCGCCTGAGTGCCTGTTCGATCCGGGTCAGACGTTTGGCGGCCTCTTCCATCTCCCGCGTGTAGACCACGACCCTGCCGCGGCCCGACCGTTTCGCGTGGTAGAGCGCAGTTTCTGCCTTGGAGACGAGGGTTTCGGTGTTCTCCTCGCCGGAAAACAACAGGGAGCATCCGACCGATGCGGAAAGGCGGGCCGTGCGGTTGCCGACATCATAGGGAGCCGACAGAATCTCGATCAGCATATTGGTGCGATCAAGTACGGCTTCTTCGCTGAAGATCATGGGAAACAGGAAGGCGAACTCGTCGGCGCCCACCCTGGAAACCGTCGAGTGCGGATCCATCGCAGCTTTCAGGCGCATCGCAACCTGCTGCAAGATATCGTCACCCGCCTTGCGGCCGAACAGATCGTTGATCGGCTTGAAACCGTCGAGATCAAGAATGCCGATTGCAAACGGAGCAGGATCTTCCGACCGCTCAATGATCAAGCGATCGACCTTGTCGAAGAAGCGACGCAGATTGCCAAGACCGGTCAACGGGTCGGTATAGGCAAGATCCCTCCCGACAGCAGAGGTCTGTTCCATGGCAAGCTGGTTCGGCATCGTCTCCCCTTGCACGCAAGTTCACTCCTATCCCCCAACCGACCCTGTCACGAAAAGTGTTTAGGAACGGTATCGATAACGCGCCGAATTTCCTTTTAGTACCCGCTGTTTAAGTAAAGCGGGACGTTAGGGCTGATGCCTTGCGCGCCAACCCTTTCCAGCACGCGCGGTCCGAAGCTGCTCTAGGCAAGAGCGACGCGACCATCTAAATGCGAAGAACGTCAGGAACACGGGAAGATCACATGTCGCTCAAGGTCGCGGTCCAGATGGACCACATTTCCACGATCAGCATTGCTGGAGACACCTCCTTCGCCTTGTCCCTCGAGGCGCAGCGGCGCGGACACCAGCTCTATCACTACACGCCTGATCGCCTGACGATGCAGGACGGCCGGGTCTTTGCCCGGATCGAGGAGCTTGAGGTGCGGGATGTCGAAGGCGACCATTTCACGCTTGGCGAGCCAGTGCGCACCGATCTTTCGGAAATGGACGTCATCTTGCTGCGGCAGGATCCGCCGTTCGACATGAACTACATCACGACGACGCATCTTCTGGAGCGCATCCACCCGAAGACGCTGGTGGTGAACGACCCTGCCTGGGTGCGCAACAGTCCGGAAAAGATCTTCGTCACCGAATTTCCCGACCTGATGCCAGAGACCCTGATCACCAAGGATCCGCTCGAAGTGGCCGAGTTCCGCAAGCAGCATGGCGACATCATCGTCAAGCCGCTCTACGGCAATGGTGGTGCAGGCATCTTCCATCTGCCGGGCGGCGACCGCAACCTGTCTTCGCTCCTGGAAATGTTCGGCCAGATGTTCCGCGAGCCCTTCATCGTCCAGCGCTATCTTGATGATGTGCGCAAGGGCGACAAGCGGATCATCCTGATCGATGGTGAGCCCGTTGGCGCGATCAATCGCGTGCCCGCTGAGCATGATGCCCGTTCGAACATGCATGCAGGCGGTCGCGCTGAAGCCACCGAGTTGACCGAGCGGGAGCGTGAGATCTGCGCGCGTATCGGACCTGCGCTGCGCGAGCGCGGCTTCATTCTCGTCGGCATCGACGTCATCGGTGACTACATGACGGAAATCAACGTCACGTCTCCAACCGGCATCCGCGAGGTCAAGCGTTTCGGCGGCGCCGACATTGCGGCCTTGTTCTGGGACGCGGTCGAAGCCAAGCGCAGCTGACACTCCTCCAGCGCTTCGTATCTTTTCTCGAATAAGGCGCTCCCGTGAGAGCGCCTTTTCGTTTCGGCAAGCAACCGGAGAGAACAAATGTTCTTCAATTGCAACCTGTTGCAACTTGAGCTCCATTTGTTCTTTAAATGTTCTTGCGGCTTGGTTGTATTTGTGTTTCCTTAAACAGGAGTTTCGATCCGGATTTCCTTGTTAGGGGCAAGCAGCATGATCGCACGCGTCACGACTGTTGCTTTTGAGGGCATCGAGGCCATTCCGGTCGATGTCCAAATCATGGTGGCCCCTGGCAAGGTGGGGATTCAGATTGTCGGCCTTGCGGACAAGGCTGTAACGGAGAGCCGCGAACGGGTTCAGGCAGCGCTGCACGCGTCGGGTCTGTCGATGCCGGCCAAGCGCGTCACCGTAAACCTCGCTCCCGCCGATCTTCCTAAAGAGGGAAGCCATTACGACCTTCCAATCGCGCTTGGACTGATGGCGGCCCTCGGAGCCATTCCGCCGGATGCGCTGACTGATTATGTCGTGGTTGGTGAGCTCGCCCTTGATGGCACCACTGCGTCTGTGGCCGGGGCGCTGCCTGCCGCAGTCGGAGCCAACGCACTTGGCAAGGGGCTGATTTGCCCATACCCGGTAGGAGCGGAAGCGGCCTGGGCGGGAGCCGACATCGACATTCTTGCGCCTCGCAGCCTCATTGCGCTGGCGAACCATTTTCGCGGTCTGCAGGTGCTGTCCCGCCCCGAGCCGGCGATCCAGCCACCGGCGATGAACCTGCCTGACCTTGCCGACATCAAGGGCCAGGAATGTGCAAGGCGGGCGCTGGAAATCGCCGCCGCAGGCGCACACAACATGCTGATGGTCGGGCCGCCCGGATCCGGAAAATCGATGCTTGCGCAGCGCCTGCCATCGATCTTGCCTTCCTTGTCGCCACGCGAACTGCTTGAAGTTTCCATGATCGCCTCGATGGCCGGGGGTATTCCCGGGGGACGTCTTTCGGATCGGCGTCCGTTCCGCGCCCCGCATCATTCCGCCACCATGGCCGCTCTGGTCGGGGGAGGCATGCGGGTGCGGCCGGGGGAGGCGTCATCCGCACATCACGGCGTCCTCTTTCTTGATGAATTGCGGGAATTTTCACCGCAGGCGCTTGATGCGCTGCGACAGCCACTCGAGACAGGTGAGTGCGTCGTCGCGCGGGCCAATGGATGCGTGACCTATCCGGCAAAGTTTCAGCTGGTTGCGGCGATGAACCCGTGCCGCTGTGGCATGTCCGGGGAGCCCGGCTATCGCTGCGCCCGTGGTGAGCGATGCCGGGCGGACTATCAGGCGCGTCTGTCCGGCCCGCTTCTTGACCGGATAGACTTGAAGATCGAGGTGCCGGCGGTCACGGCAAGCGACCTCATTTCACCTGGCAGGGCCGAAGCCAGCAGTGAAGTGGCGCAACGTGTGGCGCGCGCCCGCGACCTTCAGGCTGCACGTTATCAGACGTTGGGCGCAGAGAGCGTCACGGTCAATGCGCACTGCCCGACCGGCCTGATCGAGGAGGTCGCGCAGCTTGATCAGGCTGGTGCGTCGTTGCTTCGAGATGCCAGCGAAAAACTCGCCCTGTCCGCGCGCGCCTATCACCGTGTTCTGAAGGTTGCGCGCACAATTGCCGATCTTGATGCGTCGGAGGCGGTCAGGCGCATCCATCTTGCAGAGGCAATATCCTACCGTATGGCAGGTGAGCGCGTGAAACAGGCTGCGTGAACGCGCGCTTGGAAGAGGCGGGCATTTCGGGCAAAAGCTACCTGACCGAGCCCACCAGCATGTTCTGATCGTCGTAGATCGTGACCCAGCGCCCGGTATGATTGCTCGCCTGCCGCTTCAGATATTGATAGCCGGTTTCCTGCCACGGGCGCAGATCATCGTTGAGATTGTCGAGGATCAGATCGCCGCGATCGGTCCGCACGGTCAGAACGGCATGGCCTTCGCCATCCGGCTTGCGCAGAACCGTGATCAGCAGATTGGACAAGGAGATGCCGAGCGCGTTGAGGTGACGGCGCTTTTCCAGCACGTAATCCTCGCAATCGCCGACATTCTGGTCCGGATATGTCCAGTACTCGTCCTGACCGTAAATGTCGTAATCGCTCATCGGCTTGATTGCCGCATTGACCGAACTGTTGATTCGGTGGATTTCGGCCCACAGCTTTTCGTCGAGAGCGACAGGGCCATGATCACGCGGGCGCACCGAGCACTCGCTCGGCATCCGCTTGCACAGTTCGTAGTGACCGATTGGCTGGGAGGTCAGGCCGCCGGTGATCATTGCACCTGCGCCGGAAGCTTCCGTCGTCGATCCAGTCGCAGCTGCGATGAGCAGGAGGGAAGCCGTAAAGATCCCTGGCTGCCACCTGCTAAGCGTGGCCCACATACGCCCTAACCCCAAAATCACTGGTTGTTTTAGTCGTTAATGAAACGTTAACGACGAAGGGCGCGTGAAGTCAATCAAGCTAAAGAGCTGTTTGCGCTTATGGTTACCGCGAGCAATTCACTGTTGCCGATGGCACACAGTCGATGTGCCGCTCACTGGTCGGCAGCATTGCTCTTCCTGGACGGAGAACGCTTGGCGCGCCTGGGCTTTGTCGCAACGCCTTCCGAATTGGCCGCCATGAAGTCGACGATCCGCGGCACGATCTGCGAGCGGAAGCGAGACCCGTTGAACACGCCATAGTGCCCAACCTGCGGCTGAACGTAATGGGCACGCTTTTCCTGCGGAATGTTCACGCAAAGATCGTGGGCGGCCTGGGTCTGACCAAGTCCGGAGATGTCGTCGTTTTCGCCTTCGACGGTGAAAAGGGCAACGTTCCGCACGGCTGTCAGATCGACTTTTTCGCCCCGATGCAGCATCTCGCCCCTGGGCAGATCATGGCGGATAAATACAGTGTCGACTGTTTGCAGATAAAACTCGGCGGTCAGATCCATGACGGCCAGATATTCGTCATAGAACTCGCGGTGTTTCTCCGCCGGCTCGCCATCGTTCTTCACAAGGTTCATGAAAAAGTCCTGATGCGCGTTCAGGTGCCGGTCGAGGTTCATCGACATGAAGCCGGAGAGCTGCAGGAAGCCGGGATAAACATCGCGGCCAAAACCGGCATTCGGCCATGGCACCTGCATGATCACATTGTCGCGGAACCAGTCGATGCTCTTTTCCTGCGCGAGCTTGTTGACGGCCGTGGGGTTGCGCCGTGTGTCGATCGGCCCGCCCATCAGGGTCATGCTGGCCGGTGCGCAGTTATCGCCGCGTTGTTCCATCACGCCAACCGCTGCCAGAACCGGAACAGAAGGCTGGCACACGGCCATCACATGCGTGTTCGGTCCGAGCTCGTGCAGCATCTCAATGATGTAGTCGACATAATCATCGAGATCGAAACGGCCTGACGAGAGCGGCACGGTGCGCGCATCGACCCAGTCGGTAATATAGACGTCGGCATGCTCAGCCATGGATCTGACCGTACCACGCAGCAGCGTCGCATAATGGCCGGACATCGGCGCAACGATCAAAAGCTTGGGCGCGTTGCGCTGCGCGTCAGGCAGATCACGTTCAAAGCGAATGAGGTTGCAGAACGGGCGCGACCAGACGACTTTCTCGGCTATTGCGACGTCCGCATCGCCGATCCGCACGCTTTCGATCCCGAAAGAAGGCTTGGCATAGCGCCGCGTGGTGCGCTCAAACATTTCGGCAGCTGCTGCGAGCGAGCGCCCGACCGGCGTAAGCGCGAAGGGGTTGAGCGGGTTTTGCGACATGAGCCGAACCGCATCGGCATAGGCACGAAGCGGCTGCAAGGCTGCATGGTTCATTTCATAAAGCTGATAGTACATTCGCGAAGACCTCAAGGTCTGGACCGCGGCCGGTTGGGGAGGGGGGGCGACCGGTCAGGCAAGAAACTACCGCCGAAGCTAACAGGCTTTTGCTGCGTTGCAATAGAAATGCCTATAATAAACACGTTACGGACCGGCAGTTTTTAGCCGGGAGGGCAAATTCAGGCTCCGGTCACTACACGATTTCGCTAGGGAATGGGGCCGAAAAAGCGGATCATTCGACAAAGACGGTGGCAATAAAAAAGGACCGCATGGATGTTGCGGTCCTTTTGCTGAAGCGGGGAAACTCAGCCCTCGTAGCCGTCGATAATCACCATTTCGGCGTCGGCGACCGTGATACGAATGGCCTTGGCAGCTTGATATTCTTCGCTGTTGTAGCAATCGAGTGCCGCCTGCATCGAGGGGAATTCGATCACGACATTGCGCGAACGTCCCGTGCCTTCCATGGCCTGATACTCGCCGCCGCGGGCAAGAAACTTTGCGCCATAGCGCTCAAAAGCGGGCTTGGCGGTCGCGACGTAGTCCTTGTAGCGTTCCGGGTCGCGAACATCGACATGCGCGACCCAATATCCCTTTGCCATTTCTTCCTCCCTTAGATGTTGAATTCAGGCCGCCTGCATTTCTGCAAGGATCGCCTGTGCCGCGGCGCGCCGATCTGGTGCACCAATGATGGGGCGAGCGACAACAAGGTGCGTTGCGCCAGCGCGAAGCGCGTCGGCGGGCGTCATCACCCGCTTCTGGTCGCCGCGCTCGGCACCTGCCGGGCGAATGCCGGGCGTGACGATCGCCATGTCGTTGCCAAGGATTTCGCGAACTGATGCTGCTTCTGCCGCCGAGCAGACAATCCCGCCCATGCCGGCCTCACGCGCCTGTGCTGCGCGTTTGCGCACCAGCGTTGCCGGATCGTCGGCATAACCTGCCTCGCGCACATCGTCCTCATCCATGGAGGTCAGCACGGTCACGCCAAGCAGGCACAGATCCGATCCTTTTGCAGCCGCAACTGCGGCACGCATTGCTTTCGGATAAGCATGAAGCGTCAGCATGGAGACGCCCATCATGGCGATGTTCTCGACGCCCTCGGCCACCGTATTGTCGATGTCCAGCAGCTTCATGTCGAGAAAGACCTTCTTGCCCTCGGCAGCAAGGTCACGGGCAAACTCGAGGCCGCCGCCGAAGACCAGCCGATAGCCGATCTTGTAGAAGTCGACGACGCCGTCGAGTTCGCGAACCACCTTTTCGGCGTCCGCAACGTTCGGCAGATCAAGGCCGACAATCAGCTTGCCTTGCATGATCATGCTCCTCGCGACTGGCCGCTGAGCAGCCAAGCGTGGTCAATCAGGGTTTTGCACACGCCCTGCATGGATTTGAGGCTGCGCTCTTCAACGAAGTTGCCGCCGTCATCAAATGCCTTGCCAGCGTCCGGTACCAGGCACTGCGGCGCGATCAGGTCGACGCCCATATGGGTCAGGATCTGGCGCAAGTGCTGCACCGCGCGAATACCGCCCCAGCGGCCATTCGATGAGCCGCACAGCGCCATCACCTTGGCGTCGAACGGCTTCACCTTCTTGCCATTGTCGGTGCGGATACGGCTCACCCAGTCGAGCGCGTTCTTCAAAAGCGGCGGCACCGAGCCGTTATATTCCGGCGTCGCAATCAGAACGCCGTCATGCGCGATCAGCAGGCGGGCAAGCTTGTAGGCGTTTTCCGGGATACCTTCAGCTGCCTCAAGGTCCTGATCCATGATCGGCAGCGGATAATCAGCCAGCGAAATGCGGGTTACTTCTGCGCCCAGAAGCGCGAGTTCTTTTTGCGCGACATCGGCTGTCTTGCCGCTGAACGCGCCTGTGCGCGTCGAACCGGCGAAAACGAGGATTTTTGGCGTCATGAAGTACGGATCCCGTTGCTCGTCCCTCGGATATAGCCGAGCCAACGGGTCCGTCAAAGTTTCATCTGTCGGGTGTGGTTACGACGCCAGCGGACGACGGTAGATCCACAGCTGGGCCGGCGGAATGTTGCGTAGCACGAGGTCGAGATGTTCGACCACGTAATTGCCCTTGTGCGCCGGAACTGGCGAACGCGGCGAATAGGTGATCTGTACCACCGGACGGCCAACTGGCAGACGGTCGAGCAGGGCTTCGACATAGGCGATGCGCTGCGGCACCGGGAAGCTTAAGAGCGGCACGGCGGAAATCACCGAGTCAAAGCGCTGGTCAGCCTTGTCGCCGAGCGTCTTGTTGAGGTCGAAGGCATCGCCGTGAATGATGTTTACCGCCGGGTAGTGCTCGCGAAGGTGCTCGACGAAGTCGGCTGAATATTCGATCGACCACAAATTCTGCGGCTTGATGCCGGCCTGAAGAATGGCCTTGGTGATGACGCCGGTGCCAGGCCCAAGTTCCAGAACCGGCAAATCGGAGGCGGGATTGACCACGCTTGCCATCTTGCGAGCCGTGATGCTGCTCGTCGGCACGATTGCACCGACGGCCTGTGGCATGTCGATCCAATTTTTGAAGAATTTCAGCTCTTCATCGAAACGTTCGGCCAAGGCCCGTCGTAAATTGCCTGCCATTGATGATGTCGCCTCCGGGCAAGAAAATGTCGCTTTGGTAGCGTAAGGGCAGCTCCCTCATTTGCAACCGAAAAGCGACACTTGCCCGGAGGAAATTGCGTCGGTCAGGCGCTGGACGAGTCGAAGAATTCTTTCATGCGGGCGAAAAAGCCGGTCGACTGCGGATGGTTCTCTTTCGAAGAGATCCGCTCGAATTCTTCGAGCAGCTCGCGCTGGCGCTTATTGAGGCTCTGGGGGGTCTCAATCGCGACCTGAATGTAAAGATCGCCGACAGCAGATTGGCGCAGGATCGGCATGCCCTTGCCGCGCAGGCGGAACTGCTTGCCGTTCTGGGTTCCTTCCGGAACCTTCACGCGTGTCTGGGTCCCGTCGAGTGTCGACACCTCAAACGATCCGCCAAGTGCGGCCGTCGTCATCGAGATCGGTACCTTGCAGAAAAGGTCGGCACCATCGCGCTGGAACAGATCATGCGGCTTGATCGACAGGAAGATATAGAGATCGCCATTCGGTCCACCGCGCAGACCGGCCTCTCCTTCGCCAGCCAGGCGAATCCTCGTCCCGTCCTCGATGCCGGCCGGGATATTGACGGAGAGCGAACGCTCCTCGGTCGTGCGGCCCTGACCCGCGCATTTCGGGCACGGATCGCTGATGGTCTGGCCCTTGCCATGACACTGCGGGCAGGCGCGCTCGATGGAGAAGAAGCCCTGGGTTGCACGAACGCGCCCTGCGCCTCCGCACATCTGGCAGGTGACCGGCTGGGTTCCGGGCTTGGCGCCGGAGCCGGTGCAATCGTCACACACGACGGACGCCGGCACGTGGATTTGGGCCGTCTTGCCGGTGAAGGCTTCCTCGAGCGTCACTTCCATGTTGTAGCGCAGATCAGCGCCACGTTCGCGACCGCCAGAGGAGCGACCGCGCCGCCCCATCATGTCGCCGAAAATGTCTTCGAATATGTCCGCGAAGCCGCCGCCGGCAAAGCCGCCACCGCCGCCCATGCCGCCATTTTCAAAGGCGGAATGACCGAAGCGATCATAGGCTGCGCGCTTCTGAGGATCCTTGAGGCATTCATAAGCCTCGTTGATTTCCTTGAATTTGGCTTCGCATTCGGCATCCCCCGGATTCCGGTCGGGATGATACTTCATCGCAAGCTTGCGGAACGCGCTCTTGAGTTCCTTCTCGTCCGCTCCCTTTTGAACGCCGAGAGTTTCGTAGTAATCCGCCTTCATGTTCGCCTTGGTCAACCTGCCTGATTGCGCCGTTCTCGCGCTGTCTCGCGGGAAGCCCGCAGGAAATGCATGGCCTCCATTTAGTGAGCCTGACAGGCGTATGCCAGAGGACAGAGCGCACACAAGCGGCTTTTTGCCAGCTCGCGGCGTAAATGCCGCTATTGAGCAGGCTCTAGCGTGCTTTTTGACGCCAGAAGCGCACCTTCATGCCAGCCGACAATTGCCCTGCCGACAGGGCGTTCGAACCAGCGATTCGATGCAAGCGCAACCACCATCACGACAGCCATGGGGAAAAGCCAGTAGATGAAGAACGGAATTGCCCCCAGCGGCTCCAGCAACGTGCGCCAGACCAGCGAAAACAGGCCGATCTCCACCACCGGGTGAATGAGGTAAATGCCAAAGGCCACCTGGCCGAGCGGATGAAGCGGCTTCAGGAAATTCGCTGCCGCCGGGTTGTTGCGCTCTGCAAGGGCGGCGAGAAACACGGCTGCCGCGAGCAACGCCAATGACAGATAGTCGCTGACCTTCAGATACATCACCACAAGCGCGGTGAAGAAGATGGTCCAGGCCAGCAGGTGAGAGCGCAGGGGCCAGCGCGCGGTCATCGCGACCTTGGCGATGAGTGCGCCGACCGTGAAGTCGGCAAATGCCCTGAAAGCTGCCCAGGAATTAGATTTCAGCCACGAGCCTTCGGGAACCCAGCCCGCGGCGCTGAACGCTTCCAGAAGCAAGACTGCGATGGATGCCAGCGCAACCAGGCCGCCCGGACCCAGCCATCTGAAAACCACCACGATGAGGGGGAACATCAAATAGCAGAACCATTCGGAAGACAGCGTCCACGCGACGTAGTTGAAGCTCAGATGTTCAACCAGCCCCCAGCTTTGGATGAGAAGGATGTTGTGGGGCAGATAGGCAAAGTTGAACCGGTCGACCCATCCGCTGGTCAGATAGCCAAGATTGACCGCGATGCCGAGCGCGACGAAAAAGAGCAGGGTTGCAAGGTAGAGCGGATAGATCCGCGCGAAGCGGCGCACGATAAACCGGCGGAACGATCCGGCGCCCGAAAGAACGCTTTCCCCATGATGCAGCATGATGAGGAAGCCCGATATCATGAAGAACATGTCCATGACCGGCAGCAGCCGATGCAGCGATTCTTCGGCCCAGCGATAGTCCGCAGGCGCATAGCGCAGGAAGTGGAAAGTCATCACCCCCACCGCTGCGAACAGACGCCAGAACTCCAGGATCCGGAAATGCTGCATGCTTCCGCCTCGCTCCCCCAGGCGCTCCTTCACGGAACAATTTATCGGGAAAGACCATAGCAGGAACGTTCCCCTGTCGTGCCTTTGCTTTCCATTAAGCTTAACGCAGGGCCCGATTTTCCCCGGACATGAAAAAACCCGGCGCAAGGGCCGGGTTTTCTGCTTTTGATCAGGAGCGGATCAGGCCGACTTCTTGCCGTCGTCGTCCTTGATTTCCTCGAAGTCTGCGTCGACCACGTCTTCGCCAGCCTTTTCGGCGTCGGCGCGGGCATCTGCCTCGGCGCTCTCTGCCTGGCTTGCTTCGTACATTGCCTGGCCAAGCTTCATCGACACTTCGGCAAGGGTGTTGGCCTTGGCCTTGATGTCTTCGGCGTCATCGCCCTCGGTTGCGGTCTTCAGTGCGGCGATCGCATCCTCGATGGCCTGACGATCGTCAGCCGAGACCTTGTCGCCGTAATCCTTGACCGACTTCTCGGACGAGTGGATCAGCGCTTCGGCCTGGTTGCGGGCCTCGATCAGATCGCGACGCTTCTTGTCGGCTTCGGCATTTGCCTCGGCGTCCTTGACCATCTTCTCGATGTCGGCGTCAGACAGACCGCCCGATGCCTGGATGCGGATCTGGTGCTCCTTGCCGGTGCCCTTGTCCTTGGCCGAGACGTTGACGATGCCGTTGGCGTCGATGTCGAACGTGACCTCGATCTGCGGCACGCCGCGCGGTGCGGGCGGAATGCCCATCAGGTCGAACTGGCCGAGCATCTTGTTGTCGGCGGCCATTTCGCGCTCGCCCTGGAAGACGCGGATCGTCACGGCGGACTGATTGTCCTCGGCCGTCGAGAAGACCTGGCTCTTCTTGGTCGGGATCGTCGTGTTGCGCTCGATCAGGCGGGTGAACACGCCACCCAGCGTCTCGATGCCCAGCGACAGCGGGGTCACGTCGAGCAATAGAACGTCCTTGACGTCGCCCTGCAGGACGCCTGCCTGAATTGCCGCGCCCATGGCAACGACTTCATCCGGGTTGACGCCCTTGTGCGGCTCCTTGCCGAAGAACTGCTTCACGACTTCCTGGATCTTCGGCATGCGGGTCATGCCGCCGACCAGAACCACTTCATCGATTTCACCCGGATTGAGGCCGGCATCCTTGAGCGCCGCCTTGCACGGCTCGATCGTGCGCTGGACGAAATCGTCCACCAGCGTTTCGAACTTGGCGCGCGTCAGCTTCATGGTCAGGTGCTTCGGACCGGTCTGGTCTGCCGTGATGAACGGCAGGTTGATCTCGGTCTGCGAGGCCGACGACAATTCGATCTTCGCCTTTTCCGCAGCTTCCTTCAGGCGCTGCAGCGCAAGCTTGTCGCCCTTGAGGTCGATGCCCTGTTCCTTCTTGAACTCGGTCGCGAGATATTCGACCAGACGAAGGTCGAAATCTTCACCGCCGAGGAAGGTGTCGCCGTTGGTCGACTTCACTTCGAAGACGCCGTCGCCGATCTCCAGGACCGAAATGTCGAAGGTGCCGCCGCCAAGGTCGTAGACCGCAATGGTCTTGCCGTCCTTCTTGTCGAGACCATAGGCAAGCGCGGCAGCCGTCGGCTCGTTGATGATGCGCAGGACTTCGAGGCCAGCAATGCGGCCCGCGTCCTTGGTTGCCTGGCGCTGCGCGTCGTTGAAGTAGGCCGGAACGGTGATGACGGCCTTCTCGACCTTTTCGCCAAGATAGGCTTCGGCCGTTTCCTTCATCTTCTGCAGGATCATCGCCGAGATCTGGCTCGGGGACTGCTTCTTGCCGCCAGCTTCAACCCAGGCATCGCCATTGTCGCCATTGACGATGTGGTAGGGCACAAGCTCCTTGTCCTTCGCAGTGACCGGATCGTCATAGCGGCGGCCAATCAGGCGCTTGATTGCGAAAAGCGTATTTTCAGGGTTGGTGACCGCCTGGCGCTTGGCCGGCTGGCCGACAAGACGTTCGCCGTCGTCGGTGAAGGCCACCATGGATGGTGTCGTGCGCGCGCCTTCGGCGTTCTCAATCACCTTGGCGTCCTTGCCGTCCATGACGGACACGCAAGAGTTGGTAGTTCCGAGGTCGATGCCGATTACTTTCGCCATATCTAATCTCTCCATTAGCAGGCCGTCGAGGACCCTATGAGGCGTTCCGGGGGACGGCCCCTTTCACAAGAATGTCACGGCGAGCTCGTGGTCGATGACCTCCCCGTGATGATGCCGCGTATATAAGAACCGGGATATTGCGGCGCAAGCCGCTTGAGGCAGTCTGGATCAAGGATTGGCCTGCGGTAGTTGGCGCAGTTGACACGCGGACCCTTTCGGCGGCGTCACAAAGCCGACAAAAGGAGCAGATCGGGCTATGGCAAACAGCGCTTTTATTCTTGTGGGTGGCCTCATCGGAGCGGCCGGCGTCGCACTTTCTGCCGCATCAGCGCATCTTGGTGGCGGAAATGTCGGCACGGTCGCCAGCTTTGCACTCGCCCACGCACCGGTGTTTCTCTCAGTTGGCCTTCTTGGCCGCAACAGGGTGATGAATACCGGAAGCGTCGTGCTTCTGGTCGGCCTTCTCCTGTTCAGTGCCGATCTTCTGATGCGCCAATTCCACGGCACCCGCCTCTTCCCCATGTCCGCCCCCCTGGGCGGCACCGCCATGATCGCCGGCTGGCTCACCCTCGCCGCCTCGGCATTCTGGACAAAGAAGTCCGGCTGAGGCCCACACAAGCCACCCTCCACCCATACAGCCCCGGCCAAATCACCCACGCCCGCGCCGCATCGCCCCTCCGGCCCGTTGGCCCACCTTGTAAGTTAAATCCCGCCGCATCTGCTATCATTGTTGGTGCGGTGGCGGATGCGAGGCCGCAGCCACCTGGGGACACCAAGCCCGTGGGGGAG
>NZ_JADGMQ010000024.1 GCF_016124105.1 Aquamicrobium zhengzhouense
CGCGCAACAAAGCCACCAGTCGGCCTCTATTGCCGCACTTCCCAGCGCGGATCTTGCCAGCGCCGACATCGGCCACAGATCGAAATCCCCATAGCCACCGACTATGGCCCGCGGGTTCCTGCATGAGAGGCTTTCGTACGCCTGCCGGCACCCGAAACCCTTCACCATCCCAGTCATTCGTCGATCGATTGCGATTTCCTGAAAGCTGACATTCCTTTGATCTCCAGCTTGGCGAGATGGGGTCGGGAGCTGACTGTCGTTCGGGTCAGACCTAGCATGCGGCATCCTCGTCTGCGGCTATTCGTCCGTGATGGACTTGCGCCCATGAGTTTGCTGCTGAATAGTGCCAGTTGCGATACCAAGGGGGGGTGCGGGTGAAGACTTCCGATGAAATTGCTTTCGAAGATTATCGCGCTTCTTGGCTCGAAGATGTAACCAAAGGCGGCCCTTCAACGGTTGAGCTCGGACGCCGTTTTGCCCTAAAGCTGATTACCCAGTGGATGGAAGACTCTATAGAAACCGACAACTTTATATACTGCGATGGGTCTAGGGATGGTGGAATTGACCTAGCACTCCTTGATACCGGGCCGGAAGAAGCTGCCGACGAAACCGGTGTGAGTGGGCACACTTGGTATTTAGTGCAAAGCAAGTACGGATCGGCCTTCGCAGGTCCGCAGACGCTCCTCATCGAAGGGCAAAAGGTCATCGACACCCTCGACGGCAAACGCGAGCGACTGAACTCGTTAGCCGAAGGACTCATGGAGCGTCTTTCAAACTTCAAGCGGGGGGCGGGTCCCGCGGATAAAATAGTATTGGTATTCGCCACGGAAACGCCTTTGAGCGAAGATGAGAAGCGCGCTTTGGCCGATTTGCGGTCCATGGGGACTACGCGTCTTGGACCCATGTTTGATATTGAAGCACTCTCGATTGAAACAATTTTCGCCCGCCTGCAAGAAATTGAAGCAGTTGGTTTGACGAAGAGGCTGAGAGTTTCCCTTGATGCGCAGATGGTGCCTTCTGGTCCAGATTTGCTGGTCGGCTCTGTTGGACTTCCTAATCTCTACGCGTTCTTGAAACGCTACCGCAATGAGACGGGCGATTTAGATCGGATTTATGAAAAGAACGTCCGCCGTTTCCTCGGTGCGCGTGGCAAGGTTAACAAAGCCATGCAGTCCACGCTCCGTGATGCGCCTGAACGTTTCGGCCTCTACAACAACGGGATCACCATCGTCGTTCACGACTACAGCGTCGGGGAAGGATCGGTTGAATTGGCTGAACCGTTCATCGTGAACGGCTGTCAGACTACAAGAACGATCTGGGATGTCTTTCATACCCGGTTGAGTTCTGGTGGCACAGGTGTGAATCCCGAAACCGAGGCATGGAAGGCAAAGGCCGACCAAGGTGTCGTGGTGGCCAAGATCGTCAAGGTGGGCAATAGCGGCGAAAGCCTGTTGCAGGCGATTACCCGCTATACCAACAGCCAGAACGCCATCCGCGAGAAAGACTTCCTCGCGCTAACAGGTGACTTCAAGACTTGGCAGGGGCAATTGGCGGATCAGCACGATCTTTATCTCGAAATCCAGCGTGGTGGATGGGACTCGCAGAAAGCTCTCCAGAACACCAATCCCGCTACCAAGCAGTTCACTGAACATGCTAACGCCGCTGATCTCATCAAGGTCTATGGTGCGGGTTGGATGGGTGAGGCGGGCTTGGCGTTCGGCAAAAATCCACCGTTCTTGCCAGATGGTTCTGTCTTCAAGCGAATTGTCAATGGCGCGGATGTCGATGGCGGGGCGTTTGGCGTCACAGACCTGTACGCCGCTTATCTGCTCCAAAAATATACGGCACAATATGGATTTGGGCGAGGTGCGCCCAAGCAGTCGCGGCGACAGTCACGATTCCTGTACTTCCTTGTGGTTCTCGACCTGTTCAAGGACGTCCTTTCTCGCGCGCCTCATCCTACCGATCATCGTTCCGTTGCCACAGCAATGGTCAAGGTGCTGAAAAACGACAGCGGGCGATCCGCGCTTCTGGACCGAGCGGCCGAGGTGATCGACTCCTATTTCACACAGGGTAACGACGATAGTTTGTTCAATGAACCGAGCTATCTGAATAGCTTCAATGCCGACCTGAACGCCTTCCTGAAATGGGAAAAGCTGGCACGGTCTGACGCCGAGACACCACGGCTTAAGCAACTGCTAGCGGTGAACAAGTCTGTCATGGGTATGTCGCTGGCCGGTAACCAGACACCCCGACAAACGATCATGGCAGCCGTGAACGCTGCTTGACGGTTGCGCTATACGGCTGTGTGTCGGTCCGCAGGCTAACGGTTGGAGGCGAGCGGGTCGAACTTGCCCCCTTTCTATCAGAACTGCGCGATGCCGCGACCCAAAGAGGCGGAATAGCGAGTATTCACTTGTTGAACGCCCGAGATGAGAGCGCGTTGCCGCGCCGAAGCTAGTTGATGCGATGAAAAGGCGGCTTTTCCAACTCTGCGGCCCGAAACCTGTTGGTCCGTTCCCCACCCCGTTGCCGAGGTTTAATCATGAGCTCCGTATTCGTCTTGGTCAGCATCGCCCTTTTATAAGCTCCGCAGCGCCCCATTGCACTCAGTGCCCCGCACCATCGCTTCTGCGATTTTACGCTCTGTAGATTCTCCCAGGCAGTAACCCGCGCGTAACCGCGGTATCCGGAATCAATTCTGCGCGTAAAAATTTCAGGGAGCTGAAAAGACGAAAGCCGCGCTTTCGCGCGGCTTTTCGTTTGAGGCAAACTGGAGCGGGCGAAGGGATTCGAACCCTCGACCCCAACCTTGGCAAGGTTGTGCTCTACCCCTGAGCTACACCCGCTCGCTTGTTGCGCCGCAGCTTGGCGCCGCGGACGGGTGCTATATGGCTGAACTCGGATTTGAATGCAACAGGGAAAATGCAATTTTTTCATTTCCTTGCGGAAGCCGGCAAATCCGGCCCCTTACCTGTTGAGAACCGAACCTGGCGACGGTCGCGGACGCAGCCTTGAGCGGCACTGAGCGCCCGTCCGTCAGGGCGGCAAGGCTGGACAGCAGCGCTTGCCATCGTTTACCGACATGCATCGCGCATCATGGGGGAGACGAATGGCAAAGAACCAGCAGGAACTTCTCGATTTTCTCGCAGGCCTTGGAATCGAAACCACCACTGTCAGCCACCCCCCGCTCTATACGGTTGCAGAATCGCAGGCGTTGCGGGGCGAGATTGCCGGCGGCCACACCAAGAACCTGTTCGTGAAGGACCGCAAGGACCGCTACTTCCTGCTGGTGGTCGAGGAAGATGCGGAGGTGGATCTGAAGCAGGTGCACCACATCATCGGTGCCTCCGGCAAGGTCTCGTTCGGCAAGCCGGAAAAGCTGATGGAATTTCTCGGCGTGATTCCGGGCGCGGTTACCGCCTTCGGCATCATCAACGATGTGGAAAAGCAGGTGGCGATCATCTTCGATGAAGCCCTGCTTCGTCACGATGTCATCAACGCCCATCCCTTGACCAACGAGGCGACCACCTCGATCAGCCGGGAAGGGCTGCTTCGCTTCGTCGAAGCGACCGGTCATGAAGCACGCGTCTTGAAACTGACGGCGTAGAAGCCACATTTTATCGCAATGTTGCTCTACCGCAGTTCGAAGGACGTTCGGGCGGTATGAGCCTTGAACCTTAAGGCAGGCAGGGGATTTTCATGAGCGCTGACAACAATTCATTTGGTGGCGGCTATACCGTCCAGTACGGCGCACCGCCTTCAGGCGAGTCGGCCGGCGCTGACAACACGATCAAGGATACCACCACGGCATCCTTTACGGCAGACGTCATTCAGGAATCGCGCCAGCAGCCGGTACTGGTCGATTTCTGGGCGCCCTGGTGCGGGCCCTGCAAGCAGCTTGCGCCTGCATTGGAAAAGGCCGTTCGCGAAGCTGGCGGCCGGGTGAAGCTGGTCAAGATGAACATTGACGACCATCCGGCAATTGCCGGTCAGCTTGGCATCCAGTCGATCCCCGCCGTGATTGCCTTCAGCAATGGCCAGCCGGTCGACGGCTTCATGGGCGCGGTGCCGGAAAGCCAGATCCGCGAGTTCATCGACAAGGTGGCGGGACCCGGCGGCGAAGCCCTTGCCGCAGCCGAGGCGCTTGCCGCTGCGGCCGATCTGCGCGCCGAGGGCGATCTGCAGGGCGCGGTGCAGGTCTATGCCGCCGTTCTGCAGGACGATCCGGAAAATCTCGAGGCGATTGCAGCGCTGGCCGACGTGCTTGTCGATGCGGGCAATCTCGACAGTGCCAAGGAAGTCCTTGCGCGCATCCCGGAAGGGAAGGACAATGCCCCGCAGCTTGCCGCTGTAAAGGCCAAGATTGCACTGGCTGACCAGGTCGCCGAGCTTGGTGATTCCGCCGAACTTGAGCGCAGGCTGGCTGCCGATCCGAACGATCACCAGGCACGCTTTGATCTGGCGCTGATCCAGAATGCCCTCGGTGAGCGTGGCCAGGCGGCTGACAGCCTTCTGGCGATCATGAAGGCCGACCGCAGCTGGAATGATGATGGGGCTCGTTTGCAATTGCTCCAGTTCTTCGAGGCGTGGGGCATGAGCGATCCGGCAACGCTCGCCGCGCGCAGAAAACTTTCCTCGCTTCTGTTCTCGTAACGGCGAGACCAACCTTTGGAGACGAGTGTGCAGGCAGGAAATGCTCGCTATCGGACCGCGGATGATCTTCCGGAAACGGTCATCGTCTTTCCGCTGGAGACTGCCCTGCTTCTGCCCGGCGGGCGGATGCCGCTCAACATTTTCGAGCCGCGCTATCTGGAGATGGTCGATCATGCCCTGCGCCATGATCGGCTGATCGGCATGATCCAGCCGCGGCTCGACGGGGCGCTGCGCGAAGATGGCGAGCCCGAACTTTGCGATGTAGGGTGCATCGGGCGGATCACTTCATTCGCCGAAACCGGCGACGGGCGATATCTGATATCGCTGCAAGGCGTCTGCCGGTTCCGTGTGTCCTCCGAGCTCCATGTAAAAACGCCATTCAGGCAGTGCCGCATTTCATCCTTCCTCACCGATCTGGATGCGGATGCTGGCGCCGCCGATGTCGACAGGCCGGCGCTCTTGAAAGCGTTCCGCGCCTATCTGAAGGCCAATGAGCTCGATGCCGATTGGGACAGCGTCAGCCGCGCGGAAAATGCGACGCTTGTGAACGCGCTGTCGATGATGGCGCCTTACGGCCCGGCTGAAAAACAGGCGCTTCTTGAGGCCCCGGACCTTAAAACCCGCGCCGAAACCCTGATTGCGATCACCGAAATCGCACTTGCCCGCAATGACGACGAATTCGGGACGAGCCTCCAATGAGTGGCGTGCCCGAGGGGAAGGGAGAGGGAGAGGGACCGGGGCAGGCCTCGGACGTGCCCGCACCTCGCTCCGCTCGCGGCGGGGTCGATCCCAAGCTTCTCGAAATGCTCGCCTGCCCGCTGACCAAGGGACGGCTGATCTGGAAGCCTGAGACCTGCGAACTTGTGTCGCCGGCAGCCCGCATCGCTTATCCGGTCCGGGATGGTGTGCCAATCATGCTGCCTTCCGAGGCGCGCAGCTTGCGCGATGACGAGCTCCAGCAGTGAGTGACGGCCTTGCATCCGGCGTGAAGGTCACGGACCGCCGCATCAAGAAGGGCAAGGCCAACCGCGAAGCAATCGTTGCCGCCGCTGCCAGTCTTTTTTGGCAAAATGGCTTTGCTTCGACATCACTGGCGGATGTCGGGTCGGATGCGGGTGTCCCCGCGGGCAACCTCTTCTACTATTTCCGGACCAAGGCAGATCTTGCCCAGGCAGTTGCAGATGTCTTCGTGATGGAAACCCACGCCATGCTGGAAGAAATCGCAGCCGAGGAAACAGATCCACGCAAGCGGCTTGTCGCATTGGTCGCGCGGCTTTCGCGCAGCCAGCGAAGCCGCGTTGCCTATGGCTGCCCGATCGCACTTTGTGTTCGCGATTTCCGGATCACCGCGCCGCAGGCATCCGAGCGAGCGGCAGAAAGCTTCACCATCCTGATCGCTTTCATGGCGCGCGAATTGGGGCGGGCAGGCCTTCGCCCTTCACTTGCGCTGGCGCAGGCCCGCGCAGCGCTCGCCGAATGGCAGGGCGGCATGATGCTGGCGCATGCCATGAAAGACGCGACGGTTCTGGCTGAAAGTTTCAGGCGTCTCGAGCGGCTGCTGGCTTCGTAAGCGTTAGCGAGTCAGGTCGGCGACGGTGCAATCGAGCACCGCGACAAGGTCCGCCGGTCTCATACGGATTTGCAAACCGCGCTGCCCGCCATTGAGATAGATTTCGTCGTAGAGCAGCGAAAGCTCATCAAGCGCCGTCGGCACGCGCTTGCGCTGGCCCAGCGGACTGATGCCACCGACCTTGTAGCCGGTCAGGCGCTCGGCATCGGCAGGCTTCATCATGCTGGCCGACTTGCCGCCAAGCGCAGCTGCCAGCTTCTTCATGTTCACTTCCTCATCCGAAGGCACGATGGCGCAGACCGGCTTGCCATCAAGCTCCAGCATGAGGGTCTTGAACACTTCGCCCGGCGCAGCGCCAATCGCTTCCGCCGCCTGCAACCCGACGCGCTCGGCATTCGGGTCATAGTCATAACTCGCCAGCGTGAAGGCGATATCGGCTTTGGTGAGCGCAAGCGTGGCAGGCGTGATCTTCGACATGACGCCTTTTTAGTCGAAGGACGCGATCAGGCAAGCTGGTCGCGCGCTCACCGTCTCAGTGAAAATTCCGCCCCTTCGGCATGGCGCTGGTGGTTGATCCGGGGGCCGGATGGCTTCCGCGTCGATCTTCGATCACTGGCCGTTTGGTCTCGTCCGTCGGCGCGCGGAAATCGACGCCTTGCGCGGCCTCCGACAGCTTTTCGAGCCGCACGCTGATATCCTCGATCTTGTCGCAGACGACATGAATGACGCCGGACGCTGATTGCAATTTGCCCGTCACGCGTACGAGCCGCGCCCCCAGAACGATCGGGCGAAACGCCTCAAACACCTTGGGCCAGACGATGATATTGGCCGTGCCGGTCTCGTCTTCGATGGTCATGAAGATGACGCCCTTGGCCGAGCCCGGCCGCTGGCGGATGAGAACAACGCCCACGACACTCACTCGCCGGCCATTGTTGATCGTCACCAGCTGGCCATTCGGCACGATGTTTTCGCGCCCAAGTTCTCCCCGCAAGAACGACACCGGATGCGCCTTCAGCGAGAAGGACTGGGTGCGGTAATCGCGAATGACATGTTCGCTAAGCGGCATGGTCGGCAGCTTTGTCTGCGGCTCCCGGTCCGGCAGTTCAACGTCAGGGCGGTCAAACAGCGGCAGGCCTTCCGCCGCCTGCTTGCGGTCAAGCGCACGCGCGGCCCAGAGCGCGGCGCGCCGGTCGAGCCCCATCGAGCGAAACGCATCCGCTTCGGCCAGCCGCTCGATTACGGCAGCCGACAGGCCTGTGCGCAGCCACAGATCGCGCACCGAGGCGTAGCCGTCTCCACGCTTGTCGGTCAGACGTTTAAGGTCGGCCTCCGACAGGCCCTTCAGCTGCTTGAAACCAAGCCGCACTGCATGGCTGCTGCGGATCGTTTGCGCCATCTCGCGATGGCGCGGCGCAATGCGCTGCGGATCAAACCGGCTTTGTTCGAGCGTTGCATCCCATTGCGAAAAGTTGACGTCGACGGGCCGCACCTCGATGCCATGGTCCCGCGCATCGCGCACCAATTGGCCCGGCCCATAAAACCCCATCGGCTGCGAGTTGAGGATCGCGGCGCAAAAGATGTCCGGATAGAAGGTCTTGAACCAGGACGAGGCATAGACGAGCAGCGCAAACGAGGCCGCGTGGCTTTCGGGAAAGCCATATTCGCCAAACCCCTCGATCTGCTTGAAGCAGCGATAGGCAAACTCTTCCGGATAGCCCTTGGCGATCATCGCCTTGACCATGCGCTCCTTGTACATGGCAACGCGGCCCGTACGCTGGAACGTCGCCATTGAGCGGCGCAGCTGATCGGCCTCGGCAGCGGAAAAGCCGCCGACATCGATCGCGATCTGCATCACCTGCTCCTGAAACAGCGGCACGCCAAGCGTGCGCTTCAAGATCCGCTCCAGCGCCTTGCCGTGATATTCGACCTTCTCCTTGCCTTCGCGCCGGCGCAGATACGGATGCACCATGTCGCCCTGGATCGGCCCCGGCCGCACGATCGCAACCTCGATGACGAGATCGTAGAATTTGCGGGGTTGCAGGCGCGGCAGCATCGACATCTGCGCCCGGCTTTCGATCTGAAACACGCCGATCGTGTCAGCCCTGCAGATCATGTCATAGACCTCGGATCGCTGATCGCGGTGAAGATCGGTCAGCTCCAGACGGCGCGGCCAATGGTGGCTGTATTGGGCTTCGAGAAGGTCAAAGCAGCGCCGCAGGCACGACAGCATGCCAAGCGCCAGAATATCGACCTTCAGAATGCCGGTGGCGTCGAGATCGTTCTTGTCCCACTCGACCATGCGCCGCTCTTCCATGCCCGAGCGTATGATCGGCACGAATTCATCCAGCCTATCCTGCGTGATGATGAAGCCGCCGACATGCTGGCTCAGATGGCGTGGAAATTCGAGGAGGTCATTGGCATGGCCCATGATATGCGCCGTCACCGGATCGCTGGTGCTCAAACCGCCGGCGCGCGCTTCATCTTCGCCGACATCCTTCGACCAGCCCCAGACCGCGCCCGACAGCGCGCCTTGCGCATCCTGCGACAGGCCAAAGGCTTTCGCGACTTCGCGCAGCGCCGAGCGCCCGCGATAGGAGGTGACGGCTGCCGCCAGCGCGGTGCGGCTGCCGGTATATTTCTCGTAGATATAGGCCATCACCTCATCGCGCCGCTCATGCTCGAAATCGACGTCAATATCGGGTGGCTCATGCCGCTCCACCGACATGAAGCGCTCGAAGAGAAGATCGTGAATGTTGGGGTCGACCTCGGTGATGTGCAGGCAAAAACAGACGGTGGAATTTGCCGCCGAGCCGCGCCCCTGACACAGGATGCCGCGCTCTTCGCGCGCAAACCGGACAATGTCGTAGACGGTCAGAAAATAGGGCGCATAGCCAAGCTGGGCGATCAGCTGAAGCTCGCTGACGATCGAGCGCCGGATCTTTTCCGGCAAGCCGCCCGGATAGCGTTTGAGCGCGCCTTCCCAGGTCAGCCGTTCGAGCTCGGCCTGCGGGTTCTTGGTCGTCTCATCGGGATAAAAATGCCGAAGATCGCCCAGCGAAAAGGTCAGCGTTTGCGCAAAGCGGATCGACTCGCTCAGCGCTTGCGGATAGCGACGAAACAGCCGCGCCATCTCGGCGACCGGCTTCATGTGGCGCTCGGCATGGACGCTCAGCGCATGGCCTACCTCGCCCACCGGCGTATTCAGCCGGATGGCGGTGACGACATCGAGCAGCGAGCGCCGCTCGGCATCATGATAGAGCACGTCATTGACCGCCATCAGCGGCACGCCCGATGCTTGGGCCAGCGCCGCCGCCTGCTCCAGCCGCCAGCGATCGTCACCCTGATAATGTGGCGCATGGCCAAGCCAGACCGCATTTTTGAACCGGTTTTTTGTCCGCGTGAGAAACGCGAGAATATCGTCGGCGGGCGTCTCGAGATCGGGAATGACTGCCAGCGACATGCCGTCGGCCCACTCGAAAAAATCCTCCTGTCGAAGGTCGGGCGTTCCCTTTTCGCCGCGCTCATTGGCAATGGTCAACATGCGGCAAAGCCGGCCCCAGGCGGCGCGGTCGCCCGGGTATGCAAGCACCTCTGGTCCACCATCGGCAAAGACCAGCCGGCAGCCGGGGTGAAAGTTCAGCCCCTCAACCTTGGCCTTGCTCCACGCCCGCACGACGCCCGAGACAGTGTTGCGATCAGCCAGCCCAAGCGCGCGGTAGCCGTAAAGCTTGGCCGCGATGACAAGCTCTTCGGGCCTTGAAGCTGCGCGCAGGAACGAAAAGTTCGACTGCACTGCAAACTCGGCATAGGCCGTTTTGACCTCGATATTCATGCAAACAGCCCGTGCATGTACCAGCGAGGCAGTTCCGGCGTTGCGCCGTAGAGGCCTTGGCGAAACAGCCAGTAGCGGCGACCCTCCTCATCCTCGATGCGGAAATAATCGCGCGTTGGCGCATCCGGCTTGTCGAGCCACCATTCGGGCGCAATGCGCTCGGGGCCTTCGGCCCGCGCAACGCGATAAAACACGCGCCGCCAGCGGAAACTTGCAGGAGCGCCTTCCGGAATTTCTGCAGCCGCCACCTCGACGGGTTCGGGCCGCGCCAAAAGCCGGATGGGCCGCTCGATCAGCGGGAAAGGCTCGGAGCGCACTTTCCGAACGGCTGCAGATGTGGCGCGAAACGGTGTGAAGGAAACAGCTCGTTCAGGCAGGTGGCTTGCCACCAGCCTTGGTTGCACAATGGCGCTACCTCCAAGCCGGGCGCAGATACGATCGGCAAACTGGGCAAGATCTTCCTCTGCATTTTCGTTCCGCCCGGTCAGGCTGGTCTGATCATCCCGAAAGGCGGACGTGGCAAGGGCGGCCAGCCGCACCATTTCGAAGCCGAAATCGGCATCGATCTTCGAGACCGCCAGCTTTTCCCGAAAAAGCCTCTGAATGGTGGGCGGATCCCGCAATGGTCGGGAAACGCCAAGCCTTAGTCGAAAGACCAGCCCATCGACGCGAAACAGCACCAGTTCCAGCGCGCGCGCGCCTTCACCGCGTCGTTCAAGATCGGCTTTCAGCGTTTCCGCCAGCGATAGAACCAGCCGCTCTATGTCGTGCGTGGCGGAAACGGGTTCGATCAGATGGCGCTCGACGCCAAGTGTCGGCACTGGCAGGCGCGGCGAGATCGCTTCTTCAACGCCACCGAGTGCCTGATCAAGGCGCAGCAGAAGATGGGCACCATAGCGTCTTGCCAGCGGTGCACGCGGCGCTGCCATCACCATGCCTATCGTGCGCAGCCCGACGCTTTCAAGACGTTCGCAAATGGGACCATCAAGGCGCAGGGCCGGCAGGGGAAGGGGGCTCAAGGCCTCTCGTTCGCCGCCTTGGGCAACACGGATGCCATCAAGAAATCGCGCGCCCGCCCAGGCCATTCCAGGGGTCGAGGCGAGCGAGGCCAGAGCACGAAACCCTTGCTCGGCCAGCCGCGTGACAACATCTTTCAGCATCGCCTCTTCGCCACCAAAAAGATGCGCGCAGCCGGTAATGTCGAGGAAAAGACCGTCATTTCCGCTCATTGCCACCAAGGGTGTGTAGCGGTCGCACCAATCGGCAAGGGCGCCGAGCAGGCGCGCATCTGCTTCGGGGTCTGCCTCGACGATCTCGACCTGCGGGTGCATGGCGCGGGCATCTGCAATGCCAAGGCCACGCTTCAGACCGAGCGCTTCAGCGCCTTCATCGAGACAGCCAATGATGCGCCGGTTGCCCTGGTGGTGGCTGACAATCAGCGGCGCATGTTCAGGCGCGCTTCCTTTGCGCCATGCCCGGCCCAGACGAGCCCGCAGAATGCGTTCGACCGGAAGATAGGGAAACCACAGCGCCAGAATCCTGCGCCCGGCCGGTTGATCCGGCCTGTCGTTCGCGAAAAGAGTGCTCATCCCGATTCCATTCGAGTGTCAGAGTTGCGGGGATCGATGTGCGGCTTCTGGAAACCGTGACAGTGAAAGCAGGAGGCCCGAGCGAGCCTGCAAGCGGGCCGAAAAGCGTGTGCCGTTCGCCGGCTGGGGCAGGAGAGACGATCAGCCGGACTGGCGCGGCAGTGGGTTCTGGCGCCGCCGATTGGCGCAGCAGATAAAGTGGCCTGCCTGTCGCTCGCGTGCGGTGATGCAGCCGGCGTGTGGCGGTAAGATCAAGACGGGCGGAGGTGCCGCGCACTTCGAGCAGCACGGCCGACAGGGCGCTCAGGCCTGCGGCTTCTTCCGCAATCCACAGCGCATCTTCGGTCTTGCGTGCGCTCGCAAGCAAAAGGTCTGACGGCTGAAGCGCGAACCGGTGCAGAAGGCCCGGCGCATAAGGCTGCCCGCCTTCATGCAGAACCTCTCCGGTAGAGATCCAGAGGATGGGAGAAGGCGCGGCGGCTTGCTTGCGGGCAAGCGCTGCCAGTGCCAGTGCAAAGCCGGCAACCGACCCTGCATCGCGGCTCTGGCGTCCGTGAATCTCGGTCAGCGCCGCGCGTGGCAGCCCGCCGCCCAGAACGGCATCAAGGCGGACGGCCCTCGTGGGCAGAAAATGGCGGTCTGAACCATCACCCACCTTGTCCGCAGGCAATTCCAGCCGTTCCGGCAGGGTGCCCTCAATGCGTGCGATTTCCTGGCGCAGAGCAAAAAAAGTCTCACGCGCCATGGCGGCCTTCGCCATGATGCCGTAACCCTCAGTAATTTGTTCCTGTTATGTTCCTATAGATTCCCGAGAGGGCAAAAGGAGTCAAGGGAAGCGAGGGAAGATTTTATTCCTATCCAGTGCGTTTGACCGAGAGGGGCAGTCTTCCACCTTCTCCGCGCCTATCCATGGAAAGGGACGCCATCCGCTATAAGCCTGGCGTGCAAAGAAAAAGGCGGGCCTTGCGGTCCGCCTTCAAAATCAGTCTATCCGAAAGGATCAGGAGACTGCGCCGCCGATCCAGGCCGACAGGGCAGTCTTCGGTGCAGCGCCAACTTTCATGTCGGCAATTTCGCCGTCCTTGAACAGCATCAGGGTCGGAATGGAGCGCACGCCATACTGGGCGGCAAGCTCGGGGTTCTCATCAATGTTGACCTTGGCCACTTTGACCTTGCCGGAAAGCTCGGTTGCGATTTCCTCCAGCGCCGGAGCAATCATCTTGCACGGACCGCACCATTCGGCCCAGAAGTCGACGACGACCGGCTCGGAAGCCTGAAGAACGTCGGACTGGAAATTGTTCTTGTCGATGGTGATGGTGGCCATGGGGAATCTCCCTGAGACAGAATTGTAGGCTGGAATGTGGGGCACGAGGCCGCGTGTTTCAACCGCTCTTGTCTCACGCTGATGTGAGTCGAGCAAGCGCGCCGTCCATCAGCTCGTTCGGAACCTCGATAAGAATTGGCGTCTCCGTATAGATCAACGCCGCCCGGATTTCCTTGCCAGGATAGATCGGTTTCAGCAGTTCGCGATAAAGCGCCATCTGCGCAACATGGCCCTGCGGCAATTCGGAAATGCCGGTTGGGGGAGGGCGGTTGGTCTTGTAGTCAACGACAAGAACACTGTCTCCATCAACGATCAGCCGGTCTATCTTTCCGGAAATCGCCCGCTCCACCGTGCCAAGCCTGACCCGGCCCATGACCGAAATTTCAGCGCGTGAGCCTGGCGAGAACAAGGGTGCGAATTCGCGCGTCTCGAGGATCGCTTCAACCGAATCCCAGAGCCTTTCCCGCTCGCCTTCCGGCCAAGTCTGCCCGATCCGTGCGAGATAGCGTTCTGCCGCCACCGCGCGCCGCTCGTGCTCGATCGAAGGAAGGATCTGCAACAGCCGGTGTGCTGCAATGCCGCGCTCGATCGCAAAGGACGGCTCATTGGCAGCGTCCAGTACGGGTGATCGCAGCTTCACCATCTCGACAGGTTCGGGCTCGATCATTGCCCCAGCCCCCGATGGCGAAAGCGGCCGCGGCAGCGCTGGCGGCGCCGGTGGCGTCGACAGCAATTGTGGTGGCAGTGGCGGCAGCACAACGGTCGCCGTGTCTTCCTGCTTTGCCGGTTCCTGCTGCGCCATGGGCGGTGTCACCTGATAGCGCAACACCTTGTCGCCGGTGGCAGGATGCTCGATCTGCTGTGTGTGGGGCGAGGTGCAGAGCGTTCTTTGCACCATGGCATGCCAGCTGCCTTCCTTTTGTCCGCGCTTGCCATGATAGCCGCAGACAATCAGGCGATCCTCAGCCCGGGTCATGCCGACATAGAGCAGGCGTCGATATTCCTGCTCGGCCTTGCGCTTGGCTTCCTCGGCAAGGCCCGCCGCAAACGAATTGGCCCGGCCAGAACCGGCCCGCCACAAAAAGCCGTCGCCTTTCCAGCCTTGCTCAGGAGGCAGGAACGGCATCAGGCGCGGCATGTGGCTGTCGACAAAGGCTTCGCCGCCACTATCAACGAGGAACACGATTGGCGCTTCCAGCCCCTTGGAGGCATGAGCGGTCATGATCCGCACCTCGCCGCGCGTCTGGTCCATCTCCCGTTTCACTTCCGGGCCGCCCCGGTCCAGCAGCGCGACCAGAGCTTCCAGCTGCGTTACGCCGGTCCGTTCGGCGGCAAGGCAGAAATTGAGGAATTCGTCGACAACGTCGCCTGCCTCGGCGCCGAGCCTGGCGATGAGCTTGCGCCTCAATCCATCGCGCGCCAAAAGGTTGGAAAAGAACTCGAACGGCTTCCGGTAGCCGGCTTCATTTCGCCAGCGCGCCAGCGTTTCCCAGGTCTGCTTGTGCATTTCCGAGCGCCGCAAGGATGCCAGCAATGGCTCCGCCTTGTCGCGCTTGGCCGCCAGTTCGAACAGCGCCTCTTCGGAGACGCCAAAGGCGGGGCTCTTCAGCAATGCCGCCAGCGACAGGTCGTCATCCGGCTGCAAGGCAATGCGTGCTGCGGCCAGCAGATCCTGAACCGCAATATGACCGGTCAGGAGGATGCGGTCGGCACCCGCCACCGGGATCTGCCGGTTCTTCAATTCGCGGCTCAGCGCATGGATGAAGCGGTCGCGCTTGCGCACCAGCACCATGATGTCGCCGGGACGAACCAGCCTGCCGCGTCCTTCGATCCGGTCTCCCGTCCGCAACCATTGGTCAATGGTTTTGGCGATCTGCTCCGCGAGGCGAACGGCGGGTGCCGAGGCGTGATCAACCGCCTCGGTCCAGTCTTCCGGTTCCTCGACATCGACCGGGCCGAGTGAGGGCCACAATTCGACGTGCCCCGGCTGGTTAGAACGGATTGCCAGATGCTGGATCGGTTCCGGATCCTGAGTCAGGCCGTCGCGGTGGCTTGTATCGGAAAAGACGAGGTCAACCGCGGCAAGAACATCCTCAGTCGATCGGAAAGAGCGTGTCAGCCGAACATGCTCGAACCGCTGCATCGCCGTTGACACGCGCTCGCGAAACTCGCGCCCGCTGCGGTCGAAAGCTTCCGGTTCCGCACCCTGAAACGAGTAGATGGATTGCTTTTCGTCACCGACGGCAAAGACCGTCCGGGCAACGCCTTCGCGCGATCCTTCGCCGGCAAAGAATTCAGCCGCAAGCGCGCGAACCACGGCCCACTGGTCCGGGCTGGTATCCTGCGCCTCATCCAGCAGGATGTGGTCGATCCCCTTGTCGAGCTTGTATTGCACCCACGCACCCGCGTCCGTGCGCGACAGAAGCGTTGCGGTGCGCACGATCAGATCATTGAAATCGAGGAAGCCGCGCGCGCTTTTCAATCGCTCGTAGCGCGCGATCAGCCAGTCCGCGATGATCAGTGCAGCCCGCGTGTCCTCCAGCATCGACAGCAATTCGACCCTGTCGAGGACGCGCATGATTTCCTGGCAATAGCGCTCGAACTGGTCCGGGAATTCCGGAAAATGCTCGCCGACGCCCTTGGCCATGATGTTCTTGACCGAACGAGGCTTGAAGCTTGAGCCACTGCCGGAGAAGAAGGCCTTCTTGAGATGTGCCAGCCTCTCGAGCGGATCGCTGGCGGCGCAGGCAGCGCCAAAATCCTCGGCAAACTGAAGGGCGATCTTCTTTCCGGCCTTCGAAGCCGCCGCACCGACATCGCCGCTCAAGGACGGAGTGAAATAATGGTCCGGCCACAGGCCGGCAGCCAGAGCGGAGGGGTTGTCGTTCGGGCCGAAGCCAAACTCCTCGAACAGAGGCCGGAACTTGCCGTCACCGGTGCTGATCTGCTCGATGAAGCGGCGCAACGCGTCACGCTTGCCGACAATATTGCCGAGCAGGGTCTCAAGTCCTGCCTCGCCGCCGCGCTGCAGAACGGTGGCGAACGCATCTGCAAGGCCGGGCTCATTGCCTTCGGAGGCGCGCGCGATCATCTCGCGGCGTGCTTCCGCGACCAGCGCTTCTTCCATCTGGCTGTCGAGGAGTTCGAAATGGCCGGCGATGTTGGCTTCCAGCGGAAATTGATGCAGCACCGCTTCACAGAAGGCATGGATCGTCTGGATCTTCAGGCCGCCCGGTGTCTCGAGCGCGCGTGCAAACAGCCGCCGTGCTCGCTTCAACCTGGTCGCGCTTGGCGCCTTGCCGTCCAGCTCCTCGATCGCTTTGGCAAGGTCCGCATCCGGAAGCGTTGCCCAGCCCGACAGGTTCTTGAAGACGCGGGTTGCCATGTTGGCCGCTGCAGCACGCGTATAGGTGAGGCAAAGGATGCGTGAGGGATCGCTGCCCTCCAGCAGAAGCCGCATCACGCGGCTTGCCAGCACATGCGTTTTGCCAGAACCCGCATTTGCGGACACCCAGGCGGACAGACCGGGCTCGGATGCAAGGCCCTGCGCCTTGCGCGTATCATCCGGAACGATGAACGGTGCGCTCATTCGCCATCACTCCCGCCAGCATCGCCATCGCCGCCTGCCGACCATTCGAGCACGCGGGCAAGATGGTCATAGTCGCCGCCAACATCGCCTTCACGGAACGGCAGTGCCCGGGAAAGGTATCCTGTCGTTTCCTTGGCGAAATGCGCAATCAGCTGCTCCAGCCGGGACCAGGCTTCTTCCGACAGCTCGATGCCGGACTTGATCGACTTTTCCTGACCCACGGGCTTGTATTCGAGGATGGTCTCCTCAACCACCTCGCCATTGGCCTTCATGCGCACATAGGCAAGCTGCGATGGTTCTGCGGTTCCGACATCGATGAAGGCGCCGCGACGCAGCAGCGCGCCTTCGAGCGCAAGTTGCGGTGACAAGAGCGTATGCGCCTGCGCCTTGGATGGTGATGAGCCGGTCTTGAAGTCCAGAATATCGGCCATGCCGCCAGCCAGAAGATCGATGCGGTCGGCGCGGCCGCGCAAGGTCGCGCCCGTCATGCCGATCGGCGTTTCGGTGGCGCGCGTTTCGGAGATCCGTTGCTTGATCGGCGGGCGGTTGCGCTCCCATTCTATGAAGTGCGCAGCCATGCGAGCAAAGCGCGGCCACCACACGGCGTCCACATCAAGCGGCAGCTCGGCCTGATCGAAGATTTCGCGACCGATCTTGAGAAGCTGGTCTTCTGCGAGCGGCGCGCTGGGCTCGATTCCGGCCTGAGTGAATTCATGCACGATGTCATGAAACAGGTTGCCGCGCTCTGCAGCGCCGGGGTCACGCAGCAGCGGCTCCAGCGCCTCCAGCCCAAGGATACGCCGGGCATAGATTGCATAAGCGTCCCGGCGCAGCGTCTCGACCTCCGTCACGGAAAAACGTGTGGGGCGCACATCAAGCGGCGGTGTCGGATTGGGACGGGGAGCAAACTTAACCGGATCGGCAACATCGAGCTCACGCGCCCAGTGCGTCAGCAACATCCCGCGATCACGCATTCCCGCAAAAACGGAGCTGCCGGCAAATGTCTCAAGCCGTTGAAGCCAGCGCGAGGCAATCGCCGGCGCATCGCCCGAGCGGGCAGCGCGGGTGAGGATCACCTTGCGGGTTCCCATGGCCAGCACGAAGTCGTGTGCCGCCTGACCGATGCGCCGTTCCGGCGGATCAAGCTCAAGATCGGACTTCATGAAGCGGGACATGAAACGGTCGGGCTCGGCCTTGCGCGGCCAGGATCCCTCGTTGAGGCCACCAAGAACAAGCGTGTCCACATCCTGAAGGCGCGCTTCGAGCGCGCCCCAGATGGAAACGCGGCTGTCGCCCGATACCGATGCCTTGACGCTTTCGCCCGAGATCAGGGCGTTCAGGACGTCCGGCCATTCGCCAGCCTCGACTTCCAGATCGACCTCGACGCCTGCAAGCGAGCGCAGGAAGGAGGCGAGCCTGTCGCCTGCATCGCCGCGATATAGCTCCGTCACCGAGCCGTCTTCATCACGGCCAAGTGCTTCAAGGCATTCAACGGTTCGTCTGACGAGTTCGGAAAGCGGCACTGCGCAGTCGCGAAGTTCCTGTAGCGGCGCAACGGCTTGCTCAAGCGCGGTTGCAAGCGCGCGCGCCTGCGTCAGCCGTTCTTCATTAAGGCGTGGCCACCAGGCGGGTTTGCGTGGGTCTTCGCTGCGCTGGCGGTATCTCTTTTCAAATTCTTCAGCAAGGTGGCCGATATCGGGCCGCCCCACGCCGCCTCGCAGCGCGACGAGATCCAGCGTTTCCGCGGCCTGCCGCGTGACCGAGCGTGCAAATCCGGCATGCAGCAATGGATGCTTGGCAAGCGCAAGGATGGTCACCGCGTCGCCCGGGCGAAACGCTGCCTCCAGCATCAGGTTCAACAGCGTCGCCGGTGGGGTCGCGGTGAGTGGCGTTCCGCCTGAATCGTCAGCCTCGATGCCAAAGCGGCGCAGTTCCATCGCCACCCGACGCGCCAGAGAGCGGTCGCCGGTGACGAAAGCGGTGGTTCCGTCCTCAAGTGCAAGACGCAGCGCAACCGCTATCGAAAGCGCTTCCTCGCGCTCGTTTGCGGCCTCAACCAGCGTGACATCGCGAAAGGCGGCTTCATTGCCCGTGCCGACATGTTCGACCCAAAGATCGGTGGTCTCTGCCGGTCTCAACGCCTCATTGATGATCGAGATGCGCTCGGCAATGTCGTCCGGCGCTGCGCCGATCTCGATGACGTCCTCCCGCTCTATGCCAAGGGTTGCAAGCAGCTTCTTCATCACCGCTTGCGGGTGGCCAAAGCTGGCAGGCGTCATGCCCGGCACGCCGATTTCCTTCCAGGCGGTCTCGTCCATCCCCAGGTCGAGACCCGGAAGCACAACAGCGCCTTTGGGGAGAAGGGCGATCGACTTCAGAAGCTGCGCCGTCGCCGGGATCGATCCGGTTGATCCTGCTGCGATCACCGGGCCCTCAGGCGGGTGTCGGAGCAGCCGTTCCGCCTCCGCCCTTATCATCGCATTGCGATGGGCGGCAGGGTTCGAGCGGGAGCGCTCGGCTAGCAAGGCGGGCCATGCCTGCGACACGATCTCGAGAAATTCGAGCGTCACCTGCCACCAATTGGCAAGATCCTCCGGAACCAGTCCCGAGAGCCGGTTCCAGTCGGCTCCGCCCGTCTCGACCTCGTCCATCAGCCCTGAAAGATCGCGCGCCAGCCAGATGGCATCGGCGAGCGAAGCGGGCACCACGACGTCTTCGCCAAACATCGCCGCAACGTGAGCGGGAAGCCGTTTCTTCCACGCCTGAACCAACGGTGCGAGCAGAAGGATCCGGTCGAGCTGGCCGATTGGCGGATTGAGCGACAGCTCATCCTCTTCGCTGCCCTCGAATATATCGGCATCATCATCGAATTCACCGAGCGGTCGGATCGTCGGCAGGATCGCGGCCACCCCGCCAAGCTTCTCGACGAAGGCATCGCGCAACGCGCGGGCGGCACGACGGGTCGGGACATAGATGGTCGCTTCCGCCAGGCGCAACGGGTCGGTGCCGTCGCCGGAAAATCCGGGGACAAGGCGGCCCTCAAGAAGCGCTTCGGCAAGTGTGGACAGAAACGGCGCGCCAGAGGGGATCGAAAGAACCCGGGGCGTCATTGCGTCCGTGCAAGCGCAATGGCTGCTTCAGCTGGCGCGATGGCATCCGGCGTGCCGACCGTGATCCAATGACCTTCCATTACCTGGCCGAACAGTCTGCCTTCGGCAATTGCGCGATCGAAATAGATATTGAGCGAATGCGCTGTCGCGCTGGCCTTGTCAAAAATGCGCGGGTGCACGATTGCGGCCCCGGCATAGATGAAGCTCTCGCTTGCGCCTTTCGCGCGGGCAAGCCGGCTGTCCTGACCGATCAGAAAATCGATCGACCCCGAATGACCAGTGGCACGGTGCGGATCTGCGAGCATGAGAAGAATATCCATGGCTTCGCCGTCCCATGCAAGCGCAAGCCTGTCGAGATCCGGCTCCCCGCGATCAATCCAGAACGTATCCGCGTTGAGAATGAAGAACGGCTCGTTGCCCAGGGCTGGCAAAGCCTTGACGATGCCGCCCGCCGAATCCAGCAATTCCTCGCGCTCATCCGAGATGGTGATTGTCGGCTTGTCGCGGTGCCTCACATGCTCGATGATCTGGTCGCCGAGATAGTGCACGTTGACGATGGCAGTCTCGACGCCGCTGGCGGCGAGGCTATCGAGCCCCCGGTCGAGCAGCGTTCGTCCAGCGATCTTGATAAGCGGCTTCGGCGTATGGTCGGTCAATGGACGCATGCGCTTGCCGAGCCCGGCCGCCAGAACCATCGCCTTTTTCGGCTTTCCGCTCACAATATCCCCGCCTTCTCGTAGAATTTGCGCACTTCGGCGAGCGCCGGATGATGTATCGACCGGCTGACATAATCGCGAATGCGCGGCAGGTGCTGCATGTAGCCCGGCTTGCCGTCGCGAACATTCAGACGGACGAAAATGCCGAGGATCTTCGAGTTTCGTTGCGCAGCCATGATTGCGTAAGCGGCTTTAAAGCCCGCACGATCGAACCCTTCGCCGCGAGCGCGCACATAGGCATCCAGCACCTGCGCCTCGAGTTCAGGCGAGATGGTCACGCGCGCGTCCTGTGCCAGCGACGCGACATCATAGGCCGATGGCCCGATCACAGCGTCCTGAAAATCGATCAGGCCCACCCGGTCATGCCCTTCCAGATCGCCGCGCCAGATGAGGTTCGGCGAGTGGTAATCACGAAGAACGATGCTCTTTTCCGCGGTTTCCAAAGCATCGAAGGCCGTATTCCACGAAGCAGTAAGCTCCTCGCGTTCCGCCTCTGTAGCCTGGCGCCCGACGATATGCGGCAGATACCAGTCCGTGACCAGCTCCGTCTCGATGCCAAGGGCCCGGCGGTCATAAGACGGGATCTCGTGGACAATGCCTTCAGCTACCGGAATCGTGGTTGGCCAATTGCGCTGATGCATCCTCGCCAGCAATTGTGCCGAGGCAATGTACCGCTCTGCGATCGGAGTGCCCTCCGCGTCGAGGACTCCCTCGCTCCCCAGATGCTCGACGAGCATGAAGCCCCGGTCGAAATCAACGGCCGGGATCTGAGGCGCGGCGAAACCTTCCTCGCGCAGCACCTTGGCAATCGCGACAAAGGGGATCACGTCTTCGGCAAGATGGGCGATACGGCTGTAGGGAAGGCCATCCCGGATCGGCGGACCGTCAGGTCGTCGCGGCGAATTCATCAGGATGATGGTGTCGCGACCTTCCTGATCGATGCTCTCATAGGCGCGCGCCGACGCATCGCCGACGAGAAAGGCGCGCCTTGCGCTCTGATAACCTGCTTCGTCGAGAAAGGCGCGGATCGCAAGGGATCTGGCCAGGCGATCGAGAAAGGCAGCCGGGCCGAGAATGGAGACGGTCCTTCCCGCGCCATCTTCCTCAAGATGAAAATGAACCGCGTCCTGCGGCATGTAGTCTTCGGCGCGTTCCGGCCATTCGATCAGGGCAGCGCCATCGCGGATGGCTTCGTCGAAGCCGAGCTCTTCGAGTTCTTCGGGTGAGCCAAGACGGTAGAGATCGAAATGCTGCACCGGAACCCGCGTCGCATAGGCCTGGACGAGGGTGAAGGTTGGACTTGGAACCTCCAGCGCCGGATCGTTGGCGATTGCGCGGATGATCGCCCGGGCCAACGTAGACTTGCCCATGCCAAGGTCGCCATGCAGCGCCAGCACGTCGCCGGCTGCCAGGATGATGGCGATGTCTTCGCCGAGGCGGTTCGTGGCGGTTTCATCCGCCAGGTGGAGGCGCATTTCTGACAAGCTGGCTTACTCGGCGGCGGCGCGGATACCTTCCGGCGCCATGGGAAAACGGCAAATGACGGTGGTGCCACAGCCCTTGTCGGTCTGGAATTCGACCGAACCGTGGTGCAGCCCGACGAAACTCTTGACGATCGAAAGGCCGAGTCCGGCGCCGCGGCGGCGTCCGCCATTGGCGCGTGGCTCGAAGCGGCGGAAGATTCCGTCAAGAACGTCCGGCGGAATCCCCGGTCCATCATCATGGACGGAGAAGGCAAGACCGGCTGCATCGCGTTCGCAAACGAGCTTCACCACCGAATTGTCGGGTGCGAAATTGGCTGCATTGTTGAGCAGATTGATGAGGATCTGGCGGACGCGATTTTCATCGGCATGGAAGGTGGCAGGCGCGTTGCGAAGGTCGATCTCAAGAGCGATCCCATGCTCGCGCATGCGCTCGGTCACGACTTCCGCCGCCGAATGAACGATGCGTTCGATCGGTACTTCGCTGACCGACAACTCCATCATGCCGGCATCGACGGTGGCGAGGTCGATGATGTCGTCTACGATCGTTTCGAGTTCCGACGAAGACGACGCGATGTGCTCGACATAGTCGCGCTGGCGCTGGTTGAGCGGTCCGGCTGTCTCCTGGCCCAGCAGCTCGGCAAAGCCGATGATGTTGGTCAGCGGCGAACGCAGCTCGTAGGAAACATGCTGGATGAAATCATTCTTCAGCCGGTCAGTGCGCTCCAGCGCTTCATTGCGCTCCTTCAGCATCCGCTCGACATTCACGCTGTCGGTCACGTCGAAGAAGGTCGTCATCAGCTGGCCGTTGGGCAGATGCACGACGGCGTAGCTGAGAATATTGCCGTTATTCAATTCGACCTGACCGCGCCCGTCGCGGCGCTCTTCGTCGAAGCCGGTCGCGGCGGCAGCTAGATCGCTCCACGGGTTGAAGCGCGTCAGGCTCTGGCAGGCCGCCCTGATGGCGGAGATGTGAGTGCCGGCCTGGACGAGATCTTCCGGCAGGCCCCAAAGCGATGCGAAGGCGGGGTTAGACAGGCGCACCCGCCCATCCGAGCCGAACACGGCAACGCCCTCGGCCAGATTGTCGAGCGTAACGCCCTGAACCCGAACCGCAGTGTTGTAGCGACTTTCGAGGCTGATCTTCTCGGTCAGATTCTCGAACACCCAGGTCACACCGCCATCGGCCTGCGGATTTCCGACCACGCGCAATGTCTGACCGTCTGGCAGATGCCAGATGTCTTCCAGCGGCTCGACGGAACGGTAAGCGGACAGGAGATTTTCCTTCCACCGCCGCCATTCCGGCTGCTCTGCCAGCTTGCCTTCCGAACGCAGACGGTCGAGCAGCAAGGTGTTGTCAGGATTGCTGTCAAGGAAGCCCGCGTCGAGTTCCCAGAGCTTCTGGAAGGCGCGGTTATAGAACCGAAGATCCTGGCTCGCATCGAAGATCGCGACCGCCGTGTTCAGGCGATCCAGCGTTTCGGCATGGCCGCGCAGGGTGCGTTGGTGCTCGGTTCGTGCAGCCTCGGCATCCGAAATGTCGTGCGCGAAGCCGGCCGAGCCTTCGCGTCCTGCGTAATCGGTGACGGCGAATACGCGACGATCCCCGCCGATGACTGTCGACAGGCCGCCAGCGAAGATCGGACTTGAAAGGTGGTCACGCGCGATCTGCTCGCGAGCGCCGGTGCCGAAGAGCTCTAGACCCTCGCTCGTTGCCGCCAGCGCGTCAGGCGCTTCCACGGCATCGGCATATGCCTTGTTGACCCAGCTCAGCCGCCCCTCCGGTCCGCGCAGCCATACGGGGGTCGGTATGGAATGGAGGAGGCCGAGGAGATTGTCGTGGTCGCGGCGAAGCTGCTGATATTCGAGCCGAAGTTCCGCATGTTCGCGCCGTGCCTGTGCCAGCGAGATGAATTTTACGGCAACGTTATTGGCGGCAGAGCGCCCCTGGATTTCCAGAAGGCTTCCTTTGGTGGTCTCGATCACCAGATCGAAAGCCTGCCGCTGTTCGCGCAGATCCGCAATGGCGCGCTCGATCTGCGCTGCGCTGCGCGGCGTCAGCCATCGTCCGAAGGCAAGGAAGGTGGCACGGTCTTCCGGAGCTTCCGCAAGCGTGCCGACCAGTTCCGGCTTACGCGTGTCGCCGAACCAGACAAGGATGCGCTGGTCGCGAAGATTCAAAAGGGCATCGGATCGCTGAACGGCGCTGTCGAGCTCCGCGACGCGGCCCCGCAATTCGACGTTTTCGGCGGCTGTGCGTGTCCGCTCGCGGATCAGCAGGATCGCCGACAGCATCGCTGCGCCGGTAATGCCCAGAAAGAGCGAAAGCTGGATCACCTCGCCGGTGGTCATCGAAAATGGGTGCACGAGTGCTGCTTCCACCTGCTGCGCCAGGGCAGCAGCCGGCCAGGCCACCGTCGCCAGCAAAGTGCTGACGGCGAGGCCCCGTCGCCTCTTCCTTGTGGAATCCTCAGTGTCGCCGGTTCCGGATTTCTCCGTACCCAGTGGGAAAACCCCAGGCATCTAAACTGTCCTCTCCGCCGCACGGACGCGAAAGACGTCCCGAAGGGACGCGTGTCCCCAACTGCTTCCCCTGACTGGGAACATCGCGAATCATGACACTGTACAGCGCCGCCGAATCGTCGTGAAGCCGCGCGCCGCGCAAAAATATAGCCGGGCGAAAAGTCAATCGCCCGGCCGCAACATCTTGTAGGTAATGGTTAATAAATCAGTACCTGTAGTGCTCGGGCTTGAACGGGCCGTTTGGCGATACGCCGATATAGGCAGCCTGTTCATCGCTAAGCTTGCTCAGCTTCGCACCAACGCGGTCGAGGTGCAGTCGGGCGACCTTCTCGTCCAGGTGCTTTGGCAGCACGTAAACCTGGTTCTGGTACTCTTCGCCCTTCGTGAAAAGTTCGATCTGCGCCAGCACCTGATTGGTGAACGAGGCCGACATGACGAAGCTCGGGTGGCCGGTCGCGTTGCCGAGGTTGAGCAGGCGGCCTTCCGACAGAAGGATGATCCGCTTGTTGTCCGGAAACTCGATCATGTCGACTTGCGGCTTGATGTTGGTCCACTTCAGGTTGCGCAGGGCTTCCACCTGTATCTCGTTGTCGAAGTGGCCGATATTGCCGACGATCGCCATGTCCTTGAACTTGCGCATGTGCTCAAGGGTGATGACGTCCTTGTTGCCGGTCGTCGTGATGATGATGTCCGCGGTATGCGCGGCATCTTCCAGCGTCACCACCTCGAACCCGTCCATTGCTGCCTGCAGGGCGCAGATCGGATCGACTTCGGTGACCTTGACGCGCGCGCCAGCGCCCTGGAGCGAAGCGGCAGAACCCTTGCCCACATCACCGTAGCCGCAAACGATGGCAACCTTGCCTGCCATCATCGTATCGGTTGCACGGCGGATACCGTCGACGAGCGATTCCTTGCAGCCATATTTGTTGTCGAATTTCGACTTGGTGACCGAGTCATTGACGTTGATTGCGGGGAAGGGCAGCAGGCCCTTCTTCTGCAACTGGTACAGGCGGTTGACGCCGGTCGTGGTCTCTTCGGTAACGCCCTTGATCGCGTCGCGCTGCCGGGTGAAGAAGCCGGGCGTTGCGGCCATACGCTTCTTGATCTGCGCGAAGAAGATCGTCTCTTCCTCATTGCCCGGATTGGACAGGACGTCCTCGCCAGCCTCGGCGCGAGCACCGGTCAGGATGTACATGGTGGCGTCGCCGCCATCATCGAGGATCATGTTGGAAACGCCGCCATCGGGCCACTGAAAGATGCGGTCGGTGTATTCCCAGTACTCTTCGAGCGTCTCGCCTTTGACTGCGAAAACCGGGGTGCCGGTTGCAGCGATTGCTGCTGCAGCGTGGTCCTGGGTCGAGAAGATGTTGCACGAAGCCCAGCGCAGATCTGCTCCAAGCTCCTTCAGCGTCTCGATCAGAACTGCGGTCTGGATCGTCATGTGCAGCGAGCCGCTGATGCGGGCGCCCTTGAGCGGCTTGGATGTGCCAAACTCGGAGCGGCAGGCCATTAGGCCCGGCATCTCGGTCTCGGCAATGTCCAGTTCCTTGCGGCCCCAATCGGCCAGCGAAATATCGGCTACGATGTAGTCCTGCGCGCTCATGCGTGTGCTCCGCGAGTTCTGGTCCGGTTCATGCCGGACCTTTTGTACATTTTGATGGGCGTATGGGAGCGCTGCCTAGCAGAAAGCCAGACACGGGGCAACATCACATAAAGAAGTCTTTATATGGCGAGGCTCAACACTCTTCGCCAAAGCGGTTGCCGACGAGTTCTTCCAGCGCGCTCATCACTGCGGCAGCATCGGGCCCCTGTGCGCTGACATTGATCGCGCAGCCGGGGCTGGCGGCAAGCATCATCAGCCCCATGATCGAGGTGCCGCCCACGCTGACACCGTCCTTCTCGACGGTGACGTTCGCGTTGTATTCGCCGACGAGCTGGACGAACTTTGCCGACGCGCGGGCATGCAGGCCCCGCTTGTTGATGATCATCATCTCCTTGCGGAGCACGTCTTCGGTCATTTTCCGCTCAAAACCTGGCTGGCGACATTGATGTATTTTCGTCCGGCGACCTGCGCTTCCTGCAAGGCCATGGCCATGTCGTTGCCAAGGCGGACGCTGGAAAGCTTGATCAGCATCGGCAAGTTGACGCCGGCGATCACTTCGACCCTGCCGGGGCTCATGACGGAGATGGCCAGATTGGATGGGGTTCCGCCGAACATGTCGGTGAGGATGATGACGCCGGTGCCGGTGTCTGCGAGCTGCACGGCATCGACAATGTCCTTGCGCCGCTGCTCCATATCATCGTCCGCGCCGATGCAGACGGTCTCGAAATTCTGTTGCGCTCCAACGACGTGTTCGACCGCGAGGCGGAACTCTTCGGCAAGGCCGCCGTGAGTGACGAGGACGATTCCGATCATGCTTGAACCCGATGCGCAGGCGCCGAAAATTGCGGGCCACAGGCGACAATTCCGCCTGCCCAGTTACGACATCCGTTCACATATCACTCCGTCGAACAACCACCCTTAGCTTCTCAAGCGTCAGGCACGGCTATCTTGTCAACGGGCTGTCGCATTACAAGGTGAAAAATGCCGGGGTTTTGGCCAAATTGCCGCAGAGAAGGGCAAGGTGGCGCGGTTTTGTGCATGTTGTTGCATGATTGCCATCTCCGGATGGCCACTCGAGCCCTTTTCAATTGAGTTGGACGCCGGATTGCTCTTAATGCTGGCATGGACAAGAGGAAAAGGTGAGAGTGTGACGAGCGTGAAAGCCGGGGTGAACGTGAAGCTGCGGAGTTTTTCCCGCTCGGTGCCGATGTCTCTTCTGCTGGCAAGAGAATCGATAATGGCGCATTTCCGCCCCGCACTGAAACTCTTCAATATCACCGAGCAGCAATGGCGCGTCCTGCGGGCGCTTGCTTCGGTCAGCGAGATCGAGGTGATGGAGCTTGCCAAGGCGACGTCGCTTCTGGCTCCCTCACTGTCACGTATCTTGCGCGACATGGAAGAGCGCGGCCTCGTCATACGTCGCCAGGTGCCAGATGATCTGCGTCGCTCTCTCACCTCGATCAGCCCCGATGGCCTGAAGCTGATGGATGCGGTCGCGCCCTATTCGGAGAGCATCTATCAGGAGATCACCGACAAGGTCGGTCGGGAGAAGATGGATCTCTTGCAGCAGCTGTGCCGGGAGGTCGTCGTGTCCCTTGGAGAGCTGACCCCGGAAAACTACGCTGGCACCAAGCTCGATCCGGAGATCCTGCGTATCGTGGGTGACAGCTCCCGCGGCCGGCCGCGCCTCGACGACTAGCTTTTCGCAATCATCGATATTGACACTGCGGAAGCTGCCGGTATTTAATTAACGTATTAAATACCGGAGGAATCATGCGGCTCGCCAGCTTTGCCCACAACGGAACTGACCTGATCGGCTTCGAGATTGACGGGCGTCTTTACGATCTGAATTCCGCGCTGAAAGCTGCGGGTCAGGACCTGTCCTACCCCACCATGATCGCCCTGATCGAGGATGGCGATCGCGGCCGTGAGGCAGCGCAAGCAGCCCTGCGCCACGTCGAGGTCGATCCGGGTTCCGTCGCAGGTATTCCGGCGGCGGAAGTGCGCTGGCACCCGCCGGTGCGCAAGCCATACAAGATCTGCGGCATCGCGATGAACAATTCCGCATCCGACGCCCGCAAGATCAGTGCGCCCGACCACCCGCTGTTCTTCCTCAAGCCCGCATCGAGCCTCGTTGGTCACAACGAGCCGATCATCGTCAAGGATCACTTCGGCAGCGTGCATCCCGAGCCGGAGCTTGCCGTCATCATTGCCAAGGATTGCAAGGACGTCGCGGTTGAGGACGCGATGGACTATGTTTTCGGCTATTCGATCCTCAACGACATGACCGGCAACGGCATGCGGGCTGAGGACATGGTCCATTATTACGCGCTCTATCCGTCGAAGGAAAATCCTGACGTCGTCGAAAAGCGCGAACAGCACCTGTCCTACACCGCTCGCTACAAGGGCACCGACACATTCGGCCCGATGGGGCCTTACCTCGTCACCAAGGACGATGTGCCGGATCCGCATGTGCTCGACGTGCGTGCCTGGCACAAGGACGAGATCATCGCGGAAGATTCCACCGCCTATTACACCTACTCGGTGCCAGAGATTATCGCCTTCGTGACGCGCTACCACACGCTGTGGGCCGGTGATGTTATCTCGATGGGCACGGCCTTTCGTCCGAGCGCTGGCGGCAAGCGCAGTCTGCACCTTGCCAATATCACCAAGCTGGGGGGGCCCGTCAGCGTCGAGATCTCTGGTCTTGGCCGCCTCGAAAATCCGGTCGAGAAGCGCTGATCATGGCGGGCCGTCTGGAAGATCGGCTGGCGCTGCGTGAGCTCAACGACGCTTTCGCCCACGCGCTGGATCACGGCGATCTCGAGCTCTTCGCGTCGCTCTTCACCGATGATGTCTTCTATCGGAATGGCGAACGCCGCCTCAACGGCCATGCGGAGCTTGAAGCATTCTTCCGCGCCCGTGCGAAAAGTGGCCGGCTGTCGCGCCACTTCTTCAGCGGGCTGATGCTGACATTTGTCTCGGACACAGAAGCCATCGGCAAATCCAGCTGGCTGACATTTGCCGGCTCCGGCACGCCGCCAATTGCAGGAACCCAGCCCTTCGTTATTGGCGACGTCACCGACCGTTATCGCAAATCGGCAGACGGGCGCTGGCAATTTACAGCACGCGAAATCGACGCCGTCTTCGTCAATGAGGCCATTGCGCCATTACCGACCTCGTTCGAGCAGAAGGCATGAGCGCGCCTCGCCAGGGAGAAATTGCGGTTGAGGGCGGAAAGCTCGCTTATGAGATCGCTGGCGAAGGTCCGGCCCTTGTCCTGATCCACGGCTTTTCGCTCGACATGCGCATGTGGCAGCCGCAAATCGCGGCCCTTGCGAGCAATCACACCATTATTCGCTATGATCTGCGCGGATTTGGCCGCTCCAGCCTGCCGGTAAGCGAATATGATCACTGCGCGGATCTGGATGCTCTGTTGACCAAGCTGGACATCCAGGAGCCGACGCTGGTCGGGCTTTCGCTCGGCGCGAACATTGCGTTGCGCTACGCGACGCTCGAAGCCAGCAAGGTGCGCGCGCAAATTCTGGCGGCACCCGGCCTTCCCGGCCACGCCTGGTCAACGCCGCGGCCACCCGAAGAGACCCGTGCCCATGCCCTTGAGCATGGCGTCGAGGCTGGCCGTCAATTCTGGCTCGACCACGCCCTGTTTGCTTCCCTCAATGATCATCCGGAAGCCAGGGCAACGGTTCACAAGATTGTCGCTGACTACAGCGGCTGGCACTGGCGCGAAACCGACCTTCAGGCAGCGTCAGCCCCGATCATTCCAAAGCTGGGCTTGATCGACATTCCGGCATTGATCCTCAGCGGCGAGCATGATGCTGAAGGCTATCGCGAGATAGCGGCGCGGCTTTCGCGGGAATTGCCGAATGCCGCACTCAAGGTGATCGCCGATGCCGGCCACATGCTGAACCTTGAGCAGCCCGATATCTTTACCGAGTTGGTCCGCCGTTTCGCGGACGGACAGATGCTGGAGGCATGAGACGATGAGCAACTCGATCCCGTTCAATCTCGATCCGCCGGGCACCTACATCTATACCGGCGAAATGGCGACCAAGGGCTACAAGCTGACCCGTTTTGGCCTGAGCCTGCGCCGCCCCGACAATCGCGAGAAGTTTCTCGCTGACGAAGACGCCTATATGCGCGCGGCGGGCCTTAGTGACGAGGAAATCGCGCTGGTGAAAGCGCGCGACTGGACCGGTCTGCTTCAGGCCGGCGGGCATTTGCAGGCCATGTTGAAGGTCGCCGCAACCCTCGGTCAGAACCTTTGGCATATCGGCGCGCACAATGCCGAGATGGAGGTTGAAGAACTGATGCGGCTCTGCCCGCGCAAGGTCAACGCGCTGCCAGGTGGAGAAGACTGATGGCAAAGATCATTGGCGGTTTTGCCATTTCGCACACGCCCTCGATGGGCATGGAATACGACAAGGGCATGGCCAATGGCTTCAGCCCGCACTGGCAGCCATGGTTCGACGGCACACGCCCGATGAAGGATTGGCTCGCCAGGATGAACCCGGACCGGATGGTCATCGTCTACAACGACCATCTCAACCATTTTGATTTCGACGCCTATCCGACGCTCGCCATCGGCATCGCGCCCGAATTCCGCCAGGCCGATGAAGGTTGGGGCCTGCGCCCGTTCCCGAGCCTGGTTGGCGACGTTGATCTTGGCTGGCACCTGACCAACAAGCTGGTGCGCGATGGCGGCTTCGACCTTACCGTCTGCCAGGACCTTGCCATCGACCACGGCATCTATTCGTGGATGCCGTATCTGAAGGACACGCCGTGGGACACGCCGATCGTGCCGATCGCGATCAACATGGTGCGCCATCCGATCCCGACCTCGCAGCGGCTCTACAATTTCGGCAAGTCGATCCGCGCCGCGATTGAAAGCTTCCCAAGCGACGAGCGCATCCTCGTCGTCGCGACCGGGGGCATGTCGCATCAGATCAGCGGAGCGCGCTTTGGCATCGCCAATGAAAAGCTCGACCGCTACTTCCTGTCGAAACTGAAGAGTTACGTTCAGGAACTGGTCGATCTGCCTCAGGAAGAACTGATGCGGCTTGGTGGAACAGAGGCGGCGGAACTGGCGATCTGGTTTGCGATGCGCGGTGCGCTCACGGACAATATCGACGAGGTCTACAGCTACTACACATTCCCGGCCATCACCGGGTGCGGTGTCATCGCGTTTGAAGAGAAGGGTTGATCTTCAGAGCAAATCGCCTCTGCGATTGTATACATAGGACAAATTGTGCCAGCGACTGATGCGTAGATCCGCGCATCTTATACGCTGGCGCAATTCTACTCTCCTCTCTATAAAAGTTCCCAACGGCGTCTTGCGCCGCCCGCCAGTCCGGCCAGCGAGGAGGCTGCTCGGATCAGCTTTCATCGTTAGCATGGCCCGGATGTGAGCGTCCGGGTCGTCTTTGGGAGGAGACATCATGAGTATTTTTTCACGTCATCTTTGCCGCACGGCAGTCGCTGCGGCGCTGACCTTCGGTTTTGGTTACGCCGCGCACGCGCAGCAGGAAATCAAGCTCGGATACGCTTTGGCGACCACGTCACATTATGGCGTCGCGGCAGACAAATGGCAGGAGGTCGTTGAAGGCGAGACCGACAAGCGTTTCGTGTTCCGTCATTTCCCGTCCTCAGGTCTTGGTGGTGAGCGTGAGGTTCTCGAAGGCCTGCAGATCGGCACGGTGGAAGCGACGATCGTTTCGTCCGGTACCTTGTCGAATTTCGTGCCGGATGCCGGGGTCTTCGATATTCCATTCCTGTTCCGCGATCTGACCCATGCCCGCACCGTGCTTGACGGTCCCGTCGGTCAGGAAATCCTCGCCAAGTTTGAAGATGCAGGTCTCATCGCGCTCGCCTGGGGCGAACAGGGTTTTCGTCATATCACCAACAACCGCAATGCCATCGAGGGACCAACTGACGTTGCGGGTCTGAAGCTGCGGACCATGGAAAACCCAATCCACATCACCGCCTTCAATACGCTCGGCGCGGCCCCGACGCCGATGGCCTGGCCAGAAGTGGTCGGCGCGCTGCAGCAGGGCACCATTGACGGACAGGAAAACCCGCTTTCGGTTATCACCTCGGCAAAGCTGTCAGAAGTGCAGGAGCATTTGACGGTATCCGGCCACGTCTATTCGCCCGCAATGCTGCTCGTCTCGCCCGATCTGTGGAACAGCCTCTCGGATGAAGACAAGGAGATCTTCAAGAAGGGGGCGGCGGAAGCGGTCGTTGCCATGCGTGCCTTTGTCGACAATGTCGAAACCTCAGGCGTCGAGCAGCTCAAGAGCGAAGGCATGACCGTGGGCGAGCTGACGGTCGAGCAGAAGGCCGAGTTCCAGAAGGCGCTCGAGCCTGCTTACGAGGAATATTACAAGACCTACGGCAAGGACCTCATCGACAGCATCATCGCTTCTGAGTGACGACCACTCGAATGCGTGAACGGGCAGGCCGGCAGGAGCTGGCCTGCCCGACGATGGAGGCCACATATGCAGAAAATTGAGAACGCGTTCGTTGAGGCCAACAAGTGGGCGCTGATCCTGCTTCTCGCGGCGATGTCCTGCATCGTCTTTGCCAATGTGGCGCTGCGCTACACCACCAATTTCTCGATCTACTGGGCCGAGGAAGTGGCGCGCTACATGATGATCTGGATGACGTTTCTGGGCGCGGGTCTGACACTTCGCTATGGCGGTCATGTCGCGATCACCAATCTGATGGACCTGATGCCGCGCAAGGGCCAGCAGATCCTGCGCACACTGATCGTGATCTCGCTCTTCGCCTTCTTCGCCGTGATGATCTGGGTTGGCTACAATTACGCCATGCGCATGCGCTTCCAGATGACGCCGGCAACCCGCATTCCCTTCGCCTACATCTACGCAGCCATTCCCGTCGGCTTCAGCCTTCTTGCCATCCACCTTCTGCTCGTGGTGCGCTCCTACATTCGCGACAATCGCTTTGAGGAAGCTGCCGAGGCCGGCGACATTGCCGGCAGCCTGAGCGCCTGACGCCGTTGGAGTAGAGCCTTGGCCTGGATCCTTTTCGCTGCCTTCGTCGTGCTTCTGGCGCTGGGCTTTCCCATCGCCTTCGTGCTGGCGATCTCGGCCTTCATCGCCGTCGTTTTTGGCAGCAACTATCCCTATCTCGTCGTCGTCAAGGAGATGTTCTCCGGCCTCGATTCCTTCCCGCTGATGGCGGTGCCGTTCTTCATCCTCGCCGCCGAGTTGATGACCGGCGGGGCGATGACCTACGTGCTCTTACGCTTTGCCTCGCAGTTCGTCGGCCATCTGCGCGGCGGGCTTGGCTATGCCAATGTCATCTCGTCATCGCTGTTTTCCGGCATTTCCGGCTCCGCGCTGGCGGATGCGGCTGGCCCCGGCGCGATGATGGTCCGGATGATGGAAAAGAGCGGCTACGACAAATCCTATGCCGGGGCGCTGACGGCATCCGCTGCCGTGCTCGGCCCGATCATCCCGCCGTCGATCATCATGATCGTCTATGCGCTGCAGGTCGAGGAAGTGTCGGTCGGGGCGCTGTTTGTCGCCGGCATGGTGCCCGGCGTCATCATCGCCATCGCGCTCTGCATCGCCAATTTTTACGTCTCGCGCGTTCGCAACTATCGCGGTGGCGACCCACGGCCGCCGGCTGCGGAAATGCTGCGCACAACAGTTCAGGCACTCCCAGCGCTGCTGTTGATCGTGATCATCATCGGCGGCATTCGCTTTGGCGTCTTCACGCCGACGGAAGCCTCGGTTGTGGCGATCTTCTATGCGCTCGCCTGCGGCATGTTCCTCTACCGCTCGCTGAAGCTGAAGGACCTTCCCGCGATCATCCTGCGTGCAGCGCTGATCTCGATTGCGGTTCTGTTGATCCTTGCAGCAGCGCGCGCCTTTGCCTGGGTGCTGATCATCGAAGGCGTACCGCAGCGGCTTGCTGAAACGATCATCGCCTGGAACCTCAGCCCGATCGTCTTCCTTCTCGCCGTCAACGTTCTTCTGCTCGTCTTCGGCCTGTTCATGGACCCGCTTCCGGGCGTGATGGTGCTGGTGCCGATCCTTGCGCCCATCGCCCATTCGCTCGGGATCGATCCGATCCACTTTGCGATGATCGTGATCCTCAACCTGACGATTGGCCTCGTCACGCCACCTGTCGGGGCGCTGCTCTTTGTCGTCTCATCAACGGTGAAGCTGCGAGTGAGCGAGATCATCCGCGAGATGCCGCCATTCCTGATCGCGCATCTGACGGTTTTGATGTTGCTGACCTTCATTCCATCGCTGTCGACCTGGCTGCCGAGGATAAGCGGGTTCTAGTTCCGCTTGCGCTCTTCTTCGCGCAGATCGTTCCACGCGTTCTGCTGCGAAAGCATGGTGCGCAGATAGGCAACATTGGCTTGGGCCTGCTGCGGGGCAAGTTCGCGTGAAGCGATCTCCTCGGCTTCCTTGAAGCGGCCCTGCAGGCCCACGACGAGCGCAAGGTTCTGGCGCACGCGGCTGTCGGCACCTGGTGCCTGCGCTGCCTGCCTCATATGCGTCTCAGCCGATTTCAGATCGCCTTCGAGCACATAGGACATGCCGAGATTGGACAGGATCGAGGCTTCGCCTGGCTTCAGTTCAAGCGCCCGCGAATAAAGACGGCGCGCATCACCCGACTTGCCGAGCTGGTCGAGGATCGCAGCTTCTGCGGACATCAGCTTCCAGTCGGGATATTCCGGCGTCTGGGCACGGCGCACCGCATCAAGCGCCGGCTCAAGCTCGCCTGCGGCAGCAAGCGCCTTGCCATATGCGGCAAGTACCTGCCGGTCGGCCGGGTAGTCGATGGCCAGCTTGCGCATGACAGCGAGCGACTGGTCCGGTCGGCCGCTCATCTGCAGCACCGAGGCGTAGCGCATCGCCGTTGCTGCGTCTTTCGGATTGCGAGAATAGGATTTTCCAAGCGTCTCGACGGTGGCCGCAAGCTGCTGCGCCGACATGGCCTCGAGCGCCTGCGGCGAGGCGCTGCGCGAGACAGATCCGGTTGTCATCTTGTCGGTAGCGCAACCGGCGAGGCAGATTGCAAGCGCCAGGGTGCCAAGAACAGCCCCACTGCGTTTCCCCGTTGCCTTCCTGGCGCGGTTGGTGAACATCGGCGCTAAACCTCCCCCTGCCCGACGATGACTTTCCAGTCACGATCGAGGATCAGCAATAATCTGTTAACGCTAACGGAACGTTAAAAGGATCAATCCAGCCATGCCGCTGACACTGACTGAGAAGGCAAATTCTGCTTCCCTCCCGGTTCATCTCGTCACCAGGGAAAGCTTCGCAGCGCTGGAAATCGCTCCAGCCGCGCGCGCCTGGGCGGAGGCGAACCGCTTTTCCGGTGCAGCTGGCCAGTTCCTGCTGTTGCCTGGCAAAGAGGGCGCGCCGGTCGGAGCTTTGTTTGGTGTGGCGGAAAATTCTACCGGTTTCGCTCCACTGGCGACCGGATCATTAGCCCGCCATCTTCCGTCCGGTGCATGGCATTTTGCGCAAACGCCTGAGGCGCCAGAACTTGCCACCCTTGGCATTCTCCTCGGCAGCTATTCTTTCAGTCGCTATCGCAAGAGCGATGAGCGCGAGATCGAGTTTGTCGCGCCAGAAACTATCGATATCGAGGCTGTCCGCCAGCAGGCGGAAGCTGCCTTCCTCGTTCGCGATCTTATCAACACGCCGACCAACGATCTTGGCCCGGATGAACTTGAGGCTGCTGCCCGCAACCTCGCTGAACGCCACGGTGCCAAGATCAACGTGATCACCGGCGATGCGCTGCTCGAGCAAAACTTTCCGATGATCCATGCGGTCGGCCGCGCTTCGGCCACGGCCCCCCGCCTGATCGACGTCTCCTGGGGCAGGGAAGACGCGCCAAAGGTAACGCTCGTCGGCAAGGGCGTCTGCTTCGACACTGGCGGTCTCGACATCAAGCCGGCATCCAGCATGCTCTTGATGAAGAAAGACATGGGCGGCGCTGCCAATGTGCTCGGCCTTGCCTCGATGCTGATGGCGGCGAACGCCAATATCCGCCTGCGCGTCCTGATCCCGGCAGTCGAGAATTCCATTTCAGCCAATGCCTTCCGTCCCGGCGACGTTCTCCAGAGCCGCAAGGGCCTGACCGTCGAAATCGGCAACACCGATGCAGAAGGTCGCCTGGTCCTCGCCGACGCGCTGGCGCTTGCGGATGAGGAAAAGCCCGAGATCCTGATCGACATGGCCACGCTGACAGGCGCGGCACGTGTGGCGCTCGGGCCCGACCTGCCACCATTCTTTACCGATGATGATGAGTTTGCCGGTGCACTTGCGAGCGCGTCGGATGCGGTGGCAGATCCGATCTGGCGTCTGCCGCTCTGGTCGAATTACGACGCCAAGCTCTCCTCGAAGGTTGCCGACATCAACAACGTCACGACGGACGGCATGGCGGGTGCCGTGACAGCAGCACTCTTCCTTCGTCGTTTTGTCGGGAACGCGCAAAGCTGGGCGCATTTTGACGTGTTCGGCTGGTCGCCGGTGGATCGTCCGCATTGCCCCATCGGCGGCGAAGCGCAAGCCATCCGCGCAATATTTGACGTCGTCAGCAAACGATATGGAGTGCGCTGAGCACTCCAGATTGACGCCCCCAAGTACAGCAGCTAAGTATTCGGATGGAACAGGTTCCGCCCTCGGGTGGATGAAAATGGGAACACGGTGAGATCGTTTTTTTGATCAAGGCCGTGGCTGCCCCCGCAACTGTAACCGTTGAGCTTTCTTCCTGATGCCACTGGCGTTTTGCCGGGAAGGCGGAAGTAGAGCGACGACACGGAAGCCAGGAGACCTGCCAGTTCCGGTCACCCATGTCTCGATGCGGGGTGCATCGAGGCGCGGTCGTCCGTCGCGGTGACATTCGATGAATGTGCTGCATGCCGAAATTCGGCAGGGATGACCTATGGCGCGGAAGACGCCGCGTGTTTTTCAGTGTGCAGCCTCAGATGTAACCACCGTTCGGCTTGGCCGATCGGTTTGATGTGGGGACTGCAATGAAAACGCCGCTGCTGGCTGCGAGCGCAATTACACTCATCCTGTCCGGGGCAGCTCATGCCCAGGACAATCCCGCAAATGACGACGTGCTCGTGCTCGACACCATCATGGTCACGACGCCGCTGCGCCGCGAAACCTCGCTCATTCGCAGCACCTCGTCTGTCTCCGTCCTGACCGCACAGGACATTGAACGGTCGGCGGCATCGGATTTGCCCTCGCTGCTGCGCACGGTTGCGGGCATCTCGACCAATGGCGGTATGGGATCGCGCGCGGGGGTATCGATCCGCGGCGCAAAATCCAGCCAGACCCTGATCCTCATCAACGGCGTCAACATCAAATCCGCGACTGCCGGCGAAGGCTCGGTGTTCAACATCCCGCTCGATTCCATCGAGCGCATTGAGGTGGCCAAGGGTGCCCATTCGGCACAATACGGCTCGGACGCCATTGGCGGCGTGATAAACATCATCACCAAGTCCGGCGCCAATTGCGGCGAGGATATCTGCACGACACTGACCACCGGCATCAGCCACCCATGGGGCGGCCATGTCGGACTGCGTCTTGACGGCACCACGCAAGACGGCACGACCTTCTCGCTCGGCGGCCGGGTGATCGGCACGCGCGGATATAATTTCACGACCCCTGACAATGTGGCGACTTATGAGCCGGATGACGATGGCTTCCTGCAGGGCTCGCTCGATTTCCGGTTCGACAAGGAGTTGGGCTGGGGCGCTATTTACGGTGCCGGAACCTACGCCCGTGCCCGGACCGAATATGACGATGCCGGCATGTGGGGCGGCGATGCCGCTGACAACGACCTCTTCTCCGGCAAGCTCGGCGCGCGCATCGACCATAATGAAGATTGGTCATCGACAATCGAGTTTTCCGGCACGCTCGATGCGCAGACGAATTTCCGCAAGGAAATTGGCTATGAAGACCAGTTCGACTCCCGTCGCCTCGGCGTCCTTGCCTCGACCGAAAAGACATTCCGGATCGGGGAAGCTGCCCATACAATTGTTCTGGGCGGCGAGTTCATCCGCGAGAGCGTCGATTCTTCAATCGCGTATGAAGTGACCTCACGCGATCTTGCTGCAGGTTTCGTGCAGAACTCATTCGAACTCGGCGCGCTGACCGTTGATGCGGGTCTGCGTTATGACCACAACGAGCAGTTCGGTGACGCGACGACCTACAATATCGGCAGCAGCTACGAGCTGGTTCCGGGGCTTGTCGCCCGCGCGTCCTACGGCACCGGCTTCCGCGCTCCGACCTTCAATGATCTTTACTATCCGGGATGGTCGAACCCGGACTTGCAACCCGAAGAATCCAGGACCTTTGAAGTCGGCTTGCGCTGGCAGCCGACCAACGACACCAGCTTCGACGTTGCGCTTTACCAGACCCGTCTGCGTAACTTCTTCAACCCGCTGGCAGGTGGCGGCCTGGTGAATGTCGATGCCGCACGTATCCGTGGCGTCGAGGCAAGCATCGCCCACCGTTTCAACGAGCGCTGGCATACGGCTCTGGCTCTGGACTGGCGCGATCCAGCTGATCTGACGACGGGCCTCGACCTGCTGCGTCAGGAGCGGTTCAAGGCGAGCCTCGAACTCGGCTTCCGTCCGATCGAGCAGCTGAGCTTGAATGCGACGCTGATCTATGGCGGCAAGCGGGACGACATCGATCCGACCACCTTTATGCGGACCACCGTCCCGTCCTACACCACGCTCGATATGACCGCGATCTACGATTACGATGATCGCACGCAGTTCAAGCTCTCGGTCGAAAATCTGTTCGACAAGGACTATTCGACGAGCGCAGGCTACCGGTCTCCGGGTCGGACGATCAACGTCGACTTTACGCGGACCTTCTGACGATGAAACTTGCGGGATGGTTTTGTGCAATCGTGCTGGCGGGGGGCGCCGCTGCCGGTCCGGCTGCCGCACAACCGTCCCGCGTCGTGTCGATGAATGTCTGCACGGACCAGATGGCGATGCTGGTCGCGGGCGAGGGGCAGCTGATTTCGGTCACCCACCTCGCCACCGATCCGCACACATCGGCAATGGTCGAGGAGGCACAGGCATTTTCCGTCAATCATGGTCTGGCCGAAGAGATCTTCCTGATGAAGCCGGACCTTGTCCTCGCCGGCACCTACACCTCGCGGGCATCGGCTGATCTTCTTCGGAGCCTTGGCATTCGCGTAGAGATGTTCGACCCCGTCGACAATTTCGGCGAGGTTCGCGAGCAGCTTTTGCGCATCGGTGAAGTGTTGGGGCGCAAGGACCGGGCTGCGGCGATCGTCGCCGAACTTGATGAGGGCTTGCGCGAATACACGACCGATATGAGCGGGATCACCGCGCTGGGCTGGTCCTCCAACAGCTACGCGACAGGTGGAGGTACCTTCACCGACGCAGTCATGAAGGCGGCCGGGCTCACCAACATTGCCGCGCGTGAAGGCATCCAGGGGGGTGCGCGCGTCCCGCTCGAAACGCTTCTGGCGCAAAAGCCGGATCTGATCGTCACCGGCAGTACCTCATATGAACGTCCGGCAATGGCGCAGGACAATTTTGCCCATCCCGCCTTCAGAGCCTACGTTTCGGACGGAAAACAGGTGTCCGTTCCCGATCAATATTGGGTATGCGGCGCTCCTTTCACGCTTGAGGCCGTCCGCATATTGCAAATGGCTGCGAAGGCGCGCGGAGCGGCGAATTGAACGAGGCTTTGCGTTACAAGCTGGTTCTCGCAGTCTTAAGCATCGGCGTGTTCGCGCTGTTCCTCGTCTCGCTTGCCACGGGACCGGCTGCAATTGGTTTCGCGGATTCGATGCGCGCACTCTTTTCGAGTGACGCCTACGAGATCGGACTGATCATGCGTGAGATCCGACTGCCGCGCGCCATCCTCGGGCTGATGGTCGGCGCGACGCTTGGCCTGTCCGGGGCGGTGCTCCAGGGCTATCTGCGCAATCCGCTGGCGGAGCCTGGTCTCCTTGGCATCAGCGCATCGGCCTCGCTCGGCGCGGTGCTGACGATTTACACCGGCGTGTCGCTCGCCTTCCCCCTTGCTTTGCCGATGGCAGCGCTTGCTGGCGCCGGCATCGCCGTCCTCGTGGTCAGGGCAATGGCCGGCGGCGCGGGCGGGACACTGTCGATCATTCTCGCTGGCATTGCGCTCTCGGCATTTGCTGGCGCGATGACCTCGCTGGCGCTCAACCTCTCGCCCAACCCGTTCGCGGCCATGGAAATCGTCTTCTGGATGCTGGGGTCGCTCACGGACCGCTCGATGGTCCATGTCTGGCTTGCCGCGCCTTTCATGCTGCTTGGCTGGGTGATGCTGGCTTTGACTGCTCGCGCGCTCGACGCGCTCACGCTTGGCGTCAGCGCAGCGTCGAGCCTTGGCGTTGATCTTCGGCGAACCCAGTTTCTTGCCGTCGGCGGGACTGCAGCGTCGGTCGGCGCCGCAACAGCGGTCGCTGGCGCAATCGGTTTCATCGGGCTTATCGTTCCCCACATTCTGCGCCCGCTTGTCGGCAGCATGCCGTCCCGCCTCCTGCCGGCGAGTGCGCTTGGCGGTGCGGCGATGCTGCTTGCAGCCGACATTCTTGTCCGGCTGATCGCGCCGGAGCGTGATTTGAAGCTCGGCGTCCTGACTGCGATGGTCGGAGCCCCGTTCTTCCTGTGGCTGATCTGGCGCTCGCGGAGGACAATGGTGTGACCCTGCTTGCCGTTTCGGATCTTCGTGCCAGCCTTGGCCGACGCCAGGTCCTGCGCGGTGTCTCCTTCACCGTCGAAGAGGGCGAATTTGTCGGTCTGATCGGCCCGAACGGAGCTGGCAAGACAACCTTGCTGCGCGCCATTCTCGGCCTCAGCCCTTCGCAGGGCAGCGTTCAGATCGGTGGCCATGAACGCCTGAAGCCGCGCGAGCAGGCAAAGATCGTTTCCTATCTTCCGCAAGAGCGCGAGATTGCCTGGCCCGTCACTGTCGAGCGTGTCGTCGCATTGGGACGAGCGCCACATCTGCCAGGCTTTGCAGTTCCCGGCGGAGAGGACCAGGCGGCAATCCAGGCGGCTATGGCGCGCATGGAGATCGAGAGTTTTGCACAGCGCCCGGCAACGGAACTGTCGGGAGGAGAGCAGGCGCGCGTTCTGATCGCCCGGGCGCTGGCACAGGAAGCCCCGCTTCTCCTGGCGGACGAACCTGCCGCGGGGCTCGATCCGGCGCACCAGATCGCGCTGATGAAGATTTTCGCAAATCTCGCGCGCGATGGCTCGGGTGTCGTCGCCTGCCTTCACGACCTTGGCCTTGCCGCACGTTTTTGCACGCGCCTCATCATTCTCGAGGCGGGCACAATCGTTGCCGATGGTCCCCCTCGCGCCGTGCTGACGCCTGAACGCCTGCGTGACACTTACGGTGTTGCGTCCTTCCTCGGCGAGCATGAAGGCGGGCTTATCGTCCAGCCTTTCGATCTGGCGGATCATCCCGGGCACGGGGGATGACCCCGGCAAAACGTCGTGGTACGAAACCGGCGCGGCTTACAGCCTTTCCAATTCACCTTTCGCCGGTCCGCCGGCAAGGACATTTCCATGACTGCACATTCGACCCTGACCCCTGCCACTGCATCCAAGTCTGAAGCGCTCACCGGAACCGTTCGCGTGCCCGGCGACAAGTCGATTTCGCACCGCTCCTTCATGTTTGGCGGACTTGCTGCTGGCGAGACCCGCATCACTGGCCTGCTTGAGGGCGAAGACGTCCTACGCACTGGCGACGCCATGAAGGCGATGGGCGCGAAGATCGAAAAAAGCGGCGATGAGTGGATCATCCAGGGCACCGGCAACGGCGCACTTCTTGAGCCGCAGGGGCCGCTGGATTTCGGCAATGCAGGCACAGGTTCGCGCCTCACCATGGGGTTGGTCGGAACCTATGACATGACCACCACTTTCATCGGCGACGCCTCCCTGCAGAGCCGCCCGATGGCGCGTGTCCTCAATCCGCTGCGCGAAATGGGCGTTCAGGTGATTGACGCTGCGCCCGGAGATCGCATGCCGCTCACCCTTCGCGGCCCAAAGCGCGCCAACCCGATCTCCTACCGCGTGCCCATGGCGTCGGCTCAGGTGAAATCCGCGGTTCTGCTTGCGGCCCTTAATACGCCGGGCATCACGACGGTGATCGAGCCGGTGATGACGCGCGACCACACTGAAAAGATGCTGCAGGGCTTTGGCGCCAACCTTGAGGTCGAGACCGACAAGGATGGCGTGCGCCACATCCGTCTTGAAGGCGAGGGCAAGCTGACCGGCCAGATCATCGCCGTTCCGGGCGACCCGTCTTCGGCGGCCTTCCCGCTGGTTGCGGCGCTTATCGTTCCGGGCTCGGACATCCTCATCGAAAACGTGCTGATGAACCCGACCCGCACCGGCATCATCGACACGCTTCTCGAAATGGGCGCCTCGATCGAGATCCTCAACCGCCGCGATGCCGGCGGCGAAGAAGTTGCCGATTTGCGGGTCCGCCATTCCGAACTGAAGGGTGTGACCGTGCCTCCGGCGCGTGCCCCGTTCATGATCGACGAATACCCGATCCTCGCAATTGCCGCCGCGCTTGCCGACGGCGAGACAATCATGGACGGCCTCGAGGAGCTGCGCGTCAAGGAAAGCGATCGCCTTGCGGCGGTGGCGCGGGGTCTGGAGGCCAATGGCATTGATTGCACCGAGGGTGAATCCTCGCTGACCGTGCGCGGACGTCCGGATGGCAAGGGCCTCGGCGGTGGCACGGTCGCAACGCATCTCGACCACCGCATTGCGATGAGCTTCCTCGTCCTTGGCCTGGCTGTCGAGAAAGATGTGACCGTTGATGATCGCGCCATCATCAATACCAGCTTCCCCGAATTCATGGATATGATGCGCGCGCTCGGCGCGAAGATCGACTAGGCCGCCAAGGCCGCGTCCTGCAGCCCTTGCCCTCTTCCCCTTGCGGGAAGGGACGCTGGGCGTACACTCCGGTTCGGACATCGGATGAGGGAGTTCGTGCATGAGCGGATCAAAGGTTGCGATGATCGTCGGCGGTGGCAGTGGTATGGGCGCAGCCTCGGCCCGCAAGCTCGCCGCAAGCGGCTATGCCGTGTCTGTCATGTCGTCATCCGGCAAGGGCGAGGCGCTTGGCAAGGAACTCGGCGGCATCGGTCTTACCGGATCGAACCTGTCCAATGACGATCTCAAGCGCTTCGTACAGCTAACTCTTGAGAAGTTCGGGCGCATCGATGTCCTGGTAAACAGCGCAGGCCACGGCCCCAAGGGGCCACTGCTCGAAATTTCCGATGAAGATTGGCACAAGGGGTTCGACGTTTATTTCATGAACGTCGCGCGTGCGGCTCGTCTCGTCGCGCCGCATATGATCGCGCAAAAGTCCGGATCGATCGTCAATATTTCCACCGCCTGGGTCGATGAGCCCAGCGACATGTTCCCGACCTCGGCCGTCGCGCGCTCAGGCCTGACGGCCTACACAAAGCTCTTCGCCGACCAATATGCGGCGCAAAATGTGCGCATCAACAATGTCCTGCCCGGCTGGATCGACAGCCTGCCGGAAAAGGACGAGCGCCGCGCCGCCGTGCCCATGCAGCGCTATGGTTCAGCCGAAGAGATCGCAGAAGCAGTTCTCTTCCTCGCCTCGGAAAAATCCTCCTACATCACCGGCCAGAACATCCGCGTCGATGGTGGGTTGATGCGGTCGGTCTGATGTCGCCGTTCAGCCGTTGATCCCGGCAATTGAAGATCAGATGCTGGAACCGCGCGCAGAAGCGGCTAAAAGGACTTTCCATCATGCGGCAGGCGCAGGTCTTCCGCTCGCACGACACAGAGCTTGCATGACACATTTCACAATCGCCATCGACGGTCCGGCAGGTGCAGGCAAGGGCACCATGGCGCGCAGACTTGCCGATCACTTTCATCTGAACCTGCTCGACACCGGCCTGACCTATCGGGCTGTCGCGCATCGCATGCTGGCTCTTGGACTGCCATTGAATGATGCCGAGGCTGCGGAACGGGTCGCGCGCGATATCGATCTTGGCGCGCTTGACCGGGATATCCTGTCCCAGCACGCGGTTGGCGAGGCCGCGTCCCAGGTTGCGATCATCCCGGCCGTTCGGCGCGCTCTGGTAGACAAGCAGCGCGAGTTTGCCCGGACCTCTCCAGGCGCAGTGCTGGACGGGCGCGATATCGGGACGGTCGTCTGCCCCGACGCAGACGTGAAACTCTATGTCACCGCAACTGCGCAAGTGCGTGCAAAACGCCGTATCGCCGAGATCGAGGCGCGCGGCGGCACCGCAGAGCTTGCGCAGATCCTGTCCGACATCGAAAAGCGCGATGCCCGCGACATGGGCCGCGAGGATTCACCGTTGCGCCCTGCTGCAGACGCCCACTTGCTCGATACGAGCGAAATGGATATAGAAAACGCGTTTCAGGCGGCGAGAACGCTGGTCGATCAGGCCATGGCTGCCAGAAACATAGACTGATGCAGGACGCGGTACACGTTTTTCCCCCCGGGGAAGAAGCGTGATGCCGCTTATCCCGTTTCGAACCCGGCCAGCCCGCATTTTCATGCGCCGGAATGCCGCGAGAGCGGCAGATGACCTTTAAGCGGGTCACGATGTCGGCAGGCCATACGCAACGCTAACACTCGGCGCACGCCCGGAGGACCCGAAAGGTCAGGGCATTTCAGGAGCACTTATGTCCCAATTCAACCCATCCCGTGACGATTTCGCCAGCATGCTCGACGAGTCGTTCTCGGCCGAGCATTCCGCAGAAGGTTCCGTCGTCAAGGGCCTCATCACCGCCATTGAAAAGGACATGGCGATCATCGACGTCGGCCTGAAGGTCGAAGGTCGTGTTCCGCTTAAGGAGTTCGGCGTACAGGCCAAGGAACTCAAGGCTGGTGACGAAGTCGAAATTTACGTCGAGCGTATCGAAAACGCACTCGGCGAAGCCATGCTGTCGCGCGAGAAGGCTCGCCGCGAGGAAAGCTGGGTTCGTCTTGAGGCGAAGTTCAACGCCGGCGAGCGCGTCGAAGGCGTTATCTTCAACCAGGTCAAGGGTGGCTTCACGGTCGACCTCGACGGCGCAGTGGCGTTCCTGCCGCGTTCGCAGGTTGATATCCGTCCGATCCGCGACGTTACCCCGCTGATGCACAACCCGCAGCCCTTCGAAATCCTCAAGATGGATCGTCGCCGTGGCAACATCGTTGTCTCGCGTCGTACCGTTCTCGAAGAGAGCCGTGCTGAGCAGCGTTCGGAAATCGTCCAGAACCTCGAAGAGGGTCAGGTCGTTGAAGGCGTTGTCAAGAACATCACCGATTACGGTGCATTTGTTGACCTCGGCGGCATCGACGGTCTGCTGCATGTCACCGACATGGCATGGCGCCGCGTCAACCATCCGACCGAGATCCTCAACATCGGTCAGACGGTCAAGGTGCAGATCATCCGCATCAACCAGGAAACCCACCGTATCTCGCTCGGCATGAAGCAGCTCGAGTCGGATCCGTGGCAGGACATCGGCACCAAGTTCCCGCTGGGCAAGAAGATCGGCGGCACCGTCACGAACATCACCGACTACGGTGCGTTCGTCGAGCTGGAGCCGGGCATCGAAGGCCTGATCCACGTTTCGGAAATGTCCTGGACCAAGAAGAACGTCCATCCGGGCAAGATCCTTTCGACGACTCAGGAAGTCGAAGTGGTTGTGCTCGAGGTCGATCCTCAGAAGCGCCGCATCTCGCTGGGCCTGAAGCAGACCCTCGAGAATCCGTGGGAAGCATTCGCACGCAACCACCCGTCGGGTTCGGTCGTCGAAGGCGAAGTCAAGAACAAGACCGAGTTCGGCCTGTTCATTGGCCTCGAGGGCGACGTCGACGGCATGGTTCACCTGTCGGATCTCGACTGGAACCGTCCGGGCGAGCAGGTCATCGAAGAGTACAACCGTGGCGACATGGTTTCGGCGCAGGTTCTCGACGTCGACATCGAGAAGGAGCGTATCTCGCTGGGCATCAAGCAGCTCGGCCGCGACTCCATCGGTGAAGCAGCGACCTCGGGCGAACTGCGCAAGGGCGCGGTCGTGACCTGTGAAGTCACCGACGTCAAGGACGGCGGTCTGGAAGTTCGTCTCGTCGATCATGACGTCGATTCGTTCATCCGTCGCGCTGACCTGGCCCGTGACCGTGACGAACAGCGTCCGGAGCGTTTCTCGGTTGGCCAGAAGGTCGACGCGCGCATCATCGCCTTCGACAAGAAGACTCGCAAGCTGCAGGTCTCCATCAAGGCGCTTGAGATCGCTGAAGAGAAGGAAGCAGTCGCACAGTACGGCTCGACCGACTCGGGCGCATCGCTCGGCGACATCCTCGGCGCAGCGCTGAAGAAGCAGAGCCGCGACTAATCGCACCCGGTTTCTGAACTAAAAGACCCCGCCGGCGCAATCCGGCGGGGTTTTTCTTTGCTGCCAGGCTCAATCACCTGGGGCTGCGAGAGTTATAGCGAGCCAATCGTCCAAGCCGGCAGCCGCTCCCCTCCCCAACAAACACCACCCGCCCCCTCCGTCGCTCCGCGACACCTCCCCCATAAATGGGGGAGGATCCGAACGTAGCGCGTTGCCTTTCAGGTTCCTCCCCCTCGCGAGGGGAGGTGGCTCAACGGGCCGGAGGGGGCATCTGGGAACGACGGATGGCTGCTCTTGCACCGATAAACGCGGCAGTTTCCCCATCACACCCCGCGGCCTCCGCACACTCACCCTCTGCGAAGCCTCCCCTATAAACGGCACAAGCCGCCCCCTCCGTCGCTCCGCGACACCTCCCCCATAAATGGGGGAGGATCCAAGCGTCGCGCACTGCATTTCCGGGGTTCCTCCCCCTCGCGAGGGGGAGCGACTGTGTTGGGGGTCAAGCTGTTTTCCATGGTTTGCTGTCCCGGAGCATGGCGTTGAGGATGGTGACGAGTTTGCGCATGGCAGCTAC
>NZ_JADGMQ010000025.1 GCF_016124105.1 Aquamicrobium zhengzhouense
GCCAGCAGCGGTGCCGCTGTCGTTGGTGAGCGGTATATAGGCGCCACCAACCCACACTGTCAACGACCTTTTTCCAGAAAAATGAAAGTTTTGCGACAATTTTTGCAGGCGCAATCCGGTTCAAATATTGGACCCGGCTTTCTAAGATCAAGCCGTTGATGTCAGGCATTGGGCCTGACGTTTCGGGATTGATGCTGGCGCTTACTCATACCCTGGATAAATGTCGGTTAGCGCATACATGATGCTCCTTTAACGGGGCGCAAGCAACACCTTGTTTCAGCTGCGCGTCGAGCGAAAACGGTTTAATAGAGTGGAGGTCTGCAGCGGGTCTCCTGGCGAGCTTTGGGGAGGGACACGCGGTTGCGCAGGTACGGCTGATGTCGCTCAAGGAGAATCCATCGTCTCTGACGGGTGCCCGGAAGGCCCTGCCTTCCCCTATCACCTATAATCGCCAAAAGAGCCGAAACCTGAGACCTGAGCGAAGCGCGGGGAAGCGCGCTCGCCTTAGAAGAAGCGGGTCGTATGCGCACTCACGGCGAGTTGGCCGGCGAGAGCCCGAGCGCGTTAGCGAAGGGCATCGCGATCAGCGGCAGCTTATCCCCGCGCGGCGGCAGGACGGCTGTGGGATCATAGATAAGCGGGAAAAAGTGGTTCTGGCGGAGAGAGAGGGATTCGAACCCTCGATACGGTTACCCGTATACACGCGTTCCAGGCGTGCGCCTTCAACCACTCGGCCACCTCTCCGCAGCGCTGCCTCGCTCATGGCGAAGCAGGTGGTGCTGCGTTCATCTAGTCGATCTGGAGCCAGATGCCAAGACGCCTTGTGCGCTTTGTCGAAAGAAGGCGGCGTCTGTCAACTTGTCGTGGCTTCGATTGCCAATCCTCCAGGCTGCACCTATCTCTTGCGGGAGGAAAACCCGCCAGATCGCATATTAAAGGCGCATGATGATCAGAGCTTTCTTTCGCCTGCTGTCGATAATCGCCTTGTCCGTCGCGGTGATCATGGCCGTGGTGGACGCCACTCGTTCGATCGCTGCCGAATCATTGGTGCTGACGCCGCTGATTTCCTCCTGGCGTGATGTGGCGCCATCGCTGCTTGAGGGGCTGCAATTATCGATGCAGCAGTCTCTGCCGCCCTTCCTCTTGGACCCGGTCGTGACAACCATACTTGCCCAGCCGGGTTTCGTGATTTTCGCAGTTCTAGCGCTGCTGTTTGCGATGATTGGCAAACGCCCTGCCGCACCCAGCAGATTTGCGGTCGGACGCTGAGCCCTTGCCGGACATAAGGAGATAATGATGTTCTTCCTGAGCGACATGCTGAACAAGAAGCTGAAGCTGCCGAGCGAGGCCGAGGCATTGCCTGGTCGCGATCAACCGGTCCCGACCTCTGATACCCATGCAGTTTCAGGCCTGCCCTTGCATGGTCCATATCCGGATGGGTCTGAGACCGTTCATTTCGGCATGGGCTGCTTTTGGGGTGCCGAGCGCCTGTTCTGGCAAACACCCGGCGTCATCGTGACGGCTGTCGGGTATCAGGGTGGCATCACGCCAAATCCGACTTATCAGGAAACCTGCACCGGACTGACCGGCCACGCCGAGACGGTGATGGTGGTATTTGACCCTAAAAAGGTCAGCTTCGCAGAGCTTTTGCAGATTTTCTGGGAGAGCCATGACCCGACGCAGGGAATGCGCCAGGGAAATGATGTCGGCACCACCTATCGCTCGACAATATATACGACGACGGAAACGCAGCAGGGGCAGGCGGTTGATTCACGTGAAGCGTATGGAGCTGCGCTGAAGGAGAAGGGCCTGTCGCGGATCACGACGGAAATTGCCCCGGCCCCGGTATTCTATTTCGCCGAAGCCGAGCATCAGCAATATCTGGCGAAGAACCCCGGCGGTTATTGTGGACTGAGGGGGACTGGCGTCTCCTGCCCGATGCCGCAGGGCGCAGCTGCGGCGACCGTCTGATCAGGCAAGAACCCCGTCGGTCAGACCGGCGGGGTTTCGTTTTTGCGCAGCACTTCGCCCATCAGGTAGAGCGAACCAGAAATCAGGATGCGCGGCGGGGTGGCTTGGTCGATCCAGCTGTCACGCAGGAGGAGCAATGCATTTTCAAGCGACGCAACCGGCTCTGCCGACAGGCCTGCCGAATTTGCCTGCGCTGCCAGCTCATCATTAGGAACACCTGCGTCGCTCTCATTGACCGGAACCGTGTAGACGTGTCGGGCCATGCCGGCAAAATTGCGGAAATAACCTGCCTGATCCTTGGTGTTGATCATGCCGGCGATCATGTAGAGCGGCATGGATCGACGATCCTCGCGCTCGGCGAGTGCTTCGGCAACCACTGCACCCGCGCCAGGATTATGACCGCCATCGATCCAGACTTCTGCGCCTTCAGGAACCAGATCGACCAGCTTGCCATGTGTCAGACGCTGCAAGCGTCCCGGCCAGGTAACGCTGGTGATGGCGCGTTCAGCAATTTCCTCGGTGATGTTGAAGCCAGCTGCCTTCAGGCCCGCCATTGCCGCGGCCGCGTTCGCAAGCTGATGCCGCCCGGGAAGGCCTGGAAGCGACAGATCGAACAGTCCGTCCTCGTGTTGCAAGACCATGCGCCGGTTCTCTTCGAAGGCGACAAAATCCTGCCCGTATACCTTTAGCGGGCAGCCAAGACGTTCAGCAGTGGAGACGAGAACATCACGCGCTTCATCATGTTCCTGAGAACCGACGATCACGGGGCACCCGGCCTTGATGATGCCCGCCTTTTCCGCAGCAATCAGCTCAACCCGATCGCCGAGATAGGCCTCATGATCGAGAGTTACCGGCATGATGATGCTGACGGCAGGCTTCGCAATGACGTTGGTCGCGTCGAAGCGTCCACCAAGACCGACCTCAACAACCGCGACATCTGCCGGATGTTCGGAGAAGAGAAGGAACATGACCGCGGTCAGGATTTCGAAGACCGTGATCATCTCGCCGCCATTGGCTTCGGCAACGCGAGCGACCGCGTCGGCGAGAACGGCGTCTTCTACCAGCTTGCCACCGCCAACTGCACCGAGGCGATAGCGCTCGTGCCAATTGACCAGATGCGGCGAGGTGTGGACGTGACAGCTGTAACCGGCTGCCTCCAGCAGCGCACGCGAAAACGCAGACGTAGAGCCTTTGCCATTGGTCCCGGCAATATGAATGACGGGAGGCATGCGTTCATGCGGATTGCCGAGCCGCTCGAGCAGACGCGAAATCCGCGTCAGCGACAGGTCGAACCCCTTCGGGTGGAGGCTCATCAGCCGCTCGATCTCGCGGTCAGCGGCCTGTGTTCCGATGCTCATGGCGAAGCTTTCAAATTCCTATGCAAGCGAGGCGGGGTTCAGGCGGCAACCTCAACCGGGGTGCCCTCTTGCTTCAGAAGAATTTTCAGAAGGCGTGCAATGGTCTGCTTTAGCTCCAGCCGCGAAACGACCATGTCCACCATGCCGTGCTCCATCAGATATTCGGAGCGCTGGAACCCTTCCGGCAGCTTCTCGCGAATCGTCTGCTCGATAACGCGCGCGCCAGCGAAGCCGATGACAGCTCCAGGTTCTGCAATGTGGACATCGCCAAGCATCGCGTAGGAGGCGGTAACGCCGCCCGTGGTGGGGTTGGTCAGCACGACGATATACGGAAGGTTTGCTTCCTTGAGGCGATCAACAGCAACCGTCGTACGCGCCAGCTGCATCAGCGAAAGGATGCCTTCCTGCATGCGCGCGCCACCGGAGGCCGAGAACAGAACCAGCGGGCGCTTCTGGGCAATTGCGGTCTCGAAGCCATTGATGATCGCTTCGCCTGCTGCCATGCCGAGCGAGCCGCCCATGAAGGCGAAATCCTGGACCGTTGCGACGATCGGCAGACCTTCGATGTTCCCAAGAGCGGAAAGAACGGCGTCTTCCATGCCGGTTTTGGCGCGGTATTCCTTGAGGCGATCCGTGTAACGCTTCTCGTCACGGAATTTCAGCGGATCAACCGGAGCCTTCGGATTTTCCAGCAGCTCGTAGGCACCATCGTCAAAAAAGTGCTTCAGCCGCTCCTTGGCCGAGATCTTCATGTGGTAGCCGGAGCCAGGGATCACCCACTGGTTGTTCTCCAGATCGGTGTGAAACACCATCTCGCCGGTCTCCGGATCCTTGATCCAGAGATTGTCGGGCATCTCGCGGCGGCCAAGGATCGAGTTGATCTTGGGCCGGACATAGTTGGTGATCCAGTTCATGGGCGTTCTCCGCTTATGGTTCTGGAGAAATTGAAAGTGCTATTCGGCAGGAGCAAGGCGAGCGCTGCGAACGCCCTGCGAAAGCTCACCGACGAGCGTTGCGACAGCCTCTGCCGGATCGGCAGCGGCGACCTTGCCGTCGGGACCCAGCAGATTGGCAACCGTGCTGACAATGGCAGACCCGACGACCACGCCATCAGCCGACCCGCCAATGGCGCGGGCCTGTTCCGCCGTCTTCACACCAAAGCCAACGCAGATCGGCAGTTCGGTTTGCGCCTTGATGCGCTGTACGGCTTCGCCAACCTTGGCGGTGTCCAGCAGCGCCGATCCGGTGATGCCGGTCATCGAGACGTAGTAGACAAAGCCGGACGTATTCTGGAGGACCTTGGGCAGGCGCTTGTCATCGGTGGTCGGCGTTGCCAGACGAATGAAGTTGACCCCTGCTTTCAAGGCCGGAATGCACAGCTCTTCATCCATCTCCGGCGGCAGATCAACGACGATGAGTCCGTCAATGCCGGCTGCCTTGGCATCAGCCAGGAACCGCTCGGTGCCATAAATATAGATCGGGTTGTAATAGCCCATCAGAACGATCGGCGTCTCGTCGTCTTCCTTGCGGAAGTCGGCAGCCATCTGCAGCGTCTTGGCGAGCGAGTGACCGCCCTTGAGCGAGCGCAGCGCCGCCGCCTGGATTGCGGGGCCGTCTGCCATGGGATCCGAGAAGGGCATGCCGAGCTCGATGATGTCAGACCCTGCCTTCGGCAGCGCCTTCATGATGCGTAGCGACGTGTCGTAATCCGGGTCGCCGCCCATGAAATAGGTGACGAGCGCCGGGCGACCTTCGTCCTTGAGCTTCGCCATCCGGCGATCGATGCGGGTGATCATACGTAGTCTCCGGAACGTCTTCTGGCGGATCTCAGATTTCCATGCCCATCATGCCGGCGACGGTGTGGACGTCCTTGTCGCCACGGCCTGACAGGTTGACGATGATGATCTGGTCCTTGCCCATCGTCGGGGCGATCTTAATCGCATGCGCAATGGCGTGCGAGGATTCGAGCGCCGGAATGATGCCTTCCTTTTGAGTCGTCAGCTGGAAGGCTTCCAAGGCTTCGTCATCAAGGATCGGCACATAATCGACACGGCCGGTGTCCCTCAGCCAGGAGTGTTCCGGGCCGACGCCCGGATAGTCCAGGCCTGCCGAAATGGAGTGCCCGTCGAGAATCTGGCCGTCCTCGTTCTGGAGGAGATAGGTGCGGTTGCCGTGCAGAACGCCCGGCTTGCCGGCGTTCATCGACGCACAATGCTCGGCCCCGTCCAGTCCACGACCGCCAGCCTCAATGCCGATGATCTTCACGTCCTTGTCATCAAGGAACGGGTGGAAGATGCCGATCGCGTTCGAGCCACCACCCACGGCAGCGATGATGACGTCAGGTAGGCGGCCTTCCTGCTCGAGGATCTGCTCTCGCGCTTCGCGGCCGATCACGGACTGCAACTCGCGCACCAGTTCCGGATAAGGGTGGGGACCTGCTGCAGTGCCGATGAGATAGTAAGTGTCCTCGACATTGGTGACCCAGTCCCGCAGCGCCTCGTTCATCGCGTCTTTCAGGGTGCCGTGCCCGGCCGAGACAGCGTTTACCTGCGCGCCGAGAAGCTTCATGCGGAAGACGTTCGGCTTCTGACGCTCAACGTCGGTCGCGCCCATGTAGACAACGCAGGGCAAGCCGAAGCGCGCAGCAACCGTTGCCGATGCAACGCCGTGCTGGCCCGCGCCAGTCTCCGCAATGATGCGCTTGCGCCCCATGCGCTTGGCGAGAAGGATCTGGCCAAGGCAATTGTTGATCTTGTGTGAGCCGGTGTGATTGAGATCTTCACGCTTGAAATAGATCTTCGCACCGCCAAGGTGACGCGACAGATTTTCAGCGAAATAGAGCTTGGACGGACGGCCCGCATAATGTGTCGACAGCGCCTGAAGCTCGGCCTTGAAAGCCGGATCGTTCTTGGCTTCGTTCCAGTGCTTTTCCAGATCGAGGATCAGTGGCATCAGCGTCTCGGCGACAAACCGGCCGCCGAAAATGCCGAACATGCCCTGTTCGTCGGGTCCGGTGCGGAATGAATTCGGTGCCACTGGCTGGTTCACGGCCGCTCTCCTGCACGATAGGGCATCAGGCCGCCAATGCCTGCGCGGTCCGGACTGCCTTGAAGAATTCCTCGATCAGCGCCGTATCCTTGATGCCTGGCGCGCTCTCCACGCCCGACGAGATATCGATACCGGGCGGATTGGAAAGACGCAGCGCATCTCCGATATTGGCAGCGTTCAGTCCCCCCGAAAGCATGTAATCGATGTCGCGGTCAAGGGCTGCAAGCAGCCGCCAGTCGAACGAGACGCCGTTGCCACCCGGAAGCTCTGATCCTTTTGGCGGCTTGGCGTCGAACAGAAAGCGGTCTGCCACCCCGCGAAATGGGCCGATCTGGTCAAAGTCCGACGCCTCGCTGATCGAGAAGGCTTTCATGACAGGCCGCTGATAACGCGCCTTGACCTGCCGCACCCGTTCCGGCGTCTCCTTGCCGTGGAGCTGGATGATGTCAGGCGCAAGTTCCGCAACGATCTCGTCAAGAAACTCGTCCGACGCATCGACCACCACCGCGACAGTCTTCACCGCCCCGGAGACTTCGATCTTGAGTTCCCTGGCGCGCGCGGGGGTCACATTGCGCGGGCTCTTTGCGAAGAAGATGAATCCGACATGGCTCGCACCGGCATCAATCGCGGTGCGAATGGCTTCCGGCGTCGATAGGCCGCAAATCTTGATATCGAGGGTCATACGCCCTTAACCGCATAAAATTGCGTGAACATCAAGGCGCGACCCGCGTTACAGCGATATGGAAAAAGAGCTAGAACTACTCAGGGCAAAGTTGAAACAGGCCGCCACCATTATCGGGCAGCTGACGGGAACCGACAGCGGGCTTGGTAGCGAGGGTAAACGTGCGCGAGATTATTTTCTGAGCGATCGCTACGAACCAGATTTTCTGCCTTGGCCGGTGTCTGAAGACCAGCCTATCCGCCCGGAAAATCTGAACGCCGCGAATGACGATTGACTAGCCAAACTCAATCGCCTGCAAGGCACCGCCATTGCGTTTGAGCCACGCCTTGGCTTCATCGGTGCGAGGACACAGCTCTCTGCATAGCGCCCAGAAGTTTGGTCCGTGGTTCATCTCCTTCAGATGCGCGACCTCGTGCGCGACGAGGTAGTCGATGACCGTTGGCGGTGCCATCATGATGCGCCAGTTGAAGGAAAGTGTGCCGTCTGACGTACAGGAACCCCAACGCGATTTGGTGTCCCGGAACCGAATGGCTTTCGCTTTCCTGCCAATTGTCTGCGTGTGCCCTGCGACCAACGCTTCAATGTCCCGCTTTGCTTCGCGCTTCAGGAAGTCGGCAAGCCGCCGCGGAAGATGATCAAGGTCACCATGAACGACGATTTCGTCCTCACCTTCATGCTGGCGGACATTCACGGTGCCTCGGATTTGAGGTTCGTGAACGATGAGATGCGGACGGCCTCGCAACGGCATCTTCACGCCGGGACGTACCTGAGGTCGGTCAGGCAGTTTCGCGAGCCGTGTTTCGAGCCACCCCTGATGGCGTTCGAGAAAACGCTCTACCTCTTCACGCGCGAGGCCCGGCGGGATCGTCACCCGCAGCCCCCTTCCCCCAGCATCAATGCGTAAGGTGAGCCGTGTCGCGCGTCCATTTTCGACAATGCGCAGCGGCAACTCGCGGTCGGCAACAAAATGGGTCCCCTCCTGCAGCGTGACGATGCCGGAGGCTTTCTTCTTTCTGGAGCGAGTGAGCAAGCCGAATGCCATGGCCTATCTTAGTGCGATTCGCACAAACAAAAACGACGCCGGAAAACCGGCGCCGTCGAGATTTTAGCGATGATGCAATTTCGATTAAACGTCGTCGAGAAGGTTTTCGCCGTTGCCGGGCTTGCGCTCATTTGAGGAAGCCGGATTCGGACGCTGCGACATGAAGCGATCGAACTCTTCCTGGTCCTTGGCGCGACGCAGCTCACGCAGATAGGTGTCGAACTCGTCACGCATCACGTCGAGCTTGCAACGCTCTTCCTCAATGCGAGCCAGTTCAGCCGCACGCCAATCATCGAAGGCGACATTGCCGGTGCGTCCGTACATGGCAGGTCCTTTCCTGCATGAGCCGAAGAACTTGTCACGGGCCTTGCTCAGATCACCCTTGACGTCATCGAGGCGATCGCCCCAGAGAATATAGGCAAGCATGGCAAGGCCAAGCGGCCAGAAAACCATGAAGCCCACGACCATCAGAGCGATGGTTGCTGGCGTCCACGCGGGACGGATCAGGGCAGTCTTGGTCATTTGCGTTGCATTCCTTGTCTTTAGTCAGCCCCAATGGCTGCGTAGAAAAAACATGGGAACGCAAAAACGGCGTTTCAAGAGTTTTGGCCAAAGCCGAGATCAACAGAATGTTGTTCTTGTCCGCCTTGAAATGATGGGACAAGGGAACTGCGGTCTCCCGAACAAGACCCCAGTTCCCGCCAAGATGACCTTGGAAAGTTACTGCGAGATCCGCGCAATCAGAGCTTCGACGGCTGAGACCATCATCGACAGATCCTGCGGCCGCGACAGGCGGTGGTCGCCGTCGCGGATGAGGGAAACGGTCACATCATCTGCAGGAAGATGTTCGACGAGACGAAGCGCATGTTCATGCGGCACGTCCGGATCAGCCATGCCCTGGAGAATGTGGACGGGGCAATGCGTGTCGATGAGGCCGGTCATCACCCGGTTCTCGCGGCCATCATCAAACAAGGCCTTCGTGTAGACATTGGGCTCGGGAGAATATTCCGACGGCTCCTCGAAATACCCCTTTTCCTCAAGATCGCGCTTTTGCTCCTCGGTAAGGAGCGGCTCCATCAATTCGGCGGTAAAATCCGGAGCCGGTGCAAGCAAAAGCAGCGCGCCAAGCCTCTCGCCCTCGCCTGCCTTGTGGAGTTCCTGCGCCATGCGCAACGCGATCCAGGCGCCCATCGAAGAGCCAACCAGTATCTGCGGTCCGCTGGTGCGCTGACGCACGACCTCAAGGCTCTGCTTCAGCCATAGGGAGATGGTACCGTCAACGAACCGGCCGCCGGATTCTCCGTGTCCCGAATAGTCATGACGGATAAAGGAATGGCCGTTCGCCTTTGCCCATTCGGACAAGGTTTCAGCCTTGGTGCCAAGCATGTCGGACTTGAAACCGCCCAGCCAGACTATGCCCGGGGACTTGCCCTCGACCTGACGTAGCGCAATGCGCTCGCCATCAACATCGATAAACTCTGGCAGATCGGACACGGTAGACATCTGGCTGGCACTTTCCTATCTATCAGGGAGTGAAATCTGCAAAAAAATGTAGTCACGTGCGCCCGGTTTTCTCGGGAAAGCCTCGTGATTCTTTCCTGCTCTTGTGTTAAGGCACATGCGCTGCAGCGCGCTGAAACGGCGCGAGCGGCGAGATTTCGATCCCTGCCCTTCAACGATTCGAGGAGATTACGACCATTCGCAGACCATTCAAAGCCACGGCGCCTGTCAAGGAAGGCCCACGTTCCAACCTTGAGATCCGCGTGCCTCAGGTACAGCTGATCGATGCTGAAGGTGAAAACCGAGGCATCGTATCCATCAACGATGCCCTGCTTCTGGCAGAGGACGCAGGTTTGGACCTGGTTGAGATTGTTCCGCACGCACAGCCGCCTGTCTGCAAGATCACAGATCTCGGCAAGATGAAATACCAAAGCCAGAAGAAGGCTGCGGAGGCGCGCAAGCGTCAGAAGACGATCGAGATCAAAGAGGTCAAGATGCGTCCCAATATCGACGAGCACGATTACGAAACGAAGATGAAGGCTGTACGCCGCTTCTTCGACGACGGCGACAAGGTCAAGCTGACCCTGCGCTTCCGTGGCCGTGAGATGGCTCACCTCGAGCTGGGCATGCAGCTTCTCAACCGCGTCAAGGCGGAAGTCGGCGAGATCGCGAAGGTCGAAGCCGAGCCAAAGCTTGAGGGCCGGCAGATGATGATGGTGCTGGCGCCGAAGTAAGATTTCGGAGCCAGTTGCGCTTTTACGGCTGGTCCGTTATAGAGCGCGCGTTCGAAGAGCCGCCCGGCAGGGCATGCCGTGGCGGTTTCTTATGCTTATCAGGCTCGGTCGGCCTGAGGCAGATCAGTCTCGGAAACGAGGCGCAATGAAAGGAAAGCAAAATGCCCAAGATGAAGACCAAGTCTTCCGCGAAAAAGCGGTTCAAAATCACTGGCACCGGCAAGGTTCTGTCTGCTGCTGCCGGTAAACGCCATGGCATGATCAAGCGTTCCAACAAGTTCATCCGCGACGCGCGCGGCACGATGGTTCTTGCTGAACCCGACGCCAAGAACGTCAAGGCATACTTCCTGCCCAACGGCGGCGGCATCTGAGCCGGCTGGTAACGAGTTTAAGGAGATCATCAGATGGCACGCGTCAAAAGGGGCGTAACCGCCCATGCTAAGCACAAGAAGGTTCTTGCCCAGGCCAAGGGTTTCTACGGCCGTCGCAAGAACACCATCCGCATCGCCAAGCAGGCGGTTGAGAAGTCGCTTCAGTACGCATATCGCGACCGGAAGAATCGCAAGCGCAATTTCCGCGCTCTGTGGATCCAGCGCATCAATGCTGCTGTCCGTGAGCACGGCCTGACCTACGGCCGCTTCGTTGACGGCCTGAACAAGGCTGGCATCGAGATCGACCGTAAGGTTCTTTCCGACCTCGCGATCCACGAGCCGCAGGCATTCGGCGCACTGGTCGCCAAGGCGAAGACCGCCCTTGAGTACCTCAAGGACACCACGCCGAACCAGTTTGAGAGCGCAGTAGCTTAAGGCCGCCGCGCTTCCCAAGCATTCGCAATTTGAAATTGGGAAACCCGCGCCGGCAGGGCTGGCGCGGGTTTTTTCTGTTTACACGTTGAATTCGACAGCGCCCGCGCGCCGTCCGCATGACAACCGGATGAAATCAGGACGCCTACATGAGTGAACTTGAACAACTGGAACGCTCGATAAGCGATGCTATCGCTGCGGCCTCCGACGAAGCGGCGATCGAAGCTGTCCGCGTCTCGGCCCTCGGCAAGAAAGGTAGCATTTCCGAAAAGCTGAAATCGCTCGGAGCGATGAGCCCGGAAGAGCGCCAATCCATGGGCCCGGCAATCAACGGCCTCAAGGACCGCGTGATGCAGGCACTGACCTCGCGCAAGAGCGAGCTGCGCGATGCCGCGATAAATGCGCGCCTCAAGGCCGAAACGGTCGACGTGACGCTCCCGGTTCGCGACGCTCCGGCAGAGCGCGGCCGCATCCATCCGATCAGCCAGGTCATCGACGAAATCTCCGCCATCTTCGGCGATCTGGGCTTCTCGATTGCCGAAGGTCCGGATGTCGAGACCGACTATTACAACTTCACGGCGCTGAACTTCCCGGAAGGCCATCCGGCGCGCGAAATGCACGACACGTTCTTCTTCAATCCGAATGAGGCTGGCGAGCGCAAGCTTTTGCGCACCCACACCTCGCCGGTGCAGATCCGCACCATGGAAAATCAGAAGCCGCCGATCCGCATCGTCATTCCGGGCAAGACTTATCGTCAGGATTCGGACGCGACGCACTCGCCGATGTTCCATCAGGTCGAGGGCCTTGTCATCGACAAGAATGCCAATGTCGCCAACATGAAGTGGGTGCTGGAAGAGTTCTGCAAGGCCTTCTTCGAGGTGAAGCAGGTCAAGATGCGGTTCCGTCCGTCCTTCTTCCCGTTCACCGAGCCGTCGCTGGAAGTCGACATCCAGTGCGACCGCTCGCGTCCGGGCGAAGTGCGCTTTGGCGAGGGCGACGACTGGATGGAGATCCTCGGCTGCGGCATGGTTCACCCGAACGTGCTGCGCCACGGCGGTCTTGATCCCGATGAGTATCAGGGCTTTGCCTGGGGCATGGGCATCGACCGCATCGCCATGCTGAAATACGGCATGCCGGACCTGCGCGCCTTCTTCGATGCAGACGTGCGCTGGCTGCAGCATTACGGCTTCCGTCCGCTCGACCTGCCGACCCTCTTCGGCGGCCTGAGCCAGTAATTTCCAAGGAAAGACCAAGATGAAGTTCACCCTTTCCTGGCTCAAGGAGCACCTCGACACCGACGCCTCGCTGGAAGAGATCGTCGAGCGTCTCACCATGCTCGGCCTTGAGGTCGAAAGCGTTGACGACAAGGCGGCGCTGAAGCCGTTCGTCATCGCCAAGATCCTCACCGCCGAGCAGCACCCGGATGCCGATCGCCTGCGCGTCCTGTCGGTCGACACCGGCACCGGCACGCCGATCCAGGTCGTCTGCGGTGCACCAAATGCCCGCGCTGGCCTCATCGGCGCGTTCGCGGCGCCCGGCACCTACGTTCCGGGCATCGATGTCACCTTGTCAGTCGGCAAGATCCGCGGTGTCGAAAGCCACGGCATGATGTGCTCGGAGCGCGAGCTTGAGCTGTCCGACGAGCACAACGGCATCATCGACCTGCCGGAAGACGCGCCAGTCGGCACGTCCTTCGCCTCGTGGGCAAAGCTCGATGATCCGGTCATCGAGATCAACCTGACGCCGAACCGTCCCGACGCCACCGGCGTCTACGGCATCGCGCGCGACCTGGCTGCGTCCGGTCTCGGCACCCTCAAGGATGCCCCGATCCCAACGATCAAGGGCGAAGGCGCCTGCCCGACCAAGGTCGTGATCGAAGCGCCTGAATTCTGCCCCGGCTTTGCGCTTCGCCTCGTGCGCGGCGTCAAGAACGGCCCGTCGCCGAAGTGGCTGCAGCAACGGCTCCTGTCGATCGGTCTTCGCCCGATCAATGCGCTGGTCGACATCACCAACTACATGACCTTCGACCGCGCCCGTCCGCTGCACGTCTTCGACCTGAAGAAGGTCGCCGGCAACCTCGTCGTGCGCGCAGCCAAGGACGGCGAGACGGTTCTCGCGCTCGATGGCCGCGAATACACGCTCAGCGCTTCGAACTACGTCATCGCCGATGACAATGGCGTCGAGTCGATCGCCGGCATCATGGGCGGCGAGCATTCGGGTTGTGACGAGAACACCACGGACGTCCTGATCGAATCGGCGCTGTGGGACCCGATCACCATCGCCCGCACCGGCCGTAGCCTTGGCATCATCACCGATGCGCGCTACCGCTTCGAGCGCGGCGTTGATCCGGAGTTCATGGCGCCGGGTCTCGACCTTGCAACGCAGATGGTGCTCGACCTGTGCAGCGGCACGCCGTCAGAAGCCGAGATCGTCGGCTATGCCGGCTACACGCCGAAGGTCATCTCGTTCCCGTTCGGGGAAGTGAAGCGCCTCACCGGCATCGACGTCTCGGCAGACGAGAGCCGCGCCTTCCTGACCCGCCTTGGCTTTGGCGTTGAAGGTGATGGCGATGTCGTCAACGTTTCGGTTCCGTCCTGGCGTCCCGACGTCGACGGCAAGGCCGACATCGTCGAAGAGGTCATGCGCATCTACGGCGTCGATCTGATCGAACCGCAGCCGCTCGGTGGCAACGAAGCCGTCAACGGCCGCATCCTGACGCCGATCCAGATCCGCACCCGCAACGCCAAGAGAGCGCTCGCCGTGCGCGGCATGATGGAAGCCGTCACCTACTCGTTCATCTCAGCCAAGCAGGCCGAACTGTTCGGCGGCGGCCAGAACGAGCTCAAGCTTGCCAACCCGATCGCAGCCGACATGTCCGACATGCGCCCGTCGCTTCTGCCGGGCCTGATCTCGGCAGCGCAGCGCAATGCCGATCGCGGCTTTGGCGATGTCGCTCTGTTCGAAGTCTCGGGCACCTATGAAGGCGACAAGCCGGAGCAGCAGCGCCGCGTCGCTGGCGGCATCCGCCGTGGCACCGCCAAGATCGACGGTCAGGGCCGCCACTGGGCCGGCAATGCGCAGGCCGTCGGCGTCTTCGACGCCAAGGCTGACGCCTTTGCCGCGCTCGAAGCTGCCGGTGCGCCGGTTGATCGCCTGCAAATCGAAGCTGGTGGTCCGTCCTGGTACCATCCGGGCCGCTCGGGCACGATCAAGCTTGGACCCAAGGTGATCCTCGGCACGTTCGGCGAGTTCCACCCGAAGACGCTCGATGCACTCGATGCCTCCGGCCCGCTCTGCGGCTTCGAAGTGTTCCTCGATGCGATCCCGGAAGCGAAAGCCAAGCCGACCCGCACCAAGCCGCGCCTCGACCTGTCGCCGTTCCAGGCGGTCAAGCGCGACTTCGCCTTCGTCGTCGACAAGAGCGTCGAGGTCGCATCGCTGACCAAGGCCGCGGCCTCGGCAGACAAGAAGCTGGTCAATGCGGTTCGCGTCTTCGATATTTTCGAGGGTGCCTCGCTCGGTGAAGTCAAGAAGTCGGTCGCGATCGAGGTTTCGATCCAGCCGATCGACCGCACCCTGACCGACGAAGATTTCGAGGCTCTCGCAAAGAAGATCGTCGACAACGTCGCCAAGCAGACCGGCGGCGTGTTGCGCGGATAATCTGAAAATCGCAAAGGGGCGCAATCATCGCGCCCCTTTTGCTATGGGGAACCAGCGCAACGCGGCCCCCCTACCACCTTCGGTGGTCCCCTTCCCCCGCTCGCGGGGAAGATCCGGGCGCCGCGCGCTGCCTCTTGGGTTTCAGCTCCTCAGTCCTGTTCCGCTCGTCCGGATGCGGGGCGGCATCTGCTGCGCCCATTGGCGCGGCATGATCTTAGTGTCAGGAAAAATCGCAGAACTTCGTCGCCGTTCACGAGGTATCCGGGCGGGTCATGGCGAAGAGGGCTAGTTCCTGGGCGTGTTCGAGAAGATCGTGAACCCTGTGCCGATCCGCCAACCGGCGAGACGCTGGAAAATGGCCGGGCGGGTGACCGGGGCGCAGCGGCGAAATGCGCTGCGAGCGACGCCGGTGCGACGCTTCCTGGGCATGAATTGCATTAAGCTGAAATCGTAGCTTTGCTTGCCAGCGCGCCATGCGAAGGGCGAGCGGTTCCGGATTTCGCAGCACCCTTTGCAACGCGTCGAGCCGCGCCTTCAGCCTTGTGGCATCAATCAGATCATCCGGCTGCGCGACATGGCGCGGCGCGATCATGAAGGGAGCGCTGACGCCCGGCAACGATATGCGCGACACCCCGTGGCGGGACGGCCTGGCGCGGCCAAAACGCTTCAGCGGATCAAGCAGCGGCACCGACTTAGGCAGCGATCTCTGCGCGCCACAACGCGCCCTCTCCTGCGATCTGTAGAAACGCAACGCACTTGCGGGCAGCGCCATGTCGCGCGCCAGCACAATCACCAACCGCCGCACCACCGCCTCCGCCGGCCGCACCAACCATAGCAGCGAGCGATAGAGATGCCGTGGCAACGTCGCGCGCGAAGCCCCTGCCATCGCCACCAGCGCCGCAACGATTGTTCTGAGGGCAGTCAGATCTCGCTCAACCGGTGTGTCCATTCACATCTCCTTGGGCAGGAGTGTGCGTGGAGGGGGTGGGGAGGTGGATAAGTGCTGAGAAGCTGCTTCATATACAACTAGTATAGTGTGTATATCTGCAATTCGTAACATCGCATTTTTAGATTAGGGGGAAGAGATATGGAGAATTCGGATAATGACAGCACTGATATAGAGGACCTCAACCATTCGAGACTCTCGGCCATCACAGAGTATAGAGGACCTCAACCATTCGAGACTCTCGGCCATCACAGAGAAGGTTTCCTCTCCTGAACGAGAGATCGACGTCAACTATTTCCTTCATAGATCTAGGAAATCAACGAAGCTAATCGGCAACGAATCATCCGATGAATGGATAACCGCGCGAAGGGATTGGCTAGGTTTCGAATTCAATCAACATATCTATGTCACAAAGATCACCGTCAAATGTCGTGGTTATTCCGACCACCACGAAATGGAAATCAGCTACATCGACAGCTTAGATGGCTCTCTGATCCAAGCATCTAATAAATACACTGGACCTTCCTTCGTTTTTCGTCCGCAGCGGTTCATAAAAGGATTTGGACTCAATCCAGAGCGCCTATATTTCTCATCGGCACAAGTAGAATCGATATCAGTTTGGGGAGTACTGCAAAACGACTTCTCGTCTGTGATTGACATCCTGTTTCAGACAGAAAATTACAGATCGAAAATAGAGAACGAGCTTAACTCTCATCTGGACCGTGCAAGGGCCGCAGCGCAACGCGCGGGGCAACTAAACACCACGATCACCAGTCTCACCACCCAGATCGAAGACAAAGAAGCCGGGCTTGAAGTTCTCCAATCCGAAATTACGGCAGCTGAGTCCGCCATAAGAGACCTAAAGTCCAACTTGGCTGGCACACAGGAACTCATCAAAGAAGCGAACGACCGGAAGCTTTCTACTGAGAGCAATCTGGCTCTTGAAGAAGCAAAACTTCAAAGCTTGAGGGCAGAGATCGGAAAATCTACAAAAACCCTCAAAGACATAAAAGATAACATAAACTTATTTCCGATGGAGATCGCCGGCTTTGTTAAGCAGGGGAGCCAGCACATTTTACAGTATATTTTATTATCAATCATACCAATGGCAATCATTGTCACTGTTATGCTTAAATTATTTGAGAACTCTGAGAATATGCTCGCATTTTTTACAAACAATAGCAACATTAGCGTACTAGAGTTCTTGATCTCAAGAATTCCATACGTGGCAATTTCAGCCACGATCGTCGGCGTTTGTTATTCAATATGCGAGGTACTTCTCACGGAAATCGTTTCGATTAATCGCAGACGGCAAGAGCTCTATAAAGTAAGCATTATAGCATCTGACGTTTCCCAGGCATCAATGGAATCGTTAGATTTAGACGAAATGACGCGATACGAGCTCCGGACTCAGACTAAGATGGAGCTTCTAAAAGAGCATCTAAAGGTTAATGTGGGCAACGACTTCACTTACACTCTTCCAAGGCGCCATACACGAGGAGCAGCCGTTCCAAGCACTGCTGCCGAGAACAACGAACACGGCGGCATAGACCTTGCCCCTGCAGAAGGGCAATGACGTAACTAACCAGCTTCTGGATGGCCCCCCCCCTCCGGCCCGTAGGGCCACCTCCCCCGCGCGCGGGGGAGGATCCGGCGGCGTGCAGGGGGATGGGTTTCGGGTGCGCGCGTGGATCGGATTGAGCGCGGATGATGGGGCGCTGGCTCTGAAAGCTTGGTGCGAGGATCCTCCCCCGTTGACGGGGGAGCGACTGTGTTGGGGGTCAAGCTGTTTTCCATGGTTTGCTGTCCCGGAGCATGGCGTTGAGGATGGTGACGAGTTTGCGCATGGCAGCTACCA
>NZ_JADGMQ010000026.1 GCF_016124105.1 Aquamicrobium zhengzhouense
CGCGCAACAAAGCCACCAGTCGGCCTCTATTGCCGCACTTCCCAGCGCGGATCTTGCCAGCGCCGACATCGGCCACAGATCGAAATCCCCATAGCCACCCACTATGGCCCGCGGGTTCCTGCATGAGAGGCTTTCGTACGCCTGCCGGCACCCGAAACCCTTCACCATGCACCCGAAACCCTTCACCATCTCAGTCGTTCACGGCTAGTAGCGACACTCCTGAAAGCAGACCTTCAAGTGGTCCTCATCCGTGGCATAGGTGCTCTTGGTCGAGGGTGTTGTGACGGAAGTCGCGAAATGGATGGTCTTCAATCCTGCGCAATTGGCTTTCCTTTAACCGCACCCCAGAGCAGCACAACGAGTGCCAGATTGGCTCCGATGAGAGCGGCCAGTGCCAAAAGGGTTTGATCGGTGCCTGCAACAGAAAGCAGGATCGCGCCCACGGTTGGGCCGACAGCCTGGGCGACGAGGCTGGGACGGGCGAGCCGCCCCATGATCGGCGCATAGCGGGAGGGACCAAACAGAGCGAGCGGAAGCGCGCCCTTGGCGATTGAGAAAATGCCATTGCCTGCCCCATAAAGGATGAGCGACAGGCCGATAATGGGGAAGCCCGCCGCGAGCATCGTCATCCCGGCCGCGCTCAGGACGGCGGCGATCGCAAGCGTCCAGAACGGATGGTGCCTACCTCCACTCGCCATTTCGCAAATCCGACCAGCGACCTGGGCTGGCCCAATCAGAGCGCCGAGTGCCACGGCTTCTGCCAGAGACATGCCGCGTTGCTGCAACATCGTCAGCAGGTGCACCGATATGATCGTAACGCCCAACCCGGCCAGCACCACGATCGCCATCATGGTCAGATAGGCTCGGCGCTCATGGCCTTGAAGTGCGATGGGTGGTGTTTCGAGCTTCCCGCCAGTCGGTCTGGGCTTGCCATTGCTTGGGAGGACCAGCAGCACGAGTGGCAGGCAGATCGTGAGATGAATGCCGGCATAGGCCAGGCATGCCCCGCGCCACCCCAAATGCTCCAGAAACAAGGCCGAGAGCGGCCAGCAGACCGTGCTTGCGAAGCCGCCCCACAAGGTGAGGGTAGTAATAGCAGATCGGGCGGAACGGCCATAGTAGCCGCCGAGCGTGGCGAAGGCAGCGTCATAGAGGCCGCCCCCCATGCCGATGCCGAGTACGATCCATCCAACCACGAACACCCATAGGGATTGCGCGGCCGCAAAGATGACGAGACCGGCCGCAAGCAGCAGGCACGCCAGAGCCAGTACGGGCCGACCTCCGTATTGGTTGATTGCATCGCCTACGCGCGGGGAAACGATGCCGGCCGCGAGCAGACCGATGGAGAGCGCACCGACAATCCACGAAAGCGGCCAGCCCGTATCGGCCGCGATCGGGGCGGCAAGAACGGCCAGCAGATAATAGGAGCTACCCCATGCGAAAATCTGCACCACGCCGAGCGCGGAGATGACGGGCCACCTACTGGGCTCCGATGACAGCCCCGTCTGCGCCGGCAAATTCGTCGTCACCGGACGCTTTTGAGCGCCATGCGCTCTTCCAACTTCTCAGCCGTTTCTTTGCGCTCGCTGTAGCGATCGGTGAGGTAGGGAGCGACGTCGCGGGTCAGGAGCGTGAACTTCACCAGTTCCTCCATCACATCGACCACACGGTCATAATAGGATGAAGGCTTCATCCGGCCTGCTTCGTCAAACTCCTGATATGCCTTGGCGACCGAGGACTGGTTGGGGATGGTGATCATCCGCATCCAGCGACCGAGGACACGAAGTTGGTTGACGGCGTTGAAGCTCTGCGAGCCGCCGGAAACCTGCATCACCGCCAAGGTACGGCCTTGCGTCGGGCGGACCGCACCGACCGCGAGCGGTATCCAGTCGATTTGCGCCTTGAGGATGCCGCTCATCGCACCGTGGCGCTCGGGGCTGGTCCAGACCTGCCCTTCTGACCATTGCGACAGTTCCCGAAGTTCCTGCACCTTCGGATGATCGACGGGCGCATCATCGGGCAGCGGCAGTCCGTGCGGATCGAACACGCGGGTTTCCGCACCGAAATGGTTGAGCAGCCGTTCCGCTTCGAGCGTCAGCAGCTTGCTATAGGAGCGTTCACGCAATGAGCCGTAGAGCAGGAGAATTCGCGGCGGATGAGCGGAAGGCGTCGTTCGCAGGCGCTCGATGGATGGGCTGTCGAGCGCCGCGCGGACCACATTGGGAAGTTTCGCAATCGTCACGGCTTTGCCTCCGCCGCTATGGAAACGGGTGCTCTCGTTTCGGGAAACCATCTTGCGCCGAGCCTTAGCGAGACATGGACGAGCAAGATCAACGCGGGCACTTCCACAAGCGGACCGATGACGGCGGCGAAGGCCACGGGCGACGCGAGACCGAAAGCGGCGATGGCGACCGCGATGGCCAGCTCGAAATTGTTGCCCGCCGCCGTGAAGGCGATCGCCGTGGTGCGCGGATAGTCCGCCTCGATCAGCCGCCCCATCGCGAAGCTGATGAGAAACTGGATGATGAAATAGAGCGCCAGCGGGATCGCTATGCGCAGCGCATCAAGGGGCAGCGCCACGAGATCCGCGCCCTTGAGGCTGAACATAGCGACGATAGTGAACAGCAGCGCGGCCAAGGTTATCGGGCTGATGCGCGGCAGAAATTCACGTTTATACCAGTCCTCGCCCTTGCGGGCGACGAGGATGCGGCGAGTCAGGTATCCGGCGAGGAACGGGATGCCAAGATAGATCAGAACCGCCTCTGTGATAGTCCAGAAGCCCACGTCGATGACGCTGCCCTCAAGGCCAAAGAGAGGCGGCAGGACGTTGAGGAAAAACCACGCATAGGTAGAAAAGAACAGTATCTGGAAGATGGAGTTGAAGGCGACGAGGCCGGCGACATATTGATTGTCGCCGCGCGCGAGCTGGTTCCAGACCAGCACCATGGCGATGCAGCGGGCAAGCCCGATCAGGATCAGCCCCGTCATGTATTCCGGGTGGTCACGCAGGAAGATCACTGCCAGGGCGAACATCAGCGTCGGGCCGATAATCCAGTTTTGGACCAGCGAGAGGATCAGCACCCGCTTGTCGGAAAAGACCTGATGAAGTTCTTCGTAGCGCACCTTGGCGAGTGGCGGATACATCATCAGGATCAGGCCGATGGCAATCGGAATGTTGGTGGTGCCGATCGACATGGAGTTGAGAGCGTCCGGCAAGCCGGTGAACAGCGTGCCAAGCACTATGCCGAGCGCCATCGCGGCGAAAATCCACACCGTCAGATAGCGGTCGAGGAAACCAAGGCGGGATGCTGGCTTGAGGGAAGCCATGAGTATTCTCCAATCGCAGGCTAGCGGAGGCTCAAAGTCAGGTGGAGGCGACGCGCCGCCCGTGTTCGTCGATGATGCGTTCGCCGTCCTCCTTCACGAACGCACCGCGTTGCCGGGGCAGCAGGTCGAGCACGGCTTCCGAAGGGCGGCAGAGCCGCACGCCCTGGGGGCTGACGACGATCGGACGATTGATGAGGATAGGATACTCCATCATCGCATCGATCAACGAATCGTCGCTTAGCTTGGGATCGGCCAAACCCAATTCTGTGTAAGGCGTGCCTTTCTCGCGCAGGAGATCGAGCGGTGCGATTCCCATGCGGGCGATGAGGTCGATGAGCCGCGCGCGAGACGGCGGCGACTTGAGATATTCGACGACATGTGGCTCGAGGCCAGAGTTGCGGATCAGGCCGAGCGTGTTGCGTGAGGTGCCGCAATCGGGGTTGTGGTAGATGATGACGTCCATCGTCGCCCTCACGCTGCGCTGTCGCAGGACGACGTCGCCCCTTCACCCTGGCCGATTCCGACCAACCTGGTCCGAAGTGAGGCCTTGTCGAGACTGGCGAACGGGAGCGCGGTAAAGATCGCGATGCGGTTCTTTAGATAGCGGAACGCGGTCACGAAAGCCGTCTGGCGCTCGACCCCGGTGCCCTCGACGGCGGCGGGGTCTTCGATCCCCCAATGCGCCGTCATCGGCTGGCCCGGCCAGACCGGACAGGCTTCGCCGGCAGCATTGTCGCAGACGGTGAACACGAAATCCATGATCGGGGCATCAGGAGACGCAAATTCGTCCCATGCTTTCGAGCGCAGGCCATCTGCGAGATAGTCGAAGTTCGCCAGCGTTGTGATGGCGAGCGGATTGATTGTTCCCTTGGGCTGGCTTCCGGCCGAGTAGGCACGGAAGCGGCCCGCGCCGTCCTTGTTCAGGATGCTCTCGGCCAGGATCGAGCGAGCCGAATTGCCGGTGCAAAGAAACAGGACATTGAAGATGCGTTCGGGCGTGGTGTTATCAGGCATGGGCGTTGTCCTTGGCGGGAACACAACAGGCGGCGAGTGCGGCGACAGCCGGGGTGCAGACTTCGGGATGTCCCTGGCAGCAGTCGCGCATGAGAAATTCGATCAGGCCGGACAACGCCGGATAGGCGGCGCTGTAGATGATCGAACGGCCTTCCCGGCGCGACGCGACAAGGCCGGATTGTTCAAGGTGGCTCAGGTGGAAGGACATGCGCGATGACGACGCGCCGTCCATCGCTTCCCCGATCGCGCCGGCCGGCATCCCTTCCGGCCCGGCCGTCACCAGCAGGCGCACGATGCGCAGCCGGGTTTCCTGGGAGAGCGCCGCAAACGCTGAGAGGGCTTGCTTTTCATCCATGGTCGCCTCAATATCTCAAGAGTTATTGATTTATTGATATACTCTCATGAACGTCCGCGCCAGCCCCTTAACCAGCGAATTTCGCGATGATGTTGCTAACGCTGTGTTTCCTGCGATGACTTTTGTTACACAGTAATCAGCGCGCTATGTCAGCTTTTTTGGGTTTGCATCAAATTCCGGACCGTCGCCTTCCCACCCCACAACGGCCGGAGGGGAGTTTGAAGGCCTAAATAAAGCGGCCATCCGAATCCGATCCGGATCGCCGCTCTACTTCAGATTTCAGTTCTCTCTGCCAAGAGGAGCGCGTCCTCCACGTCGACGCCGAGATAGCGCACAGTGTTCTCGATCTTCGAGTGACCAAGCAGGATCTGGATCGCGCGGATGTTACCTGTCGCCCGGTAAATGATCGACGCTTTCGTGCGTCGCAGCGAGTGTGTTCCGTACTCTTCCGGACGCAGGCCGATCGCGGCCACCCACTCGTCTACCAGGCGCGCGTACTGCCTCGTGCTCATGTGCCGTGTGTGATCGACCCGGCTCGGGAATACATAGTCCTCAATCGAGCCCCCGCGTCGTTCCAGCCATGCCAGAAGGCTTGCTCTCACATCGCTGGTGATCTCGAACTGGACGGGCCGCCCCGTCTTTTGCTGGATCACGATCGCCCGAGTCCGTATCTCGGGTCCGGCAACAACGTCACGGATTTTGATCTTGACTAGGTCACACCCGCGCAGCTTGCTGTCGATCGCCAAATCGAACAGCGCGCGGTCCCGAACGCGTCTCTCGCGATCAAGAAAGAAGCGGACGGCCCAGATCTGCTTCTGGGTGAACGGACGCTTGGTGCCGACCATCTTTCCGGCATTCCAAGCTGCGCGGTTGCGGCTGGCATCATCAAATATGGAATGGCCCATTTGAGTTCTCCTCGGCCGGGATTGGCCGAAAGAGAAACGTAATGGAACACTACTGTTCAGGGGCCGGTTGCAGACTGGCGGTTTCTAGGCTCGCTTCGTCAGAAGCGGACCTTCAGACCGGCGGGGTGTCGGCGTGACATGGCCCCTGCCAGTCATTTGATCTAATAAGATTAGTCATAGATCACTATGCAGTCAGGAAGTGCCATTCGGTACGTTTGGCTCAACAATTAAGCACATAATATGCCGCCGATCACATGCTCCATGAGGGGCTTCGCAATTTTGTGGTGTAGCGATTGGTGGATACGCTGGTTGCATTCCTATCCCAATCCGTCATGCAACGTCGGCGTGATCGGTGGTGCCCGCTTATACTTCACTCAATAGGTGATGCTGGTCAGAACCATGTAAAGAATCGTGGCAGCCACGCCGCCGCCGACCATCAGCAGAAGTCAGAGCGACGGCTCGGCCCTCAGTCGATCGAGTTATCTCATCGGGTGAGGCCTTTTCAGGTCGTGCGCACGCGCCTCAGATAAGCCGATTGTCCTCGGCCTTCTGACGGGCGCGGCGGCGGGTTCCGTCGGTGTCGGATTTCCGATGCCTTTCCGTTGCCGCCTTGCGAATCTGTTCGAAACGGTTCTCCTCGGCCTTGTCGGGGTCAGGCTGCGGGTCGGGTTTCTTGACGAAGGTGATCATCGATCGCGCTCCTTGCTCGGCTTGTCTGGAAAGCTGCGCCGGGACTTGCGCCCCGGCGGCATCGCGGATGGTGCTTGCGGAAAGCCTTCAGGCGATGAGAGCCATGGCGCAGGCTTCGGCGCCGCGGCGGTCGGGCGACGTCTGTCCGGGCATCGTCGCCCAGCCTCCGGCCTCCACGAACTGGCGTTTGGCGGACGCGCTGGTTATCGCCTTCAGTTCCACTAGGCGCGCAGCCGCGTCTGGAGCGTCATTGAAACGCTCGACGCAGATGTCGCCGGCCAGTTCGCCACGCGCCTCGCTTCCTGCGGTCGTTACCAGATCGCGCGACGTTCCGCCGGTGACCCAGCCGCCCCACGTGAAGCCGACGATCATCGTGGCGACGGCCGCCCCGACACAGGCCCAGACGAGCGTCGATTTGGCCGGATGGTAGTCGTCCCAGCGCTGGGTGACGGATTTCTTGCTGCTAGCTTGCATGGCCATCGAAGTGCTCCTTGCTGATTGCTGTTGGAGATCGGCCCTCCGGCCGCGGCGGCCGAACGGTTCAGGCACTGTTCAGTAACCCATCGCGCCCATGCCGCCGCCATTGCCTGCGGCGGGCGCGTCCTTCGGCGGGATGTCGGCAATCATCGCTTCGGCGGTGATAAGAAGTGCCGCGATCGAGCCAGCGTCCTGTAAGGCGGTGCGCACCACCTTGGCCGGATCGACGATGCCGGCGTTGATCATGTCGACATAAGTTTCCGTCTGGGCGTCGAAACCCTGGTTGCGGTCCTTGCCGTCCGTCAGCTTGCCGACGACGATCGAACCCTCGACGCCGGCATTCTCGGCGATCTGCCGGATCGGCGCTTCCAGCGCCCTCAGCACGATCGAGATGCCGGCGGTCACATCCGCATTGCCGCCTGTCAGCGAGGCCAGAACGGTCCTAGCGCGTAAGAGCGCCACGCCGCCGCCCGGAACGATGCCTTCTTCGACGGCCGCGCGCGTCGCGTTGAGCGCGTCGTCGATGCGGTCCTTCTTTTCCTTGACCTCGGTCTCGGTCACGCCGCCGACGCGAATGACGGCCACGCCGCCGACCAGCTTGGCCAGCCGCTCCTGCAGCTTCTCCTTGTCGTAGTCCGAGGTAGTCTCCTCGATCTGGCCCTTGATCTGGCTGATGCGCGCGGCAATCGCTGCCTTGTCGCCAGCGCCGTCGATCACCGTGGTCGTGTCCTTCTCGATGACCACGCGCTTGGCACGGCCGAGCATGTCGAGCGTGACGTTTTCGAGCTTGATGCCGAGATCCTCGGAGATCATCTGGCCGGCAGTCAGCACGGCAATGTCCTCCAGCATGGATTTGCGCCGGTCGCCGAAGCCCGGCGCCTTGACGGCCGCGACCTTGAGGCCCCCGCGCAGTTTGTTGACGACCAGCGTGGCAAGCGCCTCGCCCTCGACGTCCTCGGAGATGATCAGCAGCGGCTTGCCGCTCTGCACCACCGCTTCGAGGATCGGCAGCATCGCCTGGAGATTGCCGAGCTTCTTCTCGTGGAGGAGGATATAGGGGTCCTCCAGCTCCACGCGCATCTTCTCGGGATTGGTGACGAAGTAGGGCGAGAGATAGCCGCGGTCGAACTGCATGCCCTCGACCACGTCGAGCTCGGTTTCGGCGGTCTTGGCTTCCTCGACCGTGATGACGCCCTCGTTGCCGACCTTGTCCATCGCCTTGGCGATCATGTCGCCGACGGTGACGTCGCCATTGGCGGCGATGGTGCCGACCTGCGCAATCTCGGCCGATGACTTGACCTTCGTGGCGCGAGCCTGGATTTCCTTGACGACGGCGGCGACGCCAAGGTCGATGCCGCGCTTCAGGTCCATTGGGTTCATGCCGGCAGCGACCAGCTTGGCGCCCTCGCGCAGGATGGCGGCGGCAAGCACGGTCGCCGTCGTGGTGCCGTCGCCGGCCAGATCGTTGGTCTTGGAGGCCACTTCGCGCACCATCTGCGCGCCCATGTCTCGAACTTGTCCGCGAGCTCGATCTCCTTGGCGACGGTGACCCCGTCCTTGGTGATGCGCGGCGCGCCATAGGCCTTGTCGATGACGACGTTGCGGCCCTTGGGGCCGAGCGTCACCTTGACGGCGTTGTTGAGCAGTTCGACGCCGCGAAGCATGCGGTCGCGCGCGTCAGTCGAGAATTTGATTTCCTTAGCAGACATTTTGCTTCGTCCAGTTCGGTCTTGAGAGTGCGGGATCGGAGATCGGCCGGTCAGGCGGCTTTCTTGGCTGCCGCTTCGGCCTTCTCGACGATGCCCATGATGTCGGTCTCCTCCATGATCAGAAGGTCTTCGTGATCGATCTTGACCTCGGTCCCGGACCATTTGCTGAACAGGATGAGATCGCCCGGCTTGACGTCGAGCGGGATCAGCTTGCCGCTTTCGTCGCGGGAACCTGGGCCGACGGCGATGACCTCGCCTTCCTGAGGTTTTTCTTTCGCGGTGTCGGGAATGATGATCCCGCCTTTGGATTTGAGATCGCCTTCCGCACGTCGAATGACGACGCGGTCATGGAGAGGCCGGAATTTCATGTGGGTTCTTTCTGAGGCCGGCGCATAGGGCGGCCCCCTCAGATACATAACCCCGTTGGCACTCGAATGATAGGAGTGCCAAATGTATTTCTTTGAAAAGGCGCAACTGGGAAAAATTTATGTCGCTTCTATCGATGCGATATTTGTTGTTTTCAATACGTATTTCTGATTTTTCAATGCGATTTATTATTATGGAAGAGACATTATTCAATTCCAGATAAAATAATATCGACCCGCTCCTTGCTTACCGGGTAGGGACAGCCCATATATATAAAATTCGTTGATTTGGCCGACTTGGCTTTTTGCGGTGTCAGAGACCCGCCATTCACCACCGAATTCTCGATAGCGAATGCATCAAGCGCCGACCCGGCGCGCATATCGCTCTGTTCGAACCTTGGAATGAACGCGCCGCTGACCACGGATGTACTGGCAGCACGGAAATTCGTTCCGGTTCGAACGGGAATGATGCAGGAGGCGCGTTTGCGTGCTCCTGCGGAGGTATCGACCATGACAACGCGCACCACACAAACCATCGTCCGGTTCTCCGCACCCTTCATGCTGCCCGGCTTCGACGCCGCACAGCCCGCCGGCGAATATCGCGTGGACCAGGATGAGGAACTGCTGGAGGTATCCTCCCGCCTCGCCTGGAGACGTGTCGGCGCCTTCATCCACCTGCCCGCCATCGGCATTGATGGCCACACACATCAGATGGCGTCGATCGATCCCGCCGATCTCGACGCCGCTCTCGAAAAGGATCACCAACAATCATGATATCGACCAACCCAGTCCGACGCACAATCCGTCCCGCCCGCCACGAGGCTCCTGCGCATCTCTTCGCGATCGGACAGGCTGTCCGGCTCAAGGGCGGTTTCATGAGACCAGCTTTGCCCGGCGATATCTACCGCATAACCGGCAGACTGCCGGCACGGGGAGATTCACTGCAATATCGCATCCGCAACGACGACGAACGCCATGAGCGAGTGACGACGCAGGACAGCCTCGAGCCGGTCGACATGTCGCAATCCGGTAATGGCGCAACTCTCATCGAAAGGACGTTCGGACATGGCTAAAGGCCAGAAACGAAGCAATCGCGAGATCAGAAAGCCGAAGCAGGAGAAGGCTCCGCCAAAGCCTGAAAGCACCTTCGGCAACCAGATCAAGGTCGCTGCAAATGCCAACGCGTCACAAGGTAAAGGCAAGCGCTGAGGCAGTGCTGCTCCGGCTGAAAGAGCAATGGGCGCCATGAAAGTTGTCATCGAGTTTTACCGCACGCGGGAGACAGATGACGCTCATGCCGTCGTGGGCCGAGAGGCGGTAGAAGCCGTCGATCTCGCTAACGCCATTGAGATTGCGCAACTGCTTTCGCAGACGCTCGATATGCCTCAACGGCCCGACGCCATCGCGATCACCGACTTATCCGGTAACGCGCTATTTTCCGGCATCATTGATGCCGACGTGACCACTAGAGAAAGGCCACGATCATGACCCGATACATAGATGAAACCGAACGGGAGCGGCACGACCGCGCGATCGGCGTTTGGGACAATGAAGGTGGCGCATCTGCCCGGACACCAGGCGACGAACAATATGGCCGCCGTATCGAAGCCGACCGGTCCTGGACCATCTACCATGTCTTCACCGGCATTCCAGCCAGCCGGGAAGGGCTGGAGATGATCGGCCTTAGCCACTCGGTCGCAACCGACGGCATGCTTTCCCTGAATCGTCGGAATGAGGGGGACGTAAAGAGCAAATGAACGGTCTTTTGCGTGTGCCGCCGCTATTGCAAACAGCCAGAGCAGATCGACGATGACCCTTGAATTTCCGAACCCCAGCCGGAGCTTCGACGAAGTGCGCAACGCCATTCGTTTTATCGGACACGACGGCATGTTCGAAGTGCCGTTCTTTGTCGAAGTGGAGGCGCTCGCCAAGTCCTCAGCAGGATTGCGCAACATGGAGCTATCGGAGGAGATGTATCTTTCGACTTTCGATTCGGCGCGCAGGTCGATCGAAGATGTCGCACGCGAGGCCTACTCCCATCGTCGCCAAACCTCCTATACGCTTACTGCCGCTGATTTCCGGTAAAGACATCACTCGATGCTGATCCGCTACGGGTATGAGATCACACTGACCTGTCAGCAGCCGACCGCCCTGGTTTGCCTGCTATCGGTCCATGAGGACCGCGCGGCCGACATCACGGTGCCGGAAACGACGTTTACCAACCCCGACGTACCGGTCTCGACCTACCGCGATCTCTTCGGCAACCGCTGCCGCCGTCTTGTCGCGCCGGCTGGCGACATGACCATGTGGGGCGACGCAACAATCCGGGACAGCGGACAACTGGACAGGGTGCTGCTTAGCGCGCGCGAACTCGCGGTGTGGGACCTGCCGGACGATTGCCTCGTTTACCTCATGGGCAGCCGCTATTGCGAAACCGATCGGCTCAGCCAGATCGCATGGGACCTCTTTGGTGCGATCCCTCCGGGTTGGGGTCGCGTGCAAGCGATCTGCGACTTCGTGCACAACCACATCCGCTTCGACTACATGCAGGCTCGATCTACGCGGACGGCTTTCGAGACATTCAGTGAGCGGGTTGGCGTCTGTCGCGATTTTGCGCATCTGGCAGTAACCTTCTGCCGATGCCTCAACATCCCCGCTCGCTATATCAACGGCCATCTCGGCGACATCGGCGTGCCGGTCGTCGATCCGATGGATTTCAGCGCCTGGATGGAAGTGTTCCTCGATCGCGAATGGCACACCTTCGATCCGCGCAACAACGTCCCTCGGATCGGCAGGATCGTGGTGGCGCGCGGCCGTGACGCAGCCGACATACCGCTCGTCAATTCCTTCGGACCACACGTCCTGAAGTCGTTTCGCGTCTGGACCTACGAGGTTTCAGGCTCGTCATAGGCGCTGAAACATCGTGAATGAGGTGCCTTGAGAACGGAACACCCGGGCTACAGGTACAGGTGATCCGGCATTGCAGGCCGGAAGCACCGCCGCTTCTGCCGGAGAATGGTCCGCTTCCGATGCCTTCGCTTGGCGCGAGTGCGGTCTATGGTTCTGTCACCACGATGTCCGCTTTCGAGGTCGCGAACTGGTGAGGCGAACGACTGAGATGGTGAAGGGTTTCGGGTGCCGGCAGGCGTACGAAAGCCTCTCATGCAGGAACCCGCGGGCCATAGTCGGTGGCTATGGGGATTTCGATCTGTGGCCGATGTCGGCGCTGGCAAGATCCGCGCTGGGAAGTGCGGCAATAGAGGCCGACTGGTGGCTTTGTTGCGCG
>NZ_JADGMQ010000003.1 GCF_016124105.1 Aquamicrobium zhengzhouense
CCCATAATCATTCCCTGATGACGTCCCTAATGACGGAATTAGTGACGTAACTTCAGGTGTTCGCTGGAAATCTCAAAGGGGACCTCACCGGACGCTTACTCGTCAGCGACCTGTCGTCACTTATCAAAGCGGGCCGCCCTGACCTGTGGGTGCACGGCCATGTCCACGACACGTTCGACTACCGCGTTGGCAGCACGAGGGTGGTGGCCAACCCCAAGGGCTACAGAAACGAGAATCCGCTCTTCGACCCCGCAATGGTCATCGACGTCTGATGCGGCCGACGTGCAGCCTGCGCCACGGGAGCATGACAAATACGCAAGTGTGATGGTGACATCTTCGGGGCGGCAAGCAGTAAAGGCCGCCTTTACGGCTCTTGCTGGTGGTGAGCTTTACACTGATCCTCTGATCGAGGTCCCAGAGGACGTCTCAAGGGCATGAGGCAGTGGGAGCAATTGCTTCGTGACGTCCACGACTGCAGAGGCGGTTCCCCACCTCATTCCGACCCAATCGAACGACTTCCTCATGAAACCGTGGCCCGGATGTGAGGCAATCTCAGCGATCGGCAAGCCTCACTTGTTGCCCAGGGGGATCCCGGGAGAGAAAGAGGAAACGGCATCGATCTTTGCCATCTGATCGCTCTGCTGTGAAGCAAGACGGAGCCCACGAGCGGCGCAGCTGTCACTTCTTCTTGCGTCCGGACGTCCGCTTGGCGCTGGCCAGCTTGTCGAAATCAAGTCCCTTGAACATAGAGTAGTCGACGCGCTCCATCAGCCGGACATGCGCCATCTCACGCGCTCGGCTCTCGCTGATCGCCCGGAAGCCATAGAGGTCGTGCTCGTCGCTGAGGGTATGTCCCGCTTGGAGCTTGCGGTCGCGCGCGTCCACCTTGCTGTCGCGCATCATTTCGATGTAACCGCCCCGAAGCGAATGAAACACCTCCTTGTGCTTGCCCGTGATGCCCGCCCGTTTGAACAGGCGCGCCATGTAGGAACTCGCGCTCTTGGAGGGATCGGCGAGTCGCATCAGTTCCGGGAACAGGAAGCCATCACCTTGCGAGGTCGCCCATTCCACAAAGCCGATCTCCCGGAGGAAGTCATGCAGGACGAAGAAGGTCGTGCTGGCCTGCGTTTTGATCGGCACCCGTTGCCAGGTCTTGTTCACCTTAATGATGCCGTTGGTCTGCGCGACCCAGACACCTTCGTACTTTTCCCGAATATCGGCTCCGGTGAGGTGTACCAGCAGGCCAAGCCTTCTTCCGGTCAAATGGCCGAGAAGGGGCAGCATGGCCTCGTCGAGGAAACCGCGCCCGACGCCAGCGGCGAAGATCTTGCTCAACTGCAGGGCGCTGAGCGGTTCCCTGGCCTGACTGGGAGTGGCGGTGTCGGGGTAAGAAATGGTCACGCCAGCGAATGGGTTCGAATAATCGTACACCGCCATTCGCGAGCGGATCACTGCCTTGACGGCTCCGACATACCCTTCGCGAAGGGATTTTCTCGCCAGGGGCTTCCGGGACAGGTCCTGATTCATGGCGATGATTTCCCTGGCGGACAGGTCCCTGGGGCGGTCCTTTTCCTTGGCGGGCCAGTACTTCAAGAACTTGACGTAAGCCTGCAAGTCCGCAGACGTGTATGTGTCGACCGGATGGTCGCCAACGAGCTCGACGAAGAGGTCACATCGGTATCGAGCGGTCTTGATGTCGGGATTGTCTTCGCCGGATTTTACGGCCCTTGCCTCGAAATACTCGGCCGCGATGGTACTGAACAGCGGCTTGGAGGAGGCAGGTCGAGCAACCGTGCGGCGGTCAAGCTCAAAGGCGGGGACGGGTTGCCTCGGTGCCGCCTTCGGCGAATGCGAGGGAGCGGGCGGCTGGGCAGCGGGGCCAAGCGCGTCGATGCGGGATTCAGGCGCAGGCGGCGCAGCCTTCGGGGCTTCGCCACTCGTGCCGACTGTCGTCGTCGTCGCCGTTGCCATAGCTCGATCGGCGCCTTGAACCTTCGCCACGTAGCGGGCCTTCAGCAGATCGGCATTCTCCATGATTATTGGATTTCCCGCAGGCGCCTTGGCCACCTCGCGCGCAATGCCTACCAGACCTCGCAGACCCTCGAGCGCCGCCTCCTGATGTGGCGGAGACGTCGGAGCCTCTCCGGAAATCACGGACGCCATGGCCTTCAGATAACCACGCGCCTCGGCCAGCACTTCCAACGGCGTCTCACCCGTGAATTGTGGTGCGCCCGGTCCGTAAGCTTCGCTGCGGCTGCTCGCTCCGTCTTCGTCTTGCCCGTTTGCCAACTTTCTTGTCCTCACTCCCTCGAAGAAGAGGCGGGCATGAGCCGCCATGATGTCCGCCCGGATGCGGGCCTGCCTCGCGGTCAGCGCGCCGAGGCTGACGCGGACGAGGGGAAGCTCGTGGCCGCAAAGGTCCTTCGGAACCCTAATCTGGAAGATGTAAACGGAACCTGATCGCACGAGGTACCGCCCGGCCCCTGTGCCGCGCGGGCGTTTGGAGGATGCTTCCCGGGCCGCCGAACGCGTCCTTCCGAGCGATACTTCGGGCGATACATTCAGCGATACTTCTGACGATACATCCATGGCACAGACACCCTCATTTGGGTTCCCAGCCTGGAAATCATGTCGGGAAAACAGCGTCTTGCGCGTAATTGGCGAAGAGTGGATCCGCCGTGGCGGAGAGGATGGGATTCGAACCCACGAGGGCCTTTTGAGCCCTACTCCCTTAGCAGGGGAGCGCCTTCGACCACTCGGCCACCTCTCCGTTGCGCCTCAACTAACCCGTGAAGCCTTATGATACAAGCGATATTTCGGCCCGAATGAGCTAAACTTTCAGCATCCACAACGTGTACGATGCTTTATATATAGGCCCAGCACAGCACAGGGCTTTTCTTGCTGTGGTGCACGTATGCGTGCCGCTACGGAACCCTTCAGCGGAATCGATCCAGTCGGTATCGCGACGACTCCTGCCAGCGACGCGCGGAGAATCTCATCGGCTCTTGTGGTTGTTAATGCTTCATTAATGGCCACCATCAAATCGTGACCTTTCTGCCACAGGATGGTCTTATACCATATGGTAGTCGGGTGGTTCGGGGCCGAACTTTGTTGATCGAATGGCTGACCCGCGTATTCTCGGCCCCGAAGAGAGCGGAATCGCGTTGTCTTCAGATTGGGGATGGGGCAGGCACAAGCTGTCCTTCAGCGTAAAAAATACCCAGACCCGTTTTGTAACTTTGACTGGAGGTCAGAAAATGAACATCAAGAGCCTTCTTCTCGGCTCCGCAGCGGCTGCTGTCGCTGTTTCGGCTCAGGCTGCTGACGCGATCATCATCGCAGAGCCAGAGCCGATGGAATATGTCCGCATCTGCGACACCTACGGCACCGGCTTCTTCTACATCCCGGGCACCGAGACCTGCCTGAAGGTTGGTGGTTATGTCCGTTACGAAATGCGCTACCGCGACGTCGACGCTGGCGCTCTCGGCAACGGCGACAACTTCGACAAGTTCGCACGTTTCGCACCGACCTTCGACGCTCGCACCGCCACCGAGTGGGGCACCCTGCGCAGCTTCGCCGAGGTTGAGTTCAACTGGGGCAGCAACGGCGGCATCAGCGGCTCGGGCACCTCGACCAACCTCGCGCACGCCTTCATCTCGCTTGAGAACGGCGCAAGCACCTTCCTCGTTGGTAAGACCGACACCCCGTACCACAACCGCGCTCTGGGTGGCCTGCACAACGGCGGCATCTTCAACGGCATCCGCGGCAACAACGCCAGCATCAACCCGACCAGCACCGGTGTCGTCTCGTACACCTTCAACGCTGGTAACGGCCTGTCGCTGACCGGTGCTGTCGTCGAGAACGAGAACACCACCGAGTTCGAGCCGAACCTGGAAGCAGTCGTTCGTTACAGCCAGGGCTGGGGCGTCATCGTCGGTGCAGCTGGCTATGACAACGAAGCTGGCGAGTGGGGCGGTAAGATCGGTGCAGAGGTTGTCTTCAACCCGGTCACCGTTGGCCTGCAGGTCCAGTACGGCAGCAGCTTCGACAGCGCATACGGCGCTCGCTACCTCGACGGCGTTGCAGTTGGCTACGCTCCGACCAGCGAATGGTCGGCAGTTGGTTACGCTCGTGCAGCTCTGACCGACACCCTGACCGCTCGTGCGACCGTCCAGTGGTTCGAAGGCTTTGACCTTGGTGGCGTTGAGTTCGACGACGCTTGGCAGTTCACCGGTGGTCTCGAGTGGAAGCCGGTTAACGGCCTGAGCATCCTCCCGGAGATGCGTTACTCGATGACCGAGATCGGCGGTCAGGACGTCGACGTGATCGAAGCACGTCTTCGCTTCGAGCGTTCGTTCTAATCGGCTCTTTGAGTTGATTTGAGAGGACCCGGCGGGCAACCGCCGGGTTCTTTTTTTGTCTGTCAGCGGTTTTTCCCGCGCAAAAAAAAGAGCGCTACGAAAGCGCTCTTGAACTGGAGATGTGAGAACCGCGTTACCGGCCGGATGCAGACGAAAGGTTATCGACGTCCGTGAACCAGATCGCGGGCGATATTCATCTGGCCCGTCAGGCGCATCTTATAGACCTGATAGTTCTCCATTACGCGCTGCACATAGGAGCGGGTTTCGGTGAACGGAATACGCTCGACCCAGTCGATGACCTCCTCGACGGACTTGCCGCGAGGGTCGCCATAACGCTGGATCCATTCCTGCGCGCGGCGGGGACCCGCGTTGTATCCGGCAAAGGTCAGGATGTAAGAGCCGTCGAAATGCGCGAGCTGATCGTTCAGATATTGCGATCCAAGTGTCGCATTATACGCAGGGTCCGTCGTCAGTTTGTTTGGCGAATAGGAGACGCCTGCTCGCTTTGCCATTTCCTTTGCCGTTCCTGGCATTAGTTGCAGGAGTCCCAGGGCCCCGGCACCTGATTTCGCGGAAATGTTGAACTCGCTCTCCTGCCGGGCAATGGCGTAGGCAAGCGCCTTGCCTGCACCTGAAATGTTCGCATTGCCCGGGATGGCTCCTACCGGATGAGCGAGAGCGCCTACAGACAGGCCTCGTGCTGCGGCCCACTTGCCGACGCGCAGCGCCAGATAGTGGTTACCTTGGCGTTCTGCCATGACTGCCAGCAGCGCGAGCTCACCGGTACTTGAAAGCTCCTGCGCAAGCGCGCGGTAGAGGCTTTCGGCTCGTCGGCCATGACCAGCCTGCTCAAGGCGACCGATGGCTTGTACGGCATGCCGACGCTCGAAATTGGTGCGATCTGCGTCCGATGGAGCAGGGTAGGAGGCCGGGATGATATTGCGTCCAAGCTTTGCGGCGGCCAGCTGGCCATAGAAGGCGGTGCCATACTGAGCGGCGCGCTCGTAGTACTGGCGTGCATTACCTGGCCCACCCGCCTCAGCGGCGCGGCCGAGCCAGTAATTGGCTCGCGACAGCGAGATGGGACCGTCGGAGATTTCCGCGATGCGCGCGAAGTGGCGAGCGCCGGTTCGTGCATCACCGAGGCCGCGGAACGCGTACCAACCTGCGTGAAATTCCGCATCAACCGCCTGTGCCGGGCTTTCCGCCGAATGAGCAGCCGCAATCTTGTAGGCTGTCGCGGGATCCCCGATGTCCAGAAGTTCCCGCGAAAGGACGCGGCGCTCGACCCACCAGGCGTCAGGGTCGACTAGGCTTGCAGCATCACGCGGAGCTTTCAGCATGACCGATGCGGCCTGCTTGAAGCGCTCATTGCGCCGGTGATGGCGTGCTTCGGCGAAGATGTAGGCGGCGCCTCGTTGCGCACGCGGCACGGCTGCGAGCAGCTTGGCGGCATTTTTTTCGTTGCGGGTCACGGCCGCGAACGCTGCTACGAGTTCCTTTGCCCCGGCTAGCGAGGCTACCCGTTCTGCCGAACTGACGCGGTCCGAATAGAGCATGCGCTCTGCGCGGAACCGATGGTCCGCAGTGGAGATGACACGCCCGAACTCGCGAATGATCGCTTGTTCGTCTTTTGCATCAAGTCTTTCTGTTCGCCACATTCGTCCGAGCACAGCACGGGCTTTGTCGGTGCTTCCGACAGCCATGTGTGCGCGAGCGAGAGCGAGGGCGCCCTGGAAGGTCTGAGGCTGCGTATTTCCAAATGCCTCAAGGACTTTGCGAGGCGCGGGATTTTCCCGATAGAGTGCGCGCTCTGAATTTGCCCGCAGGGTGGCCATGCCGGGCCATGCTGAGAGCAGCCTCGCAGCTTCAGCAATTTCGCTGCTCGAGACATCTGGGCCTCCGGATATGGCAATCGCCCACATCAATATGTGACGATCTAGCGAATTCGTCGGCAGATTGTCTCTGGCAACGCGCGCTTTCGAGATGTCGCCGGAAGAAATTGCGTCGAGACCAGACTTTAGTCGCGCAATATTGCCTGTGCCCGTCAATTTTGATGCCATCATGCCGGCAGTGGCGCTGGCGGCGATCGAGCCGGTCGTGGCGCGATCAATGATCTTTGCTCCTGCCGCAGTGTAGGGTCGATCAAAGGGAAGGGGGCCAGCGTCCGGCAGATTTGTAAAGGCCAGAGCTGAACTGGTGCTGGTGAGAAAGGCAATGCCGACGAGTGCCGCGCATGCGCGTGTCGTGTCTTTCATGAATAGTCCCTAGGCCAGACGAGCTACGTGGTGGGTTGGGTGTGCCGACGCTCGCACATAAGCGGTGAAGATGTCGTAAACGAATGGTTAGCGCAGATCGTCCCAATGTAATGACCAACTTCAGAGCATCTTGCGGACTCCAGGTGGCGATACTATGAAGCCAACGCAAGTTCGTACGCTCAATGTCCGAGAAAAGTTTTGGAGCACACTATGTTCAGAGGGTCCTTGACCGCGCTAGTCACGCCGTTCACGCGCGAAGGCGCCCTGGACAAAGATGCCTTCCGGGCATTTTGCGAATGGCAGATTGAAGAGGGCACAACCGGCCTCGTACCAGTCGGTACTACCGGCGAATCTCCCACGCTGAGTCATGCAGAGCATCGCGAAGTGGTTGAGCTGGCCGTCGAGGTGTCCGCTGGTCGCGTTCCTGTCATTGCCGGAGCCGGGTCGAACAACACGGTCGAAGCGATCGAGCTCGTGCGCCACGCCGAAAAGGTGGGAGCTGACGCCGTCCTCATCGTGACCCCGTATTACAACAAGCCGACCCAGCGCGGTCTTTACGCTCACTATGCGGAAATCGCGCGTTCGACGAAGCTGCCGATCATCATCTACAATATTCCGCCGCGGTCGGTGATCGACATGACGCCGGAGACGATGGGTCGTCTGGCAAACGACTTCAAGAACATCGTTGGTGTGAAGGATGCGACCGGAAAGATCGAGCGCGTCTCGGAACAGCGCATGACCTGTGGCAAGGAGTTCATCCAGCTTTCGGGTGAAGATGCTTCCGCACTCGGCTTCAACGCTCATGGCGGTGTCGGTGCGATTTCCGTGACCTCGAACGTTGCGCCACGTCTTTGCGCGGAATTCCAGGCAGCTTCGCTTGCTGGCGATAAGGAGAAGGCGCTGGAGTTGCAGGATCGCCTGATGCCCCTACATAAGGCTATCTTCATCGAGCCAGGCGTTGCCGGTGCCAAGTACGCACTGTCACGCCTTGGAAAGGTGGAGAACATCGTGCGCTCGCCATTGATGACTGTCGAGGAGTCGACTGCGGAGCGTATCGATGCGGCATTGATCCATGCCGGTCTATTGAATTGAGGCACGGCAGATACGCGCGGAGACCATGAGCAAGGAGAAGAAACCCACCGGCAAGACGGTCGCGGAAAACCGCAAGGCGCGGTATTCGTATGAGGTAATCGACACCTATGAGGCCGGTCTTGCGCTGACAGGTACCGAGGTCAAATCCTTGCGCGAAGGGCATGCGAACATCCAGGAAAGCTATGCCTCGAATGAGGACGGCGAGATCTGGCTGATCAATTCCTATTTGCCGGAATATTTGCAGGGCAACCGGTTCAACCATGAGCCGAGGCGCCGCCGTAAGCTCCTGCTGAATAAGCGCGAGATCGCCAGGATGACGCAGGCGGTTGATCGTGAAGGCATGACGATGGTGCCGTTGAAGATCTACTTCAACGATCGCGGACGCGCCAAACTGCTACTTGCGATCGCGCGTGGCAAGAAGCTCCACGACAAGCGCCAGACTGAAAAGCTGCGGGACTGGAACCGCGAAAAGGGCAGGCTTCTGAAAGAGCGCGGCTAATTGGCCGCGTCAATTGCCGCTTTTAGTTCGAGCGTTCGCCCAGGTAATTCGCGACGCTTTTAAAAACGTCGACAAACATTTCCTCGGTCAGCCGGCCTGTGTTCGTGTTGTAACGCGAGCAGTGATAGCTCGAAAACACCGATACGTTGCCAATCTTGCCCTGTCCGCCATGACTGAACGGGAAGTCTGACACCCGCTGGCCAAGAGCGCGAATTGTCGACTGGTGGGCGATCGTGCCAAGAGTGACGATCGCCTGCAAATTGCGGAAACGTTCGATCGTCAGTTTCAGGAAGCTCCGGCACGTATTGACTTCAGCCCCCACGGGCTTGTTCTCGGGTGGCACACAACGCACCGCATTCGTCAAAGCAGCGCCTATCAGCTCGACGCCATCGTCCGGCCGTGCCTGGAATTCGCCAGTCGAAAATCCGAAACGCTTCAGCGTCGCGTAAAGCAGTTCGCCCGCGTAGTCGCCGGTGAAAGGCCTGCCAGTGCGGTTCGCACCTCGAAGGCCAGGTGCAAGCCCCACGATCAGAAGACGAACGCTCTCGTCGCCGTCACGGGAGAAGAAGGTCGGGACCGGCCCATTGAACCATTCCGGCTCGCGTTCCCGCCATTCGGCGATGAAATGGTGGAGACGCGGACAGAGGGGGCAGTCGTGCGGCGGCTCCGAGAGTCTTTTGGGGATCACAGATCGTCTTCGTCGAAATCAGCTTCAGGTTCGGGACGGCGCGCAGGTCGCTCGCCCGGATCGCGCCCTATTTCGTTCTTGAGCGACATTAGGTCAATGAAGTTATCGGCCTGTCGGCGAAGATCGTCGGAAATCATCGGTGGCTGAGAAGCCAGGGTCGACACGATCGAGACTTTCCGCCCCTTGCGCTGAAGCGCTTCCACAAGGGTGCGAAAATCGCCATCGCCCGAGAATATCACATAGTGATCGATATATTCGCAAAGGCTCAGCGTATCGACCGCAAGCTCGATATCCATATTGCCTTTAATCTTTCGCCGGCCGGTGGCGTCTGTGAATTCCTTGGCCGGCTTGGTCACAACCTTGTAGCCGTTGTAGTCCAGCCAATCGATCAACGGCCTGATGGAGGAGTACTCCTGATCTTCAACCAGAGCCGTGTAATAGTATGCCCTCAACAGGTAACCGCGGCTCTTGAACGCCGTCAGGAGCCTCCGGTAATCTATGTCAAATCCAAGTGATCGCGAGGTGGCGTAGAGATTCGCGCCATCGATGAAGAGTCCAATCTTTTCCCGAGGGTCGAACATATTGAAACTATCCGTTTGTCACCAATATAAACGAGATAACGCGATCTAAATCACTTTCCAAGGGTAACTCGTATTTTGTGCTACGGTTGGTCGTCCGACAGTGGGGAGGTGTGCCGAAACGCTTGTGTTAGACGCTTTTTCGCGATAAGGACCGCGAGACTCTCCGACATTTCATCGAAGAAAGGGGCAATGCATGGCCCGCGTAACTGTTGAGGATTGCATCGACAAGGTCGACAATCGCTTCGAGCTCGTCCTGCTCGCAGGACACCGCGCCCGCCTGATCAGCCAGGGCGCTCCGATCACCGTCGATCGGGACAACGACAAGAACCCGGTTGTGGCGCTTCGCGAGATTGCGGATGAGACGCTTTCTCCGGGCGATCTGCGTGAGGATCTGATCCACTCGTTGCAGAAGCACGTCGAAGTTGACGAGCCGGAAAACGATGTTCCGGATGCGCTGCCGGTGGCTACTGGCGCTGGTGACGAGCCTGAGGAAGAGAATGTTGTCTTCGATCGCATGAGCGAAGAGGACCTGCTCGCAGGCATCGAAGGTCTGGTCGCGCCCGAAAAGAGCGACGACTTCTGATCTCTGGCATAGCTTTCGCCGCTTTATCGGCGACGCATTCATGGTTATCTAGACATGCGCCGTGTGAACTCGCGGCGCATGTCTTGTTTTAGATGATAGGAAACGCGCCAATGATGCGACAGTACGAGCTTGTGGAGCGTGTTCAGCGCTACAAGCCGGATGTCAACGAGGCGCTTCTGAACAAAGCTTATGTCTATGCCATGCAGAAGCATGGCCACCAGAAGCGTGCGTCAGGGGACCCGTATTTCTCGCACCCCCTTGAGGTTGCGGCCATCCTTACTGAGATGCGCATGGATGAAGCGACCATTGCCGTTGCGCTTCTCCATGACACAATCGAGGACACGTCAGCGACCCGCCAGGAGATCGACCAGCTGTTTGGCCCGGACATGGGCAAGCTCGTCGAGGGACTGACCAAGCTGAAGAAGCTCGATCTCGTGTCCAAGAAGGCGGAGCAGGCGGAAAATCTGCGAAAGCTCCTGCTCGCGATCTCCGACGACGTACGCGTCCTGCTGGTAAAGCTGGCTGACCGGCTCCACAACATGCGCACACTTGGCGCGATGCGGCCTGACAAGCGCATCCGTATCGCCGAGGAAACGATGGATATCTATGCGCCGTTGGCCGGTCGCATGGGTATGCAGGATATGCGCGAGGAGCTCGAAGAGCTCGCTTTTCGTACGATCAATCCGGAAGCCCACAAGGCGGTGACACAGCGTCTTGAGGAATTTTTCGACCGTAACCAGGGCGTCATCGAAGAAGTAGAGCAGGCGCTTTCGGACCTTTTCGTAGAGCGAGCCCTTTACGCTGAAGTGAAAAGCCGCCGCAAGAAGCCCTGGTCGGTCTTCCGCAAGATGGAAACCAAAGCAATTTCCTTCGAGCAATTGTCTGACCTGATCGGTTTCCGCGTTGTGGTGGCGAATGTGGAAAATTGCTACCGCGCACTGGGCGCGATCCATACTACCTGGTCGATGGTGCCGGGCCGTTTCAAGGATTACATCTCGACCCCAAAGCAAAACGACTATCGGTCCATTCACACGACTGTCGTCGGCCCATCGCGGCAGCGCGTCGAACTTCAAATCCGCACGCAAGCGATGGACACCGTGGCTGAATACGGTGTCGCAGCGCACTCGATCTACAAGGATCATGGGTCGACGACCAATGCTGCCGGACACTCGGTATCGAAGGACAGCAACGCCTACGCATGGCTGCGTCAGACCATCGAAGCGCTGTCGGAGGGGGACAACCCGGAGGACTTCCTCGAGAATACGAAGCTGGAACTCTTCCAGGATCAGGTGTTCGCTTTCACGCCGAAGGGCCGCCTGATTGCGCTTCCGCGCGGTGCAACACCGATTGACTTTGCCTATGCCGTGCACACGGACGTCGGTGACACTTGCGTGGGCGCGAAGGTCAACGGCCGTGTCATGCCGTTGATGACGGAACTCAAGAATGGCGATGAAGTCGAGATCATCCGTTCAAAAGCGCAGGTGCCGCCCGCGGCTTGGGAATCGATCGTCGTAACGGGCAAAGCCCGCTCAGCAATTCGTCGCGCGACCAAAAACGCGATTCGTAAACAATACTCCGGTCTTGGCGTCCGTATTCTCGAACGCGCCTTTGAACGCGCGGGCAAGACGTTTTCCCGGGAGCAAATCAAGCCTGTGCTTCACCGGCTTGCCCGTAAGGACGTTGAGGATGTGCTGGCCGCTGTTGGTCGCGGAGAGCTGTCCTCTGTCGATGTCATGCGCGCAGTCATTCCTGACCACAAGCCTGAACCTGCCTCCGCGAAGCCGCGAGAGGAGGGGTGGTTCAACCTGCGCAATGCTGCCGGGATGTTGTTCCAGGTTCCGGGGCGCAAGAGCCGCAAGAGCACTGACGACAGCAGAGGTGCGCTACCCATCCGCGGTGTTCGTGGCGATCTACCGGTGTCCTTTGCTGCCGAAGGTGCGGTACCGGGCGACCGGATCGTCGGTATCCTGGAGCCAGGCAAGGGAATCACGATCTACCCGATCCAGTCGCCGGAGCTGACTGCGTTTGACGATCAGCCTGAGCGGTGGATCGATGTGCGTTGGGATATCGACGAAGCCGCCAAGGAGCGGTTTCCCGCACGTGTCTCAGTGACCGCTATCAATGAGCCCGGATCGCTCGCTGCGATTGCGCAGGTTGTTGCGGCTAATGACGCTAACATCCATCGTCTCGACATGGTCCAGACCGCTGCCGATTTCACGGAGATGCTGTTCGACCTCGAAGTTTGGGATCTGAAGCATCTCAACAATCTGATCCGTGAGCTGAAAGATTGCTCGAGTGTCAGCGCTGTGCGGCGTGTCAACGGATAAGGGGGCAGGAATGATCATCGGGATAGGCAGTGATCTGATCGACATTCGCCGGATCGAGGCAACCCTTGAGCGCCATCCAGAGCGCTTCATCGAACGCGTTTTCACCGGGGTCGAACGGGCGAAGTCCGACGGTCGCAAAGAGCGGCCTGCTTCGTATGCCAAACGTTTTGCGGCCAAGGAGGCTTGCGCCAAGGCGCTCGGCACCGGGATCGCAAGGGGCGTCTTCTGGCGCGACATGGGTGTGATCAATCTGCCATCAGGCAAGCCGACCATGAAGCTGACGGGTGGCGCTGCCGAACAACTCGCCAGATTGGTGCCTGAAGGTCACGAAGCTGTATTGCATCTGACCATCACCGATGATTTTCCCCTTGCCCAGGCTTTCGTGATAATCGAGGCATTGCCCGTTCAGCGCTAAGGGCGCGTTGCCCCCAAGCGGGCAAGAGGTTAAGACGAACGCCGACCGAACAACAGGACCAGACGAGCGTGGCCGACACATCGCAGAAGAAATCCGGCGGACTGGGTGAAACGATCAGCGTGATCGTGCAGGCGCTTCTATTGGCGCTGGTGATCCGCACATTGCTATTCCAGCCATTCTCGATTCCTTCAGGTTCGATGCGTCCTACGCTGCTTGAGGGCGACTACCTGTTTGTGACGAAGTGGGCGTATGGCTACTCGAAACATTCGATGCCGTTCTCGCCGGATCTGTTCGAGGGGCGTATCTGGGGTGGCCAGCCGGAGCGTGGCGATGTCGCCGTGTTCAAGTTCCCTCCAAATCCGTCGCTTGACTACATCAAGCGGGTGATTGGTCTGCCAGGAGATCGCGTACAGATGCGCGACGGACAGATCATCATCAATGGCGAGCCGGTCGAGCGCGAGAAGGTGGGTGAGGTCAACAATCCCGACGTCACCGAGATGAACCGCCCAGTCGAGGTGTGGCGCGAGACGCTGCCGAACGGGGTGAGCTACGAAACTCTGGACCTGACGCCGAATGGCATTGGCGACAACACCCGCGAATTCGTCGTTCCGGAAGGCCACTACTTCATGATGGGCGACAATCGAGACAACTCGACGGACAGCCGTTTTTCAGTTGGCTTTGTCCCAGAGGACCATCTCGTAGGCCGCGCCAACATCATCTTCTTCTCCATTGCAGGTGGTGCAAGCCCGCTGGAAATTTGGAAGTGGCCGAGCGAACTACGCGCGTCGCGTTTGTTCAACATGGTACGTTAAGTCAATGAATTTGAAGCCTAAGCCCGATGATGTGCTCGTCTGCAAGGTCGAGGCTTTCACCGGGCACGCTTTCCAAGACCTTGACCTCCTGCGCTTGGCACTAACTCATGCCAGCGCAAAAGGCGGTGAGGGGAACTACCAACGTCTCGAGTTTCTTGGCGACCGCGTCCTGGGACTCGTGGTCGCTCAAATGGTCTTCGAGGCCAACCGGAACGCGCCGGAAGGTGAGCTTTCGCTGCGCCTCAACGCATTGGTAAATGCCGAGACGTTGGCCGACGTGGCAGACGAGGTCGGCCTTTCCGACCTGATTGTCGTTGGCAATGAGCTGCGCACGGTCGCTGGCCGAAAGCGGATCAATCTTCGTGCCGATGTGATGGAAGCGTTGATCGCTGCGGTCTATCTTGAAGGCGGACTTGAAGCGGCGCGTTCGTTCATCAGCCGCTATTGGGAGAAGCGGTCGCGGGTTCCCACCGCAGCACGCCGCGATCCCAAGACCGAGCTCCAGGAATGGGCTCATCAGATGACGAAAACGGCACCGGTCTACGTTGTCGAAAGAAGAGCAGGGCCGGATCACGATCCGGTCTTCGACGTGTCAGTCGCTATTGCGGGCTATGAGCCTGCCACAGGAACAGGGCGCTCGAAACGCGAAGCAGAGCAGGCCGCCGCAACGACGGTCCTCATTCGCGAAGGCGTCTGGAAAGAGGAGTCACGCTGATGAGCGAGACTGAACAAGTAAACACCCGTTCCGGATTTGTCGCGCTGATTGGTGCTCCGAATGCCGGCAAGTCCACCCTGGTCAACCAGTTGGTCGGCACCAAGGTGTCCATCGTCACCCACAAGGTTCAGACAACGCGCGCAATCGTTCGTGGTATTGCGACACATGGCGATGCACAGATCGTTCTCGTCGATACGCCTGGCATCTTCTCGCCGCGCCGCCGGCTGGATCGCGCGATGGTTTCGACCGCATGGGGCGGGGCGAAGGATGCCGACATTGTTCTGGTTCTTATCGATTCGGAACGCGGGGTGCGCGGCGATGCCGAGGCTCTGCTGGAGAACCTTGGAGATGTGCGCCAGCCCAAAATTCTGGTCCTGAACAAGGTTGACCGCGTCCGGCCGGAACAACTCCTGAAGCTAACGGCGGACATCAACGAGCGCGTCGCCTTCGAGCGCACCTTTATGGTGTCGGCGCTGACAGGATCGGGTTGTCGGGATCTTCTGGATTACCTTTCAACGGCTCTTCCAGCGGGGCCATGGTACTATCCAGAGGATGAAGTCTCGGACCTGCCAATGCGGCAACTCGCAGCCGAAATCACCCGCGAGAAGCTTTTCCTGCGCCTACATCAGGAAATTCCCTATTCATCGCATGTTGAGACTGAGCGCTGGGAAGAAAAGAAAGACGGGTCGGTCCGCATCGAGCAGGTCATCTACGTAGAACGCGACAGCCAGAAGAAGATCATTCTCGGGCACAAGGGCGCGACAATCCGCTCGATCGGTCAGGCATCCCGTAAGGAACTGACGGAGATCATGGAGCGACCGGTGCACCTGTTCCTGTTTGTGAAGGTGCGTGAAAACTGGGGCAACGACCCGGAACGCTATCGCGAGATGGGGCTGGAATTTCCCGGCTAAACCTTAGTCTTTCAGGGTCTTTTCGAAGAACAGGTCCGCGTAGGGATTATCGTTGTACCGGTCGATTTCGGCGTAGCCGGCTTTCCGGTACAAGGCCTCTGCCTCTACGAGAGAGTGGTGAGTATCCAGCCGCATCTTGGTGAGGCCCAACTCTCTGGCTTCGCGCTCCAGCGCTCGAAGCAAACGGGACGAGAGACCCATGCCCCGCAGTTCCGGAGCGATCCACATCTGTTTGATCTCACCGGTATGTTCATCGAGGAGGCGCACTGCGCCACACCCCAACGGGCGCCCGCGTTCACGAAGGATGAGGAAACAGGCGAGGTCAGCTTCCTCAGCATATCCGCTCGCGAACGGATCGAAACCGGGCTCAAACCGTGCATCCAGCTCGCGAAAATAGGCTTCGATGCAGTGAAGTGCATCTTCGCTGTGCGGGGAGGCGGGCGTGATTGTGATCTGCGGCCCCATCATCGACTTCTCCGGTTGCTGAGCATGGAATCAACTACGCGCTGCCCCTTCCGGTTGCGTTTGCAGCCCACCTTGTAATTGCATTGTCCTTCATGAAAGGCTGCATGGATGGAATGGCGAGACGAAGGAATCATACTGGGCACCAGAAAGCATGGCGAATCGAGCGCCATTCTGGAAGTGATGACGCGTGCTCGTGGGCGCCATCTTGGCATGGTGAAGGGTGGTCGTTCGCGAAAGATGCAGCCACTTCTGCAGCCGGGGAATCGTGTCGACCTCGTCTGGAGAGCCCGTCTCGACGAACATCTTGGCTTTTTTCAGGTGGAGCCGATTGAGTTGCATGCGGCGCGTCTGTTCGACAGCGCCTGTGCCGTATTCGGACTGCAGACGCTGGCGACGCACTTGCGACTTCTGCCAGAACGCGATCCGCACCCACATCTGTATGAGACCCTGGGCGTGCTGTTGCAGCACCTTGAGGAACCGGAGGTCGCCGGCGAACTTGTGGTGAGGTTCGAGCTTATGGTGCTCGAGGAGCTCGGCTTTGGGCTGGACCTTAGCCAATGTGCGGCAACGGGGCAGGTCGAGGATCTGACATACGTGTCGCCCAAGAGCGGCCGCGCCGTGTCACGCGAGGCCGGTGCACCCTGGGCGGACCGGATGCTGGCGCTTCCGTCTTTCCTACTGAGGGGATCAGGGCTGCGCGCTGATCCCGAGGCGCTTGAAGAAGCGTACAGGCTCACTGCGTTTTTCTTCGAGCGTCATGTCTACCAGCCGCGAGGCATCGGTGCGCCCGAAGCTCGCGTCGGTTTTCTGGGCGCATTGAGGCGACACTACGCCAATCGGCCTTGAGGTCAGCGGTTACTGGGCCGGTGCCAATGGCCGCTCCACGGCACGTTCCTCTATCGGCCAGTGCACGAAAGCGGCGAACACCCCGAGCACGACACCCAGCCACCACACGCCATCGTAGCTGCCGAACTGGTCGTAAAGGTATCCACCGAGCCACACGCCGAGGAACGAGCCGATCTGGTGGGAGAAGAATACGACACCACCCAGCATGCCGAGATGTGCCGTACCGAACATAATCGCGACGAGGGCATTGGTGGGGGGCACGGTCGATAGCCAGAGCAGGCCCATGATGATCGCGAAAGTAATCACGGTCGCGGGGGTCTGCGGCAGCAGCAAGAACGCCGTGACGAGGACCGAACGGCCCAGATAAATCCATGCGAGGAAGATCGGCTTGGAATAACGCTGGCCAATGAAGCCGGCGGCTAGAGAGCCGATGATGTTGAAGAACCCGATCAAAGCAAGCGCAATGACCGCGTAGCGTGCGTCGATGCCGATATCGGAAATATAGGCCGGGAAGTGCGCCGTAATGAACGCGACCTGAAAACCGCAGACGAAAAAGCCGGAGGTAAGCAGCAGATAGCTGCGATGACCAAGCGCTTCCTTTAGCGCCTCGGTGGCGGTCTGTTTGTAAGTGGTCTGTGTGATGCCGGAAGAGGCGTTTCCGCGTAGCGGGATGGCAAACACGGGTATGATGAGCATCATGACGCTCATGATGACCAGAGCATCGTACCATCCATATTGCGAGATCAGTCCCTGGCTGAGGGGGGCGAACAGAAACATGCCGGCTGAACCGGCTGCAGTTCCAAGGCCAAATACAAAGCTGCGCTGCTCAGGCGCAACGTTACGCGCAAATGCGGCAAGAACGATGCCGAACGAGCCGGAGGCAACGCCAAGGCCGACGAGAACACCCCCACCGACGTGCAGCATCGTTTGCGAAGTGGCGGCGGCCATCAGGACCAGCCCAGCCGCGTACATCACCCCGGAGAGCGCCAAAACGCGCCACGTCCCGTACTTGTCTGCCAAAGCGCCGAAAATCGGCGTGCCGAGGCCCCAGGCGAGATTCTGAATGGCCATGGCTAGGCCGAAGGTGGTGCGGTCCCAGCCTTTTTCCGCCAGCATCGGTAACTGGAAAAAGCCCATCGCGGAACGGGGGCCGAAAGTAAGCAGCGCGACCAGGCACCCGCAGATGATGATCAGCCACGGCAGGCGTGCTGAAGAGGATTGGGAATGAACATCAGCTACCATGGCCGGAATCCTTCAATATGCCGGATCACGCTAACCGTTTTCGGCGTTCGCCGGAAATGAATTGAACGGATAGGAGAATTCAATTCCGTTGATGAGCAGGGTTCATGAAAGGGAAGTCATTGAACGGATCCGCGTGGCCCGGCGGCAAAGGAAGTTGCCCGGGCTGATTGCCAAATCCCCGCAGTATGTGTTGTTGCGGTACGGGCGTAGGCTGCGGCGGAAGAATGACCGTCGAGCGAGAGTCTCCGCCTGTGGCCGGACCGACCAGCGATGGAAAGGTCTGAATGGAGGGCCGCCCGATCACAGGTGGTGGCGTCAGCAGAACCGGTTTGGGAACCGCAATGTAAGTGCCGGCCTGGAGGGTCTCCGGGCGCAAACCCGGATTGGCCTGTTTTAGCGCTTCGACATTTACACCACACGCCGATGCTATCGATTGCAGCGTGTCGCCGTAGGAGACGCCGACACGTGCAGGGCACGCGGCCTGCGCGATCGACGGTGCGATGGCGAACAACACGATGGCGGAACTTAACAGCTTCCTCATAGCCGCAATCTAGCACGCCGAACGCTATGGGCACGCCGCAAAATGAGCTGAACAGTTCACGATCGGTAGAGCCTATCGGCGCAAGGCTTCGATTTCCTGAAAACGCGCCAGGAACGCTTCTTGGGCATGTGAGGCAGGCATTGGGTGCAAAGGCAGCCCCTCATCGGTCACACCGCGTGGCCGCCCGAAAATCTTCGCAGCCTCGCTCTCGGTAAAGCGGGCGAGCCGTGTTGCTTCATACCACGCAGCTATCTGATCAGCCCGTTTGATCGCCTTTTTCAGCCGCTCGGTTGGGTTGGCTGAGAGTGAAAAACGCAAGTGAATGGCGTGCTGAAGCCGCAGTTCGACTTCCTTGTAGCCACCTCCCACCACCGCCTTGAATGGTGAGATCATGTCGCCAATGACATATTCGGGGGCGTCGTGGAGAAGTGCGGCCATACGATCGGATGGCGAACAGTTTGATGAGATCCGGCAGAAAATATCTTCAACGAGAAGGGAGTGCTGGGCGACGGAATAGGCGTGGTCGCCTTGTGTCTGTCCGTTCCAGCGAGCAACCCGCGCAAGGCCATGCGCAATATCAGTAATCTCGACGTCGAGAGGCGATGGGTCAAGCAGATCCAATCTGCGCCCGGACAGCATTCGCTGCCAGGCGCGCGGGGACGCAGTAGCTTTGTCGGCCATTAGTCCAGATCGCCTGAATCCGCCTGCGGCAAGGTGTAATCTGCCCAGCTCGGGATCGAAAGCTCTACCGGTATCGACTGAGCTTCAATAGGTGTTCCTGCATCAAGCGCATCCTTCACACGATCGATGCGGACAATCGAGATCCCATGTTTGCCAGATACGCTGCCTAGCGTGCCGATCGTCCGACCGTTGACGGTAAGCTCGCTACCACTGGCGGGAAGGGGGCTGTCTGCCTTCACGAGCATGACGCGGCGCCGTGCGGTTCCGCGATGCTGCATGCGTGACACGACTTCCTGGCCAACGTAACAGCCCTTTCGGAACCCAACGCCACCTGCGAGATCAAGGAGAATGTCGTGGGGGAACGCATCGCTGAGTTGATAATCTGAACCACTTTCCACAACACCGTGGGCAATGCGCAGCGCCACATAATCTTCGATGGCTGCGCTCCCGGTCCTCGCGGTTGAGTAAACTCGGTAGACCTTTTGAGAGGGCGGAAAACGAGCATCGACCAGTGAGGCATCGCCGGTTGAATCTATTTCTGAGGCAGATGAATCATTGTCCCATGATGCGAGGATAAATAATTGATCTTGCTTCGAAATATCCACCTTCGCACGCAATCGGTACATCATCAGGCGACGCAGGAGGTCGTCGGCAACGTCCGCGCGACAGTCCAGCATCAAGCCTTCATCGCTCGTGCGCGAGACGAGGAAGTCGAACATAATTTTCCCCTGAGGTGTCAGGAGCGCGCCGGGTTTGGCGTGGCCAGCAGGAAGCTGATCGAGGTCCGTCGTGATGATATTCTGCAGAAAGTGTTCTGTATCAGGGCCGTCGAGCCGGATGAGAATCCGATCGGGAAGATGCACTGTGGGCATGAGGAATCGGTCCGTCGCTAGGGTGAAGACCTTTACGTAGGCCTTGGAGCAGCGGGCGGCAAGTCAGGCCGCCCGGAGCGCGGAGCTAGTCGCCCGCCACGAAGAACTGCCAGCGCCCGTCCGGCGTGATGCCGACGCGGTAGAAGATATAGCCGCCGAAGTTTTTCATGTCCTCGTAGTCGCCCGCAGTGACCAGCTGGAACAGCTCCACCCGCTGAGCTGGGGTGAGCGTGTCGAGCGGGACCGAGTAGAAGTAGGGCCAGATATACATCTGGTCGTCTTCGATCTCCTCAAGCACATATCCGCTCGCCAGCACCTCGTAGAGGATGGCCATGATCTCATGACCTTCCCCGTCTCCCGATATGCTGCGCATGAATTCGATTGGATCACTCGGGATGGAGCCGAACGAAAGCTGCGTTGCGTTCTCGCCAGTCTGCAGTAGCGGACGAAGGCGCTCGAGCTCGCCGCTAAGGCACGCCGCCATGATCTCCTCGCGTAGCCTGCGTACCGGCTCTGGAAGCTTTGCGGTATCGTATTCGACTACCGGAACCGGTACGTCGGAACCGCTCGTTTCGCCAGACTCTTCATCGGCACGTCGCGTGTTCTGCGGAATGACCACAGGATCAGGAAACGGCACGGGACCAATCTGGCGGGAAGGGCGATCCTCACCCTGGCTTTCGGATGGCGAAGGCGCGTCGTTCGCACCGTCTGACGGAGTTTCCTCTGTGCCGGGGGGAGGCGGAAGCTGCTCCCGGATGATTTCATCGCCGGCTTCAGTTTCTTCCGGAATTTGAACGTCTTCTCGCTGCAGTTCGCTGAGGGCCCAGGCAGGGCCCGCGTCCGGCAAGGCCAGAGCGAGCGCAACAACAGCAACACTCAACTTGAACCTGGAGGCGTATGGCAAAGGAGACTGTGACTTCACCATCAAGCTGCGATCCCTAGAACCTTCAGAAGAATTCACCCATTTAATGACCAGAAGCCGAAACGGAATACGCCTTGCGCCCCGCCCTCAGTGAAAGCTCAGGTCGCGGGCAAACTCACCTGCGAGGAGGCGTTCACGCATCTTCTCAATCATCGAGAGCGCTGTCGATTCACCGCTGCTTTGCAGCAACTCGGTGAGTGCCGTAGCAATGGCTGCTTCGGCCATGATATCCGGCTCGATTCCGGCGGCAAGGCCGTCTGCCCAAGCATCTTCGCAACTTTCAACAGCCGACAGGCGCTTTTCTTCACGTATCAATGTGTCGATGTCGGCGAGGCTCTGATCCATTCGATCCACCCATGCAGGCTGCCCGCCGAATCGGCGAAGCAGCGTCCTTAATGTCCCGTTAATTCCCTAGCACAGCAAATGCGGCGGGGCGCGCCACATTAGTGTAAAAGTTAATAAACCCTCTACGAACGAACGTTATGGTTAATTCCCAAAACGGGTGGCCGTATCGCGCGCAAGAGCTTCCCCATCGCGCGTATATCGGTTGATCGCCTCGACCGCCGAAGAGGTGCAAGTGGCATAGGTTTCCTCGAAGCTGCGATACCCGCTGTTGAAGCTTGCAACGAACTTTACCCGCCGACTTTCATCGGGGTTCTCAGCCTCCAGAAGGCTGTTCATCCTGTCGCGCCATTCGGTACTCTCCTCGCCGCAAAGATTGCGAAGATAGTGAAGCGCTCCGAGAATTTCGGAGATGCGCAGGAGCTGATTCTCGATCGGAGAATCAGCCGCTCTCAGGGGAGGAGCGAGTGTGAGCGCCAGCGCTGCCGGAAGGATCAGGAGAAGTCGGCGTATCATGATCATGGCGCCTCAGGCTTGGTCCCGTTTGCAATCTGCTGCGCTATTTCCAGAACGGAGCCCGCCAATGGCAGGCGTATCATTTCCTCGACAGTCACCCACATTGCGGCATCCGCATCATCCCCTGCCGCGATCACGCCGCCGGCAAACCGAGCCGAATGCACACTCAGGATAAACTCGATGCGATCTGAGTCCTCGGCAGGAATGTGCAGATCAATGACGGGCGCAATGTCCGTCAGTCTCGCTCCGGTCTCTTCCTGCGCCTCACGGCTTACAGCCTCGGCAAGTGTTTCACCTGGCTCAACACGGCCGCCTGGGAACGCGTAAAGCCCCTTTGCCGGGGCGCGACCACGGCGGACGAGCAAGAAGCGGCCCTCGTGCAGAACCGCAACCGACACCGCAGCCTGTGGTTCAGTGCTAGAAGTTCTCATCTTGTGTTGAGCTGAGCACAATTGCGAAATCACCTGATCGCTGAGGAAGACGGCACTTTATCAGGGTCAGCCTTGCTAGGGAATCGTTTCGACAAAGCAGATCGCGCTGACTCTGGCTGGTCACACCCATCGTGCCTATATGTCGAGCCAAGGTTAGCCTCTCAAACAAATGCGTGTGCATAAGGAAGTTCGCGATGTGTGGCCGGTTCGCCCTCACTCAAGCGCCCATAGTGGTGGAGGAGCATTTTGCAGCATCCGGCGTCGATGCGTTTCCCCCCCGCTACAATATCGCGCCAACGCAGCCTATCATGGTGGTGGGGCCGGCACCCACTCGCGAAGCCGGCTCGAATCTGCCACTGCGTCATGCCTTCCTGGTCCGTTGGGGTTTCATCCCCGGGTGGGTGAAGGATGTGAAGCAGTTCCCTATGCTCATTAATGCGAGATCCGAGACCGCTGCGGAGAAAGCGTCCTTTCGGGCTGCGATGCGGCACCGCCGCGTGTTGATTCCCGCTTCCGGTTTTTACGAATGGCGCAAACTTCCGGGCAAGCGAACCCAGCCATATTGGATACGTCCTCGACATGGCGGCGTCTTTGCATTTGGCGGCTTAATCGAGACCTACTCCGAGCCAGGCGGTTCAGAAATTGATACCGGCGCGATCCTGACCACCGCAGCGACAGGCGAACTCGCTGCAATCCATGATCGTGCCCCGGTCGTTGTCATGCCGGAAGACTACACACGCTGGCTCGATTGCATCACGCAGGAACCACGCGATGTCAGCGACATCATGCGCCCGATCCAGCCGGACTTCTTCGAAGCCATTCCTGTGTCCGACAAGGTGAACAAAGTGGCGAACGTCGGACCCGATCTGCAGGACAAGGTGGCTGAACCTCCCGTCACGCCGCGCGCCAGCGTCAAACGTGACGACCAGCTGTCGCTGTTTTAGCGCTAGGCCGCGATCCGCCTGCCAATCTTGGCGATGCGTGCTTCCTGTTCTTCGCGGCGCTGGGCACATGCCAGAGCTGCAAGAATAGCAGCGGGGCCGATATTGCCGTAATGCGCAGTCAGTTCGGCGTATTTTGCACGCTGTGCTCGTTCCTGCTCTGCCATCAGTGGTGACTGCTTTTCCATAATACGCGTTCCGTCTTCCTGCCCGGTGGGCGCGTTGAACATGTGGAAAGGGTCGGCGTGAAATCAGGCAGCAGCGTGTTGGGGCCACGGCGTGGAAGCGGCATTACCGGGTAATTTTGCCGACATGTTTAATCAAACCTTATCGATACGCGCCCGCGAATTTGCCTGCTGCACTTTCCCCGGTCACTTGACGGCAAGTGCGGGCAGCGCGATAAGCGGGCGATGAAAACGGCTCTCGCCATTATTGGCATTTGCATTATCGACTAGCGCGCTCGCTGGTCCGGTCGTTTTCGCTCTTCATACAGGCACGAGAAAACGCCCCGGCCAGCAGGCCAGGGGGACTGTATGTCAGAACTGAAGCTTCGGCTCTACAACACGCTGACGCGCACCAAGGGAGAGTTCGAGCCGATCGATCGGCGGAACGTGCGCATGTATGTCTGCGGTCCCACCGTTTACGACTTTGCTCATATCGGTAACGCACGTCCGGTAATCGTGTTCGATGTGCTTAACCGGCTTCTGCGCGAGGTTTATGGCGAGCAGCATGTCACCTATGTCCGCAACATCACGGACGTGGATGACAAGATCAACGCCCGCGCTGCGCGGGATTATCCTGATCTTCCGCTTAACGAGGCGATCCGCAGAGTCACCGAAGTCACGAACAACCAGTTCCAGTCCGATGTGAAGGCACTTGGGTGCCTGGAGCCCGATGCGCAGCCGCGTGCGACCGAACACATCGACGACATGAAGGCGATGATCGAGATCCTCGTGGAGAAAGGCGTTGCCTACGTCGCTGAAGGGCACGTCCTTTTCTCGCCTACGTCGATGAATTCCCGCTCCGGGCCACGATACGGTGCGCTATCTCGCCGGCCGTTTGACGAGATGCTTGCAGGCGCGCGCGTCGATGTTGCGTCCTACAAGCGCGACGAGATGGATTTTGTCCTCTGGAAGCCGTCGAAGGATGGTGAACCGGGCTGGCCTTCTCCAGCCGGTATTGATGGCAACGGTCGTCCCGGCTGGCACATTGAGTGCTCGGCCATGTCGACGGCGAAATTGCTTGAGCCGTTCGGTGGCGGTCTCACATGCGACGATCCGATGAAGAACGTCTTCGACATTCATGGCGGTGGCATCGATCTCGTCTTCCCTCACCACGAGAACGAGATTGCCCAGTCTTGCTGCGCTTTCGGTTCCGATCGGATGGCCAATGTGTGGATGCACAATGGCTTTCTGCAGGTTGAAGGCAAGAAGATGTCCAAATCGGAAGGCAACTTCGTCACCATCCACGACCTGCTTGAGACCGAGAAGTTCGGCGGACGTAAATGGCCAGGCGAGGTCCTCCGCCTCGCAATGCTGATGACGCATTATCGCGAGCCGATCGATTTTTCGGTTAGAAAGCTAGAGGAAGCCGAGAGCCTGATCGCTAAATGGCGGCGCCGCGCTGAAGGCGGAAGCGCGCAAGGGGTGGGCGAAGAGTTCCTTTCAGCGTTGGCTGATGATCTCGATATGGCGGCTTATTTGCGCCTGCTCAACTCGGACATCTCGTCGTCGGCCCTGTTTTCCGCAGCAGCGTTGATTGGCCTGGATCTCTCGTCGCTCAAGACTGACATTGATGTCGCGTCTTACGTCGAGCAGCGTCTTGCTGCCATTCGCGACAAGAACTGGGCCGAGGCCGACCGAATCCGCGACGAACTGCTTGCCCAGGGCATTCAGCTCAAGGATGGCAAGAACCCGGAGACCGGCGAACGGATCACTACGTGGGAAGTCCGTCATTAATGCGACCGACGGCAGCCTCCATGTGTTCCAGGTTCCGATTATCCGGACGCCAGGGCAACCTTCTGCGTGCTCTCATCTTTGAATGTCTGCATAGTGAAGGGCGGGCGGTGCCGGACAAGAACGAAGCAGCATCAAGAGAGGAGCGTTTGCAATGAGCCTCGACAACAAGCCTCTTTACACCGGTGGGTGCCAGTGCGGAGCAGTACGGTTTCGGATTGAGGGAGCGCTGGCTGGTGCTTCTGTCTGCCACTGCCGCATGTGCCAGAAAGCGTTTGGCAATTTCTACGCCCCGTTGGTCACGGTTCAGGAAGGAACGCTGAATTGGACGCGAGGGGAGCCGAAGCGCTACCGGTCGTCCAACCACGTGCAGCGTGGCTTTTGTACCGAGTGCGGAACGCCCCTTACATACGAAGCGCCGGACGGTCTGGCCCTTGCAATTGGTGCATTCGACACCCCCGAAGCCATCGCACCGACCGTTCAGTTCGGTGTCGAAACGAAAATCCCTTACGTGGATACGATCCACAAGCTGCCTCGTCGCCTGACGGAGGAGGACGTCGAAGCTGCCTCGTTCCTCGCGTCGATCGTCAGTAATCAGCATCCAGATCACGACACGGAATCTTGGCCTCGGGAGGAGAGACATGAGTGATACCGTACGGACCGGCGGCTGCCAGTGCGGAGCGGTGCGCTACCGCATCCATGGGCAGCTGGGCAGACCTTCGATCTGTCATTGCCGCATGTGCCAGAAGCAGTTCGGGTCGTTCTTCTCGGCCTTTGTGACCGCGCCCAAGGACGGCGTCGAGTGGGTCCGGGAGGAGCCGACTTACTATCAGTCGTCTGTGAATATCGACCGGGGGTTCTGCCCTCGATGCGGTACCCCACTGACCTATCGCCATCCAGGGCGTCTTGAGATTTCGATCGGCTCTTTCGACGATCGGTCGGACCTCAAGCCGCAGATCCAGGTGAACCACCAATCGAGACTGCCTTGGGTGGAAGAAATCTTTGATGCAGAGATCTATCAGGAAACCACCGCAAATACCCGGCAGGAATCGATAATCTCGTTCCAGCATCCGGATCACGAAACCGAATACTGGCCGGCGCAAGGGCTTCAGCTGTGAGCGAACTGAGGTCACTTTACCCGGAGATCGAACCGTTTGAGACCGGCCACCTTAATGTAGGCGATGGCCACGTCATCTATTGGGAACGCGTGGGAACCAGAGGTGCCAAGCCGGCCGTCTTCCTTCATGGCGGGCCAGGCGGCGGCATTTCGCCGGTTCATCGCCGCCTGTTCGATCCCGAGCTGTATGATGTGATCCTCTTTGATCAGCGCGGATGCGGTCGTTCAACGCCGCATGCCGAGCTTGAGGCCAATACGACCTGGCATCTCGTGGCAGACATTGAGCGCCTGCGGGAGATGGCGGGTTTTGAAAAGTGGCTGGTGGTTGGTGGCTCGTGGGGATCAACTCTTGCGCTGACCTACGCGCAGACACACGCCGATCGGGTCAGCGAGCTCGTGGTCCGCGGCGTGTATACCCTGACCAGAGCAGAACTCGACTGGTACTACCAGTTCGGCGTCTCCGAGATGTTCCCGGACAAATGGGAGCATTTTCTGGCGCCGATTCCGGAGGCCGAAAGGGGCGACCTCATTGCTGCCTACCGAAAGCGCCTGACCAGCACGGACCGGAATGTTCAGCTTGAGGCTGCAAGAGCCTGGAGCATGTGGGAAGGCCAGACGATCACGCTTCTTCCCAATCCTGGAGCGAGTACATTCGGTGAAGCGGATTATGCAATCGCTTTCGCGCGCATCGAAAATCACTTCTTCACCCACGGTGCATGGCTCGAAGAAGGACAACTTTTGCGTGACGCGCACAAGCTTCGGGGTATTCCCGGCTTGATCGTCCACGGCCGCTACGACATGCCATGCCCTGCGCGGTATGCTTGGCAATTGTCCAAAGAGTGGCCGGACGCCGAATTCTACCTGATCGAGGGCGCCGGGCATGCATTTTCCGAGCCGGGGATCCTCGATCGCCTCATCTACGCTACTGACAAATTTGCGGGCAAAGCATGACACGCGAGCGCATCTACCTCTTCGACACGACCCTTCGCGACGGCCAACAGACGCCGGGCGTCGACTTTTCGGTCGAGGACAAGATAGCTATTGCCGGTCTGCTGGATGAATTTGGCTTTGATTACGTTGAAGGCGGCTATCCGGGCGCGAACCCGACCGACACGGCGTTCTTCGAAAAGAAGCGTACGAAATCGGCCACCTTCGTTGCTTTTGGGATGACCAAGCGTGCGGGAATTTCAGCCTCGAATGATCCCGGCCTCGCCACACTTTTGCAGGCAAAATCGGACGCGATTTGCTTTGTGGCCAAGAGCTGGGACTATCACGTTCGCGTCGCGCTCGGATGCACGAACCAAGAAAATCTCGAATCCATCCATGAATCGGTTCTGGCTGCAAAGAATGCTGGCAAGGAACCAATGGTTGACTGCGAGCACTTCTTCGACGGCTTCAAGGCCAATCCGGAATACGCCCTGGCATGCGCCAAAACCGCCTATGAGGCGGGCGCGCGCTGGGTAGTGCTGTGCGACACCAATGGCGGCACGCTTCCGTCGGAAATTCGCGACATCGTAGGGAAGGTCATCGCATCCGGAATTCCCGGCGCAAACCTTGGCATTCACGCTCATGACGATACTGGTCAGGCGATCGCAAACTCGCTCGCGGCTGTCGAAGCGGGCGTTCGCCAGGTGCAGGGAACGCTGAACGGCATCGGTGAGCGTTGCGGAAACGCGAACCTGATTTCGATTTTGCCCACCCTGGTGCTCAAACCCGTCTATGCGGATCGCTTTGAGACCAGGATCACGCCTGAGAAGCTGGAGGGCATCTCGCGCCTTTCGCACAGTTTCGATGAGTTGTTGAATCGCGCACCGGAGCAGCAGGCACCTTATGTCGGTGCCTCGGCATTCGCTACCAAGGCCGGTATCCACGCTTCCGCCATCTTGAAGGAGCCGGAGACCTACGAACATGTGCCGCCCGAGTCGGTCGGCAATATCCGTAAGGTTATGGTCTCCGATCAGGGCGGCAAGTCGAATTTCATCGCTGAACTAAAGCGTCGCGGCATTTCGGTCGCCAAAGACGACCCCAGGCTCGACACCTTGATCGCGCTCGTAAAAGAGCGGGAAGCGCAGGGCTACGCCTATGAGGGGGCCGATGCGAGCTTCGATCTGCTGGCGCGCCGCACCTTGGGAACGGTCCCGGAATTCTTCCGTGTCTCTGCGTTCCGCTGCATGGTTGAGCGACGGTTTGACGCTAATGGTCATCTGAAAACAGTGTCGGAAGCCATCGTGAAAGTGGTCGTTGATGGCGAAGAAAAAATGTCGGTGGCCGAGGGCGACGGCCCGGTTAACGCGCTGGACATTGCGCTGCGCAAGGACCTTGGCAAATTCCAGGACGAGATTGCCGATCTCTCTCTCTCAGACTTCAAGGTTCGAATTTTGAACGGCGGCACAGAGGCCATCACCCGCGTCCTCATCGAATCGCACGATGCGACCGGTGCGCGCTGGTCCACTGTCGGCGTTTCCGAAAACATCATCGACGCTTCGTTCCAGGCACTGATGGATTCCATTGTCTTCAAACTGGTGAAGAACCGGGAGGCTGTCGCGGTGGCGGCGGAATAGCGTTCGACTTTGCAGCCGCGTTGATCATCCAATCAGAAAATCGCATTGGTTGCTCCACTCACGCCGGTGTAGGAAGTCTGGCTAAAGGACAGCGTTTGAAATGCAGGAACAATTGAAGCTGGCGCCGGCCGCCGAAGGCCAATCGGGTTCGGCTGACGCGAGACGCGGCTTCTTCTACGCATTCTCGGCCTACTTGCTTTGGGGCTTCCTGCCGCTTTACATGAAGGCGGTTTCACACATTCCGCCTATCGAGATTGTGGCACATCGCGTCGTGTGGTCTGTCCCCGTGGCCGGTTTGGTCTTGCTGCTCTTGGGGCGCACCGGCGATATCAAGACCGCCTTCCAACAACCGCGGACGCTGATGATGGCTGCCCTGACAGCCGGCATCATCACGGTCAATTGGGGCGTTTATGTCTGGGCTATTGCGGCCGACCGAGCGGTGGAAACGGCGCTCGGCTATTACATCAATCCGCTAGTGAGCATGATGTTCGGGGCGTTGTTTCTCAAGGAGAGGTTCACGCGACTACAGCTTGTTGCCCTCCTGCTGGCCACCAGTGCGGTTGTGGTGCTGACCGTAGATGCGGGTGGATTGCCATGGGTATCGTTGATTTTGGCGTTCTCGTTCGCGATCTACGGGTTCTTGCGGAAGACGCTGCCGGTCGGCCCAAGCCAGGGGTTCTTCCTTGAGGTGCTTATTTTGAGCGTGCCGTGCCTCGCCTACCTTATCTGGTTGCAGACACGCGGCGAGGGTCACTTCCTCGATAATAACTACAACATGCTGATGCTGCTTGCGTCAGGTGTCGTCACGGCGGTGCCGCTGATCCTGTTTGCTTTCGGAGCCAAGCTTCTGCGGATCTCTACGATCGGCATCATGCAATACATCGCACCGACGATGATCGCGCTGATCGGTGTGTTCGTGTTTGGTGAACCGTTCGGCACTGGCCGCATGATCGCCTTCGCACTCATTGTAAGCGCGCTGGCCCTTTACACATGGTCGATGCTGTTTGGGCAGAAGCCCGCGATCACATCCGATCGATAACCCTCGGGTCGCCTTCCGTCGGCGTTCCCGAGGAAGCAGCGTCCGCGAGAATTGCCGGGATGATCGCAGAGATGGAATCAACGACCAGCGGCTGAACCAGATGACCGGTGTGCACGAAACCGGCGTCGCGCATGTGGTCGAGAAGGGTCAGCATCGGGTTCCAAAATCCGTCGACATTTGCGAAGACAATTGGCTTGCGGTGGCGTCCGAGCTGCGCCCAGGTCATGATCTCGACGATTTCTTCCAGCGTTCCGATCCCGCCGGGTAGCGCCACAAAAGCATCCGATTCTTCGAACATCTTGTGCTTGCGCTCATGCATGTCCTCGGTGACGACAAGCTGGTCGAGTTTCCCGAGCGCTGCTTCGGTAGCTTCCTTGTTCATCAGGAAGCGAGGGATGATGCCAAGAACCCGGCCAGAGCCTTCCATGGTCCCACGGGCAACAGCGCCCATGATGCCCTTGGTGCCGCCGCCATACACCAGACGCAGATTTGCTGAGGCAATGGCGCGACCAAGTGAATAGCCGGCTTCGACATAAGTATCGCCACGGCCCGACGAAGAACCGCAGTAAACGCAGATCGATCGAATCATATTCATGCGGAGAATGGTGACTACGCCAAGGGGATGGTCAACCCTTCAGGGTGTTTTTGTTGTAGGTCTATGTAAAACAGGCTAGACGCAAGAAAACGCAGGCAAAGGAAAAGCTCTATCATGATGCCAGGCTGGCTCAAGGCGCTCCTGTTCGTGGGGGGAGGCGTAATTGCAGCGACAGGGGCCGCTTATGTGACAGGCGTGTTCGACCCGTGGTCAGTTCGTGAACCTGCAGCAATTGCTGAGGTGGAAAAAACTCAACCGGAAGCTCAGCAGCCTGCGCAGATGCGAGCCGAGTCGCAGCCGCAGTCGCAACTGCAGGAGGAAAGCGCGGAGTCGGAAATTCCAAGTGATGGCGAGGAGCAACAGACGGAACCGCAGACCGCGCCGAAGCAGGGAAGGCTGGCCCCGCCCAACTTCGACATTCTTAGAGCCGAGCCAGACGGTTCGGTCGTTGTCGCCGGGACCGCGCCTGCAACGGCGAGGGTGGAAATCCTTCACGGTGACGCACTGCTTGCTGACACTGAGGCAAGTTCGGAAGGCGAGTTTGTCATCGTCTTCGACAATCCGCTCGAGCCTGGCGACTACGTGCTGTCTCTGCGGGCCACAACGCCGGATGGCCAAAGTGTGCAGTCTGCAGAAACCGCAATCGTCGCGGTGCCTGAAACAAAGAATGGCCAGGTACTCGCCATGATCGAGGAGCCAGGTGCTCCTGCGCAATTGCTGACAGTTCCGGAAGCACCAGCGGACACTGCGGCGGGAGAGCTAAAAGAAGAAGCTCCTTCAGTACCAGACACGGCCAATGATGCGGTTGCGCAGCAAGAGGCAGCAGCCCGTGAAGGTGAGCGTGAAGCCGAGCTGGGTGTCGTTGACGAGGCAGAATCGGAACCGGCACTAGCCAATGAGACACCTGCCGAGCAGGATGTTGCTGAACTCTCGCCCCAAGAGCAGGCCGCAGAAGATGGTCAACCTGCGCAGACCGGCAGTGTCATCGTTGAAGCGGTAGAGATTGAAGGCGACACGATTTTCGTCGCTGGTCAGGCTGATCCGGGGCACACTGTTCGCGTCTACGCCGGAGACACCTTGTTGGGCGACTCGCGCGTCTCGCAGGCTGGTCGCTTCCTCGTAGAAGCAAAGCGCGACCTGCCTGTTGGGAGCTACATCATCCGGGCTGACCTCCTTGACGCAGATGGATCTGTGGTTGCTCGTGCGGCGGTGCCATTCGAGCGCGAGGCAGGTGAAGCTATCTCCGCAGTTGCTATGCAGCAGCCAGCGCAGACGGAGGGTCGAAAAATAGAAGATCGATCCCCGGCAGGACCTGATGCCGCGCAGAAGGAAGTTTCTTCAGCTGACATGCAAGACGCGCCTACATCTGCTGGCGTTTCAGGCGAGGGTGTTACCGCGCCCGCGCTGCAGCGTGTGGACGGGTCCGTCATCATTCGGCGAGGCGACTCATTGTGGCGTATCTCGCGCCGAGTCTACGGCCGCGGTGTTCGCTACTCGACGATCTACCTCGCGAACCAAGAACAGATTCGCAATCCCGATCTGATCTGGCCGGGGCAGGTGTTCACCGTTCCGAGGGAGACTGCCGAAGGCGAGCAAGCGGATCTGGAAGCGATTTCAGATCAGGTCGTAACGCCGTAAAATCTCGGATGGCTCAAATTTGCGCGGCGCATGATCCTGCCGCGCCTTGAAACTGGCTCTTTCATCGTATATCGGCGATGTACGATGAAAGTCTCAGCCCCGCCAAGCGGATGTCAGTTGCACAATAGCGTCGAGATGGCTGCAAAGCTCGCGGCGCTTTCGCATCCTGCACGAATTGATATTCTGCAGCACCTTGCTGGCATTGATGCCTGCTGCTGCAAGGACGTCGTGGAGCGGATGCATTTGGCGCAGTCCACGATTTCGCAGCACCTCAAGGTGCTGGTGGATGCCGGGCTTGTGCGCGTGACTTCGGAACGGCAGCGGTCGCGCTACGAAGCCGATCGAGCCGCGCTGGCAGAACTCTCAGTGGCGATTAGCAGTTTGCTTTCTTCCTGTGCTGGTCATCCATCCAGCCAGGCCTGATACGAATTACAGGACGAAGATTTTGGCTTCAAAAACCGTTTCAGCCGATTCCGGCTCGACATTAGGGACGCTGGCAAATCTGTGGCCATATATGTGGCCGGAAGGCAGGCCGGACCTGAAGAGGCGGGTCCTGTGGGCTAGTTTCTTTCTGGTCATCTCCAAGCTGATCCTGGTCCTGGTTCCGTACTTCTTTAAATGGGCGACGGACGCGCTTACTGGTGACTTAACCCCGGCGGCTTGGATACCAGCTGTGCTGGTGGCGCCAGTGATGCTGGTTTTGGCGTATAATGTGGTGCGTATCGTGCAGCTTGGGTTCAACCAGTTGCGCGACGCTTTGTTTGCAAGTGTGGGCCAGAATGCCGTTCGGCAGCTCGGGTATCGCACCTTCGTGCATATGCACAATCTATCGTTGCGCTTTCACCTTGAACGGCGTACCGGCGGCCTGTCCCGCATCATCGAACGTGGTGTGAAGGGCATTGAGACGATCGTCCGGTTCACGATTCTCAACACAGCCCCGACGGTTCTGGAGTTTGCGCTCACCGCGATCATATTCTGGGTCGTCTATGGCTGGGTTTATGTTGCGATCATTGCCGTAACTGTCTGGCTTTACACCTGGTTCACGGTGAAGGCGAGCGACTGGCGCATCTCCATTCGTCGCGAGATGAACGAGAGCGACACGGATGCCAACACCAAAGCGGTCGACTCGCTGCTTAACTATGAGACGGTCAAATATTTCTCGAACGAGAAGATGGAGGCACAACGCTTCGATCGTTCGATGGCTCGCTACGAGGATGCCGCAACCAGGACGTGGACGTCGCTCGGCTGGCTGAATTTCGGCCAGGGCGTCATCTTTGGTGTCGGCATGGCGGCCGTGATGGCTCTCTCCGCATGGGAGGTCTCGCGCGGCACACACACCATCGGCGACTTCGTGTTCGTCAACGCGATGCTGATGCAGCTGTCGATCCCGCTGAACTTCATCGGGTTCATTTACCGCGAGATCAGGCAGGCGCTGACCGACATCGAGCAGATGTTCGACCTGCTTGGTGTGAAGCCGGAGGTGACTGATGGCGAAGGCGCACATGACCTCGTAGTCAAGGAAGGAACCATTTCCTTCGACAATGTTCACTTCGCCTACGATCCTGAGCGACCTATTCTGAAAGGGATTTCGTTCGAGGTGCCTGCTGGAAAGACCGTCGCGATTGTCGGGCCTTCGGGCGCAGGAAAATCAACGATCTCTCGCTTGCTGTTCCGCTTCTACGATATTCAATCTGGAAGCATTCGCATTGACGGCAAGGATATTCGCGATGTGACCCAGGAAAGCCTGCGAGCATCGATCGGCATGGTTCCGCAGGACACGGTCCTCTTTAACGACACCATTCTCTACAATGTTCGCTATGGCCGCATGTCTGCTACCGAGGAGGAGGTCACGCGTGCTGCCGAACTCGCGCAGATCAAGGACTTTATCCTCCGCTTGCCGGATGGGTTTCGCACCATGGTCGGTGAGCGCGGGCTGAAGCTGTCAGGTGGTGAAAAGCAGCGTGTTGCGATTGCCCGCACGATCCTGAAGGCTCCGCCGATCCTGATGCTGGATGAAGCGACGTCTGCGCTCGACACGCAGACGGAACAGGAGATTCAGGCAGCACTTGACCTCGTAAGTCGTGATCGCACCACCCTGGTGATTGCGCATCGTCTCTCGACCGTCATCGGCGCAGACGAGATCATCGTCCTGAAGGAAGGTGAGATCGCAGAGCGCGGACGCCACGCTGACCTTCTCGCAGCCGGCGGACTTTATGCCCAGATGTGGGATCGCCAGCGGGAGGCAACCGAGGCTGAGGAAACGCTACGGCGTGCCCGCGAGGAAGATGAAATGGGCATTCTCGTTCGCCGTCGCACTCCTGAAGTCGAGGAAGAGAAGGGCTGATCCGTCTGTCGCCCTCAACCGCGACACATAAACATACCGCCTAGAGGCCAGTACACGCATTTCGCATGTATTGGCCTCGTTGCTCTTGCATCCCCAATCCGTTAAAGGTCCACCTCCAGTTTCCATCGGGGGAAGACCGTCCGCATGAGCATTGCCGACACGATCAGAAATACTTTTGTGCCGGTGCGCCGCGAGGGCTGGCCATTCATCGCCGCCTTTGCTGCCGTTGCAATTATCCTTGGAATCTTCTCGACCAGCCTGTTCTGGATCGGCGCGATCCTGACCGCATGGTGCGCCTATTTCTTTCGAGATCCCGAACGCGTCACCCCGATTGACGATCGTCTGATCATAAGTTCAGCCGATGGTATCGTTTCTGCAGTAGGTCCGGCGGTTCCGCCTCGTGAGTTGGGGCTCTCGAGCACCGAGATGCTCCGCATTTCGGTTTTCATGAACGTCTTCTCCTGCCACGTTAACCGGTCACCGGTGCGCGGACGGATCGCGACGATCGAGCACCGTGCAGGGAAATTCCTCAATGCCGAGCTTGATAAGGCCAGCGTGGAGAACGAACGAAACGGCCTCGTGATCGACAGCCCGAACGGCCGTGTTGGCGTTGTTCAGGTCGCTGGTCTTGTCGCGCGCCGCATCCTTTGCTGGGCTGAGCAGGGCAACGATATCTCGACCGGAGAGCGTTTCGGCTTGATCCGCTTCGGGTCGCGGGTCGATATTTATCTGCCGGAAGGCTTTGCACCGATGGTTTCAGTTGGGCAGACCGCTGTTGCCGGCGAAACCATTCTTGCCGAATTCGGCGCGCCGCGTACTCCTCTGGTAAGGGTTTCCTGACCGATGGATCAAGACACGCAAGACGAAGGCGGAGCTAATCCTGGACGCAGCCTGCGCGGAATTCCGCTGCGGGTGCTTCTTCCCAATCTGATGACGGTTCTGGCGATCTGCGCTGGCCTAACCGGTATTCGTCTGGCGTTCGAGCAGCGCTTCGAACTCGCGGTGACGATGGTGCTGATTGCCGCGCTTCTCGATGCGGTGGACGGACGTATCGCGCGCATGCTCAAGGGCACGTCGAATTTCGGCGCCCAGATGGATTCGCTCGCCGACATTGTCAATTTCGGTGCCGCGCCCGCGCTGCTCCTTTACGCGTATCTGCTTAAAGAGGCGGATGCGTTTGGTTGGATCGCGGCGCTGCTCTTCGCAATCGCCTGCTGCCTTCGCCTTGCACGTTTCAATGTCATGCTGGAGGATCACGATCGTCCGGCCTGGAAAGCCGATTACTTCGTGGGTGTGCCTGCGCCCGCAGGGGCGCTGCTTGTGCTCTTGCCCCTATATCTCGGCTTTCTCGGCATGCCGCGAAGCGAGCTGACCGCCTATGTGTGCAGCGCCTTTTCCGTCGCGATCGCGCTTTTGATGGTCAGCCAGCTACCTGTCTACTCAGGTAAGACAGGTATCCGAATCCGCCGTGACCTCGTGATGCCGATGATCCTTGGCATCGTTCTATACGTCGCTCTTCTGTTCAGCTTCAGTTGGGAGACCATGGCGGCTACCGCAATCGCCTATCTTTTGTTCCTCCCGTTCAGCTTCATTGCCTACGCGCGCCGGGAAAGGCTCGAGGCTGCTCGGGCAAGCGCTGACGCTGTCAATTGAATCACGGCACGAGAGTTTCAGTCGTTTGGACCCGGAGGACGCTGGCGAAGCTCTTCCATCCGCGCAAAAAGTGCGCTTGAGTTTGTGGTTATCTCTGGATTGCGCTGGCGAAGCTCCAAGAGCGTTGCCGGTGCCAGTGTACGAATAGTGAGACGAGCGAAAGGCTGGCTTGTCTTGGCTTCGTCGACGAATGAGGATGTGAGCTTCTCGGCTCCGTCTACACGGATCGGAACCACCTTCGCCTCCGCGCGCAATGCGATGCGTGCTACCGCCCGATAGAGGCGAAAGGCGCGAGAAGCGGGGTCCATGTCGGCAGCGAGGTAGACGCACAGGCGCCCGCGGCCGCGCAACACGCGAACCAGCCGCCTGCTGACGAATACATGTTCCGGATTGAAGGCGATGGTTCGTGCCAGATCGCGCCAAGGCTCCAGCCATGGAGATGAAGCTGCGTGATCGTCAAGAATATGCAGGGTGTTTTCCGGCAACAGGCAGAGCATCAGCGCCGGGTCCAGCCGTGACTGGTGTGATACGACGTAGAGCAACGGTCCGTCGTCGGCGGCGGTCTTGGACAGGGCGCCGGCGTCTATCCGCCATATCAGGGCGAGGGGAGCGTACAGCAGCGCTTGGCGCAGGGTGATCTTTTGCCTGCGCGCATGAACGAACGTGAGCAACAGCCACGCTGCGACGACGGCCGCGATGACAACTGTAATCAGGATCAAAGCGCGTCTCCGGTTCAAGCCTGTTTGGGCAGGATGAGCCCAAACAGGGTAGCGCGGGTCGCGTTGTGGTCAATCTGCCAATTGAATAAATGTTTAGGGACGCCAGCCTTGTTCCCATGGTGGCGGGTTGCCGCCATAAGTCAGGTCAAGGTGATTGCGCGCCGGATTTGTGCCGCTTGTCGTGACAGAAAAGTTCCCATATCGGCAGGTAGATGCCCTGGTTTCGCCGGAGAAACTGCCGGAATACGACGGAACCATCGTCTCAGAACAATTTCCCGACGAGCCATTCATGCCGGGTACGATGTCAAGATTGACCCCCGGCAACGCGTCGAGCGTCGCCGATCCGCCGTCAAAGGTTTGAGAACTGAAAACGTCAGCATGCCCCGACGCTGTGGTCATCACCACAAGCCCGAAAGCGATGAGCAAGGATGTCTTCATTTGCAAGATCCCGCAGACTGAAACTGGCTCGTCAAGTGCCAGTTTCATAGCATGGGCGATAATTGCGGTCGATAGTGTGGCGAGTTTCTATTTGGGCATGCTGTAGCGGAGGAACTTGCCTGTACGAGCTTCGAAGATCGCGCCGGTTTCCTGTAATGCCGGACTGGCGAGGGGAACGATCTTGGCAGCGATTTCAGACGGGTGGGGTAGGGTAGTTGGATCTTCACCAGGCATCGCCTGCGCTCGCATCGCCGTGCGGGTAGCGCCCGGATTGACGCTGTTGATGCGTAGCGGCAGGTTCTTCGTCTCATCCGCCCAGGAACGTGCCATTGCCTCTACGGCGGCCTTGGAGGCTGCATAGGGCCCCCAATAAGCCTTGGCCGAATGAGCAGCGCCAGACGACATGATGATTGCGCGTCCCGCATCAGAGAGGCGAAGCAGGGGGTCGACCGAGCGAATAAGCCGCCAGGTGGCATTCACGTTGATATTCATGACCCGCTCGAAGACCTTCGCTTCAACGTGCCCAAGAGGTGCAATAACGCCTAGGATCCCCGCATTTGCTACCAGTACGTCGAGCTTGCCCCAGCGCTCGTGAATCGCTCCGCCAAGGCGGTCGACACCAGCCATGTCGGTGAGGTCCAGAGGAACCAGCGTGGCCTGGCCACCTGCTTCCTTGATTTCGTCGTCGAGTTCTTCAAGTCCGCCGACAGTACGCGCAACAGCAATGACGTGCGCCCCGGCAGCGGCAAGCTCTTTCGCCAGAAAATATCCGATCCCGCGGGAGGCACCGGTGACAAGGGCAACGCGCCCGGTGAGATCAAGGGCTTCGGACATCACATTTCCCATAAGCTAAGCGGCTCTGAAGGCTCTTTTGCAGCCGACTTAGCCTAATCCGCGCTGCAGGGGAACCCGCTTGACCTTGGAAGGCCACGGTCCCATATCTCCCCCTGCCGGGACGACCCGGCCTTCGGACAATGCGATGGGGACGGCCCCATCTCCTAAAGGGAGACGGGCGATGGCCTGGGCTTATCTTTTTTTTGCTGGATTGTTTGAAATCGGTTGGGCCGTAGGCCTGAAATACTCTCACGGCTTCACCAAGCTGGTACCGAGCGTCTTTACGGTCGGAGCCATGGCGATCAGCCTGTTCTTGCTTGGTCTGGCGTTGCGTACGCTGCCCCTCGGCACCGCTTACGCGATCTGGACGGGCATCGGTACCATCGGCACCGCGATCCTGGGCGTCATGCTGTTTTCTGAGCCGGCCGAGATCATGCGCATCTTGTGCATCGTCATGATCGCAGCCGGCATTATCGGCCTGAAGCTGGTTTCGCCCTGATCAGCCCATATTGGCGAGCAAGGAGAGGGTGCGGACATTGTCCGTGCCCTCCATATCCGTAAGACGGGTCGGATAATCCCCGGTGAAGCATGCGTCGCAATACTGTGGCGAAGCGCCATCGCGCACCGCTTCGCCGACAGCGCGGTAAAGCCCGTCGATCGTCAAGAAGCTGAGCGAATCCACGCGAATGAACTCCGCCATCTCTTCAACCGACATCCGCGAAGCAAGGAGCTTCGTCTTTTCCGGGGTGTCGACACCGTAGAAGCATGACGCGCGTGTCGGAGGCGAAGCGATCCGCATATGGACTTCGCGAGCGCCCGCATCACGAACCATCTGCACGATCTTCTGGCTGGTCGTTCCGCGAACGATTGAATCGTCAACCAGCACGACGCGCTTGCCTTCGATCATTTTGCGATTGGCGTTGTGTTTGAGCTTCACGCCCATATGCCGGATCGAATCGCCTGGGGAGATGAAGGTTCGGCCAACGTAGTGGTTGCGTATGATGCCCAGTTCGAAGGGAATGCCCGATGCTTGGCTGAAGCCGATTGCCGCCGGCGTCCCGGAGTCCGGCACAGGCACGACTATGTCAGCATCAACCGGATTTTCTTTCGCCAGTTCGACGCCGATCTGCTTGCGAACGCTGTAGACGTTACGGCCCTCAATGGCTGAGTCGGGACGGGCGAAATAGACATATTCGAAGATGCAGAAGCGCGGGTTCTGTTTTTCGAATGGATAGAAGCTCTCGATGCCTTTGGTGGTAACGACCACCATTTCGCCGGGTTCGATATCGCGAACGAAGCGCGCACCGATGATGTCCAACGCGCAGGTCTCGGAGGCGAGGATCCAGGCGCCATCCAAATCGCCAAGAACCAGCGGGCGAATGCCCAGCGGATCGCGGCAACCGATCATCTTCTTCGCAGTCAGCGCTACCAGCGAGAATGCGCCTTCAAGCTGACGCACGGCCTCGATGAAGCGGGAGTTGATGTCCTGCTCGCGGCTGAAGGCGATCAGGTGAAGGATCGTCTCCGTGTCGGAGGTCGAGGTGAAAATCGCGCCCTGCTTCTGCAAGGAGCGCTGCACCGTCATTGCGTTGGTGAGGTTGCCGTTATGAGCAACGGCGATGCCGCCATCGGCAAGCTCGGCAAAGAGCGGCTGAATATTGCGTGTCCCAGCTCCACCGGTCGTGGCGTATCTGGTGTGTCCGATGGCACGCTGCCCTTTAAGGCGATCGAGGACTGCTTGCTTCGTGAAGTTGTCGCCAATCAGGCCGATATGGCGCTCAACGAAAAACTGTGAGCCATCGAACGAAACGATGCCGGCTGCTTCCTGCCCGCGGTGCTGTAGTGCGTGCAGGCCAAGGGTTACGATTGCAGCCGCGTCGGGGCGACCGAAAATGCCGAAGACGCCGCATTCATCGTGAAAGCGGTCGTCGGCACCTGATGAAAACGGAGTATCGTCTGCGTCAGCCATTGGTCTGCGCCCTTCATACCGCTCTATGTGCGTTGTGCATCGTCCCTTTGGGACTCGTTTTAGTTTTCGGTCGGCGTTTCGGCTGCGCCATCACCCTTGATGCGGTCAAGGATTGAGTTTTCCGGGTCATCCGGCAGGATGCTTTCCAACCAATCGCCCACGCTTTCCAGCAGTGGCAGAGATTTCGCCTCAGAAATCCAGCTCGGTGCATTGGGCCCGACCAGCCACGAGAAAAAGAGCAAACCAACCGCGACCACCAACACGCCCCGAGCAGCGCCGTAAAGGAAACCAAGTGTCCGATCGAGCGCGCCAATGCGCGAGTCGATGATAAAGTCGGCAACCTTCATCGTGATGATCGTCACCACAACCAGCGCGACAAAGAATACTATGGCCGCGGATACAGCGAGCTGCACTTGTGCGTGATCTATGTAGGGCTGCACATATGGCAGAACAATAGGGTAAAAGAAAAACGCAGCGGCCGCTGCGGCAACCCATGAAGCGATTGACAGAACTTCACGGGAGAAGCCGCGAACCATGGCCAGCATGGCAGAAACCAGCGTAAAGCCGACGAGGATACCGTCCAGCAGGGTGATTGGCATTCGAGCTTTCACTCCATCATGGCGCGCGCGCCGCCAGTAAAGTCATCCATCTGCGTCCCGCGCTCGCGAACCTGCGATCCGCGCGACCAGTTCGGAAAGCGTAGACGGCTGAAAGTTTTCCCGTACGCCGCCACCCGGCTCATCACCGCTCGAAGGCGGCAGAACTGCCCGAGCAAAGCCAAGCTTCTCCGCCTCTTTAAGGCGTTGCTGAGCATGTGCGACAGGCCGTATCGCCCCCGAGAGGCTAATTTCGCCGAAATAAACGCAATCGGATGGAAGGGCAAGACCAGTGAGTGAGGAAACCAGTGCTGCCGCAACGGCAAGATCGGCAGCCGGCTCAGAAATTCGGTAGCCGCCAGCAACATTCAGGTAAACGTCATGTTGCGAGAACCGAACGCCACAGTGAGCCTCCAGAACTGCAAGTATCATTGAAAGGCGTGAGGAGTCCCAGCCAACCACGGCCCGGCGTGGCGTGCCGAGCGGCGAGGGTGCCACGAGGGCCTGTATCTCAACCAGGACGGGGCGGGTTCCCTCCATGCCGGCAAACACGGCTGCTCCGGGCGCGGCAGCGCTTCTCTCTCCGAGGAACAGCTCGGAGGGGTTGGCAACTTCACGCAATCCCTTGTCCGACATTTCGAACACGCCAATCTCGTCGGTCGGGCCAAAACGGTTCTTGACGGTACGCAAGATGCGGAAATGATGACCGCCTTCGCCTTCGAAGTAGAGGACGCCGTCGACCATGTGCTCGACAACGCGGGGGCCGGCGATCTGCCCTTCCTTTGTCACGTGACCGACAAGGACGACGGCTGCGCCCGTCGATTTGGCGTAGCGGATCATCGCCTGAGACGCGGCGCGAACCTGGGTGACTGTTCCGGGCGCCGAATCGGCCATGTCGGTCCAAAGCGTCTGGATCGAATCGAGAATCAGAAGATCCGGGCGCTTGCCGTCAGCGATCGTTGCAAGGATATCTTCGACATTGGTCTCAGCAGCAAGTTCAACGGGAGTATGTGCTGCCCCGAGCCGCAGGGCCCGCAGCCGAATTTGCGCTACCGCCTCTTCGCCGGAGACATACACAACCCGGTTTCCGCGCTGCGCTAGCGCGGCCGCGGCCTGGGTCAGCAAGGTTGATTTGCCGATGCCGGGATCGCCACCGATGAGGAGCGCGGACCCGCGGACGAAACCACCGCCGGTCGCACGGTCAAGTTCGCTGATCCCGGTGACGATGCGCGGGGCCTCCTCGATCTCGCCTGAGAGAGTCGTCAGCGTCACCGCGCGACCCTTTCGCGAACTCTTGAGGCCCATGGGGCCCCCGCCGATACCGCTCGACGTTCCTTCCTCGATCAGCGTGTTCCATTCGCCGCATGAATCGCACTTGCCGGCCCAGCGGGTGTGAACGGTGCCGCAATTCTGGCAGATGAACTGGGTGCGTGCCTTAGCCATGCGCGCGCCCTCTAAGAAGGATTGGTCTCTGCAAGGCGCTACTCAAAGCGCTCTGGCAGACGATCTTCGTCTGCAAGATCGGAGAAGCGGGTGTACTGGCCCTCGAACGCCAATTCGACGGTGCCGGTCGGGCCGTGACGCTGCTTGGCGATGATGACTTCTGCCTTGCCCTTGGCGCGCTCGAATTTCAGCAGCCAGTCCTCATAGTCCGGCGTGCCTTCTTCCGGCTGTTTGTTTTGCAGGTAGTACTCGTCACGATAAACGAAGAGCACAACGTCCGCGTCCTGCTCAATGGAGCCCGATTCACGAAGGTCAGACAGCTGCGGACGCTTGTCATCACGCGACTCAACCTGACGAGAGAGCTGTGACAGCGCGATGATCGGGACGGATAGTTCCTTGGCCAGAGCTTTCAGACCTGTCGTGATTTCGGTGATTTCCTGCACGCGGTTCTGTGATGATTTCGCGCTGGAGCCCTGCATCAGCTGAATATAGTCGATAACCAGCACGTCGAGGCCACGCTGGCGCTTCAAACGGCGGGATCGGGCGGCTAGCTGCGCGATGGAGATACCACCGGTTGAGTCGATATAGAGCGGGATTTTCTGCAGCGTCTGCGTACAGCTGACCAGCTTTTCGAAGTCGGCCTCCGTCAGGTCGCCGCGTCGGATCTTTGACGAAGGAACTTCGGCCTGCTCGGAGATGATACGCGTTGCCAGCTGTTCTGCCGACATTTCGAGCGAGAAGAAGCCGATGACGCCGCCATTCTTGGCCTTGAAGCTGCCATCTGCCAACTGCTCGGGTTCGTAAGCCGCCGCGATGTTGAACGCGATGTTGGTCGCGAGCGAGGTCTTACCCATACCGGGGCGACCTGCAAGAACGATAAGGTCAGATGGCTGTAGGCCGCCCATGCGTGCGTCAAGATCCTGCAATCCAGACGAGATACCGGAAAGATGACCATCGCGCATATAGGCGGCGCTGGCCATGTCGATCGCGGTTTTCAGCGCGTCCGAGAACGTCTCGAAACCGCCGTCGTAACGGCCGCTTTCGGCCAGTTCAAAGAGCCGACGCTCGGCATCCTGAATCTGGTCAGAGGGTGACATGTCGACCGGTGCGTCATACGCGACGTTGACCATGTCTTCGCCGACTGTGATCAACGCCCTGCGCGTCGCGAGGTCGTAGATGGCGCGGCCGTAGTCCGCAGCGTTGATGACCGTGACAGCCTCAGCTGCCAGGCGCGCAAGATATTGCGCGACGGTCATGTCGCCGACCCGTTCGTCGGCCGGCAGGAACGTCTTGATGGTCACCGGATTGGCCATCTTGCCCATCCGGATCAGGTCCGAGAGGACCTCGTAAATCTTGCGATGAAGCGGCTCGTAAAAGTGAGTCGGCTTCAGGAAATCCGAAACTCGGTAGAACGCGTCATTATTGACGAGGATTGCGCCGAGGAGAGCCTGCTCGGCCTCGATATTGTTGGGCGCCTCACGGTAGAGAGGCGTCTCCGCTGAGCTAAGTTTGCGTGCTGCTTCCGCCATGCCGGTTCCAAATTACCTTTGTCGGGCCGGCACGAAAGACTGGCTCCGGCATCATCCGAAATCAGTCCTAGACTGCGCAGGAGGTGTTTCAAAGCTTCAAACGAACCGAGCTTTGGACAGGCCAGATTTTTCATCCGTGATCCACATCAGTTCACAGATGAATGTGCCACACCCCTGATTCGTGCTTGACCCGACTCATGCGAAGATCATAGCGGCGGCGGGGTTCGGCGGTAAGGGCTAATGCTTCTCGCCAGCGATCCAAGGCGTCTTTTATTGCGTATGTTGCTGAGGCTTGTGGATCGCGATGCGAGAGCCACCTGGGAGATCCGCCGCGGCCATCCGTCGTTCGGCATCTAAGATGTAGTCGCGGACGATCGGCAGCGTGTCATTGCGAGGCGACAACTGGAGCTGGAACACCATCATGTCCTGCCAGCGAAACGCCGCCTCTGACCCCGCCAGGTAGAATTCCCACATCCGGGCGAATCGTTCGTCGTAAATTTCTACGACCTTCTGCCGGTTCTTCATGAAGCGCTCGCGCCAGTGGCGAAGCGTTTCGGCGTAATGGAGACGCAGTATCTCGACATCCGTCACGAAGAGACCAGCCTTTTCGATGTGAGGAAGCACCTCAGAAAGAGGCGGGATATAGCCTCCCGGAAAAATATGGCGCCGGATGAAGGCATTGGTCGCAGCTGGTGGGCCCGCCCGACCGATTGAGTGGAGAACCATCACGCCGTCAGGTTTCAACAGCGAAGCGCATTTCTCGAAGAAGGTACGGTAGTGATTCACTCCGACATGTTCGAACATACCAACCGAAACAATGCGATCGAAGCGCTCCTGAAGGTTCCGGTAATCCCGAAGTTCGAAATGCACCTGCCGATCGAGCCCAAGCTCGTGTGCCCGGTCAGTGGATACTGCGTGTTGCTCGGTCGACAGCGTTACGCCTAGCACATTGACGTCAAATTCTGAGGCGAGATAGATGCCTAAGCCGCCCCAGCCAGAGCCGATGTCCAGCACCTGTTGCCCCGGCTGCAGGTTCATCTTTGCAGCAAGATGACGCTTCTTCGCCAGTTGCGCTTCCTCAAGCGACATGTCGGGATCCGCAAAATAAGCGCAGGAATATTGCATGTCGTCGTCTAGGAAGAGACGATAAAACTCCCTCGACAGATCGTAGTGATGGTGAACGTTCTGACGTGACCTTCGGGTCGTGTTGATCTGTTGGAGGCGCCGAAAGACCACGCGCACACTCTCAAGGGCTTTCACCCACGCTGTCCCGTACCCCCACGGCCCCATGTTCTCATAGGCTATGCGAAGAAGTGAGAGGACATCTCCCTGCAAGAGTTCGAGATCCCCTTCCATGTAGGCTTCGGGTATGGCCAGCCAGGGGTTGAGGAGAATAGCGCGCTGTGCGTGCTTGCTTGTGATCGAGACATGAACCCTCGGTCCATTACCGTCACCGTAACGATCAACGGTGCCATCAGGTCCAGAGACAACAAGATCTCCGGTTCTGACGAGCCGATCGACGACGCCATGTAGCAAACGATGCATGACCTCCACCTCCCGAACCACGGGGCCAAGCACCACAACGCTGGCGGAGGAAGAAGGTTGCATGAATGGAAAAGGCCCACCCGGTTTCCCGGGTGGGCCTCCTGATGTCAGGAAAGCAGTAAGGCTTATGCCTCTGCGTCTTCCTCGTACTCTTCAGCATCCGGGTCGAAGAAAGCATCCGGACGCGCGTTTTCGTTGATGTCGTCGCCGTAGATCGCTTCAGCCGAATCCAGCTTCTCACCAGCAGCCTGACGCTCTGCTTCGTCAGCAGTACGTGCGATGTTCAGCGAAATGGTGACCTGAACTTCCGGGTGCAGCGAGATTTCAATCTCGGAGAGGCCGATCGTCTTGATCGGGTTGTTCAGTTCAACCTGGTTGCGGTTGACGTCGAAGCCTTCAGCAGCCAGCAGGTCGGCGATGTCACGAGTCGACACAGAACCATAGAGCTGGCCGGTTTCGCCAGCCGAACGGATGACGACGAAGCTCTTGCCGTCGAGCGACTCGGCAACCTTGGAAGCCTCGGACTTACGCTCGAGGTTGCGTGCTTCGAGCTGTGCGCGCTGGCCTTCGAACTTCTTCATGTTGGCTTCGTTGGCACGAAGAGCCTTGCCCTGCGGCAGAAGGTAGTTGCGTGCGAAACCGTCCTTGACCTTGACGGTGTCGCCCATCTGGCCGAGGCGTGCGATGCGCTCGAGAAGAATAACCTGCATAGTCTTGCTCCTTCATGGCCGCGAACGGCCGGAGTTACGGATAGCAGGACAAGGGAACGTGGCGTCTTGCGCCGGGTCGCTGTCCTGCCGATTGGCAGTTAGGGCAAAGCCCAACTCGGATTTTGAATCTCACGTCCGCGCCGACCGCGAATGTGGAAAATCGGGGCGGCGAGCCGCCCCGACAAATCTTACTTCACGACGTACGGCAGCAGGCCGAGGAAACGCGCGCGCTTGATCGCCTTGGCGAGTTCACGCTGCTTCTTCTGGCTAACAGCCGTGATGCGCGAAGGGACGATCTTGCCGCGCTCGGAAATGTAGCGCTGCAGAAGACGAATGTCCTTGTAGTCGATCTTCGGTGCGTTTGCGCCGGAGAACGGGCAGGTCTTGCGACGACGGTGGAACGGACGCCGAGTCGGGATCTGGTTGATGTCGACCATTATTCCGCTGCTCCTTCAGCCTGTTCGCGCGGACGGCGCGGGCCACGATCACGATCACCAAAGCGAGGACGGTCGCCGAAACGGCCTTCACGCTCGCGGTCATCGCGCTTCTGCATCATTGCCGAGACACCTTCCTCGTGTGCTTCGACACGAACGGTCATGAAGCGGAGGATGTCTTCGGACAGACGCTGTTGACGCTCTACTTCCTGGATGGCAGCGGCCGGAGCCGAGATGTCCATCAGGGTGTAGTGCGCCTTGCGGTTCTTGTTGATGCGGTAGGTGAGGGACTTCAGTCCCCAGTTCTCAACCCGGCCAACCGAGCCGCCCATCGATTCGATCAAAGCCTTGTACTGCTCGACAAGGGCTTCGACCTGCTGCGCGGACAGATCCTGCCGGGCAAGGAACACATGTTCGTAAAGAGCCATATTCTCTTGCCTTTCTTCGTTTCTCTGACGGTCCCGGCGGCTAAGCCTCTGCAACTTCTCTTTTCCGCATAAGCGGCGAAGAAAGGAGCATGACGAGACGGTCGAGAGCGGAGACACGGGAGGCGGAGAGACTTGCCCTCGCATGCTGCCATTACATATTGAATGACCACAGCCCTCCGTTCAGCCCCCAGCTAGGACCGACAGATTGTGCGCGTCTATACAGGTTTTTGTGCCAAGCGCAAGTTCAGCTCTGCTTCAGTGAGCTTGATATCTGGCTTTCCGGTTTGGGGCCGGGTGATGAAAGAATGCGGCGCGGCTGCGGCTTCTACCCCAATGGAAAGGCCGTCAAAGTTAATGCGGCCTTGACCTCGTGGGCGGGTTGAGCCACACGCTCGCTCAACAACAGGCTGGAGTAACGCCGTCATGACGATCGCCTTTACCTTTCCGGGCCAGGGTAGCCAGGCAGTGGGAATGGGCAAGGATCTTGCCGATGCTTTCCCTGAAGCCCGCGCCGTATTCGATGAAGTCGACGATGCGCTGGAGCAGAAGCTGTCCGCTTTGATGTGGGACGGCCCCGAAGATGAACTGACATTGACAGCCAATGCGCAGCCCGCGCTAATGGCCGTTTCGCTCGCTGCGATCCGAGTGCTTGAAGCGCGCGGTTTCGTATTGAAGGATAAGGTGTCTTTCGTTGCCGGCCACTCGCTGGGTGAGTACTCAGCACTCGCGGCGGCTGGCACTTTTTCCATTGGCGACACGGCCCGGCTGCTTCGTATTCGCGGCAACGCGATGCAGGCGGCAGTCCCCGTCGGCGAAGGCGCGATGGCAGCGATTATCGGTCTTGATCAGGAGCAGGTGGAAGCCGCCTGTGCCGAGGCTGGTCAGGGCTCGGTCTGTCAGATTGCCAATGATAATGGTGGCGGCCAGCTCGTTATCTCCGGTTCGAAGCCTGCTGTAGAGCATGCTGCTCGGCTTTGTACCGAGAAGGGGGCCAAGCGCGCACTGATGCTTCAGGTGTCGGCTCCGTTCCATTCCGCGCTGATGCAGCCTGCAGCAGAAGCTATGCGCGAAGCTCTGTCGAACGTTCAGGCCAACGCGCCCGCGGTGCCTGTTGTGGCGAACGTTGTGGTCGCGCCGATCAGCGATCCGCAGGACATCGTCAACAGGCTTGTGGAGCAGGTCACCGGGCGCGTTCGCTGGCGTGAGACCGTTGAGTGGTTCAGCACTAATGGAGTGACGACACTCTACGAAGTCGGGTCGGGGAAGGTGCTGTCAGGACTTGCGCGCCGTATTGACCGCAACATCGCAACTGCGAATATCGGCACCGCAGCCGACATCGACGCGGTTCTGGCTGATCTTGCCTGATGATTCTCGTAGCTTCCCCAGGGCGGGAAGCTGTACGAACACGAAGGGATAAATTGATGTTCGATCTGACCGGCCGTAAGGCGCTTGTGACAGGTGCAACCGGGGGAATCGGTGAATCGGTTGCCCGTATGCTCCACTCGGCAGGCGCTACTGTGGGGCTCCACGGTACCCGTGTCGAGAAGCTCGAGGTGCTGGCGGCAGAGCTTGGCGAGCGCGTCAAGATTTTCCCGGCAAACCTTTCTGATGCCGCAGAGATCAAGGCTCTTGGCCAGAGGGCCGAGGCTGAACTCGAAGGTGTTGATATTCTCGTCAACAATGCGGGAATCACCCGGGACGGTCTTTTCGTGCGCATGTCGGATGAGGACTGGGATTCGGTAATTAACGTAAATCTGAGTGCGGTATTCCGACTCACCCGTGAGTTGACGCACCCGATGATGCGCCGCCGGTTTGGTCGCATCATCAACATCTCCTCGGTCGTTGGCGTTACCGGCAACCCCGGCCAAGCCAACTACTGCGCCTCCAAGGCAGGTCTGATCGGCTTCTCCAAGTCGCTGGCCCAAGAGATCGCGACGCGCAATGTGACCGTGAACTGCGTCGCGCCAGGATTTATAGAATCGGCCATGACCGAAAAGCTTAATGAAAAGCAGAAGGATGCGATCATGGGCGCTATTCCGATGCGCAAGATGGGCACGGGCGACGATATCGCGACATCGGTGCTTTATCTTGCGTCCAATGAGGCGGGTTACGTGACTGGCCAGACGTTGCACGTCAACGGCGGCATGGCGATGATCTGAGGATAGCCCACGAAACGGTCTTTTTGCCTTGGTTCCTGATCCTGTTTCTGGTATCCGGCGCCGCAGCAGAAGGTTAACACCATCTCCAGGAGCAGTCTGGCAACGGTCTGATAGGCGGCACAAACCAAAGGAAATCGGGTTTAGACGCCGCCTGTACTCCGATCTTTCAACTTGATTACCGGCAATCGTGCCGTTAACGAAGTTCAATCAACTTTCAGAAGTCGAGGGTTTGCAAATGAGCGATACCGCAGAACGCGTCAAGAAAATCGTTGTCGAGCATCTGGGCGTCGATGCCGACAAGGTCACCGAAGGCGCGAGCTTCATCGACGACCTCGGCGCAGACAGCCTCGACACCGTCGAGCTGGTCATGGCATTCGAAGAAGAGTTCGGTGTTGAGATTCCGGACGATGCAGCTGAGACGATCCTGACCGTCGGCGACGCAGTCAAGTTCATCGACAAGGCATCGGCCTGACCTCGCGTCGGCGCCGCACAGATAAAGACCTGAGCATCAAGCTATGAGACGAGTTGTCGTCACTGGCGTGGGCCTGCTTTCGCCTTTCGGGGTTGGAGCGGAGCACACTTGGAAAGAGCTTCTGGCCGGAAAAAGCGCGGCGCGTCGCGTTGAGACTTTTGAGGTGGACGATCTTCCTGCGAAGATCGCCCACGTCATTCCTCGCGATGGCGGGGAGCACGCGTTCAATCCCGACGCTTTCATGGAGCCGAAGGAGCAGCGCAAGGTTGGCGATTATATCATCTATGGTATCGCCGCTGCAGATCTCGCCCTGGCCGATTCCGGCTGGAAGCCGCAGACCCCTGAAGAGCAGCACGCCACAGGCGTAATGATCGGCTCGGGCATTGGCGGAATTGAGGGCATCGCGGAAAACGCGACAATTCTGAAGGAAAAGGGACCGCGGCGCATCAGCCCGTTCTTCATTCCTGGGAACATCATCAATCTGATTTCTGGCCACGTCTCGATCCGTCACGGATTGAAGGGCCCGAACCACGCAGTTGTGACCGCTTGCTCGACCGGCGCACATGCGATCGGCGACGCAGCCCGCCTCATCATGTTCGGCGATGCGGATGTCATGGTGGCTGGTGGTGCGGAAGCGCCTGTCACCCGCCTGTCACTGGCCGGCTTTGCGGCTTGCCGTGCGCTCTCGACCGAGCGCAACGACGAACCGACCAAGGCCTCACGTCCTTACGATCGTGATCGCGATGGTTTCGTCATGGGCGAGGGCGCTGGAGTTGTTGTTCTCGAAGAACTCGAGCACGCAAAGGCACGCGGAGCAAAAATCTACGCAGAAGTCGTCGGCTACGGCTTGTCGGGTGATGCCTATCACATCACCGCTCCGTCCGAGGATGGAGATGGCGCATTCCGCTGCATGACGGCGGCGTTGAAGCGGGCGGGGATCGCGCCTTCTGAGGTCGACTACATCAACGCGCACGGCACTTCGACGATGGCTGACACCATCGAACTCGGCGCTGTCGAACGTCTGGTCGGTAATGCGGCATCGAAGGTTTCAATGTCATCGACCAAGTCGGCTATCGGCCACCTTCTCGGGGCCGCGGGCGCTGCAGAGGCGATCTTCTCGGTGCTGGCGATTCGCGACAACATCGCCCCGCCGACGATCAATCTGGACAATCCGGAGCGGGAAACGGCGATCGACCTCGTTCCGCACAAGCCCCGTGAGCGGCAGATCGATGTCGCGCTGTCCAATTCATTTGGCTTTGGTGGCACCAACGCATCGTTGGTGTTCCGCAGATACGTTGCATAACGTTTCAGGCGGTGCGCTGCACCGCCAATTCTGCCACATTCAGGCTTAGGTTCGAGTCCGTTCTCGGATAATCCCTTCCAATGGAGTGCCGCGAGGCCAATGACTACCGATTCAGCGGATCAGGGTACTTCACCAGCTAATCAGCCTCCGGTTTCGTCGAAGCCGATTGTGCCCAAGACCGCGAGCGAGGCTTTGAGGTCGCAGGCAGGAACTCCTCCGCCGGCGCGCTCGCGACGTTCGCGCAGTCAGTTCGTAGTCTTCCTGAACTTCGTCATGTCGATGATCGTCCTTCTGGCGATCGGAGCATTTGCCGCAGTCTGGTACGGCAAGGCGGAATTTGAAGGTGAGGGGCCACTCGCCGCAGCGGATACGATCCTTATTCGTCCGTCAACTGGAGTGGGGGAGATAGCCGACCTCCTTGAGCGTCGGGGCATAATCTCTGATGCACGCATTTTCCGTCTTGGCCTGCGCGCCTATGGAAACGACGGTAAGCTCAAGGCGGGCGAATACGCCGTGCCCGCTGGTGCTTCCATGCACAATATCATGGACCTGCTTGTGAGTGGGCGCTCCATTCTTCACTCGGTGACGGTACCCGAGGGGCTGACTGTCAAGCAGGCGCTCCAGCGTATCGCCGAGGTTGAGGAGCTTGAAGGCGAACTGCCGGCTGAGCTTCCCGATGAAGGCTGGATTTCTGCCGATACAATCCGCTTTACGCGTGGAATGATGCGTGAGGAAGTCGTCAAGCGCTTGATGGCGGATCAGAAAGCTCTCGTCGAGAGCATCTGGAATCGTCGGGTCGACGGCCTTCCGCTCAATGACATCAACGAGTTCGTCACACTCGCTTCGATCGTTGAGAAAGAGACGGCGCGCGGTGATGAGCGTTCGCGTGTCGCCGCAGTGTTCATCAATCGGCTCAACAAGGGCATGCGTCTGCAGTCGGATCCGACGATCATCTACGGCCTTTTCGGTGGTGATGGTAAACCGTCGGATCGTCCGATCTATCGGTCCGATATCGAGAAGCCGACACCATACAACACCTACGTCATTGATCGCCTTCCGCCTGGTCCCATCGCGATCCCAGGGCGCGCGTCGTTGGAGGCAGTAGCCAACCCGTCGAAGACGAAGGATCTTTATTTCGTCGCGGACGGTACCGGTGGGCATGCATTCGCCGAAACGCTGGATGAACACAATCAGAATGTGGCGCGCTGGCGCCGGATTGAGCGCGAGCGTGCAGCTGCGCGGCAATCAAGCGGAGACCAAACGGCGCCTCAGTAAACGCATGGTGGGGGCCGAGGGGGTAGTCAATGAGCGTGCAGAGTATGACCGGCTTCGGCCGAGCCGCAGGTGAACACGACGGCTCGGTCTTTGTCTGGGAGTTGAAGTCAGTCAACGGCAAGGGGCTGGAAGTTCGGCTACGTCTGCCACCCGGCCTTGAACGGTTGGAGCAGGCTGTCAGGCCCGCGATTCAGAAACGATTTTCGCGGGGTAATATCCAGGCGAGCCTGAACCTGACGCGTGCAAGTTCAAGCGCGCCGCCAGTCGTAAATGAAGAGTTTCTCAAAGATCTTGCTGGCTTGGCGCGAAGGCTGGAAGAGCAGTTCGGCGCTGCGCCCGCGACCGCCGACGGATTGCTCGCGCTGAAAGGCGTCTTGGAGACACCCGAGGCATTCGAGGACGAAGATAGCAAGGCGGCATTAGATGCTGCCATCCTGCAAGCACTCAACGTCGGTCTCGATGGCCTGCACGAAGCTCGGGAGCGTGAAGGTGCGGCGCTTGGCGACGTTCTTCTTAGGCATCTCGACTGTATAGAGGAATTAACGTTGCGCGCCGAGGCTGATCCGTCACGGGAGCCTGCGTCTATCCGCAAGCGCCTTGCGGATCAGGTAGCGCTGCTTCTCGAGACACATGCGCCGGTCGACGAGGCACGGCTTCACATGGAAGCGGCATTCCTCGCGACCAAGGCGGATATTCGCGAAGAAATTGATCGTCTGAAGACCCACATTGCCGCCGGCCGCTCTCATATTCATGGTGGCGGAGCCATTGGTCGAAAGCTCGATTTCCTGTCTCAGGAATTTAATCGTGAAACGAACACGCTTTGCTCCAAATCGAATGCCGCATCGGTGACCGCGATTGGTCTGGAATTGAAAGCGGTCGTCGATCAGTTTCGCGAGCAAGTGCAGAATTTGGAGTAAGTTATGGCCGACACTTCGCTCAACGCAACAGTCCGCAGGCGCGGCCTCATGCTCGTCCTTTCCTCGCCCTCAGGCGCAGGGAAGTCTACGATTTCACGCACGCTGCTTGAAGAAGACAAGGGATTCGAGCTTTCGGTCAGCGTTACGACGCGTGCGCGACGCGGCAGTGAAATTGACGGTCATCACTATCATTTCCGCACCGCACGCGAATTCGAAAACATGCGCGACAACGACGAGTTGCTGGAATGGGCGGAAGTGCATGGAAACTTCTATGCGACCCCACGTGCCCCAGCAGAACGTGCCCTTTCGGAAGGGCGGGACATGCTGTTCGATATCGATTGGCAAGGTGCTGAACAGTTGCGCGAGAAGATGCGCGGCGATGTCGTCTCCATTTTCATCCTCCCTCCATCAATGCGCGAATTGAAGGAGCGGCTGCGCCGTCGTGCCGAGGATTCCGCAGAGGTGATTGCGGCTCGTCTGGCCAATGCACGGACAGAAATCGAGCACTGGCTGGATTACGATTACATCGTGATCAACGAGGATCTGCACACTGCGTTCACGGAGGTACGTTCGATCGTAGCTGCGGAGCGTCTGCGGCGTGACCGTCGACCTGGTATGTTCGACTTCGTTACCGGGCTACTCGACGAAAAGCTGACCTGATGAGTTTGATCGCCGCGGTCGCGTACGGTGCTCGCGGCGAGGTTCGCTCGTAAACTGCGGCTGAGCGTCGTTTTCAGATCGTGACGCCAGCCTGTACCAAGCGCGACAGGTCAACAAACTCTTCGACGCTCAGCGTTTCCGCGCGTCGCGTGGCCTCAATACCCGCTTGCGCAAGAAGAGCTTCGCCCCCCAACGACTTTAGGCTCTGGCGGAGCATCTTACGCCGTTGTCCAAAGGCCGCCTCCGTGACGCGGGACAAAACACGCTCATCTGTGGCGAGGGGAGCTTCACGAGGCTCGATATGGACGACAGCTGAGTTGACCTTCGGTGGCGGTGAAAACGCTTGGGGAGGCAAGTCAAACACGATGTCAGATTTGCAGCGCCATCCAGCGAGTACACCCAGGCGACCGTAAGCATTGTCGCCCGGTTTCGCCACGATCCGCTGGGCAACTTCCTTTTGGAACATCAGGGTCATGGAGTTCCAGTAGGGCGGCCATTTGGGGCCCGTAAGCCAGCGGATAAGGAGCTCCGTGCCAATATTATAAGGAAGGTTTGCGACAATCCGAACGTCGGCGGCGCCCGCCGCCAAGGCGGCAAAGTCTGTCGCCAGTGCATCGCCCGAAATCACCTCCAGACGCTCAGGGTAATGTGCAGCGACTTCTGCGAGCGCCGGAAGGCAGCGTCCATCGCGCTCGACTGCAATTACGCGCTTGGCACCATTGGCAAGCAGGGCGCGGGTCAGGCCGCCAGGTCCAGGTCCCACCTCAATTACGGTGCTTTGTGTCAGGTCGCCGGCCGCCCGCGCAATCTTGTTCGTGATGTTGAGATCGAACAGAAAGTTTTGACCGAGAGATTTCTTGGCCCGCAGTTCGAAGCGATCCACGACATCCTTGAGCGGCGGCAATCCATCGTAACTCATATACGCGCGGCTTTCCTGTCTGCCATGTAGCGCGCCATTTTCAACGCGGCTACGAGGCTGTCTGGTCGGGCGATTCCAGTCCCAGCGATGTCGAATGCGGTGCCGTGGTCAGGCGAAGTTCTGATGAACGGGAGGCCAAGTGTGACATTGACTGTTTCATCAAACCCCAGAGCCTTGGCAGGAATCAAAGCCTGGTCATGATACATGCACACCGCGGCGTCATAGCTCGCCCTGGCCTGCGGGTGGAACATCGTGTCAGCAGGCAAAGGGCCGCGAACATCGATGCCCCGGCTGCGCAGCTCGTCTATCGCAGGCTGAATGATCTCGATCTCCTCGCGTCCCATCGCTCCCCCTTCACCCGCATGCGGGTTCAGGCCGGAGATTGCGATGCGAGGAGCTTCGATCCCGAATTTGTCACGGAGGTCGGCTGCAGTGGCAGCTGTCGTCTCGACGATGTCAGCGGTAGTCAGCGCCCGTGGGACTTCGGACAAGGGTATGTGGATCGTCACTGGCACGGCGCGCAGTTCCGGCCCGGACAGCATCATAACGGGCTGGGCGCCACCGGCGAGATGACCCAGAAATTCCGTATGTCCAGGATATTTGAAGCCAGCGTCATAAAGCGGCTTCTTGGCGATAGGGCAGGTGACAAGTGCATCGGCGATGCCTGCATTGACGTCTTTAACCGCCCGTTCGATGGATTCGATGATTCCGTTGGCGTTCTGACTGCTGGGATTGCCGGGAGCGTATGCGAATTGGGCGTCCAAAGGAACGACCGGCAGCGCCCGATGAAATATTGCAGCAGCGTCAAGCGGAGTAGCGGTTTCGACCGGGAGGTGCAGCCCGAGTTCCCGCGAACATGTTTCGAAAAAAACAGGATCGCTGAGAATGTAGAAAGCCGGGGTATCTAGAGCCTGTCGATCTCGCCACGCCTTGAGCGTGATCTCCGGACCAATACCCGCCGGATCGCCCGAGGTGAGCGCTAGCAAGCCCATGCTTCGTCTCCTGCCAAGCGCCTACGGTAATCAGCGACGGACGATTTGTGCTTTAGCGCGCAGCTCTGCGGTCAGCTTCTTGGACATGTCGTCCTGATCGGTTCCACCCTGTTCGGACTGGAAAACCATCTGCGCAACGCTGTCATCCGAAACTTCACGTGCACTGCAGACGCCAATGAACTCTACGCCACGTTCCGTCTCGCGGATGCGCGTGGTTCCACCTGGATTGGTCGCCTTGATCTGGTCGGCCCACTCTGGCGGCAATTGTGGTGCCAGCACGCGTCCAAGATCGCGCACAGTGACATCGAGGAGCCCCTTTGCAAACTCGCGTGTAGAGCCGCAGTTTTGGAAACGCTGACGCATGGCTTCAGCCTCGCGCTTGCGTGCGCCAATCTTGCCACGCTCCTTTGCAGGAACGACGAAGATAACCTGCTGTAGCATGTATTCCGTTGCGCTCGGTTTGCTGCCACCCTGTTGAAGCATGCGCTGTACGGCGTCTTGCTCGCTAACTCTGCCCGCCTGGGATCGCTGAGCCATTACCTGAGACCAGCTCATCTGCGCGCGGATGAAGTCGCGGAAATGCGTTCTGGTGACGCCGGCCTGGTTCAGGACCTGGTCCATCTGCGAGGCGGACATATTGTTCGAACGCGAGAAGCGCTCGTACGCGCTAGCGACCATCTCATCGGAAATGTTGATACGGAGACGCTTCGCCTCGGCCATGCGAACCGCCTGGTCAATCATCTCCTCGGCAGCCATTTGCTGCAGATTTCCGCGACGGTTCTGCAGGCGAAGAAAAGCTGCGCGACGCTGGATGTCGTAGCTCGTAACAGGCTGGTTGTTGACGATGTAGCGGATCTCGCTCGTCTGCGCCGCTGCCGTCGCCAATGGGGCAGCGACACCGGCGGTTGCAAGCGCCAGAATCAAGGTGGAGGTGCGCACGACGCTGCGGAGCGTTCTCATCCGTTTAGTCTCCTGTGGTGCCAGACGCGGAGGATTTTCATCCCTGACGGCTATGTGCGGCAAAAGCGTGACGTACCGTACGGGTCAGTTCTGGCTTATTCCCGTCGATGTCGCAAAATCGCCCAGAGTACGCAAGGAAATTTGGAAGCCTACCGTCCGTCGCTTGTCGCTGGTGTTCTCTCTGTTCACATGCTCTGCAGCGGTGAAGGCGTATGAGAAGCATTCGTCGTCATAGGCGAAGCCAATGGCTTTGCTGACCATCACCTCATTGGACACATCGTAGGTGCCGCTGCCGAATACGCGCCAGTTTTCATGGACACGCACCGAGGCCGAGCCGCGAATCTCATGCCGATCGTCAGCGAAGCCGTAGTCGGGCTGCTTTTCGATGAATGAGTAAACAGCCGAGACGGAGACAGGGGTCGAGGTATATCCAGCGGTTAGGTCCGTACGGCGGACCTCGAAGGTGTCTTCATCAAGACGAGCACCAACGCTGGCATTGAAGCCGACGGGACTGACGACGCCGAGCGAGGCGACATAGTCGGAACGGTCAGACTCCAAACCGGACGCGGCGCCGACATTCACGAAGTCTGCGGATGCGTAAGGATTTCTTCCAGCGAGATGGAACGATTGACCGACGAGACCGTGTGCAGACCAGCCATTCGCGAAATTGCCCGAATAGCGGAGCCCCAAATTAGCGCGCACGCCGCCTTCAACGCGATCATATCCGGAGAATTTGTCACGCTCGAACAAATTTGAAGCGTCAAACACCATGCTCTGGGCGTCTTCGTTCGGAATTCCAAGACGTGACGCATGCTGTTCGTTCGGACGTGCGAAGATCTGGGCCATCGGCTCAAGCACGTGCGTGGAGCTGGTGGTCGAGAACAAGACTGGCCAGCGCGCTTCAAGACCTGCCGTCGCCATCGTGCGATAGTAGGCCGAGCGCACGTCGGACGCGACGCCTAGCTCGCCAATCCTTGCTAGTGAATCACCCTGAAAATCGACGCCAATTGCATCGCCGCGCGCATGCAGCAATGGCGTAAGCATCAGTCCGCCTTGCGTCACGAATGAACGCTTCCACTCGGCTTCGGCGGTGACGCGGCCTGACCAGCCCTCGATGCCGGCAAGGCGTCCGTAGGTTGCGCCTTCTGCTGGTGTCGCAAAGTCGGAAAGCCGCCGGTAAAGGCTCTGAGTATTGATGTCGATCGACAATTCGCCGCCGGCAATGCTCTGATCCGGAATGTAGGAATAGTCGAATGAGGGGAATACCCATGGCTGACGAGCGTCGCGTGCGTCGGGGTTGGGGACGCCGTTCTCGCGATCGAAGTTTGCTTCCTGCTCCTGGACGTCAAACTTGTAGCCGCGCAGGTCGAAGTAATTGCGGCCGTTGAGCCCCGTCAGATAGACTTGGTTGGTCCGGCTATGCTGATGATAACCGTCGATGCCGTAGCGATAGGCGAAGTTCTTGTCAGTTTGCGCCAGGACATCCCAGCCAACAACCCACCGAGAATTGAGCTGGAACGTACCCGTCGAGCCGATCATCGCGCGGGTGGTCTCGTTGTCGGAGCTCAGGTTCGCCGGAATCGACTTGTAGAACTCCTCAGGGCTCCGCTGGCGAATACCCGCGACGGTGATGGAGTACTCGCCATTATCGAACTTCTGGCGCCATTCGGCACTCGCCATGAAACCCTGCTTGGAATACCAGGCTGGTTTGAACGTGACGTCAGCTGTCGGCGATACAGCCCAATAATAAGGAACTTCTACGCCTGAGCCCAATCTGCTGCCGGATTTGAAACGCGGAAACAGGAAGCCAGACTTCTGCTTGACAGTGGGGTCTGCGATCTCAAAGGCGGGCAAGAACGCCAGCGGCATGCCGAACATTTCGAACCGAGATTTCTCGAACCGAACCGTCTTCGTCTTACCGTTCCAAATGATCTTCTGCGCCTTGATGCGCCAGATCGGTGGCTGATCCGGCTTTTCCTCGCAAGGCTCGCATGCCGTGTAAACGCCACGGGTGAAGGTCGTGATATTGCCTTCTCGTCGATCGGCGTTTTCTGCTGCGAAATAGGTGTTGTCCGCCGTCTGCACGCGGAGCGCATTGACGAAGCCATCGCGGAAGTCATCCGTGATGTCGATTTCGTCGGAATAAAGCTTGGTGCCATCCGGAGAGACGATCTCAACCTGGCCACTGGCAATCAAGCGCGCGGTTCGCTGATTGTACGCTACCCGCTGCGCAACGAGCCGGTAGCCGTCATAGTCGATCTGCACGCCGCCTACGGCAGTGACCGTCGCCTGGTCGTTGTCATAGACGATGGTGTCAGCCTCGAGCAGCATCTCGCCATTTGTCGAGACGCCTGCCGCTTCGGCCAGATCAATGGATTGAGCAAAAGACGATTCGGTGAAGGGCACGTACGCCATGATGCATACGAGCGCGGTCGCTCCCCATAGGTGCAACCTTCGAGCCGACCTGCGGTTCGCCGCCAGCGCGCCCCTCACTAGCCGTCCTCCCTGTACAAGAGAAAAGTCACCCCAAAAAAACCTGCAACTATGACCGGAAACCAAGCAGCAGCCAAGGGCGGCACGAATCCGGCGCTTCCAAACGCTTGTACCAAAACAGAAACGACATAAAGCAGAAAGCCGGCGAGGACGCCACCCAGAATTATGGTGGCGGACTGTCCCATCCGCGCAAATCTCATGGAAACGGTAGCTGCAATGAGAGTCATGGTTACCAGTAGCGCAGGAAGAGCTGCGAGTGAGTGGAAATGCATCGCAAACGCATCGGCCGATAGACCAAAAGTGCGTGCCGCGGCGATTTTTCTAGGCAGTTCGTAGAAGGGGATCGTTTCCGGATTCGCAAGGCGCTCAAGAACGAACTCAGGCGTCAGGTTCGATGGGACCTGAATCGTATCAATGCGTTCTGGCAGGCCACCCTCGCCATAGCGGGTGGCGTTCCTCAGTTCCCAATGTCCGTCGCGCAGATACGCAACTTCAGCATCGATACGTTCGGAGATGCCTCCATCCTCACCAATACGCAGGAACGTCGCGCCTCGCAGCTCCAGGCCGAGATTGAGAACGGATTGTGATCCGATGATCGTCTCGCCTTCACTCGTCCGCTGTTTGATCCAGGGGGTATCGGGCATCGCAGTCGGCTGGGTGCCGCGCAAGCCAGCCTCGATGCTTTCGCTCTTTTCCACGCCGTAAGCGGCGAGAGGATTGAGGAGCGCTAGAGTCAGGACGCCGCTGAAAAACGCGGCAAGGCCGATCGGGAACAGGAATTGCCATGCCGATATGCCTGCCGAACGGGCGACCACGAGTTCATAGCGGCGGTTCAATGACACGAGCGTCACGATGCCCGCGATCAGGCAGATGAAGGGAACGGCCTGCTGCATGATCATCGGCGTCTGCAGGCCCGCAAATGCCAGCGCATGGGACGCGCTATAATCAGGTAAACCGCCCGCGCGCCCGGCGAACTCGGTGAAGCTGATGATGAAGACCAGTGCCGCCACCCCCGCGAAGAACCAGAAGGTGATCGATAGGTAGCGCATGAAGAAATAGCGGCCGAGGGTGAAGCCGATCATGACCGACCTCCGGAAGGCGGCGTCCCGCCATCAGCTGTCGCCAGACGACGTGTCAGAAGACGGCGCTGCCAGCGGCTCCATAAATTGGCGATTCGTTCCGTCACAGTTGTTGGCAACTCCATGACGCGGTTGGTCACGATGAAGTAAATCGCCACCGCCGAAGCAAGCAATGGCACCGCGTAGATCCCGAAGGTGAGCGAGGGGTCCTTTGATATCCGATTTTCAAAGTAGAAGCCGCCCCATCTGATGGCCATTGCGATGGTCATGGTGGTCAGCAGGGGATGAATTCGGGACTCTCGGAAAGATCGGGAGTCGCCTGCTACTGCAAGGCCAATCAATGCGAAAACCATCGGATAAAGCCACTCGGTCATGCGACGATGCAATTCGGCGCTGAAGGAGAGGGGGCGCGACTGGAAGTAACTGTCATTGGGATCGGGTGAGAACAGGTAGGCAAGCGGCCGATCCTTGGGTGACAAGGTAGGTTCAGCGCTCCCTGTCTTGAACTGGGAAAGGTCGAATGCGTATGATTTGTAACGGATGACGGAGACGCCGTCGGCTGTCTTGCGGTGAACAACACCGTCCTGCATCACCAGAACCTGCTCTTCGCCAAGCTCGACCATCATGCCGTTCTTGGCGTAGTAGATCAGTTCGACGCTGTCCTCGCGGGCATCTGCAACGAAGATGCCGCCCAGCATGCCGCCCGGCAGACGTTCTCCAATCTGGATATGCAGTCCGTCGTCGATCTTTTGGAAAGAGCCTTCCTGAATGATCGTTGAGATCAGATCAGCGCGCGCCTCGGCCACCAGATAACGGATACGCTCGCGCGCAGAGGGAACGATGCCATTCTGAATGGCGAACGATGCCAAACACGCGAAGATTGCCAGCAGCAGCATCGGCCGCATCACGGTGATACGGGGGCTGCCAGCTGCGCTGATCACGATCAGTTCAGAATCGGTATTCATCGTCGTCAGCGTCTGCGCGACAGCAATTCCTACCGCGAAGGGGAGGACGATCGGAACCACGGAAGGCAGCACGAGAGCGGCAAGCTCAAGGAACGTCGCAGCCGATTGTCCGCTGGTCGTGACGATGTTGAGGCGTGCAAGAATCTGCGTGGTCCACACGATCGCCAGAACCCAGACGAGGGTTGCGGCAAAGATCGCGACGGCGCGGCGTAATATGTAGAACTCGACGACTTTCATGCGTCGCGATAATCCAGTTCATGCTGGCGGAAACACGGCAAGCAGCGGGCATATTGCATGTTCCCGCGCATGTGCGTTCCGACCTTGAAAGACGCCCGACACCCAGTACCTCGCCAAGGTGATAGACTTTGGCGAATAAATTGCCAACAAACAAGGTTAACGGAACAGTCCGCGCTGTTTGCATTCACAGGCTTGAGCCGGGCTTGCCAAACGTGTTCAAAAGGCGACTATCGCCGCAGCCCGTCGCCTTTGCGAGTTCGGGAACTGCTAGCCAGATCATGTGTCCAGACAGGAATTCTCATGTCCATCCGACCGACAATCTCGTTTTCAAAGACCTCAACACCGAAGCAGGGCAGCGTCATCGTGCTCGCAACGGATGGCGCAAAGCTTTCCGAGGCGGCCAAGGCAGCGGATCCATCCGGCGTTCTGGGACGCGCAATCGAGGTCGCGGAGTTCACTGGCAAGCTAGCGGGCTCGGTTGAGGTTCTTGCACCACACGGCTTCGATCTTGACCGTGTTGCGGTGGTTGGTGTTGGAAAACTCGAAGAGCTCGACACCAAGGCATGGACGCGTATCGGCGGTGCAATCTACTCGGCTTCGAAGAAGGCCCAGGAAGTGTCGGTCATCGTTGATCTTGAGGGCGCGACCGTGAGCGCTGACGATGTCGCGGCACTGGCCCAAGGTATCCTGCTCGCCTCCTACACTTTTGAAAAATACAAGACCAAGAAGGACGAGGGCAAAGGCGACGCTGATAAGACGGCAGCCAACATCTCGATCCTTTGTGAAAACCCTGATGAAGCCAAGTCAGCATTTGTCGCCGCAGAAGCGGTTGCGGACGGCGTATTCCTTGCACGCGATCTGGTGAACGAACCCGCCAACATCCTCGGAACCGCAGAGTTCGCTGCAAAGGCCAAGGAACTCGAAGCTCTTGGTGTCGAGGTCGAGGTTCTTGGTCGCGATGAGATGGAAAGGCTCGGGATGGGAGCACTTCTGGGTGTCGCTCAGGGCTCCGTTCGTCCGCCACACCTCGTCGTCATGCAGTGGAAGGGCGGCAAGGAAGGCGAACAGCCTGTTGCGTTTGTCGGCAAGGGCGTCGTCTTTGACTCAGGCGGTATTTCGATCAAACCGGCTGGCGGCATGGAAGACATGAAGGGCGATATGGGCGGTGCCGCTGCGGTGACGGGCCTCATGCATGCGCTCGCGGCGCGAAAGGCTGCAGCGAATGTGGTTGGCATCATCGGCCTCGTCGAGAACATGGTCGACGGGAACGCACAGCGTCCGGGCGACATCGTCACGTCCATGTCAGGCCAGACGATCGAGGTTTTGAACACGGATGCGGAAGGTCGGCTGGTGCTGGCGGATGCGCTCCACTACTGCAACGATCGCTTCAAGCCGCGCTTCATGGTGAACCTTGCGACTTTGACCGGGGCAATCATTGTTGCGCTGGGCAACGAGCATGCTGGCCTATTCTCGAATGACGACGATCTGGCATCTCAGATCACTTCGGCAGGTCTCCTGACCTCCGAGCGCGTCTGGCGCATGCCGCTCGATCCCGCCTATGACAAGCTGATCGATTCGAAGAACGCGGATATGAAGAATATCGGTGGCCGTAACGGCGGCTCCATCACTGCCGCTCAGTTTTTGAAGCGTTTCGTTGGCGAAACGCCATGGGCGCATCTCGATATTGCCGGCACCGCGATGGGCTCGCCAGAGTCGGAGATCAATCGCTCGTGGGGTTCCGGCTACGGCGTCCGCCTCCTGGATCGCCTGGTCCGCGACCACTACGAAGGCTGAGACGTATTCCATCATGACAGAAGTGCTTTTCTACCATCTGACTGAGTCAACGCTGGAGGAGGCGCTTCCCGCACTGCTGGAAAAAAGTCTGGAACGAGGCTGGCGGGCGGTGGTGCAACTGGGCACCACCGAGCGCCGCGATTCACTCGACCAGCATCTTTGGACCTATCGCGAGGATTCCTTCCTCGCGCATGGGGCAGAACATGACCGTCACCCGGAACGTCAGCCGGTACTTCTGACGACTGGACCGATAAACCCGAACGCGGCGCAGATCAGGTTCATCGCCGATGGCGCAGAGCCGCCGGATTTAGGTGCCTATGCTCGCGCGGTGTTCATGTTTGACGGGCACGACGCGTTTCAGCTGCAGCAGGCACGCGAGCACTGGAAAATGATGAAGGCCGCGGGACATCAGGTGACCTATTGGCAGCAAGGCCCCGATCGGCGCTGGCAGAAGAAGGCTTGAGTCGCGAAATCCGGGGCGGAACCGCCTAGTCTGCGGCCATACCTTCCTCATATTCAGTCGACAGTTCCAGCCACTTCTCCTCCTGCTCTTCAAGGGCGTTGGACAAGTCCGAACGCTCCTTGGCTAGTTGCGTCGCCTTGGCCGGACTCTTCTCATAGAGGGCGGGATCGGCGAGCTGCAATTCGATGGCCTCGATGCGCTTGCGGGCCTTTTCCATCAAGGTCTCGGTAGCCTTGATCTTCTTCGCGATCGGTTCAAGCGCCGCGCGTCGGGCAGCTGCTTCACGCCGCTTGTCAGCCTTGGAGTTGCTCTTGTCGGCTTCCTTCTTGTCACGCTTGTCGCTTGAGCCGCTGCCGGTAACCAGCTGACGGTATTCTGAAAGGTCGCCGTCATATGGGGTTACAGTGCCGTCGCGGACGACCCAGAGGCGATCTGCGGTGGCCTCGATCAAGTGTCGATCGTGGCTGATCAGAATCACAGCACCGGGAAATTCGTTCAGCGCGACCATCAAGGCTTCGCGGCTGTCAATGTCGAGGTGGTTGGTCGGCTCGTCGAGGATGAAAAGGTTTGGACCATCGAAAGTCGCAAGGCCCATGAGCAGGCGTGCCTTCTCGCCACCGGAGAGGTCCTTGGCCTTGGTGTCCATCTTTTCCGTCGTCAGGCCCATCTGGGCAACGCGGGCGCGGACCTTGGCTTCCGGCGCGTCGACCATGAGGCGTCGAACATGTTCGACGGGCGTTTCCTCCGGACGCAGATCATCCATCTGATGTTGCGCGAACATGGAGACCTTGAGGCCAGGAGCGATGGTCATGCCTCCGGTCTCCAGAGACAAGCGGCCGGCAATCAGCTTGGCGAATGTCGACTTGCCGTTGCCGTTTGCGCCCAAGAGGGCGATGCGGTCATCTTCATCGATCCGAAGCGTCAGGTTCTTGAGGATCGGCTTGCCGGGCTGGTACCCAACAGTACCCGCCTGCATCGTCATGATCGGCGATGCGACGGTCTTTTCAGGCTCGGGGAAGGAGAATGGCTTTACGCTGTCCTCTATTGCGGCCGAGATCGGCTTCAATCGTTCGAGTGCCTTGAGGCGGGATTGAGCCTGCCTTGCTTTGGAAGCTTTGGCACGGAATCGCTCGACGAAGCTTTCCATGTGTTTGCGGTGCGCTTCCTGCTTCACGCGCGCCTTTTCTAAATGTTCAAGCTGCTCCGAGCGCTGGCGTTCGAACTGATCATAACCTCCACGCCAGAATGTCAGTTTCTTCTGGTCGAGGTGGACGATGTTGTTGACGGCCTTGTTGAGGAGGTCGCGATCGTGACTGATCAGGAGAACCGTGTGCGGATAGCGGGCGACGTAGCTCTCCAGCCACATCGTGCCTTCAAGGTCGAGGTAGTTGGTTGGCTCGTCCAGAAGCAAGAGATCGGGCTCGGAGAACAGAACCGCTGCCAGCGCGACGCGCATGCGCCAGCCACCGGAAAACGACGAGGCGGGGCGCTTCTGCGCCTCGGCATCGAAGCCGAGGCCCGCAAGGATCGTTGCGGCGCGGGCTTCTGCCGAATGCGCGTCAATATCTGCGAGTCTGGTCTGGATCTCCGCGATCCGATTTGGGTCGCTTGCAGTGTCCGCTTCGGCCAGCAAGGCAAGCCGTTCGGTATCTGCCTTGAGTACGATCTCGATGAGCGGCTCTTCAGTTCCAGGTGCTTCCTGAGCCACCTGACCGATACGCGTGTGCTTGGGAAAGCTGATCGAGCCGCTCTCCGTCGCCATTTCGCCGGTGATCGCTTTGAACAGCGTGGTTTTGCCAGTTCCATTGCGACCAACGAGGCCGGCCTTGGTGCCTGCAGGAAGGGTCAAGGAAGCGTGATCGAGAAGGAGCCGGCCTGCGATCCGCAGCGAGATGTCGTCGATGATGAGCATGGTGCCGCTTTATTGACTGAGCGGCCTTGGGAACGCAAGACGGGCGCGGCTTAAACCGCGCCCGGCCTCATCATCGGGAAGCCTTCCAGATCATTTGACAAAGTGACACTAGGCCTTTGTCGTAGGTGTGCTGGTTGGCCAATACGTCGCCGCACCTGCGACGGTGCTGGACGAGTTCAGCGTCACCCAGGCCTGCAATGGCATCCGGTGCAACGGGATTTCCGGGCGCTGGCATACCACCGACGGGCGGCGATCCTGCGCTAGGTGGAGGAACGCTTCCGCCCCCTGTTCCGGGTGTGCTGCCGCCTGTGCCGGGCGCACCTGGAGTCGCGCCTCCACCCGATCCGCCTATCCCCAGACCAACATCGACATCAATGCCGCTTCCGCCTCCCACATTGGCTCCAACAGCTGCATTGATACCGTCGGATCCGCCGACCCCGAGATCGACGCCTGCGTTGATCCCGCTGCCGCCACCAACATCGGCGTCTACCGCTGCGTTAATTCCGTTTGCGCCGCCGATGCCGACATTGGCGTCGGCGTTAATTCCTGATCCGCCACCGATTGAGGCGTCGGCATCAGCGTTGATACCACCACTGCCTCCTACGGATGCATTGGCAGCAGCGTCGATCCCGCTTCCGCCGCCCACATTAGCTCCGACGTCGGCGTTCACGCCGTTGCTTCCGCCGACATTCGCGTTGACGTCGGCGCTCAGGCCATCACTGAGCCCGACGCTCACGTCCGCGCTGACGCCTCCTATATCCACTCCGACGTCCAACGCTCTCGTCGGTGAGGAGAGGGCGATGAGAATGGCGCTGCTGGCAAGCAGGCGCGTTGCGATAGGCAGAAGATTGGTCATGGCATGGCTCCCTTGCTGTTGCTTGGTCGTCTAGCCGGCCCTCAACCCGGTCAATAATTACGCTGCGGAAGCTGGAAGGTTGCATTGGAAACGCGCGCTGGTTGTGCAACCATGAATTGACTTGGCACAATTTGCGTCAAATGCGGTCGGATGCCTGTTTCTCAACTGAGCGTCTTCAGAACCGTGCGCAACTGTTCAGGCACTGTTCCTGACGGCAGCTGCCCTTCGATGAGATTGTGTGTCGCGGTCCAGATCGGCATGGCCTGAGTGAGGAGGGTTCTGCCTGCGTCAGTGATCTCAAGTCTGCGGCCTCGCTTGTCTCGTGGGTCCGGCTTGATTTCGACCAGCTCACGCCGCTCAAGCGGCTTCAGCATTGCAGTCAGTGAGGTTCGATCCATTGCGAGCAACTGGCTGACATCGCGCATGAGGGGAGCTTCGGGTCTGTTAAGCGACATGAGCAACGAAAACTGTCCATTGGTCAGTCCAACGGGGCGGAGCGCTGTGTCGAACTGGCGAGCAATGGCACGAGCGGCGCGCTGAAGATGCAGGCACAGGCACGTATCCCGTACAACGGGTGTCACCTGAAATGGCAGGAGAGACGGCTCGGAGTGATCTTCGTGTTTTGACATGAATTCATTAGGTTGATACCAAAGTAAATGTCCAGAGCTTGAGGCTATAGATCATCATCAACCCTACCAATCCGCATGGGAGGACCAGATGGCGGACCAGGTACTCGTCTTGATCGGCACCAAGAAGGGTGTCTTCATCGCGGAAAGTGACGAAGGACGGCGCAAGTGGCGCCTGCGGGGGCCATATTGCGAAACCTGGCCGATGCAGCATGTCATCGCGGATGAAAGGTCTGGCACGATTTACGGTGCTGGCGGAAACGAATGGTTTGGTCCTGCTGTCTGGAAGTCCGACGATCTCGGACATAGCTGGACCCATTCCAGCGCCGGGCTCGCCTACAAAGAAGGGGAAGAGCCGGTGAAGTCAGTCTGGAGCCTCGCAGTCCGCAACGGCTCAGTCTACGCGGGCGTGGAGCCTGCTGGATTGTTCGAGAGCGACGACCGGGGTGAAAACTGGCAGCATGTGGACGGGCTTCGCGATCACCCGACCCGCCCGGAATGGAACCCCGGCGGTGCCGGGTTGATCCTGCACTCTCTTGTGCCTGATCCGACTGACGAGAAGCGGATCTGGGTAGGGATCTCTTCCGCAGGTGTTTTTTACACAGACGATGGCGGCGTGACATGGGAGCCTCGCAACAAGGGCACCCGCGCCGATTACATGCCTGAAGATCAGCGCTACCCGGAATTCGGTCAGTGTGTGCACTGCCTCGTCCAGGCTCCTGGCGGCGGCGATCTGCTTTACCAGCAGAACCATTGCGGCATGTACCGCTCGGAGGATGGCGGCAAGTCCTGGGTCAGCATAGAAGAAGGCCTGCCGTCATCGTTCGGGTTCCCCGCCGCGGTGCATCCGCGGGACCGTGACACGCTTTTCTTGCTGCCCCTGAATGGCGATATTTACGGCCGCTTTGTTCCAGACGCCAAAGCCGCAGTTTGGCGCACACGCGATGGCGGCCGAACCTGGGAAGATATGAGATCGGGTCTCCCACAGGAAAATGCGTTCTTCGGCGTCTTGAGGCAGGCTATGGCAACGGATCGTCTGGATCCGTCCGGCGTCTATTTCGGCACTTCAGGTGGAACTCTCTTTTCTTCGGCTGACGAGGGAGACAACTGGGACTGCATTGCTGAGCACTTGCCGTCGATATCCTCAATCGAAACACTGGTCGTCACGCGCTGATGCGAGTTACCGTCAAGCTATCGCCCCTCCTGGTTGATCTATTCCCTGGATCAACCAGGCATGTCGGTATGGAAGCCGCGACGGTCAGTGATGCCATCGATGAGCTTGAGAGGTGCTGGCCAGGGATGCGGGACCGGATCTGCGACACCCGACCCTCTATCCGCAAGCACATGAACGTCTTTGTCGATGGGGAACGTTCGGCACTGTCGACAACCCTGCGGGAGGGGGCCGAAGTCTTCATTATCACCGCGATCAGCGGCGGATAGCCTCAGGCAAACGCGCGGCCGCCTTCGGTGCGCTGGAAGTGAATCAAGTCCAGAACAGGGCCTTCGCGGCCGAGCGTGGTGAGTATGGTGTGTGCCTGTCCGCGATGGTGCGTCTGGTGGTTGAAGAAGTGTGACAGGGCGGGTGAGAGCCTTTGCGAGACCATGCGCATGTCCGTGACCGTCAGGTACGTAAAGCGGCCAGCGAAGGCCGATTCTGGGAGTGAATCTATCCACTCCACGATCCGCTCGTCTTCAGCGATGCGTGCAGCAGTCAGCGACGGCAGGTCGGAATGCAGGATCGCATTGAGCTCACTGGGGGCGGATCCCTGACCGGTAAACCGCTTCATCCAGATGCGGTCAGCGACCAGTATGTGATTGAGTGTTCCGATCATTGAGCGGAAGAACGCTCCAGTATCACGGTTGAGCTCTTCTACCGTGAGCCCCGAGGCAGCTTCATAGACACACGCGTTCGCCCAGCGGTTATAGGCTGCGAACATCCGAAAATGTTGCCTCATCGACTTTGTCATCCCTCAATGGTGCGGCGCTTGGCTCTCTTCGCGCCTCTTCACAACATCGCGCGCCGCCTGTATAGACCCGCAACCGTTTCAACCAAAGATACCGAAGGACGAGCAATGGCGATCGAACGCACTTTTTCGATGATCAAGCCCGACGCAACCCGGCGCAACCTGACCGGCGCGATCACCAAGATGCTGGAAGACGCAGGCCTGCGCGTGATTGCTTCCAAGCGCGTTTGGATGAGCCGCCGCCAGGCTGAAGGCTTCTACGCTGTTCACAAGGGCCGTCCTTTCTTCGACGAACTGGTAGAGTTCATGTCGTCAGCTCCGACCATCGTTCAGGTTCTGGAAGGCGAGAACGCAATCGCCAAGAACCGCGAAGTCATGGGTGCAACCAACCCGGAAAACGCAGACGAAGGCACCATCCGCAAGGTCCACGCTCTGTCGATCGGCGAGAACTCAGTCCACGGTTCGGATGCTCCGGAGACCGCTGCTGAGGAGATCCGCTACTGGTTCTCCGAGACCGAAATCGTCGGCTGAATCAAAGTTTAAGGCGGTGCCCGTAAGGCACTGTCGTTAAAGATGAAAAAGGCCAGTGTTCTGCACCGGCCTTTTTCATTTGCGGGAGTTTATCGGCTCCACCGTGCCCGGGCCTCATCGTCCATTTCCTTGGCATCGACCCATGCGCCGGGTTCTCCGTTTGCGTGATGCTCTCGCTTCCAGAACGGTGCTTCGGTTTTCAGGAAATCCATCACGAAAGAAGCTGCCTCGAATGCGGCTTGTCGATGGCTGGACGCGGCAGCCACCAGGACGATATTGTCGCCGGGCCGCATCAATCCGTAGCGGTGAATGGCGAGCAAGCCAGTGAGCGGCCAGCGCTGTACAGCTTCCGCCGCGATCCTTGATATCTCCGCTTCTGCCATGCCCGGATAGTGCTCAAGCTCCAGTGCGGAAAGAGCACCGCCTTCATCGCGGCACAAGCCGGTAAAGGTCACGATGGCCCCGACGTCGGTACGGCCCTCGGTGAGCTTGGCCACTTCAGCCGATACGTCGAAATCCTCGGTCTGAACACGCACTGTCGGCGTCACCGGCTCTGCCAATTTAGCCTCCGGTCATAGGTGGGAAGAGGGCGATCTCTCGCGCTCCAGCCACCGGTTCGTCATGATCTGCGTGTTCCTGGTTGATGGCAACCCGGATCGTTTGGGGGTGCTGGAGTGCGTTGGCGTAGCCCTCATCTCGCTCCTTGAGCCAGTTGAGCAGATCGCCAACGGAGATCACCTCGTCGGGAAGGACAATATCTTCCTCTGCCTTCCCGATGCGTTCGCGGACCCAGGCGAAATATCTGACCTTGACCATCTCAATCCTCGAAATGCTTCATCCCGGCTCGGAAATAATCGTAGCCGGTGTAGAGCGTCACGATCGCTGACACCCACAAGAGTATGATGCCGACGTCGGTGGTGTAGGCAAAGATCTTGTCTCCAGCCGGGCCAGCCAGGAGGAAGCCGATAGCAACCAGCTGCAGGGTCGTTTTCCACTTCGCCAACTGCGTCACGGGCACCGAAACCTTCAAGGCCGCCAAATACTCGCGAAGCCCGGAGACCAGGATTTCGCGGCAGAGAATGATGATGGCGGCCCAGAGTGTCCATTTGTCGATGGTGCGGTCATAGGCGAGGAGCAGCAGTACTGCCGATACCAGCAGCTTGTCGGCGATAGGATCCAGCATCCGGCCGATATTGGAAGTCTGCTTCCAGATCCGCGCGATGTATCCGTCGAAGTAGTCGGTTATGCTGGCCGCGACGAACAGCCAGAACGCGGCCCAACGCCACCAGTCGGTCGGCCTCAGCCGGCCCTCGAGATAGAAGCACAGCACAATCGCCGGAACCGCGAGAATACGGGCGTAGGTGAGTATGTTGGGCAGATTGAATGCGCGTTTGGACATGGCTTTCCGCTAATATTCTTTCATCTAGTAATCAGGAGGTACGGCCTGTGGTCAACCTCACCTGGGCGCGGCAAGAAGCCCGAACTCCGTCGCGCATCAATTATGCTCGTGGAAATGACCATAAATGAGCTTGGCGACCCGTTCGGATATCCCGTCCACTGTCATCAAATCCTCGACAGCTGCACGGCTGACAGCCTTTGCGGTTCCAAAGTGATGTAGCAGGGCGCGCTTGCGTGCCGGTCCGATGCCGGCAATTTCATCGAGTGGGTTCTTCACCATCTCCTTCTTTCGCCGTGCCCGATGTGAACCGATTGCAAATCTGTGTGCCTCATCGCGGAGCCGCTGAATGAAGTAGAGTACCGGATCTCGTAGCGGCAGCATGAAAGGTTCGTGTCCTTCCATGAAAAAGCGTTCGCGGCCCGCGTCACGGTCGACACCCTTTGCAATGCCAATCGCGCGGACCTGATCCTGAATGCCCAGTTCAGTCAGAATCGTACGAACGGCACTCATCTGACCGGCGCCGCCGTCGATCAGAATCAGGTCCGGCCACGCTGGAAAAGCGTCTATCTCTGGCTCATCATCTGCGGGTGGCTGTTCTGGTGCTTCCGGCTTGGCATGTTCCTTGATGAGGCGGGAGAAGCGCCGCTGCATGACCTCGCGCATCATGCCGAAATCGTCGCCGGGCTTTGTTTCCGGCGATTTGATGTTGAACTTCCGGTACTGGTTCTTCACGAAGCCTTCAGGCCCAGCCACGATCATCGCCCCCACGGCGTTGGTGCCCATGATGTGTGAGTTGTCGTAGACTTCGATGCGTCGGGGCGCACGCTCGAGGCCAAACGTGTCAGCCAGGCCTTGCAGCAAACGTGCCTGTGAGGATGTCTCGGCCAGACGGCGTCCCAGCGCCTGTCTCGCATTCTGGAGGGCGTGATCGGTAAGGTCCTTTTTCTCTCCGCGCTGGGGTACCGAGATGGTGATGCGTCGTCCTGCCCGGGTCGTCAGGGCTTCCTCAAGAAGTTCCTGCTCGTCGACCTTGTGTGAAAGAAGGATCGACCGCGGCGTAGGCTTGTCGTCGTAAAACTGGGCCAGGAACGCGCTAAGAACTTCTGCGGGTTCAAGAAGCGGGTCTGCCTTCGGGAAATAGGTCCGGTTGCCCCAGTTCTGACCGGTCCGAAAGAAGAAGACCTCGATACAGTTCTGGCCGCCTTCATGGTGGATCGCGAAGACGTCAGCTTCATCAACGGACTGAGGATTGATCCCCTGGTGGCTCTGGACGTGGCTGAGCGCGGCGAGGCGATCACGATAGATCGCTGCACGTTCAAAATCGAGATCGTCTGATGCGCGCTGCATTGCCTCCGCAATTTCGGTCTTCACCTTGCCCGAGCGCCCGGAGAGGAACGCTTTGCCCTCGGCAACGAGTTCACCATATTCCTGATAGGAGACCTCGCCCGTGCAGGGGCCTGAGCAGCGCTTGATCTGAAAAAGCAGACAGGGGCGGGTTCGGTTCTCGAAAAACGAATCGGTACAGGAGCGCAATAGGAAGGCGCGCTGCAGCGCGTTGATGGTGCGATCAACTGCTCCGGCGGAAGCGAAGGGGCCGTAATAGTCACCCTTCCGGCTGCGCGCGCCGCGGTGCTTGAAAATGCCCGGCGCGGGATGATCGCCGGTGATGAGAATGTACGGGAACGATTTGTCATCCCGCATCAAAACATTAAACCGCGGGCGCAACCTCTTGATGAGATTCGCTTCAAGCAGAAGCGCTTCCATCTCGGTTCGGGTTACGACGAACGCCATGCCACAGGTCTCGCGCACCATCCGGCCGATGCGGTTGGTGTGGTAGCGTCCCTGCGCATAGCTGGTGACACGCTTCTTCAGGCTGCGGGCTTTTCCGACATAAAGCACGTCCCCGTTGGCGTCGATCATCCGATAGACGCCCGGAGAATTGGGTAGGCGCTTCACCAAAGCCTGGATCAGCTCGGGTCCCTTGAGACCTTGATGGTCGCCGACAAGTTCGTCCCAATCCACGGCTGCTGCCGGGACTGATGAAGCCTCATCCAGCAGCTCTTCCTCGGCATCATCCATGCCGGGAGTGGTGGGGGCGTCCAGACGATCTAAGTGGCGGTTCATAAATACGGCTCATACCAGATGAAGCTGTCCCGATATGGGCATGCATCCTTATATAGGGTAGTTTGTCCGGCATAGCGTCAGTACGAACATAGCTCAATTGCGTCCCTGTTTCTCAAGGACCTCAGCGGAGATCTATTTGTCAGCGAAAGGTGAAGTCCGACCGATCTGCCTGGTCACGGGGGCGGCCCGGAGGCTGGGAGCTGCCATAGTTCGCCATCTGGCAGGCACCTTCGATGTCGCGATCCACTTCAATCATTCGGAAGCGGAAGCCAAGGCCGTCGCCTGCGAACTAGAACACAAGGGCGCACGCGTAGGATTGTTCCAGGCCGATCTTGCAGATGCGGATTCCGCGGCAGGACTTGTGCGAAATGTTTACGAGCAAATGGGGCCAATTTCGCTCCTCGTAAACAGCGCTTCGTCATTCAGATATGATTCTCCTTCGGAATTTGATGCTGGCGAGATGAGGGATCTGCTTTCGGTCAATCTGGTCGCGCCGATGGTGATTGCGCGTGAGTTCGCGAAGGTTGCGAGCGAAAAAGCTGTCCTCATCAACATGCTCGACAATAAGGTGTTTGCGCCCAATCCTGACTTTTTCAGCTATAGCCTCGCCAAATTCGCCCTGAAAGGTGCCACGGATATGTTGGCGATGCATTTTCGCAACCGGCTCCGGGTTGCCGGTATCGCGCCGGGTGTAACGCTGATCAGTGGTGATCAAACGGAAGAGAACTTCCGAAAAAGCTGGCAGCACAGTCTCACCGGCACGGGGGCCACTCCGGAAGAGATCGCCAGCACGGTCGAATTCATCTGGAAGACCACATCCATCAACGGTGAGATCATCGTCCTTGACGGTGGTCAGCATCTGATGTCGCTCGAGCGCGATGTTGCATTCGTGGTGAAGGAATGATCGTAACCAGCACGACCGTCAGCGTCCGAAACTTGGAGATCCATCTCTCGATCGGGGTACATGAGTTCGAGAAAAAGGCTCCCCAGCGATTGCTGGTCAGTGTGGATCTGGAGGTGGACCTTGACCGCAGGCGCGCCGCTGATGACATCGACACGGCCGTAGATTACGACGCTGTTTGCGACTTCATCCGCAGCCTCCAAAATGATCCGCACGTAGAATTGCAAGAGACGGTGGCCCAGCGCGTCCTTGCTTTTGCGCTCACTCTTCCTGGCGTGGCTGCTGCGACAGTGGCAACACAAAAGCCCGACGTATTCGATGATTGCGACTTCGTCGGCGTATCTATTTCCGCGAAGAAAAGCTGACGCCCGCGCCAAAACTGTTGCTGAATCGCAACGTCCCATTCCTGCCTCAATCCAGCCAGCTAATGACCCTAATTCAGGTCAGGTTACGCCGCATTCGGGCATCAGATAGGGAGATGCAGACGCAAACGGCCGCATACCTCCCACGCGGTCGGGGACGGCTCTGCGAAGGGGGAAGCGCAAGAGTAAGCCTTCCTTGCGGCAAAGGAGTAACGATATGAAGACCAATTCGAGATTCGCTCTCGCCTCAGTAGCCGGCTTTGCAGCCCTTGTTGCTGTCCCGGCTTTTGCGGCAGACGTTGTTTACCAGGAGCCGGTAGCACCTGCTCCTGTGTTCGAACCAGCTCCGGTTGCGACCTGGGCCGGCGGATATGCCGGTGTGCACCTTGGTTACGGCTTCAGCGGCAGCGTTGATACCCCGGGCAACGACATCGAGACCGACGGTTTCCTTGGCGGTGCGTTCGGCGGTTACAACTTCCAGAACGGCCAGTTCGTGTACGGTCTTGAAGGTGACATCAACTACAACGACGCTGATGGCTCCAACGGCGGCATCGAAGCTCGTTCGCGTTATGACGGCTCGATCCGCGCTCGTGCCGGTATGGCTGTGACCGACGACGTTCTCGTTTACGGTACGTTCGGTGGTGCTGCAGAAAAGCTGCGCCTGACCGACACCGCAACCGGTGAGCGTGATTCCAGCACCATGCTCGGCTACACGGTCGGCGGCGGTGTTGACGCTCGTCTGACCGAGCAGGTCTTCGCCCGCGGCGAATACCGCTACACCGACTACGGTTCTGAAGATTTCAATCTTGGTGGCACCACCACCGAGTACGACTCCAGCAACCACCGCGTGACGCTCGGCGTGGGCTTCAAGTTCTGAGTTTAATGAACCCCGCCTAGCCAAAAGGCCCGGAGCGATCCGGGCCTTTTTCTTTTGCTTATCTGGGAAGGAGTTCGATGAGTTCCGTGAACTTCTCGTCGAAACGCTTTGCCCACCGTGTCAGCTTCGGACGACCCCGACGCCAATTGCTGTCGTTGAACCTCAAGTCCAGGTAGCCAATCGCCGCGCGTAACGCGATCTGACCGCCATCGGTCTTGTTGGTTACGCGTGGTGGATTTTCATTCAGATAGTCGAGCGCGCGGTTGACCTTTTTCCACTGCTTGTCCAGCCAGGGCTGATGCACAATTTCAGCAGGACGGAAGCGTCGCTCGTAGACGTGCGCCAGCAAGCAATCGCAGATCCCATCGGCGAGGGCCTCAAGACGCTCCGCCTCAAGCCTCTTTTCGGCATTGCGCGGAAACAGGGCGTTGCCCGATTTGCGGTTCAAATATTGGGTGATTGCTCGGCTGTCGAAAACATTGACGCCGTCATCGGTCACCAGTGTCGGAATTTTCCCAAGCGGATTGGCATTGATCAACTCTTCAGGCTCGGCGCTGGTGTCGACAATCCGTGCCTCGGCTTCAAGTTTGCACCAGAGCGCAGCCATCCGCACTTTCGCGCTGTAGGGCGATGACGGGCTGTAATAGATTATGGGCATTGGTTCCTCCCTGACCGCAGCTCACGGTGCGGCTTTAGCCACCTGAAGCAGGCAGGGTTGCGCGTGGCATCTTGCATCCCTTGCTGTCAATCTCTGCGCAGGAGCGAAATTCAAGTGATTTCGTCATGCAGATACGCACTTCGCTGATCATGCGGTTCTGGCAGGTAACCGCGATACCGTTCGCTGGAATGGACGGATTGGCGCGACGGAACACACTTTCAACTTCGGCCGGAGAGGTGGTCACAGCGCGCGCGGTATCCTCGAAAGCATCGGGAATATCAATCCTGTCCCAAGCAGCACGAACGAGTGAGAAATAATCTTCCTGGCTCAGGCCCGAGCAGGAGCCGTGCTTTCGCCATTGATGGCCGACAAGCCCTCCCGATGGCATGATGTCGGCCATTTCCCGTACCAGGTCGTTCGGCACGCGAGAGGGCTCCCGGCTCTGACAGAATTCTGGCCAGCCTTTTTCGAATTGCGGCCAAAGGCCATGGACGATGAAGTCGAAGTTCCGTCGACCACCGCATTGCTGGCGGTTGGCTCGATCGCCTTCAATCTCGCAATGCGTTGGCGACCACGAGAGTGAGAGAACGAAGAAGTCAAAGCCTTCGCCCTGGGGCAGACTGCCGGCCGTATCAGGTTGGCAGGCGCTCAGAAGAAGTCCAAGCGCCAGCGTTGCAATGCGTCGTGACATGAAAGCTCAGCTTAACGAACGGTGCGGCAGCGCCCACCATATACATGCCAGCGATCGAAACCCGACACGCAGAACTCGACGTTGCTGCCGACTCCCGCAAAGCCCATCGGCTTCTCGATCAGGTACCAAACGTCATGGGTAAGCCCGTTCGAAAGCTGGGCCTTTGCGTAGCAGTAGCGGCGATCGATTGGTCGTACATTTTTTATCTGAGGCAGATAGCGCGTCTCGCCGATCCCATGAAAATCCACGATTGAGACCTGTGGCAGATTGGGAACGTGCCGAACCTGATAGGAGAACCGGTTGGTTATGCGGTTCAGCACAGCGCTCTGCGCGCAAATGCCAGGGTCCGAATAATGAACCGCGACCATGTCCGCAGCCGAGGCGCTTACGCTGCCGCCGCCCACCGCGAGCATGGAAGCCAGCAGTAACTTGGCTAGACGGGTCATGTAGGTCCTCCGAAGTGACAGGAATCAATGGATTTCTTGCAGTGCGGTAGTTTGGTCGTACTAAGAACACCGGTCAAGCAAAGATCATGGTCTGCCGGTCAGCCAGCTTGCGCCAGCATAGGCATTTGCCTCTTCGCTCAAGATGTTGGTGAGGGCTGGTAATATCACCTTCATCTCTTCTTCGAGTACGTAAGGCGGATTAACGACGAGCATTCCGCTTCCGTCGAAACGAGCCTCATCGCGTGGCTTGCGAATCTCGAAGGCGATGTCCAGCATCTTCGGTATTCCCGTGGCGGCCAGCATATTGCGGAACTCGGCTACAGCCATGCGGTTCTTGATCGGGTACCACAATGCGTAGGTGCCGCCCGGCCAACGGCGATGGGCTTTGACTAGGCCCGTAACGAGCCGGTCGAACTCAGCTTCAACCTCGAATGGCGGATCGATCAGCACCATGCCGCGCTTCTCTTTCGGTGGCAGGTGGGCTCCGAGGGCCAGCCATCCATCCAGTTCCATGACCCGAACCTGCCAGTCGCCTGCGAAGCGCTCTTTCAGGATTGCGCTGTCTTGGGGGTGAAGTTCGATCGCGGAGAGGCGGTCGGCCTGTCGAAGCAGTTTGCGGGTCACCCAGGGGGAGCCGGGATAAAAACGCAGCCCGCCGTCGGCATTAAGCTCCTTGACCACATTCAGGTAGGGCTCCACGAGCTGCGCGACTTCAGGGAGCAGATCGGCTTCAAGCAAAGGGCCGATCCCGCCGCGCCATTCTCCGGTCTTCTGCGCCTCTTCAGAAGTCAGATCGTAAAGACCTATCCCCGCATGGGTGTCGATGACGCGGAACGCGCCCTCCTTGCGCTTCAGGTACTCGACGATGCGGGCGAGAACGATGTGCTTCATCACGTCGGCAAAATTTCCCGCGTGATAGACGTGACGGTAGTTCATCGTAGCTCCACAACTTGAAGAATTAGGAATTGGTGGCTCTACTCCGACCCGCCGAATTCCGCTAGTTTACCAAGATGAACTTAGCCTCAGAAGTCCGCATCGGCCATTCGGTGTGCCCACATGATTGCCCGTCAGCTTGCGCGCTCGACGTAGAGATCATCGACAAGCGCACGATCGGTCGCGTCCACGGCGCCAAGGCCAACGATTATACGGCAGGCGTCATCTGCGCCAAGGTCGCCCGCTATGCGGAGCGCATCCACCATCCGGACCGGTTGCTCAAGCCGCTCATCCGCAAGGGAGCAGGCGACTGGCAGGAAGCAAGCTGGGAAGCCGCGCTCGATCTGGTCGCCGAAAAGTTTCTTGCGGCGGAGGCGCGCTATGGCTCCGAAACCGTGTGGCCCTACTATTACGCTGGCACAATGGGGCTGGTGCAGCGCGACTCGATAAATCGCCTGCGTCACGCCAAGAAATATTCTGGCTTCTTCAGCACGATCTGCACCAATCTGGCCTGGACAGGTTATGTGATGGGCACTGGCCGCCTCGCTGGTGCCGATCCGCGCGAGATGGCCAAGTCTGACTGCATCGTCATCTGGGGAACCAATGCGGTTGCGACACAGGTGAATGTGATGACCCACGCGGTGCGCGCCCGCAAGGAGCGTGGCGCCAAGATCGTCGTCATCGACATTTATGACAATGCGACCATGAAGCAGTCCGATATGGGCCTGATCCTCAAGCCAGGCACGGATGGCGCACTCGCGTGCGCGGTCATGCATGTTCTCTTCCGGGATGGCTACGCCGACTGGCCCTATCTGGAGAAGTATACCGACGACCCGCATGGATTGCGCGCGCACCTCAGCTCACGCACGCCGGAATGGGCGTCAGCCATCACTGGCCTCACCACAGACGAAATCGAAGACTTTGCGCGGCTGATCGGTACGACAAAGCGCACGTTCTTTCGGCTCGGTTACGGGTTTGCCCGGCAGCGCAATGGTTCCGTCAACATGCATGCGGCCGCGTCCATCGCAGCCGTTACCGGCAGTTGGCAGTATGAAGGCGGTGGGGTCTTTCACAACAGTGCAGGGATTTACAACCTCGATCTCGCAACGGTCGACGGCGCGAAGCTGAAGGACCCCCGCATCCGCCATCTCGATCAGTCTCAGATCGGCCGGGTTCTGACGGGCGATGCTGAGGCGCTACGTGGCGGTCCTCCGGTGACCGCTCTGCTCATCCAAAACACGAATCCCGCGAATGTCTGTCCTGAGCAGCGCCTTGTAAGGCAGGGATTTCTCCGCGATGACCTTTTCACCTGCGTCCATGAGCAGTTCATGACGGACACTGCAAAGCTTGCAGACGTTGTTCTGCCAGCAACGATGTTCCTGGAGCATGACGACATTTATCGCGGTGGCGGCCATCAATACATTGTGCTCGGCCCGAAGCTTGTGGACCCGCCCGAGGGCCCACGAACGAACGTCTACGTCGTCGAGGAACTGGCGAAGCGGCTGGGAGTGTCCGATCTGCATGGCTTCGGTCTCAGCGAGCAGGAACACATCGACCGGATCCTGGCGCGGCAGAATTACGGCACTTACGAATCGCTCAAGAAAGACCGTTGGTTTGACGCCCAACCTGACTTCGAGACCTCGCACTATCTGAACGGCTTTGGACATGCGGACGGCAAATACCGGTTCCGTCCGCAATGGGCCTCCACATCGGTGCCTAATTCTCCGCCTCGTTCGCTCGGCCCCCAGGGGCCGATTGATGCACTGCCGGTATTTCCGGATCACGTTGATCTGATCGAAGTTGCCGACGAAGCTCACCCGTTCAGGCTGGCGACGTCACCAGCGCGTACATTTTTGAACTCAACCTTCACCGAAACGCCGGGATCGCTGAAGCGGGAAGGGCGCCCGGAGCTCCTTCTCCATCCTGATGACGCCGCAGCTCTGGGAGTGATGGATGGCAGACGGGTTGAAATCGGAAACAGACGCGGAGAAGTGGTTCTTCACGCCAAGCTGTTCGACGGCGTGAAGCGCGGTGTGGTGATAGCGGAAGGCATCTGGCCAAACGAGGCGCATGAGCGGGGCGAGGGGATCAACGTCCTTACCGGAGCCGACGCTGCCGCACCATGCGGCGGTGCAGCTTTCTATGACAACCACGTATGGGCCAGAGCGCTTGAACCTGTCGAACCGACCGAAATGCCAGGGGTGACAGAAGTTTTCGCAGGATGAGGCGAGAGCAGGGCATTCCAGCCTGCCCTCGAGAACCTCAGGGGGTCATTCGCGCAAGGCTTTCAATGTCGATGGCATCAGGCGCTGCGCCCGGAGACATCAGCGCACCTTCTGCGGTCACACCAGACAGAATTGCCTTATCGCCTTGCATCCGCACCTTGCCGGTAGCCAGCATTCTGACGGCAAGAGGGTAGAGCTTGTGCTCTACGGTCAAAACGCGCGCAGCCAGCGTGTCAGAATCGTCCCCAGGGAGAATGGGAACCACCGCTTGTGCGATGACCGGGCCGTCATCGAGCTCTGGCGTAACGAAGTGCACCGAGCAGCCGTGGACCCGCATACCGCTTTCGATCGCGCGATTATGCGTATCGAGACCCTTGAATAGCGGCAGGAGCGACGGGTGGATGTTGATGATCTTGCCAGCCCATTTGCTGGCGAAGTCCGGCGTGAGAAGGCGCATATAGCCAGCGAGGCAGACAATGTCGGCCTTCAGGCGGGTTAGTTCAGCATCAATGGCGGCGTCGTGCGCTTCCTTGCTCGCGTAGCTGCTACGCGAGAATGAAGCGGTGGAAATGCCTTGAGAGGCAGCGGTCGTCAATCCCATGGCGTCGGGATTGTCAGAAATAACTCCGACGATTTCCGCTGGGAAATTGGGATCGCCTGCCGCGTCAATGAGCGCCAGCATGTTAGAGCCGCGCCCGGAAATGAGAACTGCTACCCGCTTTTTCTGCCTGCTCAAAGTCCGATCTCTCCCCGATACACCACGCCTTCGCCGCGGCGTGGCATGATACGGCCGATGGTCATGACGTCTTCGCCTGCCTGGGTCAGAACGGCTGCAACCTGTGCCGCTTGTCCTGCCGAAACGACGAGCACCATTCCGACGCCGCAATTAAACGTACGCATCATCTCATGGTGCGCGACGCCGCCCTCGCTGGCAAGCCAGGAGAAGACCTTCGGGACGTTGATGGCCTCGAGGTCGAGTTCGGCGGAGAACTCCTTGGGGAGCACGCGCGGAAGATTTTCCGGGAAACCGCCACCGGTGATGTGCGCGAGCGCTTTGACGCCGTGCGTGGTCCGGATGACTTCGAGGATCGATTTCACGTAGATGCGAGTGGGCGTCAGCAACGCTTCGCCAAGGGTCTTGTGCGGGTCAAACGGTGCAGGATCGCTCCAGTTGAGCCCTGAGCGCTCGACGATCCGACGAACCAGCGAATAGCCATTTGAATGGACGCCTGAAGACGCGAGGCCGAGGAGCACGTCGCCTTCAACGATGTCGTTCGTCGGAAGAAGCGTTCCACGTTCCGCAGCGCCCACCGCAAAGCCAGCGAGGTCATAGTCACCGTCGGCATACATGCCGGGCATCTCAGCAGTCTCGCCGCCGATCAGCGCGCAACCTGCCTGACGGCAACCTTCCGCGATACCCGAGACGATCGACGCACCTTGTGAGGGATCAAGCTTGCCCGTTGCAAAGTAGTCCAGGAAGAAAAGCGGTTCTGCGCCTTGGACGACGAGGTCGTTGACGCACATCGCTACCAGATCGATCCCGACAGTGTCGTGCTTGTCAGCTTCGATCGCGACCTTCAGCTTGGTTCCAACGCCGTCATTGGCGGCGACGAGGACAGGATCTGTAAACCCTGCTGCCTTGAGATCGAAGAGGCCGCCGAAGCCACCAATTTCACCGTCCGCGCCGGGGCGGCGCGTTGAACGGACCATGGGTTTGATTTTCTCGACCAGGTCATTTCCCGCGTCGATGTCGACGCCTGCCTGGCTGTAGGTGAGACCTTTGTTCTCGTCGCTCATGGCGCGTCCACCTCGATGGTATTGCCGATGCGGGCTCTTCGCATGATCCATTCGTGGCCGCAAGCTGCGCCAACGACACGAACAGGTTTAAACCCGTGGAAAGCGGGGAGCGCTCCCCTACCTTGATCCATGCCGGGCACTTTCTCATGTATAGGCATGAACTAATATCCGCGCGAGGGACGAGTTGCCAGCTTGACCATACCAAATCTGATTACGGTCTTCCGGTTTTTGCTGGTGCCAGCTGTGATCTGGGCGCTCGTCACGGACGAGGTGTTTTGGGCGCTCGCATTCTTCGTGACTGCGGGGCTGTCCGATGCCGTCGACGGCTTCATTGCTCGCAAGTTCAACCAACGCTCGGAACTCGGTGCTTATATGGACCCGATGGCCGACAAGATCTTGCTGGTCAGCGTCTTCATCGCGCTGGGGCTCATGAAAGAGCTGCCACTCTGGCTGGTGATCGGTGTCGTTTCCCGCGATGCGCTGATCGTCTTGGCGGTCTTGCTTTCGAGCATAATGAGCAGGCCGGTCGCGATGAAACCGCTGATGATTTCGAAGGCGAACACGACGGTACAGATCGTATTGGCGATCATTGTTCTCGCTGAACTTGCGTTCGAAACGGTTTTAGGCCCGTTGAGGCCCGGACTCGTGATTTTGTGCGGCCTCTTGACCGTTGGTTCGGCAGCGGCCTATCTCGTCCAATGGCTAAGGCACATGGGTCACCATGAACAAGCGTAACGCTGAGATCGAAAACCAGATGGCGGAAGCGATGGTGGCCTCAGCATGGCGCCGTCAGCTCTTCTTCTGGGCGGCTGCGACAGTGGTCTTCGTCGGCTTCCTTTACATCTTCTCCTCGATCTTGCTGCCGTTCTTTGCCGGCATGATCCTGGCTTATTTTCTAGACCCTGTGGCCGACCGCCTACAGCGCTGGGGTCTTTCTCGCATCGCTGCAACCGTTGTGATCCTGGTCGTGTTCCTGATCCTGCTGGTCCTGGGGATGATGCTCGTGATCCCGATCCTGTTCACGCAGCTGACCGACTTCCTTGCGAAACTGCCGGAATATCTTTCAGGCCTACAATCGCTGGTAACCGGTTTCGACCCGGAATGGATAAGCGAGCGTCTGGGGGTGAACCCGGAAGCATTGCGAGATGGCATCAACTCGCTGCTGACCCAAGGCACGGGCTTTATCAGCACGTTGTTCGGATCGATCTGGAGCTCCGGAAAGACCCTGATCGACATTGCAGGGCTTTTCGTCATCACGCCCGTCGTCGCATTTTACATGCTCATCGATTGGGACAAGATGATAGATCGTGTCGATAGCTGGGTGCCCCGCGATCACCTCCACACCGTGCGAATGCTGGCGCGCGAAATCGACTCGGCCGTTGCCGGGTTTGTTCGCGGACAAGGCACAGTATGCCTGATCCTTGGCGTCTTTTATGCTCTTGGCCTCACGCTCGTTGGTCTGAACTTCGGGTTGCTCATCGGGCTATTCGCTGGCCTGATCAGCTTCGTTCCTTATGTGGGGTCGCTGATCGGGTTGGTTCTATCGCTCGGTGTAGCGGCAGTGCAGTTCTGGCCCGAGTGGCAGTGGATCGCCGCGGTCGCTGCCGTCTTCTTCGCAGGGCAGTTTTTCGAAGGTAATATTTTGCAGCCTAACCTGGTGGGCAAGAGCGTGGGCCTTCATCCGGTGTGGCTGATGTTCGCCTTGGTCGCCTTTGGTGCTCTTTTCGGATTCGTTGGCCTGTTGATAGCGGTACCAGCCGCCGCTGCAGTCGGTGTGATCGTTCGATTCATGATAAGGCGCTACCTGGATTCGCCCATGTATCGCGGCCATGGCGTGGCAAGCGAAAATTAAGAGCCAATTGTCGTGCACAAGCCTTTGCAACTTCCTCTGGATCTCGTTCTGGACGCCGCCCACAATCGCGACGATCTGGTAGTTGGCCCGTCGAACGAGCAAGCAGTCGCTTTGATCGAGCGCTGGCCCGATTGGCCGGCACCTGTCGCAGTTCTTGCCGGTCCTCCCGGATCGGGAAAGACTCATCTCGCAGCAATCTGGCGGGAGATGAGCGGAGCGCGCAGTTTGACGGCAGACCAGCTCACCGAGGGCGTTGATGCAGCGGAGCAGGGACCTGTCCTCATTGACGATCTTGATTCTGCGCCGCTCGACGAGGTCGGTATGTTCCACCTTATCAACGCTGTCAGACAGAATGGCACCAGCCTGCTGATCGTATCGCGCCGGTTCCCACAGGCCTGGGGTGTCAAGCTTCCGGACTTGGCTTCGCGTCTCAAGGCGGTGACGACTGTCGAGATCCATGAGCCTGATGACATGCTGATGATGGCGGTCGTCACGAAGCTGTTCTCCGACCGGCAGGTCGAGGTGGAGCCGCACGTGGTACAGTTTCTCGTTCGGAGGATCGAGCGGTCTCTCTCGGCAGCGATGGAAGTCGTCGCTCGGCTGGATCGTGCCGCTCTGGAGCGTCAATGCCGGGTCAGCCGGGCGCTTGCCGCTGAGATTGTCGCCCAAATGGATGGCGGCCAGCAGAGCCTAGACGTTTAGCTTCGCGTCAGATTTTGGATCCGCGAACTCCGCCTGAGCCAGCGGCAGTGTAACCCTGAAGCAGGTCCCGGGCTGGGCACGCGCAACAAGCTCAAGTTTGCCGCGCATCCGCGTGATGATTTGCTGGCTGATCGGCAAGCCCAGACCAGCCCCGGCATAGCTGGCGGCCTCTCCCTGTCGTCCGCGATAGAACTTGTCGAAGATCCGCTCCCGGTCCTCTTCGAGGATGCCAGCACCATTGTCTGCGACTTCGATGATGTACTGCTCGCCGACAATCCTCGAATGGACCGTGACTTCAGGATTGGCGGAGCCGTTATATTTAATGGCGTTTGATATCAGGTTGATCAGGACCTGGCTCAGACGATCTGGATCAGCAAGGACCGTCGCGGCGATTGCGCGCGAGGCTGTCTTCATGAGCACCTTGTTTTGACGCGCGAGAGCGTCGCATACCCGCATTGCCTGATCGAGTGTCTCTTCCGCGTCAGTTGCCCGACTTTCCCAAACACGCTCGCCGCGTTCAAGGGCAGAGAGGTCGAGGATTTCATCCAGCAGAGAAGTCAGTCGCAGGCTTTCCTTATGGATCGTTGATATGAACTTCTGGCTCGCGCTTTGATCCAGATCTTTCTCGGACAAAAGGATTTCTGAGAAAGCGCGTATCGCTGTCATGGGTGTGCGGACTTCGTGACTCACCTGACTGAGGAACTCGTCCTTCTGCAAATCGACTTCGCGCAGCTGACGGTTCGCATTTTCCAGCTTTTCTGCGGTCGCGCGTAACTGGGCGGATGCGCGCTCAAGCGCTTGGGAGTGCTCGATGGCCTGCTGCGTCTCGTCGGCCATCTGCATCACTTCCTCAAGTGAGACGACGCCACCGGAGACGACCTTTGAGAGCATGACGTGCGCAGAAGCCGCGCCGATAGAACCAGCGAGCTCTCTCTCGAGTCTATCGATAAAGGTTGGGCTGGGTTCGATGCTGCTCCAGGCAGTTCCCTTCTGGCGCGCTTCCTCACTGAAGAGTTCGAAGGCGCGCTGATGCCCCAGGACCCTTCGTGCGACGAGAAACAGATCGTCTGCGGTCGCCGATCCTCGGAGCGGATTCGTCTCGCCTGATCCGGGACGCGAGACATTGAGGAATATTGCGGCCTGTACGTGCTCCAGAGCCGACTGGCTCGTGCAAAGCGAGCCGACCACGAGCACGATCGTGTTGAGGAAAAGGCTCCAGAACACTGCATGGGAAAGCGGGTCGAGCCAATCCAGGCCGAATAGCGCCTGTGGACGGAGCCAAGATATACCTCCCGGGCCGTGCGCCATGATTTCAGCAATCATCGGCGACGATGACGCGAAAGAGGGCATGAAGCTCGACCAGAGCCAGATGACGTATCCCAGCGTGACGCCGGCTACGGCAGCTTTGGTAGACGCATCGCGCCAAAAAAGCGCCGCGATGATCGCAGGGAGAAATTGAGCGACCCCCGTGAATGAGATCAGGCCAATCGGGGCGAGGGCATCCGAAGCCCGCGTCAGCGAAAAATATCCGAAGCCAAGGAAGAGGATCAGAAGGATCGACAGCCGCCTCGCGTTGAGAATGAGGCGCCTGACCCCATGGCCATCGCCTTGGCTGTCGTCGGCGCTGAACCGCAGCATGACCGGCACAACGATGTGGTTCGAGACCATGATGGAGAGCGCGATCGACTCAAGAATGATCATCGATGTGGCTGATGAGAAACCGCCGATGAAGGCGAAGAGTGCGAGCCCGTCCTGACCTGCGGCAAGCGGCAGGGTCAGCGTAAACATGTCGGGGTTCGAGCCTTCGGGCATGGTCGTGAGCCCGTACAGCGCAATGGGCAGAATGAAGAGGCTCATCGCCAGCATGTATGCGGGGAACGCCCAGGATGCGGTTCGCAGGTGGCTCTCGTCAGAGTTCTCGACCACGGTCACTTGAAACTGGCGCGGCAAGCAGATGATCGCGGAGGCCGCAAGGATCATCGTGGCGATCCAGCGATCGCCGAAAGTTTCGGTCGCATGGATGTTCAGGCCAGCTTCCGCTGCGCGGCTGAAGATGTTCTCCAGCCCTCCGCCAGCGTAGAGCACGAATATTCCAACCGCGATCAACGCGGTGAGCTTAACGACAGCCTCCAGCGCAATGGCGGCGACAACGCCATGGTGCTGTTCCTTGGCGTCCACGTTGCGCGTGCCGAAGAGGATGGTGAATAGCGCCATGCCGGCGGCGACGCCGAAGGCCAGACCGACTTCGTCCCAGCCCTCGATACTGCCGCGACCGAACTCGGACGATCCCGCAATCGCTTCAATCGACGAGGTTACGGCCTTGAGCTGCAGCGCGATGTACGGCGCAATGGCAATGACCGCCAGGATGGTGACAAGGACACCAAGCTTGCTGGATTTCCCAAATCGGGAGGACAACAAGTCGGCAATGGACGTGATGCGCTGGTCATGGCTGATGCGCACCAGCCGACGCAAAATGAACCACCAGCCAATGAAGACGAGGGTCGGCCCCAGATAGATCGTGGCAAATTCGAGCCCGGTTCGCGCCGCTGACCCCACCGCTCCGTAGAACGTCCAACTGGTGCAGTAGACCGAGATCGACAGGGTGTAGACAAAGGGAGAGCGAAGGAAACCGCCGTGGCGATTGCGGGTATGGCGGTCGCCAAGAAAAGCGACGACGAAGAGGAGCCCTACATAGGCGACAGCGGAGGCAATGACGAGGTCGGCGGTTAGTGTCACGGCTCGCGGTCCTGCCTGTGACGTAGCGCCGTTTCATCATCAGGCAGCACCCTGCTGAACCAACGTGCGCCGATAATAAGGATGGCCCAGAACGCGAAGACGTAGACAATCTCAACCGGCACGCCGCCGAAGCGGGAATCGAAACGAGACAGTCGAACCAGTGGAGGTAGTAGCGCCACCACACCGAATAGCGTGAAGAACAATGCTGCAGCGATGATCTTTCGGCGGGTCATAGCAGCGCCCCCCGCAACTAGCTGCCTGCAATCGCGGATTTGACGTCAAGAAGCCTTCGGACCGCGTCGACGACATCGGTGTTGGAGTAGGGCTTGGTGACAAACATGTCAGCGCCCAGTTCTTCGGCAATGCGCCGGTCCTGTTGTTGCCCCTTCGCCGTCAGAACCAGCACAGGCAAGTCCTGCGTCTGCCGATTCGTCCTGATCTGCTTAAGCACGTCGAAGCCTGACAGCTTTGGCAGCATTACATCGAGCACCAGAATGCGCGGTCGAGTCATCAGAATTGCATCAACGACGGCTGACCCGTCTGTTACGGAGTGTACCGTCCAGCCTGCTCTCTGAAGAACGAAACTCAGCGCCTCTAGGATGCTCGGCTCGTCTTCTGCAATCAGAATGTCCGTAGCCAAACCGTTACCTCCACCCCCTTCCTCCCAAGGGGCCCCCCTTCAGTCACTAAAGCGTAATAGTTTCAGTTCGCCAAGGGGTAAGAGCAACAAACGTTAAGGAGATCATTTCCTCAGTTTGCCTCCGCGTGAACAGCGAGCGCAATCCGAGATGGTTTGGCAGGCATTCGGGTGAGAGGCCACTGACGAGGACACCCGAAAGATGGCTGGATCAGGCGCTGGCGACGGCACCCTTCAGGCGCTCGACAAATTCACCTGCCCGCACCGTCATCATCTTGATGCGGACACCTTTGGCCTCAATCTCCAGGATTTCTGACAGCGTGCCCGGTTTCAGGGAAACGTCGGCAATTTCGTTGAACGGAACCGACCAGCTAGCACCGTTGCTTTTGGCCTTGGATTTGACGAGGCGGCTTTGGGAAAAGCGTATCTCATCATTGAGCAGCTCAAGCGTGCCGTTGATCCAGACACCGTTCTGCCTCTTGAGCATGAGCGCGGTGGCCGGCAACAAAATCCAACGCCAAATCGGTATCCGGTACCCCTCAGGCAGCGGCTGCAGCCAAGAGACGGGGATGGAGTTTGAAGAGGCGGGCTGGGTCAATTGGCTGTGTCCGGATGAGAATTTCTGAGTGCGATGCCATCTATCTCCCCGAAACGCAACATGATCGTTACCTGCGACTGGTCCCGTGTAGAACCTCTTCTGGGCCCTTTCTGGAGGGGAACAAAATTCATTCCCAAAAGCTCGGAGCAGAAAGGATCTACCCATGGCGACATCAAGAGAGACAGCCGCAAATGTTCGCGGCGATATTCAGCAGGGGAAGAGCGGCGACAAAAAGCCCGGCTTTGACCCCGCTGCAGCCCCAATGGAAACCGATTCCGAGGCGGGGGGCGTTTCGCTGGACAGCGAAACCATCCGCCTCTCGCGCTCCAGCCAATACAACCCTGATATGCCCGACCGGCAGGAAACCGATGCCACGGCAATGCGGTTGTTCGAGCCGCAAAGAGCCGAGAGGGACGCGAAAAGGCGTAGTGTGACAATGATTGCCGGAGGCATTGCCGTTGCGCTGGTGTTGATCGCGTCGGTGATCTTTTTGTCCTAGGGCGCGTCGCACTCGACCCTTGCATAGAAGCTCGATCAGGGCGAACCTCCATGCGCGCGAGCTGGTGCACGCATGAGCAGAAGTTGGGGTGACAACATGCCTTCTAACGGTTCCGTGGACCGCGACGCGCATGGACGCGATGCGACCAGCCCGGCGCGCATACCTGCAAAAGGCTGGTGGTCCGTTATAAAGCGCGTGGTCAGCGAAGTTTCTGCTGATCGGATCATGCTTACGGCGGCCGGCGTCACATTCTATCTTCTACTCGCGCTTTTTCCTGCGCTGACGGCATTCGTGTCGATCTATGGTTTCGTATCCGATCCGGCGACGGTCGCGCAGCATCTCACATTGCTTGATGGCGTGCTTCCGTCCGGGGGAGTGGAACTTATTGAAACACAGCTGCAATCTCTGGCGCGACAGGATCCGAGCGCCCTCAGTTTTGGCTTCGTGTTCGGCCTGTTGGTTGCCTTGTGGAGCGCAAACAGCGGAATGAAATCGATCTTTGATGCGATGAATGTGGTCTACGAGGAGGATGAGAAGCGGGGCTTCATCAAATACAACCTCATGTCGCTTGGCTTCACGCTGGCGGCCCTCGTTGCAGCGATGTTCTTCATCGCGCTGATAGGTATCGTCCCTGCAGTTCTGGCGTTTCTATATCTCGAGGGCATGACCGAATTCCTCATCCGATTTTCGCGCTGGCCGCTCATGTTGTTCGCGGTCGCCTTCGCATTCTCTGTGATCTACCGATGGGGGCCGAGCCGGAGAAAGGCAAAATGGCGCTGGGTGAGCTGGGGCTCTGGTTTCGCGGCTATTGCGTGGCTTCTCGTGTCGATCGGTTTCTCCTGGTACCTGGAGAATTTTGCCAACTACAATGCCACCTATGGATCGTTGGGAGCGGTCATCGGCTTCATGATCTGGACGTGGATTTCCGTGATTATTCTTCTGGTCGGGGCCGAGCTTAACGCCGAACTCGAACATCAGACCGCGGTCGACACCACGCGAGGGCCGGACAGACCGATGGGGGAGCGTGGTGCCGAGGTCGCGGACAGTGTGGCCGCGGAAAGTTAGGAACTACCTGGCCGGTTCAAATAGACGGCGTTTCCCAGCCCCGTCCCAATGGTGATGACAGCCCACACCTCGGTTTCATGCATCTGATCCGCTTCGCTCAATCCCTGCACGACCGCGTCGTTGTGCATCACTATATCGAAACGATTACCCAGATGCTGCGAAAGCGCTTCCGGAAGCCGAAAGTCACATGCTTCCCAATCGCCGGGTAGATTTTGCGCCCCCTCTCGAATGCTGCCATCCTCAAGGACCCGTCCCGGACAGGCGAGGGTAATGAGCGGTGCGAGATTTTTGTCGGCCTGCTTCTGTAACTCCCCGAGCATCCGTGCCAGTCTTTCCACCGCGTCGTCGCGGCTTGGCTCGGCCTCTTCGTCTGAGTATTTCCATTGGTCTAGGGCAATTACTGATGCGGCGGTGATGTCATGTGGCGTATCGGGTGAGAATTCAATCAGGCCCGCACGAATGCTCGATCCACCGATGTCGACGGCGAGCATTTGCGAGAAACCGCATAGTTGGTCTTCCTCAACAAGGCGCAAGCCGCCCACAAGTGCAGCCTCGTCGGGGTCCTGCGTGATCGGCACCAGATCAATGGCGATGCCTTCAAAACGAAGGATCGCTGTCGTCCGCCCGATTGCGATCTCTCCAATGCGGCTGTCGCGCAAGCCTCCTCCGACTGCAATACGCCTCACACGCGCCCAATGCTCGTCCGACAGGCGATAAGAGCGCACCACGCGCGCAAGCCGCTGCGCAAATTCTTCGACGGCCGAGAAAACCACTCCGGCCGCGAACACGTCTCCCGAATCCCATGCAGCATCGATGTCGTTAAGTGTGAGATCTTCAGTCGCGATGTTGTTGAACGGGTCGGTGCCAGCCTCGCAGAGCGGTTCGCGTAGCTCATCCAGAATTCCGAAAAACGCCCGACTGCTCGCGCGGTCGCCGATGAAGCCGCTTCGGTCTTTGAGAGTGAGGCTGTAGCTGGAAATTTCAAGGTGAGGGAGGGTAGGGCGCCCGTGGGTCATCATCTTCTTCGTGCGGATGGATCGTCCACAGCAACTGTCTCGGGCCGCCCATGGTTCCACCGGTACGATGAGGTCTGAAGGTCTTCTTCTCGAGTTCGGAACAATGCCTTATCTGGGCTGTTCAGGCGCTGAGACTGGCAGGTGAAGCGGCTCGCTACGCCATCGCCTGAAGATGCGGGGCAATATAATGGATCTCACTCTGGTGGTCGGCTACCTGGCTTCGATCTGCTCGATGACCAGCTTCATTCCTCAAGCGTGGAAGGTCATCAGGACTCGGGATACCCAGGCCATATCGCGGCGCATGTACACGGTAACCGTTGCCGGCTTTGCGCTCTGGACGGTTTTTGGCCTCATGAGCATGGAATGGCCGATCATTATCACGAATATAGTATGCTTTTTCGTTTCCGGATTCATTCTCACCATGACGCTTCTCCCGAAGCCCAAGATGGAGAAGGTGGCGGAAGCGCTGGATCGGAAAGGATAGGGGGGCAGTCAGCAAGACTGGCGGTAAAGAAAAAGGGCGCTGTGAAAAGCGCCCCTCTGATTCGGTATCAGGCGGAAGCCTGACGAACCTTCTGAATTGCATCAGCCTTGGTGAGGCTGTCATCTTCAGTCATCAACTTCAAAGCCAGCTGTTCCATCTGTCGCCAGGCACGATCGGCCTGCTTGCGGGGAAGGCTGTTAGCACACGGTGCGTTGAAACCCATCGCGAACCTCCAAGTTAAAACAGGAAGCCCGACCATGGCCGTTTGCCAATTTAAATCAAGCACGTAGCTGTGCGACCGAATGCCCTTTGGGAATAAGCGTCGCGGCGTGAGGAAGCAGACAGCACGCTATGGCGAGTGCAGATTTATTTGAAATGTGTCTGAAGTCGAAGAGCTGTGCTCTGACGAATTGATGGCGATCCCGGCAGGATTCGAACCTGCGACCATCGGCTTAGAAGGCCGGACGAAGTTCAATAAAATCAATGGAAGTTCCGACATTCACCCGGTCATTTAGGGGTGAACAGACCGTGAAACTTGGAACAACTATCACTTTGCCTTCCGCATTCGCTGGCGCCCGATCTTGCGGGCCTCATCAGCTTGGCGAACAGTCTCCAAGTCTACAGGTTGATAGGTCCGGTGTATAGCATTCGCTGAGGAAATTGAGTTCGCCATCTTCGCCGCTGTCGTCTGGGGTGCGGCCCCGCCAGCTGAGAGCTCGATCGCACCGGAGCGGCGCATGTCTGCAAGTGTGCGCTGATCTCCGGGGAACACTTTCTCGCGGATCACCGCAAAATCATCGGGCATCGTGAACCTGGAGTACGGCGTTCCTGACCGGTTCCGCAGGATGTTCCCAATGTCACAAGGCTCTTTGGCAAGATATGCGTCGAGCAATGCAAGTGAGCGCTTACCCAGTGTCCCTATAGCCGCCCGTCCAGATTTGGCGCGCGCCACCGGGAGATACCGGTTCTGACCATCGCCATGAATTCCGGAGATTGTGAGACCGCGAAGGTCCACCGGTGAGAACTGCGTATCCCATGCGAATGCAATCGCTACAGCGAGCCCATGATAGCCGCTGCGCCATGCCTCTTTTGTGAGGCGAACCACCTCCCCTTCACGCCAAGATTTGGAACGCGGTTCTGGCGCCTTATTGGCTAAGCCTAGCGACGGGTCCGTTTTCCCGTGGCAGTAACCGAGCGCTGCATTGACGTTCCAAAGCGCACGCCAAATCTTGATAACGCGCCATGCTTCACGGGGCGATACGGTGGCTTTGATGTTGCGGCGGAAGATCGATAGGGTCTCAAGTGTGATTTCCGGGCTGGTCGGTGGCAAATCGCCAAATACCGGATCGATGCGCGCCCATGCGCGCTCCCATTCCTCACGAGTACGCGGCTTCTTTTCGATCAGCCATTCATCGGTTGTTTTATACCTTTCGAAAGCTTCGGCTATTGACCCCGGTGCCGCGCGCAATGGCACATCTTGATTACGACCGTGCCGATGCCGCTGCCAGCGCTCGTTCCATTCGGTAGCAACTGCCCAGGCCGAAGGCCCGTCTATCCCACACCGAACCGGTCCGAAGCCTTGTGCCTTCATTTCCTTAGTTGGCTGCCAATACCCGTACCTGCCCTTCTTGACGATATAGTACGGGATCTTCACTCTACCCACGCATTGCCTCCAGGCGAGCTGAGACCACTCCAGAAGACTGCGTAGGACTTTGAACGCTCTGCAAGTATCGGGAATGGCGAGCGGAACGCCACGCGTCGATCGCGTCTAAGTCATAGTTCCCGGTGTCTGGATCGGACGCAGGGAAACCCCGCCTCAGCAGCTGTGGCAGGAGCTCAAGGAAGCGCTCAAGCGTCAGCCCAAGTCGGCGCGCAGCTTTCTCAGGCGGGATGTCGCGCGGATCAACCGAGAAACGTAGTGCTCTGCTCACTCCTTCCCCTCCTGTAGCGCGGCGCGGCCTGCGTCGGTTATGTACCAACTACGCCGGAGAACAGTCGTTTCGCCGGTCGCCTGACGCCAAATCGCCCCGGCCAGACCAAGACCTTCCATGTTAGCGAGCGTGATCGGTGACACGCCCAAGTCGCGGAAGAATTTTCCGGACTTCCTCGGGGTGTCTGCCAGGAGTTGCAGCGCTGCTCGCTGCTTCGGCGTCAGCTTCATGTACGCTTCTCCTGTAGGGCGCGGATGGCAGCAGGTATCGACTGCCGAAGATCTCCATACCACTTCCGGCTTATTGCAAACGGCGTGTCTGGACACGTTTCAGCCACCTCCGCACACTTCTCCACGGTCGGTCCGTCGATCTCATCAGGGCCGAGGATGCGGAAGCCGGAGTCGGTTATCGCCTCAACCATTCCAGCCGCCGTGGTTCGGTATGCTGCCCGATCGAGCTCTGAAATGCCGGACCACTCCTGCGCTGCCATCGTGCATAGGTGCCAGGCTATAATCTCACACGCGTCTATCATGGCTTCCCTGCCTCCTGTGCTGCGGTGAGGGCGGCGCGAACCTTGACAGCAACTGCATCGAATACGGTAAGCTCTCCGATGATTTGCTCGTCCGGGTTCGCACCCATTGCCCTGATCGTCTCCGAAACAGTCATTCTCACCATCTCGGTTTCCACCATCGCCTCCGTCACCTTCGGCGCGGGCGGGGCGAACCTCCCCGGAGCAGTCGAGTTCGCATAGTGCACAGGCCAAGGGTCCTTCGGCACGAGCGGGGTATCAGATCCAAGAATGCCATCAAATGCGCCAGGGTATGGCTCATAGACGCGCGTAGGCTCGCTAACCTTCGGCGCGGGCGGGGTGGCTTCAAGGGCAGCAGGGAGTGCCTGAACAAGAATGTCGTGAAGAACGTCTCCGTTCGGACACGGCTCACCGGCTCGGTCCAGCATTTCTGCAATCACGTGCGCAAGAGGTCCAATCTTCACCCTCTCGGCAAGCTTCGCCTCTAGGGCGGCGTAGTCTAAGTGGCGAACCCACGGACCCTCGTGTGCGACGACCATACCAGCGCGAGTGTGCATGAAACGCTCAACCATCTACCTTCCCTCCTTCGAGTACACGGCGGGCTAGTGCATCGCGTGCAATGTCTTTTGCCCGATAGCCGAGAATTTTTGTCTCATGCTTGTCGTGATCTTCACGGGCATAAAGTGGGCGGCGGTGTTCGTCGCATATCCCTCTTTGGATCGGGTGGTCTGCGTATCGCTTGCACTCTGGACACACAGCTATCTGCTCCCGCCAGTCGGCAGGAAACTCTTCATAGGGGCGTTCTTTTAGGTCTCTAATTTCCTCCAGTGCCTGCCTTGCCTCATCCCGCTCACCCCGCAGCCTTGCGTTCTCGGCCTCAAGCTCTGAGGTGGCGTCGCGCTTTGCGTCCATTGCTCCGCGCATGTAGGCAATAGTTAGGAATTCGCTCTCGTCATACACCGGCTCCCGCTCCGCAACGGCGGCAGAGGAAAGGGCGGCGACCTTGAGCCAAAGGGCCTCTATGTCGGTCTTGGCGTCAGCTAGAGCATATTCGACTTGCGCCATCGAACCAGTCACAACCACTGACGGAACCATATTGCGCCACTGATCAATCGAGCGGACCATTCCTTGAATTCGCTTGATCTCACTCATGCTCGCCTCCCCGGGGTGAAGTGGAGAGGGATCGGAGTGTTTCACCGTCGCAGCATCCGCACTCGCCAGCCGCTACGCACTCACCAACGGTAAAGCCGTATTCCCGCGCGTTGACTGGGCGAGGGCAAAAGCATCCGCTGAGCGCCTCCCTCAACCGCTTCACCTCCCGCTCTAGCTCGGCGTTCTTGCCTAGCAAGCGGATGGCAGTATCTACAGCGCCTTGGTTCTCGGATGGCTCGCCCGGAACATTCTCCATGATGTAGGCGGCAAGCCGATCAATTCCCCGCTCTAGCTCGGCGTTACGGACGGAGAGGGTGGTGAGGGTGTCGCGAAGTTGATCTTCTGTGAACAGACGCTCCACCTTGACGTTCGGATGATTATAGTTCGGCGTTGACCAATGTTCGCTGTAAGCGTGTCCGTACCGATCTCCATGTTCAGGGTGCGTCTCTCGATAGGCGGCTACACGCAGCCCGAAAACGGTTTCTCCGGCTGCGTCCCGCCCCACCAGCTCGCTCACTGGCGAGGAAGGAAGGGCGGGTGACGCGCGGCGGTTCCATGTGTTGATCGCGTCGGATCGATATTCGTCACCGATTTCGATTGCACACTCTTCACAGCGGACGTGGAACCATCGATCAAAGTTGTCATCTTCGACTGTGCGGGTGAAGATTGGTTCTTTGCCGCAAAATGGGCAGGGCAACAGCGCCTTCTCATCAAGATGCGTCATTGGTAGCCTCCTTGGGCTGGAAGAGGGGTGACTTGCGCGGTGGCAGGGGCAGCTTGGTCGCTGCATGCTGCTCTCGGCGCGCGGCCTTGCGTGTCTTGGGAAAGGGAGCACCTCGAAGCTTGGGCGCGTCCACGATGCCGAGGTGCTTCTTGCGGATCGCCGCGACTTTGGCCTTCTCCGCTACGTCCTTTGCCGTCTTGGCGACGTGGCAGTGACCGTGCACCGGCGCGAGATTGGCTTCCCTGTGTTCGCCGCCGTTGATGAGCGCGACCTTGTGGTCAGCCTGCCAGGTTTCGGTCGGCTTGATCGGCAGACGGCACAGGTAGCAGATGCCCTTGTGGGCGTCGTAGACGCGCAATCGGACCCGAGGCGGGATGTTCACGCCGTCGTGCTTGCCGATCCATCCCTTCGTCGGGCGGGCCATCACGCACCTCCCAGCGGGTTGGGCTTGCCAAGCTCTCGCGCCAGACGAGCCGTGGTCTTACGCCTCTGCTCCTCAAGATCGGTCTTGCGTACCTTGTAGTGGGTGACGACTACCTCTCGACGGGAGAGCAAGCGGGTGAGGGAGCGGAAAAGGCGGGTCATGCTGCCTCCGATTTCGCTGATGCGCCGCGATCAAGCCCGATCAGGTCTTCAATGTATTCGAGGATCGCGGTCTTGCTCTCCTGAAAGCGTTTGGCGCCCATGCTCCTCTTGGATTGCGATTGCGCGATGAAGCGGTGAACTGTGGTGCCTTCGACGGCCACGACGCTGTACTCATCCATCGGGCGAAGGTTCGCCGCCCAGCGAAGCGCCTCGGCCTGCGAGCCGCATGCGAAGGTCTGCGTGTCGCAATAGCGGCACATGATGAGCGCGTACTTGCGAAGGTGTTCAGGCGTCTGAGCCCACGGCTCCAGTTTGAAGCGCTCAGGCAAGCTTGCCCACATATCCGCGATGACAGCGAACTCGTGATTGTGGCTGGCCTGGCTGCGGTCTTCGTGAGGCGCGAGCTTGTAGACTTCCCCGACCACGTAGGCCAGATCAGCGCGCCGCCCCCAATATTCGGAAGCTGGCTTGAACTCGCCTTCGCCTTCATACCGGAACAGGAGCGGCGTCGTCATGTCTACCTCCACTCTGGGGAAAATGGGATATCATCGTCCAGATCACGCCCGCCGCCGTACCCGCCACCAGCAGGCTCGCGGTCGTACATGCCCTGATCTTGGCGGGAGGAAGTGCCTTCGCTCGAGCGGCCGCCTTGCAGCGTCAGTTCGTTCACGCGTACGGTGAGGTACGTCTTGCCGTCATGCTCGCGGGTGGAAAGATCTCCCGAGACGGTGACTTCCTTGCCCTTCGGAAGCATGTCCTTGAGGGTTTCGCCGCGCTTGCCCCATACGGAGCAGTCGAACCAGAGGGTTTTCTTGTTCTGGCCAAAGCCGTCATCTACTGCGACGGAGAAGGACAGAACGGCGTCGCCATTCTGGGTGCGGCGTAGCTCAGCGGGCTTGCCGGTGCGACCGGCGATAACGATAGTTTTCATTGCGCGGCTCCTATTGCTGCATTTCCAGCGGGCGCTGGTGGCTTTTGTTGAGGTCACCGGGGAATACGGCCTCGGCTTCGGTGGCTTCCTTCAATTCGCGGCCGCGCGCCTGAATGCGCTCTCGGGCGATATCGATGTAGTCTTTCGACCACTGCTGGCTCTTGAAGACATCAACCCACGCCTTCCAGATTTTCTGAGCGTCGTTGGGTGTGCGGCAGTCGAGAAGCTCTTGGGTGATGTTCTCCAGACCGCGCTTCATTTCGGCAGCGCTGGTCTTCTTTGGGTCCCCGCCTTGGCGATCACGGAATTCCTCTGCGACGTTCGCCACGTATTTCTGGTCGTCCCAGCGACCAAGGAAGATGTTGGCGGCAATGCCAAGATGAGAGGCGGCTTTGACGATGGCGTCAGTGAGAGACTTCTTCGGCGCGTCCTCGTCGGTCATCATGCCATTGCGCGTCTTCATCAGCGCCTTGGTCTGCCCGTAGGATTCAAACCAGTTTGTACGGTCGCCATGCCAGAAGCGGACTCGGCACCAGTGTAGGACTTCCTCACCCAGCGGCGTGAAGTTCTCCTCGATGACCTCCCAGCCAAAGCCCTTCCCAACCGGCCCGAACATCTCCGTTAGACACTGGACAACATACTGCGGGTTAGGAGACGTGCCCTTGTACGCTTTGCCAGTGATAGGCTTGGTGAATGCCGGATCGATATCGGCAAAGCGGTTCCATATTTCGAGATTGTCCGTCATGCCGCTTCTCCGAACGCTACAGCCATGCGCTTGTGAATGGCGCGGGTGCGCTCCACGTCGTCGCGGCAATACTGTGCAATTTCCTGATGACGCCCTTCGGCCCACATCTGGCCGACCATCGAGCCGTCAACGTCCGACTTGCCGTCCATGCCGAGTGCCTGACAGAGACGATCCATGCTGATCGTGCCGCGCTGGCCGGCGAACGCTGTCATCGTGTCGAAGGCGTCATTGCCCCACGGTTTGGGATCGCGCGGGAACCAGTGCGGGACGCGGACGCCAAGGATGATGGCGCGCTGCCAGATGAAGCGGATATCGAAGTTAACGACGTTGTGGCCGACGATGCAGATCGGGGCGTTGTTGCCGCGACCCAGATCATCAACCGCTGTGAAGAAGTCGCGCAGGATTGTCGCTTCACCTGTAGCCGAATAGCTGTCCAGATAGGTCGTATCCGGCTGCATATCGTTGAGAGCGAAGCCAATGCAGCAGATGTGGCCGTATACGCCGTCCAGTGACGTCTTTGCTATCGCGTCCTGCACCGCCTGCGCCCTGTCGTTCTGCTCCCATGCGGCAATCGTCTCTGCCTTCTTCATTGCGGCAGGCGGCTTGACGTTCTCCGCGATGGCGGCGTGGGCTTCCGGCGATTGCGCAGGTATCGTCTCGATGTCAAAATAGAGGTAATTCATTGAGGCCTCCTGTCGGCTTCATCCATCAAAATTTCCGCGACCTTCTGGCGAGCGCCTTCGAAGCCGTAGCGACGGATGAGATTGCGGACGGTTTCTGCGGCTTGGAATTCGATGTAGCCATCCGGGAAGGTGAGGGCGTCGAGGTGCGCCCGGTGTTCGATCTGTTCCGGGGTCATGCTGCGCTCCCGTTGCGGGCGGCCATGAAGGCGTCGGCCATTCCGTAGGCGTCCCGTGCGATAGCGGATGCGATGACCACATCGCCTTCTCGCATTTGGGGATGGTGCTGCCCGGCGCTCGTCGCTGCGATGATTGCGGGAAGGGCAGCGATCGCGATTTCGTCCCGGAGTGTCTTTGCGCTACCTTCAAGCCGCGCGACGATCTCCGCGTTCATGGAGCGGCCATTGGCTTTAGCGTCGGCATTGATCTGGTCGCGGAGGCCGTCAGGAAGGCGGATTTGAAATCGCTCAGCGGCTTCACTCGGGTACTTGCTCATGCTGGGATCTCCCAATATCCGACCCACAGGGCTGCGAGAGCGATGAGGGTCCATGCGGCTTTGATCTGGAATGGAGACAGGGTGATCATGGTCGGCCCCGCTGAATTGCGCGCCACTCATCAAGTTCACGCTCTAGCCGCGCGATCTGACGGCCTGCTTGCTGTTTCAGAGAGCGATACTCATAGGTGTCTGGCTTGGGTCTACGGTCGCGCCAGTATTTGAGCTCGGCATCCGTTGGCTTTCCCCAATCGGCACGCACTGCCGGGTCCGGGAACAGACCTCGGAATGTTGGCGTAGGCGCGAGAGGCTTGCTCATGCTGCTGCCCTTTCCTTGGCTCCGTCCTGCTCAAGTCGGGCAAGAGCGGAGAGGCTGATCGCGGTGAGTGAATGAGCCGATGCGAGCGACGACGGCGTAGGGGCGAGGTTGCAATCTACGTCTGCTTGCCAGTGCTCGATCCAGGCCTTCACGCTGATGAGGTTGTCTCGGATGAGATGGAGGTCGTGGGCGTCGTGGGGCATCAGGCGTCCTCCTCGACGGGGCTCAGTTCAAGCTCGTCAGGCGTCCAGCCGGCCAAAAGCCGCTCGTAATCGCGTTGATCGACCTCGTAGACCTCGCCATCCACCAGGACGGTGATTGCCTGCATTGGCTTGCCGGAGAGGTCGCTGGAGTAGAAGCGGCGGCTGCAAACATGGATGCGCTGCTGCTGTGTGGCGATGCCGACCAGCGTTGAGGTCAGGTCCAGCGTTGTGCGGCTTAATGCGTTCATTGCTGCTTCCTCCGTTGATCTTCGCATCGGGCCTTCTCGTGGGCCGGTTCCCGACGCTGTCTCCGGCCAGTGGTTCACATGGCTTGCCTCCCGGGTTGGGGTGGCTCCGGCAGATCAGCGGGGGCTTCTTCGTGCCGGTGGTGTGATTTAAACCTAGTCGGGAAATTTCCCGGCGTCAACACAAAAAGGGAAAAATCCCGATTTAGGTTGATGGGCCGGGAAAATTCCCGACTATTTTATTGACGGAGAGAAAATGGGCGGGTAGCACTACGGTTGCCGGGATGGTTCTGAGTTCCCGGCGCCATGGGTTGCCTACCCCGGAAGGGATGGCCTCACGGCAGAAATGAAAACGAGATTAAGCGGTGACCCGGGGCAATCCCGGTGAGCCGAAACCAAGAAGCCCCCGGGCGAACCGAGGGCTTCGAGGTCAGCTGAGAGCTTCAATGATGGCGGCAATACCGAATAGGCACCAGCCAATGTTGAGCCTGATGCTGACAGTGAGTCGAAGGTTCTTGCGCATTTAGCAATATCCCTCGGCCCGCTGCGCAGCGAGGCCGGAAAGGTTTCGCTGGAGTACTTGTAAAGCGCCCTTGCTGGCGCTTGGCCTGATCGCGCTAGCAGCGATTTCGGCCGTCCGGCGGATCGTGAGTGGTTCTACCAAGCGTCCCCGCCATTAGCCCTCCCGAGCAAGGGAGGACACAGGCCCTGCTCTGGGCCTACCTGTGCGGCGGTGAGCGAACCGAGGTCGTCCCGCAGGACTCCCGCGAACTTCATCGCTGCACAGGTGGCTCATATCAGCACGGTCCGGGCTCCATAGCGAGTCCAAAGAAAAGCCCCGCTGGGATGATCCATGCGGGGCGCAACAGGCTAGAAAACACTGATTGTTATAACGTTACGTTCTTCGTTTTGCAATCAGAAAAGCCGGTTGTGTGGTGGTTTTGGCTACGAATTGCGTGTCTGCTCGGAGGCTCCCGGCGCAATTCAGATCCAGGTCATCAAAGCGACGGTCTTCAAGGGCGATTGCCCCGTCCGCCGATCATCCGGTGCATGAATCTCCCAAACGTTGCCAGTGGCGTAAATTCACTGGACCGAACTCAACGGGGCATGACGGGCCCGACCGGGAGCACGAGGAAGGCACCTCGCCGGTAAACCATAGGCACTGAAGCACCACTAAACCTCACGCGCTGTGGCGCGGAGCCGGCTGTAGGATCGGGCGACTTTACCCATCGCCATTGTGATCGCCGGGTGCAGCGGAGAGGCGACCTCCGACATCAAAGATCGAGCCTATGGGGGAATTTGAGTTCAATGCTTGCTAGGTGGCCTCTTGGTGGGTCACGCCTTCGGGCTCCTGCATCCGTGGTGGTGCAGTACCCGTCCATAGGGCAAGCTATGCCTAAAGTTCTGAGGGGGAGTATTATATCTCTAGGGGGAGGATCACAAAAACGGCCCCACGTCCTATCGGGGAGCGAACGTGGAGCCATCTGGCCGAGTTATAGGCTTGGGGCCATGGCCAGAAGGCTAGTTTACGAGAAACGCTACGCGCCGTCGAGCGGCCAAAAAATAAGCCCCGCCGAAGCAGGGCAAGGTGTCAGTGGGGTCCGGGGTCAGCACTGATGGCTCAAGGTAGCAGCGTGCCGGCAAAAAGAAACCCCGCCGGAGCGGGGGTTAGGTCATTGAGTTCCTAGCGGCTTCTGCGGCGAGGGAGCCGAGGCTCACGTTGCTGAGGTCTCTGTCTTTGAAATGCCTGAATGCCCCGACAATAAGCACGACTGCGAGGGTGGTTATGGAAATTACAGGGGCGAGGAACATCGCAATTGCAACCGATTGCGGCACAACAATAAGCCGACCCCAGTAAAAACTATGGGTTACGTGGCCGAGGAGCATTGCCATAAAAATCATGACCACTACCGCAATGCTGATTGCTGTCTGTCGGTTCGTGATGCGCTGTTCAATCTCTTTGATCAGTAAGTCCCGAGCTTTACCCTCTTGGGTGAGTTGCTCTTGCGCCAGCCTATCCTCTAGGCTCGCAAGACGTGCTTCATATTCTGCTAGCGCAGCAGGTTCAGCCGCCCTCTCTGGCATTTCTTGGGGGACTGGCTGGGGGTATTCATTAGGCATTCGTCTGCGACAGCCCAGCTGATTGACGCTTCGCCACGTAATGAGGGCGTATCAGCTCATTCGGGATTGGAGCGAACCATCCCCACATTTTCGTGGCCGTGTCCCACGGACCGCCCGGCTCGTGCGTCATGTCGGAAAGGCGGGTTGCGGGCAGATGACCGTAGAGCCGATATACTTCCTCAAGGAGATGCGCATCATAGGCGGAGATTGCTGCGCCTTCCACTGGCACAACATCCCGAATATTGATGCCTTGACGACGAAATGAATTGTACACGTCCGGGATAACCGGACCGTGTTTCCAAGCCTCGATTTTGTTTCGGATTAACGGCGCGTTGCGCATTTCCAGGTGCCAGCCATGCGCGATGTAGACCAGCTTCAGAACTGACATAATTGACAGTATCCGCTTATCCCGGCGCGCGCGTTCCACGAACCAGTTGGCAATCTGGCGTGCGTCGTACATCTTACCCTCCGGTCGTTAGAGTTAATCTCAGTGTCTCTTATATAGAACGGACCCTATCAAGATTCTAACCGTGTGTCTTTAATTGGCTGCGGCCCGACGTTCTACGCCTCTCCCACCGTCTCCGTATCCTCATCAATTTCCGGCGGTAGGTCCAGTAAACCGGCACCGACTAGGAATTCGCGCAGTGCGAGATGGGCGGCTAGCTCTATGTCCCCTCCCATCATGCTTGCCAAGCGCTGCAAGGCGGTGAGTTCAGCGTTCGATAGCGTGAGGCGGACTTCCATAGCACATATCCCGATGTTGGCGGGATATTTTGCTAGCAGTCCAATGAAGCGCAATTAGCAAATAGGACTGTTTCGATGCCAGAGAATGTTCCGCCTTAGTTGAGCGAAAACCAAGTCGCGCGTTTCCCGCGTATTGATCGGGGCTTGTCGCTTTCGAGGGCGATATGAACGGTAGCTAGGGCGTGAAGCCATGCCGCTACTTTCGGCGGGATCTCTTCCAGACCCATCGCCCAAGCCTCGATTAGACTTTCGTCGCATTCGAAGACCTCGGCCAGTTGGTCATTGGACCAATGCAAGGCTTCCATGCATTTGACAAACCGCTCTGGCGTCATTGCGATATCTCCCCGTCAGGTCGATCGCTATGAGAGCAGTTTGCGACTTATCCACACACTCGGCAAGCCTGCTAAGAGGTGCCTCGATCAAGGATCGTGAGTGCTTGGCTTAGAAGGCGGGCAGCTTCGGCGCGTGCCTGGTCGTCATCGCCGAAAGTTCGCTCAAGCCGGGCTACAATCTCAGCGTTGATGCTGCGGTCATTGTCGAGTGCTGCGCGCTTTATCTGCTTCTGCAGGGCAGGCGGCATGCGCAAATGAAAGCTTGAGGGGTCTGGCTGAGACATGCCGACTTTATGGCTTAAAGGCCGCAGTCTCGAAATGGTCCCACACCTGGCACAAAGATACCACCGTAGTGCCACAACGGGGCAAGCTGACATCTTGTGCCACGATGGCACAGAGCACAACGGACATTGACTCTGGAGAAGAGACAATGTTCCTATTGTGTTCTCGTTCTTTATTCGTGTCCGGGAGGGCTTGGCTTGGCAAGTGCATGCGTGGGGCGGGATAAGATCAGTATGACTTCAAGTAAAATAGGATCGCACGAGCGGGAGGCGTATCGTGGCGATCGAGCATAGAATTAGGCCGCGCTACGCGACAAAGGTCGAGGCAACCGTAGCGCAACTACGTGCTGAGGCAGGCGCTGACGCCCCCATCGACCCTCATATGAAAATCAAAAAGAAGGTGGCGGACCTCGCCTATCTCATGGCGTTGGTTCACGGTGGCGAGTGGCGGGTAGAGGTTGATCCTCACTCGACGTTTGTTCTGATCTCTCGTCGTCAACGTCGGGCTCATCGTGCACGTAGGTCTTGATAACCCGTAGAACCTGGTCAAGCTCATCGCGGTCCACCCCGAACGCGATGAGCGCATTCCGCAGAGTTGTTTCGGCGGAGGGGCCGTGTCCGACTAGCAAAGACTCGGGCGTGGTTTGCAGGACAGCGGCTAGCTTGGCGATGTTCGCTGCCGAAGGGCTCTTGGTTTTCCCGCGCAAGATGTCCCGCACAAAGCTCTCTCCGAGATTTGCGCTTCTTGCTGCCTCAGCGGCTGTCAGATTGAGCGCTGCCAGCCTTTCTTTAATCCGGTAAATCAAGGGCGATTCCATAATCGGCATCTTGCACTCCGGGAAAAATCACGTCCAACGGGAATAATCCCGCCTCCGATGTTGACAGTGTCGGGAATTTTCCCGATAGTGGTCGCATGGCTACGGACATCGAAATCACAAAAGAGCGCATTCGGGAGCACCTTCTCGCTCGCGCAAATGCTTTTGCCGCGTCCCACGGGACAAGCCTGTCGGCCATCTCTGCCGAGGCTATCAGTGACAGCAAGTTCCTCCCGGAAGTGGCGAGCGGAAAGAAGCAGAACTTCACGCTCAACACATACCAGCGCGTGATCGATTGGATCGATGCGCGAGAGAGCGGAGAGGCGGCATGAGCGGCTTCGTCTACGCGGTCGAATGTGCTGGTCGCATCAAGATTGGCTATTCCAGCTATCCAGAGCGTCGCTTCACCAAACTTATGGCAGACGCGCCATTCCCTAGCACGCTTCTTGGCTTCTGGCCGGGTAGCAGAGCGGACGAAATGGCCGTCCACAAGCGCTTCGCAAGCACGAGAGTCCACGGCGAATGGTTCACCGCAACCGATGCGCTCTTGGCTTTTGTGGCGGACAATAGGATCGAGCCCCCTGCACGGCGAAGCGTGGTGATCCTCTGCGGTCACGAGGTGACGCGCGGGTCGCAGAAGGCGATTGCTCAGGCTCTGGGCGTAACTCAAGGCGCAATCTCGCAGTGGACGCAGGTCCCTGCTGATCGAGTGATCGCTGTTGAGCAGATAACCGGCATCTCCCGCCATGACCTTCGACCCGATGTGTTCGGCCCCGCCCCGAGGAGGGGGAAGGCAGCATGAGCGACCTCGCGATCACTCTCCTCGCGGTTACATCTGTTCTGGTGGTGGTCATCGTTGCCGGTGCTTTCTCCCTGCGCTCGATTATCAGCACGGTGTCTGAATTTGACGGGATCGGGAGGCGCTGAGTGTCCTGCTTTTCCGCTCCCGTTTCCGCTTGTGACCTGACCTTCTTCGCCGCTGGCGCGCTGTTCACGCTGCTGTGCGTGAGCGGATGGAGGTTTTAGGTGGCTATCCGTTCCACTGGCATCCGACCGATCGAGCGCAATGGCTTGAAGGGCTTTGGCCTCACGATTTCCATAGATAACACCAATTCGCACGGCCTCTCCGTCCGTGCGGATGCTGGCGGCGGTTGCTCCTCCCCCGCTGCCACTCCCGGTGACGCTGCTCTCCTCCTCCCCGGCGGCGTCACCGGACCTCTTTCTACCCGACCCGCACCTTTCGACGGTTCTGGCGACGAACCGAGTGTCCCAAGCTTTGCTGCTGGCGGTGCAAAAATGCGCGACGACACTCGCGCAGGTCGGGGTGATGAACGCGCCGAAGCAAAGCAAGTCGCCATCAATTCCGAGTCTCACGGCCAGCGTCCCGAGGTGGACGCATGACGACGGTTGTCGTTTTCCGCGCGGCGAACCTGAGCGCAAAAAGGGGATGCGAGCGGGGCATTGTCTCGCATCCCCAAAGCGCCAGCGGCATGGCGCGTTCCTTCCTTGGCGACACGAGCTTCGAGCTTTTCCAGAAGCCGTTTAGCCGCGTCTCCAAGGCTTTCCAAGCCGATCTCTCCTTTGAAAATGCTCACGAACTGCATGGGCATCTAAGCAAAGGAGTCGATGCAGCATGTGCAAAGAAACTAAGCAATCGGAGCATGAGTTGATGTGTAGCGCCGATCTCGCGACCGGTTACGTCCGGCGCATGATTGAGAAAGAGACACGCGGATGGGGCGACCAGAACAACGCGCTCCACCGTTTGGGCAACCGATATGGCCTGCCATTTTGGTCGCTGCACAATATCAGAATAGGCCGCGCAAAGACGGTCGAAGCCGGTCTGTTCGACCGGATCAGGGCGGCATATCTCGACCTGTGTGAACGACAGGTTCGCCAGCTTCAACATGAAATCGAAATTGAGAAAGCAAAGGGCGGAGGGGATGCTTCTTTTGAGGATTTGGCGCGCGAGGCTGAGGAATTGGCTGCGCGCGTGGCGCAAGCGTCGAAGGGCGCGCAAAGGAGGGAAATATGAACGCGATTGATCAAAGCCTGGCATCCGCCGTCGAACGGGAATGCAACATCTTGCAGTTCCGCGAAGACCACGAGGAAAAGAACGAACGCCTGGACGAGGTGATGCTGCGAGAGGCCAAACAGGCCCGCCAGCGCATCAAGCGCATCCGCAAAGCGGCAGCAGATGAAGTTGCCGCCATCGATGCCGAGATTGCCGCGCTAGTTGCCCGTAAGGCCGAGGTGCAGACCGGCGCGGATGCCAAGGCTCAAGCCGAGGAGCGCCGCATCGCCAAGTGCCGCGCTTATCTCACTGCGGGCGAATAGGCATGACCCGTCACCCAATCGAAACAGCGGCCGGTGAGGCGTTTGCACCTGAGCCTGAGCCATTCGAGGCACGCCCGGCTGCATGGCGTCTCATCGTTGCGCTGCTGGTGATCCTGGTTGTCGGGATGGGCGCGATGGCGTGGGCGGTGTTCGTGAGGGGGGCGGCATGAGGGCGCTTTTCACCAAACCGACCGAAGACCAGATCCAGCGTCAACTGCTCGGCTGGCTCAAGGCAGTATGCCCGAATGCGGTTGTCTTCGCCGTCCCGAATGGCGAGCACCGCAACAAGGCCACGGCAGGAAAGCTCAAGGGGCAGGGGGTTCTTCCGGGAGCTCCCGATCTGGTCATCGCCCATGATGGCGTGATCGCGTTTGTCGAGGTGAAGCGCCCCAAAGGCGGCAGGCTCTCCCCGGCCCAGCTCGAGTTTCAGGAGAGGTGTTCCGAGCAGCGTCTGCCATATGGCGTCGTGCGCAGTCCGGGCGATCTGCAAGCCTTCCTCGATGACATTGGCATCAAGACGAGGGCAGCATGAGGTTCACCTATGCAGAGAAACGGGATGCTGCACGAGGCCGCGTCTACAGCCTGGAGACGTGGCTCGCTGATTTCGGCGGCCCGAAGTCCAAGTTCCCGCAACACCTGATTGATGACCGCAAGCGCGAGCTCGCCCTGATGCGAGACATCGCCAGCGATTATTCGCGCGCGGCAGAAAAGGAAAAGGCAGCATGACCGATACGACCGACAGCAGACAGACGATTGCAGCAGGCCAGCTGCGCGCCTTCATTGAGCGGGTCGAGAAATTAGAAAACGAGAAGCAGACCATCGCTGAGGACATCAAGGAGGTCTTTGCAGAGGCCAAGGGTACCGGCTTCGACACGAAGGCGATGCGCACGATCCTGAGGCTTCGCAAGAAGGACCGAGCCGAGCGCGAGGAAGAAGAAGCGATCCTCGACATGTACCTCTCAGCGCTGGGGATGGTGTGATGACCCGCCGCAAGATCACCAAAGCAGACGAGACACCGGAGTTCATCGCATTCTGGGACATGTGGCGTCCAAAAGCCCGGCACAATGACGGGCGCGGCTTGGCGCGCGACACTTTCTTCAAGCACGTAGAGCAGGGGGCTGATCCTCAGGACATCGTGGACGGTGCCGCCTACTTCCTGCGTGGCATTAAAGACCGCCAATATATCCCGCTCGCCTCGACGTGGCTCAATCGTCAGGCCTACGAGGACTTTGCCGAGCAGGAGCGTGAATTCCAGGCGCGTCGTGCAGAGCGCATGCAGCCGCAAGCCTCCAACGTCACCGTGCTTCGTCCTCGGACAGAAGCGGCCCCGACTATTGATGCAGAAGCGCGCCGCCGCCACTTCGAAAGCTTGCGCGCTCAGAACCCACTTCTTGCAGGAGGTGATTGGTAATGCAGGAGCATGACCTCGCTCATCATTACAGACCCGGCCTCAATCCGGATTTCGTGAACAGAGTGAAAGAACGGAAAGCCGCCGAGCGGAAAGAGCGTGAGGCTACGATCCTCAAGGCTAAGCTTGCCGAAGCCGAACGCCGGCGTAAGGAACTGGAAGCAAAGATCGCGCAGGAGAAGCTTCTACGCGAGCAGGCGATTGAGAACGAAAAGAAAGTCATCGAGAACTATCAGGTGATCGTCGTTCATGGTGTCAGTCGCTCATCACGCGACATCATTCGAGAGACTGCAAAGGCATGCAGGGTGAGCGCCGAAGAGATGCTGGGACGATCTGGTCAGAAAAAGATCGTGGATGCGCGCCACCTTGCCATGTACCGCCTGCGAAACGAACGCGGACTGTCTCTGCCGCATATAGGCCGGATATTCGGACGTGATCACTCAACCGTCATCCATGCAATCAAGAAGGTTGAGGCCAAACGGAAGGGCGTCAATGGCCAGTGCACCAGCGATCTCATCGCGGGGGCCGCTTGATGCTGGATGAGCGCGGCAAGTTCAAGAGAAAGCCGGTCCGGTCCGCATCTCCGACCGTTCGCATCATATTCGATGCGATAGACGCCTCAGGACTGACATATCGCGAGGCCGCGTATCACGCCAAATTGCACTACGCGACACTGTCCTGTTGGAAGCAAGGGAAGCGATCGCCGAATATCCTGGATCTGGAAGAGATTGCTCAAGTCCTTGGTTACGACATCGTCTTGAAGAAAAGGGCCAAGGCATGAGCAGAACCCAGGTTACGACCGGCTTCGTCATCGTGCGCCCGGATGGCCGAAGGGTAGACGATACCCTTTACGATGGTGAGGTGGATGCGGCCATTGTCTGCGCCTTCCTAAATGGCTGCCGTGTCGCGCCTGCCAAGCGCATCACGACGTTTCAGCGCAAGGGCGGTCAGATGGTTCCAGTGCGCACTGAGATCAGCATACAGCACGACTAAGCGGCAACGAGGGACAGTATGGCGAAGGCACAAAAGCGCGACCATGGCCGATTGCGCCAAATCATGGGAGCCAAAAAGAAGCGCCAGCAAGCCATCACGAAGGCCGTGGATAAGCTGGCTCTGGAATACGCGCAGGGCAGGGCGGCTTCGGCATGCTGGGTGGATCTGATGAAAGCAGCGAATGAGGATCAGGTTGAGCAGAGATAGCAAGACCGCACGCCGGTTCCCCCGCGAGACTATCCAGATGGGCGACAAGCGCGTGCCTGCAGCAAAAATCGAATGCAACAAATGCCAGTCCGTCGCCTACCACACTGACACAGGATTGAACGATGACGTTTACTTCAAAAGGAAGGGGTGGACGGTCGGCAATGGTCCCGCTGCCGATGTGTGCGGTGCGTGCGCTGGAAGGAAACCTAAGCCCGATTTGAAGGTGGTCCCGATGGAAGCAGCTGCAGTTAAGGACAAACCGCGCGAAATGACCCGCGACGAGCGGCTGATCATCATGGACAAGATCAGGGACGTTCACGATGGCGACCGCTACGGCTCGGGCTGGTCGGACAAGAAGGTCGCTGACGATCTGGGCGTGCCTCGCGCGTGGGTCGAGGACATTCGCGAGAACGTGCTGCAATTCGCGGGCGGCCATAGCGCCGACATGGAGGAGTATCTGGCGATGATCGCGCCGGTTAAGACCGAACTTGCCAACATGATCAATTCTGCGCGCGTCCAGCTACAGCGCCTGGAGGAGATGGCGGGCAAGGAGCTTGCATCGATCACCACGCTTGGCCGGAAGGTTGAGAAGGAAATGAGCCGCTAAACACAGCCGCCCCGCTGGCGGGCGGGAACGGCTGCAAATCACTCAATTGAAGGCTTCCCCAAAGCTACCACGGCTGGGGCTTTTGGCGCAACAAGCGGCGAGGCATACACACATGGCAAGGGCAGCAAGGAAGCCTGAGAGTTTCCAATCTCAGCATATCGAGACAGGCACCATGAGGCACGAGAACCCAAGCTGGACACCAGCCAACGATGGGGAAAAATGGGCACCAAGGTATATCCAACCGACTGTGAACTTGCGTGAAAGCGCCATTGTTTCATTGCGCGCCAAGAAGGCTATTGATGAATGCCAGTACGAAGCGGCAGAGCTTTTCCGCAGGCTATTCGAGGCTATCGGAGGCAAAGGCGCTCGCGCTATCGATTACAGTCGGGAATTCGTGGATGGAGGACGCTTCCCCGATCCGGTAAGTGATCATCAGATCGACGCAGGGAGGAAACTTGCCAAGGCCTACGAGGCGCTAACCAAGGCGCACGGCCTCTATGCGTGGCGGCTTGTCGGATACATCTGCGGTGAAGGGCGCGCGATATCAGAACTGACGGAAACGAAGCGCCAGCGTCTCACTATGGCCGACAACCTGCGCACCTATCTGGACTGCCTCGCTGCCCATTGGGGATTGGCTTCACGCGGTATTGACATGGTAACCAGCAAAGGGCAGAATCACCTAAATTTCGACAATTGTAAGTGATTTGCGCCGTTAAGGCGTGACCGACAACAGCACCCGCCACGCCTCTCCACGATGCGCCTCTGGGCGGGTTTTTCGTTTGCCGCCCCCGACACACTCCATCAGCTCCTTGGCCAATAGCGGGACCAGCGGCATTCCTAATGCAAGGCTACAATGGAGCTCAAACGAGCAAGGCGCATCCGAGACAAGCTCCGCGTGAAGCCGGGGCAGTTTGCAAGGCGATGGGTGTCGCGCATGCTATTTTGTGGAATTCAGGAACTTCGGGCACCAGAGGCGCTTAACTGCACCCACGCAGTTGGTGGGTGACCCGTCGGCTGCGTGGATGACAACTGCTTTGCCGATTAAGTAGTCGTTCATTTGTAGCCGCATTGTCATCCGTAGTACGTTGTAGCATTCTTCGGCAGAAAACTTGCACATTCCCATTAATATCGTTGTCGCAGCATCATCATTCGCCGAGATCGATGATGATGTTATGGCCATTATTACTTGCTGACGCAGTTCCAGCTCGATCTCCTCAACGGTGGGGTTTGTCACCGCTAGGCCGCCCGCAATCACTGCAAAGCCCAACCATCCGCTGGCAGACATCTCTTATCCCTCAATTCGTTGTCTTCTTGTCTTGCGTTTTCCTAAACCCGACCCATGCATAAGTGAGGACGATGCCACCCAGCGCCCATGTTGTAAGAGGAAATGGGGGCTGCAGAATAAAGACAACAATTCCGCTAGCCAGGAAACCGATGAGGGTTGCTCCATTGCTGACGCCCGTGTTCTGCAACAGGTATGGGATGGGCGCGTCGCAGTTCGGGCATGTCGCACCCGGAGTGTTAAAAGTATGCCTGCAGCTTCGACAAGTAGCCATTACTTGGTCCTTAAGAAATCCGCAGGTTACGCTATGGTGTGGTCTCCTATAATTGCAATCTACTCATAAGTGGTAGTGGTTTACGGCTGACAGCTGCAGTCGCCGCCGGTAATAAACCAAAGACGGAGTAAGGCCGGCCCGTTCTGACCAAGTTCAAGGCAGTCCGGGTCGTTTGCTCCCTCAATATACCAGCCTGACCAAGTCAGGTGCGACAGTCAAAATCAGTCCGACGGAGCCCAGTATTCCTTTTGGATGCCTGTTAAGTACAGCAAGCGCTCCGTGAGCCATGTGGATCAAGGCGAAGAGCATCACAGCAAGCAGCGGCAGCGCCAAGATAGCCATGATTATCAGCGGAGTTGCGTCCTGCGCCGGATCAGTAGATGAAAGCGCCTGAGGGTACATCCTTTTTACGATTAAGAAGGCGCCCCCGAAGAAGCCGTAGAACCCAAACAGAGTCCGTATCGGCGCTCTCTGTTTGAGTTTGAGAAGTAGCTTTTTGATGGAAAGTAGCACTGCTTCAGCGCGCGATTGCTTGTCGAATAGGTCTATCAAGACCATTGCGTATCCGAATATCTCGGTTGGTCCCATGCCTATCCTCCCAAACTCGCGTAATGAGAAGTTCGCGCAAGAGTTTGCAAAGGGCAAGACGGCCGATTAGGTGTACCAACCAACCGGGTTTGCAGTGAATACTGGGGCGGCCTTACCTAATCCAACCAAGGGGCCAGCCAGGTTGATCTCCGGCTGCAGTCATCCGCCGACCGAAACCTGCTTCGTCAGCGCCATTACGCCATCTGCTAGATCAAGATAGGCAATCACTGGCCCAGGTATCTTGGCTTGGCCAGTAGCCCACTTCGACACGGTGTTCCGGTGGACATAGACGAGTTTAGCGAAGCCTGACTGTGAGACGTGAAGGTAATCAAGGCGGGCTTTGAACTGATCTGGCGTCATGGATTCTCACCTAAACAGTGAAGGATGCGCCGGGCCAGTATCCACCAACCAGTGATTTCAGGCAAGAAACGACTCTCCGTCGGACGCTGCGCCGCCGTCACCTGCGTAAAGCGAAGGACCATCCAATGATCAACATGCCTGTCACTCACAAGCCTTCCGGTACGGCTGGCAAGGTCGATGGCGTATCTGTCACTGCTGATGGCAAGCCTATCGTGCGGGTGGCTGATCGCTGGTTCTTCGCAGATGAAATCGAGGCTGCAGCAAAGCCATGAACCAGACGCCCAACCCTTTCATGCCTTTCTGGGATAGCTACGACAACACGCAGGCTTCCCCGACTTACGACAATGCGCACGCCTATCAGGATCTGCTGGGCCGCATGCCGGAGTACCAGCCAAACAGCCAGCTTGGCCCGATCCACGAAGCCGTTGGCATGGACGGCATTCGGCGCAACATTCTCGCCTCCAACGAATACACGGCTCGCCTTCTAGGCTCGATGCCTCAGAGCGTCAGTCAGGACATGGGCCGTCGAGCAGCTGTTGGCATCAATTCCATGCCGGGCGTGTTCAGCGACTACACCAACCCCAACCTTCCGAACCAGCACCACAACATGGCAGATCAGCGCGCACAGGCGCAGCAGATGATGCCAGATGCATTCCAGGCGCTGCTAGGTGCCTTCACCGCCCCACCGGCTCAGGAACTTCCCCCGGCTGTGCAGCAGCTTATCGCAGGCCCTCAAGAGCCAGCACAAGCCGAGCAGACCGAAGCGGCTAAGGGCAAGAAGAAGAGCCCCACCGATATCATCGCTGATGAAAACTTCCGGTGGCCTCGTTCCCGCTAGGGGCATCAATCACATTCCGGCAACAATCCGAAAGGAACTGCCATGGCTGACAAGCCCCAACGGTCCAAGGGCGGAAGGCCGACGAGGTATCGTCCGGAGTTCTGCGATACAGTCGTAGAGCTCGGAAAGATCGGCAAGAGCAAGGCTCAGATGGCTGCGCACTTTGATGTAAGCCGCCAGACCATCGACAATTGGGCCGAGGTAAATCCCGAGTTTCTAGAAGCGCTCAATCGCGCGATGGTCCATTGCCAAGCTTGGTGGGAAGACCAAGGGCAACTGGGCCTTACCCTGCAAGGCTTCAATGCCGCTGTTTGGCGTAAGTCGGTCGAAGCTCGGTTCCGTGACGATTACACCGAGCGCCGTGAGACGCACGTGACCGTATCGCACGAGGACGCACTTGAGCAGCTTGAGTGAGCGCGAGCTAGCGATCCGGAGGCGACTTCGCGACGACCTGCTGCACTACGCCGAAAAATGCATGAAGATCCGCTCCAAGGGCGGCAAGATCATCTCATTCCGGCTCAACGCAGCGCAGAGGTATCTTCACGAGCGCCTCGAAGAGCAGCGGCAGCGCACAGGGAAGGTCAGGGCTCTCATCCTAAAGGGCCGACAGCAGGGCGTTTCGACATATCTGGGTGCGCGGTTCTACCATCAAGTATCACACAATAAGGGCTTGCGGGTTTTCATCCTGACGCATGAGCAGGCCGCGACCGATAACCTCTTCGGGATGGTGGCGCGGTATCACGAGCATTGTCCTGCTCTGGTCAAGCCGAGCACCGGCGCATCCAATGCGAAGGAGCTATTTTTCGACCGGCTTGAAAGCGGATACGCGGTCGGCACGGCGGGAACGAAGGCGGTAGGTCGATCGCAGACGATCCAGCTCTTCCACGGTTCGGAGGTTGCTTTCTGGCCAAACGCGGCAACGCACTTCACCGGTGTTGTCCAGGCTATCCCTGATCTACCGGGGACGGAGATTGTCCTTGAATCAACTGCCAACGGCGTCGGTGGTGAGTTCCACGAACGCTGGCAGATGGCGGAAGCCGGGCTAGGCGATTACGAAGCAATATTCATTCCGTGGTTCTGGCAGGAAGAATACAAACGTCCCGTTCCACCGGATTTCGTTCTCGAAGCGGAAGAGGCTGAGTATCAAGAGATACACGGCATCAGCCTTGAACACATGGTCTGGCGACGTGCCAAGATCCATGAATTGAAAGATCCGTTGCTGTTCAAGCAGGAATACCCTGCGACGGCGGCAGAAGCATTTCAAATCACCGGGCATGACAGTTTCATCAAGCCTGAGGCGGTGCTTCGGGCGCGTAAGGCAACGTGTGAAGGAATTGGCCCGCTCATCATCGGTGCTGATCCGGCTCGCTTTGGCGATGACCGGTTCTCACTTGCATGGCGGCAGGGCCGGAAGGTCCTGAAAACAGAGAGCAAGGCGAAGATCGATATCGTCGCTGGGGCAAACTGGATCCGGCAGGTCATCGACACCGACAAGCCAGACGCTGTTTTCATCGACGTGGGCGGTCTCGGCGCGGGGGTGTACGACATTCTCCGAAGCTGGGGCGAGCCATACGCCTCTATCTGCAAGGCCATCAACTTCGCATCTGAGCCGCAAGAGCCTGTTCGCTACTTGACGGATGGCTCCAAGATGCCTGGCCCGCGCAATAGGCGTGCAGAGATGTGGGAACGGTCGCGAGACTGGCTTGATGAGCCTAGCGGGGCCGATATCCCGGACGTTGATGCGCTCCAAGCTGATGCGTGCGGACCGGGTTATCACTACGACGCAAACCAGCGTCTGTTGCTGGAATCGAAAGAGCATATGCGAGCGCGTGGTCTCAGATCCCCGGACGATTGGGACGCGATCGCACTCACCTTTGCAGAGCCTGTTGCGGTCAAAGCGCAGGACTACCGCAACTCTGCCGAGCGCGACTATCGCGGCGGCGGGGCTGGCGGCTGGATGGGCTGATCCTCCGAGGTTCATGAATGAGCGATGATCTTCTCAAAGAAGCGCAGGATGCGTTCGACGCCGCACGCGAGGCTGAGAACGAAAATCGCGTTGCTGCGCTTGATGATCTGCGCTTTGCCCGTCTAGGCAAGCAATGGCCGGAAGAGATTAAGCAGCAGCGCGATTTTGATCAGCGTCCGATGTTGACGATCAACCGTCTGCCAACCTTCATTCGCCAGGTGGTGAACGAGGCACGGCAGATGAAGCCGACGATCAAGGTTCATCCGGCAGACAGCGAAGCTGATGTTGAGACCGCCGAGATCATCAATGGCCTGATCCGCAACATCGAATACACGTCCAATGCGGACGTTGCCTATGACACTGCGACTGAGAGCGCGGTGACGATGGGCTGGGGCTACTTCACCGTTGATATCGACTACGCATACGATGACACGTTCGATCTGGATATCCTGATCAAGCGCGTTGCCAACCCGTTTTCGATCTATGGCGATCCAAACTCGACGGAGGCCGATTCATCGGACTGGAATACGGCGTTCGAGACGGAATGGCTCGCAACGGATGATTTCAAGCGTCTATTCCCCGGCGCGGATGAGATCGATTGGGAATGTGACGAGCAATCGTCCGAGTGGTTCAGTCGCGAGCGTGTGCTGATCGCCAAATACTGGCGTCGCACGCAGGAAGCCAAGAAGATCCTGCAGCTTTCGGACGGCCGCGTGATGGACGCTTCATCCTTCGATGAGGCAGCGCCGTTCCTGATGGTCGAAAACATCAGCGTTGTCGGTGAGCGCGAGGTGATGGCCCACAAGGTCAAGCGCTACCTGCTCAACGGCAAGGAAGTGCTGAAAGAGGAAGAGTGGCCAGGCAAGTACATTCCAATCATCCCGGTTTATGGCGATGAGGTGAATGAGGAGGGCAAGCGCCATTTCCTGTCGCTGATCCGGTCCTCGAAAGACGCTCAGCGCATGTACAATTATTGGCGCTCTGCAGCGACCGAGCTCGTCGCTCTTGCGCCAAAGGTTCCGTTTATTGGCCCGAAAGGTGCGTTCAAGTCTGACGCTCGAAATTGGGCCACAGCGAACAAGGTAAGCCACCCATATCTCGAGTATGACGTGGTTGCAGGTGCACAGCCGCCGCAGCGTCAGCCGCTCGATACAGGTGCTGCAGCTGGTGCCCTGCAAGAGGCTATGAACGCCGCTGATGACCTCAAGGCGATCATGGGCATCTTTGATCCATCCATGGGGGCGCGCTCGAACGAAACGTCTGGAAAGGCGATCATTGCTCGCGAGCGCCAGGGCGATGTCACGAATTTCCATTTCCAGGACAACATGTCTCGCGCGATCCGTCATGCGGGGCGCGTCATCATTGATCTGATCCCGAAGGTCTACAATTCGGAGCGTATCGTTCGCACGCTGGGTGAGGACGGTTCACCGACGCTTGCCAAGCTCAAGCAGCCTGTTCCGCAGATGGGCCCGCATGGCCGGCCGATCATGGAGCCGGTGCTTGATCCGATGGGCAATCCCGTCATGGACCCGATGAGCGGCGCTCCGATTGAGCAGCCAAAGATGCGTGTGTTTGACCTTGGCATCGGCAAGTATGACCTGACTGTCACCGCTGGCCCGTCCTACGGCACGCAGCGTCAGGAAGCTGCCTCTCAGATGATCGAGATGATGCGGATGAACCCGACCGTTGCTCCGCTGATCGGTGATCTGGTCGCCAAGAACCTTGATTGGCCTGGTGCGGACGAGATTGCACGCCGTCTCAAGGCGATGCTCCCGCCGCAGTTGCAGGAGGGCAGATTGCCGCCTGAGGTCGAGCAGATGATCGAGGAAGGCAAGCAGACGATCGCTGGTCAGCAGCGCCTCATGGATCAGATGCAGGCTTACATTCTCAAGCTTGAGTCTGAGGACGAGGCAAAAGCGAAGAAGGTTCAGGTGGACGCGTTCAACGCTGAAACTAAGCGGCTCGACGCAGAGACCAAGCGCATGGACGTGCTGGCTGATATGGGCCACTCGCCAACGCAAGTGTCATTCCCTTACGCCGACCAGATCGTTGCTGAGGCGAAGGCCAACAGCCTCAACGCCAAGGCCGAACACGAAATTGCAAACGCAAACCTCGCCAACGCGCGGGCAATGCAGGTCGCAACGCCTGACCCGATTGTGCCGCAGAGCATCATCCACGCGCACCGACCGCGCCGCGACTTCTAACCAACGGAACATTCCAGATCAGAGGCTCCACACCGGGGCCTCTTTTCGTATGCGCCCACGTCAGTGGCGCTCCATCCCCATTCACCAACCGGCAAGGAGTGAATAATGAGCAACGATCAGGACGCCGAACTCGATTTCGTAACACCGGACGATGGGACGGCAAGTGACGAAGTGGAGCACGACGAGAACCTTGAAGCGGTTCACGACGATGATCCTGAACTTGAGGGCGATGGTGACACCGACGCCGATCAGGGCGACGAGGAAGACGCAGACGACGAGGATCCTGTCTCGCAAGAGGAAACGGAAGAACTCGAAGTAGGCGGGAAGAAGTACAAGGTCCACAAGGACCTCAAGCCGCTCATGATGATGCAGGCTGACTACACGCGCAAGACACAGGAAGTCGCGGAGCATAAACGGGCACTGGAACAGGACCACGAAGCGATCCAGCGGGAACGCGAAATGGTGGCCCAGCACTCCCAGATGATCCGCCAGAACCTGCAAGGCTATGCGCAGCTGGCGAACATCGATCAGCGTCTGGAAGCATTCGCGAAGATCGATTGGAACGCCTACGAACAGCAAGACCTATTCCAGGCCCAGCAGGCTTTCCGTGAATACCAGTTGCTAAAGGACCAGCGGCAGCAACTCGCTGGCAACCTGCAGCGTCAGGAGCACGAAGCCCGGTCGATGGCCGAGCAGCAACAGAGGCGCCAGGCAGAAGAACAGCGGCTTGCTCGTGAACGGGCAGCAGCTGAGACACTCAGGGTGCTTCAGAGGGACATCAAGGGCTGGAATGAACAGCTCGCGGGTGAAGTACGCATCTTCGCAGAAGCGCAGGGGTACACCCAAGAGGAACTGTTCAACGCCACGTCCGATCCCCGCGCTTTCAAGCTTCTTCACAAGGCCATGCAGTTCGACAAGCTGATGGCAGCGAGGAAAGCAGCCCAACCCAAGACCGAACAGGCCAAGCCACTGACCAAGGTGGGCGGACGCAAAGCCGCTGCTCCACGCGGTCTCGATGACAGCCTGTCAGCGGATGAATGGGTTCGCAGGCGAAACGAACAACTGCGCAAACGCGCGTGACCCAATCCGAGCGGCCCTAGCGCCGGCACAAGGAACTCCACACCATGGCAAACACTTTGCTCACCCCAACGCAGGTGACCCGTGAGGCCCTGCGCATTCTTCACCAGAAGCTGAACTTCATCGGCTCGATCACCCGGGATTACGATGACCGCTTCGCCAAGGACGGCGCGAAGATCGGCGATACGCTGAAAATCCGCCTGCCGAACCAGTATGTCGTCACCGATGGCAAGACGCTCGCAACTCAGGACACTGCGGAAGAAAGCGTCGATCTGAAGGTCTCGCATCAGAAGCATGTCGGCATGAACTTCTCGTCCGCCGACCTGACCCTCTCGCTGGACGACTTCTCCAAGCGCATCATCGAACCGGCAATGAACGTTCTCGCATCGAACGTTGAATCGACCGTTCTCGCAGCCCGCTATGCCGACATCTACAATCAGGTGACGGATATCGGCAATGCGGCAACGTTCAAGAAAATCCTCGACGGTCGCAAGATCCTCGTGGACAACCTTGCCCCGCCGATGGGCCTGACCGCGAACCTGAACACTCAGGACAACGTGGACCTCGTGGACAACCTCAAGGGGCTGTTCAACGACACCAAGGAGATTTCGAAGCAGTACCGTGACGGCTATATCGGCCGCGCCGCTGGCTTCGACTTCATGGAAAACACGCTGATGCCAGCACACACCAATGGTGCAGGCGCTGGCTACCTGATCAATGGCGCATCCCAAGCCGGCTCCACGCTCACCGTGGACGGCGGCACTGGCGCTATCACCAAGGGCACGGTTTTCACCATCGCCGGTGTTTACCGCGTCCATCCGGAAACCAAGAAGCCGACTGCAACTCTGCAGCAGTTCGTCGTCACTGAGGATGCAGCAGCCGCCGCAACCTCGATCAGCATCTCGCCTGCCATCATCACGACTGGTGCAAAGCAGAACGTCACTGCTGCTCCGGCGGACAATGCGGCGATCACCTTCGCTGGTACGGCGTCCACCACGCATGGCATCTCGCTTGGCTACACCGAAGACGCCTTCGCCTTTGCCACGGCTGACCTTGTGATGCCTAAGGGCGTGGACTTCGCTTCCCGTCAGGTTCTGGACGGCATCTCGCTGCGCATCATCCGCCAGTACGACATCAATAACGACAATCTGCCTTGCCGTGTTGATGTGCTCTTCGGCTCGGCAACGGTCCGACCGCAGCTGGCGACGCGCTACGCCTTCAATTGATCAACGAGAGAGTGGGGCTTCGGCCCCACTTTTCATTTGCGGGGTGCGCTATGGCCGAACTCATTCCAACGTGGGGCTACGCCGCAGACGGCAAGGCTCAGCTGTTTCAACTCGCGTCTGGGGAAGAATTGCCGCAGGGCTGGGCGGATCATCCCAACAAATGGCAGACGCCAGCCGTCAATCAGGCGGTGGATGAGCTGGACAAGATCATCGCCTCTCAGAACAAGGGCGCGCTTGATCGCTTTGCTGCTAGCCAAGGCATTGAACTCGACCGCCGCAAATCCTTCGGCAAGATGGTTGCCGATTACCGGGAGGCAATCTCCCGATGACGTGGGATTACAACCGCCTCAAGGCTGAGGTCACCAAATTCGCGATGCGCGGCGGTGACACGGAATATGAGGACACGGTTCCGACCTTCATCAGCCTGGGCGAGAGCGCGCTAAACCGCGAACTGCCTTTGCGCGTGATGGAAGTTGATACGCCGCTGATCGGAGCGACCGGCTCGCGCCTCATTCCTCTACCTGCTGATTTCGTGGAGCCCTTTGCGCTTCATCTGACCACCTATGGCGAGCCGCGCTGTGTGCGCCCCGGCGTGGCAGGCCAGATGAAGGTGCGATCGAGCAATTCCGAGCCGACCGAATGGGCGATCAACGGCACCAATATCGAGCTTAACGCTCCCTGCGATCAGAACCACAGTTTTACCTTCCGCTACCGCAAGTCGTTCGCGCTGTCTGACGCAGAGCCGACCAATTGGCTGCTGACACACTACCCGGACGCCTATCTCGCCGCTGCGCTTGTCTGGGGCGGGGTGTTCATGCGCGACACGGCAGAGGCCGCACCGTGGAAGGCCATTCTTGATGACGCAATCGCAAAGATCGGCTGGCTTGAAGCCCGCTCGATTGCGGTTGCACCTTTGACCGCAGATCCCGCGCTCGCCGGTCGCGGTGGCTTCAACATCTACACCGGGTAATCCCATGACAGATGCGACTTTTACCGACCGGCTGGGGCTGATCCTGCAGGCCTATGCGTCAAATCCTGAGACGTGGGGAACCGAGCTTAACAACGCCGTCATCCGCCTAATGGACGATACGGTGGCCTATGAGCCGATCACCGTTGATGCAGACGTGACGCTCTCGGCCGACGATGGGCTTGAGAACCAGGTGCGCCGCACTCTGCTGCCATTAATTGGGGCAGGCGGACATACAGTCACCGTCAAGAGCGTTGATCGGTTCTATCTCGTCTACAATGCGTGTGCGGCTGATGTTGAGATCAAGCCGGAAGGCGGGACGGGCTCAACGGTTCGTGCGGGCTCCTGCGTTATCTGGACCACGGATGGCGCAACGGCTTCCACCTTCGACGTTCCGCTCGATCGTATTCGCAAGCCGGAAGCTGACGTAGACTTCAACGGCAAGAAGATCGTCAATCTGGCAGCACCAACGGGCGACGACGATGCTGTGACCAAGCAATACGTTGATGACGCCAAGGGCGAGATCGACAGCCGCCCACTGAACGAATTCACGAAGCCCGACGCGGCGCTCGACCTCAACGGCAAGAAGGCCATCAATCTCGGTGCTCCTACCGATCCGGCAGATGCGGCAACGAAGGGCTACATTGACACGCTCGCTGCTTCTTCATCGCTTGGAACGGTTGCAGCTATTGCGGACGAGATTGTCGCTGTAGCAGCGAATGAAAGCAACGTCGTTACCGTGGCCGAGAACATCGCGAATGTGAACACGGTAGCCGCGAACATCACGAGCGTCGATCTGGTGGCCGACAACATAGCGGACGTTCAGAACGCCGGAGCCATCGTAGATGAGTTCAAGAACACCGCATTCTGGCTCGCTGTGACCTGCTGAGGATTGAGATATGAGCACTGACAACAATGCAGGTGTAATGCTGACGACGACGCTGGCCGACATCTACACCGCCCCAGCTGGAGGGGCAAAGATCAGTCTGATCCAGGTGGCGAACACCCATGCGGAAAATGAGGTGGACGTTACTGTCGTCTGGTCGAACGCCAGTGCGAGCAACCTTGAGATACCGTTCTGCTCCAATTCACCGGTCGCTGTAGGGGACGGGCTCTCCGTGCAGGCTGGCGGCATGATCCTGAAGCCGGGTGATAAGATCCGGGCTCGCGCGTCTGCGGACAGCAACGCGGCAATCACCGTCGCAGTGATCGAGGGCTGACATGAGCAGGTTCAAGCGAGTCGGCGGCCTTTCGAGGTTGAGTGATAAAGGAGTGGCGCGTGGGGGTATCTTGGATTTTGTCGGATATGCGCAGGGGTCAACATCCAGTCTTGATATCTCACACATAGATATTCAGCCGGGTGATCTTATTCTAGGCTTTGCGTCTCAGACACAGGCGGGGTCTTCGTACCCAGTTCCTGGCCCCCCTCCGGGCTACACCGTTATCGCAACCGCAGAAATGTCATCAGCAAAGATGGCGGCATTTTATAAATTATCGGATGGGACAGAGACTAATTTCACTCCAGCCCCCGCAATGAGCATTGGAGCGGTTCTTGTCCTGCGCGGCGTGTCAGGCATAGGAAATTTCACAACAAATGCAACAGGGACCGGGCAGTCGCCTATAATCAAACCTGCGTCCATATCCGAGGGGTCTTTCTTAGTATTTGGATTCTACAGAGCCTCGGGGCTTAGAGCCGCCGGGTTCGCTTGGCTAGCAAACACCGTGCCCATGGTCGCGTTCACGCCAACGTCTGAACTAGCGAATTTCTATATGGAGGCATCAGGTTCCGCCCTTTGGGAAACGTCTGGGCCGAATATAGCTCTGGAGATACTAGCATGACCCTCTACTCCCTCAACGGCTCCTATCCCGCACCTCTACCCTTCCGCATCATCCTCTCCAGCGGCGCTACCCGAACCGATCCGGCAACGTTCACTCCGGCTGAGATAGCGGACGCGGGCTACGTCGAAGCCCCGGCAAAGCCGGCCTTCGATCCGGCCACGCATCAGCTTGGTTGGGATAGCGAGAACTGGACGGTTACGGAGCTACCTCCTCTGGAGCCAGTCTATGAACCGCTGACTGCTCGGCAATTGCGCCTCGGCCTGATCGGTGCAGGCGTTTCTCTAGCTGACGTTGACGCAGCCATTGATGGAATCCCTGACGAAGCCGGCCGGGAAGTCGCCCGCGTGGAGTGGGAGTACGCCTCTCAGTTCGAGCGCGAACATCCGCTGATTGGGCAGGTTGGTTCTGCACTTGGTATGTCTGCCGAGGATATCAACACAGCATGGCTTGCGGCGGCGGACTTGTAGTCACGAGGACCGCCAAGATCGTATATCCCTCCCAGTAAGCAGGATGCGTGCCAAAGTATCCGCAGATGGGGTGAGAGTAGGATTGAATAAATTTGGAATAAGCACACCAGCCGCCAGAGATGTAGCTCTTAGGAGCTATCAGTATTAGAGCCGCGTCCCGCCTGTTCAAAAACGTCCGGTCGGTCTTGGGGTTGTTGCTCTATAATACTCAGTCACTTCTAGGTATATGTGATTGTAATCAAGATTTATGTGATCGCATCGGAGTCATGGCGATTCTGGTGAAAGTATTCAAGCAAGGTCAGTTTGCTTCGTTGCATTGACCGTCGTCGGGTTGCGAGCTATTTTCCAGCACGAACTGGACACGGTGGGAGGAAATTTTGTTCAACGAGTCATTTTATCTACAGATGAACCCGGACGTAGCGATAGCAGTTGCGGCAGGGTTAATGTCAGCGCAAGAGCACTTCGAGCTATATGGGAAGTTCGAGAATAGAGCTCCGTCGCCGTTCTTCGACCCGGTGCTTTATCTGCGGGCTAACCCAGATGTAGCTGAGGCTGTACAAGGCGGGCTTGTTAACGCGTTTGACCACTTCATGTCATTCGGACAGAACGAAGCGCGGAGTCCGTCTGTTTTCTTTGACCCGTCAGTTTATCTGCGAAACAACCCGGATGTTGCAGCGGCTATTGAGGCTGGCGCGTTCTCTTCGCCGTTCGAGCACTTCCTGCTTTACGGTCAGAATGAGATTCGCAACACAGCGCCGTTCTTTGACCTAAAGGGTTATCTCGACGCAAACCCCGACGTTGCAGCTGCTGTTCGCGCTGGACACACGACCGCGTTCGATCACTTCATCAATCATGGATTTGCCGAAGAGCGTGACCTTGGCAATGGCATCAGCCTTGAGCAGTTCGCCAGCGATCCGAAAGCACTAGCGGCAATTCAGGATGGCGATTACAGCGCGCTGATGTCGCGGGTGGCTGAGGTCGCTCCGTTCCTGCCGACCTACAGCCCGCCAGCCGGGTATACTGTTCCAAGCAACACCCCCCTTCCGGCTGATTTCGTCCCGGCAGGTGAGGAAAAGCTGGTTGTGCCGCCCGGGGTGGAAGCGCCGGATGTGCTGCCACCAAACTTCCAGCAGCCGGAGCCAGAGCCTGAGCCTGAGCCGGGCGAGGGTGGTGGTGGCGGCGGTGGTGGTGGCACGCCGACACCGGATCCTATTGTGCTGGAGTTCAACAAAGCGAAGTCCTACACCGACTTCATTGCCTTGATCCGCGAGCACGAGGTCGCGCTTGGCGTGACCGAGAGCCTCAAAAACCTGCCTAATGAAGGCGGGCGCATTAACGCAGTCGGCATGGGCGTTCAGGAGGTGCGAAATCTCTTCGGTGATTTTACCACTGTCGATGGCATTAAAGCAGCTGTCGCGAAGCATATACAGACTGAGCTGAACAAGCAGGCGGCGCTGCAGGGTCTTTACTCGACCGAAGATCTCGAGACGTTCGTTGATCTGGTAACCAATTTGGCAAGCGACCGCGCAGGCATCATCGACTACTACACCACGCTGGCAACGCAGACCGACTCCGAAGCCGGTCACCTGCGGGTCGATGCTCTCGAGGAAGAGCTCTACACCGTCGCGCTGACCAAACTCGCGGAAGCATTTGGCGATCCGACCGAGGCCACGAAGATCTTTGAAGAGTTCCAGGATGTACGCGGCAACTACAGCGGCAGCATCGTCACCTTGGTCAACAAGCTCTACGAAGCGCACGCTGCAGCCGACGACGATGTCGCGTTCCTGCGTTCGGTCAATACTGCCGATGATGAAGCCACAGTCCTTGCAGCCATCAAGACCGACCCTGACTTCGCCGCACTCCTGGAAGGCACTGCCTTCCCGGACAATGGCGGACGCGAAAAGGCGGTTGCGCTTGGCGTCATCGAGACCATCGAGAAGCTTGGCTACTTCTCTGATGTTGGTGATTTGAGGGAGGTCATCGGCCTCCATATCGAGATGGAGCAGAACAAGGCTGATTTCATTGCAGGGGCGCAAGTAGCCCAAGGAGAGGGATTTGCCGCAACCTTCGAGGACTTGATCCGTGACCTTGATCTCGACCGCGACACTATCATCAACTTCTGGTCGAATGCCGACGATCCGGAAGCAACCGCACGCGCGGATGAACTGAAGGCCGACACCTTTACCGTCGTCCTCGACCAGATCGTCAGTCACGCCGACACTCTTGGTGAAAATGACAGCACCTACTGGGCCGATCTTGCCTCCGCCTTCGATGACATCAACACCGAATACACCGGAAGCATCGTCACCTTGATCGGGCAGCTTAAGGATGCTCATAACGAGGCTACTTCGGACCCGGTTTATTAGCTTCGAGCCTAGTAATACAACCTCGGAAACCCGGCCTTCGCGCCGGGTTTTTCTTATGAGCTGTATCCCTCCCGCGTCCCTGATCTCGCAAAAGTTAACAGGAGCTTCACCATGGTCTTTGGCGGCTTTGGCTTGGGACGACTTGGCTTCACGCATCCCATGCGGACGGAAGCCCCGGAAAGCGAGACTGTCTCCCTTTTGCCGGATCAGCAGCAATGGATGTCGGATTGGGAGAAGCGCCGGGCAGCCGAGGCAGCAAGAGCTCGTCCCGCTGCCGCGCCAAGAGCACAGACGTTCGACAACGCCGGGTATCTTGCTGCCAACCCGGATGTTGCAGATCCGTCGAGTTGGGGCGGTGCTTTCCCTGCCAATCCGGTGGGTGCCTATCACTACGGCGCTCACGGTGCCGGGGAGGGTCGCCAAGGCACAAACTTTGATGAAGCCAAGTACCTCCAGCTAAATCCTGACGTTGCGGCGGCTGTTTCCGGTGGTCAGTTTTCAAGCGGGCTTGACCATTTTGCCAAGCATGGATTTGGCGAAAACCGCGCGGTTAATGTGACGCCGGGCAGCGCGGGCTATACGCCAAACTTCTCTGCGCTCAACGCGGAGTGGGACAAGATGACCCCGATGTTCGAGAACCAAACGCGCCAGCAGCAGGCCTATGACTGGATGCAAGGCGGCAACCAAGAAAACGGCCTGATGTCTGAAGACTATGCCAATGCCGGGTTCAACACGATCACCGGCATGAGCAACCCCTATGCTGGCCCCGGCCAGATCGAAGGCGTTGATATGGATTGGGCGCAAGGCGTCTACGATCCTCAGACACAGCGCGGCACTGGCACGTACACGCCAACCCATCAGCGAACCAACTTCGGCTGGTAACCCATGCGACATTCTAAAATTGTGCTGAGTGACGACGAGATCGTTGCTCAGATGAGAGCTGCTGCGCCTGCCAATGAGGGCGCTGGTGCCGTTCAGGCGCGTATAGACGACGTTCTTGCCGAGCGCCGCGCCAATCAGGAATCCATTCAGGCGGAATACGACAAGGGACGCGGCACCGACTTCGGCACGGCCGAGATTGTCGCTCAATCCAAGCTCTACCCGGTGAAGGAACACAAAGGACCGATCACCGCAGTTTACACGCCGGGGAAGTAGCCCATGCCGCTTGTTAAGCTCGAACTAAAGCCGGGCATCAACACCAATGATACCGCGCTGGCGAACGAGGGAGGCTATGTCGCTGGCAACCGCATGCGCGGCTGGCAGGGTAGGGCGCAGCCTATCGGCGGCTGGCGGTCACGCACGACGCAGGTTGTGGATGGTTTATGTCGCGCATCCCACGCCTGGTCAACACATGAGGGCGCAACCTGTATCGCCTACGGCACCAGCGAAGGCTTGTTTGGCGAGTATAACGGCAATTTGCGCGACATCACCGGGCCGATCCACGAGACAACGCTGCAAGACGTTTTCTCAACCACGAACGGCAGCGAGATTGTCACGGTCCATCTACCGTTTCATGGCCTTGTCGAGGGGCAGGACGTTGTATTCAGCCATCATCAGATGGCTGTTGCTGGGCTGACGATCGAGGGCACCTACACAATCAAGAGCGTTCCGACGCGGGGGTCATTCACGATTGAGCACGCGTCCAATGCCGATGCCGATGTTGAGAACGGCGGCGGCTATGTGGATTTCCGCGCCGATCTGATGCCCGGACTCGTTAGCGATCCGCTCACAGGCTACGGCACCGGGGGATATAGCGAAGGGCCGTATGGCTCCTCGGGGAACCGCCCCGGCATGCGCCAGTGGACACTTGCCAATTGGGGTGAATATCTTCTCGCAAACGCCTGCGGATACGGTCTTTGGGAATGGCAGCCCTATGCCAATTATCCGGAGCTCGCTTACAATGGCGAGTTCGCCAATGCGGACGGCTGGGGTCTTGGCACTGGCTGGAGCATTGCAAGCGGCAAGGCGACGAAGGCAGCAGGAACGGGCTCCGCCCTTTCGCAAAGCGTTGAGGATCTGGTCAAGGGCGGCATTACGGTTCGCGTCACCTTCACCGTGACAAGGACGGCCGGCACGCTCAAGTTCCGTGTCAATGCCGGTGCCACGCCAGCGGTGATCGACGTTGGGCCAGCTTCCTCGCCCATCTCCAAGTCTGGCACATACACCCGCACCTTCCGCATGCCAGCGCTTGCAAAGGACGTGGTGTGGGAAGCAGACAGCGCGTTTGCCGGTTCGGTCGAGGACGTTTCCTATCACCTTGAAGACAAGGCAATTCGCATCACGACCGCGCCGCCTGTGATAGATGCGATGTACGTCAACACGAATGGCATCGTCGTTGCGCTTGGCACTACCTCGGTAGACGAGGGCACATACGATCCAACGCTGGTTCGTACCTCGGATCTCGGCAATAACCGCGCATGGGTGCCGGATGAAGGGTCTTACGCTTCGTTCTTCAACGTTCGCGGCATTGGCGGCCGTCTAGCGAAGGGCATCGCAACCCGCCAGCAGGACATCATTGCAGGCGACGACGGCGTTGCCTCGCTACAATTCACCGGCGATCCGCAAGATCCTTTCACGGTCAACATTCTTGGCACCGGCTGCGGCGTCGTCGCGCGCCACGCCATGGTTGAGCAGAACGGCTTTGTGTTCTGGGCAGCTGAGAAGAACTTCTACATCTTCCGCGGCGTCGGCGCGACCAGCCTCGGCATTCCTGAAATCCTGCCGTGCCCGATCTCGAAAGACCTCTTCGACAATATCGAGCGCAGGCAGAGCGCCAAGAGCCATATGGGCATCGTCCCGGCATTCTCGGAATTGTGGTTCTTCTATCCCGATCAACGCGATGGAGATGAATGCTCGCGGGCCGTCTCATATTCCTGGACCGAAGGGCACTGGCACACGCATAAGCTCGCGCGCACTACATGGTGTTCGTCGGGCATCTTTCCCAACCCGCTTGGCGTTGCACCGAACGGGCGCCTCTACAATCACGAAGTCGGCACCTCTGCCAATGGTGCGAACCTCGACGCATGGATTGAAACAGGCGATCTCGACATAGGCGACGGTGACACGCTTCTCGCGCTCACAAGCCTGATGCCCGACTTTGCCAGCATGGAGGGGCAGGTCGCGTTCACGATCCTGTCGAAGCTCTATCCGCACCAGAAGGACCCCAAGCAGACGGGGCCATTCATCATCACGCCGACCACCGAGCGCGTGAACTTCCGCGTCATGACCAGGCAAGTGCGGTTTCGCTTTGGCAACGGCACGGCAAACACCTTCTGGCGCATGGGCGCTCACCGTATCGACCTGAACCAGACGAAGGCACGGCGATGACACCCAGCGAGCAGATCATCGAGTTCAACCGCGTCTGGAAGTGGCTTGAGAAGGCCGTCAAACGCGGTGGCAACACCCACGAAAAGCAGCATGTTCTCGCCCGTATTCTGGATGGCCGCGCGCAGCTCTGGACCAATCGCGAGGCGGCTATCGTCACCTCTATCGAGACTTACGACAACGGCTTCAAGGAAATTCAGGGATGGCTGGCGGGCGGCAAGCTCAGCGCTGTCCAGCAGCTTCGTGATGAGGCGGAAGCGTGGGGCAAGCAGATGGGTTGCAGCCGCTCGCAGCTTATATCGCGTCCCGGATTTGAGCGCGCATTTCCCGGATACCGCCGTGTCGCGGTCGTACTTGTGAAGGATCTATAAAATGAGCTTCGGCGGATCGAAAAGCCAAACGACGACGCAGAACGCGAGCAACGTTAGCGCAGGAGGCGGCACCTCCAGCTATGCTCCGTGGACGCAGAACATGCAGACCGCTATCGGGCAGATGGCGCTTGCGCAGAACGCGGGAAATCTCGGCCCTCGCGATTCAGCAATTGCTGGCTTCACGCCGGATCAGCTCAAAGCCTTCGATATGGCTCGCGGTACGGCGGCTCAGTTTGGCGCTGGCAATTCTGGCAGCGACACGTTCAGCGCACTTCTCGGTCAAAGCCGGATCGGGCCCGACGACTGGAAAGAACACATGAACCCGTATCTCGACTCGGTGGGTCGCGATGCGGTCAACAATATGCGCCGGGAGCATGAGAACGCTCAGGCAGGCTTGTCGGCACGATACGCGGCACGTGGCGGCTTGGGCGGCTCAGGTGAGGGTTTTGCTCGCGCACGTATGACACGCGGCCTTAACGAGGCGGTTCCCGGCGTCATCGCGAACATCATGTCCGGTGGCTATGATCGTGCCCAAGGCATTGCCGCTCAAAACGCACAGAACGCGCTTGCGGCGGCGGGGCTCCATGATCGCCACATGAGCAGCGAATTCGACCGGCAGGGGGCCGCAGCTGGCCTTCTTGGGCAAGCTGGAGCAGCACAGCAGGCGCTTGCACAACGCAGCCTCGATCTGCCGCATGAAGCCCTCCAGCGCATCGCGTCGTATGTCCCTCAGGTTTACGACAACTCGCAGAGCTCGTGGAGCATGGGCAACGAGAACAAGACCGGCACGCAGCCTGACAACTCTCCCAGCCTGTTCCAGCAATTGCTCGGTGGTGGCTTGGCGGTGGCGGGCCTCCCAGCAGCGGGCGGCGGTTCCGTTGGCGGTAACTGGCTCTCCGGCCTCCTCGGCAAATAGGGGTATTTCATGCTCGGTCTTCCTCAGATTGCACCACTCCCTCAGTCCCGGCCGATGGAAAGCGGCATGGCTGCGCCCGTTCCTGCGGCTGGCGGTGGCCTCGGAGGCGCTTTGGGCGGCCTTGGTCAGCGTATCGGCGGCGCGCTCAACACGCCCGCAGGCGGCAACCTTCTGTCGGCGCTCGGCTATTCGCTCATGTCCAGCCCGCGCAATGCACCCTTGCAAAACTTCGGACAGTTCCACACGAACCTGACCGCCAATACCCTCCAGCAGCAGCGCTATGATCAGCAGCAACAAGAGGCGGAACGCCAGCGTCAGGAAGAGGCGGCATCGAAGAACCAGACGGCTGCTTGGCTCAAGTCGAACTTTGGGCTTAGCGATGACGAGGCTCTTGCAGCAGCGCAAAACCCGACGATCCTACAGCACTATCTCAAGCAGGCTCAGGGTGGTTCTCGCCCTCGCTACAGTCTCAACCCGATCTATGGCACCGACCCCGAGGGCAATACCGTCATCAGTGTACTCGGGGACGACGCCTCGCTAAAGACCGTGGATACCGGGGGAGTAAAAATTTCTACTGGCGTGGATCGGGTTGACGTAGGCACCCACTACAACCTTATCGACAAGCGGTCTGGTCAAATGGTCGGGACCTTGCCGAAAGAGAACTATCAGGAAGCCTTTGACACGGCTCAGGGTGGCGCAGAAGGCAAGGCGGCGGGTGAAGCTAACGCTAATCTCGAAAGCGAGATGATCACCGCACGTCAGACAATCCAGGAGCTTGACGAGCTCATCGCGCACCCCGGCCTGTCGGCTATCGCAGGTCCCGTCGATCAGTTCCGTCCATCATGGTCTATGGGCGCTGAGGGGCGCGATGCCTTGGCACGGTTCAACCAGGCGAAGGGCCGCGCGTTTCTACAGGCGTTCGGCATGCTCAAGGGCGGCGGTGCGATCACCGAAATCGAAGGTCTTAAGGCCGAACAGGCTATGGCCCGTATGGACCGCGCGCAGAGTGAGCCTGAATTTATCCAGGCGCTTAAGGACTTCCGCGAAGCAGTTGCTAGCGGGATGACGAAGTTGCAGCGGCGCTCCTCAGGTGGTGGAGCGTCTCGTGCGCCGACCGCTCCCGCTCGAACATCAAGCGGCGTCCAGTGGAGCTTTGACGACTGATGGCGCGTTTAGTTGATCGCGCCACTCGGCGCTGGCGCTGGCTGCTTGCTCACCATCTCCAACGTCTTTCTTATCGCATCATAAAGCTGGAGTGCGGCTGCGGGCGAGCACCGCAGATGTGCCGTTGCAGTCAAGCGGCTCTCAACTCCACTCCCCGAAGGGTGCAATATATGGGCCGCCAACTCGATTTGGATCGCCCCGTTCAGAACGCCAAATACGGGCGTTTCATCAAAGTAGACGACGGGCGCTCCGTCGTTTGGATGAATAACTAGCGCTGCCTTTTCTTCGGTCATCTGCCCCTCCCTGATTTCCCCACCACATCCTTGAATCTTTCTTGCGGCGAGTCGAGTCATGACAGTCCTCAACATCAACGGTCGGCGCGTCCGCGTCGATGACAGCTTCCGCTCGCTTTCGCCGGAAGATCAGCAAGCAACGGTGGAGGAAATTGCGCGCGAGATGGGCGCGGCCTTTAGCGGCACCGACGATGATCCTATCCTCGACAGCCTGCGAAACGCGCCAATCGGTGAGGATGATCCTTGGGCCAACCTCATGCAGACGGTTGGTCAGAAGGTCGATCCTGCTACCAATCAGCCGCACGGCGTGCCGGAATACTCGCCTCCCGGTGTTGAGGGCTATGACCCCAAGACTGGCGAGGTGGCTCAGCTCGAAAGCGGTTGGAATGAACGCGCGGGAGCATTCGCCACGGGCGCGGCCGATCTGCCTGTTATCGGTCCTGCTCTCAAATCAGCTTCTGCTGGAATCGCTGCAGGACTGACCGCGCCATTCGCGGACGACAGCTTTTCAGAGCGCTACGGCAAGATGCGTGAGCGCCAAGAAGAGGTCATGGAAGAACACCCCGGGTATGCGCTCGCGGGCAATGTCGCAGGCACCATCTTAACTTTGCGCGGCATCCCACAGAGCCGCGTTGGTTCGCAAGCGTTCGGCCTGACCGGCAGTGTACCGCAGCGCATGTTTGCAAGCGGCTTGACGAATGCCACTATCGCTGGCGCGGATACTGCAGTGCGTGGCGGCGATATCGGTGATGTTGGCAATAGCGCATTGGTTGGGGGCGGCATTGGGGCAGCGGTCCCCGGTGTGGGCCACGTTGGCAGCGCTCTTTGGCGAGCCGCTGGCGATAAAGCAGCTCCTATCATCAACGCCGTACGAGACCCCGCCCGGGAAGCGTCACGGCGCGTAGGGACGGCTGTCGAGCGCGATATTACCGCGAGCCCGACCTCGGTATTGACCGGAGCCGATGAGGCAATTGCCAGGCAGAACAACATTCCGCTCCTGAATGTGGACCGTGGTGGGGAGACAACCCGCGCCGTTGCTCGTTCCGTTGCCAATCAATCGCCGGAAGCACGCGGCGCTATCGAGAATGTCGCAAGCGATCGCTTTGCAGGGCAGGGGGCTCGTGCAGTCGAGTTCGTTAAACGCATCTCTGGCGGCAACGCTGATGACCTACAGTTTCAGCAGCTGATTCGCGACACGGCCCGCGCCGTCAATCGTCCAGCGTATAACAAGGCGTTCTCAACACCCGCCGCACAGAACATGTGGCACGAGGGGTTTGAGCAGCTGATGCAGGCTCCGGCAATGCAGTCGGCAGCACGTCAGGCCACAACACGCGGAGCGAACCGCGCTGCCACAGAAGGCTTTACGCCTGTCCGCAATCCGTTCGCCTTCGATGAGGCCACGGGTCGAGTGATGCTTCGCCAGAACTCGGACGGAACAAGCGCGCGTCCTAATCTGCAATTCTGGGATCAGGCGAAGCGCAACCTCGACAGCATGATCGGCAAGGCGCAGCGGTCAGGCGACAATACTTACGCGTCAGACCTGATGTCCCTCAAGTCGCAACTGGTCTCGCTTCTTGATGATGCAGTCCCGGCATATCGTTCCGCACGACAAGGAGCAGCCTCTTTCTTTGATGCAGAAGACGCCCTCGAAGCGGGACGAAAGTTCGCCAACTCTCCGCGCTCGATCCCGGAGGCGCGGGCTGCATTCTCGAAGTTCAACAAGACCGAACGGGCAGGCTTCCAAGCAGGATACGCTTCCGAGCTAATCGATCGCATCAAGACAGTTGGCGACCGCAGCAACGTCATTAACTCGGTCTTTAAGAACCAAGCTTCGCGAGAATCAATCGAGATGGTCTTTGGCCCTCAGAAGGCGAAGGAGCTCGAGGCGTACATTCGGGTGGAAGACATTGCTGACCGTCTCCGGGGGGCAATGGGGAATTCCACTACGGCACGACAGCTTGTCGAGCTCGGACTCGGCGCAATGGGCGGCGGCTATATGACCGGCGATCTTTCCGGCGCCGCCATGGGCGCGCTCGCCGTTAAGGGCGGTCGCGCCGCACTCACTAAAGCCGATAATCAGGTTATGAAGCGCATGGCGGACCTCCTGACCAAGGATGATCCAAACGCGCTCAAGCATGCGGTATTGGTAGCACGTCAAAACCCGAAATACATGCAGGCTCTTGAAGTAATCGGGGATGCGCTCGCTATTCCCGTCCGAGCTGGCGGCATGGTTGGCAGCCGCCAAGATGATCTTGGCGGGACCTAGCGTTCTTTCTTCCCGAAGAGACATCCCCAGGCTTTCAAGATCAAGTCCGACAGGAGAATCAAAGCGATCCCGCCGACGATTCCGAACGCGGTTGCAGATATCCCCTCGGTGAGGGACAGCTCACCGTAAGATCCCCGGGTCACTGCAATCGCAATAGCAACGCCGGTCGCAGCGATCAGGCCGGATACAAATTTGCCGCTGCGGCTTGGTTTCGCGTCCCCGTCTTGGTCATGCGGGTTGGGCTCGATGGTGGGCGGTTCGTGCTCCCGGCTGCTCAATTGCAGAACCCGTTAATGCACGTGTGGCTGAACGAGCGGCCTCGGGAGTCAGTGCCTTGGTAAAGCTGAGTGTTTCCCATGTTGTACTGGTTCATGTTCCAAGACTGACCGTTAGTCTGCCCTTGGTGCATGGTCGTGTTGCCAAAGGTCGTTGAATTCTGCGACCAATTGGAGCCGGTTCGGGAATTGTGGCCTTGGACCATGGTGTTGTTGCCGAAACGATTGACCGTATAGCTATTCCCGCTTGTGTCGGTGCAATTTTGGAAAGAACTCGTGCCAACGCACATAGCGCTGGCGGCTGTTGAAAAGAGCGTCGCGGCGATAAGAACAGCAATGCGCATGAGCGGTTTCTCCATCTCGGGTTGGATTACTTGACCCCGCAGCCGTTATCGTCACACCGGGATGTATAAATGCCGCTCATGTCGGGCGACTGATACGTGCAAGAAATCAAGTACCCGTCTTTCTTGACGAAATCAATCAAGCGCCAGCCGTTGCGGTCTCTTTCTTCGCAGAGGACGAAGTAGTGCTTGGGCTTACTGTCGAAGCAGCCACCAAGCGCGAGCAACATCGCTACCCCAACCCACTTCATCCACCCCTCCCAAGCAAAGGCTTACTCTGCCACCTAGGGATACGGCGGGCAATGGGCACTGAGAGCTACGCTTAGGACCTTCGCGTCGAAGCACTAGGCCTCGTCACACCACAAATTCAAATTCCGCAAGCCGCTCCATCTCAGGGCGGCTTTTTCTTTGAGGATCACCATGAGCGCAGCAGTTCGCGATGCGATTGTTTCTTACCTGGCAGATCGCGGTGCCCCGCTGCACGTGGCTGCGGCGATTGCCGGAAACTTCTCGGTCGAGACTGGCGGGTTCTCGCCCAAGGTCCTTTCTGGTGAGAAAAGGGGCGACAACGGCAAGGCTGCTTTTCTCGGTCAGTGGCGCGATGGGCGGCTTGAAAACCTGAACCGCTTTGCAGCGTCTCGCGGTGAAAAGGTGCCGAGCATCCCGACGCAACTTGATTTCATGGCGCTGGAGCTAACGCCTGGCTCCCGGTACGCCGACCCCATCGCGTCCCGTAAGCGTGACGATATCTTCTCAGCGCCGACAATCGAGCAGGCTACCGAGGCATTCGCGAGGCATTATGAGCGCGCGGGGACGCCTCACATGGACCGCCGCCAAGAGGCTGCTCAAGCCGCATATCAGGGCTTTTTCGAGAGCCGTACGGTAAATGCACCAACACCAGTAGCACGTGCCGATGCGATGCGGGATGCTGTAGTGGCTGCTGCTCAACCCGCACCATTGGCAGAGCCGCGCGAAGGCTATGTTAGCCCGCTTGGCCCACTAGGCGACCGAGTTGTCAGCAATTTCGGCCCTCGCAACGCGCCGCAAACCCCACAAGGGCGCGGCTCATCCAATCACCGTGGTATTGATCTGACGGCTGGCCATGGTCGCGGTCAGGTCGGATATCCGGCTCAAGCTGTTGCCGCTGGCGTCATCACCCATGCGGGCCCACGCGGCGGTTATGGTAACATGGTCTCGGTCCGGCACGATGACGGGACTGTCTCACGCTATGCGCACCTGCAGGACGTGAACCCGAATATCGCTGTCGGTACTCGGATCGGGCAGGGGTCTCCAATTGGCACAGTGGGTTCGACCGGCAAGAGCCAAGCTCCCCACCTCCATTTTGAAATGATGGACGCGCAGGGCCGGCACATCAACCCATCGAACGTCATCGACTTTGCGCAGAACCGTTCGGTGCCGACGCCAAGCCCTCGAACAAGCAACGTGCCCACCATTGCCCATTCCGGCGCACCGGCACGCGCTGCACAGGAACAGTCCATGGCCGCACTCAACCGGTCACAGGAGACGCCGCTGATCAGCATGGCCGCTGCACCGGTGCAATCGGCAATGATCCCGTCGCTGGACCTTTCCTCAGCCCCGCGTATCGACGTCGCTCAGCCAGCCGTACAGGCCAATGCTTACGCTCCGGCATTCAACGCACCATCCGCAGCCCCTCAGACGGCGCGTGAGGCGTTCAACATCGATGACCGGATCAACCAGGCGCACTCAGTCTCAGTGCCCCAGCTAGCCGGCGTAGCAGATGCGCGCGTGGCGCAGGCTCATTCCGTCCCGAGCGTCGCTCCTCAGATAGCAGACAACCGGGTAGCGCAGGCCCATGCGGTTGGCGCACCTTCGGCACGTTCGGCTCAGGATGCGTCAATGGCCGCGCTTGCAGCGTATCAAGCAGAGCGCGCACCGGCTCAGGCATTTGCGGCAGCGGCTCAGACGCCGATCGCTCAAGCGGCTCCCGTTCATGCCGCATCGGTCCCGGCCTACGCCTCCACTCCGGCCCTTGGCCCTACACCCACTGCGCGGCCTGATAACCTCGCAACGCAGATCGTCGCCAATGCGGTGCAGCCTTCGGCTCCGGTTCAATCGCCATCGGTTCACAACTACGCGCCAATGCCCGATCACATTTCCTCGGCTCCGCGAACGGGCGGGATCTTCGGGGATGGCGGCATCTTCTCCCCGGCGAACGTCCAAAACACAGCGGTTGGAGGCCTTGGTGGCTTTGCCGGCGGCGCGCTTGGTGGCGCACTGCTTGGCCCGGTTGGCGCACTAGTCGGGTCAGCGGTGGGTCGGCACATGGCAGTCGATAAGTTCGGTGCTCGTGCGCCTGATCCTATCGCGCCTCTCGGCATTGCGGAGTTCAACCGCCTGATGGCTCAGAACTACACGCCGGGCCTGGCTTTCCCCGACGCACCAAACTTCGATACGATCTACCACTATTCCGGCGATGGCCCCAGCTATTCAGACATGGCGGCTATCTCACCGGGCGCGGCTGACGCGATCTCAGAAGGCCGAGGTGGCCTCTACTAACTACCCCTCTCATCTCATCAACCTGCACCGACCGGCAACGGCGGAAGGAGAAGACATGGACCGCAACTTTCAGCGGGCGCTTCCGCTCGTCCTCAAACACGAAGGTGGCTTCGTGAACCATCCGGCAGATCCGGGTGGCGCAACGAACAAGGGCGTGACGCTGGCGTCGTTTCGCGCCTATGTGAAGCCGAACGGAACGGTTGAGGATCTCAAGGCCATCACCGATGCGCAGGTCGCGACCGTCTATTACCGGCACTATTGGTCGGCGGTGAATGCACAGGCTCTGCCTTCTGGGATCGACTACGCGGTCTTTGACTTTGCGGTGAACAGTGGACCGGCTCGCGCGGCCAAGTATCTGCAGGCGGTTCTCGGTGTGGCGCAGGACGGTCGGGTTGGGCCTCAAACAATTGCCGCGGCCGAGAAGGCGAATGCGCGCGATGTGATCGATGCGCTTTGTGACGACCGGCTCGCCTTCCTCAAGCGCATCAAGAACAAGGGCAAGCTGATGTGGGAGACCTTCGGCAAGGGCTGGTCGCGCCGGGTTGAGGATGTGCGCAAGACCGCCCAGCTGATGGTGGGCCATCCAGCCGATGTCAAAGAGGTGGTGCGAGAAGTTTCGGTTCCGGTCGATAAGCCCACGGTCCCGGTGTCGGTTGAGAACGAGGTCAAGCAGAAGACCGGGCTGTGGTCCTGGATCACTGGTCTCTTCTCGTCCGGTGCTCTCGGCCTTGGCTGGCTGGCTGGCATGGATTGGCAAGCGATTGTCGCGATCGGTGGCGTGGTCCTCGTCTTCCTTGTCGTCATCTTCCTGATGCGCCGGCAGATCATCGCCGGGGTTAAGGAGATCCGCGAGGGGCTGGCGTGATGCTGACCCTTCTGTTTTCCCGCACCGGGGTAATGGTGGCGGGTATTGTCATAGCGACGCTGATTGCCGTCTGGGCAGTCACTGCAGCCTATCAGGCAGGCCGCAATGCCGAGCGAACTGCGGCTCTCACTACCTCCGTCGAGATCCTGCGCGAAAGGAGCGCCATCGATGACCAAACACGCAGCATGGACAGCGGTAGCCTTTGCCGGGCTCTTGGTGGCGTCTGGGTGTCAGACGAGCGTACCTGCCAGTGAGTGCGATGGCTGGCGCAAGCTGAGCCCGTCTTCCGAGACGCGCGCGTTCATCATTGAGCATGACCGGCCCTTCGCGGAAGAGGTCGCGTCTCACAACGGGTTCGGTACACAGCGCGGCTGCTGGTAGCGAACTGAAACCATCCACGGGCGTTCACGAAGGGGCTGATACGTGACGGATAAGGCAAACGAGATGGACGGTGACCTGCGTGCTCGGGTCGTGACGTTGGAACACGCGTCAGCGGCAAAAGAACAACGGCTATCTGCCCTAGAGGCGTGGCAGCGTCAGCGGGACATCGATTCTGCCAGGCATGACGAGAAATGGAATGCCATGGAGGCTCGGATCGATGCGCGCTTCTCCGGCCTCGAAAGCTCGGTAGGCGAGATCAAAAACGCACTGTCCCGGATCAACTGGGCGATCATCCTTGGCATTATAGCGGGGATCGTCGGGTTCATGATCAAGGGTGGGTTTGCTGCGCCGTGAGGCAAAAAGAAACCCCGCCGGAGCGGCCGATAAAGAATTATGCGCCATCCGACCGCGATTTCTTCGAGAGGATGTAGTGCGCTTTTGCATCTCGGCTGTAAGCTCCCGCAACAAAATCTAAAACTCCGTTGCGACGCAAACGCTCGAGATCCTTTTTGCTAGTAGCCCAAGTTCGGCCTGTTAGCCTTTGCGCTTCGGTAACCTGAATCTTGCCGTTTCGAAAGGTGTAGGCGGCAATTTTAATTTCGTGCTCTTGGAGCCGTCTCCAGAGCGCTACACCGAAATGGCTGGCAACATCGGCGTCGGTCGCGCGCTTACGGCTCTCGTGATCGTTCATTAGGGTGACCCTCACGAGAACGCCGTGGACAGCCTCTTGCTTGAAGATCGGGTCGGGGAGGCCCCAATCCTTCATGCTCTGGAGGATGCGACGCGTACCCTCTCTCGCCATCTGCACATATCCCAAGACGCGCATCGCATCCATGAAGTGATGATTGCGCGCGGCGCGTGTGTGGTAGATCGTTGTCTCGTTCACCGGGGGTACGAACCCTCCTGGACTCTCGATCTCAAGGCGCTCAGGGAAAAACTTCACCGTGATCTCGGAGCCGCTGAAGCTGTAGGATCGGTGAACGCAAGCATTTACTAAAGCCTCGAGCCACGCCCATCGAGGATACTCGGTTGTAGTAACGAACTTACCCTCTGAGTTCAGCCAAGTTACATTGTAGTTCAGCTCCTGGATTGCGTCCGAGACGCCATTTATAATATTGATAACGTTGCCTTCAACAAACCGGTCGCGGATAGGGTTATAACTCGACCCGACCCCTTCTTGATCAGTAGCGAAACGCTGAACGCGAACGCGGCAGCCCGGAATGGTCTTCCGTGGGTCTTTCGCAGCGAGAAGAACCAGCGCGTTGGTCGGGCGCAGCTTTTCGTCTTCCTCGCGCAGCAGATGGCGATCAAGAAGAACTTCTGTATTACTCCACCCTTGCCTGCTTTCTTTCGTGCGGAACGAGTCACAAAAGTCTTGGATAATGCGAAGGTCGAACTCGTCCGGAAACGCGTAGTTCGCGACATCCATCTCGAACGACAGTTCCCCGCGGGTTGAGCGAAAATCCCGCTTCTCCTCATCGGTCATCTTGTGCTTGCTGTCGCCATATCGCGTAAATGCATCCCCTTTGTTCGTCTCGACCAGTTTCGCAACGTAGGGGATGTAGATGGCGATGCAAAAATCCTGTTCGCCGTTGACAATCACTGGGATGCGCTTGAATTCGGGCTTGGCCTGCGGGCACCTCTGTATATGGCACCGCTCTATGCCATTGAGCAGCGGTGCTGGGAGCTTTGAGCAGCCGTGTGCAATGCCCTTGCTATCTGCCCCAAAAACTATCACTCCGCCTTCAGGCACATTTGAGAACATCGATATATAGGTAGCGAGATCATCGATATTTACAGAGGTGCCGCTCTTGTAGTCGATCCTCCGATCTTCTGGGAATGCCTCCATCATGCGCTGAGTGAGCTTCACCCATATCTCGCGCGGCGACCACAGGGCTGGGTTGTCTCCCGGTGCAAATACAGCATCGAATGGAAGATCGAGCTGCATTCCAAGTTCACTATCGCTGGGGTGTCGACGCTCCGTCGACACCCCAGACCTTGTTTTTTTAGCCATTCTTACCGCTCTGCATTACGCCTCGTGCCTCGCCGTTTCCTCAGTTCAGCTGCTGTGTAGTCCTACGTAGTCGATGATGCTAGACGTGTAATATCGTGCTGAAAAAGCTGAGGGCGAACTTCAAAGCCGAGGCTCAACGCGTCGCAGGCCGTGCTCGCAGGCTGGTACAGGAGCTCCATGCATACCAATTGAGATCCGAGAAAGATGCCCCTCGATGAGCGTCAGGTACGAGATCAAACCACAACATAGCGCAGCAACGAGAAAGCCGATTAGTGCTCCAATCCCACCTCCGAGTGGAAAGCCTGCTGCACGATAGCCGAAATAGAAGCCGGCGATCGTTATAACGATGGCGAGCACGCCATTTAGTGCCGAAAGCGTATCTGCAAGCAGTCTATTCACTGGAAATCCTTCCGAAACATGTCATTCACACCAACTCGCTTTATAGCCTGGCTTCCAGCGGACGGCGTATCCTTCACGCAGAAGGACCTCGCCAGCTGTGGTGCCGTCTCCAAGTTTGACGACTACCAGCGGTCGACCGTAGCGGTCACGCTTCCCGCTGTCTTCTACACGGGTGCCGCGTTGGTCGAGGAGTTCTTGAAGACGGATCTTGGCCTGCTCACCCAGCAAACGCTCTTTGGCGCATTTGGCTCGGCTTATCTCCGGAGCGTCATAGCCTGACTTGTTTGGACTGCCTGGTCCCATGTCGCGCATGCGTTCAGTCCCGCAGCGGATCGTATCACCGTCGACAGCGACGAGGCTGCTGCAGGATAAAACGGCGGCAGCCAACAACGTAACAAGCATTCCTGAGCCCTCCCGCCGTCGATAGTGCGATGGAAGCAAGGGGAGGGCAAGCCGCCTACAAAAGAAACCCGCGCCTTTTGCGGAGGGTAGCGGGGCTTCTACTGCGCGTGAGGAGACGCGCATCTTGATCGTGCGCGAGCGTGGTTGCGTAATCGTTAAAGCAGGTGACTCATCTCAGGCCGGACCGGCAGGAGCACCAGGCGATCCTTGGCACCATAGCCGGAGTGGTCGGAATCATGATCAAGGACGGGGATGTTGCGCAGGAAGGAATCAAAGTCTTTGTTGAAGAACTAAGCGCGTGTCTTACGTTAGGGGATAGTGCTCGTGAAGCGCGGAAGGTGCAGTCATGCCCGAAGATCCCTTTATTATATCCAGCGAAGCAGCTAGCGCCCGCGATGAAAAGGCCAGCAGCCTGATACCGATGCTTATCGGAGGACTTGTACTGATCGTGGTTGGCGGCGTTGTGGTGATGATGTTCGTTTAAGCCGTCACGCATAAAAAGCCCCGCTCCGTGGTCGTTACAGAGCGGGGGCAGTCCTTCCCCGGGGCGCATTGGCTCGTTGCACCACATGATGATGCTGGCCGCAGGTCTTCACTTCGTCAAGGATGAGCGCTCTAGCCAATTCGGATAATTGGCTCCGCCGGCCAAAACGGGATTGGGGAGGCAAGCGAGGCCACGGTAGCAAGGACAGCTGCCGCAATGGCATGCTGCCCACGGCGGGTTGATGAAACGTAAAGCGACAACCTCGATCGCATCTGTGTCGTGCGTTGGCGGAGACAGAAAGCCCTGCCAAAAGGGAAAAAGCAGGGCTTTCCTGTCCATGGCCATTTTTAACGCCCCGGCCGTGGGGAGGGGAGCTTGCCGGGACGTCGAAGAGCGAACCGCTAGTGGCTGCAAAGGTTCCGCTTACTGCAACGGCAGACAGCTTTCCATTTCTACGCAAGGTTCTGATGGGATCATGACGGAAAAGGAGCGCCTTCATGCACATCGAAGATTTCAAGAAGGCTGTAAGCGGTGTGAGCCCAAAGGGATTTGAAGTTCTCGCAACCTTCACTTTGGTGCTCGAGCGGGGGCTGAAGCTTTTTGAAGTGAAGCTCATCAAAGGTCCGAAGGACGAATATCTGGTATTTCCTCCGGATCGTCGTTTTGGCGGAGCCGCTTGGTTCATGCTGCCTGAAATGCGCAGCGAAGTGCTCAGAATGGCGCTGACCGAAATGGATAAGGCCGCACTTGAGCGATTTGCAAAGCTGGCAAATCTCGCAAAATAAAAAAGGGGCCGCCCGGAGGCGACCCTCATATCCAGTTGCCTGAGCGGTTCGATTAACGGAACAGCGACAGGATGTTCTGGGTGTTGGAGTTTGCGATCGACAGAGCCTGAATGCCCAGCTGCTGCTGAACCTGCAGAGCCTGCAGACGGCTCGACTCCTGCTCCATGTCAGCGTCAACCAGCTGGCCGACGCCGCGGTCCACAGCGTCCATGATCTTGCCGACAAAGTCCTGCTGCGAGCCAATGCGGGTCTTGATCGCGCCGAGGTCGGAGGCGGCGGTTGTGACCTTGCCGAGCATGTCATCGATGTCTTGCATGTAAAGAGCAAGGTTTGCAGCCGATGCATCTGTGATGCTGAAATTGGTCACCGTAGTGTCTTCGTCAATTTCAGTTCCACGCAGGTTGCTGATCAGGACAGAATCTCCTACCTGCGAAGCAGCGTCGGTGCCCTTAGTAAGTGTAAGCGTGCCAGTCGCGTAGCCCACTGTCAGGCCTGTGACGCCAGCAGATTCCAAAGCATCTTCGAAAGCAGTTTGGTCAAATGCGCCAGATGCACCTGCAGTGACGGTCACTGTAACCGCTGATCCACCATTCACAGCGACGTCGAACGACAAGGTGTCGCCTTCGGCGAAGGCATTAGCAGTCTCGAGGCCCGTAATGGTGTGGGCGGCGGCAATGGTACCCGGAGTAACGTTGGTCGGTGTAGTACCTGGTAGGACAGCCGCGTTGAGCGTCTTGGTCTGGGTCATGCCGCTCTGCAGCAGCCCCTTTGCGGCCGGATCTTTGGTGAAGAGCGCTGTCTTTGAGGTGTCGACGTTAATGGTTTCAAGCGCGATGTTGTCATCAGCGTCACGGGTAAACGAGGCGACGACCTTCTGGGTTGCTTGCTTGTCAACGTCTAGCCAGTTACCGCCCGAGAAATTTGCCGACTTCGCGTAGGTCTGAAGATCGTTCTGGAGCTGGGCGATCTCTTCCTGGATCTTTTCCTTGTCGATATCCGGCTGCTGAGCGGCAACCAGCTTGGTCTTCATGGTATCCAGCGTGTCCTTCACCGCGTCCATTGCGGTGTAAGCGATATCGACCTGAGCTGCGCCGAGGCCGAGTGCGTCCTTGACGGTCGACATGGCGTTGTTGTCCGAACGCATGGTGGTTGCGATCGACCAGTAGGCAGCGTTGTGAGCTGCTTCGCTCACGCGGGCGCCGGTGGAGATACGGCCTTGGGTGGTTTCAAGGTTCTTGTTGGTCGCCTTGAGGGTCTGCAGCGCGGTCATCGCGCCGGCATTGGTGTTGATGCTCGACATTACTCGTAATCCTTAAACACGAACTAATGGGTCCGGTTCATCCGGCTGAGAAGGATCGCATCATGCTGGCCCCCGAGGCCCCCGCTCGTGAGGTAGTAGTAGCGAGGACCTTCTAACGAAAAGTGAACATCGATCCACCTTGTGCCGCTCCTGAAATGCGAGTCGTGCGGGGGTAGGGATATCAGCCTGTTGGTAACGGATGACACGCCGCGCGGAGAGGATCGAGCGCACGCGCGTTAGAACGTCTCAGCAACAAAAGTTGGAACTCGGCGAAAAACCGACTTGGAACTTTTGTCGTAAGCTGTCGCTAACTAATTGATTTGATGGCGATCCCGGCAGGATTCGAACCTGCGACCATCGGCTTAGAAGGCCGGTGCTCTATCCAGCTGAGCTACGGGACCCCCTGAGCAAGCGGCCCGGGACCTAGTGGGTCCAGGGCATCTTGCGATCATAGCGGAAGTTTTCCGCATATGCCATTTGGCGACGGCGGGGTTCCTTCGGTTCCTGAACACGGAAGGCAAGACCGTTACGCTGCGCGTATGCGATCGCTTCTTCCTTCGTCTGGAAAGTCAGCCGGATCTGGCTCCTCATGTCACCTGAGGTGGTGTAACCCATGAGAGGATCGATCTTGCGTGGCTGTTCCGGCTCGAACTCGAGAACCCAATGACCCGTCTTCGCCTGGCCGGACTGCATCGCGGTCTTGGCAGGGCTGTAGATACGCGCGGACATGGAAACCTCGTGTAATCGATGGTCGGAGTGGCAGGATTCGAACCTGCGACCCCCTGATCCCAAATCAGGTGCGCTACCAGGCTGCGCTACACTCCGAGGCCGTTGTGAGCCGTGGTTTCATTAGGTTTTTGCCACGGCGGAAGCAAGGCCTTTTTTCGATTTTATTGAAATTTCTTGGGTTTATCCCGCACCGAGTTTCAAACCGAGATAACGCTCGAGCGTATCGCGGTCCTCAAGCAGCTCGGCAGAGGTCGCGCTGTGTGCGATGCTGCCCCGCTCAATGATGATCGCATCCTTCGTCAGACGCAGAGCAACTTCTGCGTGCTGCTCAACGAGCATCAATGCCATGCCTTCGCGCTCGGACATGGTCCGCACTGCGTCGGTGAGTTCCTCGACGATGATCGGTGCCAGCCCCTCAAACGGCTCGTCGAGCAGGAGAACACCAGGATTGGTCATCAGCGTCCGGGCAATGGTCAGCATTTGCTGCTCGCCACCCGATAGCTGATTGCCCATGTTGGCGCGTCGCTCTTTGAGGCGCGGGAACAGGCCGTAGACGCTGTTGAGTTCCCAGCGGCCCGGACGTGCCGCGACGATCAGATTCTCTTCCACCGTCAGGGAGGGGAAGATGTCGCGCTCCTGCGGCACCCAGCCCACACCCAGCCGTGCGCGCTTGTAGGACGGGACCTTGGAAATATCCTGCCCCTTGTAGAAGACGCTGCCGCGCGACACGCGCACAAAGCCCATTGCCGTCAGAAAGAGGGTGGTCTTACCAACCCCATTCCGACCCAGGACAGCCATGCTGCCCCCTTCCGGCAGAGAAAAGCTGACATTGTCGAGAACGACGGCCTCTCCGTAGCCGGAGCGAACGTCGCGAAATTCTAGAAGTGCCTCAGCCATTGTGTGCCTGCCCGAGATAAACCTCACGTACGCGCTCATCAGTACGCACGCCATCCGGCGTGTCCTCGACGAGGACACCGCCTGCCACGAGAACGACGATTCGCGATGCGAATCGGAAGACGATGTCCATGTCGTGCTCGATGAACAGAATCGACATGTCCTCAGGCAGCGAGGAGATGACGTCGAAGAGCATGGAGCTCTCGTCCTTCGGCACGCCTGCTGCCGGCTCGTCAAGCAGCAGGACCTTCGGCTTGGTCGCGAGCGCCAATGCGATCTCCAGCAGACGCTGACGGCCATAGGCGAGGGTACGCGTGTTACGCGTTGCTACATCCGCCAGCCGGAGCTTTTCGAGAATGTCGAACGCCTCATCGATGGCGGCCTGCTGGGAGGACAGGCCGCGCCAGAACTGGCCCGCAACATTCTCTCGCTCACAGACTGCCAGCGTGACCGACTCGAGCGGTGTCAGATCAGGAAACAGCGTGTTGATCTGAAAGGTTCGGGTCAGCCCCTTGCGGACCCGTGCTGCGACGGGGGCATTGGTGATGTCCTCGCCGCCGAGCAGGATCCGGCCGGAATCCGGCTTGAGCTGTCCGGTGATCAGGTTGATCAGCGTCGTCTTGCCGGCACCATTGGGGCCGATCAAGGCGTGGCGGCAGCCGTGAGGGAGATTGAGCGATACGCTGCGTGTGACCTGCAGCGCGCCGAAATTCTTCGTCAACGCCTCGGTCTGCAGAACAATAGGTTTGTTTCCAGCCATCAGTCGCGCTTTCCGGCCAGGCGGCTAATGAAGCCGAGAATGCCCTTGGGCATAAACAGAACGACTACCATCAGCAAAAGGCCGATCCAGAAATACCAATATTGCGGGTTGATGCCGGCGAGCTGGTCGCGGGCCACGAGGAAGATGATCGCACCGATGATCGCGCCGTAGAGACGGCCCGTGCCACCGAGAATCAGCATGACCACAACGTCCGCCGAGCGGTTGAAGCTCAGAACCTCAAGCGCAACGGTGCTGGTGGTCTGAGCGAGAAGCGCACCAGCCAGACCGGCCATAGCAGCAGAAATCGTGTAGATGATCTGCTGATGCGACTTATAGGCGGAACCGATCGCCGGCATGCGCGTCGAGTTCTCACGCACACCACGCAATGCGAGGCCGAACGACGAGTTCACCAGCCTGCGGCTGAGCAGGAAGCAGACGAACAGGACCGCGAGCGAATAGCCGTAGGCCGTATATCCCCACAGGTCGAAGCGGAAATAATTGAAGATTGGCCATGTGCGGGGCACTCGCAGGCCGTCGGCGCCGCCGGTGAGCCAGCCAAGGCTGTTGGCGAGCTCGAGCGTCAGGAAGCCGAGACCCAGCGTGATCATCAGCAGTGCAAGGTGCTGCACCCGCACGATGATGAAGCTGGCGACGAAGCCGATGAAGCCGGCGAATGCGCCTGCAATCAGAAGCCCCGTCAGAGGCTCGCCCCAGCCGTTCTTGCCCAGCAGGGCCGCGCAGTAGGCGCCCAGACCGAAGAACATGGCGTGGCCCAGCGTGATGATGCCCGCATAGCCGAGGATCAGGTCCACCGAGAGCGCGAACAGAGCTGCAATCGCAATTTGGTTCGCCAACGGCAGATAGGTCGGGAACAGGACGAATGGCAGCAGCAGCAGGGGCCAGAAAATGATCTCGGGCAGAGACCAACGGCTCTGGCGGCGAAGCCAATCGCGTGCAGTTGCCTGTGTAAGTGTTGAATTAGTCATGTCCGGGTCACCGCTTTCCGAACAGGCCGAGCGGGCGGACGAAAAGGATCGCCACCAGCAGCAGATAGATCAGGAACGAGCCGATCTCCGGCCAGAAATATTTTCCAGCGACGTCGCCAATGCCAAGGAGCGCTGCACCTACAAACGAGCCGGTGATCGATCCGAGACCGCCAACAGAGACGACGATCAAGACATAGACGAGGAAGTGGAAGCCAAATGAGGGGTCGAGACCGACGATCTCGACAGCGAGTGCTCCACCGAGACCGGCAAGGCCGCTGCCGAGCGCGAAGGTGATGCCAAAGATCTTTTCGACATCGAGGCCAAGCCCCTTGGCCGCGCGCTGATTGTCGACAGCCGCGCGGATCTGTGCCCCAAGACGCGTGCGCTCGAGCCCGAAGACCAGAACAGCTGTGACGACGAGGGCCACTGCAATGAGGAAGATCCGATAGACGCCGAATCGCATCCCGAACAGTTCGACCGACCCACGAAGCCAATCCGGCAGAATCAGAACCTGCTGTACCGTTCCGAATAGATAGGTCGCTACGGATGAGGCGACAAACACCACACCGATCGTGAAGAGAACCTGGTTCAGCTCCGCCGCGCCATAGAGGCGCCGGAAAAGCAACCTTTCAAACAGCACGCTGACAATTGCAGCGGCAAGAAAGGCGGCGGGAAGAGCCAGAAGAAAAGGGAAACCGAGTTGGCGCATGACCGTGACGGCGACGTAGCCGCCCAGCATGCCAAAAGCCCCATGGGCGAGGTTGATGAAATTCATCAGGCCCAGGGTCACCGAAAGCCCCACTGACAGGACGAACAGAAGCATCCCGAAAGCAAAGCCGTCGAACAGAACTATGATCAAACTGCTCATGTCGACCCGTTAGCGCGTCTTGTTTTCGCGGCGTTTGATTGCCGAGGTCCGGAAAGACATACCTTCCCGGACCTCGGTGGTTGTAGAAAAACCGGCAGATACGTCTGCCAGCAGCGTATTAGTGAAGCGGGTCCTTAACGTTCGCGATCTCGTGGATCACGACGTTCTGGAGCTTGCCGTCAACTTCCTGCACTTCGCGGATGTAGACGGTCTGGACCACGTCGCGGGTCTCCGGGTCGATTGACATCGGACCGCGCGGGCTGTCCCAGGACATGCCCTTGGCAGCTTCGAGCAGTGCATCGCCCGAGGCATCACCATTGGTCTTCTTCAGCGCCTCATAGATAAGGTGCATTCCATCGTAACCGCCGATGGAAAACAGATCAGGCTCGCGGCCGTTGTTGGCAGCGGTGTAGCCCTCGACAAACTCCTTGTTCAGCGGATCGTCACGCTCAAGCGTGTAATGGAACGTGGTGATGATGCCGCGAGCGGTTTCGCCCATGCTCTCAAGAGCTTCCGGATGGGTCAGTTCGCCCTGCGCGAAGACCTGTGTTGCCGGCGGGTTCAGGCCACGATCGGCAAGAGCCTTGCCGATTGCTGCCGGCTGCGCGCCGCCCGGAACGAAGATGTAAACTGCTTCAGGATTGGCATCCTTGACGCGCTGAACAAAGGCCGAAAAATCCGGATTCGCGACCGGGGTGCGGTCAGAGCCGAGCATCGTGCCGCCTGCTTCGGTGAAGCCTGCAGCGAACGACTTCTCAGCGTCGTGGCCCGGACCGTAGTCCGATACTAGCGTGTAAGCCTGCTTGACGCCGTTCTCGTGGGCCCACTTGCCGAGCGCATAGTTGACCTGCGGGATCGTCACGGACGTGCGGACGATGTAATCCGACTGCTCGGTGACCATCGAGGTCGCAGCATTCATGACGACCATGAGCTTCTGGGCTTCGTCAGCGACCGGGGCCGCACCGAGTGCCTCAGGCGTAAGTGCGAAGCCAGCGATGATGTCGGCGCCGTCACGAACGACCAGCTCCTGCGCCATGCGCTGGGCTACGTCAGCAGCAGGGCCGCCGGTGTCCTTCTTGATAAGCTCGATCTTCTTTCCGGCAACGGTGTCGCCGTGCTTTGCAATGTAGAGATCGATACCAGCCTGCAGCTGGTTAGCCGCGTCAGCGAACGGGCCCGAGTACGGCAGGATCACACCGATCTTCACCGTTTCCTGTGCCAGAGCTGAGGTCGACATGGCGAGTGCCAGGCCGAGCGCAGCCGTAATGCGATGAGTCAACATTCAAGACCTCCCTAGGTTGTTGAACTGCAGACGATCCAATGCCCCCGTCTGCTCTCAGTACCGACTGTATACACGGTTCATTTTCCCGCCAAGAGGGGGGAGGCTGAAATTTAATGAGTAACGTAACGGAACCCTGTGGGGAACTATGTGGGACCATCAGTACACAGGACGCATTTCCATCCTATCTAAAGCGGATCGAGCGTATTTCTTGTGTATACACATTAGCTTAGGCTGCTGGGTGTCGCAGGTGGTGTCAAGCCTGATCGGGCGTATATAGTCGGTCAACTGAAAAGGGAGGATTTCAGTCGGCATGAAGCAGAGTTCGACTCGAACGCATGCGATTCGTGTGGCTATCGAATTGCGTAAGCGCATCCTGAGTGGGGAGTTCGAAGGCGGAGCGCGTCTTTTTGAGGTTGCCCTTGCAGAATCGATGCACGTGTCGCGCACCCCAGTGCGCGAAGCAATGTTCAGGCTGGCGGAGGAGGGGTTGCTAGTTCGCGGCAGCAGTGGCGGCTTCTTGGTCCGTACCTTCAGTCTTGATGATGTGGCCGACGCGCTTGAATTGCGAGGAGTTCTTGAAGGAACAGCAGCTCGGTTGGCTGCAGAGCGGGGAGTATCGGCAAGGGAGTTGCGCCAGATAAGTGCAACCCTTGAAGAAATGGATGCGTGTTTCGCCATTTCTCCTGAGGACGTTGATTTCGACGCATATTGCGATCTGAACGCCAGGTTTCACTCAGAGCTGGCAGTTCTTTCTGGCAGCCAAGTATTAGAGCGGGAAATCGAGCGCGTGACGCGTTTGCCGTTTGCGTCACCCTCCGCCTTTCTTCCCACTAATGCAGATGTCCCGGCGTTTCGCCTGTCGCTGGGTCCGGCCCAAGATCAACATCGTGAAATCATCCTGGCGATCACGGAGCGGGAGGGCGCAAGGGCCGAGGCGATTGCACGTGAGCATGCCCGGATTCCTCGCCGAAATTTGCATTTCCTGCTTTCCGAAAGAGCCGATTTGGCAGCCCGAACTCCAGAGCTGGCATTAATCGTGACGTGACGGATGGCAGCGGCTCACGCTGTACACAGTTTTTCATAGATTCGCCTCTTCCGAAGCTTCTGCAAGGAAAATCAAACTGTTCAGACGGTTTGGTGAGTGCAGGATATTACGGTCTCAGGCCCGTCGTAGGGGCGTTGCGCTGTTAAAAATAAGCGGTTCGACCTTGTCCGCTTCAAAACCGCCTTGCAATTCTCACACGTGCGATACAGTATGTATACATCTTCACATCAAACGGAGGACAAAGAGTGTCGGTTACTAGCCTAGAAGCCCTTCTGCAGGAGAAGGGTAACGCCGTTGACCTGCTGCGCAACTCGCGCATCGGTGCTTACGTTTACCCCGTCGTCGCGCCGGAATTCTCCAACTGGCGCACCGAGCAGTGGGCATGGCGCAACACTGCTGTGCTTTTCGATCAGTCGCACCACATGGACGAACTGATCGTTGAGGGCCCGCAGGCTGAGGAATTCCTCGCCTACCACGGCATCAACGCTTTCCACAATTTCGACCTGAACCGTGCAAAGCACTACGTTCCCGTCACCCCGGCTGGTCACGTCATCGGCGACCACATCATCTTCCGTGAGCGTCAGGACAAGTTCGTCCTCGTCGGCCGCGCACCGACCTCGAACTGGCTCCTGTTCGCTGCCGCTTATGGCAAGTGGAACGTCCGCATCAAGCACGATCCGCGTTCGCCATCGCGTCCGGAAGGTGAGCGCGTCCTTCGCACGCACTACCGCTTCCAGATCCAGGGCCCTGAGGCCAACAAGATCTTTGAAAAGATGAACCGTGGTCCGATTCCGGACATCAAGTTCTTCCACGTCGACTGGATCAACATCGGTTCCAAGCGCGTTCAGGCTCTGCGCCACGGCATGTCGGGCGCTCCGGGTCTCGAAATCTGGGGTCCGTACGAAGACAAGTCCTACATCCTGGCAGAAATCATGCAGGCTGCTAAGGACGCTGGCGTCGATCTGGTTCGTTGCGGCTCGCGCGCTTACTCGACCAACACCCTCGAGTCGGGCTGGATTCCGTCCCCGCTTCCGGGCATCTACACCGGCGACGGCATGGTCAAGGCGTTCCGCGAATGGTCGGGCATCGAGTCCTACGAAGCTTCGGGCACCATCGGCGGTTCGTTCGTCTCCGAGAACATCGAAGACTACTACGTCAACCCGTTTGAGCTGGGTTACGACTTCTACATCGGTTGGAAGAAGGATGACTTCATCGGTAAGGAAGCCCTTACTGCAATGAAGGGCCAGAAGAACCGCAAGAAGGTCACCCTCGAGTGGAACCGTGAGGACGTCCTCAAGGTGATCGGTTCGGCATTCGAGCAGGGCACCCCGTACAAGTGGATCGACTTCCCGCAGCCGAACTATGCATCGTCGTCCGCTGACATGGTCATGCACAACGACAAGATGGTCGGTATGTCGATGTTCAACGGCTACTCGTTCAACGAGCGTTGCCTGCTGTCGCTGGCAGTCGTCGACTCCGACGTTCAGATCGGTGACGTTCTCACCCTCAAGTGGGGCGAGCCGGAGCCGACCCAGAAGACCTCGACCGAGACCCACAAGCAGGCAGAGATCCGCGTCCGCGTGTCGCCGACTCCTTATGCCGCTGAGGCTCGTGAAAACTACGCCGACAGCTGGCGTTCCAAGTAGTAAAATACGGAACTTCCGTATCGTGGCGGCCAGAGATGGCCGCCACTTCTTTCCTCTTGTGCGGCCAGGGAAATGAACGAGCGTAAGGAAACGTCCCAGACGCTGAAGGCCCTTATGGGCATCCGCAATCTGGTGATCGGTGGCGAAATTGCACGTGGCGAACGCCTCTCCGAAGTCCCGCTTTCCGAACGGCTTGGAATTTCACGCACACCGATCCGCGCTGCCCTTGCGCGACTTGAGCAGGAAGGCCTGCTAGAAAGAATTCCCTCCGGCGGTTTTCTCGCGCGGGGATTTTCTACCGACGAAGTCATCGATTCGATCGAGATACGTGGCGTCCTGGAGGGGACGGCTGCTCGTCTTGCCGCAGAGCGCGGTGTCGAACCACGTAAGCTGATTGAAATCAGTAAGGTCGTGGAGGCGCTTGACGAGATTATGTGCGATGACCCTCGCGAGATGAACTTCGAGCGCTATGTTGAACTGAACGCCGAGTTCCACCGGCTGCTTTCGATGCTCGCGGGTAGCGAAACACTAAGGCGTGAAATCGAGCGCGCAACAAGCCTGCCGTTCGCATCTCCAAGCGCTTTTCTGGAGTCGGAGGAAGCTATTATCGTCTTCCGGCGATCGTTGATTGGCGGACAGGAGCAGCACAGAGCGGTGGTCCAGGCCATTGAAATGCGCGAAGGCGCGCGGGCAGAAGCCATCGCACGCGAGCACGCTCGCCTTGCCCGCCAAAATCTCGAATACGTCCTCAACACCGACAAAAGCCTGCTCACCCGGATACCGGCGCTGACGCTTGTCGTCACTTGACCGGAGTTTTCCGGCGCGGAGAAGCGGCACTGCTGACCATTAGCAGTGCACGGATCTTCACGATTATGCGTTCGCTACGGCCTGAAGGGCGTTCGTGAGGTCGCGTTTGATATCCTCCGCATCCTCAAGGCCGATCTGAAGGCGGATAACCGGTCCGGCATAGCTCCGGCGTGCCACCGTACGATCGCCAAGCCAAACATGGACGGCAAGGCTTTCATAGCCACCCCAGGAATATCCAAGTCCGAACAGCTTCAATGCGTTCAGAAACGCATGAGCTTCCTTTTCACCGCCACCATTCAAGACAATCGAGAAAATGCCGCTCGAACCGCTGAAGTCGCGTTTCCACAGCGCGTGGCTCGCGAAGCTTTCGAGGGCAGGGTGTAAAACCTGCGCGACCCCAGACTGTGCTTTAAGCCAGCGTGCAATCTCCAGGGCATTCTTCTCGTGCCGCTCGAGGCGCACGCCCATTGTGCGAAGTCCTCGAAGGACCTGGTAAACATCATCCGGAGCTGCACAGCAGCCCATGGTTATGTGTGTCTCATGCAGCTGTTCCCAGCAGCGCTCGTTTGCAGAAACGGTGCCGAGAAGGATATCGGAGTGCCCGGAAGGGTATTTTGTTGCCGCGTGGATCGAAATATCGACGCCATGCTCCAGCGGGCGGAAATAGAGCGGCGTTGCCCAGGTGTTGTCCATCATCACCACGGCGCCGCGAGCACGCGCGGCGGCGGCAATAGCCGGAATGTCCTGCATTTCGAAAGTGTTTGAGCCGGGCGATTCTGTAAACACGACCTTCGTGTTCTCTTTCATCACCGATGTGATCCCGGCTCCGATGGCTGGATCGTAATACTCGACCTCCACGCCGAGTCGTTTCAGCATCGTATCGGCAAAATGGCGGGTCGGATGATACACGGAGTCGACAATAAGGACGTGGTCGTCGGCCGATAGGAATGCGAGCAGCGGGATCGTTACGGCTGCAAGACCAGAGGGTACGATGATCGTGCCGGCAGAACCTTCCAACGTGTCGACTGCAGCGGCCAGTGCATCCGTCGTCGGGGTCCCGCGCGTCCCATAAGTGTACTTCTGGTTCCGCGTTGCCATCGTTTCGGCATCCGGGAAGAGCACGGTAGATGCGTGGACGACCGGCGGATTCACAAAGCCATAATAGTCGTGGGGATTGTTGCCGATATGCGCGAGCAGGGTATTCGTGCCCTGATTGTCCTGACCTGAATTGCTCATGTGACCTCGATCCGTTTCAGTCGAGGGATATCGGCTGGGAAGCGCTTCTGCAACTGCGTGCGCGGTTCATCAGTGACCGCACAATAATCAGATTGTCGAAGATGTCGGACCGGCATTGCCTGGTGATGATGAAAACGGAGATAATCTTCACTGCAGACAGTTCAATCAAAACGATAATTTGTTCAGTATCCGATGCCCTTCGGGCAATTTCCGGCCTACTTTCATTCTCTCTTGACCGACGCTCAATAATCCCTTTCGATGGTTGACGTAGTGGGAGACGGAAAGACGGGACTGCCGCACTTGGGCGACCTGACAGTTGACAGGGCAGCTTCTCCTTCCGCAGGAACCGAATGGGGCAAAGCACCCCCCGATAAGAAGAAAAGGGTACGTGGGCATGAAAAAATTTGTAACCGGAGTTATCGGATCGGCGGCGCTTGCACTGTCGGTCACATCCGGCTCCGCCGCAACTCTGGACGACGTCAAGGCGAAAGGCTTTGTCCAATGCGGCGTTCACACAGGTCTCGCCGGTTTTGCTGCTCCCGATGATCAGGGCAACTGGAAGGGCTTCGACTCGGATTTTTGTAAAGCTGTTGCAGCCGCAATCTTCGGCGATCCGGAGAAGGTAAAGTTTACACCGACCAATGCGACGGAGCGTTTCACCGCGCTGCAGTCCGGTGAAATCGATCTTCTTGCGCGCAACACCACCTGGACCCTTAGCCGCGATACGTCGCTGGGCTTCAACTTTACGGGCGTCAACTATTATGACGGCCAGGGCTTCATGATTAACGCAGCGAAGCTGCCCGGCATCAATTCGGCCCTTCAGCTTTCGGGCGCTGCGGTGTGCGTCCAGACGGGGACCACGACTGAGCTCAACCTCGCCGACTATTTCCGTGCGAACAACATGGAATACAACCCGGTCGTGTTCCAGGGATTTGACGAGACCAACGCCGCGTATGAAGCAGGCCGTTGCGATGCTTATACGACCGACCAGTCGGGCCTGTATGCTCTCCGTCTGACCCTGGCAAACCCGGATGACCACGTCGTTCTGCCTGAAATCATCTCAAAGGAGCCGCTTGGCCCGCTGGTCCGCCAGGGCGACGATCAGTGGTTTGACATCGTCAAGTGGACGCTTTTCGCGCTGGTCCAGGCTGAAGAGCTTGGCATCACGCAGGCGAACGTCGAAGAGATGAAGGGTTCGGACAATCCGGAAATCAAACGAATCCTCGGTCAGGAGGCAGACTCCAAGATCGGCGATATGCTTGGCCTCGACAATGACTGGGTTGTCAAAGTCGTCGCCGGCGTAGGCAATTACGGCGAGATGTTCGAACGCAACATCGGGCAGGAAAGCCCGCTGAAGATCGCGCGAGGCCTCAACCAACTTTGGACGAAGGGCGGCATCCAGTACGCTCCGCCACTGCGCTGAGCATTCTGCGGCTGCCGGTTCTCACCGGCAGCCGTTTTTCCCTGTACCAACTACATAACAGGCCGCCGGTGTCCGGACGGCTACGGTACCGGTCTTAGGCATTATCGGGAATGACGGAGGCGCCACGTACGTCCCCGCACCGAACCAAGGGGAACCATATGGCGTCGAATGAGGTGCTGCGGGCTGACACGTCAGCTCGCGTATCATGGATGAACGATCCGAAAATTCGGGGCATCGTCTTCCAAATCATTGTCGTGGCGATTCTGGCTGCGGCTGTCTACTGGATCTGGGGAAACACTGTCGACAATCTGCGCCGTGCGAACATCTCGTCCGGTTTCGGATTTTTGAACCGCCGAAGCGGCTTCGATGTTTCCCAATCGCTGATCGACTACACATCCGACTCTTCGTTCCGGCAGGCGCTCATTGTCGGCCTGCTGAACACGGTCCTCGTCGCGGTATGCGGGATTATCACCGCGACAATCATCGGCTTTCTGGTCGGCATAGGCCGCCTGTCAGGCAATTGGCTTATCGCCAAGATCTGCATGGTCTATGTCGAATTGTTCCGGAATATCCCGCCGCTACTCGTCATATTCTTCTGGTATCTGGGCGTGCTATCCGTGCTTCCCGGTCCACGCGACAGCATTTCGCTCCCTTTTTCTTCCTACCTCAACAATCGCGGGTTCTTCCTTCCGAAAGCGATATGGGGAGACGGGGCCTGGCTGATAACTGCAGCGCTTCTCATTGGAATTGTAGCCGCGTTTCTGGTTGGTCGTTGGGCTTATCGTCGGCGAATGCAGACCGGCCAGCCATTCCCGACCCTCGGAGTGTCGCTTGGCTGCATCATCGGCCTCCCGCTGCTGGTGTCGCTGGCGCTCGGGGTGCCGCTCACCTTTGAGTTTCCGCAAAAGGGCACATTCAATCTCAGCGGCGGCTTTCAGGTGAAGCCGGAATTCTTGTCGCTTTATCTGGCCCTGTCCTTTTACACCGCCTCGTTCATCGCTGAGATCGTTCGTGCCGGGATCCTCGGCGTCAGCCGTGGTCAGTCTGAAGCTGCCCATGCGCTGGGACTGCGTGCAAGACCAACGCTTCGGCTGGTGATCGTTCCACAGGCGATGCGTATCATCATTCCGCCACTCACGAGCCAGTACCTGAACCTGACGAAGAACTCTTCGCTGGCGGTGTTCGTCGGTTATCCGGATCTCGTTCAGATTGGCCAGACAACCATGAACCAGACGGGGCAGGCGATCGAAGTGGTTGCGATCTGGATGGTGATCTACCTCGGCTTGAGCATCTCGACTTCGGCCTTCATGAACTGGTTCAACGCCAAGATGGCACTGGTGGAGAGGTAACATGCAACAGGCAGACCTTTCCTATGTGCGCACGGAGATGCTGGCTCCCCAGCCAGCCCCCAACCGTGAGCGTGGATTTGGCGCGTGGCTTCGCGCCAATCTGTTCGCATCTCCGATAGACACGGTTCTGACCCTCCTGGGGCTATTCCTGGTGGTCTGGTTCGTGCCGAACTTCCTGCGCTGGGCTTTCATCGACGCAGTGTGGAGCGGTCCCGATCGCAGCGTGTGCGCAACGATCCCACAGGGCGGCATTCAGCCTGAGGGGTGGTCGGGGGCTTGTTGGGCCTTCGTCAACGCGAAGTTCGCGCAGTTCATGTACGGCAGGTACACCTTCAGCGAACGCTGGCGGGTCGATCTTACCGCGATCATGTTCGTCCTCCTGATGGTGCCTCTTCTGATGCCACGCGCACCATATAAGGGGCTGAACGCGCTCCTGTTTTTTGTGGTATTCCCAATTGTAGCCTTCTTCCTGCTCGTGGGCGGCTATTTCGGCTTGCGGTACGTGCCTACTTCGGAGTGGGGTGGGTTGCTGGTGACGATGGTGCTCTCCTTCGTCGGTATCGCGATATCGCTGCCGCTGGGTATCATCCTCGCGCTCGGGCGACGTTCGAAAATGCCGGCCATAAAGCTGGTCTGCGTGATCTTCATCGAGGTGGTTCGCGGTGTCCCGCTGGTCACGGTGCTGTTCATGGCGTCCGTGATGCTGCCGCTCTTCATGCCAGCTGGCGTGACGTTCGATCGCTTCTTGCGCGCGCTAGTCGGGGTGTCGCTGTTCGCATCGGCTTATATGGCGGAAGTCGTGCGCGGCGGCCTTCAGGCGATCCCGAAGGGACAGTATGAGGGCGCCGAGTCGCTCGGCCTCAGCTACTGGCAGAAGATGATCCTGATCGTCCTTCCGCAGGCTCTTAAGCTGGTAATTCCGGGCATCGTCAACACCTTTATCGGCCTCTTCAAGGATACGAGCCTGGTCTACATCATCGGCATGTTCGATCTCCTTGGCATCGTGCGCCAGAACTTCACCGACGCTGCTTGGGCATCCGCTCAAACACCGATGTCCGGCCTGGTTTTCGCTGGAGCGGTGTTCTGGATTTTCTGTTTCGGAATGTCACGATACTCAATCTGGATGGAGCGTCGTCTGGATACCGGTCACCGACGATGAGTGACCGCTACCAGGCGAAATATAGAACAAGGCGAAATCGCCAAAGGGGAATGACAAATGGCTACTGAGAACGCTGTCTCTCCGCGAGAAATCGCGGTCGACCGATCGAAGATGCAGGTGTCCGCCACCGACGTGTGCATTGAAATCATCAACATGCATAAATGGTACGGCGAATTCCACGTCCTCAAGGACATCAATTTGAAGGTCATGAGGGGGGAGCGGATCGTGGTTGCCGGGCCCTCAGGTTCCGGAAAGTCAACGATGATCCGCTGCATCAATCGACTGGAAGAGCATCAGCAGGGACAAATTCTCGTTGATGGGATCGAACTTACAAACGATCTCAAGAAGATCGATGAGGTTCGCCGAGAAGTCGGGATGGTGTTTCAGCACTTCAATCTCTTCCCCCATCTCACGATCCTCGAGAACTGCACGCTGGCGCCGATTTGGGTTCGCAAGCTCCCGAAGCGTGAGGCAGAGGAAGTGGCGATGCACTACCTGGAGCGGGTCAAGATCCCGGAGCAGGCCAACAAATATCCCGGCCAGCTTTCAGGCGGTCAGCAACAGCGCGTTGCGATCGCGCGATCGCTCTGCATGAAGCCAAAGATCATGTTGTTCGACGAGCCGACATCCGCCCTTGATCCAGAGATGGTCAAGGAAGTGCTCGAAACCATGGTCGGCCTCGCGGAGGAAGGCATGACGATGATCTGTGTTACTCACGAAATGGGCTTTGCGCGCCAGGTCGCCAATCGTGTGATCTTCATGGATCAGGGACAGATCGTCGAACAGAACACGCCAAGCGAGTTCTTTGACAACCCGCAGCACGAGCGCACCAGGCTGTTCCTGTCGCAGATCCTGCACTAGCGCGGCGCAGACCCGAGAGTCTTTGGCGACACCATGTGTGTCGCCACCCGACGGTTCATCGATTCGCTAACTGCCGACGCGTGCGTCGTAGCCATAGAGCCAATCGAGATCGGCCGCGAGTTGGTGTGGTTTCCGGATTGAGAGAATCATGTCTCGGGCAATTGCGACCGGTCCGGCTGCATGCCAGGCGAAACGGTTGAATTCGCCGCGGCGCGCAACGCGTCTAAGACGTGGACGCCGTATTGCCTCATATGAGCTAAGCGCTGTCGCAGCGTCGTGCCCGGCTGTGAGCTTTTCAGCCAAAACAATCGCGTCCTCGATCGCCATTGCAGCGCCCTGGGCTGCATGCGGGCTGAGTGCGTGTGCTGCGTCGCCAATGAGGACGGCGCGGCCGCCAAAGGTCCAGGGCGATGTGGCCGGCACTTCATGGATCGGCCATGTCGTCCATGTGCTTGGATGCCTGATCAATCTGAGTAACGCAGGATCGCTTCCCGCCATGGCAGTTTCCAGCCGAGCCGGTCCCGCATCATTCGTCCAGCTTGCAGCCTCAGGCGGTGCGGGGGTGATTGCCACCAGATTGATTTCCTTGCCCGTACGCACCGGGTAAGAGACCAGATGGAAGTTGCGGCTGACAAAGGTCGTGACCCGGTCGCGCGGTACTATTTTTCCGCCATCATTCAGAACCGCGCGCCACGCAATATGGCCGGTATAGCGGCTTTCGGCAGTCCCGCCCAATTTCGCCCTTGCGCTGGACCAGACCCCGTCAGCGCCGATGACAATATTAAAGGGGATCTCTTGTTCGCCGTTTTCTCGAACGATCCGAAGGAGGCATCCATTGCTCGTGAGCGAGATGTCTTCGACCGCTGCTCCGGAGATCAGTGAGATTGAAGGAAAAGTCCGAACCTTTGCCAGAAGTGCTTTTTGCAGATCCGCACGATGCACGGTGAGATATGGCGCTTCCCAGCGCTCGAGCGCGAAAGCTCCCAGAGGGACCGTCGATAAGAGTTTGAGATTGTTTGCGCGGCGGATCGTGATGTTCAGCGGCGCGACGCTCTGCTGGAGAACGTGATCGAGAACCCCGAGGTTCTGTAAGATGCGTGAGGCGTTGGGTGAAAGCTGGAGACCAGCTCCCACTTCCTGAAGTTGAGGCGCGCGCTCGAAGACCGTGACCTCAACGCCTTTACGGGCCATCGCAAGCGCAAAGGTGAGGCCAGCTATGCCGGCCCCGATTACGGCGATGGTGTTCGTTTGATGCATCCAGAAGGATCAGGCAGCCTGCGGCTGATAAACTGCGCCTTCAGGGTTCGTACGATCTGCCGGCAGGGCCGGGTCGTAACGGAAAAGCGTTGAGCAGTAAGGGCACACCTTCTCCGAGTCATCGCCCATGTCGAGGAAGATGTGAGGGTGGTCAAAGGGTGGGTTCGCACCCACACACATGAATTCTTTCACCCCGATCGCGATCGCGGGATGACCTGCGTCGTTCTGGAAATGAGGTACCGCGTGGCCAGCCATGTGATGCTCCCGGATTCCTTGCCGATTGCGCCTGAGGGAGCGTTTGCCGCATAAACGTGGTCTTTGCAAGTTGGTGATATCAAACTGTCGCAAATGGCTGTCACGAGCTAAGGTGGCAGGATCCCGTAGCCTGCGGCTAAGGATGAACATGACTATGAACGAGCTCAAGTCCGCGACGAGTGAATTTACCGGAGAAATCCATGCCCTGGCGGCTGCGCCTGATGGCAATCCCGATCGTTTCGTCAATCGGGAGTTCTCCTGGCTACAATTCAACCGGCGGGTCTTGAATGAGGCGGAGAACGCGAATCATCCGCTACTGGAGCGCGTTCGCTTCCTGTCGATCTCTGCAGCTAACCTCGACGAGTTCTTCATGGTCCGCGTCGCGGGGCTCGCCGGTCAGGTTCGACAGCGCATTGCGATCAAAAGTCCTGACGGCCGCACTCCCGAGCAGCAGTTGGAACTTCTCCTGTTCGAAGTGGCGCGTCTGCAGGAAGACCAGCAACGCGTCTACGCCCATCTGACCGACCTTCTGCGCAATGAAGGCATTGAAGTCGTCCGCGCCGAGCACCTCAAAGCAGCGGAGCGTGAGTGGCTTGAAGCGCATTTCATGGAAGCAATCTTCCCGGTCCTGACCCCGCTTTCAATCGATCCGGCGCACCCGTTCCCGTTCATTCCGAATTTGGGGTTCTCAAGTGCACTGCAACTGCGCCATCTGCGAAATCGCGAGCAGATGACGGCGCTCCTTCGCTTGCCGGTCGCGCTTCCCCGCTACATCCAAATCCCTGGAGACGGTTCCCGGGTACGCTTCATCAAGCTGGAAGAGGTTGTTGCCCTGCACATAGGCAAGCTTTTTCCAGGCTACGAAGTGGAAGGTTCTGGCACATTCCGCATCATACGTGACTCGGATATCGAGGTGGAGGAAGAGGCAGAGGACCTCGTGCGGCTATTCGAGAGCGCCTTGAAACGCCGACGGCGCGGTCAGGTGATCCGTATCGAGTTCGATGACAAGATGCCCGAAGCGCTACGGGAGTTTGTGGCGACCGAGCTTGAAGTGCCGTCCTCGCGAATCTCGATCCTTCGAAGACCGCTGGCGATCAATCAGGTGTCTGAACTTGTTTCAGTTCCTCGTGATGAGCTGAAGTTCACACCGTATAATCCTCGCTTCCCCGAGCGTATCCGCGAGCATGGCGGCGATTGCTTTGCGGCGATTCGTGAGAAGGACATCGTCGTTCACCACCCATATGAGTCGTTCGACTCGGTCGTACAGTTCCTGCGACAGGCCGCTGCCGACCCGGAAGTGGTGGCGATCAAGCAGACCCTGTACCGGACCTCGAACGACAGTCCCATTGTACGAGCGCTCATCGATGCAGCAGAGGCGGGAAAGTCCGTTACGGCGCTGGTTGAACTTAAGGCAAGGTTCGACGAGGAAGCGAATATCCGCTGGGCAAGGGACCTTGAACGTGCCGGAGTGCAGGTCGTGTTCGGCTTTCTCGAGCTGAAGACCCACGCGAAGATGTCATTGGTCGTGCGGCGTGAGGATGGAAAACTGCGCAATTACGTCCATCTTGGCACTGGAAACTACCATCCGATCACGGCGCGGATTTATACCGACCTGTCTTTCTTCACCTCTGATCCGGTGATAGCGAGGGACGTGGCGCAGATTTTCAACTTCATCACGGGCTATGCGGAGCCAACGGGGGAGATGCACCTCGCCATCTCGCCGTTCGGACTCAGAAGCCGCATTCTCGAGCATGTCGCGGAAGAGATCCGTCACGTGGAAGAAGGAAGGCCCGGGCAGATCTGGATGAAGATGAACTCGCTTGTCGATCCCATCATCATCGACGCGCTGTACGACGCCAGCCGGGCAGGGGTCGAAATCGACCTCGTCGTGCGCGGCATCTGTTGCCTGCGGCCTCAGGTGCCCGGTCTGTCGGATAACATCCGGGTAAAGTCGATCATCGGGCGCTTCCTCGAGCACAGCCGCATCTATTGCTTTGGCAATGGCAGCGGCTTGCCGTCCGATGATGCCATCGTATTCATAGCGTCGGCCGATCTGATGCCCCGCAATCTTGACCGACGGGTTGAGACACTGGTTCCGATCACCAACCCAACCGTTCACGAACAGGTGCTTGGCCAGATTATGCTCGGCAACATCATGGACAACCAGCAGAGTTTTGAAGTACTGGCGGACGGAACCTCGCGGCGGATAACACCCGAGGAAGGCGAAGAACCGTTCAACGCGCAGGAGTATTTCATGACCAATCCGAGCCTGTCGGGTCGAGGTGATGCCCTGAAATCTCACGCGCCACAGCGTATCGCGCAGTATAAGCGCGGCAAGAAAGCCAGCGTGGCAACCCCCGCATGATTTCCCAATCGCAGGGCCGGCTCCCAGATCGCCGGCCTTTGTCAATCGTAGACATCGGCTCCAACTCGATCCGCCTCGTCATCTATGAGGGAATCGCGCGTTCGCCGACGATACTTTTCAACGAAAAGATGATGGCCGGCCTCGGCCGTGGAATCTACTCCACCGGCAGGCTGGACCCGGAAGCGGTCGATCTCGCTCTCGAAGAGTTTCGGCGCTTCCGAGCGTTGTCGGAGCAGGCGGGTGCTGAGTCGTTGCATGTGATCGCAACCGCTGCTGCGCGAGAGGCCGAGAACGGTCCCGATTTCATCCGGCGCGCCGAAGAGATCTTTGGCGTTCCGATTCGAGTTCTCAGCGGGCGCGAAGAGGCAAATTATGCAGCGCTGGGAATCGTCTCTGCATTCCGCGATCCTGATGGGATTTCAGGCGATTTGGGCGGCGGAAGCCTTGAACTCGTCGACATTCGGGGCAGAAATCGTGCCGAGGGTACCACACTCCCTCTTGGCGGCCTGCGCCTGCAGGAGATGGCCAAGGGATCGATAGATTCAGCTGTTGCGATTGCGCGCACAGAACTGAAACGAGCCAGCTTTCTGGAAGAGGGGCGCGGACGCACTTTCTATTGCGTAGGCGGCACCTGGCGTAACCTTGCCCGCCTGCACATGAATATGCGGGGATATCCACTCGAAGTGATGCATCACTACGAGTTTGATATGTCCACTTTTAGCAGCTTTTTGCGACAGATTATTGACGGTGACCTGTCGAGGCTGAAAGGTATCGATCGGATTTCAAAATCGCGCCGCGCACTGCTGCCGTATGGTGCTGCTGTTCTGCGCGAAATCTACCAGGCAATGACACCTGAAAAGGTTGTCGTCTCGGCCCTCGGTGTACGTGAAGGCTATCTCTACTCGCTTCTGGATGAGGAAGGCCAGCGGCAGGATCCGCTGCTGTCCGCAGCCGAGGAACTGGCGGTTCTGCGGGCTCGGTCGGTCACACATTCGCGCGAACTTGCGACGTGGACCGGTGAGGCTTTCGAAGCATTCGGGATCGAGGAAACGATCGATGAGGCCCGCTATCGCCGTGCTGCCTGCCTGCTGACTGACATTGGTTGGCGCGCACATCCGGACTACCGCGGCACGCAATCGCTGAACATCATCGCTCACGCCGCGTTCATTGAAGTCGACCATCCCGGTCGTGCCTTCATTGCCCTGACGAGCCTTTTTCGGCATGAGGGCATCTATGAGGACGCGGTTTCGCCGGTGATGGGAACGTTGGCGGGCCCGCTCTACCTGCAGCGGGCGCGGATCCTGGGGGCGCTGCTGCGCGTCGTCTATCTTTTCTCGGCCGCCATGCCCGGGGTCATACCCAATCTGAAGTGGCGCAAGGGCGAGGGCGGCAGACTGTCCCTGGTCGTGCCGCGTAAATACGCCGATCTCACGGGCGACCGGCCGGACCGTCGCATGGCATTGCTAGGGAAGGTGTTGCGTCGGCCGATGGATATCGTTCTGTCCGACGATTGATCGCCCAGGCACGGCAGGTGTCTGCCGTGCCCTTGAACGGCGATCAGAGCGCGAAAGTCACTTCGTCTCGAAGACCGTGATCTTCCGATTTTCGAATTTCAGCGCGATTTCACCGCGTACGAGGGCGAGGGCGCGCTCGCCGAACACTTCTCGTCTCCAGCCCTGCATAGCCGGCACGTTTGCATTTTCGCCTGATGCGGCGATTTTTTCGACGTCGTCTGAGGACGCGAGCACTTTCGGTGCCACGCCCTGCTGCTCGGCGACGATCTTCAGCAGGACTTTAAGGAGTTCGGCTGCGGCGCTGGTGCCCTCTGCCTGCTGGACAAACTTCGGCAACTTGGGCAGCTGATCCTTGGGAATATCCAGCGCCTTATTGACGATCTCCAGCACTCCCGCAGCCGAAGACGAGCGTTCCCAACCTCTGGGCGTCGTACGAAGCCGGGCGAGAGCAGCCGCGTCACGAGGTGCCTGCTGCGCAATCTCGAAGATCGCGTCGTCCTTCAAAACGCGCCCGCGGGGAACGTTGCGCTCGCGCGCTTCGTATTCCCGCCAGGTTGCAACCGCTTGCATGATTGCAAGCTCCTGCGGCTTGCGTATCCGCAATTTCAATCGCTTCCAGGCGTCTTCGGGAGCGGGGTCATATGTTTCGGGCGATGTCAGTACGCCCATCTCTTCATTGAGCCAGTGGGCGCGGTTCTCCCGCTCAAGGTCGGCCTTGAGATGAAGGTAAACGTCGATCAGATGTGTCACGTCAGCGAGCGCATATTCCAGCTGCTTCTCCGACAACGGGCGGTGACGCCAGTCGGTAAAGCGAGACGTCTTGTCGATGCGCGCGCCAGTGATCTTCTGAACAAGCTGGTCGTAGGAAACGCTGTCGCCAAACCCACATACAGCCGCTGCGACCTGCGTGTCGAACATGGGGGAAGGGATGATCTTCCCCATGTGGTAAATGATCTCGACATCCTGACGGGCAGCGTGGAACACCTTAATCACGCTTTCGTCGGCCATCAGACGGAAAAAGGGTTCCAGATCGAGGTCTGGAGCCAAGGGGTCTACAAGGGCGGTGACGCCCGGAGCCGCCATCTGGATCAGGCACAGCTCCGGCCAAAAGGTCGTCTCGCGGATGAACTCGGTATCAATGGTGATAAATTCGGAGCGCGAGAGCTCCCCGAGTGCGGTTTCCAGTTCTTCCTGGCGGGTGATGAGATGCATCAGGCTCTATGATCTTTTGTTTGGTGTCTCCATCCCAGTCGGCGGCGTTCGCGTCAAGTCTTCTGCTTCATATGTGCAGGCATTCCCACTCTTCTGTTGTGTCCCAGGTCGTGATCCACCTGTTTGCCACTGAGCCAGGCGGGCAAAAAGCGTGGAAGTGCGCAAAAGCGCTGTAAAGCGACCACGCTCTCCATCCTCCGCCGGGCCGCGTACGAGCATTCGCCAGACAATTATCGCGAGAAACGCCACGTATACGGCTGTTGAGAAGTGGAAAAGCGCGTGCGGCCCGTACTGCTCCATCGCTGCAGCCGCAGTGAAGGGACCTGCGATGGCTCCAAACGAGTAGAACAACATCAAGGCTGCGTTCAGCATGACGAACTCATTGGATTCGGCGCGGTCATTGGCGTGGGCAGCCGAGAGCGAATAGAGCGGCATGGCGAAACAGCCGAAGACAAAGATGATCGCGAAGTTGAGCATCCTGCTGTCGCCTGCAAGAAATCCAATCGCGGCAGCACTGCCCATGGCGAGTGTGGTTGTTACCAATATGACCTTCCGCCGGTCGTATCGATCGGACGCATAGCCAAGAGGATACTGGATCAGCGCGCCACCTATGATCGACATGCTGACGAAGGTTGCGACATCGGCGACCGACATGCCGATATTTTGTGCGTATATGGGCGACAGAGTCCGGAATGCACTATTGGTCATGCCAACCGCCACGCAGCCCAGCGCAGCGAGCGGCGATATCGTCCATGCGCGTTTCAAATCCAGTTTGATGTCTGGTGGGGCCGCAGGATTTGATCTGTCTCCCAACGAGACCGGTACCAGCGACATGGTGATCATGATCGCCATTACCGCGAAGATGGTGAAGCCCTCGGTCCCGAAGAACGGTATAAGGAACTGCGCACCGGTGACCGCACCCAGGTCAACGATGCGATAGACGGCGAGAACCCGTGCTCGGTCGGAATTTGCGACACCTGAATTCAACCAGGCCTCTACGACCGTGAATAAGCCAGCAAAGCAAAATCCGGACACGAAACGTGCGCCGATCCAGGTGAACTCGTCGACCGAGATGATCATGACCAGCGTCGCGCATGCGGCGACGGCCGCCAGCGCGGAAAAGCAGCGAATATGTCCGACCGAACGTATCAGGCGGACGATTATCAGGCAGCCGATGAGAAAGCCGGCGAAATACGCTGTCCCCATAAAGCCGATGGAGGCGGGGGGGAAGCCCTCCTGAACACCGCGCAGCGCAATCAGCGTCCCCTGCAGCCCATTTCCACCCAGCAGGATACCGGCCGCGAGCAAGATCGGAATGAGGGGCCGGAGGCTGTGCATGAACTGACTTTCGTTCAAATCGCGAGCTGCCTACTCCTACGACGCGCAAGACGCCCGTGCCACTGACACCGGACAAGTGGTCAATGGTCCAGAATCAGTCAGAGATAAGCAGCACTCGAAAATTGCTTGGGATGAGCCAAGGAATCGCCGGTGGTATCGCCGTATCGGTCTTGTAAAAGGCAGCGTATCCTTGACAAATAAGGCCTCTCATGCGCTCTACCGCGCAAAAGATGCCGGATTATGTGCCGGCACCCACCATATCCGGAATTTCACATGACCATGCATCGTTACCGCAGCCACACCTGCGCTCAATTGACCAAAGCCGATGTCGGCCAGACCGTTCGCCTCTCGGGTTGGGTCCATCGGGTGCGTGACCATGGCGGGCTGCTCTTCATCGACATGCGCGACCACTACGGACTGACGCAGATCGTGGCAGATCCGGATTCGCCTTGCTTCAAGATCGCTGAGACCGTGCGCGGTGAGTGGGTCATCCGCGTTGATGGTGAAGTCAAGGCGCGAACCCCTGAGACGGTCAACGCCAACCTTCCAACGGGCGAGATCGAGATATTCGCCGTTGATATGGAAGTCCTGTCGGCTTCGAAGGAACTGCCCCTGCCGGTTTTCGGCGAGCCCGAATATCCGGAAGACATCCGTCTCAAGTACCGCTTTATCGACCTGCGTCGTGAAACGCTGCACCGGAACATCGTCAAGCGCACCAAGATCATCACGGCGATGCGCAACGGCATGACGGAGGCCGGCTTCGGCGAATATGCCACCCCGATCCTGACCGCATCGTCTCCTGAAGGCGCACGCGACTTCCTCGTGCCGAGCCGGATCCATCCGGGCAAGTTCTTCGCACTGCCGCAGGCACCCCAGCAGTACAAGCAACTGCTGATGGTGGCTGGCTTCGACCGCTACTTCCAGATCGCGCCGTGCTTCCGCGACGAAGACCCGCGCGCTGACCGCCTGCCGGGCGAATTCTACCAGCTCGACGTCGAAATGAGCTTCGCCACCCAGGAAGACATCTGGGAGACGATGGAGCCGATCATGACGTCGGTCTTCGAGCAGTTTGCCGACGGCAAGCCGGTCACCAAGAACTGGCCGCGCATTCCTTACGACGTTGCCATCCGCAAATACGGCTCCGACAAGCCGGACCTGCGCAACCCGATCATCATGGAAGAAGTTTCGGACCACTTCCGTGGTTCGGGTTTCAAGGTGTTCGCCAACATCCTCGCCAACGACCCTAAGGCTGAAGTCTGGGCTATCCCAGCCAAGACCGGCGGTTCGCGTGCATTCTGCGATCGCATGAACTCGTGGGCACAGGGCGAAGGCCAGCCGGGCCTCGGCTACATCTTCTGGCGCAAGGAAGGTGACAAGCTCGAGGGTGCAGGGCCGATCGCCAAGAACATTGGTGAAGAGCGCACTGAAGCCATCCGCCAGCAGCTGGGCCTCGGCGATGGCGATGCCTGCTTCTTTGCTGCAGGCGACCCGAAGAAGTTCGCTTCGTTTGCTGGTGCAGCCCGCACCCGGGCAGGCGAGGAGCTCAACCTCGTTGACCGTGACCGCTTCGAGCTTTGCTGGATCGTCGACTTCCCGTTCTACGAATGGAACGAAGACGAGAAGAAGATCGACTTCGCGCACAACCCGTTCTCCATGCCGCAGGGTGGCATTGAGGCGTTCGACAGCGCCGACCCGCTGACGCTGAAGGCGTACCAGTACGACGCAGTTTGCAACGGCTTCGAAATCGCATCGGGCTCGATCCGTAACCAGTCGCCGGATCTGATGGTCAAGGCGTTTGAAAAGGTCGGCCTCAGCAAGGACGATGTCGAAGAGCGTTTCGGCGGTCTTTACCGCGCGTTCCAGTACGGCGCGCCTCCGCACGGTGGTTGCGCCTTCGGCATCGACCGTGTGGTCATGCTGCTGGTGGGCGCAAAGAACCTGCGTGAAATCTCGCTGTTCCCGATGAACCAGCAGGCGCAGGATCTTCTGATGAACGCGCCTGCAGAGGCAACGCCGGCTCAGTTGCGTGAATTGCACCTGCGCACAGCTTTGCCGAAGAAGGAAGACTGACCTTCGGCCGGCGGAGCATTGGCTCCCAGCTTGTGTCAGCTAGAATTGAAAATGCCCGGCAGTGCCGGGCATTTTTGTTGGAGCGTAAATACGTCAGTCGTTCGCAGTTGCGGTCACGTTCAGGGTCTTGATCAGTCCCTGCGGTGTGCTCATCCCTTCGGCCATGATCAGAGCAAAGGGAACTTCATTGGCTGGCTTTGCCGTGATGCGGATGTTTTTCGGATCATCGAGAAACGTCGACACGGCACGCGTGGCAGCGGTGGTGAAGTCTGAGCTTCCCAATTGAGCGACCGCAAACGGCACCGCACCCTTCGCGATAGCAACGACATCGCTTTTACTCATGCCCTGCATCTGCGCGACAAGCTCAAGCACCTTGCCGGTCAGCGAGTCATCTGCGAACGAGAGCTCTGCCTGTTTGAAGCTCATCTGCTGCATGAGGCCAAGCATAGCCAACCCCTGAGCAGAATTGTCACCTTCCGGGTTCTCCGCAAATGTCTTCTGGATTTCGCGAAGTGATGCAACGAGCTCGCGTGTGTAGCCTCCCAGGTTGAACGAGAAGCCGAGGGTGCCGGCGTTATCAACCGTGAAATTATTGGCAGTCAGCTCCAACTGGCCATTTTCTGGATCCCAGGTGCCGCTTGATTCGATCTTCCCGGTCATACGCTGGTAGCCAAGAGCCTCAATGATAGGCCATTGCTCGCTTCCCTCAGCCATCGAGAGATCCAGCGAGAAATGATCCACCAAGCCGCGATAGGTCATCGGGCTACCGGGGGAGGCGGGAGTGACGGTTACCGAACTGTCGGTCAAGGCGACGACTTCGGTATCGCCATTATAGACGCGAATGTCATCGATATGGGCGCGCTCGTAGAAGATGAAGCCGCCATAATTGTCGCGTACATTGTCGTTTGGCAGAAGAATGTCGTTCATGCCGATGCCACGGACGCTCAAGGAGAAGTTTTCTTCCCCGTCTACGGAGATGTCGTCCATGCTTATCGAAGCGACGCGATAGCCTTCCGGGTCATCCACAATATCCTCAAACGAGATGTTCGATACGCCAAACTCGTCTTCAGCGGTGGCTAGCGTGACGTCTTCGAGAACCGCGTCGTCGCCGCTGATGCGTGCGTTTTTCCAATTGATGCTGATGCCCTGATCCTCGAACAGGACCTTAAAGCGTTCGAGGGCCGCGTCTACACCCTGTGCCTGAGCACTGGTCAGCGGTGCCATGACAATTGCTGCCGACAGGAGCAGCAGGCGAGTTTGGCGGCGGCGATTGTTCATGGGTTCTTCCCTTCGACGTGAACAGACTTGGATCGGGCTTTCTATGCAGCGCTGCGAAGTCGCAATAGTGCCCAGAGAATTGACGTAAAGTCATTGAATGGCAATTCGGTTGTGAACTCTCGATGAACGGTGGAAAAATCGCCGGACTGCCTGTGCTTTGCGCTCTCGGGGCTGTTTCGCTTGCCGCGAATCAGCGTGTCGGATAACCCAACCCTATGGGAAAAAGCATAGTTCCGTCGGGCTCCGGCGGTGATGATCACATCGAGTCGGTCGATCTGAAGCAGGCGCTCGAAGAGCGTTACCTTGCCTATGCGCTGTCGACCATCATGCATCGAGCACTGCCGGATGTGCGAGACGGTCTGAAGCCGGTTCATCGACGCATCATGCACTCGATGCGTCTGTTGCGTCTCAATCCCGATCAGGGGTTTGCAAAATGCGCCCGCATCGTGGGCGAGGTGATGGGTAAATTCCATCCCCATGGCGACCAGTCGATCTACGACGCGCTGGTTCGTCTCGCCCAGTCCTTCTCGATGCGCTACCCGCTCGTGGACGGACAGGGAAATTTCGGCAATATCGACGGCGATAGCGCTGCGGCGATGCGCTATACCGAAGCGCGGATGACGGACATCGCGACCGAGCTTCTGGCCGGTATTACCGAGGATGCGGTCGACTTCCGTCCGACCTACAACGAGGAAGACGAAGAACCGGTCGTATTGCCTGGCGCCTTCCCGAACCTGCTTGCCAACGGATCATCCGGTATTGCGGTCGGCATGGCGACGTCGATCCCGCCGCACAACGTTGCGGAGCTGTGCAAGGCTGCCCTGCATCTGATCGATCATCCAGACGCCGAAGTCGAAGATCTCATCACGAGCGTGCCGCATGAGGACCCGGATGAGAATATGGTCCGTGGGCCTGACTTCCCGACCGGCGGCGTCATCGTCGATTCGCACGCGTCGATCCTTGAGGCTTACAAGACGGGCCGTGGATCGTTCCGTGTTCGCTCGAAATGGGCCGTCGAAGATCAGGGCCGTGGGACTTACCATATCGTCGTCACGGAAATCCCATACGGGGTCCAGAAGTCACGCCTGATCGAGAAGATCGCCGAACTTCTGATTGCGCGGCGTCTGCCTCTGCTGGAAGACATCCGGGATGAAAGCGCAGAGGATGTACGCGTCGTTCTGGTGCCCAAGAGCCGCACGGTTGATCCAGAGATCCTGATGGAATCCCTGTTCAAGCTGACGGAGCTCGAAGCGCGCTTCCCCTTGAACATGAACGTACTGTCGCGCGGCAAGGTGCCGGGCGTCTTGTCGCTCAAGCAGGTGCTGCGGGAGTGGCTGGACCACCGCAAGGAAGTGCTGGTCCGTCGCTCCAATCACCGCCTCAATGAAATCGTCCGGCGGCTTGAGATCCTTGGCGGCTTCCTCATCGCCTATCTCAATCTCGATGAGGTGATCCAGATCATCCGCGAGGAAGATGAGCCCAAGCCAGTCATGATGGCCCGCTGGGACCTGACGGATTTGCAGGCCGAGTCGATCCTCAACATGCGCCTGCGTTCTTTGCGCAAGCTTGAGGAGTTCGAAATCCGCAAGGAGTTCGACGTGCTGTCTGAAGAAAAGGCGCAGATCGAGGCTTTGCTGGCGTCCGAGCAGAAGCAGTGGAAGACCATCCGCTGGGAGGTCGACAAGCTGCGCGATCGCTTTAGCTCCACGACCGAACTCGGGCGTCGTCGTACTCAGTTTGCCGATGCTCCGGAACACGATCTTGAGGATATTCAGCAGGCGATGATCGAGCGTGAGCCGATCACCGTAGTGGTTTCGGAAAAGGGCTGGCTGCGCGCACTGAAGGGCCATCTGGCGGATTATTCCACGCTCAGTTTCAAGGAGGGTGACAGCCTGATGCTCGCCTTCCACGCGCAGACGACTGACAAGATCCTTTTCCTGACGACTGGTGGAAAGTTTTTCACCATTGGAGCCGACCGGTTGCCAGGCGGCCGCGGTCACGGCGAGCCGATCCGTATTATGGTCGACATGGAGAACGATCAGGCGATCGTTACCGCTTTCGTCCACGACCCCTCGCGCAAGCTCCTTCTGGCCTCCTATGCCGGCAACGGTTTCGTTATCCCCGAAGCCGACGTCATCGCGAATACGCGCAAGGGGCGTCAGGTGGTCAACGTGAAGGCACCGGACGAGGCGAAGTTCTGTGTTCCGGTCGTTGGCGACCACGTGGCTGTCGTCGGTGAAAACCGGAAGCTCCTTGTCTTCCCGCTTTCGGAAGTCCCGGAGATGGGGCGCGGCAAGGGCGTGCGCCTCCAGCGCTACAAAGATGGTGGCATCTGCGATATCAAGACCTTCGCTCTGGAAGAAGGTTTGACATGGCAGGATTCTGCCGAGCGGACATTCACCCGAAACAAGGAAGAACTGGTCGAGTGGATGGCAGCGCGCGCGTCAGCCGGCCGCATGGTGCCAAAGGGCTTCCCGCGCACCGGCAAGTTCGGTTGATCAGCTAGTCTCGTCGCCTGAGAACGCGCCCTGCGACCATTCGCGGGGCGTTGCAAGTGCCTCTCCTGTGAATTGCGCCTCGCGAGAGGCCCAAGGAGTGGTGGTGAGTGCTATGCCTGTCATGGCGCAACAAACGGAGGTTTCTGGATGACTGTCGGCATCGATCTTGGAAAGGGCGCGAGCGGCGCGTCCGCGAAGGTCGATCTGGAGGAATTGCTTGCCACGCGATTGCTGGTCCAGGGCAACTCCGGTTCCGGCAAGTCTCACCTTCTGCGCCGCCTGCTGGAGCAATCTGCGCCTTGGGTGCAACAGTGCATCGTTGACCCGGAAGGTGATTTCGTCACCCTGGCCGACAAGTACGGGCATCTGGTGGTAGATGCGCAGCGGACCGAGCAGGAACTGACGCGCATCGCCGGTCGCATTCGCCAGCATCGCGTCTCGGTCGTCCTGAATCTCGAAGGCCTCGATGCCGAGCAGCAAATGCGTGCCGCGGCGGCGTTTCTAGGCGGAATGTTCGATGCGGAACGGGAGTTCTGGTACCCGGTCCTGGTCGTTGTTGATGAGGCGCAGCTATTTGCGCCCGCTGCCGGTGGAGACGTATCCGACGAGGCGCGAAAACTTTCCCTCGGCGCAATGACGAACCTCATGTGCCGGGGAAGAAAGCGCGGACTTGCCGGGGTGATCGCGACACAGCGCCTCGCCAAGCTCGCAAAGAACGTTGCGGCCGAGGCTTCGAACTTCCTGATGGGACGAACCTTCCTCGACATCGATATGGCGCGTGCGGCCGATCTCCTTGGCATGGACAAACGTCAGGCTGAACAGTTCCGTGATCTGGAACGCGGACGATTTGTCGGGCTTGGACCAGCTATTGCGAGGCGCCCGGTGCCTATTGCCATTGGTCCGGTGGAAACATCAGCGCGGTCGGTCAGCCCGAAGCTTATGCCACTGCCGGACACGGCGCCTGAAGATGCGGCCGAGTTGATTTTCAAGATCGATCCGGAAGAGGAGCGGCGTATCATTCGTCGTCCGCCGCCACCGCCTCCTGCGCCCACGGCCGAAATTCTGGAGCGGCTGACGAGACAGCGAGCCGAACCCATCGCGCCAGAGCCGCCGCCGAGCCTTTTCCCGGAGATAGATCAAGCCGAGCGGGAAGCCGCACTCGCCGCCGTTCTGCGTGAAATCGTTGATGATCCCGATGCAGGTTTCCGCTCAGTGGCCGTGTTGTATCAGGATTTCCTCGTTCGTTGCCGCATTCATCGGGTTCCAGGTGTCGCGCCTGATCTCAATAATTTCAAACGGCGGTTGGCGATTGCTCGCGCCGGTGTTGATGAGGAAACCGCCGAGAGCGAAAGCTGGGCGCAGGCGGTTCAGATGGCTGATACGCTTACGGACGACATCCGTGGCGTATTCCTGGTTGTTGCGCAGGCGGCCCTGTCCGGTTCGCCGTGCCCCTCGGATGCGACTTTGGCCCGCGCTTACGGCACGCACTCGCCATCGCGCGCCCGACGGCTTCTGACTTATTTTGAAGAACGTGGATTGCTAGTCCTGAGGACAGACTTTCACGGCATGCGGATCGCTGTGTTTCCTGAGCTCTCCGCAGAGACTGCGCCGGGCGACCCCAATGCGCCCGACGAGCTGGAGAGCAGGGACGCTGCCGAATAATCAGGCAGCGAGCCGGCGCTTGCGGCTTTTCTTCAGTTGCCAAACGGCATGGATCAGTAGCGTCACGATCAGGATAGCCCCGCCGAACAGGCTCTGGTTCGATGGGACTTCGGCAAAAATGTACCAGACCCAGATCGGGGCGAGGACCGTTTCAAGGAGGTAGAACATCGCCACCTCCGGGCCGCTGATGTATTTGGGCCCGGTTGCCAGCAGGAAAAATGCAATTGGGATCACGACCAAGCCGTCGAAGATGATCCACCACGGAGCCTCTACATTGAGGCCGTTGCTCGCTACCATGGTACCGCCAACCAGTATTGGCGCGATGACGGCAATCAGTGGCGTAAAGCCCATATCGCGACCACTGGCGCGAGAGATGACAATGGCCGTCGCGATCGAGATGGCTGCTCCCAGAGCCAGAAGATCACCGAACCATCCGCCGGAACTCAGTCCGTCCTGCACGATGATGGCAATTGCCAGGATCATGACGCCCATCGCCAGAAGCGTTTGTGGGCGTGGTACCTCCCGCAGGAACACCCATGACAGCACGGTGGAGAATACGGTGCTGAACGCGACGATGAAAACGAGATTGGCGGTGGAAGTGTAGAACACCGCGCTCATGAAGCAGATTGACGTAACACCGTAGCACGCAACTACGGCGAGGCCGGCCTTGCCTGGGATCAATGGCGGCACATCCCGTGAGATAGCTCGCCAAACGAGCCACGCGATCAATGCAGCAACCAGTGTGGAGGAGCCACGGAGCAGCAAGATCGACCAGACGTCACCACCAGCAAGTTTGATAAGCGGGATGTCGAAGGCGAGTGTCACGCCGCCAATGGCTGTCAGGATCAGCCCTTTCGTATGTGGCGACATGGTTTGAGACATACAAAAACTCCTGCGCCGCAACGCGCTATCTATTCGTTTGTGATTCAGGAAAGGGCGTCAGCGCGTATTTTCGGGAACGAACCTGTCCCAACCGCGCGGTCCGAGATGTTCCTGTGGTTCAAAGCGAACCTTGTACGACATCTTGGGAGAACCGTTCACCCAATAGCCGAGGTAGATGTGAGGAAGTCCCGCAGATCGCGCCCTGTTGATATGATCAAGGATCATGAACGTGCCAAGCGAGCGATCTTCCATCTCAGGATTATAGAAGGAGTAGACCATCGACAAGCCATCACTCATGCGATCGGTCAGGGCGACGGCGATCAACTCACCATCACCTTCGCCGGTAATGAAGCTGTCGGGCCCACGGCGGCGATATTCGATGACGGTCGTATCGACGTGGGTATCTTCGATCATCATGGAATAGTCAAAGACGCTCATGTCGGACATGCCGCCGCTCTTGTGGCGTCGATCCAGGTATGCCCGGAACAGGGAGTATTGCTCGGTGGATGTCTCGGGAGCCTTTGCGGTTCCTATCAGGTCGCTGTTGCGCGACAGCACCCGCTTCATATTGCGGGTAGGCTTGAACTCATCAACCAATATGCGGACAGAGACGCAGGCTCGGCAGGTCTCGCAGGCCGGGCGGTAGGCAATATTTTGCGAGCGACGAAAACCACCCTGCGTCAGAAGGTCATTCAGTTCCGGCGCACGATCACCAAGCAGATGCGTAAACACCTTCCGTTCCTGCTGTCCTTCCAGATATGGGCAGGCGGATGGTGCTGTCAGGAAGAACTGGGGTGATTGTGTTGTGTGATGCGTCATGGCCTTCGACGGTCGTCCCAACCACGGGTACACCCAGATAAGCTCGTCTGCCGGGCCGAAAAGTCAACCGAAAAAGATTGAACCACGCTTGCCACTTAGCCTCATCGGTCGGTTCGCGTAACCACGGTACCAAGCAGAAGGTCATGCACCGTTCTCTTACGCTCCAGAAAGAGGGTCGCGAGCAGGATCAGCGGCGTCAGGACTGCGTTGCCGGCCCAGAACAAAACGGTATGAACGATGGCGAGCATACCATCCACGGGACGGTGATCGAGCCGTTGAAGCCGCAGGCTCATCATGCGCATTCCTATGGTTGCCTGGCTCGCGCCTCCCATCGTCTTCCAGACGTAGATCAGGGCGACCGCGGGGCAGATGATCGCAAACAGCATCCAACCGAGGCCAAGCGTCAAAATTCCCAGAAGGAAGACGAAAATCGCAATAGGTATGACAAGCAGGCCAATGATCAGATAGTCGATCAGAAATGCGAATACGCGTCGTGAGCGAACGCCATCATAGACACGGATGTCATCCAGGCGGTCGCTAATGATATCACCGTCGTAAGTGCGGCCCATTGTTTCAGTCCTCATTGTGCAGGACAGGTGGTAGTTGAGGCCCGCTGATTCAACCGCAAAGCGGTTCTCTTGCTCGCGCTAGCCTTCTTGCTTCAGAAGTTCCGCAACGCGCGGCGCGTAATAGGTGAGAATGCCGTCACAGCCAGCACGCTTGAACGCCAGCAGTGATTCCAGCATCGCCTTTTCGCCATCGATCCATCCATTCGCGGCGGCCGCCTCGATCATCGCGTATTCGCCGGACACCTGATAGGCGAATGTCGGTACGCGAAGTTCGTGCTTCAGGCGATGAATGATATCGAGATAAGGCATGCCGGGCTTGACCATCAGCATGTCTGCGCCTTCGAGCAGATCTTGTTCCGCCTCGCGGACCGCCTCGTCAGAGTTCGCGTGGTCAAGGTAATAGGTTTTCTTGTCGCCCCGCAGAAGACCTTGAGTTCCGATCGCTTCGCGGTACGGGCCATAGAAGCATGATGCGAACTTGGTGGCGTAGGACATGATCGGGACGTCCTGAAAACCGGTAGCGTCCAATGCATCGCGGATTGAGCCGACGCGGCCATCCATCATGTCTGATGGAGCGATGATATCTGCCCCGGCTTGCGCCTGCAAAACTGCAGCCTGAGTGACCTGTTCGACGGTTTCATCGTTCACGATAATGCCGTTGCGAAGAATTCCGTCGTGGCCATGGCTGGTAAACGGATCCAGCGCCACGTCAGTGATGATGCCCATTTGCGGCACAGCGGCTTTGATCGCGCGTGTCGCCCGATTGATGAGGTTGTTCTCGTCGAGGATCTCCGACCCCGCGTCGTCTTTCAGGGCATTGTCGATCTGCGGGAAGGTGGCGATGGCAGGAATGCCCAGTTTCGCGCCTCGTTCTGCCTCCGCGACGGCGAGGTCTACTGTCATACGGAAGACGCCCGGCATGGCATCTACCGGCTCGCGCCGATTTTCCCCCTCCATGATGAAGATCGGCCAGATGAGATCATCCGCCGTCAGACGGTTTTCCTGCACCAGGCGGCGCGACCAGTCTGCCTTGCGCATGCGGCGCAGGCGCCGCGATCCTGTGATCTCGTCAACGGTGCGAACCAGGGGCACCCGCGAATGTATGCTCATGATACGGACTCCAGTTTCCGCGCTTCTAGCATGGTGATCCCTGTCGGGCCAATTGCTTGCGGATCAAACATGCTGCCCTATGCTGCATGACGAATCTCGGAGGATAATCAATGCTCGCCACGAACGAGTTTTTTGCACGGACGCCGTCACACGCGACCCCGCTCGAGCTCACGTGGCAATGGTTTCTTCGGGTCGTAGCTACGATCAGTCTGGGGCTGGGCATTCTATATTGGATCCGGCTTATCGGCTTTTATGAGGGCGCACAGTGGCGCTTTGACCTTATGCCTGTGCATTGGCAGGTGGCTTCGGTCGCCCTCGCGGTCCTGTTTCCGTTCGCGGCGAGCGGACTTTGGATGCTTGCATCTTGGGGGCCGGTCATCTGGTTCCTCTGCGCAGCGATCGAAGTCGGGATGTACCTGGGCTTCCCCACTTTGTTCGGGTTTCACCTCGAGATTTTGATCGCGCATGCTGTGGTGGCGGTCGCGTACTGCACCCTTCGGGTCATCTTTTTTCTGAAGTCCCGAAAGGAGGCGGATTAACTGAGCATTAGTCCTGTCTGTCTCTTCCGCCCGGTAAGCCCCTGTTAAGCCTGCGGTTTAAGTCGAATTTTATAGGTATTCGATATGGTCGGGCCAAGGTGAGAACAAAAAAGAAAATCACCAGGCGTCAAACAAGAGGCAAGACCATGATGACTTCCCGTCAGGCGGCGAAGCCCGCGGCTAAGCATGAAGATCGCAAGGATGCGATCCGGAATCTCTACATGGAATCTTTGCAGCTGGTGGAAAGACTTCATCGCCGGTTGCTCGATGTGATCAAGGACGAATTTGATCGGAACGGTCGTTCAGACATCAACTCGATCCAGGCTCTTTTGCTCTTCAATATTGGCGATGCAGAACTGACGGCTGGTGAGTTGCGCTCCCGCGGTTACTATCTCGGATCGAACGTTTCCTACAATCTTAAGAAACTGGTCGACCTTGGCTTCATCAATCACCAGAAGTCCCGTGTTGATCGCCGCTCGGTTCGCATCAGTCTGACTGAGAAGGGGCAGGAAGTGGCTGAAGTCGTGGCCCGTCTCTACGAGCGCCACATCGGCTCGATTGAGCAGGTCGGCGGTATCAATGCGGACGAGTTCATGCAGATGAACCGCGCGCTCCAGCGCCTCGATCGCTTCTGGAACGATACGATCGCCTATCGCATGTAGTTGCATTCAAGACACGACTGTCGAAACCGCGTGCGCGATGGCGCGCGCGGTTCGCGTTGTTTGGCCTGACGCCACTTTAACGCCATAAAAGCGTGTGAGCCAGAACAGGTCTCGTATGGGCGTTACTACCGTTTGGGGTATGTTAACCCTACGAGACTTATTGCTGAGTGGTGCCGCGGAGTGTGACGCGGCGGACTTTTGAATGCCAGGACCATCTCAATGAAGACAAGTCGTCGAAACTTCCTTGCAGGTGTGGGCGTCGGCGCAGCCGCGACAGCTCTTGCAGCGCCCGCAAAAGCGCAAAGCGTCATCGATGAAATCCTCTCGTCGCATTCGCGAGCAGGGTGGGACAACCAGTTCGACGCACGTTCGACAGCTCAGCCGGGCAGGGTGGTGTCCACGTCCCCTGTCTTCAGTCCGCAGACCGTTTCCTACATTGAGCAGACGCTGCAGCACTATTCGAACGTTGTCGCCAATGGCGGTTGGCCGATGGTGCCGGCGCAAAAGTCATTGAAGCTCGGCGTCGTTGACCCCGACGTCCAGGCTCTGCGGCGGCGGCTGATGGTTTCCGGAGATCTGCCAGAGTCAGCGGGAATTTCCTCGGCATTCGATTCTTACGTTGATGCTGCGCTGAAGCGCTTCCAGCAACGACACGGTCTGCCCGCAGATGGGGCAACCGGTCGCTTTACCTACGCCGCAATGAATGTGCCGGCGAATATCCGCCTTGGGCAGCTGCAGACGAATCTCGAGCGTCTTCGCGCGATGCCGGCTGACGTGCATGGCCGGTTCGTCATGGTCAATATTCCGGCTGCAGAGATCGAGGCGGTGGAAGGCGGTCGCGTCGCGTCCCGCCACGTTGCGGTCGTCGGAAAGATCGATCGTCAGACGCCGATCCTCAATTCGCGGATCCACGAGATCAACATCAATCCGTACTGGAATGCCCCGGAGTCAATTGTCCGCCGGGATATCATTCCCCTCATGCGCAAAAACCCGAACTATTTGCGAGATAATAACATCCGCATTCTTGGGCCGAACGGTGAGGTTGATCCTTTGACGATCGACTGGAACACTGAGGAAGCAGCAAAGCTTCGCTTCCGTCAGGATCCGGGCCGCATCAACGCCATGGCGACGATGAAGATCAACTTCCATAACTCTCACGCGGTCTATCTCCATGACACGCCGCAGCAGAGCATGTTCAACGACCTTGAGCGTTTCCACTCATCAGGTTGCGTGCGCGTCCAGAACGTACGTGATTTGGTTACTTGGATCCTGAAGGAGACCTCAGGCTGGGAACGCCGCCGCATCGAGCAGACGATCCAGGCCGAATCGGACGTAAAGGTGCCAGTTACCAATCCGGTGCCCATCCATATGACTTACATCTCGGCATGGGCGACGGATCAAGGTGTGGCGCACTTCCGTGATGACATCTACGGCATGGATGGTGTCGAAGCGCTTCAGATCTCGACCCTTTGAGGCCGAACGGCCCCTCGTAAAGGCCGCCGCGAGGCGGCTTTTGCGTTTGTGGCGCAAAGCCGCAAGCAAATTTCGCGGCTGCGCATGGCCGCATGCCGGGAAGTATGGTAATCGCGCCGCGTTCACGCCACTTCCAATTTTAGTCCGAAGGACAGGTACATGGCCATTGCTTCCGCAGCGTCGGCAGATGCTTCCGCTTTCTTCACCCAGCCGCTCGAGGAGCGCGATCCAGAAATCTTCGCCGCAATCCGCAGCGAACTTGGTCGCCAGCGCGATGAGATCGAGCTGATTGCGTCGGAGAACATCGTTTCTCGCGCCGTACTCGAGGCGCAGGGTTCGATCATGACGAACAAATACGCGGAAGGGTATCCGGGCAAACGCTACTATGGTGGCTGCCAGTTCGTCGACATTGCCGAAGAGCTTGCAATCGAGCGCGCCAAGCAGCTGTTCGACTGCCAGTTCGCTAACGTGCAGCCGAATTCCGGCAGCCAGATGAACCAGGCTGTGTTCCTTGCGCTGCTGCAGCCGGGCGACACCTTCATGGGTCTTGACCTGAATTCGGGCGGTCATCTGACCCACGGTTCGCCGGTTAACATGAGCGGCAAGTGGTTCAATGTCGTATCCTATGGTGTGCGTGAAGACGATCACCTGCTCGACATGGATGCGATCGAGAAGCAGGCGCATGAGACTAAGCCGAAGCTGATCCTGGCCGGTGGCACTGCCTACTCCCGCATCTGGGACTGGAAGCGCTTCCGCGAGATCGCAGATGCTGTCGGCGCCTATCTCATGGTCGACATGGCGCATATTGCGGGCCTTGTTGCGGGTGGACAGCATCCGTCACCGCTTCCGCATGCGCATGTTGTCACCACGACGACGCACAAATCGCTGCGTGGTCCCCGCGGCGGCATGATCCTCACCAATCACGAGGATATCGCGAAGAAGATCAATTCGGCCGTGTTCCCTGGCCTTCAGGGTGGCCCGTTGATGCACGTCATTGCTGCCAAGGCTGTGGCCTTTGGTGAGGCGCTGAGGCCAGAGTTCCAGACCTATGCAAAGAACGTTGTCGACAACGCGCGTGCGCTGGCAGAAAGCCTGAAGGAAACCGGTCTCGACATCGTTTCAGGTGGCACTGATAACCATCTGATGCTTGTCGATCTGCGTCCGAAGAATGCGACTGGCAAGCGCGCCGAGGCAGCTCTTGGCCGCGCGCACATCACCTGCAACAAGAATGGTATTCCTTTTGATCCGGAAAAGCCGTTCGTGACTTCAGGTGTTCGTCTTGGAACCCCAGCTGGAACGACCCGCGGTTTTGGTGCTGCCGAATTCACTGAGATCGGCCAACTGATTGCCGAGGTCCTGGACGGTCTCAAGGCTGCGAACTCTGACGAGGGCAACGCCGCCGTCGAGCAGGCTGTGCGTTCGAAGGTGGAGGCGCTTTGCGCGCGCTTCCCGCTTTACCCATATCTGGGGTAGACCTACGACGAACAAGATTCGTCGGGGATGAGCGATGCGTTGCCCATACTGCCAGTCTGAAGACACGCAGGTAAAAGATTCCCGCCCCGCAGAAGACGGGGCGGTCATCCGCCGCCGCCGGGTGTGCCCGATATGCGGCGGTCGTTTTACGACCTTCGAGCGGGTGCAATTGCGCGACCTCGTGGTCATCAAGCGCTCTGGGCGCAAGGTTGCGTTCGATCGTGACAAGTTGCTTCGGTCCATGGAGACCGCTGTGCGCAAGCGTAATGTCGATCCTGAACGGATCGAGCGCGCTGTAAGCGGCATACAACGCCAGCTTGAGAGTTCCGGCGAGTTCGAGATCAATTCCGGCGACATTGGCCGCCTCGTGATGGACGCCTTGAAATCCATCGACGACGTCGCCTATGTGCGTTTTGCTTCGGTCTATCGCAATTTCCGCGAGGCCAAGGATTTTCACGATGTCCTCGGCGAGCTGCGGGGCGACGAAGACGAGGACTAATCAGTCATGGTGGCCAATGCGCCCGAGATCCCCAGCGAGATGGATCGCCGTTTCATGGCTGCCGCGATCAGGCTTTCGCGACGCAATCTCGGACTGACGGGCACCAACCCTTCTGTCGGCACACTGATCGTTCGCGACGGAGTTATTGTCGGGCGCGGTGTCACCGCTCTTGGTGGGCGGCCTCATGCTGAGCCACAGGCGCTTGCAGAGGCTGGAGAGCTCGCGCGGGGGGCCACGGCTTATGTCACCCTTGAGCCATGCGCACATCACGGTCGCACACCTCCTTGTGCAAACACCTTGGTCACTGCGGGGGTTGCCCGGGTGGTCGGAGCTGCGACGGATCCGGACCCTAGGGTCTCCGGGCAAGGTTACGCGATATTGCGAGCGGCGGGGATTGAGGTCACTGAGCGCGTCCTCGCTGATGAAGCTGCCGATCTAATGGCGGGTTACCTTACGCGCTCTATAAGCCTCCGGCCGGAAGTCACTCTCAAACTTGCGGTTTCGGAAGACGGGATGATCGGGCGCGAAGGAGAAGGGCAGGTCTCCATCACCGGGCCGCAGGCCCGTGCTCAGGTGCATGTCATGCGGGCGGAATCCGACGCTATTCTCGTCGGCATTGGAACTGCGCTTGCTGATGATCCGGAATTGACCTGCAGGCTGCCGGGGCTTGCCGAGCGCTCGCCGATCCGTATCGTCCTGGACCGCGCGATGCGACTGCCGCTCAGCTCGAAGCTGGTCAGGTCTGCCCGCGACGTTCCGGTTCTGGTCGCTTCTTGCAACGTCACTGCTGCTTCGGAGCGCCGCGAGGCGCTGGCCACCCATGGCGTCACCTTCATCGCGGCGGAGACTTACGAGAACCGCCTCGCACTTCCGGAGCTGCTTGAGGATCTTGGCGCCCAAGGAATTTTGACTGTTCTCGTTGAAGGCGGAGCAAAGACAGCTCGTCATTTTCTCGAGGAGGGGCTGGTGGACCGGATCGCCCTGTTCACCGGGCAGGCGATCGTCGGCGCCGGTGGAATTGCGTCGCCGATTAAGCGGGATTTGGTGCCGGAGGGCTTCAAGCTCCAGCGTGAAGCGCGTTTCGGCGAAGACGAATATCTTGAATTTGTGAGGACACGCTGATGTTCACCGGTATTGTGACAGACGTTGGGACGGTTACGTCCGTCTCGCCGCTGGCAGAAGGCGTCAGGCTGCGCATTGGGACCGTCTATGATCCGGCCACGATCGATATAGGTGCTTCGATCGCATGCGCTGGCGTCTGTCTGACTGTTGTCGCATTGCCGGAACAAGGTTCCAAGGAGCGTTGGTTTGAGGTTGAGGCCTGGGAAGAAGCGCTGCGGCTCACCACCGCCGCTAGCTGGAAAGCTGGTTCTCGCATCAACCTCGAACGCGCCTTGAAGATCGGTGATGAGCTGGGCGGGCATATCGTATCGGGTCACGTTGACGGGATTGCACAGATCGTCGAGCGGAAGGAAGAAGGCGACGCGGTGCGCTTCACCCTGGTAGCGCCGAAAGAATTTGCGCGCTTCATAGCGCCGAAAGGCTCAGTCTGCCTTGATGGGACATCGTTGACCGTCAACAGGGTTGACGGCGCACGATTTGACGTATTGTTGATCCAACACTCGCTCTCTGTCACCACTTGGGGAGAACGCGGGGTTGGCGATCCGGTCAACCTCGAGATCGACACGATGGCCCGCTATGCGGCTCGCCTGGTGGAAGCCACGAACCAAGGCTTCTAGTTTGATCGACCACAAGAAGGAGCCTTGCGCACGGCGCAAGCCTCCAACGCTAACGAACCGCTTGCTAAGGGACCTGCTTCGGCCTAATTGACCGAACAATCTCCGGAGTATCGCATGACCATGACCACCTCGCCTCGGCTCCTCATCGTTGAGGCACGCTTCTATGACGATTTGGCGGATGCCCTGCTGGATGGGGCAAAGGCTGCATTGGATGCGGCCGGTGCCAAGTACGATGTCGTAACGGTTCCGGGCGCGCTCGAGATTCCGGCAGTCATCTCCTTCGCGCTTGATGGCGCAGAAAATGGCGGTGTCGACTATGACGGCTTTGTCGCGCTCGGCTGCGTTATCCGTGGCGAGACGTATCACTTCGATATTGTCGCAAATGAATCCTGCCGTGCGCTGATGGATCTTGCCGTCGAGGAATCGCTCGCCATTGGCAACGGCATTCTGACCGTCGAGAATGGTGAGCAGGCGTGGGCGCGCGCCAAGCGCAGCGAAGGCGACAAGGGCGGGTTCGCAGCTCGCGCCGCGCTGACCATGATCGCTCTGCGCGAACGGCTCGGAGCTTGAACTTGGCCCCGAAATCCACACCGGCTAAACCGGGCACCCTTCGCCCGGCAAACAAACGCGGTGTCGCGCGTCTTGCCGCGGTCCAGGCTCTCTACCAGATGGACGTGGCACGCAGTGGCATCCTTGAGATTACCGCCGAGTACGAACAGTTTCGCCTTGGCAAGGAAGTAGACGGCGCGCAGTATCGTGAAGCTGATCCCCAGTGGTTTCGTGCGATCCTTGCCGGGGTCGTCGAAAATCAGAAGACCGTCGACCCCGTCATCCGTCAGGCTCTGACTGATGATTGGCCGCTGTCGCGTCTCGACTCGACGCTGCGCGCGATTCTTCGCGCAGGCGTTTTTGAGTTGATGCGCCGTGAAGATGTGCCTGTTCCGGTAGTCGTCTCGGAATATGTCGACATAGCCAAGGCCTTCTATGATCAGGACGAGCCAAAGCTCGTCAATGCCGTTCTCGACCGCGTAGCAAAGCGATTGCGCGGGGAGGGCAAGGGCAAGGAGCCAGCGGCTTGACGCATGATCGGCTCTTTGACGAAGCGGTTGCACGACGCTCTGCTATCATCTTCGCGTCGTCTCAGGCCATCGTCGGATCAGCTGCTCCGATAACGATCTCAATCGGCGGCTTGGCCGGTTACTATCTGCTCGATGCGGACAAGTCGCTGGCAACGCTGCCAGTGACGGGCTTCACCCTAGGGGTAGCCCTCGGTGCAATTCCTGCGGCCGTCCTCATCAAGAGCCTCGGCCAACGCGCGGGCTTCATGCTGGGCACAGGCGCAACGGCGCTCGGTGGCGCACTCGCCACCTTCGCCCTTTTCGAAACGTCATTCTGGCTGTTTGGCTTCGCGCTTGCCCTGATCGGGCTTGGTGGAGCGTTCGTGCAGCAATTCCGCTTTGCAGCAGCCGACAATGCGCCGCCGCCTTTCAAGGCCCGGGCTATTTCGTTCGTGATGGCCGGCGGAATCGTCACCGCGATTCTCGGGCCACAGATCGTGATTTTCACGCGCGAGTTGCTCGCGCCAGTCATGTTCGCGGGATCCTTCGCCGCGATCGTCGTGCTCGCGGCGGTTGGCGCATTCATTCTTTCTTTTCTGCGAAATCGCGATAGCACATCCACCAATTCGATGGTGGATCAGGAGCCCGCTCGCCCGTTAACGACCATCATCCGCGAACCACGCTTTGCGGTTGGTCTGACATGTGCTGTCGGTTCATACGCGCTGATGAGCTTCCTGATGACAGGGGCTCCCATTGCTATGGTGGGCTGTGGGTTCACTGCGGATGAAGCGACCCTCGGGATCTCCTGGCATGTGATGGCGATGTACGCGCCAAGCTTCTTTACCGGCAAGCTGATTGCTCGATACGGCGCCAGTAGAGTAGTCGCTCTGGGGCTTGTGTTATTGCTGGTCTGTGCCCTGGTCGGACTGTCCGGGATCCAGCTTTGGCAGTTCTGGACGGCGCTGATCCTGCTGGGTCTCGGCTGGAATTTCGGCTTCATCGGCGCGACCGCCATGGTGGCCAATACGTATCGTCCGAGCGAGAAGGGCAAGGTCCAGGGCTTTCACGATTTCATCCTGTTTGGCGCGGTCGCGATTGCCTCTTTGTCATCAGGAATCGTCTATACTCGGTGGGGCTGGGACATGCTCAACTGGCTGAGCCTCCCGGTCATCGCAGTATGCTTCGTCGCTCTACTGGTGCTGAGCCAGTTGTCTGTGCGTGAACAGGCACTTAGCGACAGCTGACAAGTCGTCTTCGTCGAAATACATACAAACGAGATACATTAACTTGACGGCTGCTTAGTCGTTTCGCAAGCTGCGCGTGGAAGGCAGAAGTCCTTCGGGGTTTCTGCCTCTTCAAACCCGGCCCGGGGAGGGGTTTTTCGGGCCATCACGTGAGGAACTCCGCGAAATGACTATGCTTTATGTCGTCATTCTGTGCGGCTTGCTTTCTGTGGTCTACGCCGTATGGGCGACGCAATCGGTATTGGCGGCCGACCAGGGAAATGCCCGCATGCAGGAAATTGCCGGCGCGATCCGCGAAGGAGCGCAGGCGTATCTGAATCGTCAGTACACCACCATCGCCATTGTCGGCGTCGTGGTTTTTCTTCTCGCTTGGTGGCTGCTATCGGGGGCAGCAGCAGTTGGGTTTCTGATAGGCGCGGTCCTGTCTGGTGCGGCAGGCTATATTGGCATGCACGTCTCGGTACGTGCGAATGTGAGAACCGCACAGGCGGCTTCCGGTAGCCTCGCTGCCGGGCTTGATCTCGCTTTCAAGGCCGGTGCGATCACCGGCATGTTGGTAGCAGGCCTCGCTCTGCTGGGCGTTGCCGTTTACTACTGGATCCTGATCGGACCGTCAGGCTACGCGCCATCTGATCGCACAGTGATCGATGCGCTTGTTTCCCTCGGCTTTGGCGCTTCTCTGATCTCCATTTTCGCCCGTCTTGGTGGCGGCATTTTTACCAAGGGTGCCGACGTTGGCGGTGACCTCGTTGGAAAGGTTGAAGCTGGTATCCCCGAGGATGATCCCCGCAATCCGGCCACCATCGCCGACAATGTGGGCGATAATGTCGGTGACTGCGCTGGCATGGCCGCTGACCTGTTTGAAACCTACGCGGTGACGGTTGTGGCGACTATGGTGCTCGCAGCAATCTTCTTCGCTGGATCAGACGTTCTCGCGTCGGTGATGATCTATCCGCTGGCGATTTGCGGCGCTTGCATCATCACGTCGATTATCGGGACGTTCTTCGTCAAGCTTGGTGCGAACGGCTCGATTATGGGCGCCCTTTACAAGGGGTTGATCGTCACTGGACTTCTGACGGTTGTTGGCGTCGCGATTGCCAATCAGCTTACGATTGGCTGGGGAGAGCTTGGCGTCGTGGCGGGCCAATCGATTACCGGCACCGCACTGTTCGTCTGCGGCCTGATCGGTCTTGTCGTGACCGGACTGATCGTGGTCATCACCGAGTACTACACCGGGACCAACAAGCGGCCTGTAAACTCGATTGCGCAGGCCTCGGTGACTGGGCACGGCACGAACGTGATCCAGGGGCTCGCAGTCTCGCTCGAATCAACGGCGCTTCCGGCTATTGTCATCGTCGGCGGCATCCTGGCCACGTTCCAGCTTGCCGGTCTGTTCGGAACCGCCATTGCCGTTACGACCATGCTGGGCCTCGCTGGCATGATTGTGGCTCTCGATGCCTTCGGGCCGGTTACGGACAACGCTGGTGGTATTGCCGAAATGTCTGGCCTGCCGCCCGAGGTGCGCCAGTCTACGGACGCGCTTGATGCGGTGGGGAACACCACAAAGGCCGTGACAAAGGGCTATGCGATTGGTTCGGCGGGCCTTGGCGCGCTGGTGCTCTTCGCAGCATATTCCTACGATCTGGAATATTTTGCCGCGAACAGTGATCGCTATCCGTATTTCGCCGGGATTGGCGACATCTCGTTCTCACTGTCGAACCCGTATGTCGTCGCGGGACTCATCTTCGGCGGGCTTATCCCTTACCTGTTCGGCGGCATCGCCATGACGGCTGTTGGACGCGCAGCCGGGTCGATTGTCGAGGAAGTGCGCAAGCAGTTCCGCGAAGATCCCGGCATCATGGCCGGCACCTCTAAGCCGAACTATGCACGCGCGGTGGATATTCTCACGCGAGCGGCGATCAAGGAAATGATCATTCCTTCGCTTCTGCCTGTCCTCGCACCACTCGTCGTCTATTTCGGAGTGCTTCTGATCTCCGGATCCAAGGCCTCAGCCTTCGCGGCGCTGGGAGCGTCGTTGCTCGGTGTGATCGTTAACGGTCTGTTCGTGGCAATTTCCATGACCTCCGGTGGCGGCGCATGGGACAATGCGAAAAAGTCGTTCGAGGATGGCTTTACCGACAAGGACGGTGTGAAACACTTGAAGGGATCCGAAGCGCATAAGGCATCGGTTACAGGTGACACCGTTGGCGACCCTTACAAGGATACGGCAGGGCCTGCGGTAAATCCCGCAATCAAGATCACCAACATCATGGCCTTGCTGCTGCTGGCGGTCATGGCGAACTAGCGGTCCGCAAACGCAATCGGCCGCAGGGAGACCCATTGCGGCCGATTGGTTTTATCCTGACGCTAGATCAAAAGTTATGCCTTTCTGACGAAGGATTGCGTCGGCCCATCCGGTTTGGAGCCGAAATCAGCGCGACCGGCTTTCGTGACTGATTTTCCTTCATGATCACGTAGCCAATCCAGGCGAGGCTTCCGACAAAGAGCATTTTCAGCATCATCTTTCTCCTTTCGCCTCCAACAGCGGAGGGCAGAGATCGGTTCCGCGAATTAACCGTGGAACGGCATGCGCCGCTTCTCGTTCATCATCTCCAGGAGATCGATCAACAGGAGCGAGCATGTTGAAGAAGTTGGCATTAGCGGGAGCTCTAACTTTTCTGACGCTGGGTGGTGCTCAGGCACAGAATGAGAATCAAAACGCCACGACAGCTGATTCACGCAAGCCGTCAGAGATTCTCGCGCTCATCGAAGGGCGCAATGATTTCGCGCGACTCGAGGAGATGAAATGGGATGACGATGGCTACTACGAAATCGTCTATCACACGGCTGACAAAGCGCGGGTGGAGATAAATATTGACGCGAAGACAGGAGAGCCCGTTGACGGGCGGTGAGGCGCTAAGCGACCTTTTCTCTTGAAGAGAGGTGGCTCCCCGGGCCGGATTCGAACCAGCGACCAACCGGTTAACAGCCGGTTGCTCTACCGCTGAGCTACCGGGGAATGGCCTGCTCACGTGAACGAGGCTGCGTATACAAAGCCTTTTCTGATTTGCCAAGCCCTATCTGCACTTTTCGTGTTTTTTCCTGTCTCGCGCTGGTGTTTCCACATTTGGCGTCTCATATCTGGCCGGGTTCAGCGTGTGAAAAGTGAAACACCATGTGCATCGATGAGCAGGAACGTCGCCCGAGACGAAAGATATCGCTGTTGGGGCGTGAGATTCTGCTGCCAGAATCGCGTGCTCTACGAGTCACGATCGGAATCGCGCTGGTTTTCGGTGGTTGCCTCGGCTTTTTGCCGATTCTCGGCTTCTGGATGATTCCGCTCGGCCTTTTGATTCTGTCTTACGAGTTCGCATTGGTACGCCGGTGGCGGCGCCGATCCGCCGTCTGGTGGGCTCAAAAACGGAATCGCCGGCCCAACAGGCCTCGTTAAGACCAGGACATGCCCATTCAGCCCACAGGGTCAGTACGAATCCGTGGAATGTCGGCACGACTCTTCCTGCCGTCCCGCAATACGATCAATCCGAACATGAGGACGCCAATGAAGACGATTATGGACGCAACGGCTACAATCGGCTCCAAGGCGGGATTGCCCGTTACCAGCAGATAGAGGGAAGGGGTCATCAGGACCACGCCGAAGGTGTAGGTGTAAAACTGAACCCTGGCGAGGCGTCTTGCAGCGCCGTCAGGGTTAAGCGCGTGGTAGGTCCCGAAGATGGCCATCGTCACCCAACCAAGCAGGTTGATGTGCGCGTGCGCACCTACTGCACTATGGTCGTGACTGATTGACATATGCAGCCCAACGAGAACGCCAGCGATTAAAAAACCGAGCGCGCAAAGATAGTACATTCTTGAAATCAGCGGCATCGTGTGTCCTCCCCGAACCGCAAGATGCCGACCTTAACTCCCGTCTGGGTCTCAGTGCTACTGACCGGCGGTTGAAGTCCGCGCTGAGTCGCAAAACGAGGTTCCTACAAGAATCATCTCTTTGGCGGATCCGATACCGCAACAGACGTAAGTAGCCGAGTTGCGGCGGTGAATGGGTGTATGCATGGCTCTCGCCACTGTCTCATTCCATATATCGAGTGTCCGCCAACGATATTTCGTATAATGGCCCGTGCCCGCTTGACGGGTTCCATTACCTAACATATTGAGACCGCGGAACGTTTGGAAACGTTAAGGCCTCGTGGCGGAGTGGTTACGCAGAGGACTGCAAATCCTTGCACGCCGGTTCGATTCCGGCCGAGGCCTCCAATCCTTCTTATACGTTCCAGCCGATGCAATTCGCGTAGCGCCAGACAGGTTGAGTGATGACGGTCGATTTTCAGCAGCTTCGGGTGAAGATGGTCGACGGTCAGGTCCGTACCACCGACGTCACGCAGGTCAGCCTGCTCGCCGCGATGCTGTCCGTTCCACGCGAAGAGTATGTTCCTGAGGAACGTCGCGCGCTTGCCTATATCGACGAGGACATTGAGCTCGCGCCGGCGGGTGAGGGTGCAGAGGCTCGTTACCTCATGGAGCCGTCGCCGTTCGCCAAAATGGTTCAGGTCGCGGAGATTCGTCCAGGCGATCGGGTGCTCGATGTCGCGTGTGGAACCGGCTATTCGAGTGCCGTCCTCGCGCGCCTGGCGTCCGAAGTCATTGCTTTGGAGAGCATCGCCACGGTGGCAGAGCGTGCCAAGTCGATCCTTGAGGCGCAGGGCGTGGGCAATGTCGAAGTTGTCCAGGGAGCGCTTGCTGAAGGGCATTGCGTCAAGGCTCCCTACGATGTCATCGTCATCAACGGCTCCGTTGATGAGGTCTCGAAGGAACTGTTCGATCAACTCGCTGAAGGCGGTCGCTTGGTTGCAGTCGTCGGCACCGGCAATGCTGGTCGCGCCGCGATCTACGTAAAGGACGACGGACACGTATCAGCTCGTACAGTATTCAATGCAGCTGTGCGTCCTTTGGCTGAGTTCGCTCGCACAATCGCTTTCGAATTCTAAGCTTTTCACGAAAAAAGTCTTGGAATGTTACCGATCGGTAACGCCACCTCGCGCAAACTTTGTGTATTGTCCCGCTTGATTTCTCCCGGTAGTCATATGCCGGTTGGCTCATCAGGCGCGCTCCGGCGCGGGGGATGGTTTGCGTTCAACTGGGGCAGGTACCTGCCTCAGCGCTTTTGAAAGAGGTGGCACTTGTTTTCTGTCCGCAAAGGTTTGTTTGCCGCGTTGCTGTCTGGGGTCGCGCTGGCATCGACACCGTCGTTCGGTGAAACGTTGCAGGGTGCCATGTCGAAGGCATACACCAACAATGCCAGCTTGAATGCGGCGCGTGCCGGGGTTCGGGTCACGGATGAAGGTGTTGCGATCGCGAAGTCGGGCTGGCGACCCGCCATTGGTGCGAGCGGCAGCCTTACCTACACGAAAAACTCAGGTGTCGAGATTCGCACCGGCTCGTTCGGTGTCCAGATTCAGCAGTCGATTTTTGACGGCTTTCAGACGCTGAATTCGGTCCGGTCCGCCGAATCTCGCGTCCGCGCCTCAAATGAGAGCTTGCGCAACAGCGAGCAGGATATCCTCTTCAATGCCGCTGCAGCGTATGTGGATGTTCTGCGCGACCGACAGATTGCCAACTTCCGCGAGCGCAATCTTGCGTTTCTCGGTGAGCAGGTCCGTGCAGCCAACTCTCGCCTCGAAGTAGGTGAGGGCACGCGAACAGACGTTGCCCAAGCGCGTGCACAGCAGGCAGCCGCTGTTGCCCAGCTCAGTGCAGCTCGCGCTCAGCTGCAATCTAGTGAGGCAACTTACTACCAGCTTGTCGGCGATCGTCCGGGCAAGCTCGATGTGGCCCGTGCTGCCAGCCATCTGGTTCCTGCTTCGCTGGAGCAGGCGCAGGCCATCGCGCTGTCCGAGCATCCGGCAGTGCGTGCCAGTGAACACCTCGTGGACGCAGCCGCATTCCAGGTAAAGCAGGCGGAGGGTTCGCTGCTGCCGCAGTTGAGTGCTCAGGCCGGTGTCTCCTCCAGCGACCGGAAGACCTATTCGGACCTTCCCGGCGTGCGTGAACAGGATGGGAGCTCCACCACGGCTTCTATTGGCCTGAACCTTTCGATTCCGATCTATCAGGGTGGGCGCACCTCAGCGACGATCCGCCAGGCGAAGGAATCGCTCGGCCAGGCGCGCATTGAGGTTGATGTCGCTCGCGACCGTGTACGTCAGGCTGTTACCGCGGCTTGGGCGCAATATGTGGCTGCCCAGCAGATGGTCTCTGCCGGCCGTGAGCTTGTCTCAGCAGCGCAGCTTGCGCTCAGCGGCGTTGTTGAGGAGAGAAACGTGGGTCAGCGCACCACGCTCGACGTACTCAACGCGCAGGCGGATGTGATTTCCGCACAGATCAGCCTGGCAGGTTCGGAACGCGACGTGGTCGCAGCAAGCTACGCGATCCTCTCCTCGATGGGCCGCCTTGCTCCGGATCGTCTCGGCCTGAACGTCGCGCTTTACGACCCCACCGAGCATTATGATGCCGTGAAGAACAAGTGGGTAGGAACGCGGACGCCTGACGGCCGCTGATAGCGACGCTTCGCACCCGAGAATTAGGAAAAGCGGCTGACGGTAAACGCAGCCGCTTTTTTGTTTTCCTTCTACCGCCGATGCGCTCCATCCTTAGGTGAGGCGCGGATTTACCGGCAGAGCAATGCCGCTGACCGCGCGCGCCTCAAAGAGGACGCGCTGACGGCTGCAGGCTTGCTTACTGCTGGTGCAGTTCTACGACGCCCTTTGGATGAATGTCCCATTCTCGGCGGCCTGTTGGGCGCTCGATCATCCGGTGGACCGTTGGCGGGTGCTCACCGGCATGCAGCCGGCGGATTTCGTCGCTGACGAGAGCATCTGCATGGGTCATGCGCTGATTGTAGCGGACATATTCAAGCCACGTCGGCAGATGATAGCTTTCCATCCAGCGTTCCGGATGCTCCAGATCCCGCATCAGGCTCCAGCGGCGAGCGCCATCCCGCTTCCTGATCCGCCTTCGCTCCCCCATCATTGCAAGGAAGGTGGGCGTGTCCTTCTCATCAATGATGTATTCGATCACGATCTTCACCGGGCCGCTTCGCGGGGTGATGTCCAGCTCGAGAGCAGGCTCCTTCCAACGGTTTATCGGGTCGAGGTTGAGGGATTCCAGCGCCGGCAGCGCGATAGACTTTATCAGGCCGACGGCTGCACCCGCGGCCATCACAAGGGCAGCGATTTGCAATGCCGCTTCAGGGCCCGATGTGTCGGCGATGCTTCCCCATACCCAGCTGCCGATTGCCATCCCGCCAAACGTACATGTGTGATAGAGCGACAGCGCGCGGCCGACGACCCAGCGCGGCGTTGAGAGTTGAACGGTGATGTTGAAGCTGGACAGCGAAATCACCCAGCATGCACCCGCCAGAAGCAAAACCGCCACTGACAAGATCGCGCCAGGTGCGAAGGAGAGCGTCAAGGCAGAGACCGCAAAGCCGATGAAGCCTAGCCGGGCAATTGCCTCAGTTGTCATGTGCTCGCGCAGATAGCCGCTGGCGACAGCGCCACCAACTGCACCGACGCCGAACGCCCCGAACAGCACTCCATAGAGGAATGCGCCGCCGTCCAGCATATCACGCGCAACGATCGGCAGAAGCGCCACGATGGTGATTACACTGCCGCCGAACCAGAACCCGCGGTACAATACCTTCTGCAGGTTTGGCGACATCGCCACGTAACGAAGCCCCGCCACAATGGCGAGGCCGAGTGGTTCGCGGGGGAGAGTCGATGCGCGTGGTGCCGGCTTCCATCGGACCAGCACGATCAGTAGCGCGATATAACTTACAGCATTCACCGCGAAGGCGGCGGCGGCGCCGAAAGCGGCGACGATTGCACCGCCGATTGCCGGCCCGACGCTTCGAGTGAGGTTGAACCCCATGCTGTTGATCGCGACTGCTGCCGGGATGACGTCGCGTGGAACCATATCACCGACCGACGCCTGCCATGACGGGTTGTACAGCGCTGTCCCGCAGCCGATCATAAATGTGAAGGTGAGGAGCAGCCAAGGTGTCAGCATGTCTTCATAAGCGAAGACCGCTAAAACGATGGATATGAAGAACATGAAGCCCTGGGCGAGCAGCATCACGCGACGCCGGTTGAAGTTGTCCGCAATCGCCCCGGCCACCACGGAGAACAGCATGATCGGCATTGCCGTGGATGCTTGAACCAATGCCACCATGTCCGCTGAAGACGATATGATCGTCATCAGCCACGCTGCGCCGACCGTCTGGATCAGCGAGCCGAAGTTGGAGGCGAGGCTGGCAGACCAGATTGAACGAAAAACCGGTTGGCGAAATGGAGCGAGTGGAGATGCAGATGACACGATTTAAAAGAGACCCCATAAAATTATGCAGCTGGTGCGGGCGCACCTAGCGTAACTCAACTTTTCGATTCGAGCTTAGCGAATTTGCAAGGCCGAATTTCGGCTGGGTTGGCGGCAACGCCTACCGGAGGTGCGTTGCGTTGCGCTGATGCCGCTGCTCAAGCGCCATCGCGCCCCAAATCAGGCCAAGAAGCAGGTAGAAATGCCGCCAATGGTCCATGTCAATGACGGTTCCGAGGCCGATGTGACCGAGAAACACAACGTAGGCGCATAAGAGGAACGGCTGCCAGGGGCGATCGCGAAAGAGGATCCTGAACCCTCCGATCACTGTCCATGCTATGAGCGTGAGGAACGACGCAAAGCCGAGCCATCCATAGTCCATCAGGGCCTTGAGCCAGATGTTATGAGTGTCTTCACCGAGGAGACGGCCGAAATTGAGAGGACCAATCCCTAATGGATGCTCCATAGCCATCTGGAATCCGATAGCGAAGCGAGCAAATCGCCCTGACTGCCCACCATCGTAATCCTGAACCAGCTTGGCGCGCGTCGCAAAGAAGTCCGAGACGCCGGGGAGTTGCAGAGCGAACAGGATCGCTGCGACAAGGATCGCAAGTGCCAATAGGGACATGAGTGCAATGCGAAGGCGGAAGAGGCCGCTCCGCGATTGCAAAAATAACGCCGCAATCATCAGGACGCCTGCAACCGCGAACAGGCCCCATGCTCCTCGGGAGAATGAAAAGAAGATGGCGGAGACCAACACGACGAATGCGCCTGCGGTCACAGGCATCAAAAGCGGGTTGCCCGTCAGTAGGCGGTGGAGCAGCCAGATGGCGGGCAGGGCTAGGAAGGGGCCGAAGACATTAGGATCGGCAAAAGCCCCCGACGCACGATCGTAAAGGGTGAACATTCCGGCGCCGGGGAAAAGGCGAAAGTAACCAGCAATGCCGAGCAGCCCCGTGACAAGCCCGGCCGCAACCCAGGCAAGAAAGATCAGGCGATAACGTGAGTGATCGGCTTCGACGATCGCGACGAAAAACACAGCTGTCAGGGCAAGAAAAATCGAGACCGCCAGATACATCGGCGTCTCGTAAAGGTCGGACATCACCCCCATCGAGATGAAACCGCCAATGTTGAAAAGCACCAGCAGCGTGAGCAGCACCGCCGCGTGCCCTGAAATACGCAGGCCGAACAGCGCCCAGATGCCGAGCAAGGCTGCCATGTAAAGTTCGTACGGTGCGGGCTCGTGAATCACAAAGCCCCCGAGAAATACGCCAAGCGTAACCGCAGCCGATGTAACGATCGAGATCGCCTTGGCCTGAACTGCCGCGCGCGGCAAACCGCTTTGCGTCAACTCACTCAATATGCGTTCTCGGAATTCAGGAGCCGGATTGGGGTGAGGAACAGGATCTTGAGATCCAGCCAAAGCGACCAGTTTTCGATGTAATAGAGATCGAATTCGGTGCGTATCCGGATCTTTTCGTCATTATCGATCTCCCCACGCCAGCCATTTACTTGAGCCCACCCCGTGACCCCCGGCTTGACCCTGTGTCGCGCGAAATATCCGTCGACGACCTCGTGGTAGAGGAGATTGCGGGTCTGTCCTGCCACTGCATGCGGTCGCGGACCGACGAGTGACAAATGCCCCATCAGAACGTTGAAGAACTGGGGCAGTTCGTCGATTGAGGTCTTTCGGATAAACCTGCCGACGCGAGTGACGCGCGGATCGTTCTTGGTGACTGCGTTTTTCGCGCTCGGGTCGCATTGCTCGACATACATTGACCGGAACTTGTAGACATCGATTGGCTCGTTGTTGAAGCCGTGCCGCGTCTGTTTGAAGAGTATGGGCCCTTTGCTATCGAGCTTGATGGCTACGGCCGTCGCGAGCATCACCGGAGCGAAAAGGACGATCCCCAACAGGCTGAAGACGACGTCGCAGCTACGCTTTACCACTGAGTCCCAGTCATTGATCGGCCGGTCGAATATATCCAGCATCGGTACGGAGCCGATGAACGAGTAGGAGCGTGGCCGGAAACGCAGCTGGTTTGAATGGGCAGACAGGCGGATGTCGACCGGCAGTACCCAGAGCTTCTTCAGGAGCGACAGCACGCGTTTCTCGGCAGTGAAAGGCAGGGAAACGATCAGCATGTCGATGCGGGCAATCCGGGCAAATTCGATTAGCTGAGCGACCGAGCCAAGTTTCGGATAGCCCGCAATGATCGGGGGCGAGCGCGTGTCGTCGCGATCATCGAAAAACCCGCAGATGCGAATGTCGTTGAATGGCTGGCGCTCGATGGAGCGGATGAGAGCTTCTGCTTGTGAGCCGCCACCGATGATAACTGCGCGTCTTTCCATTCGGCCATTGCGCGCCCAGCGGCGCACAAGGCGCGCAACAATGCTTCGAAAGGCCAGCATTCCTATCAGGCCGGCAGCGAACCAGCTTGCTGCCCAAACGCGCGAGAACTCGATCGAGATCTTCAGGAAAAAACCAATCGCAGCCATCGCAGCGAGGGCGGATGTCCATACAAGAAGGCATGTCCCAAAGGCGAGCAGGGGCTGTTGCAGCCGCGCGAGCTGGTAGTTGCCAGCGATCTCCAGCAGCACCACGCTTGTAGCAGAGCAGGCTAGGATCAGCGGGCCATAGTACCAAAGCTGGCCGGCCTCCCATCCGACATAAGTAAGCCAGAGCCCTATTCCGCTTAAGACCAGTAGCGAAAACTCTAGGATACGCACGACACCGATGACCATGACCGGTGACATCGTGTCGTGCCTGTACTGCGTCGCAATTTGCCGGGCGAGCGGGCTGATCTGAGCGTTGAAGGCGCTTCCGCGCTCGTCCTTAAACGATCGAACCGCGTCTAGCGTGAAGTTATGATCGAGCTTCTTCTTTGGCATCTGCAATCTCTTGGCTGCAGATGACTTACAGGAAAGCTGCTAAGGAAATCTTGACCCTCTGCCGTAGAGTTAGCTGAGCAATGACGTGCGATAGGCGGTTTCGATATTATTCGACATGGTCGCTACGCTGAAGCGACTTCGAAGTTCATCGGCCGGCGGCATTGTTTTCAGGTACGCAGCTTCATTTTCGAGGACACGAACCATGGTCGACGCAATGCTGTTCGCGTCGGCTGAAACCAGGGCAGGGGATGAAGCACCGAAAATTTCCGGTATTCCACCGACCGCGGTTGCTATCATGGGCTTGCCTGCAGCGAGTGCCTCAAGAACCAGATATGGCATGGCCTCGGCACGCGATGGGACAACTACAGTCCGTCCAAGCGCAAAGGCGTCCCGCGCCGGTATAGGAGGACGAAAGGAGACTGCAAGGCCGAGCACTTCCGCCAGTCTCTTGTAACTCTGAAGATCAGGCCCATCGCCGATCATGACCGCCCGGATCTTTCTCTCGGTGATTGTCTCCGCGTTCGCGAGCGCCTGTAAAAACAGATCCGGCCCCTTCAGGCCCCGCATCATCCCGATATAGATGAAGTCTGCTGCGTCGGGTGCCGGAGCTACGGGGATGAACTCGCTGGGGGCCAAGCCATTGTGGAACATGGACATAGGCACTGACGCGGATCTGCTGATTTTCTCGCGGAACGCCTGCCTTTCGTGCTCCGAGACAAACAAGATGTGGTCGCTCAACCGGGTCAGCATCCGCTCGATCGCGAACAGAAGCCTACCTTTCCGAGTGGCGGGGTCGTAATGCAGCACGCCGCCATGCGGAGAATAGACGCGGGCAACGCGATACCTGAAAACCCGCAACACTGAGCCGAAGACTCGCACAAGCGCGCCACCCTTGGCGCCATGCCCGTGCAGCACGTCTGGCCGCAATTCCTTGATCAATCGATATGTACGCCAACCCGCCGCGAGATCTGCCGCGCTGATGGCGCGCCTGATGGGCATACGAAGGACGCCCAGCTCCAACTTGTCCTGTATCTGCTCAAAGTAGTGTTCCTCAAGCGGTCCGCCTGTCGAGGAATCGCAGATGATGCCCACCTTGTGGCCTGCTGCGGCCTGCGCCTTGGCGAGGTCTCGCACGTGCCGGAATATGCCACCTACCGGCGAACGAAAGCAGTGGATGATGCGAAGGCTTTGATCCACGTCACGCTCTAGAAGAGGCGTTCGCGAACGTAGATCGTGTCGCCCGGAAGCACAGGGTCGGAGGTGGGTACGCGCCCTGTCATGACCTCATTGTTGATCGTCCTCGTGATATCAACGTTGGTCTGGTTGGCGCGCGGGGTAAAGCCACCAGCGGAGGCTACAGCTTTCTGGACGGTGAGCCCGGGCACATAGGAATACTGACCGGCGGCGCCGACCTCGCCCATCACGAAGATGGAACGGTAGCGATCGACCTCGACCGAGACGTCCGGATCGCGCAGGTAACCATTGCGCAGCTTGTCAGCGATCAGCCGCTCAATCTGCTGGACCGTGTGGCCACGTGCAGGAACAGCGCCAACCAGCGGAAAGGAGATGTAGCCGGACTGATCGACAGCGTAGATGTTTGTCAGCGAGTCCTGCTCGAAGACGGTGACACGAATGCGGTCGCCCGCGTCGACGACATAAGGTTTGCTAGTTGCTTCGTGGAAGGCCGCGGGAGCCGGCCGATAGCTGGAACATCCAGAAACTGCGAACGCAGCGCAGAGGATGAATGCAACGGTCGGGCGCTTCATGGACAAGTGGCTACTTCCAGATTGTGGACGGCGCCGGATGCCGTCTCTCTTGGAAGCGAATTTGTGCTGACAAGGTTAATGGCCGGTAAAAGCCTGGAAGTATTTGTCCTTTTGGCTGGCGTTGCTCTCGCGCTGTCTGCACACCAGAACAGGCGGTTACTCATCGTTTAACTCCTCGGTTACCATACGCATTTACCATGCTGCAGACGTGTATCGGAGTTTGCGCATGTCTGGGGCTGGAACGGCGGACGTTGATGTTGATCTTGGCAGGTTGTTCGGCAGCCTGTCACGAAATTGGCGGCGCATTGCTGTGGCGGCAGCAGGTACGACTGCAATCGCCTTCATGCTCGCTTCGATGGCAACGCCGCATTATCGCGCTGAAACGCGTGTGCTTATCGAAAACCGCGAGTCTATTTATACCCGGCCCACCGGCGCTACGAGCGAGGCAGACCGTCCGCTGCTCGACGGTGAGGCGATAGCAAGCCAGGTCGAAGTCATCGCTTCGAACGACATCTTGCGCGACGTCGCTCGCAAACTCGATCTGGCCAAGCATGATGAATTTGGTGCCGCCGGACATACTTCAACGCTTGGGCATCTGATGATCCTCGCGGGGCTGAAAAACGATCCTTCGCAGGCTTCTGTCGAGGACCGGATCATCAAGGCGATGCGCGAAAAATTGAGCGTCTACAATGTCGACCGCTCACGCGTCATCGTCATCAGCTTCTCGTCGACGGATTCGGCTTTGGCTGCCAAAGTTCCGAACGCGATAGCCGACGCATATCTCGACGTTCAGGAGCAGGCGAAGCGCCTGACGACGGCAGATGCCACAGAGTGGCTCGAGCCGGAGATCGCCGACCTGCGCCGTCGTGTGCGCGAGGCTGAGGCGCGCGTTGCAGACTATCGTGCGACCGCTGATCTGCTCGCGGGGCAGAATAACTCCGTTCTCGCCAATCAGCAGCTTTCGGAAATCTCGACTGAGCTTTCGCGTGTGAGTGCGGCTCGCTCCGCAGCCCAGGCGCGCGCCATTGCGATCAAGGATGCGCTGGCATCGGGTGCATCGGTAGAGACGATCCCTGAAGTCCTGAATGCGCCTGTGCTGCAGCGTTTGCGAGAACGCCAGGCGCAGCTTTCATCGGACCTTGCTGACCTCTCGACGACCTTGCTTGGAAATCATCCGCGCATCCGTTCGTTGAATGCGCAGCTGTCCGAGCTCGGCCAGCAGCTTAGGAACGAGGCAAACAAAGTTCTCGCATCTATCGAAGGCGACGAGCAGTCAATGCGGACGCGTGAGACGCAACTTACGGCCGACCTCAACCGCCTCAAGGCTGCGGCGGCGCAGGCAGGCGGTGACGAAGTCGAGCTTCGGGCGCTTGAGCGCGAAGCCGCAGCCGAGCGTGCGTTGCTTGAATCCTATCTAACCCGTTATCGCGAGGCGGCTTCCCGCGCTGACCGGAATTACCTGCCGGCGGACGCGCGGATCTTCTCCCGCGCGAGCCAGCCTTATGAGCCATATTTCCCGAAAGTGTTGCCGATCACGATGGCGGCGTTTGCCGGTTCGGCGCTGATTCTGATGATTTTCACCTTGCTCGCGGAGCTGTTCAGCGGGCGCGCCATGCGGGCGGCACCCCGAGCGATCGATCCGGTTGAGGAAGTCGTCATGCCAACATACTCAGCGGCAGATCACCTAGGCTTCGCGGATGAGGGCGAGGTCGTATCGGCCGCGGCGCAGACTGAGCTTTTGATCAGCGATGCTGCCAAGCTCCTGGCAGAAGCTGATTTCACACGTGCAGTCTTCATCTCTCCTGAAGGAGATGAGGCGGCAGCCGCGTCCGTCATGGTTGCGCGCGAAATATCTGATATCGGCTTGCGGGTTGTCTTTCTGGACCTGACATCTACCGGCGCGCCATCGTCCTCGATGCTGGAGAGCAGCAGATATCCGGGCATCACCAATCTTCTGGCGTCCGAGGCGCAGTTTTCCGAAATCATTCGCGGCGATCTTTATTCGGATTGCCACGTCATCGCCGTCGGTACGGCCGAGACAGAGAAGGCGATGCGGGCCATCGATCGCTTGCCGATCATCCTGGCATCATTGGAAACCGCTTACGACCTGATCATCATTGAATGCGGACCTACAGATGCCGAGAGTCTTGCCAGGGTGATCAGTGAGACGACGGAGATTCTGGTGAGTGTCATCGAGCGGGAAGAAGTTGCGATCCAGGAAACTGCAGCTGATCTCGTCGCCGCAGGATACGGTGAGGCCTTGCTTGTCACGCCGGTAGGCTATCAGGCTCCACCCGCGCCTGAAGGAAGATCGGTGGCGTGATTGCTCAAGCACCGCTTGGACTATTGGTCATGCGGTGTTGACCTGGTTCCAGCCACCTTGGTCCGCAATTGCTTAAGGACCGACCAGAGTACGGCATTTGATTTGATTAGGCGCACGGCGTGGCCGCGCGCTGTCGAGATCGCCCATGCGGCTCGCCCTTTGGCTGTGAGCGGCAGCAGGGTGTCAAACTGCCATGTTTCGACGTCGCACCAGCTACGCTTGTAAGGTTCATCCCCGACACTGAAGTCGTAGAGCGACTTCCCCGCGTTACATGCCTCTTCAATGCAAAGGTAATCGAAGAAGAAGCCGGGGCTGAGGTTCGCTCCCATCTCAACAATTCCACCAAAGTCACAGACAACGCTATGTTCGTTGATGCTCATCCCGTGGACGGCGACGAGCTCGCCGTTGATCTCGATGCCTTTGACCTCGAATGGACGATCCCCGTAAACCAGACTGCTGGAATAAAGTCTGCGAAAGAAAGTCTGAACTTCAAGCGGCGCAAATACGTTCGGAATACCGCGCTCTGCGAACCGGGCAGCCTTCATCATGAAAAATGCATCGAGCAGCCGGTCGACCTCTTCCGGGGATGACGCCTTGATGACCCGGTAGCCTCCAATTTCATCGAATTTCCGCTGGTTGTGGCGGAATTTTTTTTTCTTGCGACGTCCTCCGTTGCGCTTGAGAGCAGCTTCAAGGCCGTCCCTAAGATCTACGGCAAGGGAAACATTGGGACTGCGCATCGCGGCAAGCTTGCGAAGTGGATTTTCCAGGTTCCCATGGTTGGGATTCTGTCTCTGAAGGCTGATGAGATCTATGTCGGGTCGCGAGGCCTGCACAGCGGAGCAGATGGCTTTGATGTCGGCCTCCTCAACCAATCCGGCGTCCGGTACAACGGCGGGAAAGTTGCCGTTCGCGTGTTCTGCGGACGGGAATTGAGCGATGGCAAACGGCCCTTCTCGAACCACTTCAAGTGCAAGCGCGAAAACCGGAGCGCCACCTTTGCGCAGCATTATGATGACAGCATCGGAACCGCTGGCCTCTACCCAAGCGCGTATCCAAAGCGGATGCTGAGGGGGAGCAAAACGCGCGTCTTGGCAGAACCTGTCGTAGGCTGAGAGCCCGATATCGTCCGCCGGAAACACCTCCACCAGCGGGGCGTACGTTTCCCTCGCCGCGTTGCTGTCAACCATAACGCAATCCTTCCGCCCGATACTGCACGCAACGTAGTCGAGAAAGGTGAATCAATGCTCGACGCCAGTGAGGTCGGACAGAAGCTGATTCTGAGCGCTGGTTATTGGTCCGGCGCGTCTGTGCTGGCGAACCGGTTCCTGTCGCCGTCGGGAGGCATCTTGATGTTGCACAGGGTAAACCGTGGTGGCCCTTCGCCTCTGGGCGTGAATAGCCATCTGACGATCTCGCCGGAATTCCTTGACCGATTGTTGTCCGATTTGCGCGGCGGCGGGCTCTCTTTCGTCTCCATGGACGAGATGGTTGACGGTTTGCAACACAGGCGAAAAGGCATGATAGCCGTCACTCTTGATGACGGTTGGCTGGACAATTTTACCGATGGGCTACCCGTCTTTCAGTCTCACGGAGTGCCATTTACCGTTTACGCAACCACAGGGTTCATGAGCGCGCAGGTTGAGCCCTGGTGGGAACTGGCGGAGGAGTTCGTTGCTCGTGGAGGAGAAATTCGCTCGCTGGGCCACCGCGGTGAAAGCTTGCGGCAACGAGCGCTACGGCTGATGCGATATATTTCCGCTGAAATGGATGAACAGGATCAGCAAGCATTCCTGGCGCGGATTGGTGCGATTGATACGGCAGCGCCTCGTCGGTTCATGGATTGGAACGAACTGCGCGTGCTCGCGGCTCACCCGTTGGCGACAATAGGGGCCCACACGGTCCATCACTACAATCTTCGTCGCCTCGATGAAGCTTCAGCTTTCTCAGAGCTTGTCGGCAGCGCAGACCACATAGAGCGGGAGATTGGCGTTCGGCCCAAGCATTTTGCGTACCCGTACGGATCGGCAAATGCGGCAGGTGCCCGGGAGCTCGACTTGGCTCGCCGCGCCGGTTTCCAGTCCGCCGTTACGACGCGGCACGGTGTCCTTATGCCTGAACACCGTCACCACCTGCATGCGCTTCCCCGCATTTCGATCAATGGGAACTATCAGCGGATAAGCTATGCGCGCACGTTGCTGTCAGGGCTAACGACACTGTTGGCCAATCGCGGTCAGCGGCTGGTCACGCTCTAGCGGGTCTTGGGGCGAGGGGGCGTCGCCATCCATTTGATGATGACCATCGCAGGCAACACCCAGAGCAGGCCGGTGAAGAAGAAGTAGGCGAGGTGGACGAGTGGTCCGGACTCGGCAAGCTGTGCCACCGCGACGATGGTCGCGACAATCGCGTAGATGCTAACCAGCAGCACCAGCAGCACTGTACCAATCAGTTTCTTGAGACGTACGGGCATCGCTATTCTTCCTTTGACGGCGTTCTATGCCGCATGGGTGCAGGGCGCAAACGGTTTACGCCGCGACGGCGTGTCGCGTGGCCTTCTATTGCGTTGCGTCAGCGGATAAGAGACGAAACGCGCACTTGTCTTCGTGAAGGTGACCTGCATGGCCGGACACGCGGCATCAAATGCCTCTACTCCAATTCTCGCAATGGATCGCGAACAGCACAACCGCCGCCTTGTTCGCTGGTGGCTCTACGTTGTCTTGCTGGTCCTGTTCGCGTTGTTCGTCGTCGGTGGCGCAACGCGCCTGACGGGGTCTGGCCTTTCAATTACCGAGTGGAAGCCGATCCATGGTGTCATACCACCAATGAACGAGGCTGAGTGGCTCGAAGAGTTCGATAAATATCGCGCCATCCCGCAGTATGAGCAGGTCAACAAGGGCATGTCCCTTGGCGAATTCCAGGTGATCTTCTGGTGGGAATGGGCACATCGTATCCTCGCCCGTGGTGTGGGAATTCTAGTCGCGGTTCCATTGGTGTTCTTCTGGGTATCCGGTCGGCTGGAACAGCATCTCAAGCCGAAGCTCGTCGGCCTTCTCGCCCTTGGCGGATTTCAAGGGTTTATCGGCTGGTGGATGGTCTCCTCCGGTCTTTCTGAACGAGCCTATGTCAGCCAGTACCGCCTTATGACGCATCTTATGCTGGCTTGTCTCATCTTCACGGCCACCATGCTCATTGCGCGCGGGTTAGCTCCACATAGTGCGGGACCGGCGAAAGATCGGACACGCAGCTTTGCCGGATGGCTTCTGGTCTTGGTGCTAATCCAGATCGCTCTGGGTGCGCTTGTCGCCGGGCTTCACGCCGGTATGACCTTCACCACTTGGCCGCTGATGGATGGCAAGCTTTGGCCCGATCAGCTGCTGTTGATGAACCCGTGGTGGATCAACTTCTTCGAAAACGTGAAAACCGTTCAGTTCACTCACCGCATGGGTGGGTACGTGCTGTTCCTGGCGGCTCTGTGGCATGCGATCGCAACATGGAGAACTGAGCCGGGTACGCCGCACGCGAGGCGCGCTTTGGTGCTGTTCCTGATGGTGTTCGTTCAGGCAGCTCTTGGAGTCGTGACGCTTGTGACAGCGGCGAGCCTTCATCCGGCCCTTACGCACCACGCCTTCGCTATCATCGTCCTTGGCTTCGCAGCGGCTCACTGGCGCGCTGCGAAGGGGAGCTATCCAAGCGAGACTGTCGTTATCAACGACAGATGAGGGAAGGCGGCTTAAGCCGCCTTGCCAATCATCAGTTCCATGTTCTGGACAGCAGCGCCCGAAGCGCCCTTGCCGAGATTGTCGAGTACTGCCACGAGGTTTACCTGCCCATTGCCCTCTGTGCCGCAAACAATCAGCTGCATGCGGTCGGTATCGTTCAACGCGGTCGGATCAAGGCGCGGCGCGGACGTTGCAGTGCCTAGCGGCAGTACCTCAACGATATTCTGACCTGCATAATGATCCGCCAACGCTTCGTGGAGGCGGGCCAAAGTGGTGCCCTCTGCAAGCAGATCAAGGTGCAGCGGCACCTGGACCAGCATGCCCTGCGCAAACTTGCCTACGCTGGGGGCGAAGATTGGCGCCCGATCGAGTTTACCGTGAAGTTTCATCTCCGGCACATGCTTGTGGGCCAGAGACAAGCCGTACAGGAAGTGCGGCGAAGCAATGTGGTCTTCAGCGCCCGCATTCTCCATCTGCGCAATCAGCTGCTTGCCGCCGCCGGTATATCCGGACACAGCGTTGACGCTGATCGGGTAGGTGGCTGGAAGAAGGCCAGCGGAGACAAGCGGCCTGATCAGTCCGATGGCACCTGTGGGGTAGCAGCCTGGGTTGGCGACGAAACGCGCAGCGGCGATCTTGGCAGCCTGCGCCTTGTCCATCTCGGCAAAGCCGTAGGCCCAATCGGGGTTAACGCGATTGGCTGTCGACGTATCGATCACACGAGTAGTCGTGTTGCCGTCCAGCATTGCGACGGATTCGCGCGCAGCATCATCCGGGAGGCACAAGATCGCAATGTCGGCGGCGTGCAGCATCTCGCGGCGCAAATCGGCGTTGCGGCGGTCAGCCTCCGGGATCGACAGCATTTCGATGTCGGTGCGGCCTTCAAGGCGCTGACGGATCTGTAGGCCCGTTGTACCATGCTCGCCGTCGATGAAAATTTTCGGTGTCATTTCAATTTCCCGGGAAACCCAATTATATCAAGACCTTGGGTCTAGTTCCGGAATCAGACTAACCGGAACCTCAACCTGGATCTTAGCTTACGAGGCTGCAGCTTTTCGCTTCGCCAGCAGTCCAAGATAGTGCAGGGCAACGGTCGCGCCCGCGATAGCGGTTATATCGGCATGATCGTAGGCTGGTGCAACCTCCACAACGTCCGCACCCACAATATCGAGCGCCTCCAGCTGTCGAAGGACCGATAGCATTTTGGCGGAGGAAGGCCCGCCCGCTACTGGCGTTCCGGTGCCGGGGGCGTAGGCCGGATCGAGGCAATCTATGTCGAAGGTCAGGTATGTTTTTGCGTTAGCGGTACGCTCAAGAATGGCGCTTGCGACCTCGCTGGCTCGCATCTCTTCAAGTTCATGGCCATAGATGATCTTGAAGCCACAATCTTCTGGGGCGTGCGTGCGAATGCCGATCTGAATGGAGCGCGTCGGATCGATAATTCCTGCACGCACGGCACGGGCGACAAACGACCCGTGGTCAATGCGGCTGTCATCGTCGAACCATGTGTCCTGATGCGCGTCGAACTGCACGAGCGCCATCGGTCCGTGTTTCGCGGCGTGCGCCTTCAAGATTGGCCATGTGACGTAGTGATCGCCTCCAAGTGAAAGGAGAAAGCCAGCCTCGCTGAGGATGTGCGCGGCCTCGCGCTCAATCCGTCCCGGCGTCTCCTGATGGTTGCCGTAGTCGAGAAGGCAATCGCCATAATCGACGACCGACATGTTCTCGAACAGGTCGAGATGGAACGGGTATTGGGGGTCTACATCGAAGATGGCCGAAGCGCGGCGGATAGCCTGCGGACCAAAGCGTGATCCAGGGCGATTGGAGACGGCGGCGTCGAAAGGAATGCCCCAGACAACAGCATCTGCACCCGCCACATCCTTCGAGTATCGGCGGCGCATGAAGGACAGCGCGCCTGCGTAGGTCGGTTCCGCGTCGCTCCCGATGGCTCTGTCTGCCGTGAAGGCTCGGTCTATCGCGTCGGATGGCATCGTGATCTCCTACAATCGAGGATGGAAGCTATTGGCCGGAAGCGTCACATGCGCAACAAAAAAGCGGACCCGAAGGCCCGCTTTCTCTTGTCCAATCCAGGCGCGATTAGCGCTTGGAGAACTGGAACGAACGACGAGCCTTGGCACGACCGTACTTCTTACGCTCGACGGTACGGCTGTCGCGGGTCAGGAAGCCACCCTTCTTGAGGACGGCGCGGAGCGCCGGCTCATAATGGGTGAGTGCCTTCGAGATGCCGTGACGAATTGCGCCAGCCTGGCCGGAGAGACCGCCACCAACAACAGTCGCGACGATGTCGAACTGACCATCACGGTTCGACGCAACGATCGGCTGCTGCAGGATCATCTGCAGGACCGGACGCGCGAAGTACTTGTCGTACTCCTTGTCGTTGATGATGATCTTGCCGGTGCCCGGCTTGACCCAGACGCGAGCAATTGCGTCCTTACGCTTGCCAGTTGCGTATGCACGGCCCTGTGCGTCCAGCTTCTGGACGTAAACCGGAGCCTCTGGCTGCGCAGCAGCGCCAGCAACCTGGCCGAGTTCTGCGAGAGAAGAAAGGTCAGCCATTATGCGGCCCTCTTGTTCTTGCCGTTGAGTGCGCCGATGTCCAGCGTCTCCGGCTGCTGTGCCTCATGCGGGTGCTCTGCACCAGCGTAAACGCGCAGGTTCTTCATCTGACGACGGCCGAGCGGGCCGCGCGGGATCATGCGCTCGATTGCCTTCTCGATGACGCGCTCCGGGAAGCGGCCTTCGAGGATCTGGCGAGCCGTGCGCTCCTTGATGCCGCCCGGGTGGCCGGTGTGCCAGTAGTACATCTTGTCGGTGTACTTCTTGCCGGTCAGCACGACCTTGTCAGCGTTGACGATGATGACATTGTCACCGTCATCGACGTGCGGGGTGAAGGTAGCTTTGTGCTTGCCACGAAGACGATTGGCGACAATGGTTGCCAGACGACCGAGGACGATGCCCTCAGCGTCAATAAGCACCCACTTCTTCACCACGTCCGCAGGCTTCTGCGAAAAGGTAGCCATGGTTTCTGCTTTCGTTGGTCCTTTACCACCCGAAGGCGGGAAGGCGTTTCTTGTTGCTTTTGTTGTTGAAGAACTTGTTCTTCTTACAACACGGGAAGCGTCCACCTTTTCAGGCTTCAGTATCCATGGCGGCTTATAGAAGGCAGCGAATAAGGCGTCAACAAGGGTTGTGCAATAGAAGTAAAAAAATAACCAATAAAAACAACTAGATAGGCGTGGGGTATTATTTTACCACAGCAATCAGCGCTTTGGTGGGATCGAATAGGTGCCTGTTGCGTGGGCGACGACCTGCTGGTCAGGTCCCGCGATCATTTCGATGTCGAAGACCATAAGGCTGCGGCCAAGCTTCAGAATCCGGCATTTTCCATCGATCGGTCCAGCCTCTGCCTTACGCATGAAATTGATGCTGATGTTGGTCGTTACTGACAGCGCATCGCGGCCAGCATGGCTTAAGACACAAACATAACCGCCGATATCCGCGAGGGCAAACAGGGCGGGGCCTGACACGGTGCCGCCAGGGCGAATGTGCCGATCCGTTGCGTTCAGGCGAACAATGCAGCCACCGGGAAACACCTCCGTCGCAACGTAATCTTCGGAGCCGTTATTGAGCTGCGGAAAAATCTCGTTCAGGAACAAATTGATCTCGTCGGCGCTCATCACCGGCGTCAGCGCGTTCATCTCAAAAAACCTCCCACTCAGTTCTTGCCGCTGAATGTTGCCGTTTCGAAGCTTTCCTTCAAGGCGCTGCGTGGTACTTTCGGCGCGCTGATACGAACATGCGCGGCGGAGACTAGGATGACTGATAAGACCGACAATGCGGCTGGCCCGCTCATTATCGAACGCGTCGAGACGACGCTGCGCCTGACGCTCGCCAACCCACCCGCCAATGCGCTTTCAATGGCGATGATCTCGGAGCTCCAGAGCGCGCTGGACAAGGCGGCCAATGACCGGACTGTACGTGTTGTCGTGATTGCTGCTGCTGGGAAGGTCTTCTGTGCCGGGCATGACCTTAAGGAAATGACTGCGCACCGCGCCGATGCTGATGGCGGAAAGACGTTTTTTGAAGATATCATGAAAGCTTGCGCCAAACTAATGCAGTCGATCGTCAAGCTGCCAAAGCCGGTCATCGCGGAAATCGGCGGCATCGCGTCTGCAGCTGGTTGCCAGCTTGTCGCCAGTTGCGATCTGGCAATTTCGACTGATAAGGCGACGTTCGCTACGCCTGGGGTTAACATAGGCCTGTTCTGCTCGACCCCCATGGTCGCGCTCTCGCGCAATATTTCGCACAAGCACGCAATGGAAATGCTGCTCACCGGTGAGCAGATCGATGCGTCGTCTGCCCGTGAATACGGCCTCATCAACCGCGTTGTGCCGGAAGAGTATCTCACTCACGTCGTGATGAAATACGCCGAATCCATCGCGTCGAAATCGCCGCTGACGATCAAGATCGGCAAAGAGGCATTCTATCGGCAGGCCGAAATGAACCTGACCGACGCCTATGACTACGCGTCAAACGTCATGGTCGAGAACATGATGACCGGTGACGCCAACGAAGGCATCTGCGCTTTCGTCGAAAAGCGCGCGCCCGAGTGGAAGGGCGAGTAACGCATATGAAGCACGACGCGTACGACAATTCCTACATCGCAGACATTTTGAGCTCGGTGAAGACCGTCGCCATTGTCGGCGCGTCGGCCAATGACGTGCGGCCGTCGTTTTTCGTTGCAAAGTATCTGATCGACAAGGGTTACAAGGTTTTCCCGATCAATCCGGGACATGCAGGCAAAGAGATCCTCGGACAAATGACCTATCCGCACCTAGCCGACGTGCCACAGCCAATCGACATGGTCGATGTATTTCGCGCTTCGGCGGCGGTGCCGGGAATCGTTGAGGAAGTATTGGCACTTGATCCTCTGCCCAAGGTCATTTGGATGCAATTGACCGTTCGCCATGATCAGGCAGCCGCCAAGGCAGAGGCCGCAGGCATCAAGGTGGTGATGGATCGTTGCCCGAAGATCGAGTACGCGCGTCTTGCTGGGGAGATCGGCTGGAACGGAGTAAACAGCCGGGTGATCTCATCCAAAAAGCCGGTTTTGAAAGGCGGCTTCCAAAGCTTTGGATTGCGAAGCCGCTGACCGGAAGAATTTTCTAACCCACGCTCGTTTTTACGAACGCGGAATGGTTCCGTAGGTGCATTGAGGAAAAATCCTCTTTGCGTTTACGCACTGCCTTTGCGATCAATGCCGTAACGACAATTTTCCCCTGGAGGAGCCAAATGTCACAGCGCACGCCCGGATTTAACACGCTTGCCATTCACGCCGGTGCTCAGCCCGACCCCGCTACAGGAGCGCGGGCAACGCCGATCTACCAGACGACCTCGTTCGTATTCGACGACGTCGATCATGCGGCTTCACTGTTCGGCTTGAAGGCCTTCGGCAATATCTACACCCGTATCATGAACCCGACGCAGGCCGTGCTAGAAGAGCGTGTCGCAGCGCTTGAGGGTGGCACTGCTGCGGTGGCGACTTCGTCGGGCCATGGCGCTCAGCTGCTCGTCTTCCACACGATCATGAAGCCGGGCGATAATTTCGTTGCTGCACGCAAACTTTATGGCGGCTCGATCAACCAGTTTGGTCACGCATTCAAGAACTTTGGCTGGGAAGTGCGCTGGGCCGATCCTGAAGACCTCGCATCCTTTGAAAGCCAGATCGATGAGCGCACCCGCGCGATCTTCATTGAAAGCCTTGCTAATCCCGGCGGCACCTTCGTCGACATCGCCAAGATTTCCGAAGTTGCCCGCAAGCATGGGCTCCCGCTCATTGTCGACAACACGATGGCGAGCCCATACCTCGTTCGTCCGATCGAGCACGGAGCCGACATTGTCGTCCACTCGCTGACCAAGTTCATCGGTGGTCATGGTAACTCCATGGGCGGCATTATCGTCGATGGCGGTACTTTCGACTGGTCGAAGTCGGGCAACTATCCGATGCTCTCGGAACCGCGCCCGGAATATGCCGGCATGGTTCTTCACGAGACTTTTGGCAATTTCGCATTCGCTATCGCCTGCCGCGTGCTCGGTCTTCGCGATTTTGGGCCCACCATCTCGCCGTTCAACGCCTTCCTGATTGCTACCGGGCTTGAGACGCTGCCGTTGCGGATGCAGCGTCACTGCGACAACGCTCTCAAGGTGGCTGAGTGGCTGAAGACCCATCCGAAGATCGAGTGGGTTTCCTATCCAGGCCTCGCAGAAGATCCGAACAACGCACTGCAGAAGAAGTACTCGCCGAATGGTGCGGGTGCGGTATTCACGTTCGGGCTCAAAGGCGGCTTTGAAGCGGGTGTGAAGGTGGTTGAAGGGGTGGAGTTGTTCTCACACCTGGCAAATATCGGTGACACCAAGTCACTGATCATTCATCCAGCTTCCACGACGCACCGCCAGCTGACCGATGAGCAGAAGGTTGCTGCAGGTGCTGGTCCCGATGTAATCCGAATCTCGGTTGGCATCGAGGATGTGGCTGATATCATTGGAGACTTGGAGCAAGCTCTGGCAAAGGCATAAGCCATGTACGCTAGTCACTTTGCAGCACTTTCAATTGCTGGAATTGACGTGGAAGAGGGGGCTCCGGCCCCCGACCGCGTTATTTCAGGCACGCCAACCTTCCGGACATGGAACGTCGAAGAGGCGGAGGGGGGCATCTACGCTGGCATCTGGGAATCGACGCCCGGGAAGTGGCGCATCTCCTACGACGAGTGGGAGTTCTGTCACATCTTGTCTGGCGTCTCGATCATCACGGAAGATGGTGGTGAAGCGAGGTCAGTAAGGGCTGGCGATTCTTTCGTCATCCGGCCAGGCTTCAGGGGGACCTGGGAAGTTGTCGAGACGACGCGCAAGGAATATGTGATCCGCGCGTAACAGCCGGGCATCTGCCTGCGGGAGGGGCGATGAGAACGACTGTCGTAGGCGCAGGTATAGCCGGATTGGCAACCGCCTGGGCGCTGACCCGCCGAGGGCACCAGGTGACGCTCATCGAGCAGGGCACCATTCCCAACACTCTGTCCGCTTCGGGTGATCATCACCGAATTATTCGCCGTGCGTATCCAGCCGATTCCGGCTACGGCGACGCTATCTCCGAGGCATACTCGGCCTGGAACGAGTTGTGGCGGGATCTTGATCGCAGTCACTACGACCCGCGCGGCTTCATGTGCATCTCACGCGAGCTGGGGGATGAAGCCGAAATTTACCTCGCCGGTATGGATGCGGGCGGTTGGCAGTATGACCTCCTCCAGCCCGACGCCGCATGCGAGCGATGGCCCTTTCTCGATCGCGGTTCGTTCAGATACGCTTTTCAATCTGATGACGGTGGAGCGCTCCATTGCCGACGCATTGCAAGCGACCTGGCGGCCTGGCTGCGCGAACATGGCTGCGTCATCCTTGAGCAGCGCCGCGTAGATGCCGTCGATTGCGATGCGGGGCGATGCCACCTGGCCGACGGTGCCACCATTGCAGCGGACCAAGTCGTTATCACGGCGGGGGCCTGGGTTGCCAAGCTCTTCCCGGACCTATCCCAGCGTCTGGCTGTTCATAGAACTGGTGTGGTTTATCTCGACCCTCCCACCGATCTGGTGGAGGCCTGGAGCAGGGCTCCCGTCATCCTCGATGTTGGCGGAGCGACCGATGGCTACATCATACCACCTTCAGGCCAAGGCGGCTTGAAGTTTGGTGCTGGTGCTCATCGCTACGAAAATGCTGATCCCGATCGAGCCCGGGAGCCGTATGAGGGTGAGGGATGGGATATCCTCAACCTATTTGCACCTCCTATTGCGCGGATATCTGAATACGAGATCACGCACACGGCCACCTGTGTCTACACTTTTACCTCCGACGAAAGGTTCTTCATGGAGAGGCGGGGCAATTGCGTCATTGTGTCCGCCTGCTCTGGCCACGGCTACAAGTTTGGGGCTGCCGTCGGGCAACATGTCGCGGCCGCGCTGGAGAATGGTGATTTTGCGCGTCTCGAGCGCTGGCTCCTCGGCGACCGCCCCTGACGGTCAAAGACAGATCAGAGACATTCTGGCGTTGCAGGCGGCCTTCTAAACTCTTGCACTTGCATGAGTGGGCATCCTATGTAGCGACTGACATAAGTTGGATTCCGGCCTTCGCGCCCAGTACAATCTCCTGGAAGGACTATCGATGCGGGACCCCGTCGAACACTACATGAACCTCGTGCCGATGGTGGTCGAGCAGACCAATCGTGGCGAACGCGCATACGACATCTTCTCGCGCCTCCTGAAGGAGCGCATCATCTTCATTACGGGTCCGATCGAGGACGGCATGGCGTCGCTCGTTTGCGCGCAGTTGCTCTTCCTCGAGGCTGAAAACCCGAAGAAGGAAATCAACATGTACATCAATTCGCCGGGTGGCGTCGTCACCTCTGGCCTGGCGATGTACGACACGATGCAGTTCATCAAGCCGCCGGTGTCGACGCTCTGCGTTGGTCAGGCCATGTCGGCTGGTTCGCTCCTGCTGTGCGCTGGCGCGGAAGGCATGCGCTTCGCGACCCCTAACGCGTCGATCATGGTCCACCAGCCATCCGGTGGATACCAGGGGCAGGCGACCGACATTCTTATTCACGCCCAGTGGACCGAAGCGCTCAAGCGCCGGCTCAATGAAATTTACGTGAAGCACACTGGTCAGGATTACGAGACGATCCATAACGCTTTGGAGCGTGACCGCTTCATGACTGCCGAGCAGGCCAAGGAATTCGGCCTGGTCGATCAAATCATCGAATCGCGCGAGGCTGTTGAAGCCGCGAGCGCTTCTGCTGAGTAATACGTATGGACGATGGCGCGTAAGCCGAATTTCGGTCTTCCGCGCCATTTACGTCACAATTTGCTGTTCCCTCGGGACAGGTGGCGACCTACGTTAAGTCTCTGTTGAGTTTAAACGGCGTAGCTTTCCTGCTTGGAACGCTGGCGTTCGTTGCTATACATTCCTATGGGATGGCTATGGCAGCTACGGCGGGACATGGGCATTGGCAGGGGCATGTTCCCGCCATTATGTTAGACCTGAAAGGCCACGCTTGTTGCGGGCCCCGGTAAGGCCGAAAGGACTTGGACAACATGAGCAAGGTCAGCAACGGTGGCGGCGATTCCAAGAACACGCTGTACTGCTCGTTCTGCGGCAAGAGCCAGCACGAGGTTCGCAAGCTGATCGCTGGCCCGACAGTGTTCATCTGCGATGAATGCGTTGAGCTTTGCATGGACATCATCCGCGAGGAAAATAAAACCTCGATGGTGAAGTCGCGCGAGGGTGTGCCCACCCCGCAGGAAATTCTTGGCGTTCTGGACGACTATGTGATCGGACAGCCTTATGCCAAGCGTGTGCTGTCGGTGGCGGTTCATAACCACTACAAGCGCCTCGCGCACGCCTCGAAGAACCAGGACGTCGAGCTGGCGAAGTCGAATATCTTGCTGATTGGCCCGACGGGCTGTGGCAAGACGTTGCTTGCGCAAACGCTGGCGCGCATCATCGACGTGCCATTCACCATGGCCGACGCGACGACATTGACCGAAGCCGGTTACGTTGGTGAAGACGTCGAGAACATCATCCTGAAGCTGCTTCAGTCTGCCGATTACAATGTCGAACGTGCGCAGCGCGGCATCGTCTACATCGACGAAATCGACAAGATTTCCCGCAAGTCGGACAATCCGTCGATAACACGCGATGTGTCGGGCGAGGGCGTCCAGCAGGCGCTGCTGAAGATCATGGAAGGCACCGTTGCTTCGGTTCCGCCGCAGGGCGGCCGCAAGCACCCGCAGCAGGAGTTCCTGCAGGTGGATACGGCCAACATCCTCTTCATTTGCGGTGGCGCATTTGCTGGCCTTGACCGCATCATTTCCGATCGTGGCCGCAAGACTTCGATCGGCTTCGGTGCGACCGTGGAATCGCCAGAAGATCGCCGTACGGGAGAGCTTTTCCGTCAGGTCGAGCCTGAGGATCTTTTGAAGTTTGGTCTCATTCCGGAGTTTGTCGGTCGTCTGCCGGTTCTCGCGACGCTCGAGGATCTTGATGAGGCTGCACTGATCCAGATTCTGACGGAACCGAAGAACGCCCTGGTCAAGCAGTACCAGCGCCTGTTCGAGATGGAAAATGTTGAGCTGACGTTCCACGACAGCGCGCTCTCTGCCATCGCGAAGAAGGCGATTGAGCGGAAGACAGGTGCTCGTGGTCTGCGTTCGATCATGGAATCGATCTTGCTCGACACGATGTTCGAACTTCCGGCGCTGGAAGGCGTGCAGGAAGTGGTGATCTCGGATGAGGTCGTCTCCGGAAACGCCCGCCCTCTCTATATTTACGCTGAGAAGGAAAAGGGCAGCGCAGCAAGCGCCTGACGGTTTCCAGTTCCAAAGCTTGGCGGCGCCTCCGGGCGCCGCAATCGTTTTGGCGTAGGACTTGATCTTCGGACGGTGCAACGCCAACTAAGCGTTCGAGATGATCGTTGAGTTCTTCCGTGCTGCAGCCTCTCAGAGGTAGGCGGAACGATTTACGGTCGCTAATATCGAGAATCGCGGCTGGCCATTTGGCGGCCGCGACATGAAAGGTTGGATTATGACCACATCTCCGAGGTCTGCTGGCGAAGGCACCTATGCGGTCCTGCCGCTGCGTGACATCGTCGTATTCCCGCACATGATTGTGCCGCTCTTTGTTGGGCGCGAAAAGTCGATCCGCGCACTCGAAGAAGTTATGGGTGCTGACAAGCAGATCCTGCTCGCAACCCAGATGAACGCCGCGGACGACGATCCGGCTGGCGATGCGATTTATGATGTCGGCACGCTGGCAAATGTTCTTCAGCTTCTGAAGCTGCCTGACGGAACCGTTAAGGTTCTCGTTGAAGGCACCGCTCGTGCGAAGATCGGAAAGTTCATCGATCGCGAAGAGTTTCACGAGGCTGAAGCCGCCGTACTCCTCGAGCCTGAGGAAGACGAGGTCGAAGTAGAGGCGCTTGCTCGCTCGGTTGTGGCCGACTTCGAGAACTACGTGAAGCTGAACAAGAAGATCTCGCCAGAGGTCGTTGGCGCAGCCAGCCAGATCGATGATTATTCGAAGCTGGCGGATACTGTTGCCTCGCATCTGGCGATTAAGATCACTGAGAAGCAGGAAATTCTTGGCACTCTGTCGATCAAGGACCGGCTGGAGAAGGCCATGGGGTTCATGGAGTCCGAGATCTCCGTGCTCCAGGTGGAAAAGCGCATCCGCTCGCGCGTCAAGCGCCAGATGGAGAAGACTCAGCGCGAGTACTACCTCAACGAGCAGATGAAGGCGATCCAGAAGGAACTCGGCGAAGGCGAAGATGGCCGCGACGAGGCTTCGGAGATCGAGGAACGCATCAAGAAGACCAGGCTCTCAAAGGAAGCGCGCGAGAAGGCAGATGCCGAGCTCAAGAAGCTGCGGGCGATGTCGCCTATGTCAGCCGAAGCGACGGTCGTTCGCAATTACCTTGACTGGCTGCTGTCCATTCCATGGCAGAAGCCGTCCAAGGTGAAGAAGGATCTGGCCTTTGCAGAAGAGGTCCTCGATGGGGATCACTTCGGTCTCGACAAGGTCAAGGAGCGGATCGTTGAGTATCTGGCGGTTCAAAGCCGACAGAAGAAGCTCAAGGGACCCATCCTGTGCCTCGTTGGACCTCCCGGTGTTGGCAAGACCTCGCTCGCACGCTCGATCGCCAAGGCGACCGGCCGTGAGTATGTTCGCATGGCCCTTGGTGGCGTTCGCGACGAAGCAGAAATCCGCGGTCACCGCCGCACTTACATCGGCTCGATGCCTGGCAAGGTCATCCAGTCGATGAAGAAGGCGAAGAAGTCGAACCCACTGTTCCTGCTCGACGAGATCGACAAGCTGGGTCAGGACTACCGGGGCGATCCGTCGTCGGCTCTGCTCGAGGTTTTGGATCCTGAACAGAATTCAACCTTCATGGATCACTACCTGGAGGTCGAATACGATCTGTCGAGCGTGATGTTCGTTACGACGGCGAATACGATGAACATCCCCGGTCCGTTGCTTGATCGGATGGAGATCATCCGTATTGCTGGTTACACCGAAGACGAGAAGGTCGAAATCGCCAAGCGGCACCTGCTTCCGAAGGCAATCCGCGATCACGCGCTGCAGCCGAACGAGTTTGAGCTCACGGACGGCGCGCTGCGACTGGTCGTTCAGCAGTATACTCGCGAAGCAGGCGTTCGTAGTCTTGAACGTGAGCTGATGAAGCTGGGCCGCAAGGCTGTGACGGAAATTCTGCGCAAGAAGGTCAAGACGGTGAAGATCACCGAGGAAAACCTTTCCGATTATCTCGGTGTGCAGCGCTACCGTCATGGTGAGATCGACGGTGAGGATCAGGTCGGTGTCGTCACCGGTCTGGCTTGGACCGAGGTCGGTGGAGAGCTGCTCACGATCGAAGGCGTCATGATGCCCGGCAAGGGCAAGATGACGGTGACGGGCAATCTTCGGGACGTGATGAAGGAGTCGATTTCCGCTGCTGCATCGTATGTTCGTTCGCGTGCGATCGACTTCGGCATCCAGCCTCCGCTGTTCGACAAGCGCGACATCCACGTGCACGTGCCGGAAGGTGCGACGCCGAAGGACGGTCCGTCGGCCGGTACTGCGATGGCAACGGCGATCGTGTCGGTGCTGACCGGTATCCCGGTTCGCAAGGATGTGGCCATGACGGGCGAAATCACTCTACGTGGTCGCGTTCTCCCGATCGGCGGCCTCAAGGAGAAGCTGCTTGCAGCTCTTCGTGGCGGCATCAAGAAGGTGCTGATCCCGGAAGAAAACGCCAAGGATCTGGTGGACATTCCGGAGAATGTGAAGAGCGGTCTCGAGATTGTTCCGGTCAGCCGGGTGGGAGAAGTGCTCCAGCACGCTCTCACACGGATGCCCGAGCCGATCGAGTGGGTGGAGCCCGTGGAGCCCGCCGCAGCCAAGCCGGGCGACGTTTCGGCAACGCCTCTAGCGCACTAACGTTGCGTGAGCACGTTTAATGACAAGGAAGCCGGGTTTTTGACCCGGCTTTTTTGCTCGAAACCGCAGAAATCCGGTAAAAAGCGGCTCTGCGCACGCTTTCTCGCTTGGTGTCTTCAAGTTCATTTTCTAATGTTTGCATCCTGCCGGTTGAGTCAGTCACCGGTCTTTCACAGGGAAGGGAATTCTCCATGAATAAGAATGAACTCGTATCCGCAGTCGCGGACGCCGCCAAGCTCTCCAAGGCTGACGCCCAGGCCGCTGTCGATGCGGTTTTTTCGGTCATCACCAACCAACTGAAAAGCGGTGGCGATGTTCGTCTGATCGGCTTCGGAAACTTCTCGGTTTCCAAGCGCGAAGCAACGACCGGCCGCAACCCGCAGACTGGTGCTGAAGTGAAGATCCCGGCCCGAAACGTGCCGAAGTTCTCGGCTGGCAAGGGTCTTAAGGACGCCGTCAACTAAGCGGTACCGGTGACAGGCGGGGGAAAGTTGAAAAGTCGGGCGCAAGTCCGGCTTTTTCTTTTGCCCTTGCTCCTATTCGCTTTGCGGCTGGGTGTCCTTAGCTGTGTGAAACCAGTCTAATGCCGGTCAAAGGATTCACAGTTCGGTAACCGTAGTTTAGCCTTGAGCATGATTCGGTGATCCGGCGTCGGCCGGATGGGGTGGCACCACAGCGGCGGACCTGACAATGGCACAGACTGGCAGCGCGCAACGCGAACCTTCAATGGAAGAAATCCTGGCGTCTATTCGCAGGATCATCGAGGACAGTGACAGTGTGAGGCAACCTCTTGAAGAGGCTACGGCCGAGCTTCGTGTCATCAGCCAGCCGATGGCAGATGCGGACGTGCGCGCTGCTTCGGCGGACATCGAGGCGTTTCGCGAGGAGTTTGAAGAGCACGCCGACGACCCTGCATCGGCAGTTGAGACGATCCAGCCGACGACCCAAGCAATGGTTGATCAGCCAATCCCTGAAGCCGAGGAGGTGGCTTCGGTGGCAAACGTGTCAGCGTCACAAGAGGATGTGCAGCAGGTTACAGCGCCGGCTGACGGTTTCGTTCAGGTGGCCCGAGACGATTCGAAGGTAGCGGACGTCGAAGCCACCACAGTCGAGACCGCTCCGCAGACGGTGGCCGAAGGGGAGATGGACGAAAAAATTGAGGCGAGGCCAGCTTTGATATCCGGCGCAACGGAGCGCCAAGTAGCTGCTGCTTTTGGAGAACTGTCGGAAGCGTTTGCGGCTAGTCGTCGCCGTTCGTTCGACGAAATGGCGGAAGAGATGCTTCGGCCTATGCTTCAGGACTGGCTCGACAACAACCTTCCGACCTTGGTTGAAAAGCTGGTTCGGGAAGAAATCGAGCGTGTTGCTCGCGGTGGCCAATAGCCACCAGCGAGCATTTCGCGGACAACTAGAATTTCTGGCAGTCGCCGTACATGATGTGAAGCGTATCGCTGCTTCCAGCGATGTAGCCGTAAGCGAGAGCGCGTACGAAACGCAGTGACGCTTTGTCGAACGTCATGAAGTAGAACTCTTCAACGCATTGAAGAAGGTTCGGCTTTCCGTGCCACGGGGCCTCGCACTTATATACTTCTTCACGCCCATCCACACGCAGCGTCAGCCTGGAGCCGTTCTCAATTGCGGTAAACTTCTCGTCGTGGAATGACGTTCGTTCAAACCGGTTCTTGTCTTTATTCAGCATGAATCCGGTGTTGTCATACGATGCGCACGCGTAGGCTGCGCTTTCAGCAAAAGCGGAGGATGTGCTAAGCGCGACCATGAGGGCTGCAACGCAGCCGCCAAAACGTTTCATAGACGTAGTCTTTCAGTGATTACCGATGATCCGCGTTTGATAGGCGATGAAATCGCCCAGGCAAACGGCAGTGAGGCCGGTTCGGTGGATGATCAACAGGTGTTGTGGCAGGCGACGAAGGCCTCGTAAACACTACGAAAAACGCTACTTATGAGAGTAAGGGGGCATCAGGTTGACTCAGATGCTCCCATCCGGTTTACACCGGGCTGAATCCGCAACAGCTGGAGCTTCCCATGCTCGACAAGACATACGACGCGAAGACCGTCGAACCCATCATCGCGAAAGCTTGGGAGGACGCAGACGCGTTCGCAGCCGGAGCTGGCGCAGAACCTGGCGCAGATCCGTTCGCAATTGTCATCCCGCCGCCGAACGTCACGGGTTCACTGCATATGGGCCATGCGCTCAACAACACGCTTCAGGACATTATGGTCCGTTTCGAGCGTATGCGTGGCAAGAACGTCTTGTGGCAGCCAGGTATGGACCATGCCGGTATCGCGACGCAGATGGTCGTCGAGCGCAAGCTGGCAGCTGAAGGTATTCGCCGCCGCGACCTTACGCGCGAAGAGTTCATCGACAAGATCTGGGAATGGAAAGCCGAATCCGGCGGCATGATCTTCAACCAGCTGAAGCGGCTTGGTGCGTCATGTGACTGGTCTCGCGAACGCTTCACCATGGATGAGGGGTTGTCCGAGGCTGTTTTGGAAGTCTTTGTCACGCTTTACCAGCAAGGTCTGATCTACAAGGACAAGCGGCTGGTCAATTGGGACCCGAAGCTGCTGACTGCGATCTCCGATCTCGAGGTTGAGCAGATTGAGCTTGACGGAAGTCTCTGGCACTTCCGCTACCCGGTCGAAGGCAAAACCTACGATCCAGAGGACGCGTCGACATACATCACCGTTGCGACGACGCGACCGGAGACGATGCTGGGCGACACGGGCGTTGCCGTGCATCCGGAAGACGAGCGCTACACGGCCCTCGTTGGCAAGAACGTGATCCTGCCGCTTGTCGGCCGCCGTATTTGCGTCGTGGCAGACGACTATTCGGATCCCGAGAAGGGCACCGGCGCGGTTAAGATCACGCCCGCACATGATTTCAATGACTTTGAAGTCGGCAAGCGCAACGATCTGCGCATGATCAACATCCTCAACACGGATGCGACGACCAACATTGTCGACAACGAGGATTTCATTGAAGGCATCGAGCCGACGCCGGAGCAAGCCGCAGTTTGGCAGCAACTCCATGGCCTCGATCGCTTCGAAGCGCGCAAGCTGATCGTTCAATTGATGGAAGAAGGCGGTTATCTCGCCAAGATCGAACCGCACCGCCATATGGTCCCACATGGCGACCGTGGCGGCGTGCCGATCGAGCCGTTCCTGACCGATCAGTGGTATGTCGATGCGGCGACGCTCGCCAAGCCGGCCATTGCCTCCGTTCGTGAAGGCCGCACAAACTTCGTCCCGAAAAACTGGGAAAAGACCTATTTCGATTGGATGGAGAACATCCAGCCGTGGTGCATTTCACGCCAGCTGTGGTGGGGCCATCAGATCCCGGCGTGGTACGGCCCGGACGGCAAGGTCTTCGTCGCAAAGAGCGAACAGGAGGCTCTGGACCAGGCGGTAGAGTACTATCTGGCGGTCGACACACCCTGGCGCGACTGGGTTAAGGACCAGCTCGAAAATTACGAGCCGGGCAAGATACTGACGCGCGACGAAGACGTCCTCGATACCTGGTTCTCGTCGGCGCTATGGCCATTCTCGACGCTCGGCTGGCCGCACCAGACCAAGGAGCTCGAGACCTATTACCAGACCGATGTTCTGGTCACCGGTTTTGACATCATCTTCTTCTGGGTCGCCCGAATGATGATGATGGGGCTTCACTTCATGAAGGAGGAGCCGTTCCACACCGTCTATGTTCACGCGCTGGTTCGCGACAAGACCGGTGCCAAGATGTCGAAGTCTAAGGGCAACGTCATCGACCCGTTGGAGCTGATCGATGAGTATGGCGCTGACGCGCTTCGTTTCACGCTCGCCATCATGGCGGCGCAGGGCCGTGACGTGAAGCTCGATCCGGCACGCGTCGCAGGCTACCGCAACTTCGGCACCAAGCTGTGGAACGCGACCCGTTTTGCGGAGATGAATGAGGTCAAGCGCGACCCTTCGTTCAAGCCGGAAGATGCAAAGCTCACCCTCAACCGCTGGGTGTTAACCGAGCTCGGTCGCGCTACGGCCGCAATTACCGACGGCATCACGTCATATCGCTTCAACGATGCGGCCGCGTCGGCCTATCGCTTCGTCTGGAATCTCGTCTGCGACTGGTATGTCGAGTTGCTCAAGCCTGTCTTCATGGGCGACGATGAGGCTGCAAAGGCGGAAAGCCGCGCCTGCATGGCGTACGTGCTTGACGAGATCTACAAGCTTCTGCACCCGATGATGCCGTTCATGACGGAAGAGCTGTGGAAGCAGACGGCAGATCGCAACACTCTGCTTTGTCAGGCCGCCTGGCCGACCCCGGACTTCGAAGATGCTGCGGCTGCGGCTGAAATCAACTGGCTGATCGAACTGGTGACGGGTATCCGCTCGGTCCGTTCAGAAATGAACGTTCCACCGTCAGCAACAGCTCCGCTGGTGCTTGTCGGTGCAAATGAGCAGAGCCGTGAGCGTGCTGCACGGCACCACGCAGCAATCCGGCGTCTTGCGCGTGTCTCGGAGATCGATTTCGCTGATGGGGGCCCGAAGGGCGCTGCTCAGATCGTGATCGGCGAGGCAACCGCGTGCCTGCCGCTCGGCGACTTGATCGATCTTAAGGCCGAGGAAGCGCGTCTTACGAAGGAGCTTTCGAAGAACGCTGACGAGATTGGCCGGATCGAAAAGAAGCTCGGTAATCCGAACTTTGTTTCCAAAGCTGCGCCGGAAGTGGTTGAGGCGGAGCGAGAAAAGCTCACAACTCTTCAAGAAGGTCGCGCCAAGCTTGAGACCGCAATAGCCCGGGTGCGCGACGCCTCCTGAGACCCGGAACAACTGTGGGATTGAAGAAACGCTCCGTCGGTGATGGGGCGTTTTCTTATTGGCAACTTCCGCGCGATACCGCTTGTTAACCATAATTATGCTTCGTTTAGGCTTCCCGCTGCCGAGAGAAGACCATGGTAGAAGTTCGCGCAAAGAATATTTTGGCATTGCTGGCGGCGTTGGGTTTCTCAACCGCGGCGGAAGCGGGTGGGTTCGCCCGTGGCACTGCCGACACGGACATCCTGTATGAGGCTGGCACATTCGCTGCTCGGGCTGGCGCCACCGTGATCGTTCCAAATCGGAAGTTCGATACAAATTCGAATCCAGCGCTGATTGGGGTAAATCCCTTTCAAAGCTACGTCGTGCCGTCCGCTGCCGTTAAGTATCAACTAGTTCCTAATTTTAGCTGTGCCGGAACATACACGCATGGCTTTGGCGCTGCGGGCGACTGGCGCGGCGGTGGCGGAACGGTCACCGGAAAACTCACTGAGGAATTTCTGGTTCATGAGTTCGGTCTGACGTGCGGCGCAAACATCGAGTTAGGCAACGGCAAGCTGTGGCTGCTCGGTGGTGCGTTTGTCGACCACTTCGATTATGAACGGACCGGGGTGGTACGTGGAGCGCTACTCCCGGCGCTTAACGGTTTGCCGACCCTGCTGGAGCTTGATGGGACCGATGTCGGCTACCGTATCGGCGTAGCCTACGAGATGCCAGAGATCGCCCTTCGCACTCAACTGATGTACCGCTCAGGCACTTCTTTTGGAGCTACCGGCAATTTGACGGCACCGATGGCGGCTCTTGGTTTAGGCCTCAGCGGTTCTCCAGCGACTGTCGGCACTATAGGTGTCGGCCGGTTGCCCCAGAGCGTGGAATTTAAGGCGCAAACTGGTATCGCACCGGGCTGGCTCGGATTTGGTTCGATCAAATGGACCGATTGGAGCGCAGTGGAGACGCTCGATGTGTTCGGACCCACGGGTGCGATCGTCAGTCGTAATGAATATTACTGGAGAGACGGTTGGACCGTCGCCGGTGGGATTGGCCACGCTTTCACCGACCGCATTTCGGGTTCGCTGTCGGTTCAGTGGGACCGCGGTGTGTCTACCGGCTATGACCTGATGGGCGACACTTACACGGTTGCAGCCGGTGGCTCGTTCAAGGACGATTGGGGCGGGGAGTTCCGCATGGGGCTTGGGCTCAGCTATTTGAGCTCATCTCAGGAGACCGCTTACCCGACCGCTTACTACCCCGCAGGAAATGCTTCCGTCGATTCTGGATGGGCAGTCAGCTTCGGCGGCAGCTACAAGCTCACCTGGTAGTCTAAAAACGTCCGCTACCAATTACGCCCGTGCCTGTCGCGGGCGTATTTGTTTGTGTGGCGGTTGTGCAACATGAAGCACGAGACACGATCGTCCAGCCTCTCAATGCCCTGAAATGCCCACATCCCGCCATAAACCCGGCGCACCTCAAGGCTCTATTATGAAAGGTGCCGTAAGAGCGCTATAACGGAAGGCGTCGCGTCACCTGCGACAAGGATGATGATGGAAGAACGGAAAAGGTCCAGCTTGTCGGTGCGGACGTTTGAAGTGCCAACGAGCAAGGATTCGGCTCCGGCTTCTGCCATTCGGGTGGCAAGGACGTGGGAAACGGGGCGTCATGCGTGTAGGTGAGTTTTTCAGAATAGGCTTGCTGTCTGTAGCAACCTGCGGGGCCTGCAGTCTGTGGTCCGCAAACGCCTTTGCTCTCGACCAGTCGGTCATTGGAGCACCGGAGGAAAAGCGCAGTCCATGGGCCGTTTTCCGGCTTGGCTTTACCGCTTACAAGAGTGGGCATAAGGAACAGGCAGTCGAAGCGTATAGATATGCGGCCGAGAATGGGCAGCTAGGTGCCCGTTGGAAGCTGGCTCGGATGTATGCCGAAGGGGACGGCGTCACGCGCAACGATTACGAAGCCTACAAATTCTTCCAGGAAATCGCCGCACAGGACGTTGATCCCGGCTCCCCGGATGGCAGTTACGTAGCAGACGCTCTCGTCGCACTTGGACGATATACCCTTCGCGGTATTCCTGACAGTCCGGTTCAGCCAAATCCTGCAGTAGCGCAGGATTATTACATGCGCGCCGCCGCCACCTATCGGAATCCCGATGCTCAGTTCGAGGTCGGGAACATGCTCCTCAACGGGGAAGGGGGCTTCAAGGCGAACATCCAGCAGGCAGGCCGCTGGTTCCAGCTGGCCGCCCAAAAGGGCCATGCGGGCGCTCAGGCCACGCTTGGAAACCTCCTCTTCCAGAGCGGGAAGGTGGTCCGTGGCCTCGCGCTGATGACCGCTGCTCTTGAACGTGCGCGCCCCGGCGACAAGCAGTGGATACGCGGCATGCAGGAAGAAGCATTTGCGCTAGCAGATGAAGCGGACCGTCGGACCGCGATTGCCCTTGCCCAAGATATGCTTGTTCAGGGCTCTAACTAGCCGATTTTAAAAGCGGTCAGTCTATCCTGAGTTCGGCAATGGCCGGAACGTGATCTGATGGCTTCTCCCAGGCGCGAACGTGCTTTTCGACGCTGGTCGACGACAGCAGATTCGCGGCCTCCGGAGAGAGAAGAAGATGGTCAATCCGGATGCCATTGTTCTTCTGCCAGGCACCGGCCTGATAATCCCAGAACGTGTAGATGCCGTCTTCATCAGTCGTCGTGCGGATCGCATCGATGAAGCCGAGGTTGCAGAGACGGCGCAATGCCTGACGGCTCTCAGGTTGAAAGAGCGCGTCATTGTACCACTGGTCGATGTTCCTGGCGTCGCCGGCTTCCGGGATCACGTTGTAGTCTCCCGCTAGCACGAGCGGTTCCTCGAGCGCCAATCGTTCATCCGCCCAGCGTTCCAGGCGGTCCATCCACCGGAGCTTGTAGCCGAACTTTCGGTCTTCGCTGATTGGATTTCCGTTAGGAAGATAAAGCGACACCACCCGAAGGACCCCTTTCGGGGTCGAAAACACGCCTTCGATAAAGCGTGCCTGTTCGTCTTCGTCGTCGCCTGGAAGACCGCGATTTACCTCATCGAAGCGCAGCTTCGAAAGGATCGCAACTCCATTGAACCCTTTTTGGCCGTGCGTTTCGACGTGATAGCCGAGCGCTTCAATCTCCATCCGAGGAAATGCGTCGTCAACGCTTTTGATCTCTTGGAGGCAGGCGATATCCGGCTTGCTCTCCTCAAGCCAGGCCAGCAAAGTGTCGATGCGTGCCTTGACGCCGTTGATATTCCAAGTTGCGATTTTCATGAAGATTCAGATCGAGAAAGAGGTGCCGCAGCCGCAGGACGCTACTGCATTTGGGTTTTTGATCTGGAAAGACTGACCGATCAGATCGTCCACGAAATCGACGACAGCACCCCCCATGTAAACGAGGGACAGATCATCGATCAGCACCGTGGCGCCATTTTTTTCAATGGCAACGTCATCGTCATTGCGGGTGTCGGTGAGGTCCATCTTGTAGGAGAACCCTGAACAGCCTCCACCTTCGACGGTAATGCGCAATGCAATCTTGCCAGGCTCCGTCGCGAGAATTTTCTTGATACGATCAGCCGCAGCGTCGGTCATTTCGACGCTCTTCATGCCGGACTTTGCATCGACGCCCATAACCATCACCTTGCGTTCGCATTTGCACAATAGGTATGAACAGCCAACAGCCAAGTCAACAAGCGGTGGGATCACGTGATCGGAATATCAGGAACCCTCGACGGGATTGGCTTCGGTTATCGTCCCCGTGCACCGTACGCGTGCGACCCCGAGAAATCGCGAGGTCGTCTTTATCACGAAGGCGAAAGTCGGACCCGCACTCCGTTCCAGCGCGACCGGGACCGGATCATCCACTCCACGGCGTTTCGGCGTCTCAAGCACAAGACGCAGGTCTTCATTGCTCATGAGGGCGACCATTATCGCACACGCCTGACACACTCGATCGAGGTGGCTCAGATTGCCCGCGCATTGGCGCGTGCGCTGAGGGTGGATGAGGATTTGGCCGAGGCGATCGCGCTGGTCCACGACTTTGGACATACGCCGTTCGGGCATACTGGTGAAGACGCGCTTGATGCGATGATGAAGCCTTGGGGCGGGTTTGATCACAACGCCCAGTCACTGCGAATCGTTACAAGGATCGAACGTCGCTACGCGGAATTTGACGGGCTGAACCTGTGCTGGGAGACGCTTGAGGGCCTGGTCAAGCATAACGGCCCCCTTGCGACCGATGACGGTCGCGCGCTGAAGGGCGAGCTTCCGATGACGATCGTAAACTTCAACGAGCTGTTTGATCTGGAGCTGTCAAAATTTGCCTCCGTCGAGGCGCAGGCGGCAGCGCTGGCGGACGATATTGCATACGACGCGCATGACATTGACGATGGCCTGAGATCGGGCTTGCTCACGCTCTCCATGCTGGAGGAGACGCCGCTTCCCGCCCAGATCCTCTCTGAAGTCAGAGCCAAATATCCGTCTCTCGATGCGGTTCGTACTGGCCATGAGCTGATGCGGCGGCAAATCACCAGGATGGTTGAAGACGCGATCGGAACGTCCAACGCGCGCCTCGCAGAACTCAAGCCAGAAAGTGTGGCCGATATTCATAATGCGGCGAAACAGGTCGTCTCTTTCTCCGAGGATATGGGAACTGCGGAAAAAGAGTTGAAACGTTTCATGTACGCAAAGCTCTATCGTCACCCCGATGTCATGGAAGCGCGAAGAGGTGCGGACCGCATCGTACGCGACCTGTTTCAGCATTATTTTTCCAACCCCCGAGATATGCCGGAGGGCTGGCGGGAAGGGCTGGACAGTGCTGAAGAGCGCATCAAGGCACGCGATGTCGGTGATTTTATTGCGGGGATGACGGACACCTACGCCATCCGCGAGCATAAGCGTCTGTTTGACCATACACCCGAATTAGGTTAGGCGAAGCGCGAATTTCCGGGCCTGAGGGCCTCTCCCGCATCAAAGCCGGATAGCTGACCATGAATATTTTCACGCAGTTCGCGTCGCGCATCAACAAGGCGATTGAACAGCTTGGGTTGACCCCGAAGGACGGCGGTTCACTCGATCTTTCGCGAATTGCGGTCGAGCCTCCGCGCGACCCAAGTCACGGCGATCTGGCGACGAATGCGGCGATGGTACTTTCCAAGAGTGTTGGTGAGAATCCGCGCGCGCTGGCCGAGAGGCTCGCGGGCGTCCTCGCCGCCGACCCGGACGTTGCTGCGGCTGAGGTTGCTGGACCCGGTTTCGTGAATCTGCGTCTTGCTGATGGTTTCTGGCAGGCTCGGCTCGGCGAGATGCTTGAGGCGGGGACGGATTACGGGCGGTCTACGGCCGGCGCAAACCGCAAGGTAAATGTCGAGTACGTTTCGGCGAACCCGACCGGACCCATGCATGTTGGCCATTGTCGCGGTGCTGTCGTTGGTGACGCACTTGCCAACATCATGGCTTTCGCTGGCTTTGATGTGACCAAGGAATATTACATCAACGACGCAGGCGCGCAGATCGACGTGCTCGCGCGCTCCGTCCTGCTGCGCTACCGCGAGGCGCTTGGTGAGCAGATCGGAGAGATCCCGGCGGGGCTTTATCCTGGCGACTATCTGGTCCCGGTCGGCGAGGCGCTGGCCAAAGAGTTCGGCGAGAAACTGCTGTCGATGGCAGAGGACGAGGCCTTGGCGCTCGTCAAGGAGCGGACCATCGATGCAATGATGCAGATGATCCGCGAGGATCTCGAAGCGCTCAACGTTCATCATGACGTGTTCTTTTCGGAGCGCACGCTCCATGAAGGCAATGGCAGCGCCATCCGCACGGCAATCGCCGACCTTACCCTCAACGGCCATGTCTACAAGGGCAAGCTGCCGCCTCCGAAGGGTGAGAAAAGCGAAGACTGGGAAGATCGCGAACAGACCTTGTTCCGCTCGACCGAGGTTGGCGATGACATGGATCGTCCGCTGATGAAGTCGGACGGGGCCTTTACTTATTTCGCCGCTGATGTCGCCTACATGAAGGACAAAATCAGCCGTGGCTTTGAAGAGCTGATCTTCATCCTTGGTGCCGACCACGGCGGTTACGTCAAGCGCATGGAAGCGCTCGGCAAGGCGCTGTCGGGCGGCTCCGTCGATGTCGAGATCCTGCTTTGCAATCTCGTCAAGCTGTTCCGCGGTGGCGAGCCTGTGCGCATGTCGAAGCGGGCAGGCGAGTTTGTGACCCTGCGTGATGTGGTCGAAGAGGTTGGGCGCGACCCGATCCGCTTCATGATGCTCTATCGCAAGAATACCGAGCCGCTGGACTTCGACTTTGCCAAGGTAACGGAGCAGTCGAAGGACAACCCGGTCTTCTACGTGCAATACGCGTCGGCGCGTTGCCACTCGGTCTTCCGGCAGGCGAAAGAGCAGCTCGGGGAAAGCTGGATCGAACGGAAGACGATGAAAGATGCTGCGCATCTGCTGGTCGATGAGGGCGAGATTGCGATCATCCGTAAGCTGGCTGAGTATCCACGGCTGATCGAGTCAGCAGCTCAGTCCATGGAGCCGCATCGCCTCGCTTTCTATCTGTACGACCTTGCGCAGGTATTCCACTCGCATTGGAACCGTGGCACCGACAACCAGGCCTTACGCTTTATTAAGGTTAACGAACCAGAATTGACGCACGCCAGGCTGGGACTGGTGCAGGCCGTTTCGGACGTACTCACGTCCGGCCTTGCGTTGATCGGTGCAGATGCACCAGCGGAGATGCGCTAGGTTCACGGAAGGTTCTGCCACCGTTTACCCACATTAGCTTGGTAACGCCAACCTAGTGACGTCGCCGGCGTCCGATCGAGTCCGAGTGCGGGAAAAAGCATGGCAGACACCAATCAGAACACGCGCGGCCAGTTTTTGGATGATGATCCATTCGCTGAGCTCACGCGCATCATGGGCCTTGACCCGCGTCCAGCCGCTCCCGCGGCTCCAGCTGCCGAAACAGCAGCTACACCGGAAGTCGAAGATTTCGGTATTGACCTTGAGAAGGAGTTGCTCGGCGAACTTGCATCTGACGAGTTCGTAGCAACTTCCCCTGAACCAGTAGCTTGGCCGGAGAGCCCGGTTTCCCAGCCGGCCACCACAAGCTCATACGTTGAAGAGACACAGCCGCAGGAGGCAGTTTCGCAGCCTGAGGTACAAAGTGCACCTGAGGACGAAACGGCCTGGGAAGATAGCCTCGATGACCTGCTTGCGCGGGAATTGTTGGCCACGACCGAGTCCGATGAAGAGGATGAGCCAGATATGGCTCCGGCGGAGCCTCACGTTACGGTTCAGGAAACTGCTGTTCCCGAAAGCTCCCTTGAGGAGGAGCGTGACACAGCGGTGCAGGTTGCACCTGAAGAAGTGATCGCGACTGCCGCCGAACTGTATCTCAACGATGACGAGCTTTGGCCGCTCGAAAATCTGGAACATTTCAACGTCGAGGTGCCTTCCGAGGAACAGGCTGAAGCGGCTGCGGACGAAGAGACCGCAGAGCCAGTACAAGCTGCGTCAGTCCAGTCTGACCCTTCCCTGGTGCCAAGTGTCGTCGCTGCTCACGAAAGCATTGAGACGGCCCCTGAACCTGTTGGTGCCGAAGCTTCTGCCGCCGTAGAGCCGGATTTCGACTTCGATTTTGGTGGCCTCGAGAGCAACGACGACAGCGAAGCGGTTGCAGAGCCGGGTGAGGTGCATTCGCCACTCGACGCGCAGGCACATCCTTTCGAGGAAGAGGCCCGCGACGACGAAGCCGCTTCGGCCTCTGCAGACTTCGAAGACGATTTCAGCTTTGAGCCTTTTGAACTCGATCTTGCTGACGAGCGTGTAGCAGAGACTCCGGACTTGGAGCCCGAGATTTCTGCCAACGACGACACGAGTGCCGCCGTCGCATCTGACTTCAGCTTCGAGCCGGCCGAATTTGAGTCGTCTGAAAAGACGGAGAATGCTGCTTCGGCAGACGCTTCGACATTCGAGGTGACGGCAGAGGACATCGATTCAGATGCCCCCGCAGAGTTCTCGTTCGAACCATTCACACTCGATCGTGCAGACGATGCAGCTTTAGAACCGATCGGGGCCGCACCCGAAGTTGAGCCTGTTCATGCGGATGCTGAACCGCGTGACGATTTCTCCTTTGATCCGTTCGAATTCGAAAACGAAGCAGCTCTTGGTGCAGAGCCTTCGCAGGCTGAAGCGTCTCAGATCAGCAGCGCGCCTTCGGCGCCGGAAGACGTTTTTCCGTTCGATGCATTTGAGCTCGATCTGAGCGATGAGAGCGGCGAGGTTGAGCGCGAGCCGGAGCCTGCGATTGCCGCGCCCGCTTCGATCTTCCCGACAGCGCCTGCGTCGCTACGTATCGCCCCAGCGGAGCCAAGCTTCGAAGATGAACTGACAGCGCTGCTGAACGGTGAGGATACGCCTGCACCGGTCGTCGCAAGCACGACGGCTCAGCCGCGCGACAGCTGGCAACCGTCAGTCCATACGTTCGGGACGACCCAGAACGCGGAAACGCCGTCCGCACCAAGCTACACGCCGGCTACGGCCAGCGCTGAACGGGATGTTGAGCATGAAGAGCTCGAAAATATTTTCGACGATTTCTCGCTTGATCTCGATGATAGCGCGCAGCCGGCAGAGCCAGAGCCTTCTGTTGATGCTCAATGGTCGACGGCCCCACGGACCGCGACGACCCCGGTCGAGGAACCGGATTTTGACGCCATCTTTGGCGATGACCTCGATCTTCGCATAAACGAGGAGCCAGCTCAGCCGGCGTCTGCGCCTATGCCTTCTTATGCGCCTCAAACAGGCCTTGCCGCAGGTGCGGTCGGCATGGCGGCTGCAGCCAGCTTCGGCTCCCGAACTCAGTCTGACAACGCGGGCTTTGAAAGAAGCCCGCCGCAGGCCGCAGGTGGATACGGATCGGCCGCGACGGCAGCTGCATCTCAGCATGGCTTCGGTCAATCCTGGACTGCTGCTCCCGCCGTTTCGAAGGACCAGGCGCCGGAGATCGAGACCATCGAGGTTCTCGAGCCCGCACCGAGACTGGTCGATGACCTGGATATCCCGGAAGTCGAATATGAGGCTGCGCCTCCGCCTGCCGATCCTTTCGATGCCTTCGAGAGCGAATTTGCTCGAAGCATGGATCAGATGCAGGACGTCGAGCATTCGTCGCAGACGGAAGCTGCCGCACAGCATTTTGACGGCCCAACTCCGCGGGAGTTGGCGGAGGAAGAGGCACGTTGGCTGTCTGCACCACCGATGGATCAACAGGATTTTGACTTCGACAATGAGGTAGATCAAGAGGTTGCGCCGGCGCCTTACATAGGCAGGCGAGCGCAATCCACTCCGCGCCGCCGCGGGACGATGCTCGCGGCAGCCGTTGCCGGTGTTGCGGCTATTGGTGTGATCGGAGTCGTGGGCGCTTCGTTCTTTGGTGGTGGTTCGGATGGTCCGGCGTTCGTGGCTGCGGATGGGGAACCGATAAAGGTTCGTCCGGAAAATCCCGGTGGAACCACCGTTCCGAACCAGAACAGCAAGGTTTATCAGAGCGTGACCGGAAGCGGCGAAACCGTGCCTGGTCAGGAACGGCTGATCACGACCTCCGAGCAGCCGGTGGATGTCCTGCGGCAGGCTGAGGCTGAAAATGTCCTCGCTCCCGGCATTGATGATCAAGGCGCCGACGAAGACGTTGCAGCGGTGGATGACGGCAGCGATGAACTCGCAGCTATCATGGGACAGCCGAAGTCCGAGGATCGGATCGATCCGGCTGACCAGTCTGCCCAGTCAACTGTCGCCGAGGAAGTCGCAGCGGTAGCACCGCGCCGGGTTCGCACGATGGTCGTAAGGCCAGACGGGACGCTCGTACCTCGCGAGGAGGTCGCTCCAGCCGCTGAAGCTCCCGCACAGAATGCGGCGACTTCCGTGATGGAAGCTCCCGCAGCTGGCGTCCCGCTCGTGGAGAGTGCAAACTCGCTCTCCGATGCGGATGCCGGTGGGGTCGATGTCGAAACTCCGGCGACCGTAGCGGTTGTGCCCACGCCGCGCGTCGAGCCGCGTCCCGCCGCCTCGCAGCAGGTTGCTCAGGCACCAGCGCCGGCACCTACGCCAGTCTCTGCGCCCGCCGCAGCAGCATCAGCAGGTCAGGCATCGGGCGGTTGGTCGATGCAAATCGCCTCGCAGCCGACAGTCGAAGGTGCGCAGGCTGCCTATCAGGACCTTGCGCGCCGATATGGCAGCGTCCTTCAGGGCAGGGGCGTTGACATCGTTCGAGCCGACATTGAAGGGCGCGGTACTTATTATCGCGTGCGTATCCCGGCAACGAGCCGCGATGAGGCAATTCAGCTTTGCACCCGCTACAAATCGGCGGGAGGCAACTGCTTCGTCTCGCGCTGATCTGTGCGGAATTTCAGAAAGGCCACCTCCGGGTGGCCTTTCTCGTTTGTGGACCAACCCCGACGGCGCTGGACAGTCGGGTGCACGATGTCTCGCTTCCAGATATGATTCGAGTCATGAGCGAATCAAAAGCAATGATCGTCGGCGCGTCCGGCGCGACACTGACATCCGAGGAAATTGCCTTTTACCGCGAACAGCGGCCTTGGGGATTCATTCTGTTCGCGCGCAATATTGTCGACGCTGAGCAGGTGCGAGAGCTTGTGGCTGCGATGCGCGATTGTGCCGGCAGCCCGAATGCTCCGGTCTTCATCGATCAAGAGGGAGGGCGGGTCCAACGACTGCGTCCGCCGCTCGCACCAAACTACCCCGCGGGGGCGGCCCTCGGCGCGCTATATCAGCGCGACCCAAATGCCGGACTCCGCTCTGCCTGGCTGGTCTCGCGGCTTCATGCGTTCGATCTACGCAAACTCGGAATAACTGCCGACTGCCTCCCGGTACTCGATGTTCCCGTAGAGGGGGCGCACGACGTGATCGGAGACCGTGCCTATGGCAAGGAGCCGGGTATCGTTGCGGTGATGGGCCGAGCCGCCATGGAGGGACTGAAGGCGGGGGGAGTGCTGCCGGTAATCAAGCATATTCCGGGACACGGACGCGCATTTGCCGATAGCCATTTCAACCTGCCTGTCGTCGACGCGACGCTTGACGAGTTACGGACGCATGATTTTCCGCCGTTCCGGGCTCTGTCCGATGCTCCAATGGCGATGACGGCGCACGTTGTCTATACGGCCATCGATCCGGACCATCCGGTTACGACCTCTCCACGTGCCGTCAACGAGATCATCCGCGGCGAGCTGGAATTTGACGGGCTGCTCATGAGCGATGACGTCTCGATGAAGGCCCTCTCCGGCGACTTCGAAGAGCGGACCCGTGGGATCTTCGAGGCCGGTTGTGATGTCGTCCTCCATTGCAACGGCCTGATGGACGAGATGAAGGCGGTGGCGACGCAAACGCCGGTTCTTTCAGGCGAGGCCTTGCGTCGCGCGACGGCTGCCTTGCAGGGGCTGAACGTAATCGACACTGCAGTTGAAGAAGAAGTGCGCGCAGAGTTCGCGGCCTTGTATGAGGCGGTAGCATAGGAACAGCCATTGTCCACGACAGCATCCAAAGCTGACGTTCCGATGGAACGGCTCTGGAGTGACGAAGAGGAGAAGCCAGGCATCTCCGAGCCGTCACTGGTTGTGGACGTGGATGGCTTTGAAGGTCCGCTGGACCTACTTTTGCATCTGGCACGGACGCAAAAGGTCGACCTTGCTCGGATCTCGATTGGTGCGCTGGTCGACCAATACATCTTATTCATCGAGCAGGCGCGTCGCATGCGGCTGGAACTGGCCGCTGATTACTTGGTGATGGCGGCGTGGCTCGCTTATCTGAAGTCGAAGCTGCTCATACCCAAGCAGCCGGACGACGAAGGCGAGAGCGGCGAGGAGATGGCAGCGGTCCTCCAGTTCCGGCTGAAGCGGCTGGAGGCCATGCGTGACGCGGCAGCGCGTTTGGTTAATCGCAATCGGTTGGGCCGAGACGTTTTCGCGCGTGGAATGCCTGAGATGGTGATCATCGAAAAGCATAACGAATACACCGCCACGCTTTATGATCTTCTGACAGCCTACGCCGCTCAGCGCCAGCGCCAGGCAGTCAGTACGGTTCAGATCGCGAAGCGAGGTGTTTGGTCGTTGAAGCAGGCGCGCGAGTTATTGACGCGAATGATTGGCGAGGTCCGCGACTGGACGGCGCTTGATCACTTTCTTCTCCGTTGGACCACGAAGCCGGAGCAAAGGGCTACTGCCATTGCGAGTTCGTTCGCGGCCAGTCTCGAAATGGTGCGGGATGGGACGCTTGAGGTCCGGCAGGACGGTGCGTTTTCACCGATCTACCTGCGAGAGCGCCGATCCGATCCTATTCGAACGGGGGAGGGGGCTGATGAATGACACTGGCGCCAAGATCATTCCTTTCGACAAGGAAGGTGATCATGGGAATGTTGTCTTCCACACTGATATCCTCGAAGCGGTTCGTATGGCGGAGGCAATCATCTTCGCATCCGCATCGCCTGTCTCCGAAAAAGCGCTCGCTGAGCGTCTGCCGGAAGGGGCCCAGGTTCGCGAAGTCGTCCTTGAACTTCAGCGGCAGTATGAGCGTCGGGGCGTCAATCTTGTGCGCGTCGCGGACGCCTGGGCGTTTCGAACTGCTGGTGATCTTGCATTCCTGATGAGCCGAGACGCGGTGCAACAAAAGAAACTCTCTCGAGCGGCACTCGAGGTCTTGTCGATCATTGCCTATCATCAGCCAGTCACAAGGGCGGAAATCGAGGAAGTTCGCGGAGTCGAAACGTCAAAGGGAACGATCGATACGCTTCTCGAGACCGGTTGGATTCGTATGCGGGGGCGAAGGAAGACGCCGGGCCGGCCAGTTACATACGGCACGACTGACGTATTTCTTGACCATTTCGGTCTCGAAGAGCTACGTGATCTTCCGGGTATCGACGAACTTAAAGGGGCGGGTCTGCTGTCGGCTCGGATGCCAGCCAATTTCGCGATCCCACAACCCCCTGTGGATCATGACGCATTGACCGACGATGAGGACCCGCTTGAGGATCTCGATCTTGAGGGGCTAGGGCTGTTGACACCTCGCGCCATGGATGATTGACCAAGGTTGGTCTTCCACATAACCGGTAGGCCAGACGGGTCGGTAACGAGTGGCTGCGAATTCTTCATCGGTTCAGGTAACAGCGGGGGTGTCTTTTGCCGCCCGGCTCAGGTTCGAAAATATCAGTCATGAATTTTTGCCCGGGCTGGCCACGCTTCATGATGTTTCTCTGACCGCGGATGCCGGCGAGGTTCTTTGCCTCTTGGGTCCCTCTGGTTCTGGGAAGACAACATTGTTGCGCATTGCGGCGGGTCTGCAGGGGCAGACACGCGGACGCCTGTTTCTGAACGAACGCGAGATCGCTGGACCCGAGGTATTTCTTCCTCCCGAAAAGCGTTCAATCGGCCTCGTTTTTCAGGACTTCGCGCTTTTCCCGCATCTGAGCATCATCGACAACGTGCGTTTCGGACTTACTGCGCTCTCGAAAGATGAGGCACGGCGCGAGGCAATGAACGCGCTTAAGCGCGTCGGTCTGGCCCATTATGCAGATGCGTATCCGCAGGCATTATCCGGCGGACAGCAGCAGCGCGTCGCGCTGGCGCGTGCGATTGCTCCGCGCCCGGCCGTGCTGTTGATGGACGAACCGTTTTCCGGCCTCGATTCGCGTCTGCGGGACATGGTCCGCGCCGAGACCCTCGAAATCCTGCGCCGCAGTCGCGCGACCGCCATAGTTGTTACGCATGATGCCGAGGAGGCTATGCGGCTTGGCGACAAAATTGCGCTGTTGAAGGACGGAAACCTCGTCCAGGTTGGCACGGCCCAGCAGCTTTACAACCAGCCTTCGAACCTGTTTGCTGCAGGCTTCTTTTCGGAACTGAACGTCTTCGAGGGCAGAGCGCAAAACGGGGTCGTGGAAACTCCCTTGGGACGCTTTTCGGCAAACGGGCTGTCGGACGGAACTGCCGCATCAGTCGCCTTTCGTTTGTCCGCGTTCGATATATCGGAGAAGAGCGGCGAAATACCGGCCAGGGTGTTATCTCGCCGTTTTCTTGGAGTGATAGAATTGGTTGAGCTGGCTGTTCCAGGATCGGAAGTACCGGTTAGAGCGCGTGTCAGGTGCGGCGCTTTGTCCGGTGACGATCGGGAAATTTGGCTCACGATACGTGAAACGGATGTGCTTGTGTTTGCAAGAAGCGACAACAGCGCATAGATCAAATCCTAGGCTGGCTCGACCGGTCGGGGGAAACATTCGAGAGAGAGTTACAAATGGGTACTTTTTCGGTCTGGCATTGGCTCATCGTTCTGGTCGTAGTCTTGCTTCTGTTCGGTCGTGGTAAGATCCCGGAACTGATGGGTGACATGGCTAAGGGTATCAAGAGCTTCAAGAAGGGCATGTCCGACGAGGACGAGCCGAAGACGGTTGAGCATCGCCCTGAGGAGACGGTAGCGTCGACCAAGGAAAAGGCTGGCAAGACGTCCTAAGGGCTCGTGCCCACCTTTTCTGCGTCGGAGTGAGAAGCGATGTTTGACATCGGCTGGAGCGAGATGCTGGTGATCGCAATTGTGGTCATCGTCGTCGTTGGCCCCAAAGAATTGCCTGGAATGCTGCGGACTTTTGGCAAGACGACTGCGAAATTGCGCGTCATGGCCAATGATTTCCGCAAGCAGTTCGATGAGGCCATGAAAGAGGCCGAGCTTGACGATTTGAAGCAACTCGCAAACGACGCGCGCAGCTTGAACCCGGCAAGCCAGATAAAGAAAGCGCTATCGCCAATGGAACAGGCAGCCCGGGACGTAAAAGCCGGGCTCGATAGCGCGATGAAGCCGGAGACGTCAGCGGTTACCGACGCCTCTGCGGATGCCGCTCAGGCGGATGAATCGGGAGACACGCCAGCCGCGGCAGCGATGAAGGCGGCGGTAGCCAAGGCCACCGCCGCGACGGCCGCCACTGCTGCAGCGAATTCAGCGGCAGCTACCACGGCTTCCTCCCCAGAGGCCTTGGCTAGCGACGCGCTGCCTCCTGAAAACACCCAGTCAGTAGCCGCAGGCGAACAGGCCGATGCCGGCGGAGCAAAATCGTGACTTCAGCAGATAAAGACGAGATCGAGCAGTCTTCGGCACCGCTGATCGAGCACCTCATTGAGCTGCGCAAGCGGCTGATTTGGTCGCTTGCTGGATTTTTCCTCGCATTCCTTTTGTGCTTCTTCTTTGCGAAGGAGCTGTTTAACCTGCTGGTCCTCCCATTCCAGTGGGCCACCCAGTGGGCAGGGCTCGATACCGGGCGGGTCAATCTGATCTATACGGCGCCGCAGGAGTTCTTCTTTACCCAGATCAAACTAGGAATGTTCGGTGGTCTTGTGCTGGCGTTTCCGGTGATTGCAACCCAGCTCTACAAATTCGTGGCGCCGGGCCTCTATCGGAATGAACGACGGGCCTTTCTGCCTTTCCTAGTTGCTGCCCCCATCCTGTTCTTGTTGGGTGCGGCGCTCGTCTACTTCTTCTTCACCCCGATGGTGATGTGGTTCTTCCTGGCGATGCAGCAGATCGGCCCGGATGATGAAGTGACGATCGAGCTGCTGCCGCGCGTCTCGGAATATCTTGGACTGATCATGACGCTGATCCTGGCGTTCGGATTGGTGTTCCAGCTGCCGGTGGTAACCACTCTTCTGGCGCGGGTCGGCCTTCTGTCGGCTCAAACTCTGGCCGATAAGCGCAAATGGGCGATCGTCATTGCCTTTGTCGTGGCGGCTGTGATCACTCCGCCCGATCCGGTCAGCCAGATCGGATTGGCGCTTCCTACGATACTGCTTTACGAAATCTCGATCATCTTGTGCCGCCGCATCGAAAAGACGCGTGAAAAGGAACGACTGGCGCGGGAAGCTGAAGCGGCTGAACCGACGACATGATCAGTGAGAACTCTGCCTGGCTTTTGCTGCGGGTGTAATTCCGCAGCAAAAACTGGGCTTGTTTCTCAATTGCCGTCTGCACCGTTGTGCCTCTTGCGGCCGAGAGTCTTGCGAAGATTCGGTTTGTTGTTTACCCACCTTGGTTGCTCCCAAGAGGGCTGACGACAGGAATTGGACGCATCATGCTCGACATCAAATGGATCCGCGAAAATCAGCAGGCACTCGCCGAAGCGCTGGAGAAGCGCGGGCAGTCGGCAGATTCGGCACGGTCGATCGTCGCGGATCTTATCGCGCGCGACGAAGCACGCCGCACACATCTGACAAAGCTGCAGGACACGCAGGCAAGGCAGAACGCTGCGTCCAAGGAGATCGGGAAGGCCATGGGGGCCAAGGATCTCGCGCTGGCTGAAAAGCTTAAGGGCGAGGTGGCGGAGCTTAAGGCATTTGTCCAAAGCGGTGAAGCAACCGGGCGCGAGTTGGATCGCGCTCTCACAGAGGCGCTCGCCGTTGTCCCGAATGTGCCCCTAGATGACGTACCCGTCGGCAAAGACGAAAACGACAACATCGAGATTCGGCGATTCGGTGACCCGCGCCAGGGAGAAGGGTTAAAGGAGCACTTTGAGCTCGGTGAAGCCCTCGGCTTCATGGACTTTGAAAGGGCGGCCAAATTGTCAGGTTCGCGCTTTACCGTTCTGACCGGAAAGCTTGCGCGTCTTGAACGTGCTCTTGGTCAGTTCATGCTGGATCTTCACACGAGCGAACACGGCTACACGGAGGTGGTCGCTCCGCTTCTGGTCCGTGACGAGGCCTTGTTCGGTACTGGCCAGTTGCCGAAATTCGAGGAAGATCTGTTCTTTACCCCCCATGGTGATGGTCGGCTGGGGCTGATCCCGACATCTGAAGTGCCGATGACGAATCTGGTACGCGAAGAGATTGTAGGGGCTGAAAAGCTGCCGCTGCGCTTTACGGCCCTCACGCCGTGCTTCCGCTCCGAGGCTGGATCCGCTGGGCGTGATACCCGGGGCATGCTGCGTCAGCACCAGTTTTATAAGGTCGAATTGGTATCGATCACTGATGCAGAGACGGCTCTCTCTGAGCACGAGAGGATGACGGAATGCGCGGAGACTGTATTGAAGCGCCTAGGGATCCCCTATCGGACCGTTGTTCTCTGCACCGGCGACATGGGATTCGGTGCTCGTAGGACCTACGACATCGAGGCTTGGTTGCCGGGTCAGAATACCTATCGTGAGATTTCATCTTGCTCCGTCTGCGGGGATTTTCAGGCGCGCCGAATGAATGCGCGGTATCGCGGAGCGGACGGCAAGCCACAATATCTCCATACCCTCAACGGGTCCGGCGTTGCCGTTGGTCGCGCTCTGATTGCTGTGATGGAGAACTATCAGAACGATGATGGCTCCATTAGCGTCCCTGATGTCCTGCGGCCTTATATGGGCGGCGTTACCCGGATTGAGGCAGCCTGATGCGCATTTTGCTGACCAATGATGATGGCATCCACGCAGAGGGCCTTCAGGTTCTCGAGCGGATTGCGCGCCAGCTTTGCGACGAGGTTTGGGTGGTTGCGCCGGAGACTGACCAGTCAGGCTTCGCGCACTCGCTTTCGCTTTCCGAGCCACTGCGGATGCGCAAGGTCAGCGAGCGGCACTATGCCGTTCGTGGAACACCGACGGATTGCGTGATCATGGGCGTGCGGCACCTGCTGCCAGAGCCACCTGACCTGATCCTGTCCGGCGTAAATGCTGGGTCCAACGTTGCCGATGACGTGACCTATTCGGGAACGATCGCCGGCGCGATGGAAGGCACTTTGCTGGGTATCAGGTCAATAGCGCTAAGCCAGGCCTATTCCTTGTCGGAAGATGGTCGTGAGGTGAATTGGGCAACGGCAGAAGAGCATGCTCCGCACGTATTGCGTCAGCTGATTGGGCTCGACCTACCACGGAATGTGTTCCTCAACCTGAACTTCCCGAATTGTGACCCCGATGAGGTGAGGGGTGTAGCCGTGACTGATCAGGGCAAGCTTTCGCATGGGCTTTGGCTCGAAGAGCGCAAGGATGGTCGGGGCTTCCCTTACTTCTGGCTGCGTTTTGGTCGTGACCCTGGTGAGATCCGCGATGGTACCGATATCGCAGCGCTTCGTGCCAGCATGATCTCGGTGACACCGTTGCACATGGATCTCACGGCGTATGCGGTGAAAGACCAGATTGCCAATGCGCTCGCCAAGGCGCCAGCGCGCCAGCAGAGCTGACAATGGACGAGGCGGAACGCGAACGCTTTGCGGCATTTCTGCTGCGGATGCGAAGCAGCAATTTGAACCATCGAGATCTGATGGCGGCAGTTGAGGCAACGCCTCGCTCGTCCTTCGTGCCGCCTCAGTGGCGCGTCGATGCCTGGTCCGAGCGCTCGATTCCCATCGAGTGCGGTGAGGCGATCGAGGGGATCGACCTCCAGATGCGGGTGATTTCACTCCTGAACCTTGAGCCTGGTTCGCGGGTCCTCGAGGTCGGGACCGGCTCGGGCTATACGTCTGCCGTCATGTCCAGGCTATCGGCCCGCGTCCTGACGCTGGATCGTTTCCGCACGCTGTGTGATGCCGCGCGTCAACGCCACGAAACGCTTGGAATTTCCAATATCCTCGTGCGCCAGGCAGATGGGACAAACGGTGCGGCGGCAGAGGGGCCGTTCGATCGTATCGTTATATGGGCGGCTTACGAATCGCTGCCGCGTGGTTTTGTGGAGCAATTGTCGTCCGGAGGTGTGATGATCGCACCGATCGGTCCGGCAGACGGCATCCAGACGCTGGAGAAGCTTACGAAGACCGGCAGCAGGTTCGAACGTGAAAACGTTGCAAATGTCCGCCTTCAGCCGATTGCATCAGGCATCGCTGCCGCGATCTGACTACGGTACGCAGTCTGTAAACATTCATTTCCTCGGATTAACGGCCCAGTAACATTAACGCGCTTTAATCGAACCATTCATTGGTATCGAGTGTTGCGGGTAGTGTGATGGGTTTCGCAGTTTCAGGCCAAAACCGCCGTGTTCTGTTGCGCGGAGCCGCTGTCATCCTGATTGGCGGTCTCACCGCCGGATGCAGTTCGGGAGCAATGCGCTTCGAGGACCTGGCCGGTCCGCAGGCCAGCGTTTCCAATCAGCAATATTCGGGATCCGCGTATGGCGTGGATCCGACCGCAACCGGTTCGATTTCATCGGCGCCACGGCAGGGCGGCTTGCTGAACCGGCTGACTCCACGACCACGGCAGGATCTCGGTGGGCAGTACGCAGCAGCGCCATCGCAGAACAGCTGGCAAAACAACAGTGCCCCGCAGCCGGTTTATTCAGCGCCCGCATCGCCCGTCTCAGCCGGACCTGCACTGGCACCGGTGATGCGCAGCAGCCTTGATCCTGCACCCGCCGTCCCGCCTGCGGCTCGACACGCGGAATCGCGTCCGTCCACCGCGTCGGGTGCTTTTGGGCAGACGGATCAGGTCGCACGCGTTCCTACGCCAACGAAGGCCCCTGATGGCCGGGTAGTGAATCAGTCTACCAATCTGACACAAACAGCACAGCTGGGTACGCAGTCGGTCGCGTCCGGCGCGCAGGCCGCTGCTGCTGGCAACGTCCACAAGGTTGCGTCCGGCGACACGCTCCACTCGGTGTCACGGAAATATCAGGTCAGCGTGGATTCACTGAAGCGAGCCAATGGCCTTTCCGACGGCAACATCCGTATCGGGCAGACGCTGACGATCCCGGGAGCCGGGGCAGCTAGTGCCCCCGTACAGGTAGTAGCGGCACCGAAGCCAGCGACGGCTGCGGTCACGCCCGAAACGCCGAAGCCGGAAGTTGCGACCTATACTCCACCGAAGAAGGCCGAGTTGCCAGTCCAGCAGGCGGCAATCGACCGCACAACGCCGGCTCCGAACGCAACCGGCATCTCCAGCATGCGCTGGCCGGTCCGCGGTCGCGTCATCAGCGGCTTTAGCGCTTCAGGTGCGAAGAAAAACGATGGCATTGATATCGCAGTCCCGGCGGGCACGCCGATCAAGGCTGCTGAAAACGGTGTCGTGATCTATGCCGGCGACGGTCTTAAGGAATTCGGCAATACGGTTCTGGTCCGGCACGAAAACGGGCTGGTAACCGTCTACGGCCACGCCAGCGAGCTGAAGGTTCAGCGGGGTCAGAAGGTCCGTCGTGGTGAAGATATTGCGTTGGCCGGTATGAGTGGCTCGGCAGAAATGCCGAAGCTGCACTTTGAAGTCCGGAAGGATTCCACGCCGGTCGATCCTTCGAAGTACCTCGAGTAAGCGAACCGAACAAATGTAGGGGTGTCCGTTTCGTCTCCAGTCCGGACCACCTGCAAAATAAAGGCCCGCATCGCGCGGGCCTTTTTGCTATTCGGGATCACCTGTCTCGCTTATGCTTCCAGCCGGTGACCCAGCCGACCGGCCAGATCCTGTACGAACTGCCATGCAACTCGGCCAGATCTGCTCCCGCGCGTGGTTGCCCACTCAAGCGCGTCACGACGCAGCTCGTCAGCACCGACCTTGAGACCGAAGTGCTTTGCATAGCCGTCGATCATTTCGAGATATTCGTCCTGCGAGCATTTGTGGAAACCGAGCCACAGGCCGAACCGATCGGATAGCGAAACCTTCTCTTCGACGGCCTCAGCCGGGTTGATTGCGGTTGACCGCTCATTCTCGATCATGTCGCGCGGCAATAGGTGCCGACGGTTGGAGGTGGCGTAGAAGATCACATTTTCCGGCCGTCCTTCGACACCACCATCGAGCGCTGCCTTGAGGGATTTGTAGGAGGCATCGTCATGATCGAACGAGAGATCGTCACAGAACAAGATGAAATGCTGCGGCTGGCCCTTGAGGATGGTGAGAAGCTTGGGCAGCGACGAAATGTCTTCGCGATGGATTTCGATCAGCTTCAGTCGGGGCTGATCGGGCGCACTTTCAGCCAATATTGCAGCATGCGCGGCCTTGACCAGCGATGACTTGCCCATCCCGCGGGCACCCCACAACAAGACGTTGTTCGCCGGTAATCCCCGAGAAAATCTTCGAGTATTCTCGACCAGGATATCGCGAACCCGGTCGACGCTCTTGATAAGGGAGATGTCGACGCGGTTGACCTGATGCACCGGTTCAAGCGCGCCGAGCTCAGCTGACCATACGAAGCAATCGGCCGCCGAGAGATCGCTGGGCTGCGGTTCGCGCGGAGCAAGAAGGGCGATCGTTGCGATCAATTTGTCGATCTTTTCTTCCAGCGTCTCGGGCAGGGCGGTGCTCATGCAAATATTTCCGTGCTTATCGATTGTTACCGGCTGAGGGTCTATCATGCGTCTCAATGCCTTAAAAGGCGTGGGGTCGAAGCAGGCACGGTTGCATTGAAACCGTGAGACATTATATTCCGGCCACCTTTCAGGGGCGGTTCGGCCGGCCTTTATCACCTTCGTTTCAGGAGATTTCCATGTTTGTCACCCCGGCATACGCCCAGACTGCGGCAGGCGGCCCAGACATTTTTGTCAGCATCCTTCCGTTTATCCTCATCTTCGTTGTGATGTATTTCCTGATCATCCGGCCTCAGCGCCAGCAGATGAAGAAGCGCGCCGAGATGCTCGCGGCAGTTCGCCGTGGCGATACCGTGATCACGGGCGGCGGCCTGATCGGCAAGGTGACGAAGGCTGCTGACGACGAGCTGGAAGTTGATCTTGGCAATGGCGTCACTGTGAGGGCGCTTCGCGGCACCATCGCGGACGTTCGCGTCAAGGGCGAGCCGGTGGCAAACCAGAACGCCAAGAAATAACCTCATTCAAGGCAGAAGCGGTACCCGTGCCGCTCCGTCTGTATTGGACGTTTTAATATGCTTTATTTCTCGCGTTGGAAGTCGGTATCGATCTGGTTGGTCGTACTTCTCGGTATCATCGTAGCGCTACCGAACCTCCTGCCACAGTCGGTCCTGTCGTCGATGCCGAACTGGCTCCCGACGCGACAGCTTACGCTGGGTCTCGACCTTCAGGGTGGATCTCACATCCTGTTGCAGGTGGATCGGGAAGATCTTATCCGGGACCGACTTGAAGCCGCGAGAGATGACGTCCGCACCAAGCTTCGTGATGCACGCATCGGTTATACCGGGCTCTCCGGAACCGGGCGTGCTGTCCAGGTTCGTATCCGCGACGCCAGCCAGGTTGAAGCTGCAAAGGCTGCTCTGGCCGACCTCACGGCACCGGTTTCGGCAGGTTTTCTTGGAGCCGGTACGGTAACCGAGGTTGCCATGACGGAGCCGGAGCCAGGATTGCTGCGCTTTTCCCTTACGGATGAGGGCATCAATTACCGCGTTGGCACTGCGGTCGACCAATCTGTTGAGGTGGTCAATCGGCGCGTTAACGAGCTTGGTACTACTGAACCGATCATTCAGCGCCAGGGAACGGATAGAATCCTTGTTCAGGTGCCTGGCCTAGAAGATCCGCAGCGCCTGAAGGACATCCTTGGCCAAACCGCCAAGCTGACCTTCCAGATGGTCGACCAGTCAATGCCGGCACAGGAGGCGCTCAACGGCCGCGCTCCCGCTGGCACGACGGTTATGATGTCGAACGATGAGTCGCAGATTCCGTACATCATCGAGAATCGCGTCATCGTCTCCGGCGAAAATCTCGTAGATGCGCAAACCAGCTTTGATCAGCGGACGAACGAGCCTGTTGTATCGTTCCGTTTCGACAATCAGGGTGCAACACGATTTGGCCAGGCTACACAGCAGAACGTTGGTCGCCTGTTCGCCATCATCCTGGACAACAAGGTTATCTCCGCTCCGCAAATCCGCGAGCCGATTCTTGGTGGTTCTGGGCAGATTTCAGGCAACTTTACCGTTCAGAGCGCGAATGACCTGGCGGTCCTTCTGCGCGCCGGCGCGCTTCCCGCCGATCTGCAGATTATTGAGGAGCGCACCGTTGGACCAAGCCTGGGGCAGGATTCGATTCAGGCTGGTACCTTTGCGACCGGTGTTGCAGCGATGCTGGTATTTGCGTTCCTGATTATTTTCTACGGAAAGCTCGGGGCGCTTGCGAGCATCGGCTTGGCCGCAAACCTCGCTATGATGATCGCAATTTTGACCGTGCTTGGCGCTACGCTGACCTTGCCCGGCATTGCAGGTATTGCCCTTACACTTGGCATGGCTGTCGACTCCAACGTGATCATTTACGAACGCGTTCGTGAGGAGAGGGCGCAAGGCAGGTCGCTGATCCAATCGCTTGATTCCGGGTTCCGTCGCGCACTTGCCGCGGTCGTTGACGCTAACGTCACGACGCTTATCGCAGCCGGCATCCTGTTCTATATGGGCACCGGTCCCATCCGTGGTTTTGCCGTCACTCTGGGGATCGGTATTATCACCACGGTCTTCACCGCCTTCACTCTAACCCGCTGGTTGATCGCCGTCTGGCTGCGTCGTACGCGCCCGACTGACTACCCGGCTGGCCTCGTGCACGTGCTTCCTCTTGAGCCGAAGGTGAAACTGATGCGCTGGCGCAATGTCGCCTTCGCCGTATCTTCGGCCGCTTGCATCGCGATCATCGCGATGTTCTTCACCGGCAACATGAACTACGGCATCGACTTCCGCGGCGGGTCGCTGATTGAGGTCCAGGCGAAGAACGGCGTGGCTGACCCGGGTGATGTACGTGCCCGGCTGGGCGAATTGGCAATCGGCGAAGTTCAAGTTCAGGAATTTGGCAACGCCGAACTGATGATTCGTGTTCAATCGCAGGACGGCGACGAGGATATGGCTGAGCAGGCTGCCGTCGAGTCTGTACGCGGCGCAATTGGCGATGAATATGAGTTCCGTCGAGTAGAGGTGGTCGGCCCAACTGTCTCGTCCGAACTCGCCTGGTCTGGTGCCATCGGCATTACAGCATCACTGATTGCGATGCTCATCTACATCTGGATCAGATTTGAGTGGCAGTTCGGTTTGGGAGCGATCGTGTCGACGTTGCACGACGTGATCTTGATGATCGGCCTCTACGTGGTCTTTGGCATGGAGTTCAACCTCGCCAGTATCGCGGCCATCCTTACGGTCGTCGGTTACTCGATCAACGATACGGTCGTTATCTACGATCGGGTTCGAGAAAATCTGCGGCGATATAAGAAAATGCCGACCCTGGATTTGCTGAATCTATCGCTCAATCAGACGCTTTCGAGAACTTTCCTCACCGGTTTGACGACGATTCTCGCACTTGCCACGCTCTATATGTGGGGTGGCGAAGTCATCGCTGACTTCATGCTCGCCATTCTGATTGGCGTGCTGATCGGAACTTACTCGTCTATTTTTGTGGCGGGCCCGATGCTGTACCTCTTCAACCTTCGACCGGGTATTTTCGCCGAGAGCACCGACGAAAAGTCGAATACCGCCGGTGTTGCTCCTACCAAGGTGGCATGATCCTCAATGAAGGAAGGTTTGATCATCCGCGCGGCCCATTATCCGGGCCGCGCTCCGATTGATGCCTACGGAAACGGCGGGTTCCGTTTCGCCGACATGTCTCATCGCGGCTCGATTCTTTGTCTGCCATCGGGCATCCACGGCTGGCCTGTAACGAGTGGTCGTGGGCTTACCGAAGAGGATCTGGAAAAGGTCATTGCCGAGGCAGGAGAGCTGGATATCCTTCTTGTGGGGACCGGGATCGATCTGGTGCCACTTTCGAAGACGGTCCGCGAGCGGTTGCGACAATTCAACGTGTCAGTCGAGCCCATGTCGACGGGCTCGGCGGTGCGGACTTACAACGTTCTCTTGGCCGAGGACCGCGCAGTCGGTGCAGCGTTGATAGCGGTTGAGTGAGATGACAGAGACGCCCGCGTCGCTTCTTCCCGACCTGCGCAAGAATGATCTAGATCGCTATATTTCGGTGCTGTACGCGCCGGCAGAGAAGCGTGAAGCCTTGGCGGCGCTGTATCTATTCAATGCCGAGATAGCCGCGATCCGCAGCCGGATCCATGATCCCATGCCAGGTGAGATCCGTGTCCAATGGTGGCGGGATACGCTGCAGAGTGGGGATCCCGATGCGGCGGGTCATCCGATCGCAACGGCATTGTTGCGCGTCGTCCACGAACATCGCCTTCCACTGGCAGCGTTCGATAATTATCTAGAGGCTCGGATCTTCGACCTCTATGACGATCCAATGCCCTCTCGCAGCGACCTCGAAGGCTATTGCGGTGAGACGGCGTCGGCGGTGATTCAGCTTGCAGCGCTAATTCTCGATCCGGTGACTGCGCGAAGCTATGCTGCCGCGTCAGGACATGCCGGATGCGCACTTGCGATAACCTCACTCTTGAGGCTGATTCCAATTCACCGCTCTCGCGGGCAGTGTTACATCCCGGCCGAAATTCTGGGCGCGGCAGGCATCAGCCGGGAGGAGTTTCTGACCGGCGAGAATCCTGAAGGCGCGCGTCGAGCGATCGCCGGAATGTCGGCGCTTGCGCACGAACATTTCGTTCAATTCGAAGCTGATGCGAAAGGGTTGCCACCGGCACTGGTCAGCGCATACCTGCCGACGGCGCTGGTTCCTTTGTATCTGGCGAAAATTGGCAACGACAGCCTCGATCCGATGGTCGATGTCGTCGACATTTCGCTGCTACGAAAGCATTTCAAGTTGATTACCAGCGCCTTGCGGCGCTGGTAATCATTTACTCGGCTGCGGCCAATCCTTCGCTTTCCAACCAGCGACGGCAATCAGCGAGTGCACGGGCGGACAGCGCCCTTTTCTTCGCGATTGCCTTGTCCTTGCCGCGGAAGCGCCCTTCGAAGCCATCCGGACGCAGTTGCGTGCCAGGTTCAAGTGGCGGGAAGAGGCCGAAGTTCACGTTCATCGGCTGAAAGGAGCGCTTGCCTGGCTCGTCATCTGAGACGATGTGCCCACCGGTGATGTGGCCGAGAAGGGCACCGAAAGCCGTTGTCTGCGGCGGCGTGACAAGTGACCGGCCAAGACGCTGTGCCGCGGCGAAGCGACCCGCGAGAAGACCGATAGCTGCGGATTCGACGTAGCCCTCGCAGCCTGTAATCTGGCCAGCAAACCGCAGGCCCGGACGGGATTTCAACTGCAGCGATCCATCGAGCAGGATCGGCGAATTGATATAAGTGTTGCGGTGCAGGCCGCCTAGTCGGGCAAATTCTGCATTTTCCAGGCCAGGGATCATGCGGAAGATGCGAACTTGCTCGCCATGCTTCAGCTTCGTCTGGAACCCGACCATGTTGTAGAGGGTACCGAGTGCATTGTCTTGGCGCAGCTGCACGACCGCGTAGGCTTTCACCGTCGGATTGTGGGCGTTAGTCAGCCCCATTGGCTTCATCGGGCCATGACGCAGTGTCTCTGCGCCGCGCTCTGCCATAATCTCGATCGGCAGACACCCATCAAAATATGGCGTGCCTTCCCATTCCTTGAACTCGGTTTTGCCGCCAGCGATCAACTCGGCGACGAACTTCTCGTACTGCTCCTTGCTCATCGGGCAGTTGATGTAGTCTTTGCCCGTGCCGCCCGGGCCGACCTTGTCATAGCGCGACTGGAACCAGGCGACGTTCATATCGATCGAGTCGAAATGAACGATTGGAGCGATTGCGTCGAAGAAGGCCAGAGAATCCGCGCCGGTCTCCGCGGCAATCGCCTCGGCCAAAGATGGTGCCGTGAGTGGCCCGGTGGAAACAATCGTCAGGTCCCAATCCTGCGGGGGGAGACCGGTGACCTCTTCGCGCACGATGGTGACGAGGGGGTGCGATTTCAGTGCGGCAGAGACCCGGTCCGAAAATGCGACGCGGTCGACCGCGAGGGCGCCGCCCGCTGGTACCTGGCTCGCATCGCCCGACGCCATGATCAACGAATTGGCCAAGCGCATTTCGGCATGCAAGACGCCAACTGCATTTGTCTCGGCATCATCCGATCTGAACGAGTTGGAGCAAACCAGCTCGGCAAGGCCGTCAGTCTGGTGCGCCTCGGTCTCTCTTATGGGACGCATCTCGTGGAGGATTACAGGTACGCCCGCTTGTGCGAGCTGCCATGATGCTTCGGAACCGGCGAGACCGCCACCAACGACGTGTACAGGAGCTATTGTCATGGAAGGGAAATAATCCGCTACGGGCGTGAAAGCAAGGAAGCCCGAAAACGACAACACCCGCCGGGGGAGGAGGACCGGCGGGTGTCGTTTAAGTGGCCCTCAACTGGGAGGAGGAAGTTTTGGGCCTTATTCGCCGGGTGGGAGGAGGAACCCCGGCGAAAACTGAATTCTTTTTAGACCGACTTGCGGGCGATGAACGGGATGTCACCGCGGGCGATGCCCAAGTCGTGAAGTTCACGATTGGAAAGGCGGCTCAGCTCGTTGACGGTGTCACGGTAGCGGCGCCAATTGCGGAAATTGCGGATCAAGTTCATTTCGTCACCTAGAGAAGCTTTTGTGTTTCGTTGTTCTTGCGATGATTGGTAGATAGGTCCGTAGCTTCTTCTTTTGAAGTGCTACTAGTGCATGGCACCAATGCGTTTTGTGCATTGCAGCATTAATGCGCATCTACCGTTGGGGCAGGACAATGGCGGATGTCTCCTATGTGGCCGTATTTGCGACATAAATTGGTCTGGATGTCGCTATGTTGCACGCCAGCATCGTCGCTGCGCAGAGGATGAGATGGTGAGTTACGCAAGTAAGGTCAAGCGGGACATAGAGCGGTGGGTTGAGGCCGGCATTATCGGGTCCGATACGGGTTCGAAACTTGCGGCCGATGTTGCGCAACACCATCGCGGAGCGTCACTCGGTGCTATGCTCGCAACGATGGCCTCCGCACTGCTGGCAGCATCGATATTGATTTTCATTGCGGCGAACTGGGAGGTGATACCGCGTCTGACGCGAGTAGCGTTCCTGTTCCTGCTAATTCTGGTTGGGTATGTATCCGGTGCCATTCTGAAGTTGCGCGAGCATGGTACCTTTGGTGAGGTTGCCTGGGTGCTCGCAGCAGTCAGCTTTGGCGCGGCAATAGCATTGACCAGCCAGATGTATCACATCTCCGGCGATGAGACGCAGGCACTGATAATGTGGTGTGTGGGCACAGGTTTTGCGGCGGCCGTGCTTCAGTCTCGCTACCTTACGGTCTTGGCAGCGCTCCTGGCAATTTGCTGGATGACCGTAGCCGTTTCAGAGAACGCCTCGAAGGCGACGTCTCTTTCACTTCAATATCTCGGCCTCGGGTCCACGGTTTATGCGATCTCGTATTGGACTAGGAGCAGAGCGGCGCGGCAAATCCTGGTAGTCTCGCTTTCTCTGCTGGGGTTCTTGAACTTCTTGCACGAACCCGCCTTGGCGTATCCCATGGTACTTGGCGGAGGCGGCGTTGCGTTGTTCCTGCTCTCGGTATGGAAGCCGGTTTTCGTTCAGCGATGGCTGGGTCTGGGATCGAGTGGATCCGTTCTCGGACTTCTCGCATTTATAACCGCGGCGGGGATGGCGCAGCTGGATTATATCGATACCGACGGATTCCTGTTCGCATCCGCTGCGGTATTCATCGGTCTGGTCGGGGCAATGCTGCTTTCCGGACGGGACAACAGGTCGCTTCGTTGGCTGGTGTACCTCACGTTCAGCGCCGAACTGGCGGTTGTTTACCTTGTAATGATCGGGACGATGCTAGGTACAGCCGGGTTCTTCCTGGTAGGCGGGCTTGTTCTGGCGGCCCTCGCCTGGTTCATCAGTCGATTTGAGCGGCAGATACGGGGCGACCGATACAACGAAGGAGGATGGGCTCAATGACGAGACGTTGGCTGATTATCCTCGCGTTTCTGGTTGCTGCCGCGCAGATCTCCGTCTTGAGTTGGACCATCTTAGGCCGGGCTTCCATCTTGCGCGATGGAAGCGAGATCGTGCTCTCCGTGGAGCCTGTCGACCCACGTGACTTGCTGAGAGGTGACTACGTCACTCTTGCCTACAACATCAGCGATATTCCGCTAGAGCTTTTCAGCGATCTCGCAAACGGTGGAAGTACTGTTGCTGAAACGGTCTATGTCCGTCTGCGGCCGGGCGGGGAGGGGATCTGGGCGCCGATTGCAGCATCGGTAGGTGCGCCCTTGTCAAATCCTCCATTGGCGGATGAGGTCGATATTCGCGGCCACGCCCGTGTAAATGTCCATTCGCGCCAAGAGACAGTGCGAGTACGATATGGCATTGAGCGATATTACGTACCCGAAGGCGAAGGCCGTGAAATCGAGCGCAATCTGGGGCTAGGGTCGTTTACCGTACGGGTGGCTGTCGCGGCGGACGGAGCCTCGCAGATCAAGTCGCTGCATGACGGGGACAGAATGCTTTATCAGGAGCCCTTGTATTAAGGGGTTTTGATCGCGTCATCGTTAGGTCTCTCGAGCGTCATCCGGTCTGCCGTGTCTCTTGGCCAAATGGCGTCGATCATCAATCGACGACAATAGGACTGCGATCCCGACGCCAACGGCGACGCCCAAAACGGTGTCCAATACGCGTTCAGGAGCCATTTGCGCACCAGCCGATTGCGGAGCGGCTAGCTGCGTCATCAGCAAAGCCATGGGCGTGACCAGTACCTGTCCGATTGCGTAATTGTAGCCAATAACAATCTCAGTAAGGATCTGCAGTCCCACCAAGACACCGATAATCACCCAGGCAGACGGATCTTGTACCAACACTCCCCAAGCCAGAAACGCGCCCACCACTGTTCCGGCCGTCCGCTGCAAGGCGCGGTTCATATTGATGTGGAGGTTGGTTCCCTGAAGGACAGCAAGCGCACCCATGGCAGCCCAAGCAGGGTGGTTCGCACCAAGTAGATAACTTGTGAATGCGGCAATGCCGGCACCGACACTCGCGCGCCCTGCCATCGTCAGAAGATGAGGGATGGGTAGTTTCGGCGTGCCGGGGCCCGGAGCTTCGGATGGATGCGTATAGCGGAACCGCTCGGTCGCGGCGCAGATGAACAAGGCCAGAAGTGCGACGGCTGTCGTCGCAGCAGTCCGCTCAATTACTTGATCAAAACTCAAGCCGTCCGACATGGATGCAGCGCCGGCAAACACGAAGATCAAGGGGCCGGGCGGGCCGAATCCGAAAACCAGCCCGACGAAAAGAAAGATGCCGCATGACAAGGCCAGTAGGCAAAGCTGGAACGTATAGGACATGCCGAGCCACGCGACGGCGGACATCGAGAAGACAGCAGTTACCTGGCAAATCAGGCACAAAAACACGATCATATTGCGATCGCGGCGCGGCGCAAATCGACCAAATAGCGCGACCAGGGCGCCCAGTGATGCGAACCCCACGAGATGAGGCCACGCGGAAAGCAGGACGAGTGGCAGAGCTATGGCTGCGGTGATCCCGCCCTGCAGTCCGGCGAGTAGGGAGTTTCGAATCGAAGGTTGCTCGGCCACCGTCATGCTGTCCTGCACCTGACGCAGGTTCATCAGGTGACGTGCCGCCTGGCGCCGGGAGTGTGTGCTGGACCGTTTTTTCATCTCATGTGCCGCTAAAATCTTTCTCGTGCACGTGCTGCTCTGGGTGTTCCGTTTGCAGAAAGCAGAACTGACTTGACCGGATCGCTGCTTCTCATTTCTAGCGCAACCACGAACACCTGCGGGCGGAGGATCAGGCGCAAGGTCGGCAACTTGGTAGCCAGGATAGTAGAAGTGCCAGGCGCGCGACGGAATTGAGTTTGAACCCACCAAAAGAAAGGACGGGATCGCCGATCCCATCCTTCCAAGTTCATTACAGCAATCTTAAGGCGTGAGCGGCCGGAGCCGTCAGCGGAAAGCCTTAGTGGGCTGCCCGGATACCCGTAGCTTCGACGCCGTTAACGTAGTTGTCGCTGCCATAGTCAACAAAAGTCGGGTTCTGGCTGTTCCAGGAGATGCTGACACGCTGGCCGGTCTGAAACTGCGAAAGGTCTACGTGAGAAGGCAGCTTGTATGCGTCGCCGCCACGGATGCGGAGGGTGTTCGCGGAGCTGTTCATGCTCTCGATGTATCCGGTGCTCTCGAACGATGCAGCGGTAGCGAGGGTCGGAGCGATAAGGGTGGAAGCAGCAATTGCAGCAGCAAAAAGAGTACGCATTATCTATTTCTTTCAATGTCTTATTGGTTGGAGGGAGGGGGTGTCCAACCGATGTGATGTTGATATATGCTTGATCTGATCGGAAAAAACGGTACGAAATCCGGATACCTTGTCCGGTAATTCCGAAGAGTGTGTGCAATGAAGCCCGATTTCATGGAGGCGCGAGCCTTTGTTGCTATCGTAGATTCCGGCAGCTTCGTCATGGCGTCGAAGCAGCTGCGCCTATCGCCTTCACGTGTCAGCGAGCTTCTGATGAACTTCGAAGAGCGCTTGGGAGTTCGTCTGGTCGAGCGTACTACTCGCTCTGTAAGTCCTACTCTTGCAGGCGAGATGCTGTACGCGCGCCTGAGCCCGCTTCTGGATGAATTCGTCCACACGCTGGAAAGAACGCGGGAGTTCAACGGCAGTGTCGCCGGTCTCCTCCGTCTGACGGTTGCGCCGCCAGCAGCTGATTCACTCCTTGCGCCACACTTGTCCGAGTTCCTCAGCATGTACCCGGACGTCAGCGTCGAATTGTCGGTCGATGGGGATCGTGTCGACATTGTCACTGAGCGCTTCGACGCGGGAATCCGGTTCGGAGGTTTGGTTCACAAGGACATGATCGCGGTCAAGATCAGCGAACCTATTCCGCTGGTCGTCGTGGCTTCACCGGAATATCTGGCGAAACATGGCACTCCGGCATCACCCCATGAACTTGAAAATCACTGCTGCTTCAATGTGCGGTTGGCTGGAGGCGCCGCACTTCCATGGCGCTTTCAGCAAGATGGAAAGAGCATGGAGATGCAGTTTGAAGGGCGTATCATCGTCAACAAAACCGGCATGCAGATCAAAGCGGCCGAAGATGGACTGGGCCTTTTCCAGTCTCCGCGTAGCGCCGTGGCCGAGGCGCTGAAATCTGGAAAGCTTGTAACCGTTCTGGATGACTATGCGCCGCCGGCCCTGGATGGCTTCTATCTCTATTATCCCAGCCGACGCCTCATCAGACCGGCGCTGAAAGCGCTGGTTGATTTCCTGCGGCAGAAGCGTCGAGAGATTTGAATGGTGCGGGCGGAGGGACTTGAACCCCCATGCCTTGCGGCGCTTGATCCTAAGTCAAGTGCGTATACCAATTTCGCCACGCCCGCACGGCGCTGTCACTAGGATATATCGATGTGCGCTGCAAGTGCTGAATTGCAGGGAAGATCACTGGATGTGAAAATACGCGTGAACAACCGACATCCGGTCCTCAAAATGCATGGTGAGCCAACTGGCTCAGAAAAAGGGATTTTAAGCTAAGCAATTTAGCCGGAAACGCTGGCGTTTGCCCTAAAACTGGCTATATAGGGGCGCGATTTGTGCTGCCAGAAGCGGCGCCAATCCGGGGAATAGGTCGGTCAGTGACGGAATATTGTGGGCTTCTGCAACATGTTTTGCGCACGCCAGCCAAGATTCCCCTACCATCCCGTCCCCCGGTACGCTATTCCCGCACGCTGAACGGCGAGCCGCCGTCCCCGGCGGCTATGACGAAGACAAAGGTTTTGAGATGCAGGTTACCGAAACGCTCAACACGGGGCTGAAGCGCCAGATCAAGGTGATCGTCCCAGCCTCCGACCTGGAAGCCAAGCTCACTGAGCGGCTTTTCGCGGCAAAGGACAAGGCACGCATCAACGGCTTCCGGCCTGGCAAGGTGCCGATCCAGCACCTGCGCAAGATGTACGGCAAGTCGTTCATGGCTGAAGTCGTGAATGAGATCCTGAACAATTCCACCCGCTCGATTCTTGAGGAGCGTGGTGAGAAGGCGGCGATGCAGCCTGAGGTCATCATGACCGAGGACGAGGCTGAGGCCGACAAGATCCTCGCCGGCGGTGCTGATTTCGAATTCTCGCTGGAGTACGAAATTCTGCCGGAAATCGAGCAGAAGGACCTGTCCTCGATCAAGATCTCGCGTCTCGTCTACGACGTTCCGGAAGAAGAAGTAACCGAACACGTTGAGCAGGTTGCCAATTCGGCTCGCACCTTCGAGGAGAAGAAGGGCAAGGCTGAGAGCGGCGACAAGGTCACGTTCGACTACCTCGGCAAGATCGATGGTGTTGCTTTCGAAGGCGGCGCTGCAGAAGATTCTGACCTCGTGCTGGGTTCCAACCAGTTTATCCCTGGTTTCGAAGATCAGCTGATCGGCGTGAAGGCCGGCGAAGAGAAGGTGATCACTGTTAACTTCCCGGAGCAGTATCCGGCCGCGCACCTTGCGGGTAAGGAAGCCACCTTCGATATCAAGGTCAAGGCTGTTGCCAAGCCGGCGGCGCTTGAGATCAATGACGAAGTCGCAAAGCAGCTTGGCCTCGAAAGTGTCGAGAAGCTTCGTGAAGTCGTAAAGGGTCAGATCGAGAGCCAGTACGGCGCGGTTACCCGCCAGAAGGCGAAGCGCCAGCTGCTTGACGCGCTCGACGAAGCTTACAAGTTCGAAGCTCCGTCCAAGCTGGTTGAGGCCGAGTTCAATAACATCTGGGCGCAGGTCAATAACGACCTCGCACAGGCTGGTCGCACTTTCGCTGACGAAGACACCACCGAAGAAGAGGCCCGCGCTGAGTATCAGCGTCTGGCAGAGCGCCGCGTCCGCCTTGGTCTGGTTCTGGCTGATATCGGTGAGAAGGCTGGTGTTGAGGTATCTGATGACGAGCTGCAGCGCTCGCTGTTCGATCAGATCCGTCGCGTCCCGGCCAGCCAGCAGCAGCAGGTCTACGAATTCTACCGTAGCAACCCGAATGCGCTCGCTTCCATCCGCGCACCTCTTTTCGAAGAGAAGGTTGTTGATCACCTGCTCGGCGTAATCACCGTCGATGACCAGAAGGTCTCCAAGGAAGAGCTTCTCGCAGACGACGAAGAGAACGCAGAAGCTGCGGAAGAGAAGAAGCCGGCGAAGAAGGCGGCTTCGAAGTCCAAGGCTGCAGATGAGGCAGGCGAAGGCGAAGCCAAGAAGAAGGCAGCGCCGAAGAAAAAAGCTGCCAAGGACGAAGCTTCCGAGTAAGCGTTTCTTGCATCAATTCGAAAAGGCCACCTTCGGGTGGCCTTTTTGTTGCGACGTCTACCATCAAATCAGTTGCAAGCCCCTGAGGCTTGAATGGCCGTTCTTGCCGACGATGATGTGGTCGTGCACAACGATGTTGAGCGGCCTGGTGGTCGCGATGATCGTCTTCGTCATCTCGATGTCCGCACGGGAAGGGGTAGGGTCGCCGGAAGGATGATTGTGCACCTATCGTCTTTCTAAAAAATCCATAGAATAATCAATATGTTAATATGAATACTGGTGGGAGTGGAGCCGTTAATTGGGGTATGCAACTCGCCTCGATCCATCGAAATTCCGGTGCGCCCCGGCCGGTCCCGCAAGGGCCCGGACTTACACGCTAACGCATGACTTTTCTGGCCCAAAGCCACGGAACGAACAAGGGCCGATCTCCGATGAGCCTACCGGCCGCAGCCGTCACGCTTCGAAAGCCGGCCCTCATTTTAATCGGGTTCAGCCACAGATTGATCTGTGGCGGCGATGGCGATCGATATCCGCCTACACACCGTTAAGTTTGAACGATCCCATCGATCGAGCTCTTCGGTAGGATATAAGATCGCCTTGCCGATCTTGATATATGACGGCCCAATTCTCTTGCACCGCCAGTTTCGCAACGTACCGTCGCTGAGCTTGTTACGATAGCGTTCGACGACCTCTTCGCAGGTCAGATAAGCTGGACCAGACACGGCATCTCCAACAGTAGATTGATAAATTGTGCAACAGGCTGTTGCACAAATGCAGGCGCGGCACGCACCCGCCCCGATGGCTTACAGACCCTTGCATACGAGGCGCCCGGGATTTCGATCGGCATGACTCTATGCCTTGCGGCGATCCTCGCCGGCTCGCCGCGCTGCGGGAAGCACCTTTCGGCTGTTAGGATCCGATGTTGATCGCGTTGTGCCTAGGTCTGCCCAGGCCTTCAGGTCTCCAAGCGAGTAAACCACCCGACCGCCAAGTTTTCGGTAGGTGGGGCCTGTTCCATAAGTTCGATGCTTTTCGAGTGTCCTTGGGGACAATCCGAGAAAGAGCGCCGCCTCGTCTGTGCGGACATACCGCGTTGGAAGCTCGTTTAGTTGCATGTGATTTCTCCGTGCTATGCATGCCAAAACGGCATGCGCGCGCGGTGCTCCCATAATTTCGTTTCAAAGGCGGACCTGCTAGTTGCGGAACAGGCCGATGAGTCAGGAGCTGTCATTCTTCTTCGCGCTTCTTGCGAGCTCGTCACGCGATAGTAAGTAGTTTATCGTCCGCCTCGCAAAATGCAGCAACGCGACTTACCTCTCCACGTAGATCGGGTTCAAGCGATAGGGGGAGATAGTAGACACCCTTGATGAAGTCGCGATTGAGCCGCTCTGCACAAAGGTCAGCTTTCTTGCAGGGGCTGGATGTCGGCAACTGGTGCTTGCTCGTAGAAGTATGGATACGCCACGAATATTTACCGCTTTCACATATTTCGAGTGGCCGTAAGGTCAGGCTGATACATCTTTGATTTGAGAATCAACAAGAGCCGTCGCGCCCGCAAAACCTGATCGCGGCGAGACGAAACTGTTTATCCTTGGGGGCTGTGGTGGAGTTGGAAGATCTTTTCGCGCGTGGCAGCCCGGACGACGAGTCAATCGATCGTCGCGGCGGTCGTGTTTCACTCGATGCGGCCGTCGACACGCCAGCGATGCGGGCCGAGTTCCGCCGTCTCCTAGGACCTCTCGACCAGATGGGTTTCTGGAGCGCGGCAGTCGACGAGGGCACATACCTGCCGGCGCGAGGCCTATGGGCCCCGCAAAGGCGTGCCGTCGGTCTATCGTTGGCACACGTCGCAGCGCGGCGAACAACGGATGGGTCGACCGGCGCCGCTCTTATCAAGATGCCCACCGGAACGGGGAAAACCGGGGTCATCGCCACCGTCGCCTGCGCCGTGCCGCAAATCGCACGAGTTCTCGTGCTCACGCCCCGGCGTGCCCTCGTCGACCAGATGGTGCGCGACCTGCACACCCGACTTTGGAGCCGCTTCGACGCCATCTATGACGGCAATGAAGTCAGAGCTCGACGCGCCGACGATCCTGACGTCGGCTCCGCGGTTGCCAACGGTCCTGTCTGGCGGTTGCTGCCGAGCGCCGCTGAGCAACTCTCCCAGATCACCGATCCCAGGGTGGTTATGGTCGGAACCTTTTCAGCGCTTGAACAGGTGCTGCGCCCCGATCGGCCGGCTCACAGGCTTTCCGGTCGACGCCCCCGGGGGTTCGATGCGGCACCACCTGAAGATGAAGAGGGAGATGATCCGTCCGAGGCGGCCCGAACTGCTCTGGTTACCATGCTACGCGGCTTCGATCTCGTGATAGTCGACGAGAGTCACTACGAGCCGGCATTCGTTTGGTCTCAATGCATCCGCAGCCTGGGCAGACCAACGCTCCTGTTCAGTGCTACGCCCTATCGCAACGATTTTCGCTACTTCGATATAGACGGCCGCTTCGCCTTCAACCTGTCATTCCGAGAAGCGAGCGAGAAGTGCCTGATCCGAAACGTCAAGGTGGACACGACGCCGGCAGGCGAGGGCGAATCGTTCGCGCAGCGCGTGGTGCGTTTCTTGGGCGAAGTTGGCGCCAGCGCGATGCCCCATGCTCCCGACGAAGCTCGGGTCATCGTGCGAGCGGAGTCGCACGATAGTCTCATTCGTCTGCGGGAGGAGCTGCGGCGCCTGGGACAACGCTGCGTCCTGATCCACCATAAGGAGACGCGCAGCAATCCAGCTTCGCTGCGCTTCGCCAATGCAATGCCAGCCTTCGACGCGCCTCAGACACGCGACGTACGGATCTGGCTCCATCAATGGAAGCTGCTGGAAGGCGTCGACGACAGTCGGTTCTGCGGCGTGGCGGTTATGGAGCCCTTCTCGAATACGCGGGCCGTCATCCAGCAAATTGGGCGGGTGCTGCGATATCATCGCCGCGACCGGAGCGAAACGGCGCTTGTCATAGGCGACACCAACTTAGGCGACGACCTTGATGAGAGGTTTGAGCGCTATCTTGGCTATGAGGAACGCTTTGATGCCGATCCAGGCGACGCATTGAAGCGGGAGACTCAGTTCTTCCATACGCTGCGCGACGCCTCGCCCGCCGTCCAATACATCGCCGGCGACTTCCGCGATCGCTTTGAGCTTGACGGTGAGAGCGTAGGGTTCGGCGACATCCAGTTACCGATGCGAACATTCGTCACTCGATCGAACGGAGCTTTGTCGCTCGACCAACTCGCCGCAGCGTCCGCGGAGGCGATGGGGCTGGAAGACCGTCACGACGCAACGGTCATCAAACCTGAGGGTGACGAGCCTACTAACATCCGCCTAGTGGTATACGTGGAGTGGAGCAACTCCCCATTGCTGATCAGCAAGGCGATGCCGAACTGGACGCTGGGAATTATGGCCATCGTCAGCGTTGGACAGCGCGTGTTCCTGCTCGACACCGAAGGGCTTGTCGTCGACCCGGAACAGTTAGGACTGGAACCAGAGGGCCCCGAGACCCTCCAACGTCTCGTTCCCGTATCCACGCACGATGAGGCTTGGAGGGTAACAGTAGCATCGGCCGTCAGCCTCGATATTTCCGATATGGGCATCCGGTCGATGTCTGCACGCATGCGGGACTTCTCCGTTGGCTTCTTCGACCTGTCGCAGGGCATGCAGGCGACCACATCGGTCCGGGCATCAATGCGTCCGAAGACAGGCCCCGCGGAAACACGTTACCTCTCACTCCAGCGAGCCACGGTGTCGGACGCCCGCGCGGGATTTGTTGAAGTCACCGACTACGTTGAGTGGATCAACAAGCTGGCTGACCGCCTCGACTCGGCAATTGCGCCAAGCACGGCTTTTGCGCGCTTTGCCCAAGCGCTCCCAGCACCCGATGCAGCGCGGGCTGTACCGCAGAATATCCTCTTCGATTTTGCTGAGATCATCGGCGAGGACGGCGCATCGCCACCAGTTGGGTGGGACGCTGGTCGGACCCAAGCACTAGCCCATGCAGACCGGTGCCTTGATGTCGACGGCAATGGAGCGTTCAGCCTCGAGGTGGACGGCCGCAGCTTCGAAGGAAAAATCGCTTACACGATCACTGGCTCGACACGCCGTCGAGGCAAATACGTTATCGAAATACCCGATCTCGACGCCTTTCTGGTCAACCGGGATAGGGAAGCGTTGAAACAAGCTGAAAAGGCTCAGCTGCTTTCCGGAGTTCTGTCGCGGACCCAGCCGTTCCGAGTGGTCCCGCGCGACCCATCACTGGTCTATGCGCAGAAGTTTTTCTATCGCCCTTCGCTGGCCATCGATGTGGTCGCACGTGATGAGCCCGGCGGCCCCTTGGAGGCCATCATAGCTTCGCCCTGGCTTGCCCAGGTGACCTCCGAGAAGGGTAGCGCTACGTCGGGTCTCGATGACTGGGTGAACGAAAGCGTATTCGGCGGCATTTACGCTCATTTCGATCACGCCGGTCGCGGCCGGCCGGACGCCAGCAGACGCGATGCTATCAGGTCCGCCGACCCCGGACTGGCCGATGTTCTAGACGCCTTTGATGTCGTGATTTGCGACGACGGGGGGACCGAGACGTGCGATTTCCTCTGCATCGACAGAGCAGGCAGCAAGGTCGTCATGATCCATGCCAAGGTCGATGACACACAGATGAGCCTGAATTCCCTCCAGGAAGTTGGCCGTCAGGCTCAGGCAAGCCTCGGTCTGCTGACGTGGATTCATGAGTTTCCCGACCGAACGGTCCTCTGGCGTTCGCGCGTTCCGATCCAGCACGGCCACCTGACGCGGCGAGTGCTCAAAGGACCTAGGGTGGAGGACGCGTGGCCAGAGGTTCGCGATGCACTCCGCTCGCCTCGCTATAATCGTGAAGCGTGGATCTTCGCGGGACGGATCCTTTCGCGTGAGCACTTCAAACGACAGCTGCAGCGCGTTCCACCTCCGCCGAAGCCTCGGCAGATGCTTTATTATCTAGCATCGCTCCAAACGTCCGCCGCCAGAGCCAATGTGAGCATGCGGATATTCTGCTCGCCATGACGCGTCGCCATTAACCTTCCGCCTTCTGGCGGACGTTCAGTTTCCGATTGTGGCATACCGCAGCCTCCAGCATCCGCCGTTGTAGGAATGACCCGTTTGGGTCGGTTCCCGAATTTGTGCAACAGCCTGTTGCACTGATGTAGGCACGATACGCATGCGCGCGGGCACTTCCACGATTCCGTCTAAAAGAGCGATCCGGCCGCAGTCGCTGACCTGTCCGGTCAAGCGCAAACTCTCGCCGCTATCGAGCCCGCGAGCTGATACTTGGCATTACTTGGACGATTGAAGTGCTGATTGATAAAAAGAGTAGAAAATCATGGTATGTTTGGTCGGCCATCTCGCAAAATGCAGCAATGCAACCTAACTTTGAGTCAATATGAAAGCTTCGAGTGGGAGGGGGGAATTATGGAGTTTGCGCCGGGCGACACGGTTCAGCTGAAATCGGGCGGACCGATCATGACGGTTGAGCAGGTCGGCGAGCATTGGTCGATCGAAGGCACCGCGGTTTGCTGCGTGTGGTTTGAGAAGGTCGGCAACAAGCAAGTCGCCTCTCGGGAGACATTCGCTGCTGTTGCGCTGGACAAAGCTGAACGACCTGGTTTCGCATCGTTTCAGGTGACACGAGGCTGATTGATGATCCGGGGGGCGTTCATTGGCATCGATAGGCATGCGGATCCCTTCATCGGTGATCTGACCGGAGCCGCGCGCGACGCCACCGCGTTGTGGGCAGTGCTCTCTGACAGCATCGTCGACCTAGACGCCCCCCTCATCACGGACGATGCGGCGACCCTGGCTACGATGCGCGATGTTCTCGACGCGACGCTTGGCGCTGCCGGTGAAGACGATGTGGTGATCCTCGGGTTCGCCGGACACGGCACGCAGGACCACCGTCTGGTTCTGCATGATACGGACGTAGCCGATTTGCCGAACACGACGCTCGGCATGGACGAGCTGGCTCAGCGTTTTCGAGAGACCAGGGCGCGTGCAGTCATCCTCTTGCTTGATTGCTGCTTTAGTGGTGGTGCTCCGGCGCGCGTGATCGACGCCGGCCTAGTTCCCCGCGACGCTGTGGCTTTCCCGCTCGTTCAGGTGGCAGGTCAGGGACGTATCCTGTTCGCCGCATCGTCGGCCGATCAGGAAGCGCTCGAAGATCCCCAGTCGCGACACGGCCTCTTCACCAAGGCCGTCATTGACGTTTTGTTTGAGGCAAACGCCCCGCTAGGCGTGCTTGAGCTTGTCGATCGCGTTACTCGCCTTGTCACGGCGAACGCTGGGCGATTTGGCTATATCCAATCGCCGACCATGTTCGGACAGACCGAAGGCGATCTTGTCCTGCCTCCTGGCCAGATCGGTGCCCGATATCGCGAAGCCTTTCCGGAACGCGTCAATTTTCAGACGACGGGCGACATCCGCGAATTGGCAGCTGCGGGCATTCCGCAAGAAGCGGTCGACGCATGGCATGAGCGCTTTCCCCAAGGGCTCAACGAACTTCAAATTGAAGCGGTCAACGAACAGGGGGTGCTGAACGGCAACTCTCTCATGGTCGTCGCGCCGACCAGCGCAGGAAAGACTTTCATCGGCGAGTTGGCTGCGCTCAAGGCCATCGCGGATGGCCGCAAGGCCGTGTTCCTTCTGCCGTACAAGGCGCTTGTGAACGAGAAGTTCGAGGACTTCTCGGCCCTTTACGGCGATCGTCTGGGGCTCCGGATCGCCCGATGCTCCGGCGATTGGCAAGATCAGGTCGGCACTGTTCTAAGGGGCAAGTACGACATCGCGTTCTTCACCTACGAAAAATTCCTCAGCATGTCGGTCGCCTCCGCACACATGCTTAATCAGATCGGCTTGGTCGTGCTCGACGAGGCGCAGTTCATCACCGAGCCAGGTCGTGGCATGGTGGTCGAACTGTTGCTCACCAATCTCGTGAGTGCCCGCCAGCGCGGCGTTGCTCCGCAGCTCATCACACTTAGCGCGGTTATCGGCCACGCTAACCATTTCGATCGCTGGCTCGGTTGTGACCTTTTGCAAACCGACCATCGCCCGGTTCCGCTGGTCGAAGGTGTCCTAGATAGGAGCGGTGCACTTGCGCGCCTGGGGCCGGGTGGTCCCGAAACCATTCAGCTCCTCGACCGCTTCGCGATCCGCCAGCGCGGGCAAAGGCAATCGTCGCAGGACGTGATCGTGCCACTGGTCCGCCATCTCATCGATGCTGGCGAGAAGGTCATTATTTTCCGCAATGCGCGTGGTCCGGCGAGCGGCTGTGCGAACTATCTTGCGGCAGAGCTTGGCCTTCCTGTGGCGCAAGCCGTGATCGACGCACTTCCCGAAGGCGACCGCTCCCAGACCTCGGAGAGTCTCCGCCGATCGCTCGAAGGCGGCATCGCGTTTCACAATGGCGATCTCACCCGCGATGAGCGCGTTGCCGTCGAGCGCGGATTTCGCCGGGCGGATGGCCAGATCAGGGCCCTCGTCGCGACCAGCACGGTTGCCGCGGGCGTGAACACGCCCGCATCCACCGTGATCATCGCCGAGACGGATTTCCCCGGGCGGGAGCGGCAGCCCTATACGGTGGCTCAGTATAAGAACATGGCGGGCCGCGCCGGTCGGTTGGGGTTCGAGGCCGAGGGAAAGGCAATCCTGCTCGCCGATACCGCCATGGAGCGTAATCAACTGTTCCGGCAGTATGTGCAAGGTCAGCCGGAGGTCATCCGGTCATCGTTCAATCCGAACCAGCCGGGAACCTGGGTGATCCGCTTGCTTACGCAGGTTAGAGATGTTCCGCGCGGTGCCGTCGTTGACCTGATCGCGAACACCTATGGAGGTTATCTCGCCGCCCTCCAGAATCCGGCATGGCGCGATCGCATGGTTCCTACACTGGAGCAGCTGTTGGACCGCATGATCGCGGATGGCCTGATCGAAGAAGACGCCGATAATCTCCGCCTGACCATGCTTGGGCGTGCCTGTGGCGAGTCTCCCCTCACACTCGAGTCCGCGATGCGCCTGGTTGAGCTGTTGCGTCGCGTTGATCCGGCCGACGCGACGCTAGAAGCTCTCCTTGTTCTCGTCGAATGTCTGCCGGAGCGCGACGAGGACTACACACCGCAAACCCGCAATGGTGAGCCGCGGTGGCAGCAGGCCGCTCTTGGCCGCTTCGGACATGGCGTGGGCCGCGCGTTGCAGCATCGTGCCGAAAGCGATGTCGCGTTCTATGGCCGATGCAAGCGCGCGCTCATCGTGAGCGATTGGATTGCTGGCGAACCGACCAATGATATCGAGGCTCGGTACTCGTCTAATGCCTTTGTCAGGGTAGGGCACGGCGACATTCGTGGTTACGCGGATGGCTCTCGCTTCCTATTGGAGTCCGCGCTGCGCATAGCAGCGATCGTGCTGGAGCGGGCCGAGGAACAAGAGGCGGCAGCGCTATTGCTCACCCGGCTTGATCTCGGCCTTCCAGTCGAAGCGTTGCCCTTGAGCACGCTTGGCTTTCCGCTGACACGGGGGGAAATTCTCGCACTATTTCGAGCCGGTCATTTGAACCGAGAGGCAATCGCTGCCTTAACCGCAGATGCTGTTGCTGGAATCATCGGCCGGCGCGGACGTGAACTGCATGAGGCGATGCAGCCCGTTCTACCAGGGGTAATCTAGGTGGTGTGGGGTGTTGTGAGCACATGTCTGAATTTGAAGAGTGCTGGCGAGAAGAGGGCGGCACGATGAAGCAGTTGGGGGGAGCCGTTGGTGCGATGGGAGTGGCAGGACCGAGCGGCGCGGGTGAAATGATAGCTAACTCGCTTCGAAAACGTCGGCTCAATGGGGAACTTTACGAGCGCGATCCGAAGGTAGAAGCGCTCATCGCCGAATTGGCGATCCTGCCGCGTGACGAGTTGATTGCCAGGGCGGAAATCACCAAGCGTTCCGACCCGGGCTACATCCCTAGCGAATGTCTCGTCTATTTCATTCGCGCGAGCCGTCGAGACAACAACGAGGCGTGGTTCGAACGCCTCTATCGGATCCTGATCGGACGGGTGCTGCGCAGCTTGCCCAAGGAAAGCTCTGATGGCAGGACGGAATCGCTGACGCGCGGGGTCGTGCGCGACCAGGTGTTCAGCCGGTTCGTCGAGCTCCTTTCGGCGGATCGCGCCGACTATGCCGACAAGCTCGACTATTTCGAGGTGCGCTTTGATGGCGCGCTGGCAAGCCTGCGGCGCGATGCGCAGGAAAAGGCCTGGCGCGACGAAAATCGTTCCCAGCCCCTCGAATATGACGAGGAGAGTGGTGAACTGTCACCAGAGGTCGAGGCGGCCGCGGGGGCCCACGATCCCTTCGCCGCGTCGGATTTCGACGATCCGGCTTACCGGTCGCGCCTGGATGGAGCGATTGAAGCTCTACCGATAGAACAAAGCAGGATCATTCACATGCTCAGACAAGGCTTTCCCATCGACTCGAAGGAACCGGACGTCATGACCATCGCCAAGGCCCTGGGCCGCTCCGAAAAGACGATCCGAACCTACCGTGACAAGGCCTTCGCCACCCTGCGAGCCGCCATGACCAACGGAGACGAGCGGTGAGCCCCGCCGGTGCACGACCATCCCGCGAGTCCGTGCTCGACGCGTTCGCCGTTGAGAGCGAGCCTGGCCGCTCGACCCTAGAACGCTATCTGCGGCTTTACCCAGAATATGCTGGGGAGCTCGTCGACCTCTCGCGCGAACTCCGCCGCGAGTCTTACGAAGACGCCGCACCCCTCTCTTCTGGCGATCAGGCGCTGATCGATGCGGCTTGGTCGCAACACGCGAAGGCTGTGCCGGCGGCGGCACCCGACCCTTTCGCGGCGCTGACGGTTGATGACTGGCGCACCGTCGCCCAGGATTTGGACGTGCCCCGACAGGTCGTGACCGCGCTGCGCGAACGGCGGGTCTCTCTCGTCAGTATCCCGCGACGCTTCCTGGCGATGTTAGCTGAGGCGATGCGCAGCTCTGTCGCGCAGTTGGAGTCGTCCTGGGAGCCAGCTCCGCTGCTCGTCGCGCGCAGCTACAAGGCCGATAATAAGCCGGCGGCGGGCGAGCAGGTCACCTTCGAGCAGGTGCTGATCGACGCTGGCGTTCCGGCCGAGATGCGCGCCAGATTGCTGGCGGAGGCTGACTGACATGGATAGTGTGGAGCTCGCCAGGCAAGTCGCCGCTGAGCTTCACGCTCGCCTCGTTGCATCCGGCGCCGATCCCTGGTCGCCTTATGATTTTGCTGTCGCTGAGGCCAAGTGGCGAGGGATCGACGTCGAGCCAACGGCGGCAGGGGCGGCTGTCCTCAACGGTGGCCGCGCGACCTTTGTCGCCGCCGACGATCTGATCCTCCATGAAAACATCGGATCTAGGTTCGAGCAGGCCTTCCTCGTGGCGCATGAGATCGGCCATGTAGAGCTTGGCGACGATCCCGAAGGTGAGCCCGCGCCGGCGATTGATCCGGCCCGCGCGGCCGAGCCGTCGCCGGTCGGGATCGATCGGGTGATCGACTATGGGCGCAGGCAGCGTCGCGAGGTCCAGATGGATCTTTTCGCGCGCGAACTGCTGATCCCGCGAAACGTCGTGCGGGCGCTTCATGTGGATGGCGGCCTTTCCGCTTCTGAGATCGCTGCAAAACTCGGGGCGCCGTTCGAGGTCGTGGCGCAGCAGTTGTTCGATGCCTTGCTGTTGCCGCCGGTGCCGCCCACGCCGGCGGCAACGCACGTCGAACGGCCGCTCAATCCGCTGCAAGCGGCGGCGGCGGCGCATCGCGGGGAAGCCTATCTGCTGGAAGCGGGTCCTGGCACCGGGAAGACCCAGACGTTGATCGCGCGTGTCGAAGGCCTTCTGGAAGAGGGTATCGATCCCAGGCGTATCTTGCTCCTAACCTTCTCGAACAAGGCGGCGGGTGAGATGGCCGAAAGGATCGCGCGCAAGCGGCCCGAGGCGGCGGCCGCGATGTGGATCGGCACGTTCCATGCCTTCGGCCTCGATATCATCCGTCGCTTCCACGCGGAGCTCGGCCTGTCGAAAGACCCGCGGATGATGGATAGGACCGAGGCGGTCGAGCTCCTCGAGGAGGAGTTTCCGCGGCTGAGGCTCGCGCACTACCGCAACCTCTATGATCCCACCCAGATCATCGCTGACATGCTGGCCGCCGTCTCGCGGGCGAAGGACGAGGTAGTCGACGCTGAAACCTACGCCGGACTCGCCGATGCCATGTTGGCGAAGGCGGGTGATCCGGAAGCGCGTGAAGCGGCAGAACGCGCTGTCGAGGTGGCCCGTGTCTATGCCGCCTATGAACAGCTCAAGCGCAACGCGCACTGCATTGACTTCGGCGATCTTGTCGCTTTGCCAGTGCAACTGCTCGAAAAGGACGCGGCCATCTGTGCGGCGCTGCAGGCGCGATATGATCATGTCCTGGTCGATGAGTATCAGGACGTGAACCGCAGCAGCGTCCGGTTGCTGAGGGCGCTACGGCCTGACGGCCGCAATCTCTGGATGGTCGGTGACGCCAAGCAGTCGATCTACCGTTTTCGCGGCGCCTCATCCTTCAACATGACCCGGTTCGGCAAGGAGGACTTCCCCGGCGGCAAGCGCGGTCGATTGAAGCGCAACTACCGTTCGGTGCCTGAGATCGTTGCCAGCTTCTCCGGCTTTGCGATCACGATGCGCGCGGGCGACGCGGACAGCGGCCTCGAAGCGGTTAGGGAAGCTAATGGACATAGGCCGGAGCTGCGCACGGTCCAGCGCGCCGAGCTGCAGCAGGTCGCTTTGGCCGATGCAATCGAGGAACTCCGGCGCGAGGGCTACGCCTATCGCGAGCAGGCAGTCCTATGCACCGGTAACGAAAAGCTGTCGACGATCGGTCAGGACCTCGAACGGCTGGGTGTGCCGGTCCTGTTTCTGGGCAGTCTGTTCGAGCGGGGGGAGGTCAAGGATCTTCTGGCTCTTCTTTCGATCCTTGTCGACCGGCGCGCCATGGGCCTGGTGCGCATTGCCTGCTGGCCGGACTTTGTCACCAGCTTCGCCGATGTGGCCGCGGTCTTTGACCATCTACGGGCGGCCGGGCATGCGCCGGCCAGTTGGCTGCGGGATGGCGAGACGATCCCCGGTTTGAGCGACGGCGGGCGACGGACCCTTGTCGGGCTCGCGGCTGCGCTCGACGGGTTCGATCAGACGGCCTCGCCCTGGACCGTGCTCGCGATGCTGCTGCTTGATCGCACGCGCATTGCTGCACGGTTCGTAACGTCGGCGGACCTCGCCGATCGCACGCGCGGCATCGCGATTTGGCAGTTCCTCAACTTCGTGCGGGGGCAGCCGGCCGGACGCGGGCTGCCCATCACCCGCCTGCTCGATCGAGTGCGCAGGCTTGTCCGGCTCGGCGACGATCGCGATCTGCGTCAGTTGCCGGCGGCCGCGCAACATCTCGACGCAGTGCGGCTGATGACTATCCACGGCGCCAAGGGCTTGGAGTTTGGCGGCGTTCATATCCCTGGGCTCAACAGCGATACGATCCCACGCACGCCGCCGGCACCGCCCTGTCCGGCGCCCGATGGCATGATCGTAGGCGCCGAAGGCAGCGCGATCGAGACGTTCCGCGCGGGTCAGGCCGAGGAGCAGGAGTGTCTGTTCTACGTGGCGCAGTCGCGCGCCCGCGACCGCCTGATCCTTTATGCGCCGACCGAGAAGAGCAACGGCCACAACCGACCGCTGTCGCCATTCCTCGACCGTCTCGGGGGCACCCTGACGCGCCGCTCGGTCGTGCCGGCGCGGCCGCTTCCCGTGGCCGCGGAAGCTCGGGAAATCGATTTGATAGTCGACGGACGGCTACGCTTCGGCGCCCCGCAGATCGCTCTTTATGAATCCTGCCCGCGCCGCTTCTTCTACACGCATGTCCTGCAGGTCGGCGGCCGGCGGACCGCGACTGCCTTCATGCATCTGCACGAGGCGGTTCGCGTGGTGGTCGAGGTGGTGATCGCTGCAAACGAGCCCGTGACCGAGCGGGACCTGGAGGATCGCACCGACGCGGCGCTTGCCGATCGAGGTCTGGGCGACCATGGCTATCGCGCGGAATTTCGCGATCTGGCCCTTGCGATGCTGCGCTTCTTCCTATCGAACCGCGCTGGCGCGGCTGTCGAAACGCCCGTTGCGCTTAGCCTCAATTTCGGCGGCGAGGAGATCGTGGTTCGGCCGGATGAGGTGCTGGTGCGGCCGGACGGCGTTCGTGCCGTACGTCACATTCGCACGGGCCATATGCGGTCGGCCGAGAGCGAGGATGTCGGGGCGGCGGCGCTGATGCTGGCGGTCCAACGTGCCTCGCCCGGCGCTGTCGCTGAGCTTGTCCATCTTTCCGACGGCGAGACGCATGCCATCGCGTTGTCGGATCGGAAGCTGAAGGGGCGCAAGGACAAGCTCGTAGAGTTTCTCGGCGACATCCGGGCGGGGCGGTTTCCGGCCCAGGTTTCGTCGCGCACCTGCCCGAACTGTCCGGCCTTCTTCATCTGCGGCCAGACCCCGGACGGCCCCTTGAAAAAAAAGTTCGCCTGACCTTACCGGTCGGCCGACCTCGCTCCGATTGGACCCTTAGAGCCGCGGCGTCGCCTCGGAAGAAACTAAGGATCCAATCTTATGACTACCGAAGAACTTCTTGATTACGACGATCTCGGCGACGCCCTGCGCGAAGGCCGGGCGTTGCGTCCGGCGCGGGAATATCGCTTTCTCCTCGCGCAGGGCGATCTCAACTTCAAGTCCCGCGTGGTGAGCGATCCCGTGCCGCTCGGTCGCCAGTTGCTTGAGGCCGCGGCGCTCGACCCGCGGGACGGCTACAGCCTCTTCGCGATCCTGCCCTCGGGCGATTTCGAGGATGTGAGGCTTAACGAGCCGTTCGACCTGCGTGAGCGCGGTGCCGAGCGATTCATCGTCTTTCAGACCGATCGCGACTTCAAGCTGACCCTCAACGACGACGAGCTGCGCTGGGGCAAACCGGCCATCAGCGGCACGATCCTCTATGGCCTCGCTAAGCCGGGTGAAGGCGAGGGAGTCTTCCTCGAAGTCCCTGGCGGCGAAGATCGCCTTGTCGAACATGGTGACCTGATCGATCTGACCGAGCCCGGCATCGAGCGGTTTATCACCGCGCGGCTGACGTTCGAGATCGTCGTCAATTCGCGGCCGCGCACGGTGAACGCCCGCACGGTCACGTTCGAGCAGATCGTCCAGCTCGCCTTCCCGGGCCAGCACGAGCTCAACGTCGTCTTCTCGATGACTTACCGGCACGCGGCATCGACGCCGCACGCTGGTGAGCTCGGGGCTGGCGGCTCCGTCGATGTCAAGAAGAAGGGCACGGTGTTCAATGTCACGCGCACTGTTCAGTCTTAATCCGGACCTCAAGCGGCTGCTGGATGAGGGTTACTTCGTCCAGCAGCAGGGTGGACATCTCGTTATGCGCGAGGTGCCCTACGTCGATGCGCGCCGGGAGGTGCGCATCGGCACTCTCATCTCCAGCCTCACGCTGGCCGGAGATCACACGCGCACCCCCGACACCCACGTCGTCCATTGGGACGGTGACTTTCCGTGCCACGCCGATGGCTCGCCTATCCAGGGCATCTCGCACGCGGCAGGCGCCTTCGATCTCGGCCATGGCCTGAAGGCGACGCACAGCTTCTCGAGCAAACCGGATGGAGGGTACGCCGACTACCACCATAAGATGACGAGCTACGCGAACATCATTGCGGGGCCGGCTGCGGTGTTGAAGCCCGGCGCGACGGCTCGTACCTTCCGTGAGCCGGAAAAAGAGGAAGAGATCGTCTTCAATTACGTCGAGACCGCCTCCGACCGTGTCGGAATTGGCGTCCTGACCGAACGGCTCATCAACGAACGAGTCGCCATCATCGGCGGCGGCGGCACCGGCGGCTACATTCTGGATTTCGTCGCCAAGACGCCGGTTCGTGAAATTCGACTCTTCGACAGCGACGAGTTCCTGACCCACAACGCGTTTCGCGCGCCGGGTGCTCCGAGTCTGGAGGAACTGCGAGAAGCGCCGAAGAAGGTTGACTATCTGAAGCGCATCTACAGCCGGATGCATCGGAATATTGTGGCGCACGACATCGCGCTCGGCGTCGACAACATCCATCTCCTTGACGGCATCACCTTCGCATTCCTGTCCCTCGATGCGGGTGACGCGAAGCGGTTGATCGTCGAGAAGCTCGAGGCGATTGGTGCCGCGTTCGTCGATGTCGGTATGGGCCTTGAGCTCGATGAGGGATCGCTCGGCGGCATCCTGCGGGTGACCGCCAGCACGCCGGAGAAGCGGGATCACGCCCGGCAGCGCATCTCCTTCGCTGGCGGCGGCGCGAAGGACATCTACGCGTCCAACATTCAAGTCGCGGATCTCAACGCCTTGAATGCCGTCCTCGCGGTCGTGAAGTGGAAGAAGATCCGCGGATTCTATCGCGATCTCGAGCGCGAGCACCACTGCACCTACACCACCGATGGCAACATGCTGATCAATGGGGACCTTGGGTGATGCGTCACAAGCGACTCGATCATCGTTTCCTCGAACATATTCCTGAACGCCTGGAGCCAGGCGTCCTCTATATTTCGATGGGATATGCGACATCGGCCCATAGCTGCTGCTGCGGTTGCGGCGAGGAGGTTGTGGCGCCCTTCACGCCGACCGATTGGAAGATGACGTTCGACGGCGAGACCGTCTCGCTTCGGCCGTCGATCGGTAATTGGAGCTTGAAGTGCCGGTCACACTACGTGATCGATCGCGGCAAGGTGATTAAAGCCGGCCCTTGGAGTGACGAGCAGGTTGAAGCAGAGCGTCGTCGTGATCGCGCTGCCAAAACACAGTTTTACGGGCAGGCGCCAAAGATTGAACCTTCTGTTCAGTCTGCTCCTGTGAAGGCGGCGCCAAGCTTCTGGCGTCGGATCTGGAACTGGATATCTGGCAGGTCGTAACGGTAAGCCCGGTGGCAATATGTCGTCGGGCTTAGCGCGCTTCCAGTGCCGAGTCTGGCCTTGCAAGAGCGCAGACGCAAAACCGAACTATCGTCCACTAGGACAGATGCGGCGTGGACGTCGGCTACCTAACTAAGGCCAGATTCCGCTCCAACGAGGTCAAGGTTCTGGCGGTCAGACAGCGTCACCTTATCCGAGGTTTGGGAGACGGTGAACTCAGTACGGAATTTCTTAAGTGATTGAGTTTGCTGAAGAAGTATAGAAATCTTATTGTGGCTTCATTTCGAAGAAAACTGGTAATTTATCATCCCACTCCGTCCGGACGTGGCCGACAATAAGCTAATAAAATCAGTTATTTCCGTGATCGTCCGGGACTATGCGTGACCCGAAATGCCCATGGGGTATCGAGCGGGATAGTTGTGGAACACACGACAAATTTAAGTATCTGACTGTAAATAAACAGAAATCATGAAGGATTCTGGTAAGAGGGGACGTTAACAGGGGTATGTTATCCGTGTCCAGCCGTGATCATCACGTTCAGTCCTCGGTCTGCACGTTGATTCGTCCTGTGGCACGGCAGGGTACCTTGTTCTGCTCATCCCAAGCTTCAAGCTCGCCGGCTGGGTAGAGGACAGCTTTGCCGATCTTTACGAAGGATGGACCTATGCGCATTGCTCTCCAATTTCTCAGTGTACCAACAGAAACGCTCCCACGATAACGCTCTGAGACTTCTTCAGGGGTAAGAAATCTGTTCTCTGTCATCGCGGTCTCCTTGAGAGGGGGCCGAGTGACAACTGGATGGCTGAGCTGGGATTGCGCTCATTCGATCACAGTCGGCATAGACTACGGCCCCTAGATCACTTCTATGCACGGGAATACATGCGTGATCCTGAAGCACGGCGAAAGCAGAAATGGCCAGTCGTAGGGAAGCCGGATAATGCCGGATAAACATCGGCGGGTTTGCAGCTCAATGCGCCAGGACGACGGATCAGCTCGGTTGCATTTTGTTGTGTCCGCCAGACCGGACACGCCGGGCAGCGCCCTCCGCCATCCCACGAGCTTGCAAAGTTGGCACACGGGTGCCCGATCACTGAACAATATCGAGGCACGCTCAAGTTCGGTCCTTAAGGCTGCCTTAAGCCTCGTATAGAAATGCGACCTAGAACCTCGGGTGATAACCATGCGCGTGCTGATAGTCGAAGATGATGCCGTCCTTAGAGACGGATTGACGGTGGGCCTTTCGATTGGCGGCTTCACCGCCGATGCGGTCGAAACCTGCGAAGAAGCCGCCGCAGCTCTGACGAACCATGAGTTCGATGCGCTGGTGCTCGACCTGATGCTTCCCGATGGCTCCGGCCTGGATGTGCTGAGATCCCTGCGGGAGCGGCAGGACGCCACACCTGTGCTCCTCCTGACTGCGCGTGATCAGGTCGCCGACCGGGTTCACGGACTGGATGCCGGTGCCGACGACTATCTCGGTAAACCGTTCGATCTGGACGAGGTCGCCGCGCGGCTGCGCGCGCTCGTCCGCCGCGCAGCGGGCCGCCCGCGATCAGTGCTTGAATGGCGGGGCTTGCGCCTCGATCCGGCGAACCAGAATGTCGAACGTCTGGGCGAACCCATCCGTTTGTCCCGGCGCGAATACTCGATTTTGCATGCCCTGATGATCCATCCCGGTCAGATCCTGTCGCGAAGCCAGATTGAGGAGAAGCTTTACGGCTGGCAGGAGGAGGTCGAGAGCAATGCCGTCGAGGTCCACATCCATCATCTTCGCGGCAAGCTGGGACCGGGCATAATCCAAACCGTCCGTGGGATCGGCTATCGCCTAGGGGACGAACCGTGATGCCGTCGATCTCCAAACGGCTGTTCCTGATCCTCGCTCTGACCACCGGCCTCGTCTGGCTGTCGGCGGTCGTGTGGATTTTCCTTTCCACGCGCGCCGAGGTGGAACGGGTTCTCGACGCGCGGCTGATGGAAGCAGGCCGGATGGTCTCCTCATTGATCGTCAGCCAGGAGATCGCCGCCGATCCGACGCAGACGATCAGGTCTGATCTGCCGATGCGTACACACAGCGCCTATGATCGCCAGCTTTCGTGCCAGATATGGTCGCTGCAAGGGACGTTGATCGGACGCTCGGATGCGGCGCCCGATCAAGCAATGTCCGAGCACACCGACGGGATCTCCGAGACTGTGATAAACGGTGAGCGCTGGCGGGTTTACGCAATCACCAATGCCGAGCGCGGTGTCCGCGTTCTGGTCGGTGACAATCTGAGTATCCGTAACGGGTTGGTGAACGACGTCATCCGTGGCCTTCTCCTGCCGGCCCTGCTGATCTTGCCGGTTCTTGCCATCCTGATCTGGCTAAGCGTCAGGCGTGGCCTCGAGCCGCTCAGAAAAATCGCAGGCGATCTGGAAGCACGACACGCCTCCGACCTCAGCCCGATCGAGGACGTGCAAACGGCCAGAGAAATCGCACCCGTCCTGCAATCGCTCAACGGACTCTTCGCACGCGTGGCCGGGCTTCGGGAACGCGAGCGCAATTTTACCGCCTTTGCCGCCCACGAGTTGCGCACGCCGCTGGCTGGCCTCAAGACGCAGGCGCAGGTTGCGCTTGCGAGCGGTGATGGCACGATCCGCGAGCAAGCATTGCGTCAGATCGTGGTCGGTGTCGACCGTACCGGCCGGCTCGTTCGGCAATTGCTGGATATGTCGGCGGTTGAAGCCCTCGACCAGGGCGAGCGCAGCGGTAAGGTACGGCCGGGGAGCATACTGAGAGCGCTCGCGGACGAACTGGCCGATCCGGCCAGGGGTGTCGAGGTCGAGATTTCCCCTGATCTTGACCGCATCGAGCTGGATATCGAGCCGGATCTGTTCGCTCTTGCTGCGAGGAACCTGATTGAGAACGCAGTGAACCATTCGCCGCCCGGAGGCGTCGTACGGTGCCGTGTGGCCGGCCCGTCCGAAGATGGCCGGATTATCATCGAGGATGATGGTCCCGGCATTCCCGACGAAGAGTTGGCCCGCGTCACCGAACGCTTCTTTCGCGGCCGCAACAAAGTTCCGGTCGGCAGTGGTCTCGGCCTCGCGATCGTCGAAATGGCGCTCGGGCGGAGTGGCTGGCGGCTACGACTTCAGAACCGCGACAGTGGGGGGCTGCAAGCGGTGATGGCGAACTCCGCCTGACCCGTTTCATCTGGTGCGGGGCAGCCAATTCATCTTTCAAGGAGGTAGCGCCCAGCAGGGAGCGTAAGCTTCTTGTCGCGCGACAGAGCTATCCCACCAGAAGATGGTCCATAGCCGGATCGGCTATCACGACCAGCGGGCTCCCGTCGCGAACGTTGTCGGCGAGGTGGATGACATCCTGATTGATCATCCGGATGCATCCGGATGAAACCGCCTGGCCGATCGTCCAGAACTCCGGGTTTCCGTGGATGCGGTAAATCGTGTCCCGGTTTCCTTCATGAATGTAGAGGGCGCGTGCTCCAAGTGGATTTTCCAGCCCTGGGTCCATGCCGCCATTGGCGATTGAGTAGGGCTCCAACTCGGGTTGGCGGGCGACCATTTCGTCGGGAGGAGTCCAGCGTGGCCATGCCCGCTTGTATGCGATATGACGCCCTCGGCCAGCCCACGAAAAACCGTCCCTGCCGACACCCACCCCGTATCGGGTTGCGCGGCCGTTGGGCTGAACGTGGTAGAGATAGCGGTTTGGCGTGTCGACGATGACGGTGCCGGCTCGTTCATCGGTCGGATAGTCGACTTCCGTCCGCCACCATTTCGGATCGACCTTGGAAACGTCGACTTCCGGGATCGGGAAGCGCTCGTTCAGCAGTGCGTAATACATCGGGGGCGTCGGCGGCGGAGGGGGCGGCGCGACCGGCTGCGCGACCTGCGGTGTTTGCCCCGTGGAAACACATCCGGCGAGGGTCATTGCGCTGGCGCCAATGAGGAAAGCGCGCCGCGCGATTGCGGGTGTCGGTAGCTTACTCACGTTTCGTATGCTCTCTGCTTTACGATCGATCAAGTCGCACAGCACGATGCTTGGCTTAAGGGCAGCTTAAGGCAAGCGTGGCCGCAGATAGCGATGCGGCATGGACCTCAGGCGCCGACCTGCGGCTCAAGTGATCCGGCCGAACACATTGTCGATCGGGTCGGGCACAGGGTTGGAATCGCGGGCTTGCGTTGCAGGCGAGGACCACTTTTTTTCACCCTTAAGCGGGCCTTAAGGAACGCCCGCTTTGCCGCCGGTCCTGAGAAGGAGACTAGGATGCGGACGCGACTTCTAACAAACAACGCCGTAGCGTCTACGGCAGATGTCGGATGCGGCATCGATGGTGATGCTCAACGCATGAATGGCCAATGGACCCGCCGCGGTCTTCTGCTCAGCGGCTTGGTGGTGCCGGTAGGGTTGTTGACGGCACCCATTGGGCTGGCCGCCGCCAATCGGGCTGCAATGGTCACAGATGTCGCTTCCTACCAGGAGAGGCTGGAGCAGTTCGCCCGGACGCATCGCTTCGCGCTTATCGACATCCGTGCGGATTGGTGCGCGGTGTGTCACCGCATTGAGCGGGAAATCCTCGCCCATCCAGCTGTGTTGCAACAGCTCCAGGCGGTCCCTCTCGTCAAGGTGGATGTGACCGCCATGGACGAAAGAAACCGCCAGCTCCTATCCTACCTTCGAGCGAGCGGCCCGCCGACATTTTTCATCGTGGATGCAGCCACCGGACGGGAATATGACGGCACCCGTTCAGTCGGATCGTTCAGCAGGCGCGATCTCGTGCGGCGATTGCGGCCGTTCACCCGATAGTCCGGAGTCCGGGACAACCTGCCATCGATCTCCGGCTCGATGCGGTCCTTAAGGCTGCCTTAAGCTCGGGAGAGTGCGCTCGCTCCAATATCCATGATCTGGAGCTTTCGACCATGCACGATCGGCGCCCCCGCACACCCATACCTCATCCTTTCGCTATCGGGGGGGCACCATTCCGCAGTGAGATGAGCCGGCGGACCTTGCTCTCGGGGTTGGCGGCGCTCGCTGCCGCCGGCCTTGCCATACCCGTGCGCGCGGACGACATGTCAGCCGAGATGATCCTGAACGATCCGGAAGCGCCGGTCGGCGGCAATCCGAACGGCGACCTGACGATCGTCTCGTTCTTTGACTACAACTGCCCGTTCTGCAAGCGCACCGTCGAGCCGCTGAATACGGTGCTGGAATCGGATGGCAATGTGCGCCATGTCTACAAGGACTGGCCGATCCTCGCGCAGTCGTCTGTCTATGGCGCAAAGCTGGCCTTGGCGGCCAGGTATCAGAACCGCTACGAGGACGCCTATCTCGCGCTGATGGGTATCGAAGGCTCGCGTGTGCCGGAAGAGCGGATGCGGGAGGCGCTGGAAGGCGCCGGCTTCGACACGGCAGATCTTGAGACTGAAGCCAATCGCCGCGACGCTGAGATTACCGCGGTGCTTCAGCGCAACAACGCGCAGGCCGAGGGGCTCGGTCTGCGCGGCACGCCCGTGTTTCTGATCGGTCGGTTTCTCGTCGCCTCCGCCCTCGATGAGGATGGCTTCCGCCAGGTTGTCGCAGACGCTCGCGAAGCATCCTGATACATCCCCGATCGCGACCATCCGAGTAATTTCATGTCCCCAATGCCCATACTCCGCCTGCTTGCCGGCCTGTTCTTCGCCCTCCTGTCTCTGCCCGCTGCGGCGCAACAGGAGGACCTCTTGCAAGCTGAGGAAGCCTTCCGCTTCTCGGTGGAGCGGAATGCGGATCAGCAGATCCAGCTCCGTTGGGAGATCGAGGAAGGCTATTATCTCTATCGCGACCATATGGAAGCGAAGGACATAACAACCGGCGAGGCGGTCCCGCTTTCGACTGGACCGGGTGTCGTGGAGACAGAGGATGCCAACTTCGGTCCTTCAGAGGTCTATTATCTCGAAGCGATGGCACGTCTCGGCGCCGAAGCGCCCGGGCAGGTCGCAGTCACCTATCAGGGCTGCAAAAAGGATTCGATCTGCTATCCGCCGCTGACCCTGACCGTCAACACGGCAAACCTTCAGGTTTCCGAGCCCGTCGTCGGCTTCGGCATCGCTCCAGCTCCGGTCGCCTCCGGCGACCGGTCCGGGAACGGCGGCTTCAGCCTGGCTGAGGACACGCAGGGCGGCGGCATGGTCGGCTCGCTTCTTGCCAGCGGCGGTGCGATCTGGGTGATCGTGAGCTTCCTTGCCTTCGGGTTGCTGCTCGCCTTCACGCCCTGCGTGCTGCCCATGTATCCGATCCTGAGCGCGACCCTGGCGCGCGAGGGCGAGGCATTGACGGCGCGGCGCGGCTTCATCCTGTCTTCAGCCTATGTGCTGGCGATGGCCGCTGCGTTCGGCATGCTTGGCATCGTCGCGGCATGGTCCGGCCAGAACCTCCAGATGGTGTTGCAATCGCCATACGCTATTGGCGCCATCGCGGCGCTGTTCGTGGTGCTCGCGACGTCGATGTTCGGTCTCTTCGAGTTGCAACTGCCAACCGTCTGGGTCAGCCGGATGGCGGGCGTCCAAGCCGGCACGCGCGGCTCAGTGGGGGGAGCCGCCGGAATGGGTTTCCTTTCGGCACTGATCGTCGGTCCCTGCGTCACCGCGCCACTCGCGGCGGCCCTTCTCTATATCGCACATACGGGTGACGCCTGGCTCGGTGCGGGTGCGCTGTTCTCCCTCGGGCTCGGTCAAGGCATTCCGCTGATCGCCTTTGGTACGATGGGCAGCCGCGCCCTGCCACGAGCGGGGGCGTGGATGGTGCAGGTCAAATACGCGTTCGGCTTCGTCTTTCTCGGTGCGGCGATCTGGATGGCTTCACGAATTCTGCCACCACAAGTGACGCTCGCGCTCTGGGCGAGCCTCCTCTTGATTGCTGCGGTCTTCATTGGCGTCGCTGATCGGCTCGTGGTCGATGCGGGTGCCTGGCCACGCTTCCGCAAGGCCACCGGACTTGGGATTTCCCTCGGCGGCGTCATCCTGGCGATCGGGGCGGCGTCGGGCGGGACCGACCCGCTACACCCGCTCGCCCACCTCGCCATGACCGGTGCGGGCCAGCAGACCGCCCAGGCCGAGATGACATTCGCTGAGGCAAACTCGACGCCGCAGGTCGAGCGGGCGATTGCCTCTGCCAACGGGCGTCCGACATTGGTCTATTTCACGGCCGACTGGTGCGTCATCTGCAAGACGATCGAACGCGACGTCTTTTCCAGCACGGAAGTCGTCGCCGCACTGGATGACTTCCAGCGTGTCAAGGTGGATCTGACCGCACTGGATGAGGCCAGTCAGGGCCTGATGCGCGATCTTGCCGTGGTCGGCCCGCCGACCATGATCTTCTTCAACCGGAACGCAGCAGAGGCAAACGGCTCCCGTCTCGTCGGCGATGTGACAACCGACACGCTGCTGACATCGGTCTCGCAGGCGAGGCAGTAAGATGAATGCAGTCGCGATCGGTCCCTTTGTCTTCGCGCCCGACCGCTTCGCCGCGATCCTCGCCATCGCCGCCTTTCTCCTGCTGAGCGAGATCCTCGCCCGCAAGGTCGATCAGCGCTTTTCATCCTGGGCCTGGGGCGTGACCGTCACCTTCGTGGTAGGCGCGCGCGTCGGGCACGTCGTCCAGCACGCGAGCAGTTTCCTCGCCGAGCCGCTGCGCGCATTCTACATCTGGCAGGGTGGCTTCATGATCGAAGCCGGCGTCGCATTGGCGTTTGCCTACACGGTCTTTCGCTTCCGGCGGGAATTACGGCTCATACTATGGACCGCCCTGCCGAGCGCGGCTGCGGCCTATGTCGCCTTTTTCGTGCTACAGCTTACCGCCGGCGCGCCGGCGACCCCGCTGCCAACCGGAGGCATCTACCGCACGGTGGCCGGTGAACAGTTCAACCCGGCCGACCTCGAAGGCCAACCTGTGGTCATCAACCTGTGGGCAACATGGTGCCCGCCCTGCCGCCGCGAAATGCCGATGATGGCGGACGTGGCCGCAAACACGGACAATACCAAACTTGTCTTCGTCAACCAAGGTGAAGGCCAGGAGATCATTCAGCGCTATCTGACAGCCGAGAATCTTGAGCTTGAGCACGTCGTGCTCGACGGGCTTGGTGAGTTCGGTCGTCATTACGAGGTGCCGGGCCTGCCGGCTACGTTATTCCTCAAGAGCGACGGGACGCTGCAATCGTTACATATGGGCGAGATCTCAAGAGAGGCCCTCATGAGCGGCATTCAAAACCTCGAATAGCCGCCGCAGGTCTGGCACGGCAGGTATTCCCTGAGACTGAGACGAAGCTGCGACCATCGTCATGATGTCGTCATGCAATCCTCATTGAACCTGCCAGTCGGAGAAGGCACTGAAAGACCAGGAGACCTGTCGAACGATGTCTCGTTATCCGGAAATCTGCTGGTCTTCGCTCACTCCATTCTTGACGCGCTATTGAGCAAGGCGGGAGATATTAGGACCTTTGATCAAGGCGAGCCTTAATTGTCTCCATCTGCTTGATCTCGCTGCGCGGGGCCGCGATGATTTCTTCGCAAAAAGGTTTCGCGCCGAACTGGCCTACGGAGAAGCCGCCGGTCGGGGCACATCCATCCGACTTGCCGCTAAGTCTGCCATGTAGTCTCCTGCTGAGCCCAACCTTGCAATGGCGAGGACCATGAGCCGCATCACGCAACGCTGATTGTCACGCAGGGCTTATCTTGGTCGAAGTCGGCATCCAAAGCTTCTCGGATCGGCCGAATGACGTCTCATTTTCGACCGATCCGTAAGCTCGGCGACATTCTGCTGAGCACGCCATCGCGCCTGATGCCATGCCACAAGGCTGCGGTGAGGTGAAGACCGACAAGTACAAGTGTCACGTACCAGAGCGCTTTGTGACTCCATGCGGCCGGTGCCCAGAAATAGGTCACGATTACGCCGGTTGCCGCTTGGGCTGCGAGGCTCCCGTAAAGGCCCCAGTGAATGGTCGCTGCGGCAAGGTCCCTAAAGTGGTTGATCTGAGGCCGTTGCCGGAGTCGAAGTGCCATGCGCAGGAGCACTAGCGCGCCGATGCCAATACCGCAGTAGTTATGAACCATATGCAGGAAAAGGTCCCATTCCTTGGCCGGGAGAAGTGGGTTATGGGTCCTCGGGATCGCGTCGGCAGTAGACCATTGGATAATGATCATGGCGACAACGACCCAATGGATTACTATCTGAAGTCTAGAATACTTGGGCATTATCGACCACCGCAGGGTAATATATCTACTTTCTTCGCCTTCCCTCACCCGAAACGAACAAAATCAATTGGCACTCCGCTTTGAATTCTGAGCCTGGATAGAAGAGGCGCACTTTCGTCGCAATTCTCACGTTTCGATCCTGAGGTGGAACGCCGTAATTTCAGCACGGCTTAGGAATTTTTTTGCTTTTTATTCGGCTGTATGAATCGGTCTGTCAATGGCCCGTCATGCGTTATTCGAGCCTTGGTTCACTAAGCGGCATCTACGCCCATTTATGGGGCGATCCATTGCGCGTCCGTTTGCCCGTGCTTGACGCGTTTTACAGCGAGGTCGCAGATTCAGGGCTTTTGATCGAGGCGAGCCTTAATTGTCTCCATCTGCTCAATCTCGCTGCGCTGGGCTGCGACGATTTCTTCGCAGAGAGTAAGTAGTTCCGCATCGCGCAGGTCCGCTTCCCTGCACATGAGGATCGCGCCCGAGTGGTGCGGGATCATCGAATCGATAAACTGCTTGTCATCGATCAGGATTTGGGTTCGCGTCGCTGCAAATGAGGCCACCGTCAGGACGATGAACGCGGCATAGAGGGCAACGTTCAAAGCCCGTCGAGGAAACATACCGGGCATCGTCGCCAGCATGAAGATTCCCATTGGCGCCCACATTGTCACCGCCATGTAGAACATATTGAGATTATTATGGAAGTCGTGCAAACCGTCGATCATCGAGAACATCACGACGTACATGACGATCAGGCCAAGCGCCATATTGATCCAGAACATCAGGTAGGGACGTCCTGCGCCGTGGTCGGCTTGTTCGTGCTTGCCGGAATGGGAAGATTGGGTCATCTCGTGCCTCCTTGGTTTGCGCTTAATGTCCGAGGCCGATGCCCATAGGCTTGAGTAGCATCCAGATCGCCATGCCGACCATCATCAGGTTTTCGGTCAGAGACACGAAGCCGAGCGGCACGTTGCTGTCGCCGCCGACGCAGGCGCATTTGAGTTCACGCTTGTCGATATAGACCGCCTTGAAGACCGATACGGCTCCGACGGTGCCGATGAAGAGGGCGACTGGGACCGACAGCCACATCAGGGCGCCGGCCATCATCAGGACGCCCGCCAGCGCTTCGCCGAATGGATAGAGGTAGGAATAGCGCACCCAGCGCTGGGCGAGAAGGTCGTAGTTCAGGAACATGGTGGCGAAGCCCTCCACGTCCTTGAGCTTTTGCAGGGCGAGCAGACACATGGCAATGGCGATGAACCATTCAGCCGCCTCGACCGTCGCGAGGCTGCCGAATGCCGCCCAACTCGCCGCCAGCGCCATCAACGCCGCCATCGCGAACAGCGCGATCACCGGCGTATAGGTCGTGGCGTCCTTGTCCTTCACCTCCTTGCCGAAGAAGGCGAGAAGATCGTCGTAGCCGCCGATGCGCTTGCCGCCGATGAAGGTTTGCGGCGTGGTCTCGACTCTGTGCTTTTCCTTGAAAGCGTCGATCTCGGCGCGCAAAGTCAACTCGTGATCCTCGACCACATAGCCCTCGCGCTTCAGGAGATCGAGCGATTTGAGACCATAGGGGCAGGTGTGCTCCGCCGTCACCATCCTGTGCAGTTCGGCGTGTTTCTGGGTGGAAGTGGCCATGTCGTCAGTCCTTCGATTTCAGAGTTTTGCTTTTGCGAACACCTCGACCAGTTCGCTGAATTTCTGGCGTTGCGCGTCCGCATCGCCCGCCGCGATCGCGTCCTCGACACAACAGGCAGCATGCGTCTTGAGAATTTCGGTCTCGACTTTGGACAACGCCGCCTTGATGGCGTGGATCTGGTAGAGGATATCGATGCAGTAGCGGTCATCAGCCAGCATCTGGCCGATGCCGCGCACCTGACCTTCGATACGATTGAGCCTCGCGCGGAGGGCTTTGCTGTCCTTGTGGCACATCGTCGTAAAATACCCCATATGGGTATATTTAACACCCGGAAGCCATCCTGGGTTCCCTGCAATTGAATAATCTCGTCGGCGACTTCCCATCTGCTTTGGGCCGTTGTCGCGATAATAACGGGGGTTGACCTTCCAACGGTGGGAAGGATCATCTTTGCTAGACAGCAAAGGAGATCAATCCATGAAGATCAGAGCCGAGAATCTGATCGCCGCTGTTGGCGAGCTTCGGGTCGGGCTGCTTGCGGTCAGGAATCTGGCCGATACGCTACTGTCCCTCATCGAGGCAGCGGACACGTCACCATCGTCGAAACGGGGTTCCGGACGTGGTTCGGCGTCCATGCGAGCCGTTTGCCTTGATCGAAGGCGCACCGACGGGGCGCTTGTCGCCTTCGCGGTGGCAACCGTCATCGTGCTGATGACCGGCAAAGGAAAAGGGCGGAATTGATCCGCCCTTTTCCTTATCATTGACCACGCTTGGCCAGCCATTCCTGCATCTGCGCGATCTCTGCCTCTTGAGCGGAGATGACCTCCTCAGCGAGCGCTCGCACCTCGGGGTCCGATCCGTGTTCGAGAACGACACGGGCCATGTCGATGGCGCCCTGGTGATGCGGGATCATACCGCGCATGAAATCCTCGTCCGCATCGCCCGTAAACTCGATGGCCATATCGGCGTGCATCTTGTCGTTAACTTCCTGATAGGCCCGAATCACAGGGTTGTCCGAAGGCGTGCTGGTGCCGTGTCCGGCATGCTCACCGTGATTCATGGTCGCTCCTTGTCCTTGCTCGTCCATCTGGGACTGCGCGTAGGCGAGCCCCCCGGCAATGACGAACGCGCCGGCAATGAAGATCGGGGTGAGCTTGTTCATGACGTAGCTCCTTATCAGTTTACGGTTGCAGGATAGCCGGCTTCTTCCAGAACCTCCTGAAGAGCCTCCGCGGTAGCCGTCGTCTCGACCTTGACCGCGCGTGCCTCCGGATTCGTTTCCACCCTGGCGCTGGGGTCGACGGACTGGATCGCCTTGGTGACGGATTTCGCGCAGCCGCCGCAGGTCATGTTCTCGATTCTGAGTTCCATGATAATTCTCCTTGTTTCTGTCTCACGCCGGCGAATGTGGGGCTTCCAACCATGGTAAGGTCAATAGCGATTTTTCTCTTCGCTACCTCTTGACCTTCCCATGGTTGGAAGCCCCATCTTCTGCCCGAACTGGAATTTCGGGACAAGAAAGGAGGCGGCTATGAATGCCCCCGTTCAAGCAACAGACCTGTCCGGGACGATCTCGCTCCCCATCGAGGGAATGACCTGCGCTTCCTGCGTCGGTCGCGTTGAAAGGGCCCTCAAGGCCGTGCCCGGCGTCGCCGATGCCGTCGTCAACCTGGCGACAGAAAAGGCGAGCATCACCACGAAGGTCCCTGTCGATGCCTCCACGCTCGTCAAGGCTGTGGAGGATGTGGGCTATGAGGTTGCGGCAAGCTTCTCCGCGCCTGTGGCGGCCTCGCTTGAGCTGGCGGTCGAGGGGATGACCTGCGCATCCTGCGTGGGTCGCGTTGAAAAGGCGCTCAAGGCCGTGCCCGGCGTCACCAATGCCGTCGTCAACCTCGCGACCGAAAGGGCCACGATCAAGGGCAGTGCCGATGTGGCAGCCTTGGTGGCGGCAATAGAGAACGCCGGATACGACGCCAAGGTGATCGCAGCAGACGCCCGGGGCAGCCAGTCCGAAACGGATGATCGTGCCGAGAAGAAGGAAGCTGAGCGCCGTGAACTGACCCGCGATTTCACGATTGCTGTGCTGCTGACCGTGCCTGTCTTCATCCTGGAGATGGGCTCGCACGTCATCCCCGGCATGCATGACCTGATCGCTTCGACCATCGGCATGCAGATGAACTGGTACATCCAGTTCCTGCTAACGACCATCGTCCTGTTCGTTCCGGGTATCCGCTTTTATGATAAGGGGCTTCCGGCACTGTGGCGGCTCGCCCCCGACATGAACTCCCTGGTCGCTGTCGGCACACTCGCGGCTTACGGTTATTCGCTGGTCGCGACCTTCGCACCCGGCTTCCTGCCTGCCGGAACGGTGAACGTTTATTTCGAGGCCGCAGCCGTCATCGTGACGCTGATCCTGCTCGGCCGTCTGCTGGAGGCGCGTGCCAAGGGGCGCACGTCCGAGGCGATCAAGCGTCTTGTCGGCCTTCAGGCCAAGATGGCGCGCGTGCGCAGGGACGGCAAGACGGTTGAACTGCCGATCGATTCCGTTCTGGCCGGAGACATCGTCGAGGTTCGGCCCGGCGATCGCATCCCGGTGGATGGCAAGGTCATCGAAGGCGAGAGCTATGTCGACGAATCGATGATCACCGGTGAGCCGATCCCGGTTTCCAAGGGAAACGGCAGCGAGGTCGTGGCCGGAACGGTGAACCAGAAGGGCGCCTTTGCCATTCGAGCAATAGCAGTCGGCGGCAACACCGTTCTGTCGCAGATCATCCGCATGGTCGAGGACGCGCAGGGCTCCAAGCTGCCGATCCAGGCGCTGGTCGACAAAGTCACGATGTATTTCGTGCCGGCCGTCTTCGCCGTCGCAGCCCTAACCTTTGCGGCCTGGCTCTGGTTCGGGCCGTCGCCCGCGCTCACTTTCGCGCTGGTCAACGCCGTCGCGGTTCTGATCATCGCCTGCCCTTGCGCCATGGGCCTGGCTACGCCGACCTCGATCATGGTCGGCACGGGCCGCGGTGCCGAGCTGGGCGTGCTCTTCCGCAAGGGCGAAGCGCTGCAATTGCTGAAAGACGCCAAGGTCGTCGCAGTCGACAAGACGGGCACGTTGACGGAAGGCAAACCGGCTCTCACCGATCTGGAACTGGCCGCCGGATTTGAGCGCGCAGATGTGTTGGCTCTGGTCGCGGCCGTCGAGGCCAAGTCCGAACACCCGATCGCCCGCGCGATCGTGGACGCGGCCGCCGCGGAGAACATCTCACTGCCGGACGTGTCGGACTTCGAATCGGTGACAGGTTTCGGCGTGAAGGCTGCGGCCGGTGGCAAGCGGGTCGAGATAGGCGCTGACCGCTACATGAGCGAACTCGGTCACGACGTGGCGGCGTTCTCCAAGGTCGCCGAACGCCTCGGCGATGAAGGTAAGTCTCCGCTCTATGCGGCGATCGACGGCAAGCTCGCGGCGATCATCGCTGTGGCTGATCCCATCAAGGAGACGACGCCGGCCGCCATCAAGGCGCTGCACGATCTTGGCCTAAAGATCGCGATGATCACTGGCGACAACAAGCGCACGGCCAAGGCCATTGCCGCGCGGCTGGGCATCGACGAGGTGGTGGCGGAAGTGCTGCCGGACGGCAAAGTCGACTCGATCCGTCGCCTCAAGGCCGAGCATGGCAAGGTCGCCTTCGTCGGTGACGGCATCAATGACGCGCCGGCGCTGGCCGAGGCGGATGTGGGCCTTGCCATCGGCACCGGCACGGACATTGCCATCGAGGCTGCCGACGTGGTGCTGATGTCGGGCAGCCTGCAAGGCGTGCCGAACGCGATCGCGTTGTCCAAGGCGACGATCGGCAACATCCGGCAGAACCTGTTTTGGGCCTTTGCCTACAACACGGCTCTGATCCCCGTTGCCGCTGGCCTGCTCTATCCGGCTTACGGCATCCTGCTGTCGCCCGTCTTCGCCGCCGGCGCGATGGCCTTGTCGAGCGTCTTCGTGCTCGGCAATGCGCTGAGGCTCAAGACCTTCCGCGCCCCGGCACAGGCTGAAAGCGGTGCCGTCCGGCACCGTCAGCCGGAACTTGCACCCGCGGAATAAGAACAGACGAGCTTGCTTCGGCAGGCTCGCCACATCTGCGAAAGGGATGAAGCGATGACCAATTCAGGAACTCCGTCGGTGCTGCTTTATACAACGCCAACCTGCCCCGATTGCCATGCCGTTAAGCGGTGGCTTGCAGATCAGGGTGTGCCGTTCGAAGAACGGGACCTGTCAGATCCGCAGATCGCCGAAGAGGCGAAAGCGCGGACCGGCGTGCGCGTTGCCCCGATCACCATCGTCAATGAACAGGTCTTCTACGGAACCTTCGCCGACCAGAACCCCGCCTTGCGGAGGCTCTGTCATCGAACATCGCCTGAGGGGAGATTGTCATGGCAAGACGAATCGAAATCCGGCAGGCGGCGCGCACTATCGACGTGCCGGACGGCCGAACCATTCTGGAGAGCGCGCTGGAAGAAGGGTTCGCATACCCTCATGGATGCCGTTCGGGTCGCTGCGGCTCCTGCAAGTCCCGACTGCTCAGCGGCGAGGTCGGCCTTCTGCCGCATACGCGCTTTTCCCTGACGGACGATGAGCGGGCTCAGGGATTGATCCTCGCATGCCGCGCGCAGCCGCTTACGGACTGCGCGGTCGCATGGCTCGACGAGGACGAGGAACAGCTTGATCTTCCCGTCCGCACCTTTCGGACGCGGGTCGTCGCGATCGATGACGCAACCCACGACATCCGGCAAATCAGGCTGGAGATCGAAACGGGAGAGACCGTCACGTTCAAGGCGGGCCAGTATGCGCAGGTGACGTTCGACGGCGTTCCGGCGCGCGACTATTCGATGGCGAACCGGCCGGGTCGAGCCCAACTCGAATTCCACATAAGACATGTGCCCGGTGGAGCGACGAGCGAACACATCGCCAGGTCGCTCAAGGTCGGCGACGAGGTTACGGTTCGCGGACCTCTCGGCAGCTCGTTTCTGCGCGAACAGCATACGGGACCGATTCTGTCAGTTGCCGGCGGATCGGGACTGGCGCCGATCAAGTCGATTGTCGAAACGGCACTGACAAGCGGCCTGCGGCGGCCGATCCATCTTTATTTCGGGGCGCGGACGGAACGTGATCTCTATCTCATCGAACATTTCAATCTTCTAGCGAGCACTTACGGCAACCTCACGTTCACTCGTCCTTTCCAAGGTCAGCCGATCCGAACACTTCCGAACCGGCCTAGTAACGGATGCGATCGTGAGCGACGTCAGAATCTCGATGGCTGGAGGGCCTATATGGCCGGACCGCCTGCCATGATCGATGCCTCCAGCATCATGCTTCGCGAGTTGGGATTGCGCGCTGAGGACATACATGCGGACGTGTTTTTTACGCCCGAAAAAGCGCTTATATGAGCGGATGAAAGGAACTGGGGATGAATATCGGAAAAGCAGCGGCAGCATCGGGCGTCTCGGCCAAGATGATCCGCTACTACGAGTCGATCGGATTGATCCCAGAAGCATCGCGAACGGATAGCGGTTATCGCGATTACTCCGACAAGGATGTGCATACGCTGCGCTTCATAAGGCGCGCGCGCGATCTCGGCTTCTCGGTCGAGCAGATGAGCGAGCTACTTGCTTTGTGGCGTGACCGGAGCCGGGCGAGTGCGGACGTCAAGCGTGTTGCGCTCCAACATGTCGAGGAACTTGAACGGAAGGCGCGCGAACTCAGGGAGATGAGCATGACGCTCAAGCATCTGGCCGAGAACTGCCGGGGCAATGCCCGGCCGGACTGCCCGATCATCGACGAGCTGTCGGCGGCTGATGGCCCTGAGACCAGCCCCACGCGCACCCGCCATCGTTCTGGCACGACAGGGAACAGGTTCGAGCACACAAGGCCCGTCGTGTCGGCGCAGGCGAAACGAAGCGACCACGGCGCTAGGGAGCAATAGGCATGACCCTTGCCGGCGAAATCCTGCACCTGTTCAAACGAGCATGTTCGGACGGCGACATGGAAGTTGCCGAGAAGCTACTGCAAGCCCTTGAACTGATTGATGCGCGAGGACTCGGCGCCGCAGCTTCGGATAAGCCGTTGTCTCAAGCCTATCTGGCTATCGGTGAGCTCCCTGTGCCTCCGAAAAAATGTCAGCGGCCTCATTAAGACATCATGTGTTCAGTGAGACCCCAGAATGGGACTAGGAATGCCGACTTCGCAGGTCAATAACCACTCGCGTACGAGCGGATCACGATTCGGAGGCGGTTGACTGCGAAATTCAGCGGCGTCGGGAAACCTCCTCCTGAAATCCGCGCTCTCGTTCCGGCCAGGTACTCTTGATAAAGGCGAGGACCGCCCGGATCTCGGCATCGCCCAGGGTATCGCCAAAACCAGGCATGTCGCTCTCGTAGTTTCCCCCGACGACGGCGGCTGTGCCCTCTTTGACGATGCGGAACAGCATCTCATCGGCATGATGCCAAGTGTGGCCGCTGGCATCATGCGGGGGAGCCGGCAGTCGCCCGGACGGTAGAGGCGTTTTCCAGTCAGGCTGCCCCTCGAGTTGCACGCCGTGGCAGGCCGCGCAGTGATCTCCATAGATAGTGCGACCGGCTGCGATTGTTGCCGCGTCTTCGCCATTAGTCCGAAGGTCAACGAAGGTCCAACTGCCGATAATGATCGCGCCGGCTGTGATGCCGAGGCCGATCACAACTCTTGCGTTGGTCACTCAGCCTGCTCTGTAAGCTGTTTGGAACCGTCCAGACTGTCTAATTCAAAGCAAGTCATTGCGATACCTCATGCAGTGGAACCCTTAGTCGGCTGATGCGTTCCGGCGTTATGCGACGGCAGGCCACAAAGAGCAAATCTGAATCCTTTTGGCAAAAGCTTGTGAGCGCTCTGGCGCTTCTGGCAACCGTCATGTTCATGGCGCATGGCGCGATGGCAGAGACTTTGGGGTTGCACGTTCATGCGCTCGACGCTGCTCAGCCCTGTCACACTGAATCATCGTCGGACGCGACGAATTGGCTTTCCGATTCCGTCGCCCACGACGAATCCTCAAGTGTTGCCGACCCGCAGTCGGGCGTGGATCAGCATAATAGTTCCGCCTGCTGCGGAAAAGCTTGCATGGCTGCGCTCGTGCCGGATCAGGTTCCTCGTTTGCAAAGCCCGCGTGGCGATCAGAAGTCACTGGTTCTCGCCTGCTGGCTCACCGGTCTTTCTCCGGAGGGGCCGCGCCGCCCCCCGAGAACATCCAACTGATTTGATCGTTCTCCGTCGAGAGCGCATGACAGCTGTGATGCTGACGTCTCTCACGCCGCTTTGGATGGATGACGGTCTATGGACGCGGCCTATCTTGTTTTGCGTCCCTGCTGTGACTGGCGTCACCCGCGCAGTCCTCAGTCCCTACGCCTTTCCATAGATGGAGAAACCAAATGCACCACGAGATGTCCCCTGAAATGCAGAGCTGCATCGACGAATGCCTGCGCTGCCATAGTGTTTGCCTAAGCACAGCCATGAACCATTGCTTGGAGGCAGGCGGGCGTCACGTCGAGCCACGCCACTTCCGAATAATGATCGCTTGTGCGGAAATCTGTCAGACCGCAGCTAACTTTATGCTGATGGGCACCGACCTTCACAAACGCACCTGCGCAGTTTGCGCCGACATCTGTGAAGAATGCGCCCAGAGCTGCGAGCAGACAGGCGATATGCAGGAATGCGTTGATGCCTGCCGCCAGTGCGCGGACAGTTGTCGGAAGATGGCAGCTTGATCGCCGCAAAACCAGTCACATCAAAGGAACACTTTCATGCGTAAGTTTAAATATGCCGTCGTCTGCACTGTTCTGCTCGCCACCCCTGCGGCTTTCGCCCAAGAGGGCGGGGCAGGAATGCAGCATAACCAGCACGGTATGACCGACCTGTCGATACTTCCGCAGGGCTGCCAAGATGCGATCCAGCAGTCCGGAACGTCCGGAATGATGCAAGGGATGGACATGTCGAGCATGATGGGAGGCATGGAGAACATGGATGAGGCGCAGCAAGCCTCCATGCAGGCCATGATGGAGATGAATGGCCCGATGATGGCCACTCATACCATCAAGGATCCCGATCTCGCTTTTCATTGCGGGATGATCGCCCATCACGCGGGTGCCATCGCCATGGCCGAAGTCGAGCTGCAATACGGTGATGACGAAGAGTCGAAAGCGATCGCTCAGAGGATCATCGACGCTCAAGGCCCGGAAATCGAAGAGATGACTGCCTGGGTCGATGAGCATACAGGCCAGTAGTAGGATTCGGACCGCTGGAGCTTGATGCTGCGGCGGTCCTAACGATCGCAAAGAGTGTATGTGCGGCCTACAGGAGACGAATCCATGTCGCTGTCTCGCCGCACAGCACTCGCGAGGTCAATTTTAGCGCGGCGAGACCGACTAGCAGATGACTGGCAGCTCGACCGGCCAGAAACCTTCCTAAGACCGGAGAGCAGCTCAAAGCAATGGACATTCCGCTGAGCAATGTCTATCTTTCCTGCATGTTCGCTCGTCTTACCACTATGCTCGCCGTACTCGCGATCGCCGTCATGACGACGGTGACGGCTGGGCACGCGGGGCGCCTGAGCGCGGAGCCGGATCACGCCGTGCATGTTAGCAAGACGATGCAGGTTGATTCCGACCATGTAGGACCCTGCGGCGGTGAACGGCACTGTGGATCAGGTGATGTCGCAAACTGTGAGCTGCTTTGCGCAGGTGTATCGGTCTTCCTGGCCTCGCCAAGCGAAGGGTCTGGCAGCAATTACGCGCCTGTCAGCCATGACCTGCCGGCTGCTGAAAATGTCGCCAGTCGGGCACCTGGACTGAACGAACGACCTCCCAAGCTCCGTCTCCTCTGATCACGTGCCCGGGCTGCTGCCTGCGGCGCCCCATCGGCTTTGAAGAACGGGACTGATTGTCCCGAGGAGACGACCATGAATACCATTTCACGACGCGGCTTTCTTGCCGCTGGCGCAGCCATGCTGGCCTCTGCGCATCTGCCCCGAATCGCGTCAGCGCAGGGCATCGCCCCGCTGCCCTTGCACGCCGCCAGCCGGGTGCTGGACATCGACGGTCGCGCCGCCACCGTTTGGGGCCTTGCCGGCCCGGCCGGACAGGGCTTGACGCTCGACCCCGGCGCGCGGTTCCGGGTGGATCTGCGCAACGATCTCGATGTTGAAACGCTGATCCACTGGCACGGCCAGATCCCGCCCAACGCACAGGATGGCGTGCCCGACATACCCTTGCCTATGCTCGCACCCGGCGAGACGCGCGCTTATGACTTTGCGCCGCTGCCCGGCACCTACTGGATGCATGCGCATGTGCCGCTGCACGAGATGCGGCTTCTGGCAGCACCGCTGATCGTGCGCAGCGCCGAGGATATCAGCGCCGACCGGCAGGAAGTAGTGCTGTTCCTGCATGACTTCTCGTTCAAGGCACCCGAGGAAGTGATGGCCGAGATCCTCGACGGCCATGGAGGCGGCCACGGCACGGACATGGGCGGCATGGCGGGTATGGATCATGGCGCCATGGGGAACATGCCGATGGAAGGCATGGATCACGGTGCCATGGGCGGCATGATGGCGATGGGTGCCATGGACGGCATGGCGATGGACCTCAATGACTACGACTGGGACGCCTATCTTGCCAATGATCGCACGCTGTCGGACCCCCAGGTGGTGCAGGTCGAGCGCGGCGGGCGCGTCCGCCTGCGGGTGATCAACGCCGCCGCGGCGACAGTGTTCTGGATCGAGACCGGCGAGGTGCAGGCGCGGCTTGTCGCGGTGGACGGACATGCGGTTCAACCGGTTCTTGGCACGCGCTTCGGCCTGGCCATGGGCCAGCGGCTCGATCTGGAGATTGACCTGCCGAACGAGGGCGGCGCTTGGCCGATCCTCGCGCTACGGGAAGGCGCGCGTGAGCGCACCGGCCTGATCCTTGCCACGCAGGGCGCCGAAATCCGGCGCATCGATGCCGTGGCTGAAGCGGAAGCCCCCGCCTTCGACACCGATCTGGCGCAGGAGTCGCGTCTGCTCGCGGCGGAGGCGCTGCCGGATCGGCCGGTGGACCGCAGCCATATGGTGATGCTGGGCGGCTCGATGCAGCCCTATGTCTGGACGATCGACGGAGCCGTCTGGGGCCAGCATCGCCCGATAGCCGCGCGCAGCGACGAGCGGGTCGTGCTGTCCTTCCACAACATGTCGATGATGGGCCACCCGATGCATCTGCACGGGCATGTGTTCCAGGTCGTCGCGCTGAACGGCCGTGCGGTCCGCGGCGCGCGGCGGGACACGGTCTATGTGCCGCCTATGTCGATGGTCGATGTCGCGCTCGACGCCGGCGAGGCCGCGCGCTGGATGCTGCATTGCCACCACATGCCGCATCTCGAGACCGGCATGATGACCGAGTTTGAGGTCAGCGCATAAGCCAGAGGATGGCAGATGACGCCGGGTGCCGGCGTCCTCCCTAACAACAAGGAGATGCGGTTCATGTCAATGTCTCACGGCGGCCACGGCGGTCATATGCCCGCAGGCGGCGATCGCAAGGCGCTTGTCATTTCAGGCTGGCTCACCGGTCTTTATTTTGTAATTGAACTCGGCATTGGGATCTGGACGGGTTCGGTTGCCGTCCTGTCGGATGCCTTTCACACCTTTTCGGCCGTGGGTGGCGTGCTCATCGCGCTGGTCGCGCTACGCTTGACCGAGCGGAAATCCAGTCCGGCGCGTACCTTCGGCTACGTCCGGGCCGAGATTCTTGGCGCGCTCTTCAACGGCCTGTTTCTCGTTGCGATGGCCCTTTTTGTGCTGTGGATGGGCGCGATGCGCCTAATGGAGCCAATCGAACTGGCCACGACACCGATGCTGTTTGCCGCTGTGGGCGGGATCGCCACCGAACTTGTCGCGCTCTGGCTGCTCTACGAGCGCCAGAAGGACAACCTGAACATGCGCGGCGCGTACTGGCACATCCTCCAGACCTTCGTCGGTAGTTTCCTCATCATCGTCTCGGCGCTGGTTATCCGGTTCACTGGCTTCCTAGCCATCGACCCGCTGCTTGGCATGGCGTTCGGGCTTGTCCTGCTCTGGGCTTCTTGGGGAATTTTGCGTGAGGCATTGCACATCCTGCTGCAAGGCACCCCCGAAGACCTCGACTTGGAAGCCGCCATCGAGGCCATCCGACAGATCGAGGGAGTTACCGATGTGCATCACGTCCACGCTTGGAGCCTAACATCCGGGCGTAATGTATTCTCGAGTCACATCTGTGTTCGGGACTGGGAAGACGGCGAGCGGGTGCTGCGCCAAGCGAGCAATCTCCTGCGCGAGCGATTTAACATCTACTTCTCGACTTTACAGTTGGAGGAATACTGCCTCGACAGTGAGAGGTCTGCAGCAGAGATTGACATCATGCAGGCCCGGAACAGACCAGCGTCGGAGAAGATCCAAGACAATCATTGACGGGCAGGAATCGGGATTCCTATCACCTCTTGACCTTACAACGGTTGGAACGCGCAGAATAGGTGAAACGCAATCTTAGGATAGGACGCCGAGGAGGCGTGAAAATGACCAGCAAGACCGAACAGGATCACCAGAACCATGGGCATATGCACGATCGCCCGCATGGCCACGCGGTGGCCGCGCCGGATAGTGTGCATAAGGTCAAAGACCCGGTCTGCGGCATGTTGGTCGATCCGCACACGACCCAGCACAAGGCCGAGCACGCCGGGCGGCCTTATTACTTCTGTTCGGCCGGGTGCCGGGCGAAGTTTGTGGCCGAGCCGGAACGCTACCTCGATCCGGCTGCGGCGGCGAAGACCGAGCCCGTGCCCGAGGGGACGAGCTACACCTGCCCGATGCATCCGGAGATCCGGCAGGTCGGGCCGGGCTCCTGCCCGATCTGCGGCATGGCGCTGGAGCCGGTGCTGGTCAGCCTCGAGGCCGAGCCCAACGAGGAACTCATCGACATGCGCCGCCGGTTCTGGATCGGGCTGGTGCTGACAATCCCGGTGTTCATGCTCGAGATGGGTGGCCATCTGATTGGCCTCGACCACCTCATCAGCCAGCGCAACTCGAACTGGGTGCAGCTCGTCCTCGCCACGCCGGTCGTACTCTGGGCGGGCTGGCCCTTCTTCCAGCGCGGCTGGCAATCGCTGGTCAACCGCAGCCTCAACATGTTCACGCTGATCGCAATGGGCACGGGGGCGGCCTGGATCTACAGCATGGTGGCGGTGCTGATGCCGGGCATTTTCCCGGATGCCTTCCGGCAACACGACGACTCCGTCGCAGTCTATTTCGAGGCGGCGGCGGTCATCACCGTCCTTGTCCTGCTCGGCCAGGTTCTGGAACTGCGTGCGAGAGAGAGCACCAGCGGCGCGATCCGCGCGCTGCTCGACCTTGCACCCAAGACCGCACGGCTGATCCGCGACGACGGCACCGAGGAAGAGGTCGCGCTCGACAGCGTTCATGTCGGCGACCGCCTGCGGGTGCGGCCGGGCGAGAAGGTGCCGGTCGACGGCGAGGTGCTGGAAGGCCGCAGTGCCGTCGATGAATCGATGGTTACGGGTGAGTCCATGCCGGTGACCAAGGAAGTCGGCTCCAAGGCTATCGGCGGGACCATGAACCAGTCCGGTGCGCTGGTGATCGAGGCCCGCAAAGTCGGCCGCGACACCATGCTGTCGCAGATCGTCCAGCTCGTCGCCGAGGCGCAGCGAAGCCGCGCGCCGATCCAGCGGTTGGCCGACCAGGTGTCGGGCTGGTTCGTGCCGGCGGTGATCGTCGTCGCCGTGCTGGCCTTCATCGCCTGGTCGATCTGGGGGCCGGAGCCGCGCATGGCCTTCGGCCTGATCGCCGCCGTCTCGGTTCTCATCATCGCCTGCCCCTGTGCGCTCGGGCTGGCGACGCCGATGTCGATCATGGTCGGCGTCGGCCGCGGGGCACAAGCGGGCGTGCTGATCAAGAACGCCGAGGCGCTGGAGCATATGGAGAAGGTCGACACGATCATCGTCGACAAGACCGGGACGCTGACCGAAGGCCGGCCCGCCGTCACCGCCATCGTTCCCGCCTCTGGCTTCACCGAGGAAGAGGCCCTGCGCCTTGCCGCGAGCGTGGAACGCGCGAGCGAGCATCCGCTGGCGCTCGCCATTGTCCGTGCGGCCGAGGAGCGCGGGATCGCGACGGCGCCGGTTTCGGACTTCGACTCGCCCACCGGCAAGGGCGCCTACGGCACGGTCGAGGGCAAGCGCATCCCCCTTGGTAACGCGAAATTCCTCGCCGAGCAGGGGGTGGATGTCGCGCCGCTGGCCGATGAAGCCGACCGGCTGCGCGCGGACGGAGCAACCGCGATCTTCATGGGCGTCGATGGCAAGGTGGCAGCGATCTTCGCCATCGCCGATCCGGTCAAGCCCTCGACCCCCGAGGCGCTGGCGGCGTTGAAGGCGCAGGGCATCCGGGTGGTCATGCTGACCGGTGACAACTGGACCACGGCCAAGGCGGTCGCCCGGCAGCTTGGCATCGACGAGGTCGAGGCGGAGGTCTTACCCGATCAGAAAAGCGCGGTTGTGCAGCGACACAAGGCAGCCGGCGAGGTGGTGGCGATGGCGGGCGACGGCGTCAACGACGCGCCGGCGCTGGCCGCGGCCGATGTCGGCATCGCCATGGGCACTGGCACCGACGTGGCGATGGAGAGCGCGGGCGTCACGCTGCTGAAGGGCGACCTCACCGGCATTGTGCGCGCCCGCCGTCTGTCCGAGGCCGTCATGGGCAATATCCGCCAGAACCTGTTCTTCGCCTTCATCTACAACGCGCTTGGCGTGCCGGTGGCGGCCGGGGTGCTCTATCCGTTCTTCGGCATTCTGCTGTCGCCGATCATCGCCGCGGCGGCCATGGCGCTCTCCTCGGTCAGCGTGATCGCGAATGCGGCACGCCTGCGTGGGGTGAAGTTGTGAGGTCCGCGCGGCATCGGGTCGCGGGTCACCGCGGTCTGTTGACGCGCTCGCGCCCCGCGCCCCGGTCGTGTGTGGCGCTACAATGATGCAAGCGATGCGAGGTTCGATAATGCGCAATACATGCACGCTCGGCAGACGAGGAATACTGGCCGGTCTCGGTGCTCTTGCCTTGGCGCTTTCCATGTCGGGGCATCTGCGGGCGGAAACGCTGCCGCTGGTGACGGTCACCAAGGACCCGTCCTGCGGTTGCTGCAATGGCTGGGTCGAACATATCGAGGCCGCGGGCTTTCCTGTGCGGGTGCTCGAATCCGCCGACATGTTCGGCCTGAAGCAGCGGCGCGGCGTTCCGGCGGAACTCGCCTCCTGCCATACTGCAGATGTGGGCGGATATGTGATCGAGGGCCATGTCCCTGCCGCTGCGGTGAAGCGCCTGCTGACCGGGCGGCCGGCCGGGGTCGGGCTCGCGGTTCCAGGCATGCCCGCCGGCTCACCCGGCATGGATTTCCCCGGTGTCGAGCCGGAGCCGTATGAGGTTTTCCTGTTCGATGCCTCAGGCCACAACGCGTTTTTGCGTTTCCTCGGCGTCCAGGAGATTTGATCGAAGTCCGCCATGATCGCTCAACTCGTGACCAGAACGCTGTTCGACAGTTCTCTAGCGCGCACCGCGCGAGAGGGCCGCGGCGTGAACGGGCGCGCACAGGTGGTGTTCCGGTTGCGGCGCGACTGGCTGCGGCATCTGTCGACGGCACTCCTACTGCTGGCTTTCAGCGCCTTCTTTCTACAGCCACTGGCGCATGCGAGCCCGCGCGGACACTCTGTTCACCATGATGCCGCCATTGCCGCCGTGGCGCAGCTTTGCGCCCATTCCGATGCATCGGGCGAGGGCCATGAGGCTTCCGTCAAACACCGCGACCAGGAGGAGACGGCACCCGGCGTGCTCGACTGCTGCCAGGCATGCCTGGTCGCCGCCATCCCTCCTGAGGCCAAGTCGCTGTCCCGCCATCCAGGCAGCGACCATTTGAGCCGCCTAAGTCCGAGCCATTTCGGGAGAACTCCTCCAGGCATCCTGAGACCCCCACGTCCGATCACAGCCGCGTAGGGCGCGCATGACTGGGAGGGCTTTGCTCCTCCTCGGTCCCTCAGCCGACCGGCTGGTGAGCGCCACAACCGACAATCAGACGAACACGGACACCCGCGTCGATGAGCGACGCCGGTCCTCCGGGCCAAAGGATGAAAACGATGAAACGAACTGCAATTGCCCTTTCGGTCAGTTTTCTGACGGGGCTGCCCGGCGTTGCTCTGGCGCAAGCCGAGCATGACGCCCACCACCCTAGAAACTCCCCTGTGCAAGCGGAGCAGGCTCCTGCGCCAACGCTTCCCTCGGCAACGATGCCTTCGATGCAGAGAATGCCGGAGCAGTGTCACGCCCTGATGCAGGCGATGCCCCGAGAATGCATGAGCGCCATGCAGCAGATGATGCAGGGCAGCATGATGCGCGGCGGAATGGCCGCGCCAGCCGGCGGAGAAGAGGCACCGGTTGATAGCGAGGGCTCCGAGTCCACGAAGGCCTATGTCGATGCGATGAGTGCCATGCACGGGCCGATGATGGACGGCGTCATGGCTGAAGACCCTGACGTCGCCTTCGTCCGGGGCATGATCCCGCATCATCAGGGCGCGATCGACATGGCGAAGATCGTGCAGCAGTACGGGGTCGATCCGCAGACCAGGGAGTGGGCGGCCCAGATCATCGAGGCGCAGGAACGCGAAATCGCCGAGATGGAGAGCTGGCTGGCGGAGAACGGTGAGACGCAGCCGTTCGATCTCGGCCAGACCGGCGGCACCGTCTACTCCGCCGATGAGGGCGACAGCACGATCAGCGCCATCGATCTGGGCAGCGGAGCCGTGACCACGGTGCCGATCCCGGTTGCGCCGCACAACGTCGACCTGACGCCGGACGGGCGCTTCTTGCTGGCGGTCGGCACACCAGCCTCCGGTGACCATGGGTCGGAAGGTCATGGACATGAGGGAGACGCGGCTGGTATTCTGGTGATCCTCGACCCTCGGGATCTCTCGAAACCCGCTGTCACGGTCGAGGTCGGATCCCATCCGGCCCACGTCGTCGCTGATACGCAAGGTCGCGCCTATGCATCCCTCTCTGGCGGGGGCGAGGTCGCAGTCATCGATCTCGCGACCGCATCGGTGATCGAGCGCATCGAGACCGGAGCCTATCCGCACGGGCTGCGGCTCAGCCCGAACGGGGCCGAACTCTACATCGCCAATGTCGAGGATGGGTCGGTGTCGGTCATCGACACGGCCAGCCTCGCCGAGGTCGCGCGCATCCCGGTCGGTGCCGCCCCCGTCCAAGTTGGCTTCACGCCTGCGGGCGACCAGATCTATGTCTCCCTGCGCGACGAAAACCGCGTGGCCGTGATCGATACCGCAACCCGCGAAGTCACGAACAGGATCGACGTCGGTCCGAATCCGATCCAGATGATCGCGACGCCGGACGGTGCCTTCGTCTATGTCGCAAATCAGGGCACCGATTCCGAACCGAATGACACCGTGTCCGTGATCGATACCGCGACCGGTGAGGTGGTGAAGACGATCACCACCGGTCCCGGCGCGCACGGCGCGTCGATATCGGCAGACGGCGCATACGTCTTTGTCACGAACATCGCCGACGACAGCGTCTCGATTATCGATACCGAGAGCCAGGATGTTGCCGAGACGATTCCGGTCGGCGATCGCCCGAACGGCATCGTTTACGGAAGCTCGAACTGAAGGAATCGCGAACCTTGGCGCCGGGTTCCCCGGCGCCAAGGCGATCGAGGCCACATCACCAAATCTCTCCATTCGAGTGAGCAAATCAGAGGAAGATGTCATGCGGACTTTCATTCTCGTGGCGATTGCCGCGATCGCGACAGGCGGTGCCTGGTGGCTCTGGAGCCAGCCCGATGCTGCAAGCCCGGCGGAAGAGGGCCAGGCTCTTGCTGCTGTAACTCTGCCGGCCACACTGTCACCCGAAGCCGAAGCCGGTCAGCAGATATTTGCCGCCAATTGCGCTTCCTGCCACGGCACGAACGCTGAAGGGCGTGCGGGGACCGCGCCTCCGCTCATCCACAAGATCTACGAGCCGGGTCATCACAGCGACATGGCTTTCGTCTTGGCAGCACGCAACGGGGTGCGCGCCCATCACTGGCGTTTCGGAAACATGGCCCCGGTGCCGGGCCTCACGGATACGGACCTAGCCGGCATCATTCGTTTCGTGCGGGAGGTTCAGGTTGCGAACGGCATTCAATAAACCGCTGATCTTGGGCGACCCAGCCGTGATCGAGGTCATGTCCCGGCTACGGTCTTGCCGCATTCTCCGCCACCGATCGTCGAGAAGGTCGAGGGCCGCCGCGTACAACAGATCGACGTGGTCACCAAGCAGGTCGTCAGTGCAGGGCCGGGCGATGCTCGGTCGAACGGCGTTGTCTACGGTATCCGGTCCGATGAGCAACTGGCACCGGAGTCCGCTTCGATACCAAGTTATATCAAGATCCTGGACGATACTTATCGCTAATCTGCTTACGCTCTTCGTCCAGACGCTCGCCATCGCCAAATAATGTTGCAGCGAATGGCGGAGCCTTCCAAATCAATCGAACTTCGTCATCTCCGCTATTTCGTGGCTGCAGCCGAGCATGGCAGTTTTCGCAAGGCTGGAGATGCACTTGGACGGTCGCAATCTGCAATCAGCCGCTGCATTGCCGATCTCGAAGACAGGATGGGCGCGTCACTCTTCCATCGGCACGCATGGGGCGTGTCGCAGACCTTTGCGGGACAGCGTTTCCTTCATCGCGCGCGACGGGCCATCAAGACGATCAACGAAGGCGCTCATGAAGTCGCCGCCGCTGGCCGATCCGAGCAGGGGCGAGTGCGGATCGGCATCTATTCATCCATCGCTTCGGGCTTTTTGGCAAAGCTGTTGGCGCGCTATGGCCGATGTCACAAAGATGTCAGGATCGAACTGATCGACGGCGAGCCTGCCGAACACATTGCGGCCATCCGCCAGTTCCGCCTCGACGTCGCCTTCCTGACCGGCGACAGGGAATGGCCCGGATGCGACCGAGCGCCTCTGTGGTCCGAACGGGTTTTCGTTGTGCTGCCCGATTTCCACCCGCTGGCGGTTTTGGACGAGGTGATGTGGGGAGACCTGGCCGATGAGCCCTTCATCGTCAGTGAAGCCGCGCCGGGCCAGGAGATCCATGATCATCTGGTGCGGGAGCTGGCGGACCTTGGCCGGCATCCCGAGATCCAGGTTCAATCGGTCGGCCGGGACAACCTGCTGCCTCTGGTGGCGATCGGCCAAGGTTTGACGCTGGTGAGCGAGGCCATGACGGTGGCCGCGTTTCCAGACATCACATACCGGCCCATCGCCGGCGAGATGCTTCCATTTTCGGCGGTCTGGTCCCCGACGAACGACAATCCCGCGTTCCGCAGGTTGCTCTCCATGGCAAAGGCGGCGTCTGCCAAGGCCGCGAAGCTCAGGCAATCGGCTTCGTAGATTGGGGCGAGCGACGTGCTTTTGCGAAGCCACGATCTGTCGCAATAAATCGCTCCAGCATCGGCACAATCAGTTTGACGGGATCGGCGACGGGCTGGCCCGTCTCGCGGGCCAGCACCTCGGCATAGGCGACCAGATCGCGGTGAAGCGGCGCAGGCAGCTCCACCGTCACCTTGACGGGCTTGTCATCGGGCAGCGGGCCGAGTTTCAGTTTCGTCATGCTTATCCTCCTGCGGGTTCGAATACGAGGTCGCGGGTGACAATGATCCTGAGCGGGAAACCGGGCCTGATCGTCAATGTCGGCGCGACCTGCAACTGGCGCTGAACGATCTGCTGGCCCGCTTGATTGACGGTATCCTGCGCACCGTCGCGGATGGCCCGGATCAGCCGGTCCTCGTCGCTGGTCGCCAGCTCCGTACCGACCGCCAGCAGCGTGGACAGCCCGGCCGCCTTCATCAGATCCCACCAATGATAATCGACGCCATCCTCAAGCCCGGCGTAGCCGCGGGCATCCGTTCCCGGAAGGCGCTCCAGCACAATGGAACGGCCGCCCGGCAGGATCAGGCGATTCCAGACGAGCAACACCCTGCGCTGGCCGAAGGTCACGCCGTCGTCATACTGGCCGATGATGCGGGTGCCCTGCGGGATCAGAAGCAGAGAGCCGGTCGGGCTGTCATAGACGTTCTCCGTCACCTGCGCGGTGATCTGGCCGGGAAGGTCGGAGCGGATGCCGGTGATAAGTGCCGCCGGAATGACGGCTCCGGCCTGCAGGATGTACGGCGACGCCGGCGGCGTGACACGATCCGGGGAGACGGTCTGCCGGTCCACCGGCCCATTGAGGAAGGCAGCATGCCGGTTCTGCCCGGTCGCGTCCTGTTGCTGTCCGCCGAGTCCGGCCAGGCCGGGTATGGTCGTTCCCGGAGTGCCTCCAGAACGCGGACCGGACTGGAAGAACACGTTGCTGAGCCGCGCGGCCTCTTCCTCGGCGCGGCGGCGTTCCTCTTCGGGATCTACGGCAGGCGTCGTTATGGCAGGCGTCGCAACGGGCTGCCCCCGGTTCTGCGCCTCAAGGATTGGGCGGCCAAGATCACCAGGCAAAGCAGGGCCAAGCACCGGACCGGTATAGTCGCTCGGCAGGCCGGACAAGCCGTCGGCCGTGGGGCGGTTCTCGGTCGAATAGAGTTCTTCGCCGCCCGGTCCCGCGTCGCGGGTCTGGAGCGCGTAGATGAGCGCACCGCCGATGCCGAGAAGCGCGACCGCACCCACGCCTACCAGCATCTTGCGGGACAGGCGGGTGACACGTGGCGGTTCGGCGCGCAAGCGCATCGGTGGGACAGTTTCCGTATCGCTCATGAGGATGAGCCTTCCGTGGTCGTGCGAGCCGGCTGGGTTGCGGCCTGGCTCTGTTCCATCCGGACAATCCTGACCACCTGCTGACGGTCGCCGCTGCCAAGGCGCAGCTCGGCTGCAGCGAACAGACGATCCACGATCAGGACATTCTGGTGGATTCGGCTGTTGACGATCTGCGGCTCACCATCGGAGCCGAGAACGAAGATCGGTGGCATCTCGCCCTGCACGATCCCGCGCGGGAAGACGACATAGACGCGGCGTCCATCGTCGAAAACGGAAACCGGCCGCCAAGGCGGGCTGTCACCGCGCACTTGCAATCCGTAGCGATAGTTGCGTGCGGACTCGACCGGGATGACTGGCGCCGAGGGCGTGGCAACACGGCTTCCCGCCGGAGGTGCCGGATAAGCCCAGGCGACGGACGGCATATAGAGCGATTCCCTTGCACGCAGCTCGACCATGTAAGTGCGCCGGTCGGTGGTCACGACAAGATTGGTCGAGATGTCTTCGCGCGTCGGCTTTACGAGGATATGGACACGGCGGTTCGCGCCCGAACCGGATTCGGTGTCGCCGATGATCCAGCGGATCGTATCGCCGGCTGCGATCGGGCCCGCGCCTGTCAGGCTTTCGCCCGGCTCCAGCGCGATGTTGGTGATCTGGCCGGGGGCGGCATAGACCTGATAGAGCGCGCCCTCACTCCACGGATATATCTGGATGGCGTTGTAATAGCCTTCGCGGCGCGGCTCGACACGGGCGGCGGCATTGGCGTTCTCGACGCGGCCGGCCGGCGTGCTGGCAGCGGTGCCGCCCCGCGCGACGGCCCAGGCTGGCGGCGTGTGCAACGGCCGCGGCCGGTCGTCGGTGGCGGCCGTTTGCACGGTGGGCAACGGCGGCACGGAGTCGTCGTAGCTGAATTGCGGCACCCGGTTGGTGGCGCAGCCCGCCAGCATGGTCGCGGAAAGCAGCAAAGCCGCCAAAGCGGGTTTACGGAAAACCGGAAGCCCGGCTTTACGGAAAGTCGAGGCGGTCATTGGCTCATCTCCCGCGACCAGTTGATCGCGTTCACATAAATTCCAAGGGGATTAGCCCGCAGGCGCTCGGCGTTGCGCGGAGTCTGGATCACGATGGTCAGGATCGCGGTCCAGCGCTCGGTGGTGGAAAGCTGGCCGCTCTCGTAGTGCCGTTCGGTCCAAGCCACGCGGAAGGAATCCGGTGAAGCCCGGATGACCGAGGACACCTCGACGGCGACCTGCTGCCGGCCGACGCGGGTGAACGGGTCGTTGGCGCGAGCATAATCGTTCAGCGCCGCCGCGCCGCGATCAGTGGTGAACTCGTAGGCGCGCAGCCAGTTCTGGCGCACGATGATAGGATCGGCCGGGATCGCGCGGACCTGCTCGATGAAGCGTCCGAGATGGAAGGCGACCTGCGGATCGGTCGGCTGGTAGTCGGCCGAGGCCGGGGCAACGGTCTGAGCCTCACCGAGCGCATCGACCTCAACAACCCAGGGCACAACGGTCCCGCGTGCCGATTGCCAGACCAGCGCGGCGGCGAAACCTGCCGACAGGATCAGGCTGCCGAAGGCCATATAGCGCCAGTTGCGCGCCTGCATGCGGGCCGAGCCGATGCGTTCGTCCCAGACCTGCGCTGCCTTCTGATACGGCGTCTGGGGTTCCGGCGTCTTGCCGTAATGGGTTGCTGGTCGTTTGAAGATGCTCATGAGCGGTCGCTTTCGGAAAGATTGACAGAGGAACCGGAGCCGTGGCTGTCGCCGGAACGGACGGCATGAGCGGCGGCGGTGACGCCGTGGCTCATGGCCCGGTCGCGGCGCATCTGCTGTGCCCAGGCAGGCCCTTCGGTTGATGGCGGAGCTGATGGCGTGGCAGATGCGCTTGCGCCGACGGTACCCATCGAGGAGCTGCCGCCAGAAGCTGCAAACCCGCCCTTGACACCATCCGAGTAGCTGGATTTCAGGCTATCGGTGGCGCGGGAGGCGGCGCGTTTCAGGGGCGAGACGGTCGCGGAGGCTCCGGCGCGGGCCACGCCGCCAAGGCCGGAGGCGACTCCGGCCGCGCCGGACTCGCCCATCGAGCCAAGGGTATAGGCCGACGAAGCCGCGCCGGCTGTCGTGGCTCCACCACGCGCGAGCGCGGCACCGCCCGAGAGTGCGGCTGCACCGCCGCGTGCGGCGAGCATGGTCGCTCCGCCTGCGGCAACGGTCGCGCCGCCGACCGCAAGGCCAGTGCCGACGGCGGCGCCTGCGCCGAGCTGCGGGCCGCCGGAGACAAGGCCGGTGGCAATGCCGGGACCGAAGATGCCGAGGCCGAGAAGGGAAAGCGCGGCGAGCACGATCGCCATGGCGTCATCGATTGTCGGAGTCGCGCCGCCAAAGCCTGCGGTGAACTGCCCGAACAGCGTCGAACCGATGCCGATGATGACGGCGAGGACCAGCACCTTGATGCCGCTGGAGACCACATTGCCCAGCACCCGCTCGGCCATGAAAGCGGTTTTGCCGAAAAGGCCGAATGGGATCAGCACAAAGCCGGCGAGCGTGGTCAGTTTGAACTCGATCAGGGTGACGAAAAGCTGGATCGCCAGGATGAAAAAGGCCAGCACCACCAGTGCCCAGGCGAACAGCAGGCACGCGATCTGGATGAAGTTCTCGAAAAAGGCGATCCAGCCCATCAGGTCCGAAATGGATTCGAGCAGCGGGCGACCGGCGTCCAGCCCGGTCTGGGCAACGCGGCCGGGGCGCAGGAGGTCGGCAACCGAGAAGCCAGTGCCGGACGCCATGAGCCCGAGCCCGGCGAAGCTCTCGAAGACGATCCGCGCGAGATTATTCCAGTTGCTGATGAGATAGGCGAAGACGCCGACGAACAGCGTTTTTCTCACCAAACGGGCAATGATGTCGTCATCGGCGCCCCAGGCCCAGAACAACGCGGCGAGCGTCACGTCGATGACGATCAGCGTCGTGGCGATGAAGGCAACCTCGCCGCCGAGCAGGCCGAAGCCGGAGTCGATATAGCTGGTGAAGACGCCGAGAAAGTTGTCGATGACCCCCGTTCCGCCCATGTGCTCACAGCCTCCCGTTCTGTGCAGGTGTTGTTGGCGCGGGTGTCTTGCCGAGGAAGCGGTCGCGGGTCTCGGCCCAGATCGCGAGGCAATTCGCATCACTGGCCGCAGCCTCACCCATCTGCTGACAACGGCGCTGTCCCTCGCGCAAGGGATCGACCGGAGGAGGCTGGAGCGAGGGAGCGGAAGGCGCCGGGACGGAGACGTCCTCGCGGTTCATCTCGATAATGGTCGCCGTGATGGCCACGGCGACAAATACGATGGCCGCGATCCGGGCCAGCACCTTCCCGTCCATGATTTCCCCTCCCGGCCTCAGTTGAACATTCGTGCGTTGCCGGGCTGGTAGCCTGACCCCGGGGTCAGGAAGCGCTCACGCTGGATGCGTCCCTGTTCGGCTGCGGTGGCGCGTTCGGCCTCGGTCAAGGCATCTGCCCGGCCATTGGCCGAGATCACCGCGATCAAATCGGAAAGCTGCTGCGATTGGAGGGCGAGCAGCTGGTTGCCGGCCTGGGTTGCCTGAAGCGCGCCGGTCGCCCCCTGGCTTTGGCCGACAAGCTCCGACATTTGCGTGCGATTGCTGTCGATATTGCCGACGACGCCGGCCTGGACGCGCATCGCGTCCTGCAGGCCGCCGACGGTGTTTTCCCAGCGCGAGCGCGCATCGGCGATCATCTGCGCGTCAGTGGCGTTCAGGGACAGGTTGCCATAGTCCTGCTGGAACATCTGGTCGATGTTCTGCACATCGAAGGCAATGTTCTGGGCCTGCCCGAGAAGCTGCTGGGTCCGCTGGACATTCTGCTGGATCTGCTGGAGCGACGAATGGGGCAGGCTCGCGAGATTGCGGGCCTGGTTGATCAGCATCTGCGCCTCGTTCTGAAGCGAGGTGATCTGATTGTTGATCTGCTCCAGCGTGCGCGCGGCGGTCAGCAGGTTCTCGGCATGGTTGGTCGGGTCATAGACGATCCGGCCGAACCCACCGAAAAAGGCATGGGCCGGGGTGGCGAACATCGGGACCAGCGCCAGCGGCGCGGCGAGCGCAAGCGCAAGCGCCGAAGCGCTCGCCATGCGGGTGAGACAGGGCATTTTGTGCGTCATGGGATAATCTCCTCTTCTTCCAAGGTGAATTCGAACGCGTCGTCATCGAAGGCGACGGGCGACAGGTCCTCGCTTTCGGTCGCGAGATTGGTGAGGTCCGGGATGAGATCGGCGGCCCATTCGACGCCGCGCGCCCGGAGCCAGGCGGCGAGGAAGCCCTCGCGGTCATGCTCAGCAAAGATTTCGCTGATCAGAGCCTGATCGGATTTCGAGGAGGCAGCGCAGAGTGCGAGGCCGACTTGCGCCAGGCCCAGCTCGAACAGGCGGTTTCCGCGCCGCGACTGGCAGTAATAGTCGCGCTTGGGCGTGGCCCGTGCGAGGATTTCGATCTGCCGGTCATTGAGGCCGAAGCGGCGATAGATGGCCGTGATCTGCGGCTCGATGGCGCGCTCGTTCGGCAGCAAGAGCCGCGTCGGGCAGCTCTCGATGATCGCGGGCGCGATGGTGCTGCCGTCGATGTCGGACAGGCTCTGCGTGGCGAAGATGACGCTGGCGTTCTTCTTGCGCAGCGTCTTGAGCCATTCGCGAAGCTGTTCGGCGAAGGCGTCGTCATCCAGCGCCAGCCAGCCCTCGTCGATGATGAGCAGCGTCGGCCGCCCGTCGAGGCGATCTCCGATGCGATGGAACAGGTAGGAGAGGACCGCCGGTGCTGCACCTGTCCCGACAAGACCCTCGATCTCAAACGCCTGCACGTCCGCCGAGCCGAGATGCTCGCTCTCGGCATCGAGCAGCCGCCCATAGGGGCCACCGACACAATAGGAGCGTAGCGCCTGTTTCAGATCGTTGGACTGGAGCAGGACGGCAAGGCCGGTGATGGTGCGTTCGCCGACCGGCGCGGAAGCGAGCGAGGTCATCGCCGTCCAGATGTGTTCCTTGACCTCGGGCGTGATCTGGATGTTCTCGCGCATCAGGATCGCGACGATCCAGTCTGCGGCCCAGGCGCGTTCTGCCGTCTCGTGGATGCGCGCCAGCGGTTGCAGCGAAACGGAAGTCTCGGATGCGTCGGTCAACTCTCCGCCGAGATCATGCCAGTCGCCGCCCATGGCGAGTGAGGCGGCGCGGATCGAGCCGCCGAAATCGAAGGCAAAGACCTGTGAGCGCGCGTAACGCCGGAACTGCAAGGCCATCAGCGCCAGCAGCACCGACTTGCCGGCGCCCGTCGGCCCGATGACCAGAGTATGACCGACATCACCGACATGAAGGGAGAGCCGAAACGGGGTCGATCCTTCGGTCCTGCCGTAGAGCAGCGGGGGTGCGCCGAAGTGATCGTCCCGTTCCGGTCCCGCCCACACGGCGGACGAAGGGACCATGTGGGCAAGGTTGAGCGTCGAGAGCGGAGGCTGGCGGACATTGGCATAGGCATGTCCGGGCAAGCTGCCGAGCCAGGCGTCGACCGCGTTGACTGTCTCGACCATGACGCTGAAATCGCGGGACTGGACGATCTTCTCCACCAGCCGCAGCTTCTCGTCAGCGCGGCGGGCATCCTCGTCCCAGACGGTGACGGTCGCCGTGACATAGGCCATTCCGGCCATGTCGGCGCCGAGCTCCTGCAAGGCCATGTCGGCGTCTGTCGCCTTGTTGGCGGCATCTGTATCGACGAGCGCGGATTGTTCGTTGGTCATCACCTCCTTGAGGATTGCGGCGATGGACTTGCGCTTGGCGAACCACTGGCGCCTGATTTTTGTCAGCAGCCGCGTCGCATCGGTCTTGTCCATGAGGATGGCGCGGGTGGACCATCGGTAGGGAAAGGCCAGCCGGTTCATCTCGTCGAGCAGGCCGGGCGTCGTTGTGCCGGGAAAGCCGGTGATCGTCAGCACCCGGAGATGGCAGTTACCCAGACGCGGCTCCAGCCCGCCGGTCAATGGCTGATCGGCCAGAAGCGCATCGAGATAGACCGGGGTTTCCGGCACGCTGACGCGGTGCCGGTTGGTCGAGATCGTCGAATGCAGGTAGGTCAACGTCTCGGCATCATCGAGCCAGCGGCACTCCGGCATGAAGCCGTCGAGCAGCGCCAGCACGCGGTCGGTGCGGTCGGCAAAGCCGCGCACCAGTTCCCAGGGATTCACGCCCGACGTTTCGCGGCCCTCGTAGAGCCAGGACTCGGAGCGGGCGGCATCCTCGGCGGGCGGGAGCCAGAGGAAGGTGAGAAAGTAGCCGGAGACGAAATGGCTGCCTTCCTCCTCGAAATCGGCCTTGCGCTCGGCATCGACCAGCGCGGAGGCAGGATCAGGGAAGCGGCTCGCCGGATAGGTGGCGGCTTCCGACCGCTGCGCTTCGACAAAGATGGCCCAGCCGGAGCCAAGGCGACGGAAGGCATTGTTCAGCCGGCCGGCTACCGCGACCAGCTCGGCCGCGACGGCGGAATCGAGATCCGGCCCGCGAAACTTCGCCGTCCTCTGGAATGAGCCGTCCTTGTTGAGCACGACACCTTCGCCGACCAGCGCCACCCAGGGCAGGTAATCAGCGAGGCGCGAGGCGGTGCGGCGGTATTCTGCGAGATTCATCATGGGCTTTCCTCACACCGAAAGATGACCGGGAATGCGGAGGTGGCGGCGCGCGACCTCGACGAAGAGCGGATCGCGTTTGGCGGCCCAGACGGCGGCGATGTGACCGACGGCCCAGATCAGGATGCCGGCGAACCAGAGCTGAAGTCCGAGGCCCACGGCTCCGGCCAGCGTGCCGTTGAGGATCGCGACGGAGCGCGGCGCTCCGCCGAGCAGGATCGGCTCGGTCAGGGCGCGGTGAACCGGAACGCTGAAGCCGGGCACGGTATCGAGGGCCTCGAAGCTCACGGCCATCAGACCAGCGCCCCGCCGCCGAAGCTGAAGAACGAGAGGAAGAAGCTGGATGCCGCGAAGGCGATGGAGATACCGAAGACGATCTGGATCAGGCGACGGAAGCCGCCGCCGGTATCGCCGAAGGCCAGCGTCAGGCCCGTGACGATGATAATGATCACCGCGATGATCTTAGCGACCGGACCCTCGACGGATTCGAGGATCGATTGCAGCGGCGCTTCCCAGGGCATGGAGGAGCCCGAGGCAAAGGCTGGCGACGTCATCAGGCTCGCCCAGGTGAAGGCGGCGGCGGTCGCCAGATGATGACGGATACGGAAGGCGCAACGGATCATGCAGGGTCTCCTGGAACGTGAGAGATTGAGGTGTCGGGAAAAGCGGGGAAAATCCGGTAGTCGCCGTCGGGGCCGAGACCTTCGACGCGGGCGAGTTCGGCCAGCCGGCGCGCGGACCCGCGACCTGCGAGGACGGCAACAAGGTCGATGGTCTCCGCGATCATCGCGCGCGGCACCGTGACGACGGCTTCCTGGATGAGTTGTTCGAGACGGCGCAACGCACCGATGCCGGAACCGGCATGGACGGTGCCGATCCCTCCGGGGTGGCCGGTGCCCCATGCTTTGAGAAGGTCCAGCGCCTCTGCCCCACGGACCTCGCCGATCGGGATGCGATCGGGACGCAGGCGCAGCGAGGAACGGACAAGCTCCGACAGCGTGGCGACGCCATCCTTGGTCCGCATCGCGACGAGGTTCGGCGCGGCACATTGCAGTTCTCGGGTGTCCTCGATGATGACGACGCGATCCTGCGTCTTCGCCACCTCGGCGAGCAGGGCATTGGTCAGCGTGGTCTTGCCGGTCGAGGTGCCGCCTGCGACCAGGATGTTGGCGCGAGACGCGACGGCCTGGCGAAGCGTTGCGGCCTGATCGGCGGACATGATGCCGGCCGACACATAGTCGTCTAGCGTGAATACGGCGACGGCGGGTTTGCGGATGGCGAAGGCCGGGGCTGCGACGACCGGCGGCAGCAGACCTTCGAAGCGCTCGCCCGTTTCCGGCAGTTCCGCCGAAACCCGCGGGCTACGGGCATGGACCTCGACGCCGACATGATGGGCGACCAGCCGGACGATGCGCTCGCCATCGGCGGCCGACAGTATCTCGCCCGTGTCGGCCAGCCCTTCGGACAGCCGGTCCACCCAGATCCGGCCGTCGGGGTTCAGCATGACCTCGACGACGGACGGGTCTTGCAGCAGAGTTGAGATGGCAGGCCCGAGCGCCGTCCGGAGCATGCGCACGCCGCGGTCCACCGTTGCCTGTTTGTGGTTGATGCCTGCCATCTCGTCCCCGTTCCACCGGGGAGGCGAGAGACGATCCCCGGATGGGGATGACTAAAAGAGACGCAAAACAGGTCGTTTCAACAAGTTTCGGCCGTCGTAGTAGTGTGGGATAAAAATACAGGAGAACGGCGGAGGCTGAACTCGTCGCAATCACCGACGTGGCGAACCCGGGAATTCTGCCGCCACCCACCTGATTCGATAAACTTTGTGGGACGAAGCGGCCTTTCGCTCTGATCACAAGAATTGGGCTACCAGCGAGATCAGCGGCGTCGGGTTGAGCTGAAACCTGACTGATAGATGATGTGACTTTATTACCGAGGCCTGGCGGCTCGATCCGCTGAGCGATCGGTGCCCGTTGCGTGCCCGGACCCGACCGGAGTCCGTCAGAACCGGCTTGCGGGTAGAACGATCAGAGCACACAGCCCACCTTCAGACCGATTGACAAGCGTAAGCTGGCCATCATGAGCCCGGACGATCGACTGGGCGATTGCAAGCCCCAATCCCATTCCACCCGTTTCCCGGCTGCGGGAACTTTCCAGCCGATAGAGCGGCTCGAACACATGACTGAGTTCGGCCTCGGGAATGCCCGGCCCGCAATCGTCGATCGCAATCTCGATACCGCGCGCGGAGTTGCTGATCGCGACCACCGCGCTACCGCCATAGTTGACCGCGTTGTCGATCAAATTCGTCAGAGCACGCTTCAGGCTTGCCGGGTCGCATTCGAGGACAATCGGCTGCGCCTCATCCATGCGCACCGGAAGGCCGCCATCGGCCATGTCGTCGACGATGCTGGCGATGAGAGCGGTGAGATCGGTCCGCCGGTGGGGGGCCCGGCTCTCGCCGTCGCTGGCGAAGGCGAGCGTCGCCGCCACCATCGCGTCGAGATCGGCGATGGTTGAAAGCATCCTCTCGCGTTCGATCGGATCATCGACGTTTTCCGCCCGCAGTCGCAGGAGCGTCAGCGGCGTGCGGAAGTCGTGAGAGATGGCGGCCAGCATCTGCGAGCGATCCTCGATCATGCGCCGCAAACGCGACTGCATGGCATTAAAGGCATGCGCGGCCTGCCGCGTCTCGACCGTTCCGGTCTCCGGCATCGGCGGTGCGTTTAGGTCCTCGCCGAGCCTTTGAGCGGCCTGCCCAAGGGCTGTCAGCGGAGTTGTTACTCGGCGCACCACCCAGATCGCCACCAAAAGGGTGATGAACACCATGACCCCCATCGAGATGAGGAAGCGCAGCGAGAAGGCGCCGCCGCTGTCCGGCAGGACGGTGGAGTAGACGAGCCATTGTCCATCCTGCAGCGGAACGGCAACCTGCATCTCGCGAAACCCGGCGAGAGGACCCATTCCGCCAAATCCTTGCATCATCGGGTGCTGATCCATCATACGCTGGGCCAGACCGACCATGATACCGCGCGGCTGTGAAACCGACACCAACGGCGCGCCGCTTCCACCGGTGGACAATTGCTCGGTAAGAAGCTGCCGCAATGCATCTGCAGCCGGTGCATCGGCATCGGTTACCGAGGTCCGTGGCGGCTCGGCGGCCAATGCGACCTTGAATGTCTCATCGCTCAAGGCCGCCACGATGCGCGCGCGCCAATCGTCGGAAGCATCCTGCACGAGGCGGCTCAGGTTGGTGATGCGCTGGGCGATCACCGCCCCGCCGACCGCGCGCACGATCTGGCTGCGGTCCATACTGTATATCCACGAGCCGACCAAATGGGAGGCGATGAGCCCGGCCAGCAGGACGGACAGAGTCTGGCCGAACAGGCTGCGGGGAATGAAGCGCCTCATTCGTTGCTCACCTCGGGGGCGAACAGATAGCCGCCGCCCCACACAGTCTTGATGATCGATGGCTCGTTGGGGTTGAGTTCCAGCTTCTTACGCAGGCGGCTGACCTGGGTGTCTATGCTGCGATCGAAGGCATTGGCTGCGCGGCCTCGGGCCAGGTCCAGGAGTTGGTCGCGGCTCAGCACTCGCTGGGGCGTTGGACCAGCGCCAGCAGCAGATCATACTCCCCAGTGCTCAGGGGAACCGTGACCCCATCCTCGCGTAACAGTTCCCGTGCGCCGGTATCGAGCCGCCAACGGTCGAAGCGATAGCCTTCCGCGCGGTTGGTGCGCTCAGTGGCACCGTCGTTGCGGGTCCGGCGCAGAACCGCCCTGATCCGGGCGATCAGCTCACGGCTGCCGAAGGGCTTGGCGACATAGTCGTCAGCGCCGAGTTCGAGACCGACGACGCGGTCGATCTCGTCTCCCTTGGCGGTCAGCATGATGATCGGGACATCCGATTCCGCGCGCAGGGCCCGGCAGAGCGAAAACCCGTCCTCGCCGGGCAACATCAGATCGAGGATGATGAGGTCGATGCGCGCGTCGGCCATGACCCTGCGCATTTCCCGGCCATCGGCGGCTACGCTGACGCGAAAACCCTCCCTGGCGAGGGCACGTGAGACCAGGTCGCGGATTTCGCGATGATCGTCGACGATCAATATGTGAGGGCCATCTCGCATGACGTTGTTTCTAGTCGAGAAGTGATCGGATTGCCGGGAAAAGTTGTAACCGACTTTGGCAGGCACCGTGCTTGACACATCCTGTCACAATTATCGCCTTTACCGAAAAACTTGGGTGACATTCTCCCTGGCAAATGTCCGCGTTCAGCGGAGATCGCCGCTGCCAACCAGGAGAAAATCATGACCAAGACTGCAAAGACGGCGACCGGCGCTGCCATCGCCCTCATCTCCAGCATCGCGCTGATGTTCCTGATGCGGGCCAACGCCCCGCGTCATGCGCACATGTTCGAAGCTGTGCAGGCCGGAACCCATCCCATGACCACCATGTGGAGCGAGATGGGCTGGATGATGGCGCTCGGCCCGGTTACAGGCATCCTGTTCTTCGGGGGCATCGTGACCTTCGTCGTTCTGCTTGTCCGATTCTTCGCCAAGTCGGACTGACGCGCGCATACGCGCATCCTGTCCCCAGCGGGTTGCTCGCTTCTCTATGACAACGACCCGCACGCCCGACTCGCTCCAGATGGAACCCACGTAGGGCTCAAGTCGTGCCGCAATCTAACAGAGGCACACGGCACATTTTCAATAGCGGTGCGATTTCGCTCCATTGGAGCGCCGCTTGCTATGCAAAAGGATAGATAATGACCGAGGCAATAGATATCATAGTCGCAGCAGTGCTCGTCGGCATTGGTGGTACGGCGATTCTGGATCTGATTTCTTTTCTGATGGAGCGTTTCTTCGGCGTGCCGGCGACCGACTGGCGGATGGTCGGCCGCTGGCTGGGCCACATGCCCAAAGGCCAGTTCGTCCAGCGCGACCTGAAACGGGCGATGCCGGTGCCGGGCGAACATGCGCTCGGATGGGTATTCCACTATCTCATCGGCGCCGGATACGGACTGCTGCTAGTCGCGATCTGGGGCACCGGCTGGCTGGAATCCCCCCGGATTGTGCCGCCCATGATCCTCGTCCTGGGGCTGCTCGTCCTGCCCTACTTCGTGATGATGCCCGGTATGGGTATAGGGATCGCGGCCTCGCGGACCCCAAAGCCGAATGTTGCGCGGCTAAAGAGCGTACTGGGCCACTCCATCTTCGGCTGCGGCATGTTCCTGACTGCATGGTTGTTGGAAGCTATCGCATGACTTATGCGGAACGATCCGCGTGTCATCCATCCGATTGGACCACGTCTTCGGAAACCTCCTGCCGAAGCTTCGGTCCCTGGGCGAGACGCCGGCCGAGTGCTGTGATGAACGCTTCATAACGCTCGTTGGCTTTGGCCCGTGCCGCCTGTGCTGCGGGCTCGGGCAATGCCGGTGTCGTATTGATCCAGAAGCGGATGAATACCGCCAGGCTTTCGACAGCGATACCGACGTCACGCTCCATCCGGGTGATGCGGCGGTCGATTTGATCGAGTCGTTTAGCAACGATGGCCTCTCGACGTTCGGCATCATCGGGAGACAGGAATGAGGCGATGGCTGCCTCGCCGATCATCGACTGCGACTGAGCCCGCCGCGCGGCAAATTCGGTCAGGGCTTTTTCGACATCGGGGTCCAGATAGACGGTGAGTTTTTTCTTCTTCCCGCGATTGGCCATGGCGCTACAGCTCCATGCCGTCGTTCGGGTCCATGGCAACCTGCCGGGCAATGCCCTGCACCTGGCGGATCATGCGCCGATTTTGCGTGGCTTCTTCCTCAACTTCATCAGGCAGCGCGATCTCGAACTCGTTCTCGATCGGCTTCTTCTTCTCCACGGGCTTCACGCGACTGAGTTCAGGCTGCAACCGGCGCTCGGATTCGGTCGGATCTTCACCATCGGTCCTCTGGCCATCGTGATCCGTGGCGCCTTCCGGTCGCGCGGGGATCGGAAGCGTGGTCCAGTCGTCGGGCCGCGTTCCTTCGGGGCCTTTCAATTCAGGCGGTGACAGAACACGCTCCCGAAACCGGGCATCCTCGTAATAGCGCGCCTTCGTCGCCCGGATCGGGGGAATGCCCGCCACCATGACGATTTCCTCATGTGGGGGGAGTTGCATGATTTCGCCCGGCGTCAGCAACTGGCGCGCGGTTTCCGAGCGCGAGACCATGAGATGCCCGAGCCAGGGGGACAGCCGGTGGCCGGCGTAGTTTTTCATCGCCTTCATCTCGGTGGCGGTGCCGAGCGCGTCCGACACCCGTTTCGCGGTGCGCTCGTCGTTGGTGGCGAAGCTGACCCGGACATGGCAATTGTCGAGGATCGAGTTGTTCGGACCATAGGCTTTCTCGATCTGGTTCAGCGACTGCGCGATCAGGAAGGATTTCAGGCCGTAGCCGGCCATGAAGGCCAGCGCGGTCTCGAAGAAATCGAGTCGCCCAAGCGCGGGAAACTCGTCGAGCATCAAGAGCAGCCGATGCCGGCTGGCATTCGCTTGCAGATCCTCGGTCAGACGGCGACCGATCTGATTGAGCAGCAATCGCATCAGCGGCTTGGTGCGGTTGATGTCGGAGGGCGGCACGACGAGGTAAAGTGTGGTCGGCTGATCGCCGCCCACAATATCGCTAATCCGCCAGTCGGAGCGCCGTGTGACCTCGGCCACGACCGGATCGCGATAGAGGCCGAGGAAGGACATCGCCGTCGACAACACGCCGCTGCGTTCGTTCTCGGACTTGTTGCGCAGCTCGCGCGCGGCGCTGGCGACGACTGGATGCGGCCCCGCTTCGCCCAGATGCGGGGTCTTCATCATGGCGCGCAACGTGGAATCCACCGGCCGCTTAGGATCGGACAGGAATTTGGCGACACCCGCCAGGGTCTTGTCGGGTTCGGCGTAAAGCACATGGAGGATGGCGCCGACGAGGAGCGAATGGGAGGTCTTTTCCCAATGGTTGCGCTTGTCGAGACTGCCTTCCGGGTCGACGAGGATGTCGGCGATGTTCTGGACGTCGCGCACTTCCCACTCGCCGCGGCGAACCTCGAGCAGCGGATTGTAGGCCGAGGATTTGGGGTTGGTCGGGTCGAAGAGCAGCACCCGGCCATGACGTGATCGGAACCCCGAGGTGAGTTGCCAGTTCTCCCCCTTGATGTCGTGGACGATGGCCGAGCCCGGCCAGGTGAGAAGCGAGGGGACGACCAGGCCGACGCCCTTGCCGGATCGTGTCGGGGCAAAGCACAGCACATGCTCCGGGCCATCGTGCCGCAAATAGTCGCGATCATATCTGCCGAGGACAACACCATCGGGATCGAGCAGGCCCGCCGCCTTGATCTCTGCTTTCCCGGCCCATCGCGCCGAGCCATAGGTGGCGACGTTCTTGGCCTCACGCCCCCGCCAGACCGACATGCCGATGGCGACCGCGATGGCGATGAAACCGCCCGAGGCCGCGATGATCCCACCCTTGGCGAAGATCGGCGGCGCGTAGGCTTCGTAAAAGTACCACCACCAGAAGATCGCGGGCGGATAATAGATCGGGGTGCCGAACAATACGAACCAGGGCGGCCCGAGCTGCGCCTGATAGCCGAGGCTCCAGGCGACATACTGCGTCGCGCCCCAGGTGGTGGCGAGGATGATGAGGAAGACGACGGCGATCTGTCCCCAGAGGATTTTGGTCGCGGACATGGCGTAGTTCCTTTCCGATCGAGGCTAGAGACCGAGGCCGCGCTTGCGCCCGAAGTCCCAATCGACGCCGCCATCGTCGCGGGCGACACCGGAGACGTGGCGGCCGATCTGTTTTTCGAGAGAGGGCGACCAGGGCACGAGCTGGAAGCCCAGGCCGTCGTCGATCATGGCGAAGCGGCCGGAGGCCAGCGCGAAACGCTGGCGATAGGAGCCGGCAACATATTCGCCGCTGGCGGCGCGCTCGAAGGACATGCCGGTCTCGGCCGCCAGCTTCTCGCCGAGACTGTCGAGTTCGCGTTGGCGCAAGGTGCTGAGCAGCCGGCGCGCGAAGACGACACGTCCGCCCTGCCGCTCGGCAAAGCCCTCGCCGATCAGATGCTCGGCCCGCTCGTCCAGGGCCTGACGAACCTCGGCGCCGAAGCCGCTATCCGAGAGCGCAATCGGATCGCGGGCAATGGCCTGCCGGTCGAGCCAGGTCGCGCCTGAGGCGCCGACCTGCGCAGCAAGATCGAGATCGGCGCGCACGGCGAGCGCGACGCGGCGCTGCCCTTGCGGGTCCTCCCAGGATCGCAGCTCGACGATCGAGCCGGGCGGGCTGTCACCGGCGGCATCGAGATGCGGCAGCTTGATGTGATGGGTACGGCCGTCGACACCGTCGACCACGGCATAGGCCGTGCCCTTCAACTCGTCATCGAGGCCGCGCTCGACCAGGCGGCCAATGACGGGGACGTCGAGGCTTTCCCCGGCGAGGACATAGCTGGCCGAACCGCGCTCGATGCCGCGTTCGGTCAGGGCGCGGTGCATCCGCTTGATGATGTCGCCGCGCTCGCCCATCTCGCGTAGGACCGTTTCGGCTTCCGGCTTGATGAACCATTGCGAATGGCCGATCTGCCCGGCCAACCCGCGGATTTCGAGGGTGCGCAGCCGCCCCACCTTCAGCGCATGGAACTCGTCCGGCTGGCGGTCGGCGGGCGGGGCAAGGTCGATGATGCCGGACTTGCCGGCGTCGCGCACAAGCTGCCGGTCGAGTTGTGTCCAGCGTTCCGCCTCGACCTGCCGCTCGAGATTGCGGTGGATCTCCAGATCGGTGCGCGGGCCGAGTTCCTGCGTGACGAGATCCTGTGCGCGGGCGCGCATGCCCTCCTTGATGTAGTCGCGGGAGATCACGAGGTCATGGCCGTCGTCGGCGCGGCCGCGCAGGATGATGTGGATATGGGGATTGTCGGTGTTCCAGTGATCGACGGCGACCCAATCGAGGCGCGTGCCGAGATCCTTTTCCATCTGACCCATCAGCTCGCGGGCGTGATCCTTGAGATCGGCCATGTCCACCGCGTCCTCGGGTGAGACGATGAAGCGAAAATGATGCCGGTCGTCCTGGCATCGCTCGGCAAAGGCACGCACGTCTATGTCTTCTCTTTCCGGGCCGAACATCCGGGCCTTTTCCCCGTCGCGGGTCACACCATCGCGGCGCAGATAATCGAGGTGCGCGCCGAGCGGAGCCGCGCGCGCCGTGTGGCGAACCACGCGGGTCTTGATGACGACCACGCGCGAGCGTCCGGTGAGGAGACGATTGGCCTGGATGCTGGCGCGCTGACCGCGCCCGAAACGCGAGCGGCTGCCGGATGTGATCTTGCCGGAGCGTGAGACGCGCCCGCCGGCCTTCTGGGCGGCGGCGAGCGCCTGGGCGATGAAGGGCCGGGCCTGTTGCGCGCGGGTCGAACGGATGCGCCCCGGACGAATGCGGAATTCGCGCTCATCGGACATGGCGTCGCCCTGCACGGTGCAAATCATCATGTAAAATCAGAAAGATGGGCGCGCAGCGCACGGTGCGCGCCAGCGCCGCACGGTGCGGAAGGCGCCGGAAACCTGAACAAAAACAACCGCCCAACCGAAGCGCACCGTGCGCCTTTTTATCTCGCCATCCTTCGGTCGTGGTGCCTGCCGCCACCCCTCGCGCCCTCCATGACACGCCAGCGCCCGACAAGATGCGAAACCGCGCGGAGCCGCTCATGGCCGGTCCCCACCGGCATTGCGGGCGACGAAGAGGCCCTCCAGCTGCAAGGCGGTGATTGCGTCTGGTGTCGCCGGAACGGGGGAGGGGGTATCGTCCGGCGCGCGGTCGGGGGACGTGAGATCGGCAGCGGAAACGCCAATTTCGCGCGCCACGAAGATCGCCGCCTCGCGCCAGTCGGGCGGGGGAGCGATCGCCGAGCCGTCGTCGGAAGGCCGCTCGCCGAGCAGGATCGGGGTCAGTGCAGCGACATAGGCGCGCGTTTCGGCCGGTAGCGGACGAGCCGTCGCGCGGTATTCGTCGTAGCGGCCGGGACCGGCATTGTAGGCGGCGAGCATGGCGGCCACATTGCCGTAGCGGTCCCATATCTCACGCAGATACGCGGTCCCTGCGAGGATGCTATCTCGCGGATCATAGGGGTCGCTACCGAGGCGGTGGCGGTTGCGCAGTTCCGCCCAGGTGTCGGGCATGACCTGCATCAAGCCCATTGCGCCCGCCGAGGAAACGGCGCGCGCATCGCCCGCACTTTCCGCCCGCATTACCGCGACGATCCATGTCACCGGAATGCCGAAGCGCTGCGATGCTTCGGCGATATAGGCGTTGTGCGAATGCGCGGCGACGGCACGAACCAGGATGGCGGTCTGCGCCACAACGGGCGACGTCGCGATGGCTGAGCTGAAGAGGCCGAAAAGAAGAAGAAGGATGATGCGGCGACGAACGCCGCATCTCTCGGTGGCGGGACAAGTGCAGGAGATGATCATGATCATTCCTGTTCGTCGCGCTTTTTCTGACGGATCCAGTGCAGGCCCCAGTCGCGGCCGTCTTCGTCCGACTGGAACAGGCGGGCGCGGATCGGCTGCTCGAAGACGGGGTCGTCGAGCAGCACAGAGATGAAGGTGCCCGCGCGTTCGCCGGAGTGTTTCCAGCCCGCGCCGACTTCCGGCCCATCGTCATCTCCGAGGTGAATGCGATAGGCGGGTGCCTTCTCGGCGTCCGCGTTCTCGGTCGGAACGAATGCCAGCTCGATGTCCAGCGAGAGTGTGCGGACACGCCCGGAATAGCCGGACGGGGTGCGGGTGAATTGTCCGATCAGTGCCATTGGAGGCTCCTTTCCTATGCGGTGGAACAGATGCGGGGCGTTCGCACGCTCCGCTGTGGACGCGCCGTCACCGCGTCGGCGCGCGCCAGACGAAGCGGTCGTCGCCGTCCTCGTCGGTGAAAAGCGGGGTGGCCCGGCCGATCACCGCCGATGCGGGGAACGGGCCGAAGTAGCGGCCGTCGAGGCTGTCGCCGACGTCGAGGTTCATTAGGAAAATCTCGCCCTCGGCGATGGTGCGGCAGCCCTGCCAGATCGGCAGGGCTCGGCCCCGGCTGTCGCGCAGGCGGGCCTCGCCAAGCGGAACGGCATCGACCGTGATCGCGGGGCCATCGCGGCACACGCGTTGTCCGGGCAGGCCGAGGACGCGTTTCAGAAGCGGCACGTCGCGTGCGACGTAGCCGCGCTCCACCATGAAGGAGGTGAAGGGTTCGGGCGGCATGACGGCGACCAGATCGGGCACCTCGATCCGCTCGGTGGATGCGATGGTGTAGAACCCGATCGGCACGCTGGCCGATGCGTTCCAGACCAGCCTTGGCGCCGTCGGAACGAATCCGGCAATGGCGATCCCCAGCGTAGTAGCCGCCGTCACGATGACATAGCCGGCGCGGTTCATGGTGCGATCTCCCGGCGCCGGAGCCACGCCTGATGGCGCTCGGTTGTGTAGGGATGCGGCGTTTCGCCTGCGTTCATCCAGTGGGCGACATGGCGCCAGTGATCGTGATCGGCCTCGGCGGGATCGACGCCGAGGGCTTCGATCGCATCGACATGACGAAGGACATCCTCGACCTTCGGCCAGCTTTCCGCCTTCAGCAGGATTTCGCCGCCGGGACGCACGAAGGGCAGCGTCTGATAGGCGCAGCCGGGCGCGACGGCGCGCAGGATGTCGATGCGCGAGATCACGGTGCCGTAGTCGTTCGCCGCCCAGCGGACGAATGCGAAGACGGCGCCGGGACGGAAGGAAACGATGCGGCGGTTGCGGTCGAGAATCTGCGTTCCGGCTTCGTGGCCGAACCTGATCCAGTATTCGACCTTCTTCTCCACCCACGTCAGTTCCACGCGGGTCAGATCGTCTTCATGGGCTGCGGCGCCGATCATGAGCGGTCTCCTGATGTGTCGGGAAATTCGCGCGCGAGCAGTTCGCGCAGCATGTCGGTGACGGTGCCGCCGCGTCTGATCGCTGCGATCTTGATTCGCCCGCGAAGCTCGGGCGTGATGTCGATCGTCAGGCGGGCGGAATAGACCGCGGCATCGCCGCTGCGTTCCAGCGGCGTGTCACCGGCCCTGATCCAGCTATCGGGATCGACCGGACGGGCGGCGAAGCCGCGCTTCCCGTTGCGCGCCGTCATGACGAAACTCCGTCATGGAACGGCAGCACGCTGGCGATGCGCGCCCGCCCACGCTCGGCCATGTCAGGGTCGATCTCGCAGCCGAGATAGCGCCGGCCGGAAAGCCGGCAGGCTTCCCCGGCCGCGCCTGAACCGGCGAACCAGTCGCCGACCAGACCGCCTACCGGGCAGCTCGTGCGGATCAGGATTTCCAGCAGAGCCGACGGCTTCTCGGTCGGGTGGATGGCGCGGCCATGGCAGTTGCGCAGATAGATGACCGAGCGCATGAGGCGTGGCCCGCCGTCGTGGCTGACATAGTGGCCGGCGTCGATCTGGCCGGTATGGGGCGGACGCTGCTTGCGCCGCACGGTACGGGCTGTCGCATCCGGCGTGGTCTGGACGTCGTTGTAGATGTCCCGCCATGCCGTCTCGGCCGGGTAGAACTGAACGGCCAATTCATGCACCCGCTTGAAGCGGTCGGCATGAAAGCCGGTGCCGTTCTGCTTCTCCCAGACGATCTCCTGGGCGATCCGAAACCCGGCGTCGGCGAAACGGTCGGCTGTCGCCATGAAGCTGCGCAACGAGCCGAAGACCCAGAGCGAGCCGGTCGGTCGGAGGGCGGTGCGCGCCAGTGTGACCCAGCCCTCGACGCGCCGGTCCCAGGTGAGTGACGTATCGCCATAAGGCGGATCGGCGAGGATCATGTCGAAGGGGGCGTGCCAGGGCATTTCTTCGCGGCAGTCGCCGGTCAGGATGGTCATGGGTCGACCCTCCCGATGCCCAGCCGCGCGATCTCATCGGTGAGAGTGGCGACCTTACGCGCGGCAGGAGATTGGCGGCCGATCTCGCTTGCGAGCCGCCCGGTCTGCGCGGCATCGGCGAAGACGACGCGCTGGCCGATGGTGGAGTTGAGCACCGGCGGATCGTGATCGGCCAATGTCTCGGCCGTCTCGCGGGCGATGACGGTGCGTGCGGCGCAACGATTGAGGACGAAACGGGCGGCGAGCTGGGGCCGGTAGATGCGGGCCTCCGTGAGGAGGGAAAGCATCTCGGCCGAGGCCCAGCCATCGAATGGCGATGGCTGCACCGGGATCAGCACGAGGTCGGCGGCAAGTAGCGCAGAGCGCATGAGCCCGGCGACACGCGGCGGTCCGTCGATGACGACATGATCGACATCGCGGGCGATCTCCGGGGCTTCACGATGCAGCGTATCGCGTGCCAGGCCGACGGCGCCGAACAGGCGCGGCAGACCCTCACGCACGCGTTGCTGCGACCAGTCCAGTGCCGATCCTTGCGGATCGGCGTCGACCAGGGTGACGCGCTTTCCGCCCTGCGCCAGCTCACCGACGAGGTGCAACGCCAGCGTGGTCTTGCCGACACCGCCTTTCTGGTTGAGAAGCGCGACGATCATCGGCGTCCTCCCGATGGATCGGGAGGAAGGCGGGGCGTATCGGGATCATCGGATGCGCCAGCGTCGCCTCGATCGGGGACCGACCGGGACAGTGAAGGGGCAACAGATCCCCTTTTCCTCGCGGCTGTGCTGAGGCTCCTGGCGGCGTCGCGGATGAGGTTTTCCACATCGCGCGCGCGCTCTTCAAGGTTAGAGTCTACGTTAGACTCTAAGTTAAGGGCGAGATTTCGTGTTTTTTTGTCAGATGTTAGGGTCGGTTTCGGTTCCTCATAGCACGCGACCCGGGTTCCCGATGGCACGCCTTTGCGGGTTCCGAATGGCACGACGCCTTGCACAGGTTTTCCACAGGACAGGATCGGCTCGAAGGCGAGCAGCGCGCGGCCGCCGATCTCGATCTCCAGGAACAGCGCATAACCGGGCAGCGGCTGTCGCCGGATGATGTCGCGCAGCTCGAAGGCAAAGCGCTTGAACGGCGAAAGGCTGCCGGATTTCTGGTGCAGGTGACGGAAATCGAAGCGCCAGCCTTTGCGCTGGCGTCCACCGTGTTTGCGGACGATCCGGTAGAGCCAGCGTTCGAGCCCGCCGGTCAGATCGAAATAGGTGCGGTCGATGGTGAGCACGAGCGCATCATCGAGGACCGCCTGATAGAACCAGTCCGGCACGATCATCTCGATGCCGTTGGCCTTGCCGTGGCGATCGGTGCGCTCCTTCCATTCGTTGATCCAGGAGAAGCGGTGGCGCCGACCTTCCGCCGGCTGGCGTATCGTGGTGGTGACAGTGGTGGACTGGAGTCGGTCGAGTGCGGCCTTCAGGCGCCGATAATCACGCGCCGAGGTGCCGCGCCCGATGAAGCGGAGGATTTCGTAAGGTGTGGCGACCATGAGCCGCGAGGTGCGAAGCCCGGCGTCGCGAGCCTCGACGATCTGGCTCGCCGCCCAGATCAGGACGTCGGCGTCCCAGATCGTCGCCATGCCGTGATCGGGAACGGCTTCGACGCGGATCGCAATATCACCGGCCGAGAAATCGATCGGTGCAATGCGATGGGTCTTGGAAAGGGAGAAAAAGGGATAGGCCATGAGATCCTGCGCGTCTCGTGGCGCGAAATCGCCGGGGAGCGCCCTGAACAGGTCGAGTTGCCCGCGCTCGGAAGGAGATCGATGTCTCACCGCCATGAAGGGAACCGACCGCGATCAGCGAGCGTAGCGTCCGACCCGCGGGCCGGACGGAAGGGACGCATGGCGCTTGGCAGGCAGGACGGAGCCACGCGGATCAGAGGTGGATGTCACCGCGCCGCGATCAGCCCAGGTTTCGAGATCGTCGATGGCGTAGACGACACGGCCGCCGAGCTTGCGATAAGCCGGGCCGGTTCCGTAGGTGCGGTGCTTTTCGAGAGTGCGCGCCGAGAGGCTGAGAAGCTCGGCGGCTTCCTTGGTGCGCAGAAAGCGGGGCGGCAAGACGACGGGTTCGTGCGGCATGGGTCGGGCCTCCGTGGTGTTGGGACGGCCGCTGCGGATCAGCGGCGGGCAACGACCACGGTGGCGAAGAAGGACCGGCAAGTTGCAGGGCGAAGTTGGGAGGTATCGAAATCGCCCACCATCGGGCGCGCGGAATCGGGCTAACGTGGACGGCGATGACGCAGGAGTGTTCGATAGCCGCCAGCGACCATGGCACGGGCGTCGCGCAGGAGCGTCTTGATGCGATGACGCGCGGACGCAGCCTGCCATTCGTCGCGGCCGAGATGCGTGATGTTGAAAAGGACTTCGGCGATTTCCTGCTGCGTCGCGCCAGCCCGTTCACCGTCGAAGGCGCGGAGCATTCTGCGTTGACGGGCGCGCTGCTGACGCGTCAAGCGCGTGTCTGGTGGGATGGCGCGGCCGTGCAAGGCGGAGAGAAATCGGTAGACGGCTTCGATCCGGTCAAAGCCTTCGACACCGAGGGGGATGACGGCGACCGCCGGCCCATCGATCGCGCAGTCGATGATCTGGAGCCGTTGTCCGTTCCTGAGGGCGAAGCGGAATGCTGCGTCATCATCGCCAATTGGCGTATCGTCTCGCCATGGCTCGACCGGCTCAGAAACGGGGCTGGCGCCGAGTTCCGGCGGGGCCTCCGTCAGGACGACGACGCTGGTGTCCTGCTGCGGGAGCCAGAAGACGGGAGCATCAGGAGACGAGATCAGTGGATCGACGGGGAAATCGCAACCCCCACCGTTGCCGGATTCGATCGGTCAGCGGTTCGGGGTCTCCAGGGTCAGAGGCCACAGCTTCAAAATCTGCGTCATAGGCGTCGTTGCGGCGGAGCCATTCCCAGGCCAGATCGGATGCGGTCAACCTATCCAGATGGTCATATTCCGAAGAACGCCAGGTCGATGCATCGGGGGTCATCGCAGTCTCCCAAGTTTCAGCCCAGGAAGTTGGGATATCTACGATTCCCGCTCGGGTTGAATCGGGGAAGTCAGGTGAAGGTCAACAGGCGATGCGTGCGGCGCATCACGCTCACGCCTTCCGCTGGCTTTCGCGGACCAGTTCGCGATAGCCGTACTCCGTCATCCAGTGCGCGCGGGAAAGGTGCGCGTCATGGATGGAACGACAGCGCTCGGGGTCCCGAGCGGGATCGAGGCCGAAGAGGATTCGCACCGCCTCACGCCAGTCAGCGCCATCGCGCTCGGCATCGAGCAGCCGCATGTAGAGCTTCATGTGCTCGCGATCATAGGACGTCAGCGTCTGGCTGGACGGTGGTTCATCCAGAAATGTCGGCGTCGCGCGTCCCATCACTCGCTCACGATCGGGTAACGTGTTTGTTAACCATCTCTGGTGAGAGATAGCCATTCTTTTTAACGAGAGCAGGTCAACGCCCAGGCCGCGACGCTACCTTTGGGCATCGATCCTGTCATGCAGGAGCAACACTCCTTCGCCCTTGTCCGTCGACAGGAGAACGATCCCGGCGGCCTCGAGTGCGCGGCGCACTTCATCGCGCGTGGACTCAAACACCTCTAGCCGGTTCTCGGATTCGAGGCGTTTAAGTGCGGTCAGCGATACTCGGGCCTTGTCAGCGAGCGTCTCCTGTGTCCAACCCAGCAACGCACGCGCGGCCCGCGATTGTCGGGCGGTGATCATACATGATCACCTCCCACCGAGACCTGCACGCACTCCAGAACTACGACTATTTTAGTCGTTCTTGGGGTGAGCGCCACCCGGAATCGAGGCGGAACTGCCTTTTACAGCGAGATTTCGCCCCATCGCGCGGAGTCTGATTCGGTCGCCAGCAGATCTTGGCCCCATAGCTTGAGAATCGAGGTCACCAGAACAGGGAAGGGAAAGAGGGATGGGATGAGGGGAAGGGATCTGTCGCCTGCGGGTGCGGTCGTAAGCGAACATTAGGAACCCGGTGGCTTGCGCCGCCGGGTTCCGGGCTTCCCGCTTAGAACGGGATGTCATCGTCGTCGATGAACTTGCCGTCGTCGTTCTCGGTCTGCTTGGCCCGGCTCAGAAAATCGACCGTCTCGGCGATGATCTCGCAACCGTAGCGGTCAACGCCCTGCTGATCGGTCCACTTCGTGTAGTGGATGCGGCCGCGAACCAGAACCTTCATGCCCTTGTCGCAATGCTGCTGGACCGTCTTGCCGAGGCCGTTGAAGCAGGTGATGCGGTGCCATTCCGTGTCCTGGACCCGATAGCCGTTCTCGTCGCGGACGACGCGGCCTTCCGAGTAGCGGGGGCGCGAGGTGGCCAGGGTGAATTGGGTGATACCGGTGCCGCCCTGGGTGGTGCGGGTTTCGGGGGCCTGACCAATGTTGCCGGCGAGGATGACGATGTTCTGCATTTTCAAGTCTCCGTTGCTTCTCGGAGGGACCATCCCTCCGACGAGACCCGGCCAAGGCCGTCGGGAGACTCCTGCAACTGCCGGTCTTTCGGCAGCTTGCCCCTAAGGCCCCAGGTGGGGCGGGCAGCCGCGCTTGCGCGGCAACACGGCTGGGAGCCGCGGGGGGTTGCTGGTGGAAACCGAACGGACTTAGGGGATCAGTCAGTCGGAGGGATTGGTGCCTCTGAAAGCACGAATACGGGCACGCGCCGCAGAACCATCGTCCTTGCGGGCAACAGCAAACAGACAGGCTCCCGAACCCGGACCATTCGGTACAGCACCGGCCCACCCGTCTTCTTCTTCCCGGCCACTCCTCGGGCTGCCTGTAGGAAGGCTATGTCGTCCGGGATGAGAACGACGCAGCTATCGGATTTCCGGGCACGGCAGGGCACTGTCCCGGTTTCGACGGCGAAAGGCCCGGTTCCGCGACATCGCGAGAAGCGGCAATGAAGGTGTTCGTGGCTGCACTCCCGGAATGAAGCGTCCGACGCCGCAGGGGTTGACCGCTACGGTTGCGGGATCATGCCGACGACAGATTTCCAGGCCGGGCTGAGCGGTCTGAGATCGGTTGTGGCAAGGGCGACGATGACATGCCTGTCCGGCATCTGTGCGGAAACCCGGGGCCCGGCGGCGCTAGCCGCCGGGTTTTCTCCTTGGAAGCGGACGTTCGCAATCCCCGTTTCAGCGCGAGAAGACCGACTCGCCGAGCGTGTTCAGATTGATGATGGCCGAGACGCCGATGACAAGGCCGCCGATGCCGCCAAGCAGATTGAGCGCAATCGTCGAGTCGATGGCGTTTTTCGTGATGCCATAGACAAGCGCATAGCCGGCGATGACGGCGGGCACCGCGAAGAGAACAAGTGCGATGAAGCGCAGGACCGGGTTTTTGGCTAAGCCGAGAACCCCGATCACGAGGGCGATCGACAGCAGGGCGGCGGCGCCAGCGGCGAAGCCCGACATCAGGACTCCGGCTCCCGCGCCCCAGGCGTATTGCGCGGCAGTGATGGCTGCCATGACGGGCAAAGAGTAGATCGCGAGATTGTAGGCGATCACGCAGGCCCTGATGGTCAGGGAGATGGCGAGCAGGATCAACGTCATGGAAACCTCCAGCGAACGGTTGAGGATCACGACAGGCTGCCGGGAGATACGCTCCGCCTGCGACTACGCTGCTTTGCCGGTTCTGCAAGGATGTTTCATCCGACGACGAAAATGCGTCTCCGTCAAGTGGTAGCGCACGACGATAACAACTTCAGTCGGATGTCCGTCATGGTGAAGGGTTTCGGGTGCCGGCAGGCGTACGAAAGCCTCTCATGCAGGAACCCGCGGGCCATAGTGGGTGGCTATGGGGATTTCGATCTGTGGCCGATGTCGGCGCTGGCAAGATCCGCGCTGGGAAGTGCGGCAATAGAGGCCGACTGGTGGCTTTGTTGCGCG